>CAWFGL010000017.1:0-353119 GCA_963815335.1 uncultured Actinomycetota bacterium
CTCGTGCGCCCACTGGAGCAGCGCGATGCCCGGCGAGCGGCGTGCCGGTGCGGCCCGGCGTGCCCGGACGCGGCACGAGGACGGTCTTGACCGGCGCCTTGACGATCGACTTCGGGTAGAGCCGCTGGAGGCGGACGACGCGCGACTCGGGCAGCTCGACCGGGGCGAACCGCACGTTGCTGCCGGCGATGGTGACCTCGCCGATCCCGGCCCGGCGGGCCCGGCCGCGGAAGCGGGCGACGAGGAGCAGCGACTCGACCTCGACCGGCGGGGCGCCGTACCGGTCGACCATCTCCTCGCGGAGCAGGTCGACGTCCTCGTCGGCGCGGACCTCGGCGAGGCGCTTGTACATCTCCAGCCGCAGCCGCTCGCTGGGGATGTAGTCGTGCGGCAGGTGCGCGTCGACGGGCAGCTCGATGCGGACCTCGTCGAGCTCGGGCTCGCCCGTCGCCCTTGAACTCGTTGACCGCCTCGCCGACCAGCCGGACGTAGAGGTCGAAGCCGACGTCGGCGATGTGGCCGGACTGCTCGCCGCCGAGCAGGTTGCCGGCGCCGCGGATCTCGAGGTCCTTCATCGCGATCGCCATGCCGCCGCCGAGGTCGGAGTGCTGCGCCAGCGTCGCCAGCCGCTCGTGCGCGGTCTCGGTGAGCGGCTTCTCCGCCGGGTAGAGGAAGTACGCGTACGCGCGCTCGCGCGACGCGGCCGACCCGGCCGCGCAGCTGGTGCAGCTGGCTGAGGCCGAGGGTGTCGGAGCGCTCGATGATCATCGTGTTGGCGTTGGAGACGTCCAGGCCCGGACTCGACGATCGTCGTGCAGACCAGCACGTCGAAGCGCTTCTCCCAGAAGTCGAGCATCACCTGCTCGAGCTGGTGCTCCCCCATCTGGCCGTGCGCGGTCGCGACCCGCGCCTCGGGCACCAGCTCGCGGATCTTGGCCGCGGCCTTCTCGATCGAGCTGACCCGGTTGTGGATGTAGAAGACCTGGCCCTCGCGCAGCAGCTCGCGGCGGACGGCGGCGACGACCTGGCGGTCCTCGTAGGCGCCGACGTACGTCAGCACCGGGTGCCGCTCCTCCGGCGGCGTGGTGATCGTCGACATCTCGCGGATGCCGGTGATCGCCATCTCCAGGGTGCGCGGGATCGGCGTCGCGGACATCGACAGCACGTCGACCGAGGTGCGGAGCCGCTTCATCTGCTCCTTGTGCTCGACGCCGAACCGCTGCTCCTCGTCGACCACGATCAGGCCGAGGTCCTTGACCCTGATGTCCGGGTTGAGCAGCCGGTGCGTGCCGACCACGATGTCGACGGTGCCGTCGGCGAGGCCCTCGACGACGGCCTTGGCCTCCTTGTCGGTCTGGAACCGGCTGAGGCCCTCGATCCGCACCGGGAAGCCGGTCATCCGCTCCTGGAACGTCGACAGGTGCTGGGTCACCAGCAGCGTGGTCGGGACGAGGACGGCGACCTGCTTGCCGTCCTGGACCGCCTTGAACGCCGCCCGCACCGCGATCTCGGTCTTGCCGTAGCCGACGTCGCCGCAGACGAGCCGGTCCATCGGCACGGTCCGGCGCATGTCGCCCTTGACCTCCTCGACGGTGGTCAGCTGGTCGGGCGTCTCGTGGAACGGGAAGGCGTCCTCGAGCTCGCGCTGCCACGGGCGTGTCCGGCCCGAACGCGTGGCCCTTGGTGGCCTGCCGCGCGGCGTACAGCTTGATCAGCTCGGCCGCGATCTCGCGGACCGCCTTGCGGGCCCGGCCCTTGCGCTTGGCCCAGTCGCGAGCCGCCCAGCCGGTCGAGGCTCGGCTGCTCGCCGCCGACGTAGCGGGTGACCTGGTCGAGCGCGTCGGCCGGCACGTAGAGGCGGTCGGGCGGCCCGCCACGCTTCGAGGCGCCGTACTCGAGGACGAGGTACTCGCGGGTCGCGCCCTGCACCTCGCGCTGCTTCATCTCCACGAACCGGCCGACGCCGTGCTGCTCGTGCACGACGTAGTCGCCGGCGCTTGAGCTCGAGCGGGTCGATCTGCTTCTTGCGCCGCGTCGGGCATCGACGCGCATGTCGCGGGTCGAGGCGCGCTGGCCGGAGAGGTCCTCGCCGGTGAGCAGGACGAGCCGGTTGCTCGTCGTCGACGAAGCCGTGGCTGAGCGCCCCGCAGGTCACCGTGACGACGTCGCCGGCCGGCGCGTCGTCGAGGTGCGTCGACGAGCCGCGCGGCGACGTCCCGCTCCCCGAGTGCCTCGACGGTGCGCTGGGCGGGACCGTGACCGGGGTGGACGACGACCGCGCGGTAGCCCGCCGCCCGCCACTTCTCGAGGTCGGCGAACGCCCGGTCGACGTCGCCGCGGTAGGGGTCGACGACCTGCATCGGCAGCAGCCGGGTCGGGCACCCCGCTCGTCCTCGCCGGCGTCGGCGTCGTCGGCGATGCCGAACGGGCTGACGCTCCACCACGCCTTGCCCTGCGCGACCGCGTGCTCGCGGACGTCGCCGAGCGAGCGGTACGACGCCGCGCCGAGGTCGATGGGCGCCGACCCGCCGCCGGCGGCGGCCGCCCAGCTCGCGCCGAGGAACTCCTCGCTCGTGGCGACCAGGTCGTGCGCCCGCCGCCGCGCCCGCTCGGGGTCGAGGACCAGGACGTGGGTGTCGGCGGGCAGCAGGTCGACGAGCAGCTCCATCTCGTCGACGAGCACGGGCGAGAGCGCCTCCATGCCCTCGGTGGCGATGCCGGCGGCGATCTTGTCCGTGAGCTCGACGAGCTGCGGGTGCTGCCGGCCGAGCTCGGCGGCGCGCTCCCGCACCTCCGTCGGTGAGCAGCAGCTCGCGGCACGGCGGCGCCCACAGCTCGGTCGACCTTCTCGTGGGTGCGCTGGTCGGCGACCGAGAAGCTGCGGATCTCCTCGACGTCGTCGCCCCAGAACTCCACGCGCAGCGGGTGCTCCTCGGTCGGCGGGAACACGTCGACGATGCCGCCGCGGACCGCGAACTCGCCGCGCTTCTCGACCAGGTCGACCCGCGAGTACGCCGCGTCGGCCAGCCGGCGGACGACGTCCTCCAGCGGCGCGGTGTCCCCGGGCTTGAGGTCGACCGGCTCGAGGTCGCCCAGCCCTCCGACCTGCGGCTGGAGCACCGACCGGACCGGCGCCACCACGACCTTCAGCGGTCCGCGTCGCCTCGTCGGTGCCCGGGTGCACGAGCCGGCGCAGCACGGCGAGCCGCTTGCCGACGGTGTCGCTGCGCGGGCTCAGCCGCTCGTGCGGCAGCGTCTCCCAGCTCGGGTAGTAGGCGACCGTGCTCGGGTCGAGCAGCGAGCCCAGCTGCTCGACCAGGTCCTCGGCCTCGCGCGACGTCGCGGTCACCGCCAGCACCGTGCGCCCGGCGCGCACCAGCCCCGTCACCACGAACGGCCGCAGCGCCTCCGGACCGGTCAGGTCGAGCGCCGGGACGGCGCCGCCGCGGGCGTCGGCCATCGCCTCGGTCAGGGTGCGGTCGGCGAGGACGGCATCGGCCAGGCCGGCGAGGGTCACGGGTGCTCCAGGGGTCGGGGGACAACACGACAGCCCCCGCCCAGCGAAGGGAGGGGGTGCCGGGCCAGTCTACGGCGGATCCCTGGGCGATCCTCCGGCCGCGGTCAGCGTCTCCACAGGCGGCTCACCGACGTCCCGGAACTGTCGGTGCCTGGTGCTTGAGTGGGTCTCACGATGACCTCCACGCCCGACCTCACTCCGCTCGACGGATGTGACGACCCCACGTCCGTCCTGGACTTCGCGCGGGCACGCAAGACGGACGAGGAGCAGGCGGACCGCGAGGTCATGATCGCCAGCGCGACGTTCGCGGCGATGCACTCCGGCGACTCGCTGGTCGGGCCGTGCGCCGCGTGGCACGAGAGGGCGTTGCCGCTGGGTGGGGAGGGATGCCCGGAGGTCGCGGAGTACGCCGTGGTCGAGTACGCCGCGGCGATGGGCCTGTCGCCGCTCTCCGGCCGGCGGCGTCTCTCGCTGACGGTCGAGGCGCACTACCGGCTCCCTCGATGCTGGCAGCGGATGGTGGAGGGGCGCCTGGTCGCGTGGCGGCTGCGCACGATCGCCGAACGCACGATGTGCCTGTCCCCCGCGGCAGCCGCGTTCGTGGACCGACACGTCGCATCCGTGGCGCACTCCATCGGACCGGCGCAGCTCGAGCGGCTGATCACCGAGGCGATCGCCCGGTTCGACCCCGAGCAGGCCGAGCGAGACCGCGTCGCCGCGGCCGAGGCCCGCCGCTTCGACATCGACCTCGAGCAGGTCAGCCACGACGGCACCGTGCGGGTCGAGGGCGAGCTCGACTTCGCCGACGCCTACGACCTCGACGGCGCCGTCGGTGCCGGTGCCGCCGCCCGGGCGGCGCTCGGCTCCAGCGAGTCCCTCGACGTGCGCCGCTCGCAGGCACTGGGCGACATGGCGCGGACCCAGCTCGCGTTCGGATTCGAGGCACCGGACGACCCGTCGGCGCCCGCTCCGTCGTCCCGGCCTGTCGCGAAGCGCCGCTTGGTGCTCCACGCCCACCTCGCCGCCGACGCCCTACGCGGCTTCTCGCCCGACGCGCCGGCATCCGGCACCGACCTGGCCCGCCTCGAGGAGTGCCTCCAGGCGCTGACCGCCGAGCAGATCCGCCGCTGGTGCGGCGACGGCGACCTCGCGGTCACCGTCCAGCCCGTCATCGACCTGGACCAGCACATCCACGTGATGTCCTACGAAGCCTCCGACCGGCTCAAGGCCCAGACCCGGCTCCGCGACATCCACTGCGTGCATCCCTGGTGCACCCGACCAGCGACCGCCTGCGACTGCGAGCACCGCGTCCCCCACGACCCGGACGCCCGCGACGCCGGACCGACCTGCTCGTGCAACCAGGCCCCGACCTGCCGGCCGCACCATCGGGCCAAGGCGACTGGCGGCTGGTCCTACGTCACCGTCGAACCAGGCGTCTACCTCTGGCGCTCCCCCCTCGGCTACCAGTACCTCCGCGACCACACCGGCACCATCGACGTCACCCCCGACGACGACCGACGCCGCTACGCGCACCAGCTGATCGCCCACTTCGGTGATCGGCCGTCGGACCCCTGAACACCGAGCCCCGCACCCCGTTCAGTCCCTCCTGATCGGGGGCATCGGGTCGCCCGCGTGAGCTACTGCGTGCGCTCGGCGTAGGCGGAGGCAGCGGCGTGCACGTTGTCGACGTAGGTGTCGTCGTGGTTGTAGCCGAAGATCGCGTCGGCCCAGCCGGCGCCGGAGGTCAGGTCGTGGCCGTCGGCACAGAGGTAGGCGACCGCGGTGGCCGCGGCGTCGTCGATGTCGTTGGGGTCGGCGGTGCCGTCGCCGTCCCCGTCGGTCCCCCACTGCTCCCAGGTCGAGGGGATGAACTGCATCGGCCCGACCGCGTGGTCCCAGTCCCGGTCGCCGTGCCACGCCGTGGTCGCGCGCGTCGCCCGGATCGCGGCGAACGGGTCGCCGTCGAGGGCCGGGCCGAGGATCGGGGTCGACGAGTGGCCGTCGTCGCCGAGGGTCCGGTCGCCCGACCGTGCCGTGCTGCGACTCGATCCAGCCGATGCCGGCCAGCGTGGTCCAGCCGACCTCGCAGGCCGTCGGCTCGGACAGCTGGGCGTTGGCGTAGGCGCGCAGCGCGGCGGTCGGGATGCCGGCCTTGGCGGCGTTCGCGGCGACCCAGGACTCGTCGACGCGCGGCGGGCCCGTCGGCGCGGCGGGCTGCGCGGGTGCGGTCTGCTGCGCCGGGCTCGGCGCGGCCACCTGCTGCTGCGTGGTGTCCAGCCCCAGGTCGATCTCCCGCGGAGCCGCCACCGTCTGGGCCGCGGCGTAGCCCAGGCCGCCGAGCGCGAGCAGCGCGGTGACGGCCAGGGCGACGGGACGCCAGTGCCTCATCCGAGCACCTGCACGACGTACAGGCCGGAGAGGGACACCGCGACCACGCCCAGGAGCGTACGGAGCGCACGCTCCGGGACCCGAATCTGCAGCGAGGCACCGAGCCACCCGCCCACCAGGCCCCCGACACCCGCGGCCACGCCCAGGCTCCAGTCGGGCGACACCGTGCCGGGGGCGTCAAGCGCGACGACGGCGTACGTCGCCACGCCGACGATCGAGGTGACCCACGTCGACAGCAGGGCGGCAGGCGCGACCGCCGCGACGGTCATCCCGGTGCCGACCAGGATCGGGCCGAGGATCGACCCGCCCCCGACGCCGTAGATCCCGCCGACGATGCCGACGCCGAACGCGAGGACGCGGACGGTGCGCGGGCCGAGCCGTCGGCGGATCGAGCCCGGCGCGGGCCTCCGGAGGATCAGCAGGCCGGTGGGCAGGAGCACCGCCGCGGCGAGCAGCCGGAAGACGTCCGGGTCGGCGGCGACGTACACGCGGACGACCGCGCCGATGACCACGCCGGGCACCGACCCGGCCAGCAGCTGCGCGACGAGGTCACGGTCGACGCCCCCGCGGCGCAGGTAGCGGAGGATCCCGCCGGGTCCGGCGACGACGTTGTAGAGCAGGTTGGTCGGGGTGATCCGGGGGTTCGGCACGTGCAGGACCGACAGCTGCACGGGCAGCAGGAACACCGCCCCCGACACCCCGACGGGCGTCGTGATCGTCGCCAGCACGAACCCGGTCAGGAGCGCGACGAGATCGCGCTGCCAGTCCACCGATGTCTAGCCGAAGCGGCCGTTGACGTAGTCGTTGGTGCGCTGGTCCTGCGGGCTGTCGAAGATGGCCTCGGTCGGGCCGTGCTCGACGATGACACCCGGCGTCCCGTGCGCCGCGAGGAAGAACGCGCACTGGTCGGAGACGCGGTGCGCCTGCTGCATGTTGTGGGTGACGATCACGATCGTCACGTCCTTGGCGATCTCGGTGATCGTCTCCTCGACGACGCGGGTCGAGGTGGGGTCGAGCGCCGAGCAGGGCTCGTCCATGAGCAGCACCCGTGGCTTCACGGCGAGCGAGCGCGCGATGCAGAGGCGCTGCTGCTGGCCACCGGACAGCGCCGAGCCCGGCTGCTTGAGCCGGTCGGCGACCTCGGCCCAGAGGCCCGCCCGGCGCAGCGACTCCTCGACGAGGTCGTCCTTCTCGGAGCGCGCGGCCTTGGTGCCGGTGAGCTTGAGCCCGGCCAGCACGTTGTCGTAGATCGACATGGCCGGGAACGGGTTGGGCTTCTGGAAGACCATCCCGATCTGCTTGCGGGCGTCGGTGAGCCGGCGCTCCGGGTCGTAGATGTCGACCCCGTCGAGGCGCACCTCGCCGGCGAGGGACGCCCCGGGCACCAGCTCGTGCATCCGGTTGAGGATGCGGAGGAACGTCGACTTGCCGCAGCCGGACGGCCCGATCAGGGCGGTCACCTGCCCGGCCGGGATGTCGAGGCTCACGCGGTCGAGCACCTTGCGCTGGCCGAACCAGGCCGAGACCCGGTCGGCCTCGAGGCCCGCGGTCGTGATCGTGGCGGCGTGCGCGCCGGGGGCCGGCGCCGCCGCCAGGGCGGCTGCCCGGTCGGCGTCGACGGCAGGCAGGACGTCGGTCAGGTCGACGCTCATGCGGTTCTCCTCGATGGGCGGCGGCGCGGCGCCGGGGTCGCCCCCGGCGCCACGCCGTCGGAATGGATCCACTTTACTCTATTGCCTTACTTGACCTTCAGCTTGAAGGCCTTGGACGTGGACGTGAGGTAGTACGTGTCGCCCGAGTAGACGATCGTCACGACCCACTTGCCCTTGGGCAGCTTCGGCAGCTTCACCGTCGCCTTCCCGCCCTTCACCGCGCCCTTGGCCTTCTTGGTGACCGAGCCCTTGACGATCTTCAGGGCGAGCTTGCCGGTCGACGGCAGCAGTCCGCTCGGGACCGACACCGTGACCGTCGCCGCGCCCTTGGCCTTCGGCGTGGGCTTCTTCGTCACCTTGAACGTCGGCTTGCCCGGCGTCGCCTTCGCCACCGTGTAGCTCTTGGCGGTCGACTCCGACGAGTTGAACGTGCCGGAGGCGCCCGGGTAGACCACCTTCAGCGTCCGGGCTCCCGGCGCCAGTGCGGTCTTGGGCAGCGCGAGGGTCGCCGTGCCGGCGGCCGACAGGTTCGCCGTCGCGAGCGTGGTCGTCCCGGTCACCAGACGCACGACGCCGGAAGGCTTCGCGGCTCCTGAGGCCGGGTTGACGGTGACGGAGACCGACGCAGCGGTGCCGTACTTGAGCGACGCCGGCCAGGTCGGCGCGACCGAGGTGTTGACCGCCGGCTCGGGACCGCCGCCCCCACCGAGGGTCGGCGCCGGGGCGACGTTCCAGGTGCTGCCGGTGACCTTCACGTACGTCGCCGCGTAGGCGTCGCTGACACCCCCGGTGGCCGAGCTGGTCCGCAGACGCAGCTCGTACACGCCGGCGAACTCCGGGTTCGCGCTGTTCTGCGGCAGCGCGGCGGCGACGTCGGCCAGCGTGGAGCTGCCGTCGACCGTCGTGCGCACCCGCGGCTTGCCGTTCAGGCCGCCCGGCTCCGCGACCTCGCCGGCACCGGTGAACCTGTCGGTGCCGGTCGCCTGCACGCCCGGCCACGCGCCCGGCGCGGTGCCGGTCTGGGGCAGGTGCACGAACAGGGTCGCGTGCGTGTCGCCGGCCCGGACGTCGCCGTCGGACGCGACGAACGCCGCGAGCGGCGTGGACGTGCTACCGGTGGTGATGGCCGTGCCGCCCGCGTCGTACAGCTTGAGCGGGACCGTGAGGTGGTTCGGGTCGGCGACGGTGGCGTTGTCGCCCTCGTACCAGCCCGCCGGGTCTTCGGGCAGCGCGAGCGCCACCCCGCCGGCCGCGGTCGCCACGAGGGCCAGGCCCACCGCGGTCGCCCACGTCTTCTTCTTGAGGATCCTCATGCTTGGTTCTCCTTGGGAGGTAGTTCAGGAAATGAGCTCGGCAGCGTCGGCACACGACGCGGACCCACCACGCACGAGCTCCCACGAGTCGCCGTCGACACGGATGTCGGCGGTGTCGTAGGGGTTCTCGGTGAGGGTTCCGGCCGCTGGCGTGCCGAGGATCAGCCGCAGCTGGACGTAGCCGTCGAAGGTCGCCGGGAACGCGACGGTGAAGTCGGAGACCGACCACCCGTCCTCCGTGACCGCCGCGGCGGGCTCGTCCGGGTCGGCGAGGACGCCGGCGGCGGTCAGCGGCACACCGCTGAACTCGCCGGCGTCGATGCCCTGGCGCGGTTGGTACGCGAACAGCGTCGCCACCGCACCCTCGGGGTCGAAGTCCGAGGGCAACCCGGTCTCACCCACGACGACGTCCGCGAACGGCCGGTCGTCGACCTTGCCCTCGGTGACGGCCTCGCCGTCGGCCGAGCACAGGGTCAGCAGGCCGGCCGACTGCGCGTCCTCGTAGGGCACCGTCCGCTCGTCCGTCAGCCGCAGGTAGACGACGACGGCCGCCACGACGACGCCGACCGCGAGGGCCAGTGCCAACAGACGCGTCCTCGTCCAACGCGGCGTCGTGGTGGTGGTCATGTCGTGTCTCCTGTCGGCTGACGGTCGGCTCAGTCGAGGTCGACCGGGGCGTTGCTCGTGTCGAACACCTTGTAGTCCGGCGTCACGCCGGCGGCCTCGAGCAGCGCCTCACCCGCGGGGGTGCGCACGAACGGCAGCGGGCCGTCCGGGTCGGGGTTGAAGAACAGGGCCTCGACCCAGTTCAGCGTGCTGCCCGGCTGCCAGGCGACGCTGCTGTTGACGTCGGTGGCGCGGATGAACGCGTTGTACGGGAAGTTCCCGCCGTACGGCGCGGTCGGGCTGGCCTGGTCCGCGGTGCTGCCGGCATCGAGCAGCTGGATGCCGTTGGCGTTGGCGGCGGTGCGGTGCCCGGCGTCGGTGTTGTAGGTGTTCGTCTTCGGCGCCGCCAGGGTGCCCTCGAACTCCTTGGTCTGCGTGTAGTAGCCCGTGCCGAGCGTGGCGAACCGGCCGCGCGGGAAGGGCATGATCGCGTTCGCGCGCTGCGCGGCGGGCAGCGACGTGATCGCGGTCGGGTCGTTCTGCTGGACCTCGATCCGGTTCGGGTTCGTCCGCAGCTGCGCCGAGGTCACCACGGACGAGGTGATCTGCTTGTCGACGTTGCCGAAGAAGATCGTCCACATGCCGGCGTCGGTCGGCAGGATGAGCGGGATGATCGTCTCGCTCGGCGCCGGGCCCGAGTAGCCGGGGATCTGGCCCCAGGTGGTCCACACGCCCGAGTAGATGTTGAAGATCGCCTCGGCGCTGAGCGTCGCCGGTGCGTTGGTCGTCGTCGAGGTCGCGATCAGCTGGCGGTCCGTGGCGACCTGGACGGTGAAGAGCTTGGTCCCGAGGTTGGTCTGCGCCAGGTCCTGGTTCGGGGTGCTCAGGCTGTTCGGGCTCCGGCCGACGTCGATCCAGCCGCCGACGCCGCCCTCGACCTTGTCGGCGATGATCGCGTCGCGACCGCCGGCGCCGCCGCCGCTCGGGCGGACGACGAGGTCCTGCCCGGCACGCAGCGAGATCGTCGGGTTGAGCAGGCGCAGGTCGCTCTGCTTGACGTACTTCTCTCCGTCGACCGTCCCGATGGTGCCGTTGCCGGTGACGGTCGGGAGCAGGCGCGGGTCGGTGAAGGCGCTGCGGCCCTGGGCGTCGCCCGAGGAGTCGAAGTTGACGAACCGGTAGCGGTTGCCGGCCGTGTTGTAGCCGGGCAGCACCCCCTTGCCGTCGGCCAGGAAGTTGAACGAGTTCTGGATGATGTCCGAGCCGGTGGACACGACGTCCTGCGGCTGGGGCGAGAAGTCAGCCTCTGCGGGCGAGTGCGACAGCGCCAGGGTGCCGGCCGTCGCGAGGGCGACGATCGCCGTCCCCATTGTCTTGCGTCGAAGCATGATTACATGCCTTTCTTTAGTGAAATACCCGAGAAACTGGTGATGAGAAGGTACGGACGGCAGGGGCTCGGCACCCTCGAGTCCTGCCAGGTGAGATGGGTGCCCGACCACCCGCCTCAGACGAGCCCCGGCAGCAGCCGGGACCCGATGGACGAGACCAGCCACAACGTGGCCAGCACGACGGGGGCGCCCGCGATCCACGCGGCGGGCCGGGACCAGCGGGCCCAGGCCCACGAGAAGCCGACCAGCGCGGCGACGAGCAGCTGCAGGGTCAGCGCCAGGAGCGGGAGCGTGGCCGTGTCGAGCCGCGCCTCCATCCAGGTCGTGGACGCCTGGGTGTCCGAGACCGACTTCTGGCCGCCCACCGCGGCCTGGTCGAGCTCCGCGTCGACGAAGAGCGTCTCCTCCGCCTGGATGCCGCCGAGGCCACGGTCGCGGAGCGCGGTGAGCAGCGTGAGCCGTCCCTTGCCGGCGGCGACCGCGGCCGGGGCCGGGTCGCCGTCCTTGCGCAGGCCGACGACGGTGTAGGTGAACTCGCCCTGCTGGGTCGTCACCTGGATCGGCTCCCCCACCTGCAGGTTCCGGATGCCCTCGAACGGCGCACCGAAGCTGAGCGAGCGCCCGGCGACGACGCTGGTCCCCTGCTGGCCGGGCAGGACGCTGCCGAGCACGTGCCCGGGCCCGTCCTGGAGCTGGCTCGGACGGGTGCCCTCGACGACCACCACGTCCTTCACGCCGACGTTCGGGATCGACATCAGGGCGACGGGCGCGCCCGGCGTCACCGGGGCGCCGACGGGTGCGGTGCCCTCGGCGAGCTGGCTGCGCAGCTCGTCGTACAGGCTCTTCTGGCTGTGCGACTGCTCGAGCCCGCTGAGGACGAAGACGTAGAGCAGGACCCAGACGAGCAGGAACGACGTGCCCAGCAGCACCTGCGAGACACCGAGCCGGACCTGGTCCTGGTCCACGCCGCCGGGCGGCGGGGACGCGTCGACCGGGACGCTCCTCAGGACGGTCTCGGGCGCCTCTTCGGCCAGCAGCGCACTCATGACTTCCTCCCCCGGGCGGTCCGCCTGCGCAACGCGGCGAAGGCCGGGACGATCGCGTCGTACCAGCGCATCAGCGAGCCGGCCATGGCCGTCACCAGCGCGACGATCACGAGCACGGGCGCGCCGAGCCGGCCGAACAGCGAGGTCTGGCCGTTGGTGAGCACCACGTTCGCCTCGACCACCGGCGGTCCGGCCGACGGCGCCGCGGACGGCGACGTGGCAGCGGTCGGCACCGTGGCCTCGGGCAGCGGCGGGATGGACACGTCCGGGACGGTGATCGGCGGCGTGGTCGGCGTCGCGGTCTCGCTCGGGGTCGGCGTCGGCTCGGCCTGCTTGCTGAAGTCGCACGCCTCGTCGCGGTCGGGCGCCGTGGCGTCCAGCGCGGGCACGTCACCCGCCTGGGCCTTGATCGCGGCGACCGCGGACAGGGTGTAGGCGCTCTGGGCTCCGAGGCCGTTGGCCTTGGTGATCGGCAGGTAGCCGAAGGGCAGCTGGCCGTTCGCCAGGCCCGGGTCCTGGCCGTCCTTCTGGGCGTAGCAGAGCAGCCTGCCGAGCTTGACCGCCGTCTTCTCCTCGAGGCCCTCGGTGGGGACGGCCGTGTAGATCGGCATCGTCCCGGGGTAGGCCTTCGCGCCGTCGCCGGTGGCGATCGCCGGATAGTCCAACGTCCACTGGCCGGCGGCGTCATCACCCTTGAGCAGCGCGGCGGCCGCCTTCAGGCCGGTGCGGTCGGGGTCGGCGAAGAAGCGACCCTCGGGCGTCGAGAACTGCGTCGACGGTGCGATCGTCGACAGCGTCTGCAGGGACGCGACGCGGAGGTGGTAGCGGTCCGCCGACGAGAGGGACACGAGTCCCAGCACGAAGCGGTAGCCGAGTGGCTGACGGCCCTGGGTCTTCAGGGCCAGCAGCGTCGGGTCGGTGCCGTCGTACTTGCAGACCGTCTGGACCGCCGAGCTCGCGAACTGCATGTTCAGGATGACGGTGCCGAGGCTCGAGGCCGGGTTGGCGATCAGCTGCATGAACGGCCCCGGGCTCTTGCCGTAGCACGCGTTCGAGTCCTGGTAGAACTGCGGCGCGACGAACTCGTCCTTCAGTGGCCACTGGTCGGTCGGCAGCGCGATGTCGCGGTAGCTCTCGTTGACCTTCATGCCCCAGGGGTCGGGGTAGCCGTCGAGGAACGCCCGCGCCTCCGGGTCCGCGTCGAGCCAGGACGTCAGGGCCCAGAGCATGTCCGAGCTGGCCGAGGTGATCTGCAGCGCGGCCGCCGCCTCGACGTCCGAGCGCGGGGTGATGCCCGGGTTGAGCGCCTGGAACTCGGGGTCGAGGGTGATGTTGAACGGGTTGCCGCCGATGCTCGGGTGGTTGTCGCGGACGACCGGGAGGGCCGTGTACGACTGGCTGAGCAGCTTGGCGACCAACCGGGCGTTGAGGTTGAGGGTCTCGCGACGCTGCTTGTTCCCGTCGTCCACCGAGAAGGCGATCCCGAACCCGCCGACCGCGGTCGGCGCCTGCACGACCGGCGAGGTGTAGCCGCCGTCCTTCGGAGCGGTCGTGAACGCGGCGTCGATCTCACCGACGTCGACCAGGGTGCGGGCCAGCATGTCGGCCTGCTGCACGTGGGTGAAGGTGAACAGGCTCTTGGTGGTGCAGAACTTCGGCCGCCACGACTGCGTCAGCTCGTTGAGCACGACCGAGCCCATGATCTCCTGCGGCTTCTCCTCGCTCACGGCGTCGCAGACCGAGCCGGTCAGGGCGAAGTCGAGGGGGACGGTCATCCGGTTGCGCCAGTTGGAGGCCGACCACCAGAGGTTGCCGCGCACCGCCTGGTCGGTCGACGCGCTCGACCGGGGCTCGCCGGGCAGGTAGGCGCCGGTCCTGCGGCAGGTCGCGTCCGCGGTGGTCGCCTGGCTGGCGGTCAGCGGGACACCGGCCTTGGTCGTCTGCACCGCACCGGCGGGCAGCTTCTTGCCCCACGCGTCGCAGCTGACCCCGACGATCGGCACCGCCACGAGCGCGCACCTCACGGCCGCCGAGCACCCGAGCGACGCGTTCTCCGCGGAGGTCCAGACGGCGAAGTCGGTCTCGCCCGTGCCGTCCGGGCGGGTGATGCCGTAGTGCGTGTTGGTCGGGAGGCCCCCACCCTCCGCGTTGTCCGACTCGGGAGCCATCCCGACGCAGCCCACGCCGACGTCCGGACCGCCGTAGTAGACCTCGCCGCCCTGCGCGCGGAACGGCAGCCAACGGGCCGTGAGCGGCTCGCCGAGGTCGACGCACTTCTGCGGCAGCGGCTCGGGGGCACCCACGACGGGCCGCCGCTCCGCCTCGGTCGCGAAGCCGTCGAAGCGCCACGACGGCGTGTGCGAGGAGGCGGAGATGTAGCGCTCGGGCGACGTGCCGGTCCAGCAGGTCTCGGGCGTCAGCCGGACCTGGCCCCGGGGGACGGCACCCGCCGTGTCGATGCCCCGGCACTGGATGAGGACGAAGGGGTACTCCTGGAGCCGGCCGTCGGACGAGTTGGGGTCGGCCGAGGTGCCGCCGGTCGGGATGGCACCCTCCCAGGACACGTGGATCTCCTGGCGGCCACGCAGGTTGGTCGTCTGCGAGACGTCGAGCGAGACCTGGTGGCTGCCGGCGTCGTACTCGGTGCCGTCCTCGTTGGTGAAGACCCGGCTGGCGGTGACCGTCTTGTGCACGGCCACGTCGTCCTCGACCGCGACCGCCTGGGCGGGACCGGGGAAGACAGGGAGGAACGCGAGGAGGCCGGCGAACAGGACCGCGGACGCGCAGGCGATGCGGGTCACGCGCTTGCCGTTCGTGGGCGCGGTCACGACCGACCTCGCCGACGGGCCGCCTGGCCCACGAGGGTCGGCACGATGAGCGCGCCGAGGAACAGGCCCACGACGAGAGCGGTGAGCACCTTGGTCGACCCCGCGGAGGAGTCCGCAGCCAGGGTCGTGGCGACGACCGCGCCGGTCGACGCGTCGCCGGTCGTGCCGCCCAGCGAGGGGTCGGCGCCGTTGGCCGGCGCGTCGGGCACGCCGTCGCCGTCGGTGTCCACGGTCGGCACGTCGCTGCCCAGGCCGGGGACGTCACCCGCCCCGGCTCCGGCGCCGGCTCCGGCGCCGCTGCCGCCACCGTTCCCGCCACCGTTGCCGCCGCCGTTGCCGCCGCCGTTCCCGCCCGGGACGTTGCCGTCGCCGTCGGGGTTCTCGTTGACGGCGCCCTCGTTCTCACCGCACGGTCCGGCGCCGGGCTTGTCGCACGCCGGCGGCATCGGTGCGATCTGCGCGAGGTAGTTCTGGCTGGGCTTGCCCGGCACGAACGTCGGGTTGTGGCAGTTCTTGACGTCCTGGATGATCGACGCGTCGAACTCGACCTTGTCGTCGGCGAGCTTGAGCTTGTTGATCTGCGTGAAGCTCGCCTGCACCAGGTTCACCGGCAGCGGCGAGTAGCCGATGGGACCGATCTCGGACTGGCCCTCGCAGATCGAGTGCTTGAGGAAGTCCGTGATCGTCTGCCGCTTGGCCGTCGTCATGCGCGAGTCGTCGGCGGCCGTCGGGATGATCGCGTAGACGTACGACGAGAGCGGGTAGGTGCGCTTGTCGCCGTTCGTGTAGACGCGGTCGAGCTTCTGGGTCAGGTAGTTGGGGTCGCTCGCGTTGTTGTTGATCTCGGCCTGGGTCAGTGCGACCGCGACGTTGTACTGCGTCGGCAGCGTGTAGTAGCCGGCCCTGTTCAGCATCTTGACGACCGGGAAGTTCGCCTGGAGCGGGTAGGAGTACTCCTCCATCGCGATGGCGCCGTTCGAGCCGTCGTTCTTCACGAAGTTCATGACGCCGTCCGAGCCGGACTGGCCCTTCATCTGGCCGCGGGTCTGACCGCAGTTGAGCGGGAAGTAGTCGGTGGCGGCGTTCTTGCCGCCGTTGCAGGCCGACCAGAGCGACGGGTACTGGCTGACCATCCAGGTCGTGAACTGGTTCGTCACGCCGGCGCCGTCGGCGCGGACCACGGGGATGATCGGGATCGACGGCAACGCCCGGCCGTTGTTGTCCGCGGTGATCGCCGGGTCGTTCCAGTTGCTGATGTTGTTGGTGAAGATCTTGGCGATCGTCTCGCCCGAGAGCCGGATGTTGCGGACGAGCTGGCCGCCGACCTCGACGTGGTACGGGAACGACGTGCCGCCGGCGACGACCGGGAGGTAGGCGAACGAGCGGCCGAGCGGCGAGTCGACGGCGCCCGTCGACGGGTCCTTGCCGCGGTAGGGAGAGTCCGTGACGCCGAAGTCGGTCGACTTGTTGGCGTAGTCCTTGCGGCCCTGCGCGGCGCCGTTCGCGGTGTAGACGACCTTCATGCCGGACACGTCGACGTCGGCGACCCACTGGTTGAGCGCGTTGGCCGCCCACGACGAGCCGGAGCCCTGGATCAGGGCGTACGACGGCGCGGCGCTCGCGGCACCCGGGCCCGCCATCACGGCGACCTGGAGCGAGAGCAGGACGGCGACGGCCCGGACGATCCGGGGCCAGGTCACGCGGGTCATCGGGACTTCCTTCCGCCGGCGACGAGCCGGGCGAGCACGAAGAGGGCGAGCACGGCGAAGAGCAGGACGGCCGCGGCGGCGTACGCGCGCTCCTCCATCTGCGGGCTGCCGGTCGTGATCGAGGCGTAGATGTAGAGCGGCAGCGAGTTCATCGGGTCCTGGGTCGGGTTCGCGTTGAAGAACGTCGACGCCCCGGACGTCAGCAGCACCGGCGAGGTCTCGCCGACCGCGCGGGCGATGCCGAGGATGAGGGCGGTCGCGAGGCCGGGCCGGGCGGTCGGCAGCACGACCCGCCAGACGGTCTGCCACTTCCCGGCACCCAGGGCGTACGACGCCTCGCGGAGCCCGCCGGGCACGACGCCGAGGACGACGTAGCTCGCGCGGGCCATGATCGGCAGCGCCATCACGGCCAGGGCGAGCGCGGCGGCCAGGCCGCTCGCGGGCATGCCCAGCTTGACGATGAAGACCGTGTAGATGAACAGGCCGGCCACGATCGACGGCAGCGCGGTCATCGCCTCGACCACGGTCCGCACGAGACGCGCGCCCCGCCCGCCGACCTCCGACATGTAGACCGCCGTGGCGACCCCGAGCGGCATCGCGATGGCGACCGCGATCGCCACCTCGATCAGCGTGCCGACCAGGGCGTGCAGGATCCCGCCCCTGGTGAACGGGTCGTCGGCGCGGACGCCGGACATGTCCTCGGTGAAGAAGTTGAGGTGGGTCAGCGCCGGGAGGCCCTTCCACAGCGTCATCACCACGGTGCTGGCCAGCGCCAGGCCGATCAGCGCCGGCGCCGCGATGACGGCCGTGGTCACCATCCGGTCGACGACCACGGCGCGCGGGTTGGTGAGGCTGGTGAGCGTCGCGTAGAAGCCGACGAACACGACGTACCAGAGGACCACGAAGCCGGGGGCGCCGTCGAAGGGCAGCAGCATGAAGTAGAAGACCCAGGTCGTCGCGAGCGAGGCCGCGGCCGCACCGAGGAGGGTGTAGACGTCCTCCTTGGTGCGGCCCGCGGTCCGACGCGGCTCCTCGACGACGGTCTCGGTCGTCGGGGCCTGCGTGGAGGGACGCTCGGTGAGGGTCGCGGTCACAGCTCGGTCATCCCGCCGCTGCGCGACCGCGACACGATGACCGCGGCGACGCTGTTGACCACCAGCGTCATGCAGAAGAGCACGAAGCCCGCGGTGAGCAGCGCCGACAGCTGCGCCGGCGAGGCCTCCTTGAACCCGAGGGCGATCAGCGCGGAGATCGTGGCGGTGCCCGACTCGAGCACGTACGGCTTGATCTCGTACATCGGGAAGATGACGAGGACGACGGAGATCGTCTCGCCGAGCGCGCGGCCGAGCGCGAGCATGCCGCCGCCGATGACGCCGCTGCGTCCGAACGGCCACACGACCGTGCGCACCATCGCGAAGCGGGTCGCGCCCAGGGCGAGCGCGGCCTCCTTCTCGCCGACCGGCGCCTCGCCGAAGACCTCGCGCATGACCGAGGTCGCCATCGGGAAGATCATCATCGTGACCGCGAGCGAGGCGATGAACGCGGAGCCGGCGTACGACGGGTAGCCGGGCGAGCTGGTTCCAGATCGGGTAGTCGACGTCGGTGCGGACGTGGAAGAGCGGGAACCAGCCGAAGTGCTTGCTGATCCAGTGCGCGATCTCGGTCGCGTGCGGCTGGACGAAGAAGAGCACCCAGAGCCCGAAGACGATGCCCGGCACCGCGGCCATCATGTCGACCAGCCGGATGAGCGTGGTGCGCAGCCCGGGCGGCGCCCAGTCCGTGATGAACAGCGCCGTGAGGATCGACAGCGGGATGGCGAAGCAGATGGCGAGCATCGCGACCTGGACGGTGCCGACCATCACCGCCGCGATGCCGATGATGTCCTGGCTCGGGAGCCACCGCTGCTCGGTGAAGAAGCCGAGGCCGTAGTGGTTCAGCGTCGGGAAGGCCTGGGCGCCCAGGAAGACACCGATCGACCCGACGATCACCAGGACCAGGAAGCCGGTGGCCCGGACGGAGTGCACGAACGCCGCGTCCTGCACCGAGTGGCGGGCGACGATCCGGCGCGGCTCGTCCTCGGGCTCGGCGGAGCGGTCCGCCACCGCCACCAGCCGTGGCGCCTGCGGCACATCGGACATGACGCACCCTTCACACCAGGTGTCGCGCCCGATCGCGATACCGACTCCGAGGGACCGCGTCGTTGCGAAAGCCCCAATTACGATCAGAACAATAGAGTTTGGTGTCTTACTGTCCAAACAGGACGTGGCCCGTACCCCAAATAGGGTCCGGAGTGACTAGACCTGTCTAGTCATGTCGGGCCATCCGGGCCGGACGGGGCGGTCACCGAGGGTCGGCGACCCGGCCGACGAAGAGCGGGGTCCCGTGCTCCACGTCGTGGATCACGAAGAGGAACGGACGGTCGACCACGAACGGCTCGGCGGCTGCCGGCATCGCCCCGGCCCGCTGGGCCAGCACCGCCGTGGCGGCGGCCGCCTCCGTGCCCGCCTCGTCGACGGCCACGAACACCTCGTGGAGCACCTCGCTGATCTTGAGGGGCTCGGCCCCGGTCATCCCCGAGAGGTCGGCCTCGTCGGTGAACGCGGTCGGCATGCCGAGTGCCTCGAGGGGCTCCCGCAGCCGGGTACCGGTGCGGAACGTGAAGCGAGGGAGCGAGACGTCGACACGGCCGCTGTCGGGCACGTCCGTGAGCGCCTCCCACATCCCGGCGGCGAGGAGCGCCTCGACGTCGGCGTGGTGACCCGGCTCGGGCAGCAGGATCGTCATCGCCGTCAGCCCGCCGGCGTGCTCGAGGCGGAGCGAGCGCCAGGAGTCGCCTGCGCCCGTCGACGCGTGCAGGGCCAGCCGCATGGTCGGCACCGGCACGCTCGACCCGTCGGCCAGGTGGAAGTCGGCGTCGACCGTGCCGTGCTCCGGGAACGGCTCGCTCCACGGCGCCTTGAGGTAGAGCGAGTTGACCAGGACCAGACGGCTCTCGGCGCTCAGGATCCCCGCCGGCACGATCTCGGGGATCCGGTCGCGGGTGCGCTGCGCGGTCCACGCGTTGATCGCGGTGCGGGCGTCCTCCGCCTGTGCGAAGTCGACCATGTGCGGCTCGGCCGCGAACTCGTCGGCGAGGGTGTCGAGGAACGCCTGCCGCCACGCGAGCCCGGCCTGGGCGAACAGGGCGTTGGCGACGTCGAGGGTGACGAGCTCGTCGCCCGCCCCCTCCACGAGCCTCGCCACGTCACCCAGCCCGGCGCCGCCCCCGAGCACGTCCTCGAGCTCGGTCCGGGTCTGCCCCTCGGCCCCCACGAGGGTCATGCCGAGCGCGACCGCCACCGAGAACGGCGACAGGGCGATGTTGCCGGGCGTCTCCGAGGCGACGGTCGCCCACAGGCCGGCACCGAGCAGACGGGCGGACCCGACGCCGGCGGCGACGCTCACGCCTCGGGCTCGGGCTCGGCTGCTGGTTGGGGTTCGGCCGCCGCCTCCGCCTCGGCGCGGAGGATGCAGAACTCGTTGCCCTCGGGGTCGGCGAGGATCACCCAGCCGGTGCCGGGTCCGTACTGTCCGCGGTGGTCGGAGACCTCGGTGGCGCCGAGCCCGAGCAGACGGACGAGCTCCTCGTCGCGGGTGCCCTCGACGGGGCGGAGGTCGAAGTGGATCCGGTTCTTGCCCGACTTGGCCTCCGGCACCTCGATGAACAGGAGCGAGTGCCCGGTCTCCGGGTGCCGGATCATGCACTCCTCGTGGCCGGGCAGGTTCGGGTCACCGTCGATGTCGACGTACCCGAGCACCGGTTTCCACCACTCCGAGAGCTCGTAGGCGTTGAGGCAGTCGATGGTCGTGTGCGAGATGAAGGCGGTCACCCTGCCCACTCTGCTACCTCGGCGTGCGGCCAACCAGGGTGAGGATCCCCAATCTTGGTGAAAGGCCCGAACCGGCGGACCCGGTCGACGGGCCAGAGGATCTGATGATGTCCCTGGAGGGGACCCGGCCCGACTTTTGGGGGATCGTCGGGCGTGGTCCCCTCCGCCACGCCCGGCCTCCTGGCGCTACCAGCCCCAGGCCTCCCGGAGCGACAGCCCGAGCGTGCGCTCGAGCGAGTCGACCTCCTTCGCGAGCGCGGTGCGCACGGCGGCCACGTCCTCGCGGTCCGGCCGCACCGCCTGGCGGTCGATCGGTGTGTAGAGGAGCTTGTGCACGAGCGGCGAGCGCTTGACCCGCCCGACCACCGAGGCGCCGTCGTGCTCACGCACCCAGTCCGCAGCCCGTCGAGCGGCGTGCGCGAGGGCGACGGAGCGGGCGCTGGCCGCAGGCAGCCGGGCCTCCAGCTCCTTCTCCGTGAGCGGCTGCGAGGCGACGCCCAGGAAGTCGGTGACCCCGTCGAGGAAGCCCTGCGGGTCGCTCGTGAGGTCGTCGAAGAGCGCGACGTGCACGTTCTCCCGCGGCAGCAGCGCGAGGAACCGGTCGAGGCCGGTGGCGTAGCGCCCGTGGTCGAGGAGCTCGGGCCGGCTCTCCAGCGCGGCCGCGAAGGTGTCGGGCCCGATGCCGTGCTTGCGCATGTAGAGGTACGACGACCAGGCCCGCTCGACCGGGTCGCGCAACGAGACCATGACCCGGACGTCGGGACCGAGCGACTCGTGGATCCGCTCGGCCGCCTCCGGGTGGAAGAGGTAGTCCTGGCAGATCTCGCCCACGACCTCCTGGCCGCCCGCGTCCTTGAACTGCGCGGCGTACCACGCGAGGCCACGGTCGTAGTAGCGGTCGAAGAAGTACAGGTCCTTGGCCGGCGACAGGTAGACGTCGGGGTGCTTGATGAGCGTCTCGTGGAGCCAGGACGACCCGGCCTTGTCGGGGCCGATGTACAGGAAGTTCGGCAGCCGGGTCACGAGAGCCCCCGCCCCAGGCGACGGGCGGCGGACAGCAGCCGCTGCGGCTCCACACCCGGACCCGCGACGGCCACGGCCAGCCAGGCGTGCGGAGCGGCCGGGTAGCGGCGCAGGGCCTGTCCGGCGACCCGGAGCCCGTGGCGCTTCTCGCCCGCGGCGACCCGGGCGTAGGCGATCTGCCCGAGGATCCGCGCGTGCCCGCGACGCTTGTTGGCGAAGTCCGGGTGCTTCTCGAGGAGGTACTCCAGCGCGGTCGCGGTGTTCAGCGAACGGCCGCGGAACCACGAGGGCACGTCCTTGCGGATGTCCGCCAGGATGTCCTCGACGGCGCCGACCCGACCGGCCCGGGCGGCCCTCAGCAGCCAGTCGTAGTCCTCCCCGTAGCCGTGCGGGAGGTCCTCGTCGTACAGGCCCGCGACGTCGAACGCCGAGCGGCGCATCATCAGCGTCGAGCTGTGCAGCTCCTTGACGCGGTTCTCGAGGAGCCGCTCGTAGCCGATGACCGGCTCGCGGGCCGGCCAGTCGACGTCGCCGCGCTCCCCCATCAGCAGCCGGATGCCCGACCCGACGGCGAGCAGCTCCGGGTCGGACCGCAGGCGCTCGACCTGCCGCCTGACCTTGGCCGGGTACCAGAGGTCGTCGTCGTCGCAGCTCGCGTAGAAGTCGCCCCGGGACTCCATGAGGCCGCTGTTGCGGGCGCCGCACAGGCCTCCGGTCCGGGTGTTGGCGATCGACCGGATCTCGCGGCCCGGCCGCGACAGCGCGGCCAGGGTGGGGTCGATCTCCTCGCGGTCGTGGACCACGATGATCTCCATCGGGCCGTCGTAGTCCTGGTTCAGGATCGACTCGAGGGTGTCCTTGAGCAGGGCCGGCCGGCCGCGGGTCGGGATGACCACGCTGACCAGGTCGACGGTTCGGGGTGCGGTCACAGGATGCTCCTCATGGTGGGTTGCGGAACAGGTCGTGGGGTCCGGACAGGGTGGTGGCGCACGGGGTAGCCGTACGCCCTCAGCAGGGGGAGGGTCAGCGCGGTCACGGTGCGCCGGTCGGCGCGGGGCATCTCGGTGGCCCAGCCGTCGTCGCGCCGCAGCTCGATCGGCCCGGACCGGAACCGGCCCGGGTTGCCGGACAGTCCGTGGCTGGGGCCGAGCACGATCCGCCCGTCGACGACGGGCGGCAGGTCGGCGGCGTCGAGGGGGACACCGAGCGCCGTGGTCGCCGCGCGCAGGCTCCCGACCGGGTCGGCGACGAAGTCCTCGTACCTCAACCGCGCCGACGGGGTCCCGCCGAGGCCGGCCAGGGCGTGCATCTCCGCCTGGAGGGCGGCCCACTGGACCGCCGAGCGGTGCGGAGGGATCCGCCACATCTCGTCGGCGCCGGAGCTCACGTGGGGCCGCTCGACGTGCTTGGACCACGACCACGCGACGGCACGCGGGTCGCGGACGAGGTTGAGGACCCGCAGGTCGACGCCCGGCGCCCCGGCGAGCGCCTGGCCGAGGGCCGGACCCTTCGAGGCGTCCACCACGACGTCGCTGCCGCTGACCTCCGCCACCGCGCGGTAGACCCGTGCGTAGGCGTCACGCAGCCCGACCAGGTCCGCCGACGGCGCTCCCCGCTTCGCGAGGAGGCCGGGCAGGTGGCGCTGCCGCGCCGACCCGCGGTGCAGCGTGGTCAGCCGCTCGAGCAGCTCCGGGGTCCAGCCGCCGAAGGCGACCTGGCCGACCTCGGACCAGAACGGGCAGCGGGAGAACGGCGTACCGCACCCGCACAGCTCGTCACCCGGCGCCACGGACCTGGCCAGGTCGACGAGCTCGCCGACGTTGACCCAGCCGGCGGCCGAGCCGAGCACGCGCTCGACGAGCGTGGAGCCGGAGCGGCCGAAGCCGCCCAGGTAGACGACGGTGACGTCAGACATCGTGATCAGTCCCGGGATCTGCTCAGCGGACCGAGCGACGACGACGAGCCAGGCGCGAGGGGCGGAGGGTCATCAGCTGGTCGAGCTCGGCGGCGACGTCGGCCCGCGCCCGGTCGCGGGCGGCGGTCACCAGGCCGGCGGCGACGGCGGACGGCGTGGTCAGCAGGGCCTGGTCCAGGGTCTCGTGGAACGACTCGGCCGAGGTCACGTGCCGGACGACGCCGGCCTCCCCCACCGCCGCGGCGAAGCGCTGCTGGTGCCCGTCGACGTGCTCGCCGAGGGCCGGGTCGCGGGGGACGCACAGCGGCACGTGCCCGGCGGCGCGTGCGTCCATGATGGTGCCGGGTCCGCCGTGGCAGATGGCCACGTCGGCCTCGCCCAGCAGACGCGTGAGCTCGTCACGCGTGAGGTAGTCGACGCCGTCGGCCAGCGTCGGGGCCGGGGTCGTCGCGCCGTGCTGGACGAGGAAGCGCACGTCCGGGTGGCGCGCCGCAGCCGCGTCGACCCAGTCCACCAGCCGCGGGAACGGGTGGTGGTCGGTGCCGCTCAGGGCGATCACGAGCCGGGTCACAGCAGCGGCCCCACGAGGTGCGCGTCCGGGTAGAACGCCAGCTGGCTCTCCCACTGGACGATGCGGCGGGTGGTGAACGGGCCGCAGAGCCGGCCGGTCATCGTCGGGGTGTCGAGACGGTCGTACACCTCGATGAACGCGGTCGGGATGCGCAGCAGCCACGCCGCCACGAAGAACGGCACCGCCACCCCGGCCCCGGCGCTGACGACGAGCGAGGGCCGCTCGCTGCGCAGCAGCCGGAACGCGAGCCGTGAGTTGCGCAGCAGGTTGAGCACGTTGCGGGTCGTCGGCGAGTACGACGTGACGACGCGCTCGCCGGCCAGCCGGTCGGCGACGTCGGGCGTGTCCGGGCAGACCCACAGCCGGTCGCGGGTCCCCCACCAGCCGCGCAGCGCGTCCAGGTGCGCCAGGTGACCGCCCTGCGTGCTCACCAGGAGGATCGGCCCGGTGGCCGCCTCGTCCCGGGGCGCTGGAGTGGTCATGATGAGACGCTGTCGCACCCCGGTCGCCCGGGTCGCCGATGGCCCGGGCTAATCCCCAATTTCGGGGGCCGTGACCCGCGCAGGACTGGAGCGGCGCGTGCCGCCCTACGGTCCTCCCATGGAGATCGCTCGACGCGGCCTGCTCGGCCTGGGCGCCGCGTTGGCCCTCAACGCTGCCGCCGGCTGCCGGGCGACCGACGACGTCCCGGTGGCGGGCGCCGCACCCACCCCGACCCCGACACCGACCCCCAGCCCGACGCTCGCGGTCCCGCCGCAGACGCTGGTCCCGCCGGCCCCCGGGACGATGTACTACGGCGCGTCGGTGCCGTACGGCGATCTCGGTGACGGACTGGGAGGACCGCCTCGGATCGAACCTGTCGATGCACCGGAGCTACTTCCAGACCGACCACGACGAGGCCACCCAGCTGCTCCGGCAGTGCCGGAACGACGTCGAGCGGGCCCGGCTCGCGCACGTGTCGGTCAAGCCCGAGCACCTGTGGAGCGAGATCGCTGCGGGCGAGCGGGACGACTGGCTGGACTCCATGCTGCGTCCGCTCGGCGAGCTGGCGGCGCCGGTCATCTTCACGCTGCACCACGAGCCCGAGAACGACGCCGGCGGGCCGGGGATGGCGCCGTCCGACTACGTGGCGATGCAGCACCACCTGATCGAGCGCGCGGCCGACCTCGCGCCACTCGTGCTGGTCGCCCCGGTCCTGCAGCACTGGACCTTCGACCCGCTGCGCGAGGACAGGACCGACCCGTCCGTGTGGCTCGTCCCCGGGGCGCAGGTCGTGGGTCTCGACGTCTACAACCCGTGGTCGAGGACCAACGGCAAGGCGTGGCGCTCGTTCGGCAACAAGATGGACGAGGTCATGGAGTGGTTCGGTGACACCCGGATCCTGATCGGCGAGTACGGCTGCCGCGAGGACACCGAGCTCCCCGGGCGCCGCGCCGAGTGGATGAGCGCCGCGGCCGAGTACGGGCAGCGCCACGACTTCGTGTCGATGTCGTACTTCAACTCGGCGGTCGACTCGACCGACGGCACCTGGGAGCTCAGCGGCGCGAGCGAGGACACGTTCTCGGAGCTGCTCGCCGCCGACTGGGTCGCCCGCGTCTGACCCGCTGGGGCCCGCTGGGGTCGGCTACGGAGCGATGATCAGGTAGACGTCGTCCACGAGGCCGTGGAACTGGTCGTCGCCGTCCCCGACGCCGGGAGCGCCCACCCGCAGCGGTGACTCGTTCTCGACCGATCCCGTGACACCCGCCTTGTCGGCGCGCTCACCGTCGACCTCGATGCTGATGCCATCCGCGTCGCGGCGGCAGGTCACCTGGTGCCAGCTCGAGTCCGAGATCGACACCTTGCTGCGCACGACCAGCGGCTCGGCGTCCGGTGCGTCGCCCCGGACGACGCAGCTCGGCTCACCGGCGTCGTTGTCGACCTGCAGCTTCCACTGCCCGCCGTCGGTGCCGAAGCGCCCCTTCTGCACGATGTTGGACCCGGAGGTGGTCTGGTCCGGCGCCAGCCAGACCTGGGCGCCGTACTCGAAGTCCCGGTCGCCGGGGTCGAGCGCCGGCAGCGCGGTCACCTCGATCATCGCCCGCGCGCAGCCGGCCGGCTCGTCGCAGACCTCCGGGAACGCCACGGCGGAGCCGCCGTCGGCGCCGGTCACGGTGCGGACCTCGCCGCCGTCGGCCACGACCACCGTGCCCACCGCCGGACCGCCGTTGGCATCGGCGTAGGACGGCGAGACCTCGGAGGCGAGCGTGCCGTCCTCGAACGAGAGCCACAGGTCGGCGTTCGCGAGGTCCGGCCCGGTGCCGGACGGACTGGCCTCCGGTCCCTTGTCGGGTCCGTCGTCCGGCCCGCAGCCCACCAGCGCCGCGCACGACACCACTGCGAGCACCACGAGCCTCGCCACCCTGCTTCCCCGCACGTCTGCTCCTGCCTTCTCGGTTGTACCCATATTGGGGGATGGCTCAGGCGAGGCGGTCTCGCGGGGTCCTCACGCTCGTACCGTCGCTGTTGGCCGCCCACCGGGCGGTCTTTCCCACCCCATCCGGACGATTGTGGAGGCGACGGTGAAGGTGCTCTACATCGCCGGCGTCGGCAGGTCCGGAAGCACCCTGCTGGAGCGAATGCTCGGCGCCGTCCCCGGCGCTGTCAACACCGGCGAGCTGAACGCGATCTTCTCCCGGGTGTCCCAGCAGGACCAGCGCTGCGGCTGCGGCGAGCCGTTCTCGGCGTGCCCGTTCTGGCGCGAGGTCGGCGCCGAGGCCTTCGGTGGCTGGGAGGCCGTGACCCACCGGATGTCGCGGCTCCAGCCGCGCGTCATCCGCCAGCGCCACGTCCCGCGGCTCGTGACCGGCATCCAGGCGGCCGGCTACCGCGCCGAGCTCGAGGAGTACCTCGAGGTCCACCGGCGCCTGTACGAGGCGGTCGCGGCGGTGTCGGGCGCGGACGTGCTGGTCGACGCGAGCAAGTCGACCGCCCAGCTGTTCGCGCTCCAGCGCATCGACGGCCTCGACCTCCGGGTCGTCAACCTGGTCCGCGACGCCCGCGGCGTGGCCAACTCCTGGAACAAGTCCGGGATCGTCAAGCCGCAGTCGCGTGACGGGGACCTGATGGGCACCTACACGCCGCACCGGCTGGCGCTGCTGTGGGCGGCCCTGCAGCTCGAGTGCGGCGTGCTGCGCGCCGCCGCGCCGTACTCCACGCGGGTCCGCTACGAGGACCTCGTCGCCGAGCCGCGGCCGACGCTCGAGCGCGCCCTGACCGCCCTCGGCCTGCCGCCCGGCCCCGGAGACCTCGACCACGTCGGTGAGCGCAGCGTGCGCCTGACGGCCAGCCACGGCGTGGCCGGCAGCCGGACCAGGTTCACCGACGGACGCATCGAGCTGTCGGTCGACGACGCCTGGCGCTCGACCCTGCCGTCCGGCGCCCGTCGGGTCGTCACGGCGATGACCCTTCCGCTCCTGCTCGGGTACGGCTACGTCGGCCGTCCGCGCCCGGCCGCCGACCGCCTGGTGTCGTGATGACGACGATGACCAGCAGCGCCGGCAGCGTCGTGGTGCCCGCACCCGCGGCGCCCGCGGCACCTCGCTTCCTCAAGCCCGGCTGGCCGCTCGTCGTCCTGTACGTCGGGTTCCCGCTGTGGTGGGCCCTCGGGCTCGCCCAGCTGATCTTCTTCGCGATGGCGGCCGCGATGGCGGTCATCCTGCGCAAGAAGGGCCTCCAGAACATGCGCGTGCCGCGCGGCTTCTGGCTGTGGGCCCTGTTCATGGTCTGGATGCTCGCCGGGGTCTTCCTCGTCCGCGCCGAGGCCCCGCAGACCGTGCCCGGCGGGGGGATCGGCCGCGTCGCCGGCTTCAGCGTCTGGGCCGGCTGGTACGTCGCGATCACGATCGCGATGCTCTACGTCGCCAACACCGCCCGTGAGCTGCCCACCCTGCGGATCGTGCGGCTGCTCGCCTGGATGTTCGCGGTCACGGCCGGCTTCGGCGTCCTCGCCGTGCTGGTCCCGACCCTCGAGTTCGAGTCTCCGATGGAGCTCGTGCTCCCGCACTCGCTCGTCTCGACCAACTTCGTGCGCACCCTGGTGCACCCCTCGCTGTCGTCGTCCAGCGACTTCCTCGGCTACCTGCAGCCCCGGCCGACGGCCCCGTTCCCGTACTCGAACGCCTGGGGCAACAACATCGCGCTCTACCTGCCGTTCTTCATGCTCGCCTGCTTCGGCAAGGACGCCGGCTGGCGCCGGAAGATCGGCCCGATCGTGCTGGTCGCGGCGACGTTCCCGATCATCTTCTCGCTCAACCGGGGCCTGTGGATCTCCCTGGCGTTCGCGGCCGTGTACGCCGCCGGCCGCCTCGCCATCAACGGTCGCACCCGTGCCCTCCAGGCACTGGTCGCGGCACTCGTGGTCGGCGGCATCGTCTTCGTCTCCTCCCCCCTGTACGACACGGTCGTGCTCCGGGTCGAGACCCCGCACAGCAACGAACGGCGGGCGGGCACCGCCGAGACCGTGGCGGGGGTGACCTTCGAGGGATCGCCGCTGGTGGGCTACGGCACCACCCGCACCATGCAGGGCAGCTTCAGCTCGCTCGCCGGCGGCGAGACCTCGCAGTGCCACCAGTGCGCCGCCCCGCCGCTCGGCACCCAGGGCTTCATGTGGCGGCTCGTGCTGACCACCGGTTTCGTGGGCACGATCCTCTGCCTGGCCTTCTTCGGCTACTCGTTCCTCCGCCGCGCTCGCGGCCCCTCGCCCATCGACGTCGTCACGTGCACCGTGCTGATCGACGCGGTGCTGTGCTTCTTCGTCTACGACTCCCTGGGCTCGGCGCTGTTCACCGCGATGATCGCCGTGGGGCTGATGGCCCGCGCCGACCTGCCCGAGGAGCAGGAGGTGCAGCCGGCATGACGTCGACCGACTCGTCCTACGCCGCCGAGGTCGCGGGCCTGCTGTGGCCCGAGCCCTGGTCCGCGCCGCAGGTCTCCCGCCGGCGCGCCCGGCGCCGGTGAGGTCCGCGACGCCTACGTGCTGCCCAGCGTCGGCCGACCCCGGCTGCTCGTCCCGGCCGACGTGCCCGGTGCGGCCGCCATGGTCCGCCGGCTCGGCGCCGGGCGCTCGGTCGTCAGTGGGCCGGCCCGCCGCACCCTCGAGGTCGCCATGCGGAACAGGGTGCTCGCAGCCGTGCGCTGGCCGGTCCTCCGCACGACGGCGAGCGCGGCAGGGACCGACTCGATCGAGACCCACCTCGGCGACCGGCTCGGCACCGACGTGCGCGTCGGCGTCCTGCTCGGCACCCGACGGGTCAACCAGAAGCCGGTGCTCCAGGTCTTCGACCGGTCCGGCCACGTCCTCGGCTTCGCCAAGGTCGGCCACAACCCCCTGACTGCGGAGCTGGTACGGCGCGAGGCCTCGTCCCTCGAGGCCGTGCGCGCTGCGGGACCCCGCTCCTTCGGAGTGCCCGAGGTCCTGGCGCACGACACGTGGGCCGGCCTCGAGGTGCTGCTGCTCTCGCCCCTGGTGACGGACCCCGACCGCCCGGTGCCGGCGTCCCACCGTCTCGACGCCATGCGCGAGGTCGCCCGGCTCATCGGGACCGACGAGCAGGCTCTCGCCGGCAGCGCGTTCTGGGCCCGGCTGCGCGCGGACGCGGACCGGCTCGCCGGGACCGCCGACGCCGGACGCCTGGCCTCGACTGTCACCGCCCTGGAGGACCGGCACGGCGGAGAGACCGTCGAGCTCGGCGCCTGGCACGGCGACTGGGGCCACTGGAACCAGGGCCTCGGCGACGACGGCCTGCTCATCTGGGACTGGGAGCGCTTCGACGCCCAGGTCCCGGTCGGCTTCGACGCCCTCCACCACGCGGCCCAGCTCGTCCGGCCGGGAGAGCGCGACTGGGAGCGTCAGGAGTCGGAGCTCCTGGCCGCGACCCCGCGCCTGCTCGACGACCTCGGCGTCCCCTCGGTCCGGCACGCCATGACCCTGCGCCTCTACCTGCTCGAGATCGCCGTGCGCTACGCCGACGCGCTCACGCACGGAGCCACCCCCGCACTGACCCGTCGGACCGCCTGGGTCCAGGGACTGCTCGAGCGCCAGCTCGCGGCACCGCACCCGGCACTCCTGGAAGGACGACCATGAGCGTTCGCACAGCCATGCCCCACCCGGTCAAGAGCCTGGGACGGTCCGTCTCGGTCCGCGTGGGCTCCGCCACCGCCGGCCGGCGTCAGCTGCCGTCGTTCGTCCTCGTCGGCGCCCAGCGCGCCGGGACGACGTCCCTGTTCCGCGCACTGATGTCCCACCCGCTGATCCACTCGGCGAACTACCACAAGGGCGTCAACTACTTCGACGTCAACTACCACCGCGACATGGCGTGGTACCAGGGTCACTTCCCCACGACCGCCGGCCTCCGGCGCAGCACCGCCGCGGCCGGCGTCGCCGGCGACCCGATCACCTTCGAGGCCAGCGGCTACTACATGTTCCACCCGAGCGCCCCGGAGCGGCTGGCCCGCCACCTGCCCGGCGTCCGCGTGCTGGCCATGCTGCGCGACCCCGTCGAGCGCGCGTTCTCGGCCTGGAAGCACGAGAAGGCCCGGGGCTTCGAGACCGAGGAGCTCGAGCGCGCCCTCGACCTGGAGGACGAGCGCCTCGAGGGACAGGTCGAGCGGATGGTCTCCGACCCCGGCTACCAGAGCTTCAGCCACCGCCACCACGCGTACGTGCGCCGCGGCCAGTACGCCGACCAGCTGGAGCGGATCGCCGAGCACGTGCCGTGGGAGCAGATCCACGTCATCGACAGCGAGGCGTTCTTCGAGACCCCGGAGCAGGTCTTCACCGGCGTGCTCGACTTCCTCGAGCTGCCGAGCGTCATGCCGGACCGCTTCGACCGCTGGAACGGTCGCCCCAGCTCGCCCCTGTCCGAGGCGACCCGGCATCGGCTGCGGTCCCACTTCAGCAGCCACGACGCGAGGCTCGCCGAGATGCTGGGACGGGAGCCCGCATGGCTGACGTGACCACCCCGGCGGGGCTGCCCCTGTGGTCGGACCACACCGCGTTCGTGCGCAGGCACGCGCTGTGGATCCTCGTGCTGATGACCGTCGGTCTCGGCACGGGGTTCGCGTGGTCCCTGCAGACGCCGTCGACGTTCTCGGCCACGACGTCCGTCGCCCTGACGCCGGTGCCGAAGTACGTCACGCCCTCCACCACCGAGCTGGTGGCCACCGAGGTCACCATCGACACCGACGCCCAGCTCCTGCAGAGCCCGGCGGTCCTCGAGCCGGTCGCCGCCGCGCTCGGCACGAGCACCGCCGTGGCCGCCGAGCGCCTGTCGGTGACCGCCGCCCCCAACAGCCACGTCCTGCACGTCACCGTGGAGTCGAGGTCACGTGAGCTGGCGGCGACGGCGTCGCAGGCGGCCGTCGACGCGCTGCTCACCGTGCGCGGCGAGGTCCTCGGGGCCCTGCGTGACGACCAGCTCAACCGGCTCCAGACGCTGGTCAGCGCCCAGGAGGAGCTCCTCGCGAAGGAGCAGGGCAAGAGCATGCTCCTCCCCGCGACCGACGAGCTGTTCCAGCAGGTGCTCGAGCTCCGCGCGCGGCCTCGACGAGCTCGAGGACGCCCGCGCCGAGACCGGCGTGGTGCTGCAGCCGGCCCTGCCGCCGTCCCGCGCCAACTACTCCAACACCGAGGTGCCGATGGTCTCCGGAGCGATGCTCGGACTCCTCTGCGCCTGCGGCCTCGGCGCCCTGCGCGACGCCCGGCGCCGCGCGGAGGGCCCGTCCCGATCCTGGTCCTGGCTCTCCGGCCTGGCCCTCCGCTATCCCGCGCTGTACGACCGCTTCGCCCGCGTCACCACCCACCTCCAGGAAGACCACCGCCATGCCTGAGACCACCACCGCCCAGCCGTCCCCGTCGGTGTACCGCGCCGCTCGGCACCACTGGGTGATCGTCCTCGTGCTCCTGCTGCTCGGCGCCGCCGCCGGCTACCTGTACGCCGCGTCGACACCCACGACGTACACCAGCACCGCCCGCGTGCTCATCAACCCGACCGTGGGCAACCCCTTCGTCCCGACGCCCTCGTCGGTCCGCCAGGACGAGATGACGAGCCTCGAGACGGAGGCCCAGGTCGCCCGGTCGGAGGAGGTGCTCGACGACGTCGTCGCCCAGGTCCCGACCGTGTCGACCTCGGTGCTGAAGAACCGGCTCCAGATCCTCGTGCCGCCGAACACGCAGATCCTCGAGATCACCTACACCGCGGGCGACGCCGCCGTCGCCGAGACGGTGGCCAACGCCGTCGCCGACGCCTACCTCGCCAACCGCGCCCTGCGCGCCGACGCCGTGACCCAGGCGCGCATCGAGCGGGTCGAGGTCCGCACGCAGACCGTGGTCGCCGACCTCAGGGCCGCGACCAAGGCGGCCCAGACCGACAACAACGGCGAGAAGTTCTTCCAGCAGCAGCTCGCCGACGCACTGCGCAACGAGCTGGTCAGCCTCCGCTCCCAGCGCACGGCCCTGGAGAGCAGCGAGGCACCTGCGGGCGACGTCATCGCACCGGCCACGGCCGGTGCGGGCTCGACCAGCCTCACCGCGATGGTGATGCCGGCCGGCGGCGCACTCGCCGGCCTCGCGATCGCCTGCCTCATCGCCGCCCTGATCGAGCGGTTCCGGGGCGTCGTCCGCTCGAGGGCGGACGTCGAGAACGGCGGGGTCCCCGTGCTCGCGGCCGCGGCCGCGCCGTCGTGGCGCGAGTCGATGCTGCACCGGGGCCGGCCCGGGGCGCTGGACACCGCCGTGCGCCGGCTGAGGGCCACGATGCTCGACCTCGAGCCGCGGCCTGACATCGTGACCGTCGCCCCCGCCGGCCCGGGTCGCTCCGACGGCGCGACGGCCGAGAAGGTCGCCGAGTCGTTCGCCAAGGCCGGGCTCCCGGTCGTGCTCGTCCGCACCGACACGTCCATGGCGCGGGGCGGCATCGAGGCCGACACGCGCGGACTCGCGCAGGCGCTGACCTACGAGCGTCTCGACGTCATGGAGCTGCTCCAGCCGACCGGTGACCCGCTGCTGTGCATCCTCAGCGACGGCGGCTTCGACGACGAGAGCCGCGAGCTCATCGCCGCCGACCGGGTCAGCAGCGTCCTCAGGCCACTGATCGACAGCGGCAACGTGGTCGTCATCCAGTCCCCGGGCACCGACAGCACCGAGGGCGAGGCCTTCCTCGGCGCCGCCGACCTCGGCCTCGTCGTGGTCACCACGGGTCGCACCCGGACCCGGGCGCTCGGCCAGGTCGGTTCGCTGGTCCGTGCCGGCAAGTCGCGGATCGCTGCGCTCGTGATCGGGAGGCACGACACCGACCGACGGCGCCAACCGCTCCAGGGCAGGGGCAACCCGGGCACGCGTCAGCGCAGCAAGTCGGCGTCCCGCCCGCAGGTGACCCGAGCACAACGGTGACCACCACCGCCGTCGCGGAGAACGGCCCCTCGGGCCACCTCGAGAGGCTCGCCCGTCGTGGGACGGCGAGCGTCCTCGGCGCCGGGGCCAGCGCGGTCTTCGGCATCCTGCTGGTGGTCGTCGTCACCAACGGCTTCTCCCCGACGGTGGCGGGCACCCTGTTCGCCGCTACCTCGGCGTTCCTGATCCTCGAGTCGGTCGCCCTGGTCGGCACCGACACCGGGCTCGTCCGCTGGCTGCCGGCCAAGATCGCCTCGGCGCGTGCCGTCGACGTCCCGCGCACGCTCGCGGTCGCGGCGGCCCCGGTCCTGGCCTCGGCGGTCGTCCTGGCCGTCGCGCTGTACGTCGTGGCGCCCTCGCTCTCCGGCGCCATGGTCGGGAGCGACCACGCGGACACCATGACCACGATGCTGCGCGCACTGGCGCCGGTGCTCCCGCTCGCCGCGCTGCACGACGTGGTCATCGCCGCGACGCGGGGAGCCGGGTCGATGACCCCGACCGTGCTGGTCGAGAACGTCGGTCGACTCGGCATCCAGGCCGCCGCGGTCCTCGTGGTGCACCTGGCCGGCGGTGGCCCCCTCGCACTCGTCCTGGCCTGGTGCCTCCCCTACGCGATGGGGCTCCTGGTCGCGCGCCCTGTGGCTGCGGCGTCTGGTGGCGGACCGGCTCCGCGGCTCCGAGGGCCACGCTCCGGAGGCGTGGGGTCCCCTCGCCCGTGAGTTCTGGGCGTTCACCGCCCCGCGTGCGATCGCGCGGGTCACGCAGACCGCCCTCAAGCGCTCGGACATCGTGCTGGTCGCCGCGCTCGCGTCTCCCGCCGAGGCGGCGCTGTACACCGCGGCCACGCGCTTCATCGTCCTCGGACAGCTGTTCGTCCAGTCCGTCCAGCAGGCCCTGTCCCCGCAGATCGCCGCGCTCTTCGCCCGCGGTGACAAGGAGGCGGCCGGCTCGGTCTACCGGGCGGCCACCCTCTGGAGCATGATCGCGTCCTGGCCGCTGTACCTCGTCCTGGCGGGCTTCGCCCCCATGCTCATGGGCGTCTTCGGTGACGGCTACGACGTCGCGACCGACGTCGTGCTCGTGCTGTCACTCACCATGCTGCTGGCCACGGCGTGCGGACCCGTCGACTCGGTCCTGCTCATGGCGGGCCACAGCTGGCTGAGCCTGCGCAACAGCACGATCGCCCTCGCGGTCAACGTCGGGCTCAACGTCCTGCTGATCCCGGCCTACGGCATCCGCGGCGCCGCGGTCGCCTGGGCCGTGGCGATCGTGGTACGCAACCTGCAACCGCTCTTCCAGGTCCGCCGGCACCTCGCGCTGTGGCCGCTGGCGCGTCCGCACGCCCTGGTGGGGCTCGGCGCCGTCGCCTGCTTCGGCCTCGTGGACCTCGTCGCCGCGGTGACCGATCTTCCCGTGGCCGCCGACCTCGCGCTGGTGGCTGCGGCGTCAGCCGCCTATGTCGCCGGGATCTGGCGCGGACGGGCGGTTCTGGGACTCGAAGTGTTCCGGACCGTGCTACGCCGACGACGTCCCGGCGTTTCCGCCCCGGTCGGAGCGGCGGAACCGTTCCCCCAAACTGGGGGATGATCCCCTCGTCGCGCGGACTTAGCGTCAGGCATGAGATCCGCCCGTAGGCCCTCGTCGGCATCCTGAGCGCCGGCGCCCTCCTCTCCGCAGGGCTCGTGGCGACCGCGTCGCCGCCCGCCGGCGGCGGCACCGGCCGACGTGGTCATCAACGAGATGATGTTCCACGCCGCTCTCCGACCTCGACGGTGACGACTACCTCGAGCTGTTCAACCGCGGCGCCACCCCCGTGGACCTCTCCGGCTGGTCGTTCAGCGGCATCACCCTGACCCTCCCCGCCGGCACCACCATCGGCGCCGGCGGCTACCTGGTCGTCGCCAAGGACGCCGTCCAGTTCCAGGCGACGTACGGCTTCGCGCCCGCCGCGGTCTACGGCGGCAACCTGTCCAACTCCGGCGAGACCGTCGCCCTGCGCGACGCCACGGCCGCGACCATCGACACCGTCTCCTTCCTCGACGTCGACCCGTGGCCGGTCAAGGCCGACGGCACCGGGCCGTCGCTGGAGCTGGTCGACGCCTCGCTCGACAACAACGACCCGCTCAACTGGGCGGCCGCCACCAACGGGGCCGGCCGCACCCCGGGCGCCGCCAACTCGGTGCGCCGGGTGGGTCTCGGCCCCCGCGTCACGAACGTCGTCGCCACCCCGACGACCCCGACTGCCAGTCAGCCGGTCACGGTCACCGCAACGATCACCGGACAGACCAGCGCCGTGCTCCGCTACCGCATCGACTTCGCCGCCGAGCAGACCGTGACCATGACGTCCAGCGGACCGGACGCCTACACCGCCACCATCCCCGGCGCCGCGGCCGGGACATCTGATCCGCTACCGGGTGTCAGGCGACCAACGCGGCGCGCCACGACGCTGGTGCCCCGCGTGGACGACACGATCGTCTACCGCGGGCTCGTCGTGCCCCACGGCATCACCAGCCCCATCCCCATCATCGAGTGGTTCATCGCCGACGCGGACTACAACTTCATGGTCGCCAACCCGCTCGACGAGATCGTCCGGTTCGGCGCCATCGCCTACAACGGCCAGGTCATCGACAACGTCGAGATGAACATCAAGGGCCACGCCTCGCGGCAGAACCCCAAGGTCAGCTGGAAGTTCCACACGCCGCAGGGCCACGACCTGGCCATGCCCGGTCTGCTCGTCGAGCCGGTCGACGAGTTCGACATGCAGGCCGACTGGGCGGACCGGCCCACGGCCGGGCCATCCTGTCGTGGGAGGCCTACCAGCGCGCCGGCACCGTCGAACCACCAGATGTTCCCGATCCGCAGCCCAGCGCAACGGTGCGTTCCAGGGCGAGTACAGCCTCCAGGAGACCAACGACGGCACCTGGCGCGAGCGCGAGGGGTACGACGACAAGCAGTTCTTCGAGGCCGAGACCAGCGCCTTCTCCACCAGGCCCGCCAACGTGCAGTTCTCGAAGAAGGCGCCCGACGAGACCGACTTCGCGCCCATCGCGGCGTTCATCGCGGGCGTCCGGCTCACCGGGACCGCCCAGCGCAACTACCTGCTGGCCAACGCGGACATCCCGCAGATGATCAACTACGCCGCGGTCACCGCGATCACCGAGCACCACGACTCGTCGTCGAAGAACTTCTTCATGTCCCAGGACCCCGCGACCGGCCGGTGGAGCATCATCCCGTGGGACCTCGACCACACCCTCGGCAGCGGCTGCTGCCAGGTCGACAGCAACTTCGTCACCCCCGCCGAGCCGGGTGACAACACCAGCGCCCTCATGCGCGCCCTGCTGGCCCAGCCGGACTGGCGGGAGATGTACTTCCGCCGGCTGCGCACGCTGGTCAACGACCTCCTGGCGCCCGGGCGGATGGAGGCGGTCTACGACACCGTCGTCGGTCCGGCCGCGTCCACGGCTGCGCTGGACTTCGCGGCCTGGCCCTACCCGAACAACCCGAACTACGCGCAGTCGCGCACCCGGCTGTTCAACGACATCCAGGCCCGCCGGACGGTCTTCGCCAACGATGCCCGCGTCCCCGGCAACCAGCCGGCCGCCCCGACCATCGTCATCGACGAGATCCAGCACTCCCCCGCCTCGGGCGACACCGCCGAGTTCGTGGAGCTCTACAACCCGGGCACGCAGGCGATCGACGTGTCGGGGTGGACGATCTCGGGCGGGATCGACCTCACGGTCCCGCCGGGCACGGTGATCCTGCCCCGGTCCGCGATGACCTTCGTCAGCAACGACCCGGCCTTCCGGGCGGCGTACGGCGCCACGGTCTTCGTCGGCGGCCGGTTCGGCGGCAACCTCGCCCCCAGCGCCACCCTCACCCTGACCCGCGCCGACGGCTCCGCGGCCGATGAGGTCACCTACGGCGGCGACGGGTGGCCGGTGCCGACCAGCGGCCAGTCCCTCGAGCTCCTCGACCCGGCGGCCGACAACAACGTCGGGCGCGAGCTGGGCCCTCTCCACCGGAGCCGGGACGCCCGGGACGCCGCGCAGCACCGGACCGGTGGTGACCGCCCCCGGGCGCACCCACGATCGGTACCGCCAGCTGGGCAACGCCTCGGCCACGGTGCGGTGGACAGCACCGGCCGACAACGGCGGCTCCCCCGTCACCGGCTACTCGGTCAGGGTGCTCAACGCTGCCGAGCAGCAGGTCGGCGCGCTTCGCCCCGCGGCCGCGGGTGCCACGAGCCTCGTGGTCACCGGGCTCACCAACGGTACGCCGTACCACTTCCAGGTGGCCGCCACGAACAGTGCCGGCACCGGGGCCTTCTCCGCGTCGTCCAACACGGTCACCCCGTCGGCCGGCGCCACGGTGCCCGGTCCCCCGGTCATCGGGGCGCCCAGCCAGGGCGCGGTCGGCGGTGGCCTGACGGCCATCGCGCGGTGGACACCACCGACCACGACCGGTGGGTCCGCGATCACCGGCTACGTCGTGACGGCGCTGCGGATGAGCTCGGCCGCCGCCGACGCCACGGTCCTGCAGCGGATCGACTCGCGGGTCCTCGGACCGGGCGTGCGCCAGCGCGAGTTCACGCTCGTCGCCGGCAACTACCGCTTCGAGGTGGTCGCCATCAACGCGGTCGGCACCGGACCCGCCTCCGCGCGGTCCGCCAACGTGGTGCCGCGGTGAGGTAGGCGCCTAGCCGGACCGCGGACCCGTGTTGCGCGGGTCCGCGAGGGTGTCCTGGAAGGCGGCCAGCCGCTCGCCGGTGAGGGTGTAGCCCTTGCCCTCGGTCGAGTTCCACATGCACCCGAACCAGACGTTCTTGGTCGTGAGCAGCGCCTCGCCAGCGGCCGCGATGGTGCTGCCGCTGTAGCCGTTGTACTCGCCCACGCCCATCGGCTTGTCGCGCGTGGCCGCGGGACTGCAGGAACTTGGCCATCGCCGGGATCCGGTGGGCGGGCTTGTTGTCGCCCGGCGCATCCATCGTGCCCGACTCGTAGGTGTCGATGCCGAACCAGTCCCACATGTCCAGGAGGTCGTCCGGCGCGTACGACGCGAAGGTCGACAGCTGACGGTCGAGGAGCCAGCCGTTGAGCAGCGGACCGACCCGCAGCTCGCCGCGCTGGAAGATCGGCACGAGATGGCGGCTCGCCGCGGCGTACTCGGCCGCCGTCATGTCGCCGTGCGGCTCGTGCCAGAACGTCACCGCCGTGGGCAGCCCGAACGACGCGAGCTCGGCAGCCGCGTCGGCCGCCACCGCGTTGTAGCGTCCCGCGACCGCGCCGGCGACGTCGCCGCCCACCTTGTACGAGATGACGGGCATCATGCCGGCCGCGTGGGCCTCCTTGACGAGCTTCATCTGGCTCGAGGCACCTGCGCCCAGGTCGGCGAAGATCCGCCGGGCGGCCAGACCGCCTCCGACCTCCCGGACCCGTTGGGACCAGACCCCCGCCGGCGAGCTCATGCCGATGAGCGCCCCGTCGCCGAGGTCGATCCCCTGACCGCCGGCGACCGAGTAGCTGACCTTGGCGCGGTAGCGCAGGTCGCGCACCTTGCTGCCGTCCGGGAAGAGGACGAACACCTTCACGGTCCCGGACTGACCGGCGCGCCCCGCGTTCGCGACCCACACCTGACGACGGTGGTTCTTGAGCACGCGGGTCCACTTGCGCCCGCTGCTGTCGACGACCCGGAGGCGACGACCGCGCCGCAGGTCCTCGTTGATGCGGAGCACCATCCGCTGCCCGGGCCGGAACCGTCCCTTGTGGTTCAGGCGGGCGTGCACCTTCGGGGGGCCCTCGGCGGCGAAGCCGGACAGGCCACCGGGCCCGACGAGGGCTCCACCGGCCAGGCCGGCCGTGGCCAGGGCACCACCGCTGAGGCGGAGCGTGTTGCGACGTGTGAGGGGGTCCATGGGGGGTGAAACCTTTCGCGGGGGTACGTCAGCCGGCTGTCTGTCGAGCAGCGGCACTTCGTGGGTCGGCGAGCGTGTTCCTGAACGCCTGGAGGCGCGCGCCTTCCAGCGCGAGTCCCCGGTTGCCGGTCTGGTTCCAGATGCAACCGAACCAGACATCACGGTTGGTCATCAAGGCCTCGCCGGTCGCTGAGATGGTTTCGGCGCTGAAGCCGTTGTACTCGCCGACCGCCACCCGGTGGGCGTGGCCGCGCTTGCGGAGGTGGGAGACCGTCGCGGCGATGCGCGGAGCCGGCTTGTACTTGCCGGGTGCCGTCGGCGTCCCGGACTCGTAGGTGTCGATGCCCACCCAGTCCCAGAGCGACATCAGGTCGTCGGGGCAGTAGGTCGCGAAGGTGGATTCCTTGCGGTCGAGGAGCCACCCGTTGAGGATGGGGCCGACGCGCAGCTGGCCCTGCTTGAAGAAGGGCAGCACCCGCTTGTTCCCGGCGGCGAACTGCGCCGGCGTCATGTCGCCGTGGGGCTCGTGCCAGAAGGTCACCGCGGTGGGCAGGTCGAAGGCCGCGAGCTGGGCCGCGGCCTGCTTCGCCACCGCGTCGAACCGACCGGCGATGGCGCCGTCGATGTCGCCGCCGACCTTGTAGGAGATCACCGGCAGCATGCCGTCGCGGTGGGCCTGCTCCACCAGCTTGAGCTGGCTGGTGGCACCCTGACCGAGGTCGGCGAAGATGCGGCGCGCCGCGAGGCCCGGTCCCACCTCGCCCACTCGCTGGGTCCAGACACTGGCCGGGGAGCTCATCCCGACCAACGCGGACGCGATGACCGGGCCGGTCGGCGTCGGCGTGGGCGTGGGAGCGGGCGTCGTCGGGGGTCGCGGCGTTCTCGTTCGCTGCGCACCCCAGTCCTTGGTCGCGGCGGACGCGCTCCCCGCGCCGACCCCGAGGATCGCGGCGGCACTCAGCACACCGCGACGGCTGAAGCTTCTGATGTCGGACATGTTCCCTACCTCGTCCCGCCCACCCGAGTTGAGCGACGGGGTTGTCGCACCCAGGGCCCCGGCGCGCGGCCGTGCCCTCCTACATCCCCGTGGGTCACGTGGTCCTCAACAACCACTGACGGACGCCTCGTCTGCACGAGTGACCCGAAGGCCTGGTCCGCACCGTTCACCTCGCCATCGAGGTGCTCGATCCGCAGATGACTAGACACCATGTCGATGGGGTCGTGCAACTCCACGAGGGCCGAAAACCCTTGCCCCGCCTGCCTTTTCGCCACCTGGCTCGTCATCACGGGAGCAGGATGCCCACAGGGGTACGGGCATTGTGGGGAAATCACCAGGATGGTGAAGATCCTGCGGAATCCGGGCCGGTGGAGGATGATGCGCGGCCCCGTGCACCCACGACGGAACGCGACGAAAGGGCTGCGGACCAGTGGTCCGCAGCCCTTCGCCGCACCCGTGACGCTCTAGGCGACCGTCACGTTCCTCGTCGTCTGCGACTGCCTGCCCCAGTTGTCGACCACCGTGAGGGTGATCGTGTACGTGCCGGCCACCGCGAAGAGGTGGGCCGACGGGGTCGGGCCCGTGGAGTTGGTGGTCCCGTCACCCCAGTTCCACGTGTAGCTGCGGATGCCACCGTCGGAGTCGGCGGTTCCTGCGCTGCTCACGGCGCACGAACGGGCGGTGCAGGTGGTCGTGAAGGTGACGACCGGCGGCTGGTTGCCGGCCGGCTCCGCCTGCGTGGTCACCTGCATCGTCACCGGGGCGCTCATCCGGTTCCACTTGTCGATGACCCGCAGGGTGACCGTGTACGTGCCGGCCAGCGTGAACACCTTGCGACTGGCTGGCCGAGGTGCCGGTGGTGTCCTGCGACCCGTCGCCCCACGACCACACGTAGTTGCGGATGGCGTCACCGCTCGCGGTGTCCGGGTCGCTGCTGCCCACCGCGCTCATCGTGCACGTGGTGAACGTGGTGCAGGTCGCCGAGGCGATCACCGCGGTCGGCGCGTTGTTGCTCGCCGGCTCCGTGATCGTCACCGTCTGCGTGGCGGTCCCGAACTTGCCCCAGACGTCGGTCGCGGTGAGCACGACCGTGTAGGTGCCGGGTGCGGTGTAGGTACGCGCCGGGTTCGCCGAGGTGCTCGTCCCGGTGTCGCCGAACGTCCACGCGTAGCGGATGGAGTCACCCTGCGGGTCCGTCGTCGCGGCACTGTTGAACTGGCAGGTCGTGAACGACGTGCAGCTCGAGCTGAACGAGGCGATCGGGGCCGTGTTGTTGGCCGGCTCGGTCAGGCTGATGGGCCGCGTCGTCGAGGCGAACTTGCCCCAGCCGTCCGTGGTCGTCAGCGTGATCGTGTAGTTGCCCGCGGCGGCGTAGGTGTGAGCGGACGGCGTCGCGCCGGTGCTCAGTGCCGTGCCGTCGCCCCAGTTCCACGAGTACGTGAACGTGTCACCGGTGTTCGGGTCGGCGGTACCGCTGCTGCTCACGGAGCAGGACAGACCCAGGCAGCTGGTGATGAAGGTCGGGGCCGGGGGCTGGTTGCCCGACGGCTCGACGATCGTCACGTTCTGCGGGGCCGAGACCACCGAGACCTGCCACTCGTCCCGCACCGTGAGGGTCACCGGGAAGGTGCCCGCCGTGGTGAAGGTCTTGGTCGGCAGCGGTCCGGAGGCCGAGCCCTGGGTCCCGAAGCTCCACGAGTAGACGAGCGAGCTCGCGTTCTCGTCGGTCGAGCCGCGGCCGTCGAAGGTGCAGACGTTCTGCGCGCAGCTGTAGGTGAAGCTCGGCACCGGCGGGTTGTTCGCCGGCTGGGTCACGACGATGTCCGTCGAGATCCGCTCGAGGCCGATCTGGTCGTGCACGTCGACCGGGCGGACCCGGACGCTGTACGTCCCCGCGGGGATGACCGGCGTCGTGTACGAGTAGTTCGAGCCGGCACTGCCCGGGCTGTTGAGGAACGCCGTGCGGTAGCTCGCCGCGGTGCTGGTGAACGTGCCCGACGAGCTCATCCACTGGCCGGCGGCGTTCACGACGCCGATCTGGACGGAGGCGATGCTCGCCTCGGCGTCCGGCGCGTCCTCGGCGCGACCGGTCACGACGATCTTGCCGTCGGTGAACGACGAACCGGTCTGCGGCTGTCCGAGCGTGTCCGACAGCGCCGGGGGCCCGTCGTTCGGGTACACCCGGTAGCTGGCCGTCGCCGGGCTGGCGTCCTGCTGGCCCCGCGAGTCGTAGGCGATCACCGAGAAGCGCCAGTCACCGCCGCTGGGCAGCGTGATCGTCGGCAGCGACCAGGACGCGCTGGTGCCGGTCGGCGGCGCGAGCGTGGCGTTGCGCGCGGCGAAGGCGGCCGCCATGGTGCCGTTGGCCTGGAGGTAGCGACCGGTGTCGCGGTCCTGGATCGACACGCGGACGCTCTCGATGGCGACGTCGTCGGTGACGGCGCCGGCGAGGTTGACCGCCAGGGACTTGTCCGTCGGCGCCGTGAACGCGATGGTCGCGTTCGGCGGCAGGTCGCCGGCGTACTGGGCGTTGATCGTCAGGCGACCCTGGTTGGTCGACGACGTGGTCAGGTCCTCGTCGTCGGTGGCCCGCACGGAGAACGTGTAGGTGCCCGGCGTGAGGTTGAACGGCGTCGTGTACGACCAGTTGTAGGTGCTGCCGGAGATGTTGACCGGGGACACGCGGCAGGTGCCCGCGCTGTACTGGGTGCCCCACAGGCAGTCGTTGCTGAGGTTCTCGCCCGTGGACGAGTTGCGCAGCGCGACCTCGACGCTCTTCAGGCCCTCGTCGTCGGACGACGTGCCGGTGAAGGTCAGCGTGCCGCCGGGCTCGACGGTGACGGCCGGCACGGTGAACGGGGGCGTCATGCTGACGGGCTGGTCGATGGTCACCGTCGGCGCCACCGCGGTCGAGTCGACCGTCCAGTCACGGGTGGCGCTGCGGAGGTCGGCCTGGCCGATGGTGTCGGTCGCGGTCGCGCTGCCGCGCCACACGCCCTCGTGCGGCAGGGTGACCTCGTACGACCAGGTCGCGCTGGTGGCGCCGATGACGTCCGGCTCACCGCGGAAGCTGTTGTAGATGTTGTCGACGGTGCCGTCGTTCTGCAGGTAGCGGCCCTGCTCGTCGCGGAACCAGTAGCTCAGCGAGTTGACGCCCTTGTCGTCGTTCGCCGTGCCCGTCACCGTGAAGGTGGTCGAGCTCTGGACGCCGCTGGGACCGCTGATGCCGGTCGTCGGGGTCTGGTCCTCGGTGCTGAACGACTCGAACAGCTTGACGGCCCGCGTGGAGTCGCCGGTGCCGCCGGTGGCCGCGGTGAACGCCTGGGCGTAGACCCGCAGGTTGCGGTTCGTCGTGACGGTGGCGGGGATCGACCAGGAGCGGGTGGTGCCCGTGCCGGGTGCGAGCGTGGCGTTCAGCGTGTTCGCGGTGCCGGCGAACGTGGTGAACGCGGTGCCGTTGTCCTGCAGGTACTGGCCGCTGTCGCGGTCCTGCACCTGCACCTGCACGCGGCCGACGGTCCCGGTGGCGACCCGGGCGGTGCCGGTGATGTCGAACGGGGCGTTGTTGGCCACGACCCGGCCCTGGAGGGGCGTGAGGATGGTGGTGTCGGGCGCCGCCGCGGGGAACGTCACGGAGTTCATGTCGAAGAAGGCGACGCGCCCGGTGCGGACACCGCCCTTGAACATGCCGTCGCCGCCGATGAACAGGCCGCGCGGCGTGGCCGCCATGGCCTTGTCGCCCTCGAAGGAGTTCGAGCCGTCCACGGGGTACCACTCGAGCGACTTGCCGTCGGCCGGGTTGAGCGCGGCGATGTGGTCGCGGCGCACCACCTGGTCGCCCAGGCCGTAGCCGGCCAGGCCCTGACCGGTGCCGTACCCGACGTTGTCGAGGCCGGGCCACGGGTTGTCGGACGTGGGCGACTCGATGAAGCCGAAGTGGCCACCGACGTAGACCGCGACCTCGGTGATGGCGACGGAGTAGATGGAGTCGAAGTGCCGCGAGATCCAGAGCGGCTGGACGTCGGAGCTCTGGAGCGCCGCGCTGTTGAGCGGGTAGGCGATCGCGGTGTCGCTGATCGGCGGTGCGTCGCCGCCGGAGCCGCTGGTCACCACGAAGTACGAGTCGTCGGGCGCGATGTCGGCGCCGTAGATGCGCGTGACACCACCGACCCGGGCCAGGTTGTCGTCCCACAGCTGGCTGCGCCAGGGCAGCAGCTGCTTGGTCTGGGTGTCGATGATGCCCATGCCCAGGCGGTCCTGGCCGGCGATCTGCCGGCCGGTGTGGACGACCAGCAGCTTGCTCTGGTCGTAGGTCAGCTTGAGCTGCGGGACACCGAGCTGGCCGTCGACGCCGATGCCGCCGGCGAGCTGGTTGTCGAAGGCCAGGTCGACCGCGCCGGACGCCGCGTTGACCGCGGCGAGGCCGGTGCGCGAGCACGCCGTTGATGCGGGTGTACCGCCCGCCGACGTACAGGGTCGAGTTCGTGGCCGCGAGCGACTGCACCTGGTTGTTGGTGCTGTTCGTGAAGCCGAAGGTCGTCAGCGGCGCGCCGGTCGTCAGGTTGAGGCTGGCGACCTTCTGCTTGGCCACGCCGTTGACGGTGTTGAACGAACCGCCGACGAACAGCTTGGTGGAGTCGGGCGTCGCCTCGACGGCCTGGACGCTGCCGTTGAAGGTCGGGCGGAAGCTCGTGTCGATGAGGCCGGTCTGGTAGTTGTAGCTCGCCAGGCCGGACTGGTTGATCGTCGCGGTGTTCGCACCCGTCGTGTTCTGCAGCTGGGTGAAGTTGCCGGCGATGAAGACGCGGTTGAGCGACGGGACGACCTCGATGTCCCAGATCTCACCGTTGAGGATGCGCGGGGTGTTGTTGCGCGGGGTCTCGGGGACCAGCCGATTGTGGTTGGGCTGGCCGGCCGTCGGCGGGGCGACCACCACGGGGTTCGCGCTGCGCGTGGCCGGCGCGGAGGCCAGGCCCTGGTTGTCGGTGACGACCAGCGAGATGGTCTTGGTGCCGCCGGAGGTGTAGGTGTGCGTCGTCGATACGCCGGTGCCCGTCGAGCCGTCGCCGAAGTCCCAGGCGTACGACGAGATCGTGCCGGGCGCGGTGTCCGTCGAACCGGACGCGTCGACGGTGCAGGTCGCGGTCGGGCAGCTGACGGTGAACGAGGCCACCGGGGCCACGTTGGGGTTGACGGTCTGGTCGGCCTGCAGGACGACGGTCCACATCGTCGCCTTGGCCGTCGAGACGGCGCCGGTGGCGGTGCGCGACGTGGTCGCGCCGACGCCCGAGGGGGCGTTCGCGTCGGAGGCCACCGAGGTGATCCGGCCGGCGCCGGTGCCCAGGGCGACGGAGCGCTGGGTCTGTCCCGCGGGCACCGTCCAGCCGGTGACGTCGGAGGCCGACTTGTCGGCCCAGTACGAGACGACGTACGAGCCGGCGGTGGCGACGGTCGAGGCCGGCGTGGAGTGCGTGGCGCGGTTCACCGTCTCGTTGGCGGACGCGAAGGCGGAGACCGGGTCGGCCGCGGTGCCGTCGTACGCGAGGAGGGTGAGCGCCGACTTGGTGGTCTCGGCGAAGGTGACCGCCGCGTTGCGGCCGGCGTCGTTGGCCACGGCGACCCTGGTGTAGAGGGTGGTCTCGGTGTCGGTGCTGGCCAGGCGCGTGCCCTCACGCGTCCACCCGGCCGGCGTGGCGGTGGTCGAGGCGAGCGCCTTGTTGGTGGTCACGAAGAGCAACATCCCGTCGCCCTCGCGGACGGCGTCGGGGATGGTCACCCGGGCGGTGGCCTGGTTCCACACCGTCTGCGCGGAGGCGCGGAAGGCGATGGTGTCAGCCGCAGCCGCGGGTGTGGCAGTGAAGCCGAGGAGGGCGAGCGGGGCCGGCCAGCATGGCCACCACCGCCGCCAGGGACATCCCTCGCCTGCGGGACGTCGTCCCGTTGCGCGAACCGTTCATCGTGCTTACCTCCACCAACGCCGTAGCTCGACACGTGGGCGAGACCTGCCCACGATGGCGAAAGTAGGTCGCGAACCCGGCCACGGGAGCCTCGTCGCGACCTATCCCCGAAATGGGTGACCCGCCGCTGAGCACGACGCCAGGGAGCCGCGCCGGGACTCTGATACGGCGTCATGGGTGACGTGATGACGACTGCGGTCCTCGGCATCGTCGCGGCGGGGTTCTTCGTCGGCGTCGTGGTCGGCCTGACCGGCATGGGCGGTGGCGCGCTGATGACGCCCGCGCTGATCTTCCTGGGCGTCGGGGACGCCGCCACCGTCGTCACGGCCGACCTCACGGCCGCCGCCGTCTACAAGACCGGCGGGGCGATCGTGCACAAGCGAGAGGGCTCCCCGCACATGAAGCTGGCCGGATGGCTGGTGCTCGGCTCGGTGCCCACCGCGCTGCTCGGTCCGCACCTGGTCAACTGGGCCGCGCCACCGGGCGAGCTCGACCAGACGCTCAAGCTGTGCATCGGGTTCGCCCTCCTCTTCGCGGCGTCGACGTATGCCTTGCGGCTCTACCTCAACCTGCGCCGGATGCGCACCGGGCGGCACGAGACGGACGACGACCCCGTCGTGCGTCCGGTCCCCACCGTCCTCGTCGGCGCGCTCGGTGGCCTGCTCGTCGGCATCACCAGCGTGGGCTCCGGCTCGGTCATCATGATCGCGATGCTCATGCTCTACCCGGGCCTGTCGGCCGTCCGCCTGGTCGGCACCGACCTCGTCCAGGCCGTGCCTCTCGTCCTCGCCGCCGCGGTCTCGAACATCGCCCTGCACGGACTCGACTGGGGGATCGCCATCCCCTTGATCGTCGGCTCGGTGCCCGGCACGGTCCTGGGTGGGCTGATCGCCCCTCGCGTCCGCCAGTCCGTCGTGCGACGCGGCATCGTGATCGTCCTGACGATGTCGGGCATCGCCCTGCTCGACAAGGCAGGCTGGGCCCCGCTCGGCGCCGGGGAGGACGAGACGCATCCGATGCTCATCGGCCTGGCCGGCCTCGTCATGCTGCTGCTGGTGCCGCTCGTCTGGGGCGTGCTGCGGCGGACGACCGGTCTCCCGTTCTGGGGCGCGCCGACCCTGGCCGAGGTCGAGGACCCGACGTACCGGCCCGGTGGCTGGCGAGCGCCTCCACGCGGCCTGGTGGAGTCGGCCGCGGGCCCGCCCGGCACCGACTCCTGACGCTGGTCCGGACCGGCCGTCCCCAATACAGGGCAGACGTGGTGACGGATGCCGCAGCGGGGCCCTTGATCCGCTGACATGGCATCAGGGGGTCTGCGCGCACCGCGCCTCGGGGGCCCGTTCAGCTACGGGAGCACGCCATGCGTTCACGCCACATCCTCGCCCTGGTCACGGGCGTCGCCCTCGCCATCCCGGTCGCGGCCTCCGCTCCGGCCGGCGCCGCACCGGGTGTGCCCGCGACGACGGTGGCAGCCGCGGCGCTGGCGGCGCCCGCTGCGGCTGTGGCACCAGCAGCGGACCGGATGCCCGGCGACGTCCCGAGCAAGAAGACACCCTGGGTCCTCGACGGCGAGGTCAGCAAGATCGTCCAGGTCGGCAACACCATGATCGCCGGCGGTCTCTTCACCCAGGTGTCGGACCCGATGAACGGCACGGTCTACACGCGCCAGAACCTCTTCGCGTTCGACGCGACGACCGGCCTGGTGAGCCAGACCTTCAACCCCACCGTCGACGGCCAGGTGCAGCAGCTGCTGCCCGGCCCGACGCCCGACACGGTCTACGTGGCCGGTGACTTCACCAAGATCAACAACAAGGGCCCCAACCACGTCCAGCTGATCAGCACGATCACCGGCCAGGCCATCGCCTCGTTCAAGGCGCCGTCCACCAGCGGTGGCATCGAGACGATGGAGCTGCTGCCCGGGAACCGGCTCTTCATCGGCGGCTTCTTCACCAAGATCGCGGGCGCGACCTACGGCCAGCTCGCGACCCTGAACGCCACGACCGGTGCGCTCGACCCCTTCATGAACCTCACCACGGCGAACCGGCACAACACCGGCGCCGGCGCCCGGGCGCCGATCGGACCGCGCGAGTCCGGCGTCATCGCCGAACGGAGACCGGCTGATCGTCACCGGCAACTTCCGCACGGTCGGCGGCGTCGCGCGCGACCAGATCGTCATGATCGACCTCACCACCCCGACCGCCACGGTGCGGTCCGACTGGTACACCACGGGCTACACCCCGATCTGCTCGCCCAGCGCCTTCGACAGCTACATGCGCGACGTGGAGATGTCCCCCGACGGCTCCTTCTTCGTGGTCGCCACGACCGGTGGACCCCACGGCGGCACGCTGTGCGACACCGCCTCCCGGTTCGAGACCTACGCGGTCGGGACGGCACTGACGCCGACCTGGGTGACTAACTCGGGCGGCGACACCCTCTGGGGCGTCGAGATCACCCGGTCCGCGGTCTACGTCGGCGGCCACAACCGCTGGATGAACAACCCCAACGGCGCCGACTCGGCCGGACAGGGCTCGGTCCCGCGGCCGGGACTCTCCGCGCTCGACCCGCAGACCGGTGTCCCGCTCAAGTGGAACCCCGGCCGCAACCCGCGCGGTGAGGCGGCGTACGAGATCTACGAGACGGATGCCGGTGTCTGGGTCGTCAGCGACACCGACTGGATCGGCGACCGCCGCTACCAGCGCCCGCGCATCGCGTTCTTCCCCTACAGCGAGGGCTACAACACCGCCTCCAAGAACACGGGCTCGCTGCCCGGCAACGTCTACATCGGCGCCCCGCTGGCGGCCAGCAACGTCCTGTACCGCGTGAACGCCGCCGGTGCGGCGATCGCGTCGCTCGACAACGGACCCGACTGGGTCGCGGACAACGCCGCGACGAGTCCCTTCCACAACACCGGCAGCTCCGTCGCGACGCGCAGCGCGCTCACTGCCGCCAACCTGACGAACGTCCCCGCGTCGACCCCGCTCGGCATCTGGACCAGCGAGCGCTACGACCCCAGCGGCGGCACGGACATGCAGTGGACCTTCCCGGTCGCGTCCGGGACCAGCACCCAGGTGCGTCTCTACTTCTCGAGCCGCTCGAGCAGCACCCGTCGGTTCAACGTGCTCGTCGACGGCGTCACCAAGCTGTCGAACTACGACCCGAACGCCGACCCCGGGGTCAACCGGGGCACCATGAAGGCGTTCGACATCACCAGCGACGGCACGGTCAACATCGACTTCACCCGGGTCACCGGTGACCCGGAGATCAACGCCATCGAGATCGTCAACAACTCGATCGGCTCGAACGCGACCGCGGCCAGCGTGGTCAACTTCACCGGCACCACGATCAGCTCGCAGAGCACCGTGAGCACCGGGACGTTCGACTGGACCAACGTCCGCAACGCCGTGATGGTGGGCCGCTCGCTGTTCTACGGCCAGACCGACGGCATGCTCTACAAGCGCTCGTTCGACGGCGTGAGCTTCGGCGCACCGACCGCGGTGAACCCCTACATCGACCCGCTCTGGAACACGGTCCTCACGGGCAGCGGCCCGGCGACCCAGACCTACACCGGCGTCCTGCCGTCGTGGTACGGCCAGCTGACCAACGTGACCGGGATGTTCTACGCCAACGGACGGATCTACTACACGCGCAGCGGGCAGGCCAGCCTGTACTGGCGCTGGTTCTCGCCGGACAGCGGCATCATCGGCGGCGTCGAGAACACGGTCGCGGGCGGCAACATCACCTGGAGCGCGACGCGCGGGATGTTCCTCAGCGGCACGCGACCTGTACGTCGTGAGCTCGACCAACGGTCAGCTGCTCAAGATCGGCTTCGTCAACGGGGCCCCGACCGGCACCTCGACGGTGGCGAACACGACCATCGACTGGCGCGGCCGGGCCGTCTTCCTCGCCTCGGTGCTGCCCAACGTGGCCCCGACGGCCGCCTTCACATGGAGCTGCACCGGCATCACGTGCACGTTCGACGGGACCGGCTCCGGGGACAGCGACGGGAGCATCTCGTCCTACGAGTGGACCTTCAGCGACGGGGACGAGGCCGGCGGCGCCAGCCCGGAGAAGGACTTCGCCGCGACCGGGACCTACGACGCGACCCTGACGGTCACCGACGACGGCGGGCTCACGCACTCGACGACCCACCAGATCGCGGTCGTGAAGCCCAACGTCGCGCCGACGGCGGCCTTCACGGTGTCGTGCGCGTACCTCGTGTGCGACCTCGACGGCAGCTCGTCGACCGACAGCGACGGCACCATCGACGACTACGCGTGGGACTTCGGTGACGGCGAGACCGGCACCGGCGCGACGCCCGAGCACACCTACGCCGAGCCGGGCACGTACGAGATCACGCTCGAGGTGACCGACAACCAGGACGCCACCGACGACGCGACCGCGACCGAGGTCGTCGTGGGTGCGCCCCAGCCGAGCACGGTCTTCTTCGTGGGCAGCGCCGTGAACCAGGGCAACGTCTCGACTCCGAACGTGACCACGCCGACCACCGTGTCCGCCGGCGACCGCCTGCTGCTCTCGCTGACCCTCAACGCGAGCACCCGCGTCCTGTCCGACCCCACCGGGGTGACCGGGTGGACGGTGCTCGACACCACCACCTCCGGGTCGATGCAGACCCGGCTGTACACCAAGATCGCGACCGCCACGGACGCGAACAAGAGGGTGACGGTGACGCTCGACGCCGCGGCGAAGTACACGATGAGCGTGGGCAGCTGGTCCGGTGTGCGTCCGGGCGCCCTGGTCCACGCCGACCTCGCGGAGACGGTCGTCCGGGCCGGCCACACGACACCGGTCGTGGACGCCCCCGCCGGCTCCTGGGTCGTGTCCTACTGGGCCGACAAGTCCGCGCTCACCACGGGCTTCACCCTGCCGAGCGACGTGACCGGGCGCGGCGCCGTCTGCAGCACCGGCACCGGCCACGTCTGCAGCACGCTGGCCGACTCCGGCGCGGCCGTGCCGACCGGGCTGTACGACGGCCGCACGGCGACGGCGGACACCGCCAACGGCACGGCGACCACCTGGGCCGTCGTGCTGCGCACGATCGAGCCGAACCAGGCGCCGACCGCGTCGTTCACCGTCGACTGCGACAGCACGTCGTGCGACTTCGACGGGGCCGCCTCGAGCGACCCCGACGGCTCGGTCGTCTCCTACAGCTGGGACTTCGGCGGTCTCGGCACGGCCTCCGGGTCGACGGCGTCGTACGACTTCCTGACCTCGGGCACCCGCGACGTCACCCTCACGGTGACCGACGACGAGGGCACGCAGGGCTCGGTCGTCGTCCCGGTCTCGGTGGTGCGGACCAACGCCGCGCCGACGGCCTCGTTCACGACCGGCTGCACGTTCCTGGTGTGCTCGTTCGACGCCTCGGCGTCGGCGGACTCCGACGGCTCGGTGGCGAGCTACGAGTGGGACTTCGGGGACGGTGAGACCGACACCACGGCCGGACCGACCACGAACCACACGTTCGGGGCCGCCGGAGCCCGCACGGTGACCCTGACCGTCGTGGACAACGACGGCGGCGAGGGCACCACGACCCGGAACATCGCCCCGGTGGCGGTGCGACCGATCGCACTCGTCGGGAGCTCGGCCAACCAGGGCAACGTCTCGACGCCCAACACGGTCGTGCCCGCCGGCACCGTCGGCCGGCGACCGGCTGATCATGGTGCTCAGCCTCAACGACACGGGACGCACGGTGGGCACCACGACCGGCGTCACCGGCTGGACCCTGGTCGACAGCGCGGTCTCCGGGACGATGCAGACGAACGTCTACACGAAGACCGCGTCGGTGGGCGACGGCGGACGCACGGTCCGGTTCGCCATGGACGCAGCCGCGAAGTACACGCTGACCGTCGCGTCCTACTCCGGCGACATGCTCGCACCGGAGTTCGCGAAGGCCTCGGAGACGGTCCTCCGCGCCGGGCACACGACGCCGACCCTCGGCGCCGCGGCCGGCGACTGGGCGATCTCCTACTGGGCGGACAAGTCCTCGGCCACCACGGCGTTCACGCTGCCGGCCGAGGTGACCCAGCGGCAGGCGATCTGCAGCGCGAACGCCGGCCACGTCTGCAGCGCCCTGGCCGACTCCGCGGCAGGCGTCCCGGCGGGCACCTACGGCGGCCTGACGGCCACCGCGGACGCCCAGTCGGCGAACGCGACGATGTGGACGATCGTGCTCCACCAGGCCGGCTGACGCCTGGCCGACCGACGACGGACGGGCCCCCTCGGAGCAAGCTTCCGAGGGGGCCCGTCCCGTCTGCCGTCACGTGCGCTGCCGGTGGTGCGCCTGGGAAGGACATGAGAATGCCCCTCGGAATGTCATTCCGAGGGACGGGTCCAGCACCGAATTCTTTTATAAGTCCATAGTTTCAATTGACTTATAGGAATTACTGCTGGGCGGCGCTGCTGTAATGCGTCTGGTACGCCGCCACGGCGGCGATCTGCGAATTCACCTCGAGCTTGCGGAGGATCGCCTTCACCTGGCTTCTGACGGTGGCCTCGCTGACCCCGCCGTACTCCGCGATGGTGCGGACGCCGAGCCCCTGGTGGAGCTGGTTCAGCACCTCCTCCTCGCGGCCGGTGAGGGTGTCCAGGCGCGCCGAGAGCTCGCCCCTGGTCCGCGCGAAGGCGCGCCAGGAGCGGATCAGCTCGGGGCGGGTGCCGACCGCTTGGGCCTGGTGGCCGCCCTCGAGCTCCAGGATCAGGTCGCAGACCATGTCGAGGCCCGTCGCCGCGGAGGCCACGACGGTGGCTCCGCGCTCGTAGACGGCACCCCAGGCGGGGCCCGACGGGACGCCGGCGAGGACCAGCCACGGCACGTCCAGGGTCTCGATGAGCGCCTGGGCGCCCTGGACCTGGTCGAGCCTCGCCAGGTCGCACAGCAGCACCGCGACGTCAGGAGGAGGGCCCACCGACCAGCGCGGACGGCGCCGCCGGAACGACCCGTTCGCCGGGGCGGCGGACGCGTCGACGGAGGGCCAGCGGATCGCGACGGGGTCGAAGCCCCGGTTCAGCAGAGCGGCACGGACGGACTCCGCCACCAGGGACTGGTCGGCCGCGACAGCGACCCTGACGACCCGGTCCACGGGTGGAGCAAGCTCCAACGTGTCCGCTGCCATGAGGGGTCCTTCCAGTACGGCGGTCCGAGGTACGACGACATCCTGTGTTTCCGGCAGGTCACGGATCGTCGTTCTGGGGCGTTGTCACCTGATATTGGGGACGAACCCCAGGGAAATTCTCCCGTGCGCAAATAGCCCGTTCGGGCCATACACACCCCCCAAATTCGGGATAACGTCTTCCTCGATCCCCCCAAGCACCACCATCTTCACCAAGCACGACTTTCTCGGCCGAATTTTTCGCGGAGATGCTGTCGCAGAAGAACAATCTGCGGAAGCGCTCCACGGTCGAGGTACATGACTGGGGGGTCATCAGAATGTCTGGTTTCACGTTGCGGGCGCACCGGCGAGGTCTCGCCGTGGTGGGGATCGTGCCCGTTCTTCCGGCACTTCTGGTGCTGCAGGAGGGCCGGGCTCCGGGGGAGCTGCTCCAGAGCGGCCACCTGCTGACCTACGCACTCGTCCTGGCCGCCGCGGTGTTCAGCTACCTGCAGTGGCGTACGGCGAGCGCGTCACCGACGCAGACCGGCGCCACCCGCCTCGGGGCGTGGCTGACCGTGGGACTCACGCTCATCGCCGTCCAGGGCCTGGTGCTCGCGGTGCTCGTCGAGCCGACGTCGACGGCCCGCACCAACGCCTGGCCGCTGCTCGACCAGCTCACGCTGCTGCTCGGGATCGCCGTGGCCACCCTCGTCGCCCACCGGATCGACGTCCCGCGTGACCCGGCCGCGGCCGGTGCGCTCGGCGGGTTCGGCCTGGCGGTGTTCCTCTGCGTGGCCGCCGGCATCGCACCCTCGCTGCGGCTCACCCCGACCGTCACCGACGCGCTCAACGTCCTGGTGATGCTCGCCGGGCTGCTCGTCGCCTGGATCGTCCTCCAGCGCCACCACGTGGCCCTGTGGACCCGGCACCGGCTCGCGATGGCGGCGACCCTGATGGCCACCGCCGGCTTCATCGGCAACGCCGCGCCGGACAACCGGCTCGCCGTCGCGGTGTCCGTCGTCCTGAACCTCCAGGGCGGCCTGATCCTCTGCCTCACCTGCCAGCGCCTGCTGCGCCGCTCGGTGAACGTGTACCAGCGGGAGCTCCGCACGCTCCAGGCCACGCTCGCCGAGGCCCGCGCCGAGCAGCTCCACGGACGCGAGCTGCTGCACGAGGTCAGCGCCACTGTCGCCGGCATCACCAACGCCTCGCACGTGATGAAGCAGGGCACGGAGATCTCGTCGGACCGCCGTGAGCGCCTCGAGGACATGCTCGCCGCCGAGCTGGCCCGGCTCACCCGCCTGATGCGCGCCGAGACCCCGTCCTCGTCACGGACCTTCGACGTCGACGCGGTGGTGCGCCACCTCGTCGCGAGCCACCGCGAGCGCGGTCTCGACGTCCGGTGGAGCCCGACCGGCCTGCTGGCCGTGGGCGACCCCGACGACCTCGCCGAGGTGGTCAACATCCTGCTGGAGAACGCCCGCCGGCACGGGGGCCGCCAGGTGGACCTCGAGGTCACCGAGAACGGCGGCCACGTCGACGTCACCTGCGCCGACAACGGCCCCGGCGTCTCGGACGACATCCGCCCACGGCTGTTCGTGTCCGGGGTCCGCGGAGCGGACTCGCCGGGGCAGGGTCTCGGCCTCGCCATCGCACAGCGACTCATGTCCGATCGGGGAGGCAGCCTCGAGCTCGCCGACTCCGTCCACACCGGCGCGCGCTTCGTCGCCCGCCTCCCGAAGAGTGAGCTGGTCCATGGCGCACAACACGTCGCGTAGCAAGCTCAGGATCGTGATCCTCGAGGATCACGTCCTGTTCGCCGAGTCCCTCGAGCTGGCGCTCAGCGTCGAGGGGTACGACGTCCGCCGCGTCCTGATCCCCGAGCAGGGTCAGCCGCCGGGCGCGCTGATCTCCCAGGTCATCCGGCACCGCCCCCGGGTGGTCCTGCTCGACCTCGACCTCGGCCGGTTCGGCAACGGCGAGAAGCTGATCCAGCCGCTGGCCGTCGCCGGCATCAACGTCGTCGTGGTCACCGGCTCGCTCGACCGCGCCCGCTGGGGCGAGTGCGTCCGCTTCGGCGCCCGCAAGGTGCTGGCGAAGTCCCAGCCGCTCAACGACATCCTCGCCACGGTCCGCCGGATCAACCAGGGCCTCCAGGTGATGTCGGCCGAGGAGCGCGAGGAGCTCCAGGCCGCGTGGGCACTGGAGCGCGCCCACCTGGTGGCGGTCCACGAGCGTCTCGACCTGCTGACGGTCCGCGAGAGCGAGGTCCTCGCGCACCTGATGAAGGGCCGCACCGTCCGCGAGATCGCCACGCTCGGCGTGGTCTCCGAGGCCACGGTGCGTACCCAGGTGAAGTCGGTGCTGGCCAAGCTCGAGGTCACCTCGCAGCTGGCCGCGGTGGGCCTCGCCCACCAGGCCGGCTGGCGGCCGCCGCTCCTCGTCGGCTGAGCCAGACCTCCTGGCGGCGTGCCGCCTGTGAGGTCGAGCACTCCGGTCGTCGAGGAACATGCCCGAAATGCGGCATGCGGGGCACCCCCGGCACTTCCTAGGTTGATCGCAGTCGATCTCCGGGGGGTGACGATGACAACGACGGCAGGACTGCCGCCGGTACCGGCAACACTGGCTGGGACCGTCGAGGTCGCACGAAGCGCTCGCGCACACGTGGGCAACGCACGACGCGTCGGCGTGACGTGGCAGCTCGTCGGCCTCGACGTCGTCGCGGCCGCCGGCGCCGGCACGCTGGCGCAGGCCGCGCACCCGAGCTGGTCGGCCACCGTCGTGGCCCTCGCGGTCCTCGTGTGGCTGGTCTCGGCCGCGTTGAGCGGTGCGTACGGCGAGGCCAAGGGCCTGTACGCCGGAGGTCACGCGCGAGCGCTGCTCCGCGCCGCCGGCGGCACCGCGCTCGTCGCGTGGCCCACCGTCGCCCTGGTGCCGACGCTCGCCCCTGGGTCGCTGAACGACGGCGCCCGAGGCATCCTGCTCTTCGTCGTGGCGGCACCCGCCGCCTCGTTCGTGCTGCGGACCGCCCGCAGGGCCCTGGTGGGCGCGCCCCGCATGCGCGTCCTGCTGGTGGGCAACCCGGCCGGGCTGCGCCCCCTGCTCGAGGAGGCGGGCCGCGAGGCGTCGACCGGACGCCGGGCGCCGCTGCCCGTCGCCGTCTGCGTCTCCCGCCACGACTCCACGCGCGAGGACCTCGAGCTCCTCGACGCCGCGACCGACCTGACCATCTGGCAGAGCGACGAGCTCCTCGAGGCCGTGCGCACCCATCACGCGGACGCGGTGATCGTCGCTCCCGGCGCGCACGTCGGCCACGCCGAGCTCCGCCGCTGGGGCTCCTGGCTCCAGGACGAGGGTGTCCAGCTCCTCGTCAGCTCGGGCCTGCGTGACGTGGCTCCCGCCCGCGTCGACATCTCGACGCTCGGTGGGCTGCGCCTGCTGCACGTCCGTCCCGCCGCGATCAGCGGCCTCGCGTACCGCGTGAAGACCCTGGTCGACCGGCTCGCCGCCGGCCTGCTCCTGCTGCTGCTGGCGCCGCTCCTGGCCACCGTGGCCGTGCTGATCCGCCTGGACTCGCCCGGTCGCGCCATCTACACGCAGACCCGGGTGGGCCGGAACGGCCACCACTTCACCGTCTTCAAGTTCCGCACCATGCGCCAGGGGTCCGACGAGGCCCTCGAGGAGCTCGTCGACGTCAACGAGTCGGACGCCAACGGCGTCCTGTTCAAGATCAGGCGCGACCCGCGGATCACCCGGCTCGGCGCGTTCCTGCGCAAGTACTCCATCGACGAGCTGCCCCAGCTGATCAACGTGGTCCGCGGCGAGATGTCGCTCATCGGTCCCCGGCCGGCCCTGCCGCGGGAGGTGCGGGCCTACAGCGCTGACCTCCAGCGCCGGCTCGTGGTCAAGCCCGGCATGACCGGTCTGTGGCAGGTCTCCGGACGGTCGGACCTCTCGTGGGACGACACCGTGCGCCTCGACCTCGCCTACGTCGACAACTGGTCATGGGGCATGGACCTGCGGCTCGCCATCCTCACCATCGGTGCCGTGATCGGGCACCGGGGCGCCTACTGAGGCACCCGGCTCCGGCCGCCTACTCGACGCCGTTCGCGGCGAGGTAGCTGAGGATCGGCTCGGACAGCTCCGGCCGGCACACGACCAGGTCGGGCAGGTACACGTCGTCCTGGTTGTAGCGGAGCTCGGAGCCGTCCACCCGTGAGGTGAACAGGCCGGCCGCCCGCGCGACGGCCACCGGCGCGGCGGAGTCCCACTCGTACTGGCCGCCGGCGTGCACGTAGGCGTCGGTGAGGTCGCGGACCACGGAGATGACCTTGACCCCGGCGGAGCCCATCGGCACCACCTCGGCCCCGAGCGACTCGACGAGACCGGCCACGAACTCGGGGGGACGGCTGCGCGAGACGGCGATGCGGGGACGGGCCCCGCTCGCCGGCGGGAGCACGGCGGGGTCACCCGTGTGGAACGTCCGGCCGAGGGCCGGCTGGGCGACGGCTCCGGCGGTGAGGTCACCGGACTCCCACAGCGCGACGTGCACCGCCCAGTCGTCGCGCGGCGGCTCGGAGAACTCCCGGGTCCCGTCGAGCGGGTCGATGATCCAGACCCGGTCACGCTGGAGCCGGACGCGGTCGTCCTTGCCCTCCTCGGACAGCACGGCGTCGCCGGGCCGGTGCTGCGCCAGCAGGTCCATCAGCAGCTCGTGGGCCGCCCGGTCACCGGCGTCCTTCAGCTCCCTGCCCTCGAGGCCCTCCGCACGGACCTCGAGGAGGCGGCGGCCGGCCGTCTCCGCGAGCCAGGCCGAGAGCTCGTGGTCGTCGGCACCATCGGTCGGTTTCCCCGCCTCGAAGTTCACGGCACCAGCCTAGGGCGTGACTTCCTGGGGTCTGGGGTGCCCCGGTGGGGATAGTCGCCGACCCGGGAACGCGGCTACCTTGGCGAGGACAGCTTGGTGTGGTGCACGTCACGACCGCCGGTCGGCAGGGCAAGAGCCGACCACGGGCGCGGGGCGACAAGCGGAACGAGGGGACATGTCCGGGGAGCCTCCGGGGGGGAGGGTCGTCATCGTCGACGACCATGCCGTCTTCGCACAGCTGATGGAGTTCGCCCTCGCCCACGAGGGCTACACCACCTCGTGCGGCCGACCTCCCGGCGTCCGACGGACCGGCGGCCCTGGTGACGGAGATCCTCGAGGACCCGCCCGACCTGCTCCTGGTCGACCTCGACCTCGGCGACTTCGGCGACGGACAGTCCATGATCGCCCCGGCCACCCGGGCGGGCGTCGACGTCGTGGTCGTGACCGGCCGAGACACGGACGCCGAGTGGGCCCGCGCCATCGACGCGGGCGCCCTGGCCGTCCTCCCCAAGACGAGCCACCTGGCGGAGCTCACCGACGCGGTGCGGCGCGCGCTCTCGGGCGAGGCGCTGATGTCCGACGCCGAGCGCGAGGAGCTCCTGCGCCGCTGGGTCCGCCACCGGGCGGCCCACGAGCAGACCTGGCGGCTGTTCGACTCCTTGTCCTTCCGCGAGTGCGAGGTGCTCGACGAGCTGGTCGCCGGGTACTCCGTCCACGCCATCGCCAGGACCGGCAACCTGACCGACGACGAGGCCCAGAGCGCGGTCGAGTCGGTCCTCGCGCGTCTGCGCGTCGCCTCGGTGGACGCCGCCGTCGAGCTGGCGCGTCTCATCTCCTGGCGCGGCGCCTTCCACGACGACTCGTCGGACGCGTCCGCCGGCTGACCGTCAGCTGTTGAACTGCTGCTGGGTCCTCTCGAGACCCTCGGTCACGAGCGACTCGACCGCGTCGGCCGCCCGGTCGACCTCGAACGGGAGTGCCTTCTTCTCGGTGCTGTTGTAGTTCGACAGCAGGAAGTCGGCGGGGTCCTGGCGGCCGGGAGGGCGGCCCACGCCGACGCGCACGCGGTGGAAGTCGCCGGTGCCCAGCGACGACCTCATCGAGCGCAGCCCGTTGTGGCCGTTGTCGCCGCCCCCGAGCTTGACCCGCATCGTCTCGAAGGGGATGTCCAGCTCGTCATGGATGGCGACGATCCGCTCGACCGGGACGTCGTAGAAGCCGGCCAGCTGCTTCACCGGCCCGCCGATCTCGTTCATGTAGGTGCGCGGGCGCACCAGGACGAGACGCGGGCCGTCGGACCCGGGCGCGCCCAGGCGACCCTCGAGGACCTCCGCCCGGCCGGACTTGTGCGACTTCAGGGGTGACCCCTGGCGTCGCGCCAGCTCCTCGACGACCAGGTAGCCGACGTTGTGCCGGTGACCGGCGTACGCCGGCCCGGGGTTGCCCAGGCCGACGACCAGCCAGACGTCGCTCATGTCTTCCTCCTGCCGGCGGTGCCGACGGAAGAGGTTCACTCCGAGTCGGAGTCGCCCTCGGCCGGAGCCTCGGCGTCGCCGGACCGACTCGGCCTCGGCCTCGGCCTCGGCGGCAGCCTCGTCGGACTCCTCGCGCTCGATGCCGGCCTCGGCCTCCGCCTCCTCGAGCTCGGCCTCGAGCGCCTCGGCGCTGACCTGCTCGGTGACGTTGACGATGAGGGTCTCCGGGTCGACCAGCAGGGTCGAGCCCTCCGGGATGTCGAGGTCGGACGCCAGGATCTGGGTGCCCGCGGCGGCGCCCTCCACCGAGACCTCGATGAACTCGGGGATGTGGGTGGCCTCGGCCTCGACCGAGACGGTCGAGTTCTCGGTCACGACCAACGTCTCGCGCTGGGCCTCCCCGACGACGTGGATGGCGATGTCGACGGTGACCTTCTCGCCGCGGCGGACGGCCACGAAGTCGATGTGCTCGATGACCCGACGGAGCGGGTCGACCTGGACGGCCTTGGTCAGCGCGAGCTGGCTCTTGCCGTCGATGTCGAGCTCGAGCAGCGTGTTGGTACCGCCGTGCTTGAGCGCCATCATCGTGCTGTGGCCCGGCAGGGTCACGTGGACGGGGTCGTTGCCGTGGCCGTAGAGGACGGCGGGGATCTTGTCGTCGCGGCGGATACGGCGGGCAGCGCCCTTGCCGAACTCGCTCCGGGTCTCTGCGGCGATCTTCTCGGTGGCCATGCTGGAACAACTCCTGAGGAAGGCTGTGTCGATGGGTTGAGGTCCTACAACTGGGGGCTCGACGTCATCGAACGGAGCTCAGCCCGGAGGGCCCGCCCTGTCGATCACGGAGACCGGTCCTGCTGGTCTCCCTCGCCGAGGCAACCTGACGACTGTACCCACGGGCGGCGTCGTACGCCGAATCGAGCCGTAGCCTGTGGCGGTGCGCGTGCTCGCGGTCGTCCTGGTCGCTGCCCTGCTGTCGCCTGCTCCCCCGGCCGACGCGGCCCGGGTGCTGAAGGTCGGACCGGGGCAGAAGTACCGCACACCGTGCGCGGCGTTCGCCGTCGCCAGGGACGGTGACCGGGTCACCATCGACGCCGCCGGCAGCAAGAGCTACCGAGGTGACGTCTGCGCCATCACCGCCGACCGCCTGCGGATCAGGGGCGTCCACGGTCGGCCCCGCATCCGGGCAGCGGGCGCGAACGCCGAGGGCAAGGCGATCTGGGTGGTCAAGGGCGACGACACCGTGATCACCAACGTCGCGATGTCCGGCGCCAGGGTGCCCGACCGGAACGGCGCGGCGATCCGCCAGGAGGGCACCGACCTCACCCTCAAGCGGGTCCACATCCACGACAACGAGATGGGGCTGCTCGCCGGCGACAACGCCGAGAGCGACATCCGGATCATCCGGAGCCGGTTCTCGGACAACGGCTTCGGGGACGGCTACTCGCACAACATCTACGTCAACCACGTCCGCAGCCTGACCATGGCGTACAGCCACTCGACCCGCTCGGTGGTGGGCCACCTGGTGAAGTCGCGGGCCGCCACGCACGCGGCTCCTCTACAACAAGCTCGCCGCCGGCCGGAGCAGCTACGAGGTCGACCTGCCCAACGGGGGCCTGGGGATCCTGGTCGGGAACTCGATCGAGCAGAACCCGCAGACCGAGAACACGTCCCTCATCGCGTTCGGTGAGGAGGGCGACCTGACCCCGGGGTCGCAGCTGTACGTCGTGGGCAACACGCTCGTGGACGACAGCCGAGCGGCCGGCACGGCGGTGCTGGTCGGCACGGAGGTCACCGGTCCGGTGCACGTGCGCAACAACGTCGTCGTCGACTTCGGCACCCTGGTCACCCGGTCCGCCGTCCTCGGCGGCAACTGCTCGACGACGAGGCCGAGGTTCGAGGACCGCAACACCACGACGTACTGGCTGCGCCCGAGCTCCCCCTGTCGCCGGGTGACCACGACCCCGCCCGGCTCGGCCGCGGGGTTCTCGCTGGTGCCGACGTCGCACTACCGGCACCCGACGGCCCGGCTCCCCCGTGACGACCGGGGCGAGATCGTCGGCGCGTTCGGCACGCCGGTGCCGGACTGATGCGACGAGGCCTGGCCGCACTCGCGCTGCTGCTGACCGCGTGCTCGTCGTCGCCCAGCACCCCGCAGACCGGACCGACGGCCACGCCGACGCCGACCCCGGCCCCCACGACCGCGAGCCCGACGCCGCTCCCCTCGATCGAGCCGACACCCGGGCCCGAGCCCGAGCCCGGCAGCGTCCCACCCGACTGGCTGGGCACCCGGGTGCTACCGCTGCGTCCGGACGGCTTCGGTGAGATCCGGCCGACACCGCGCGAGCTGCGGCAGCGCCGGTTCACGCTGCCCGACACCGTGCCGCCGCTGGGCGGCAAGGGGTTCGCCGCGGTCGTCGAGACGGTGCCGCCGGACGTGCTGTCCCGCTCGACCTGGCAGCCGGACTGCCCGGTCACCGCCGACGAGCTGATGTGGGTGCGCCTGACGTTCTGGGGGTTCGACGGCCGCCGACACACCGGCGAGCTGCTTCTCAACGCCGACGTGGCCGGCGACGTCGTCGCCGTCTTCCGCCGCCTCTACGAGGCCCGCTACCCGATCGAGGAGATGCGGATCACCCGCCTCGACGAGCTCGACTCCCCGCCCACCGGCGACGGCAACGACACCGGCGCCTTCGCCTGCCGGCCGACGATCGGCCAGTCGACGTTCAGCCAGCACGCCTATGGCCTCGCGATCGACGTGAACCCGTTCCAGAACCCCTACGAGAAGGGCGACCTCGTCCTGCCCGAGCTCTCGTCCTCCTACCTCGACCGCGACGACCGCGAGGGCGTCATCCACGACGGCGACGTCGTCGTGGACGCCTTCGCCGAGATCGGCTGGGAGTGGGGCGGCGACTGGCGGACCCTGAAGGACTACCAGCACTTCAGCCAGAACGGGACCTAGGCGTGCCCGTCGAACATCGAGGTCACTGACCCGTCCTCGAACACCTCGCGGATCGCGCGCGCGACGAGCGGGGCGATCGAGAGCTGGGTGAGCTTGTCGAACTGGCGGTCGGGGGCGAGTGGCAGCGTGTCGGTCACGATGACCTCCTGCGCCGGGCAGTTCTTGAGCCGGTCGACGGCCGGGTCGGAGAGGATCGCGTGCGTCGCCGCGACGACGACGCCGGCGGCACCGTCGTTCATCAGCGCCTCGGTGGCCTTCTCGATCGTGCCCGCGGTGTCGATCATGTCGTCGACGAGCACGCAGAGCCGTCCGCTGACGTCACCGACGACGCGGTTGGCCGACACCTCGTTGGGGCGGTCGGTGCGGCGCGACTTGTGGATGAACGCCAGCGGGGCACCGCCGAGGCGGGCCGACCAGCGCTCGGCGACCTTGATCCGGCCGGCGTCCGGCGAGACGACGGCGAGCTGCTGGTCGCGGTACTTCTCCCAGACGTAGTCGGCCAGGATGGGCAGCGCCATCAGGTGGTCGACCGGGCCGTCGAAGAAGCCCTGGACCTGGTCGGCGTGCAGGTCCACGGTGATCAGCCGGTTGGCACCCGCGGTCTTGAAGAGGTCGGCGACGAGTCGTGCCGTGATCGGCTCGCGGCCGCGGTGCTTCTTGTCCTGGCGGGCGTAGCCGTAGAACGGCATGACCACGGTGATCCGCTTGGCCGAGGCGCGCTTCAGCGCGTCGACCATGATCAGGTGCTCCATGATCCACTCGTTGATCGGCGCGGTGTGGCTCTGGATGACGAACGCGTCGCACCCGCGCACCGACTCCTCGTAGCGCACGTAGATCTCGGAGTTGGCGAACTCGTAGGCCGAGGTCGGGACGAGCGGGGTGCCCAGCAGCACCGCCACCTCGTCGGCCAGCGCCGGGTGGGCGCGGCCGCTGAAGACCATGAGGTTCTTCTCGGTGGCCTTCTTCATACCCGTCACGTCGAGGCGCTCCTGGAGGGTCGGACCGGTGTCAGTCCGATTCTTCCACGTCTCCGTTGGCACTCTCCGCCGCGTCCGCCTGAGCGGTCCCGGCCCGGCGGCGGGCGACCCAGCCGGCCAGGTTGCGCTGCGGCCCGCCGCTGACCGCGAGGGCGCCGGGCGGTACGTCGCGGCGGACGACCGTGCCGCCGGCGGTGCCGGCCCCGTCCCCGATCTCGACCGGGGCGATGAAGGTGTTGTTGGACCCCGTGCGGGCCTGCTTGCCGACCTTGGTCCGGTGCTTCTCGACGCCGTCGTAGTTGGCGAAGATCGTGCCCGCGCCGATGTTGGTGCCCTCGCCGATCTCGGCGTCGCCGACGTACGACAGGTGCGGCACCTTGGCGCCGTCACCGATCTGGGCGTTCTTCGTCTCGACGAACGTGCCGATCTTGCCGCCGGCGCCGAGCTGCGTCCCGGGCCGCAGGTAGGCGAACGGGCCGACGTTCGCCCCCGCACCGATCACCGCCAGCTCGCCGTGGGTGCGGACGACGCGGGCGCCGGCACCGACCTCGCAGTCCTTGAGGGTGGTGTCGGGCCCGATGACCGCGTCCTCGCCCACGACCGTCGCCCCGAGGAGCTGGACGCCCGGCAGGAGCGTCACGTCCTCGGCGAGCACGACGTCCGAGTCGATCCAGGTCGTCGCCGCATCCATGACCGTGACGCCCTCGGTCATCCAGCGGGTGACGATGCGGCGGTTCATCTCGGCGCCGAGCGCGGCGAGCTGGGCGCGGTCGTTGGCGCCCTCGGTCTGCCAGACGTCGTCGATCGGGTGGGCGCCGACGTGCAGCCCCGCCTCACGGGCCAGCTGGACCGTGTCGGTGAGGTAGTACTCGCCCTTCGCGTTGTCGTTGCCGATCCGCGGCAGGGCGTCGAGCAGGAACTCGGCGTCGAAGGCGAGGATCCCCGAGTTGATCTCGGTGATCGCCCGCTGCTCCTTGGTGGCGTCCTTCTCCTCGATGATCGCCTCGACGTCGCCCTCGTCGTTGCGGACCACGCGTCCGTAGCCGTGCGGGTTGTCGACGAGCCCGGACAGGATGCTGACCGCCCGCTGCGCGGCCTCGTGCTCCTCCGCGAACCGGATCAGCGAACGGCCCTCGAGCAGGGGGGTGTCGGCGTACGCCACCAGGACCGTGCCGCGCAGCTGCTGGCCGCTGTTGGTGATGGCGTCCATCGCGACCCGCACCGCGTGGCCCGTGCCGTGCTGCTCGTCCTGCACCGCCAGCAGCGCTTCGGGCACGAACCTGTGCACGTGCGGCCCCACCTGCTCGCGCTGGTGGCCGACGACCGTGACGATGCGCAGCGGCGAGGTCTCCTGCACGGCCGCCAGGACGTGCTCGATCATCGAACGCCCGGCGACCTCGTGCAGGACCTTCATGGTCTTCGACTTCATCCGCGTGCCGCCACCGGCGGCGAGGACGACGACGGTCAGGTCACCAGGCACCCGACGCACTCTACGGCCGTCGCCGCGGTCCCTGTCAGCCCGCGAGGTGCCCCTGGTCGACCATCTGGATGCTGCCGTGGATCGCGGACGCGTCGTCGGAGGCCATGAAGCAGATGGCCGCGGCGACGCTGTCGGCACTCATCAGGCCACGCTTGGCCGCGACCCGCATGATCAGGCCCCAGTCCGCGCCGTCCGGTACGTCGATGGTGCTCACCTGCGGGGTGTCCATCCCGCCGGGGCAGATGCAGTTCACCCGCAACGGCTGGTCGAGGTACTCGATCGCCAAGGCCCGGGTGAGCCCGACGATGCCGTGCTTGGCCGAGGTGTACGCCGCCGAGTAGGCCTCCCCCATCGCTCCGGCCACCGACGCGACGTTCACGATGTTGCCGGTGCCGCCGGCCTCGAGAAGGTGCGGGATCGCCGCGTGGCACATCCAGAACGGTCCGCTCAGGTTGAGCGCGATGTCGTGGTCCCACTGCTCCTGGGTGACGTCGGTGGTGATCCGGAAGTCGTGCCGGCCGGCGTTGTTGACCAGCACGTCGAGACGGCCGAACGCGTCGACCGCGGCGAACACGGCTGACCGGCACGAGTCCGGGTCGGTCTGGTCGAGGTGGCCGAACCGCACCTCGCCGGACAGGTCGGCGCAGCCCTGCGCCACCTCGGCGAGCAGGTCCTGGTTGCGGGCCGCGGCGTACACCTGCGCCCCTCCGGCGGCGAACCGCCGGACCGTGGCGGCGCCGAGTCCCGACGAGGCACCGGTGACGAGGACGGCCTTGCCGTCGAACGTGAGCGTCATGCGCGCACGCTAGCGACAGTCGGTCCGCCCGTCAGAGGTCGGCGGTGCCGTGGTCCGTGTCGTAGGTCTTCCCCGTCAGCCTGGTCTTGGCGAAGCTGAGGAGGGACGCCACCTTCCCGCCCGGGGTGTCCCAGTACTCGCCGCCCTCGAGGTCGACCCGCAGCAGCGTGGCCTCGGGGTCGTCCGGACCGCCCGGCAGCCATGCCTCGGCGAACGTGTTCCACAGCTCCGTCAGCTTGTCGCGGTCGTCGACGACGGTCGCGCGGCCGTGGAGCGCGACCCAGGAGTCGTTGCTGGAGAAGGTGAGCGCGACGTGCGGCCGGGCCTGGATGTCCCGGACGTGCCGGGTGCTGCGCGCCGTGATGAACCACAGGTCGGCGGCCGGGTCGACCTCCTGACGGGCCATCGGCACCGACATCAGCGTGCCGTCGTCACTCGTGGTGGTGAGCATCCCCACCCACATGTCCTCGAGGAGCTCGATGATCTTCCGTCCGTCGTCGTCCATCCGTACGCAGTACCCCGGGACCGGCATCCGGCATCCACACCCCAAGGGGTCGTTGCGGCGCCGGTCCGGTCGGGTACTGACGGACCATGACCGCCGCCTACAGCCAGGACGAGATCGAGACCCTCCAGGTCGTCGTCGACCGCGTCAGCTCCTACCAGGACGGCGCGCCGCAGGGCACGGTCGAGCGCGAGCTCCGTGAGGGACTCACCGAGGCCGGCGTCGAGATCCGGGACGACGACGTGACCCGGCTGGCCGCGGCCATCGAGGAGAAGCACGGCTCCGTCGACGCCGGCACCGTTCTCGGCTGACGCCACCGCGTGCTCGTCGGTGGCTCACCGGGTAGCACGCGAACCTCACCAGATTGCGCGATGCCAGGGCTGAGCTTCCTTGACACCCTGGCGCTCCCGGGCACGACTCGGGGCCGGCTGTTTGGGGAGAGCGCATGCTGACACGTAGGTCGTCGTCGACTCCGTCCAGGTCCACCAGGCGCGCCTGGTGGCGACCGTCCGCGAGGGCTGCGACGACCTTGGTCCTGGTGGTGACAGCACTTGTGCTGTCGCCGACGGTGGCCGTGGCCGACGTGAACGACACGGCGAGCGGGTCGGGCACGATCGGTTCCGGCCAGTGGCACTGCCCGGAGGCTGCCGCCCAGACCTTTGACTTCTCCGCGACCGGGACCGGCACTCCAGACGCGTCGGGCACCTTCTCCTTCTCCTGCACCTGGGCGAGCCGATCCCCCAGCCACGTGGAGCGGGTCTGTCGAGTGCCTGCAGTTCCAGGGCAGCACGGTGGTCATCGGGGGCACCATCACGTCGTCGGGAGAGGTGGTCTTCCCCGTCGGCCAGCCGCTGCACTTCGCCGTGATCGACGGCGGCCCGGGCTCGCTCGACAAGATCAGCGACCTCTACGAGGGCGCCACCTGCGGACCGACCCCGGCCCAGTACCCCATCACCGGCGAGATCACGGTGTACAAGTCGCCTCAGTGCTCGGACGGCCGGGACAACGACGGCGACGGCTACACCGACTCCCCGGCCGACCCCGGCTGCACCTCGGCGACCGACGACACCGAGTCGCCGAACCCGGCGCAGTGCAACGACGGCGTCGACAACGACGGCGACGGGCTCGTCGACAACTTCGAGCGACCCGGGCTGCACCTCCGTCACCGACGACACCGAGTCGCCCAACCCGACCCAGTGCAACGACGGCGTCGACAACGACGGTGACGGGTTCATCGACTTCCCGGCCGACCCCGGCTGCACCTCGGCCGACGCGACAACACCGAGTCCCGAACCCGGCCCAGTGCAACGACGGCGTCGACAACGACGGCGACGGGTTCACCGACTACCCCGCCGACCCCGGCTGCATCACCGGGCGCTCGACGACACCGAGTCGCCGAACCCGACCCAGTGCGACGACGGGGTCGACAACGACGGTGACGGGTTCATCGACTACCCGGCCGACCCCGGCTGCACGTCTACGGGGACGACACCGAGTCGCCCAACCCGCCCCCGCCGGCCCAGTGCAACGACGGCGTCGACAACGACGGCGACGGGTTCACCGACTACCCCGCCGACCCCGGCTGCACCTCCGCCGCCGACGACACCGAGGCACCCAACCCGCCCCCGCCCGCCCAGTGCACCGACGGCATCGACAACGACGGTGACGGGTTCATCGACTACCCCGCCGACCCCGGCTGCACCTCCGCCGCCGACAACACCGAGTCACCGAACCCGACCGAACGCACCGAGCTGTGACGGCAGGACGGCGACGGTCTACGTGGCCAACGGCCGGATCGTCGGCGGACCTGACTCCGGCCAGCTGTTCACCGGCACGCTTGCGCGGCACGGCCGGGGCCGACGTCATCAACGGCACCACCGGCGCCGACACCGATCACGGCCGGCGCCGGCGCCGACCTGGTCTGCGCCCTGGGTGGCAACGACACGGGTCAGCGGCGAAGGCGAGGCGGACAAGCTGATCGGCGGCGCGGGCAACGACACCCTGTCGGGCGGCACCGGCGCCGACACCCTCCAGGGACGGGCCGGCAACGACACGCTGACCGGCAACGAGGGCGCGGACCGCTTCGTCGGCGGTCCGGGCACCGACACGGCGACCGACTACAACCGGGCCCAGGGAGACACCCGGACCACCATCCCGTGACCGGACGAATCGGGCCGATGAGCGAGCCGGCCCATCGGCCCGGCACGTAGATCCCGACGCCCGAGGATCTCGCTAGGGCGTCCGCCGAGCCGTCACCTTGACCTTCACCACGTCGCGCACCGACGGGCCAGGGGCGGAGTGGCGATGAAGGGCTTGGAGGTAGAGCGTCAGCGACTGACCGTCCTTCGCCTTCCTCGTCGGTGTCACCGCGAGCGTGAGTCGGATCGAGCCACCCGCCCGGACGTCCGGGATCTTCAGCCTCCCCCGTTTGACGAGCTTGGTGACGTCCTTGCCCTTGAGCCTCCAGGTCAACCGGAACCTCTTGCCGGAGCCGAGGCGCTGAGCGATCGACCAGCTGTCCGCGGTGTTCCCGTCGTTGGTCACGCGCACGTGGAAGGTCACGGCCTTGCCGGGCCGTGCCTTCGCCGAGACGTGCTGGTGCCTGCCGGTGCTGTTGAAGACCTCGTTGCCCTGGTAGGACCCGTGCTTGCCGATCCTCACCATGGCGTCGGGTCGAAAGATCGGCGGTCGGGACGCGCCGCCGTCCTTGACGAGCTGGACCAGCCCGGCCCGAGCAGCGAGCAGCGAGCCTGCAGCACTGCCATCCCGGTCGGCGGTGGCGGAGTAGATCGTGGGATAGAGGTCGGCAACGATGGCGTCGACCTCCTGTCCGAGCCCTCGGGAACGCAGGTACACGAGGTACTCGTAGTCCTCCCGGCCGTCTCGCAGTCGCTTCAGGCGCGTGGACTCCAGCGGGATGTCGCGGGTGCCGCCGATCGCATGGTCGCCTGACGCGAGGCCGGGATAGAAGAGGGTGCCGTCGCCGTTGGCGCCGTCGAAGAACTGGCCGCCGTCGTTCCACGCCCCAGGCAGCGACTGGGTCGTGGCCCAGTAGAGCTCGCCGCTCGCGTCGTACCTGTCGATCATCCACGGCATCGCGCGCGCCTGGTTCGCCGGTGCGTCGATCTGGTAGCCGGGCCATCCGTCCCACAGCGGCTGGTTGCTGTCGGGGTCGATGTCGCTGCCACAGCCGCTGGCCTGGCATGCGGTCACGAGCCAGAGCGCGTGGCCTGCTTCGGCCAACCAGGCGTCGTACGACGGACGCGTGCTGGCGCTGCCTTTCGGTTGGATGTCGTTCACGTACGTCGCCAGCGTCGAGACCGGGATGCCCGACGCGGCTCCGCTGGCCGACCACTTCTGCCAGCTCGCGGTGGCGAGCGCCGGCCGTGACCAGGCGGCGTTGGCCGTGGCGAGCTCGGACTTGCAGGCGTTCCATCGGCGGCGTTCGACGCCTCGTCGCAGCCGTACCACATGAAGCGGTCCGCGAAGCCCTGTCCGGCCTCGGTGGCCTCTGCTTCCCACGCGTCGGCACAGGTCGCGTGGCAGTGCCAGTCCCGGTAGGCGTAGGCGACGACCCTTGTCGCCTTGGGGCTGGCAGGTGGAAGCCCGTCGCGGCCGGGAAGGTGGAGTCACCTCGGATCAGTGGCCCCTCGAACGTCGCTTCCCAGTCGACCCCCCACTTGGCCGGAGCCGCCTCGCCGTACTCGATCCCGTAGCCGTTGCCGATGGTCAGCCGGTTCTCGAGAGCCACCCGCGAGTAGAGCGAGTTCAGGAGGCCGGTACTGCGCGGGATCTCCACCGCAGTCGGTCGAGCCGGTATGGGCCCGGCAGATCAGGTTCCCGCCGCCGTCCTGCGTCGATATCATGAAAGCGTTGGCGAGACTGGACGTGTCGGGCAGGTCGAAGTCCAGCACCTCGACCTCGAGCGACACCTCCGTGGCCCCGGTCGACGAAACGACGGTCAGCGAACCGGCGTAGCTGCCGGGCTCCGTCGCAGCTGGGACGAACACGTCGACCCAGACGACGCGGTTCTCCCCGTCCGGGACGTCGAAGGGAAAGGCGTTGCGGTCCTCGCCGTAGACGAGGTCGTGTTCCGGGACGAGTGCGTCACCCCAGCGACCCACCCCGCCTTCACCATCCGACTGCCGGGTGACGGTGTAGTAGGCCTCGCGGTAGAGGTCGACGTCGCAGCACGCCAGGTCGCTGGTCACCGAGACCTGCGACGCCGGGCCGCTGATGACGAGCTGAACCGATTCGTACTCGTTGCCGGCCGCCACGACGGAGGCGGCACCGCGTAGGCCCGTCGGCTGCACGGTCGGCCGGACCACGGTCACGGAGTCGGCGACGCCCACGTTCGGCCCGGCGGCCGCCGCGGGCGCGGGGACGAGCTGCGGCGCCGCGGCGACCACGCACAGGCACAGCCCCGCCGCCGCCCATCGACGGCGGGTCATCTCACGCGCAGGTGGTCTCGTAGTAGTGCCACCTGAAGATGTCGCCGTAGCGGAACGCGAGCCCCGTCGAGCTCGCGAACTCCCCGGTGGGCGTCTGGTACTCCTGCTTGTAGATCACGCTGGTGTCGCTGATCCCGGGCTGCGGCTCGGTGGTGCACCCGAAGGAGAACTTCGGCCCGAGCTTGCTGATGTTGGGGACCGGCTCCGAGCAGTTGGGGTCGCCGTTGCACCCGTAGAAGCCGTAGTAGCTCGGCATCACGAATGCTGTGTCGAAGACCTGCCAGCGGTAGGACCTGGTCGTGGTCTGACCGTTGGCCCGGGCCGCCACGACGAAGCGGAACGTGCGCGACTGGATGCTCTGGTAGTCCACGGTGGCAACGACGGCGTTCTCCGAGATCCGCCCGGCGACCACGCCCGTCCTCGCCTTGAGGCGCAGACCCGCGGGAAGGGTGCCGCGCTTGAGGGAGTACTTCACCTTGCCGGTGGCATCGTCGTCCGCGAACGAGACCTTCACCCCGTCCTGTTCCTCGTTCCTGATCTTGCGGAGCGGTGGCAGCGTCGGGCTGATCACCCCGGCGCAGCTGCCGACTCGCGCGCCGCGGGACGTGTAGTTCCGGACGACGTTGAAGGCCCGCCCCTCGACCAGCGTGTTCTGGGTGTACCAGAAGATGGTCTCCCTGACGCGGTACTGCGTGTTCGGAGCACCGAAGACGTGCCGGATCGACACCGGCCTCAGTGTGGAGAGCCGTCCCGAGCGCCCCAACGTGTTGCCGGAGTACGCCGGCTTCCTCTTCGTCGGCTTCCACCCGGCCCTGCCGGTCTTCGACTCGAGCTGCGCCGACCACAGGATCCATTGGCCGCCGGGCTCCCAGAACGGCCGCCCAGCCGCGCTAGGAGCTCGAAGCGTGATCGCCGTGAGGCGCCCCTTGGTGTACTTGCACGTGGCCCCGGGCGACTGCTTCCGGTCGGGGAAGTTGTAGGCGCCCACCACCCCAGCCGTCGTGGCACGAGAGCCGTCGGCGCCCTGGCTGGCGAACGGGGTCACGGCGATCACCAACCCGGAGGTGACTGCGGCGGTGCATGTGAGCATCGCAAGGGACTGCATGGGTCGTCTCAACGGAATTCACCTGTCTCTGGTCGTGTCGGCGGGTGTCATCCGCCCCGGGTTCGGTTGGGGTCCTGGATTGCACTTGCTGGTGCAGTCGTCGCCGCCATCGGTGCCGCCGTCGGTGCCGCCGACGTCCTGGACGGCGAGGGGGGCGACGTCGACCTTCGGGCTGGTGGCGCGCTCACACACGCCGTTCGCGACGTCCTGGCGGGCGAGCACGACCTGGTAGGTCTTGTCGCGGTCCACGTCGAGCTCGATGGTCCCCGTCTTCGGGAGCCTCCGGGGATCACCCTGGGCCTCGAACCCGCCGGCGGACGCGACCTTGAGCTGCAGGGTCCCCGACACGCATCCCGGCTTCTTCGAGCTGACGGTGACGGTGACGGTGCCCAGGGCGGACGCGTTGTCGGTCGACACCGCTTCGACCCGCCGCGCCCACGACTCCAGTCGCACCACCTTGGTCGCTGCGGTGCCGAGCTCCTCGCCCTGGCTGGCGGCGACGGATACCGTGCTCTTCCCCGGTGCGGTGAAGGTGTGCTCCAGCGTCGGGCCGGTCGTGGGCTGCTGGACACCGTCGATCGACCAGATCCACTCGGCGCCGTCCGGGAGGGCGTCCGGGGACGTCACCGCGAATCGGCAGGCGAAGCCGGTGCACCCGGCACCGGTATCGATCGTGGCGATCGGCAGTTCGACCGGGGCCGCGCTGCTGGGGTCGCTCGGACCCTCGGCGCCCGGCGACCCGTCGTCGCCGTAGGAGGCGATGGCCGCGGCGCTTGCTCCGATCAGCACGAGGAGCGCCACCGCGGCTGCTGCGATCGGCCATCGCCGTCGCCGGGGAGGCACGTCTCCGGGCATCTCTTCGGTGCCGACGACGTCCTCCTCCTGAGAGACGTCGACGGTCAACCCGGCGGGATTGGGCGTCGGGTCGGGCGTCGGGTTGGGCGTCGGGGTACCCACGGCGATCGCCGCGGCCGCCTCGGCCACCTCCTCGGCGTCGCCGAGGGGCACGTCGACCGGCGGGAGCCCGATCGCCAGGGCACAGTCGCGCAGCGCGAACCCGAACGCTGCCGCTGACTCGAACCGCTCCTCCGGATCCTTGGCCAGCGCACGTTCGATGACCGTGGCCAGCTCGGGAGGTACGTCCAGGCTGCGCAGGTCGGGCGGCGGCGCCGTCGCGATCCGCGCGATGAGGGGCGCCAGCGTCTCCTCGCCGGAACGGTCGAACGGCGCCGTGCCGGAGAGCATCGTGAAGAGCGCCGAGGCCAGCGAGTAGACGTCGGCACTGGGCGAGACGGCAGCGCCGGCCACGATCTCCGGTGCCGCGTGGTGCAGGGTGGCCGACACGAGCCCGGTGCGCGTCTCGTAGGCGCTGCGCATCCGTGCGATCCCGAAGTCGACCAGCTTGGGGACCCCGTAGTCGGAGAACAGGATGTTCTCGGGCTTGACATCACGATGCACGATCCCCGACCGGTGGGCCGTCTCCAGGGCGCCGGCGAGCGCCCCGCCCCAGACGGCGGCCTCCGCAGGCGACACCGGGCCGCGCGCGGCGAGCCGCTGCGCGAACGAGCCGCCGCCCAGGAACTCCATCACGAGGTAGAGCTCGCCGCTCTCGGCCTTCCCCTGGTCGTGGACCGCGACGATGTTGGGATGCCCGGACAGGCTGCCGAGGGCCTTGCACTCGCGCTCGAAGCGGGCCATCACGTCCCGGCCGACCCCGGCGTTGTGGATCACCTTGACCGCGACCCTGCGCGCGAACCTCCGGTCGGAGGCAGCGAAGACCGTGCCGAAGCCGCCTCGACCGACCTCAGTCAGGTCCTCGAGTCCAGGAATCCTGGCTGGCATGTCCCCCGCCCCTCGCATGTGTGGCGACAATGTACGCCGCGGCGCTCGATGCGTTCTATGCTTCCGCGCAAGCCGAGCCTGGTGGGGGCGGGCAACTGGACGTGAGGGACGGCGCCGTGACCTTTGCCCCTCCCCACGTCCAGGTGGGCGCGGCGGACGCCCCCTTCGACATCGCCGTGATCCTGGCCCTGCTGGCGCTGATCATCGTGGTGGCGCGCCTGGCCGGCTACGCCGCGTCACGCGTCGGTGTCCCGTCGGTGGTCGGCGAGATCGCCGCCGGCGTGCTCCTCGGCCCCAGCCTTCTCGGGGATCGTCTGAGCGAAGCCATCGTTCCCCTCGACTCGCGCCCGTTCCTCACGCTGCTGGCACAGGTCGGGCTGGCCTTGTTCATGTTCGTCGTCGGCCTCGAGCTCGACGTCTCACTGGTCAAGGGCCGCGGCCGGGTCGCGGCGTCGGTGTCCGTGGCCTCGATCCTCCTGCCGTTCGGGCTCGGGATCGGGTTGGCGACCATCCTCGCCGACACCGCCCTCCGACCCGACGATGCTGCGTTCCTCCCGTTCGCGCTCTTCTTCGGTGCAGCGATGTCCGTCACGGCGTTCCCGGTGCTCGCGCGGATCCTCACCGACCGACGGATGCATCGCACCGAGACCGGCGGCCTCGCCCTGGCGTGCGCGGCCACCGACGACGTCCTGGCCTGGACCCTGTTGGCGGTCGTCATCGGCATCGCCGGCAGCGACGGGGGCAACGGGTGGCTCACGTTCCTCGCCATTCCGTTCGCCCTGGCGGCCATCGTCCTCGTCCGGCCCGCGCTCACCGCGCTCACCCGCGCCCACCAGAAGGCCGGTGAGCTCTCGCCGACCATCATGTCGGTGGTGCTGGTCGGGCTGCTGCTCTTCGCCGCGACGACCGAGTTCCTGGGGGTGCACTTCATCTTCGGCGCGTTCCTGTTCGGCGCGATCATGCCCCGCGAGCAATCCGCCGCCCTCCGACACGAGATCCTGGTGCGGCTCGAGCAGATCACGGTGGTCCTCCTGCTGCCGGTGTTCTTCCTGGTCACCGGACTCAAGGTGGACCTCCGCTACCTGGGGCTCCAGAATCTGCTGCCGATGCTGGCGATCCTGACGGTGGCGATCGTCGGCAAGTACGTCGGCGCCTACGTCGGGGCACGCACCGCCGGCGTCCCGCACTGGCAGGCCAACGCACTCGGCATCCTGATGAACACCCGTGGACTGACCGAGCTGATCATCCTCGGCGTCGGCAAGGAACAAGGCCTGCTCGACACGGAGCTCTTCACGATGATGGTCGTGATGGCCCTGGTGACGACCGTGATGACCGGGCCGCTGCTCGACCGCGCCTACCCGGTCCGGCGGGTCAACCGTGACATCGCCGAGGCCGAGCGCCTCGCCCTCGGGGCGGAGGTCCGCGACCGGGCGCTGGTGATCGCGGCGCCCGACCAGGACGGTGCCGTCCTGGTCGACGCCGCCTGCGGACTCCTGTACGGCGGCCGGAACCCGGAGATCGTGGTGGTCGCGCTCCAGGCGCAGAACCGGCGGCTCGAGGTCGGGAGCGGGCTGACCGACGAGCTGGCCGAGATGGCCGCGGCGATGGAGCGGCAGCAGCTGCTGGTGCGCCGCGGCGAGGACCGCGGTGTGCCGGTGCGAGTCATCGCCAACCCCAGCGCCTCCGTCGAGGACGACCTGCGCGAGCTCGTCGACGTGGTCGCGCCCCAGTTCGTGGTCGCCCGCGCCGACGACGCGATCGGGCGGGCGGTCGCGCAGACGGCCGCGTGTCCGGTGCAGCTGGTGGCCGGCGACCTCCACGACATCGCTGGCGGCACGCCGGTGCTGGTGACCTGGACAGCCGACGCCGACGGCGACGCCGCCGTCGTCCAGGCCGCCAGGCTCGCCGCCTTCCTCGGCTCCTCGCTCGACGTCCGGGGTACGGGCCGGCGGTACGACGCCCTCACCGCGACCCTCGCCCGGCGTGGTGTCCGGCTCGGCGGGGTGGAACATCCGAGACCTCGGTCTCGGTCTCGGCGCTCGACGGCGTCGCCGACCTCCGGGTGCGTGCCGAGCTCGACCCCGGTCCGGTGGACTGGGCCACCGTCGACGTCGCGCTGCCGCGCGAGACGGTCTGAGTCACCGCCCGCAAGAGGCCCGGGCGTTTCGGCGTCAGCCGCGTGCGTGCTGGAAGGCGAGGGTGCGGTGGCCGATACGGACCCGGGTGCCCTGCGTCAGGACGTGCTCGCCGCCGGGGGACAGTCGCTGCCAGTCCTGCGTCTTGGGTGGGTTGACGTAGGTGCCGTTGGTGGAGGCGTTGTCGATCAGGACGACGTCCCACCCCCGCAGCTCGAGCCGCGCGTGGACCCGCGAGATCTGGTTGGACGTGTCCTGCACCGGGACGCCCCGCGCCTCACCCGAGCTGACCCGGTCGTCGGAGCCCGGGTCGCGGCCGAGCAGGTAGTCGCTGTCGAGCTGGAACACCGCCCCGTCGTCGAGGACGATCACGCCCAGTGGAGGGCGGACCCCGTCGACGAGCTGGGGGTCAGCTGGGCCATGTTGATCCCGCAGATCCCGCAGAACAGCTGGCGGGGGTCGTTGAAGTGGCGGTTCTTGCAGAACACGCCTCGCACGTGCTGGACGTCGTCGCGGTGGTCGTCGGAGGGGAAGACGTCGCGCGTGTCGGTGATGATCGGCAGCGGCTCGTGGTCGCCGATGTCGTCGAGGTCGCTCAGCAGCACCGAGGTGGAGTCGGCGACCTGGTCCTCGACGGGTGTCGGGTCGCGCTCGCCCGTCTCCTGCAGGACCGGCGGCGTCGGTGAGGTGACAGAGTCCTCGCCGGTCTCCTCGCTCATCTCCTCCGGCGACCCTTCCTCTGGCCCTTCCTCCGGCTCGTCGTCGGGGGCCGTGTCGGGCACCTCCATCGCCACGGGGAGTGCGAGTCCCCGGCTCGGTCGGCACGCGCGTACCGATGGTGTACCCGCCCGCTGCGACGACACCGGCCCCCAGTCGCAGGTGTGCGGCGGGCTGTGCCGCGTCGTCGACGCGTGCCTCCAGTGACGTGACCGGCCAGGGCACGAGTCGCTCCACCCAGGCGAGCGACTCGCGGCCCGAGTACTCCGTGCCGTTGACCACCACGACGGCGTTGCCCTGCACCAGGACCGCGAGGCCGGTCGAGTGCGGCGCCACCGCGACGAAGTCCGGGACGTCCGACTCGGTGGTGCCGAGGAGCAGCGCATAGCCACGCACCAGCTGACGGCCCTGGCCGCCGTTGGCCGCGACCAGCTCGGCCTGACCGAGCAGCGGTGCGACGGCCTCGGGATCGGTCGAGCCGACCAGCAGGACCACCCGCCCGACGCGCGCGAGCGTGCCGACACCGGGGCTGGGACGACACTCGACCGTGTCCCAGTCCTCGGCGGTGTCGATCGTCAGTTCCGTCGCAGCCAAGGTGAACCGACCGGTGTCCATGTCAGACGATCCTTCCACCGAAGAACCGCCAGCGGATGTTGAAGACCCGCATCGGCCCGTTGGTCCAGACCCAGATGGTCATCCAGATCACCAGGAAGTCGATGACGAACGCCGAGACCGAGACGTCCGAGCCGTCGACGCCCAGGAACGGCACCAGGTCCAGCTTGAGGAGCCCGATGATCAGCAGGCCTTCGTTGACGCAGGTGACGAAGCCGAAGAACGTCGGCCAGTCCTTCTCCCAGCGGAACTGCATCAGCCCGTGGTAGACGAGCTCCCACAGCACGCCCAGAACGGCGACCACCGCCAGCAGCACGAACGTCACCTGGTAGTCGGGCTCGTCGGGCAGGATCGGTGTGAGCACCAGGGTCCAGAGGACTCCCCAGGTCGCGAGCATGAAGAGCCGGGTCTGGATCCGGCCGTTGAGCGTGGGCAACACGGGTGACTCCTTTGAGCTGGTCGGCCGGTCAGATGATGGAGTTGAAAGCCCACTTGAGCCACTGAACGACCGAGCGGCGCGGCCCGATCCGCTTGCCGAAACCCCGCTTGGCCAGGTCGTCGGCGATCTCCTGCGCCGCGATCTGCAACCCGAGGAAGGTGTCGACGCCCGGGAAGTAGCCACCGAGGGTGCTCGAGCCGGAGGCGTACATGACCCCGTCCCCCGACCTGGTTCCTCGCAGCTCGAAGTTGCGGTCGACGTCCATCCGGCCGATCGGGTTGCGGCCGGCCCCACTGTGCTCCAGGAGGTCGTTGAGCAGCCGGTGCTCGGTGACGTCGGCCTCGAGGCCGGTGCAGTCGATGACGAAGTCGGCCTCGATCGCGATCACGCCCTGCTTGGTGCGCACGTGGCTGACGATCCGCTCGGCCTGCGCCGTCATGTTCTCGACGGTGCCGACGACGAGCTGGTACCAGTTCTCGCGGCGACCCTGTCGCATCTGCTTCTGCCAGTAGCGACGGTACGGCGTGTTGGTGCCGCCCATCGTCTTGTAGAGCTTGGCGCGGTCCTCGCCCTCGAGCCGCCGCATCTGGGCCTTGAGCTGGCCGCCCCACACCGACTTGGGGTAGTTGAAGCCCTGGTAGGCCCACCCGTCGGCGCCCTTGCGGCGCATGAACAGGCTGGTCTTCTGCGGGTTGTTGCCGGTGTTGCCGTCGTTGGGTCCGTCGATGAACGTGCGGAACAGGTGGACGATCGTGGTCTCGGCGCCGTGGAGGATCCGGTCGTCCATCAACCGCTGCAGCACACGGGAGGCCACGATCCCGCCGCCCCGCACCAGCACCGTGGACGGTGTCTGCACCAGCCGCTCGTAGACGTGCTCGTGCGACTCGTAGGCGTTGACGAGGTGGCGGTAGTCGTTGTTCTCGGTGCGGTAGGCCTGGAGCTCCGGCAAGAACTTCAGACCGGGATAGCCGACGGCGACGTGGACGAACCGCGAGCGGTAGGCGATGCGCTTGGTGTCGGTGGAGCCGTCAGGCGGCGTCAGGATGGAGAAGTAGCCGCCCCCTTCCCGGCGGCGCACGATCCGGACCAGCCCCTTGACCAGCATGTCGTCGTAGCGGATCCGCCGCCGCTCTCGCTCCAGCGACTCGAAGACAGCGCCGGCCTTGGGCGTGTAGAAGTCGGCCCACATCGGCTCGACGAAGACCTGCCAGAGCGTCGTCGGGTTCTTCGACCTCAACGCCTCGCTCAGCGCATAGGAGGGGAAGCCCCAGATGTTGTCGGGACGCGAGGCCGAGTCGGAGCGGATCCGTTCGGTGCGCGGGATCTGCGAGACCCGGGTGAGGTACTCGTAGGTCTGCCACGGGAAGTCGATCGCGGACAGCACCTTGATCTGGTCCGTCGGCACGCCCGCGATCCGCAGGTAGTCGACGGTCACGAAGCTGCCGATCCCCCCACCGATCGTCACGAACGGGACGTCGACGACCGGGATGCCCGCCGCCGCCACCATCTCGTCGGTCCACACGTCACTGTCGAGCAGCTGCTCGTTCAGGTCGCCCGACCCGGACGTCGCCGGGGCATACGTGTCCATCTCCGGCGTCGGGATGACGCTGGTTGACGTGGGGTCCATGACGGCGGTGCCTTCGCTGGTTCGAAGCCTGCAGGGTTGGCGTGGTGTGCCAATGTGGTGGCACGGTACACCGGAGATGGCGCACGAGCCGTGGCATGATCCGGCGCAAGGGTCGACCCTCGACCGCCTCCGGCAGGCCTGGCTGAAGCAAGGCGGAAAGGCGCACCGGTGCAAGGGATCGCTGACTACGAATTCGTCCGCCGTCTCGGCGAGGCCAACTACGGGACCAACTTCCTCGCCGCGACACCCGCCCGTCTCGGCATCCCCGACGAGCACGTCGTGGTCAAGGTGATGGCTGGGCCGACCTCCGACGACGCGTTCCGACGCGCGACCAGGGAGCTCAAGCACTTCAGCGTCGCCGAGTCCGACACGCTGGTCCGGGTCTTCGACGCCGGGCGACACGGAGGCGCGTTCTACTACGCGATGGAGTACCTGCCGCTGGGCTCGCTCGAGGAACCGACCGGCGCGCTGGAGCGCTCGCACGCGATCGCCGCCGTCCGGGACGCCGCCCGCGCCGCCCACGCCCTGCACGAGCGCGGCATCGTGCACCGCGACATCAAGCCGGCCAACATCCTGCTCGCGGATGGAGGCGGCCGTCTCTCCGACCTCGGCCTCTCCCAGCTGCTCAGTCCAGGAATGATGGTCACGGGCCTCGGCCGGATCGGCTTGGAGTTCACCGACCCGGCGATCATGAGCGGCGCCGACGCCTCGAGGGCCAGCGACATCTGGTCGCTCGGTGCCTGCCTCCACTACGCGATGACGGGCAGCGGTGTGCACGGCACGCTTCCGACCGGCGAGCCGCTGCTCCTGATGCGGGCGATCATCACCTCCACCCCGGCCGTCAGCGAGGACCTCACCGGAGATGCCGGCGAGCTCGTTCGCGACTGCATCGCCTCGGACATGCGCGACCGCCCCAAGACCGCCGCCGAGGTCGCCGAACGGATCTCCCTGATGCTCGTCGCCGGCTGACCCAGAGTCACGCGGCCGCTGGCCTGCGCGTGTGCTCCCCGGGTAGGAGTCGAACCTCGTCGCTAGTCCTGATTCAAAGTCAGGCGGGCCCTACCGGCAGACCAACCGGGGAACGTCCGTGAGGACTGGACAAGGTTAGGCGGTTCAGAGACCGGCGCGGTACGCCGCCAGCAGCTCGCGGACCCGCGTCTCGTCGCGGTCGGCGATCGGGAGCAGCAGCTCGCCGACCACATCGGTGAGCTCCGCGATGCGGCGGTGCAGCTGACGGTTCTCCTGGACCTCGGCCTCGAGCGCGGCCAGGCGGGCGCGGGTGCCGAGCTGGTGGCGGCGCACGCGCCGGTAGCGGTCCTGGGCGACGGCGAGGCGGGACTGGATGCGGCTCATGCGGACTTCCTCTTCTTCCAGGTGACCTTCATCCGGCACACGCGGGGGTCGAACCGGCCGAGCACGTCCTGCCCCGGGCCGAGCCGCTCGAGCTGGACCGTGCCGCCGGAGGCCTCGATCTCGCGGCGTACCCGGGCGGGGTCGAGCCGGCGGACGAGGTGCTCCGGCTGCGGGGGTGTGGCGCGCGGGTCGTCGGTGACGGCGCTGAACTCGAGGAAGAGCCTGCCGCCGCCGCGGGTGGCCATCCGGCCGAGCGTCCAGAGGTTGGCGCGGGCCGTGTCGTCCAGGCAGCCGAGCAGGTGCCGGGCGTAGAGGTGCCGCTCCTCGCGGGCGAGCTCGGCTCCGGCGACGAGCACGGTCCGCAGCTCGTTGAGGACCAGGATCCGCACGTCCACGTCCTGGCCGCGCCGGACCGCGCGGCGGCCGATCCGGCCACGGGCCGTCCGGCAGAAGTCGTACGCCGCCACCGACCGCCCGCGGCGGGCGAAGTAGAGCGAGTCCCGTCCCGTCCCCGCGCCGAGGTCGGCGACGGCGGCGCCGCGGCGGCAGCTTCCGCTCGACCCACCGGGCGAACGACGTGGACTTGCGCGGCAGCGAGCGACCCGGGCCCCGGTGGAACTCGGTCCACTGGCCCATGTCGGTCCGGAACCCGCGCAGCCAGCCGTCGAGCCGCCGGATGCCGGCGACCGGGTCGGCGTACTTGAAGGACGGGTCCGGCACCCGCCAGCCCGGTCCGTAGACGAAGGCCAGCATCTCCTCGGGCCGGGCCGGCGCAGGGAACCTGAAGCCGTGCAGGTCGATCGTCGAGAGCGGCAGGATCGCCGACTCCGGGAGGTGACCGCTGCGGTTGCCGAGCTGGTAGAAGGTGCCGTTCACGCGGAACGCGACGAACACGTCGATGTGGCACTGGCGCCCGTCGCTGAGCGGCAGCAGCAGCTTGATGTCGCCGCCGGACATCCGGAGCAGCGTCCAGCCGCGCACCCGCAGCTCCCGCTCGATCCGGTACGACTCGAGGATGAGGTCGGCCGGCGACGTCGCCCGGCTGAGGTAGCAGACGTCGGTGTCCGAGTCGTGCGCGATCATCGCGCCGTCGCGGACCGCGCCGAGCAGTGCGCCGTAGTTGAGGTAGGCGTCGAGACCGCAGCCGTCGGCCAGGTCGCTCAGGGCGCGCTGGGTGCCGGCCAGGATCTCGTCCCGGATGCCGACGTCCGTCGAGACGAACGCGCGGCAGAGGTGTCCGACCTTGTCGACGGCCAGCGGCAGTCCCTGCGGGTCGACGATCTCGATCCGGCCGTCCCCCGAGCCCAGCCGCACCTCCTCGTCGAACAGCACCACCTCGCCGGCCGCCTCCGCGACCCGGAACCGCGCCCGCCCGTCGAGGAACCTCCTGCAGGACGGCCGGCCACTCGACCAGCACGCCACTGCGGTGCGGAGAGCCGTCGCGGGCCGGTGTGAAGGCCCAGACGTAGCGGCCGTCCACGCTGAGCGTCAGCGGGGTGTCACCGGCCGTGCGGACGAGGACGCCCGCGTCGTCGATCTCGGCGGCGACCCGGCCGGCGACCTCGGTCGCCGCGGTCACGACGCCGAGGCCGACCGCTCGGCGGTGATCAGGGTGCGGAGCTGGGTGCTGGAGGTGTGCACGGAGTAGGGGAAGTAGACGACCTCGACGCCGTGCGGCCGCAGCCGCTCCTCGAGCGCGCGGCCCCGGTCGGTGCCCTGCCAGTCGTCGCCCTTGAAGATCCGGTGGAAGCCCACCGTGCGCCAGGCGTCGAGCTTGTCCGGCGTCCGCTCGGCGTAGGTCCAGTCGACGAAGCGGAGCGCGTCGACGATCGCGAGCCGCTCCTCCAGCGGGACGAACGGCGCGACCCCCTTGGCCAGCTCGCACATCTCGTCCGAGACGACTCCGGCGACCAGCACGTCGCAGAGCTCCCGCGCCTGGCGCAGGACGTTGAGGTGGCCGACGTGGAACAGGTCGAAGACGCCCGGCACGTAGCCGATCCTCGGGCCCATCGTCATCGTCTCGTCACTCTCTGTTTGTTGACCTGATTACTTGACTTTAGCCGAGGTGGGCTCGCGAGTGGCGAATTCGGGCCAGTGAGGCGTCGGTCACCGCGGCTACTGTCGCGACGTGGACCTGCCCGTCATGCCGCCCGTCCGGCCGATGCTCGCCAAGTCGGTGAAGGGGATACCCGATCCCGAGAAGCACGGCGGGCTGATCTTCGAGCCCAAGTGGGACGGCTTCCGCTGCATCGTGTTCCGCGACGGCGACGAGGTGGAGCTGACCAGCCGCAACACCAAGCCGCTGACGCGCTACTTCCCGGAGCTCGTCGTCGCGATCCTCGAGCAGCTGCCCGAGCGCTGCGTGCTGGACGGCGAGGTCTTCGTCGCCGTCGGCGACAAGCTCGAGTTCGAGGTGCTCCAGGAGCGCATCCACCCGGCCAAGAGCCGGGTCGACATGCTGAGCGAGAAGACACCGGCGGGGTTCGTGGCCTTCGACCTGCTGGCGCTCGGCGACGAGTCGTACGTCGACCGGCCGCTGTCCGAGCGACGGGCCGCGCTCGAGTCGGCGCTCGGCCACCTCGGCAGCGACGGCCCCTGCTACCTGACCCGCACCACCAGCGACCCCGCGGAGGCCGAGCGCTGGTTCGAGCAGTTCGAGGGCGCCGGGCTCGACGGCGTCGTCGCCAAGCCGCTCGACGCGCCGTACACCGAGAACGGCCGCACGATGCTGAAGATCAAGCACGCGCGCACGGCCGACGTCGTGGTCGCCGGCTACCGCGAGCACAAGAGCTCGACGCCCGAGCGGCCCCTGCTCGGCAGCCTGCTGCTCGGCCTGTACGCCGACGGCGAGCTCCAGCACGTCGGTGTCGCGGCCTCGTTCACCGAGGCCCGGCGGGCCGAGCTGATCGAGGAGCTCCAGCCGCTCGTCGTCCCGATCACCGACCACCCGTGGGGCCGGTGGCAGGAGTTCCTCACCGCCAACCCCGACCGGGTGCCGGGCACCCAGAGCCGCTGGAGCCAGGGCAAGGACCTCTCCTTCACCCCGCTCCGGCCGGAGCGCGTCCTCGAGGTCGGCTACGAGCACATGGAGGGCCGCCGGTTCCGGCACACCGCCCAGTTCAAGCGGTGGCGCACCGACCGCGACCCCGAGTCGTGCGGCTACGAACAGCTGGAGGAGCCGGTCTCCTACGACCTCGGCGAGGTCCTGTCCGGATAGCATCGCCGGCGTGTCCGACACCTACGACGTCGTCCTGCTGGTCGAGGAGAACCTGACCGCCGAGGATGCCGCGCGCGTCCACTCCCTGCACGAGGGCATCGAGGGACAGGTGGCCTACCACGTCCTCCTGCCGCTCGTGGACGGGCCCGCGCGCGTCCAGGCCGCCATGGGCAGCGTGGGCGTCCCGGACCTCGTGCCGACCCCGCCGGCGCTCCCCGACATCGACCCCACCGAGGTCCTCGAGGAGGCCAAGGAGGAGGGCGAGTCGCACCTGGCCACCGCCGTCGCCGTGCTGACGGCCACCGGCGCCACCGCCTCCGGCGAGCTCATCACCGGCGACCCGATCGAGGCGCTCGCCGCCAAGATCACCGAGGTCGACGGGCGCGAGGCGATCATCCTCACCGAGGAGCACTTCGTCGCCGAGCTCCTCCGGCTCGACTGGACCTCGCGGGCCCGCCGGCACCTCGACATCCCGGTCCTGCACCTCATGGAGCAGGAGACCTTCGACGAGCAGGCCGGCGGCGGCGAGGGCGTCACCGGCCTGTGAGGTTCTCCCGGCGCCGCGCCGAGGGTCCCGTCGCCTCGTACGCCGGGATCCTCGACGGTCGGCGCCTGTGGCTGCACCTGGAGGCCGACGGCGTCGCCGACCTGCGTGGCTCGGCGGGCACGTACCCGCTGGCCGGTGAGATCACGGACCTGCTGGCGCTGCTGCCCGCGGCCGAGGCGACGTACGACGTCGTGCTGGCCGGTGAGCCGGTCACGACCGCCGCGTTCGCCGACGACCCGACCCGGGTGCCGGTGTCCCCGGACGGCCGCACCCAGCTCTCGATCCACCGCAGTGCCACCGGCACCCTGCAGGTGGGGCGTCGTCCGGTCGCCGCGACGGCACTGCTCGAGGCGATCGACCTGCGCGGCGGCGACGTGCACCTGCGGCTGCAGCCGCCGGAGGGTGTCGCCCCCGGGACGCACCTGATGCTCCTCGACGCCGAGGACCAGGTCCTCGACGCACTCCCGGTCACCGCCCAGGACGGGCACGTCGAGGCGCTCCTGGGCGTCGCCCAGCTGCCGGCGGGCTACTTCGGCGTGATCCGGCTGGCCCTCGGCACCGAGACCGACCGGGTCCGGATCCGGCGCCGCCACAGCGACCTGGCCGACCCGCACCGGGCCGTGCTCCTGCCGGAGCTTCACGACCCAGCGGACGGCTTCGGGGCCGAGCCGCGGGCGCGGTTCCGGTGGAACCTCGAGTCGCTGCTCGCCGTACGCGTCCTGGACCCGGCGGAGCGATCGGGCCCGGAGGCCACGGTCACGCCGATCGGCGGCGGCTCGTGAGGATCACCTACCTGGTGCTCTCGGCCTACACCGCCGGCGGCACCGAGCGGTCCGCGATCACGCAGGCCAACGCCCTGGCCGCCCACCCGGATGCCGACCACGACGTCAGCATCATCAGCGTGCTGCGCGAGGCGGACGAGCCGCACTTCGCCATCGACGAGCGCGTGACCCTCCAGCCCCTCGTCGACGTGCGGCCGGACCGGGAGCCCGACCCGCTCCTCGACGCCGAGTCGGTGCTCGTGCCGAGCCGCTGGGACGGCCAGTTCTCGGCCCGCACGGACCTCGCCCTCGAGCAGGCGCTGCCCCAGGTCGGTGCGGACGTCGTGGTCACGGTGACGCCGGCGCTGCTCGCCAGCGCGGTCCAGCTGCTCCCCGACACCGTGGTCGTCGTCCACCAGGAGCACCGCTCGTCCTCGCAGCGGACCAGCGGCATGGAGCCCCTGCTCGCCTTCGCCCCGCGCGCCGACGTCGTCGCGCTCCTGACGCCGGCGATCGACCGGTGGCTGCGCGAGGAGCTCGGCCCGATCGCGCCCCGCACCGTGGTCGTGCCCAACGCCCTGCCCCAGGGCGCCGCACCGCGCTCGCTGCTGGACAACAAGGTCATCGTGACCGCGGGACGCCTGGCGATGGAGAAGCAGTTCGCCAAGCTGATCGCCGCGTTCGCCGATGTCGCCGACCAGCTCCCGGACTGGCGGCTCCGCATCCTCGGCACCGGCCAGCATCGACCGAACCTGGTCCGTGAGACCCGCAAGCGTGGCCTGTTCGACCGGGTCGAGCTGCCGGGCCAGGTCACCGACATGGCCGGCGAGTGGGCGAAGGCGAGCATCTGCGCGTTGAGCTCACGGTCGGAGGGCTTCCCGCTCGTGCTCCAGGAGGCGATGGCGGCCGGCGTCCCGTGCGTCAGCTTCGACTGCGCGTCCGGACCGCGCGAGATCATCGAGCACGAGGTCAACGGGCTGCTCGTGACGCCGGAGTCCATCGCCGGCCTCTCCGCCGCCCTGCTCCGACTCGCCTCGGACGACGACCTGCGCAGGCGGCTCGGCGAGGGGGCCCTCGCCTCCTCGGCGCAGTACGACGCGGAGGCGATCGCGGGCCGCTGGGCGACCGTCTTCCAGGACGCCGTGGCCCGCCGGGCGGGACGTCCTCGCTTCGCCGCGCTGTCGACGGTCCCCCCGCGCACTCCCCCGTCGGACCCGGTCGTCGAGCGGGCCGGCATCACGCCGGAGCAGGTCCGCGCGACCGGGCTGGCCGCCGCCGTCTCCTGCGCGCGAGCCACCGGCGCCCCCTGGCTGGTCATCCCCCCGCACGAGCGTGAGTCCGCCATCGTCGTGCTGCCGTCCGACGCGCGCCACGCGTTCCTCGACGCCCTGGCCGGAGCGGACCTGCCGCCCTGGTTCTCGCTGCGGGACCCGGCCAACGCCGGCTGGCACGAGCGCCGCGGCCACGTCGCCGACCTCGCGCGCGAGCTCCAGCGCGGCCGCACCCCGGTGGTCGCCCTCGAGCCGTGGCCGATCGGTCCCGACGGCCGTCCCCGGCTCGTCGGCCAGCGCACCTCGGTCGAGGTCGAGTTCTGGGAGACGAACGTCGACGGCCAGCTGGTCGCGCCGCGCCTGAACCCCTACACGCAGCGGCTCCCGCCGGGCTTCGAGACCGTGAGCACCCGGGTGCACGGCGTCGAGGTGCCGACGCTGCGGGTGATGGACGATCCGACCGTCAACGAGTGCACGTTCCCCATCGACGTCGTCTACACGTGGGTCGACGGCAACGACCCCGAGTGGAACCGGGCCCGCGAGGCGCGGCTGGCCGGTCTCGCGGGCACGCGCGCCGCCGAGACCGCGCAGACACGCGAGTCGAGCGGCCAGGCGCGGTTCGTGTCCCGCAACGAGCTGCGCTACTCGTTCCGCAGCGTCAACCTGTTCGCCCCGTGGGTCCGCCGGATCCACCTCGTGACCGCCGGGCAGGTGCCCGACTGGCTCGACACCGACCACCCGATGGTCAACCTGGTCGACCACGCGGAGATCCTGCCGCCGGACGCGCTCCCGACCTTCAACTCGCACGCGATCGAGACCTCGCTGCACCTCATCCCCGGACTGGCCGAGCACTTCGTCTACTTCAACGACGACTTCTTCCTGGGCCGTCCGATCCGTCCCGAGGCGCTGTTCACCGCGGCCGGGCTGCCCGCGACGTTCCTCGCGCCGACGACGATCGGCCTCACCGACCTGCCCGACTCCCCGCCGTACCTCAAGGCGGCCTGGAACAACCGTCGCCTGCTCCAGTCGGCCTTCCACCAGGTGATCACCCACAACCTGGCCCACGTCCCCTACCCGCACCGCCGGTTCACCCTCGAGCACCTCGCCGAGCGGTTCCCGGACGAGCTGGCCGCGACCGCCCGAGCGCCGTTCCGCTCCGACACCGACGTGTCGACGCTCAGCTCGCTGGCCCAGCACTACGGGCTGATGACCGGGACGTCGTACGTCGGCGCGGCCTCGCGCGCCTACGTCAACGTCTCGAACAGCGACCTGGACTGGCAGCTGAGGAAGACCCTCCGGCGCGACCAGGACTTCATCTGCCTGGCGGACCACCACGACCACGCCCTCGACCCGGAGCGCCTGAACCGCACCTTGCGGGACTTCATGGAGACGTACTTCCCGACCGCGGCCCCGTGGGAGAAGCCGTCCGCCTGACGCACCCGCCGATCGGTCACGTGACCGTCGTCGCAGGTCAGATACCACCCGCCGTATGGACACCCGCGATCGGTCCGTGTTGTCATCATGCCGACGGGTTCCATCAGAAACCGTCGAAGTACCCATGCGGGGGTCCGGGGGGACCATCTCGTGAGTCGGCTCGTCGGGGGACGAGCCCGATCCGGTGCTTCGTTGGGGTTCCCGCCCGGAGCGTCAGTGGGGATGCGCCAGGCGGGACCTCGGCGCGCCCGGACGCCCACCAAAGATTGGGGAAATCGGGTCCGGACGACACTCCCGCGCCGCCCACGGGTCGAGCGTGAGGGGGTCCACCGACCTACCCACCCGAGGACGTACCGTGCGCGCACGACAGACCCTGATCGCAGTCAGCACCGCAGCCTGCCTGGCCCTGGCCGGCGTCGCCTCCGCCGACGCCGCCCGAGCGCCGTCCGCCGCTCTGGCCGTCCCGGGCACCGTCCTGGACCTCGAGTTCAACGAGGCGGCCGGCGCCACCGTCGCGCACGACTCGTCGGGCATGGGCCACGACGGCGCCATCGGCAGCCACGTGACGATGAACGGCTCCTACGGACGGTGGGACCGGCACTCTCCCGCGCGACCGTCTACTACGGCGCCGACCACCTCGTGATGGTCCCGGACGCCGCGGACAGCTCCCTCGACCCGGGCACGAGCACCTTCGTCGTCGAGTTCCGCTTCCGGAGCACCGCCAAGTTCGGCAACGTCGTGCAGAAGGGCCAGGCCAAGTCCGCCGGCGGCCAGGTCAAGTTCCAGCAGCCGGGCGGCTACATGAGCTGCCTCTTCAAGACCGCCGACACGCAGGCCTCGATCAAGTCGAGCATCGCCACCAACGACGGTGCGTGGCACGTCATCCGGTGCGAGCGCAGCACCTCCGAGGTGCGGCTCTACATCGACGGCGTGTTCAACAAGCGCATCCGCAAGACCACCGGCAACGTCAACAACAACAAGCCGTGGACGATCGGCGGCAAGTTCGACTGCGACACCAGCAACCCGGACACGGGGGCCGACAGCTGCGACTACTTCCCGGGCGACATCGACTGGCTGACGATCACGAAGGGCCTGTAGCCGCTCAGTCCGGGATCCGGTTGCCGTCCGCGTCCCAGTGGGACTCGACCTTCTTGCTCGGCTGCACGCGCGGGGGCTCCCCCGGCATCTTGGGGTAGTCGGGCGGGAAGTTCATCTCACCGCCGGGTAGCTCCTCCCAGAGCGCCAGCAGGGGCTCGAGGGAGTAGGCCGTGTCGTCGATCGAGGCCCACGGGTCGCCGTCCGCGACGCGCTCGGGGACGGTGAACAGGTTGTAGTCGCGCGGGTCCTTCACCTCGGCCAGCTCGGCCCACGACATCGGGGTCGAGACGGGCGCGCCGGGCTTGGGCCGGAGCGAGTACGCCGAGGCGATGGTGCGGTCGCGGTTGTTCTGGTTGAAGTCGACGAAGATCCGCTCGCCGCGCTCCTCCTTCCACCAGTCCATGGTCACGCCGTCGTCCCGGCGGGCGAGCTCCCGGCCGAAGCCGATCGCCGCGTGCCGGACGTCGGTGAACTCCCACTCCGGCCGGATCCGCACGTAGATGTGGATACCGCGGTTGCCGGACGTCTTCGGGAAACCGACCAGCCCGAGGTCCTCGAGCAGCTCCTGGGCGACGCCCGCGACCCGCTGGGCGTCGGCGAACGTCGTCCCCGGCTGCGGGTCGAGGTCGATGCGCAGCTCGTCCGGGTGGTCGACGTCGCTGCGCCGGACCGGCCACGGGTGGAACACCAGCGTGCCCATGTGCGCGCACCAGACCGGGACCGCGATCTCGGTGGGGCAGATCTCGTCCGCCGTCCGGCCCGAGGGGAAGGTGATCTCGACGGACTCGAGGTAGTCGGGAGCGCCCTTGGGCACCCGCTTCTGGTAGAACGCGTCGGCGTCCCGGTCGGCCCGGCCGGTGGCCAGCTGCATGCCCTCGCGCACGCCGGACGGCCAGCGCTCGAGGGCGGTCGGCCGGTCGCGCAGGGCCCTCATCAGGCCGTCCTCGACCGAGGCGAAGTACTCGGCGACCATCAGCTTGGTGACCTCGGCGGTCGTGTCGGTCGCCTCGTAGATCACCCGGTCCGGGCTCGACACCCGGACGCTGCGCTCGCCCGCCTGGACCTCGACCGCGGCTGCCTTGGGCATGACACGACCCTAGGACAGGCCGCCGTCAGAGCAGCGAGTTGGGCTCGAACCTCGGCTCGCGGTCCAGGTCGTCCTTGGCCGGCCGGACGAACTCGAACCCGGCCGTCCTGACCAGGACCCAGGACGGGTCCGTCTCGGGCGAGCTCAGGAGCTCCTCCGCGCAGCCGAGGTGCATCGGCGGGAGGTGGAACGCGTTGCGCGCGACCTCGTCAGGAGTGCCGAGGAACACGACCGGCCGGCCGAGGGAGGTCCCGCACCCTCCGCAGATGCGCGACAGCGCGCACTGGGTCACCCAGCGGCGGTCGTGGATCCGCGAGGCCTCGGTGAGCATCACGACGCGGCCCGGCCGCGCTCCCAGGCACCGAGCTCACGGCGCCGGACCGGGCGCTCGGCGTCGCTCTTGCGTCCGCGCTCGACCGGCGGACCGGGCGGCTCGGGCTTGTCCGACGACGTCATGCCGTTGGGCAGCGACAGCTTCATGATCGTGCGCAGCGCCTGGCCGTACTGCTGGTGCAGCGGCCCGGTCGTGTACGGGATGTCGTACTTCTGGCACAGCGCCCTGACCTTCTCGGAGATCTCGGCGTACCGGTTGCTCGGCAGGTCAGGGAAGAGGTGGTGCTCGATCTGGAAGCCGAGGTTGCCGGACATGACGTGCAGCAGCGGACCGCCCTGGAAGTTCGCGGCGCCGAGGATCTGCCGGAGGTACCACTCGGCCCGGGTCTCGTCCTCGATCTCCTCCTCGGTGAAGTGCATCGCGCCGTCCGGGAAGTGGCCGCAGAAGATGATCACGTAGGACCAGACGTTGCGCGTGAAGTTGGCCGAGGCGTTCGCGACCATCGTGGTCCGCCACTGCGGCCCCGACAGTGCCGGGTAGACCACGTAGTCCTTGAGCGCCTGGTTGCGGCCCTTGCGCCAGATCTGCTTGAGCTGGCGCTTCATCTCCTTGGGGTCCTTCCTGCCCTTGCGGATCGCCTCGATGTCGAGGTCGTGCAGGGCCACGCCCCACTGGAAGAGGCCGGCGAGCAGGGCGTTGTAGACCGGCTGCCCGACGTTGAACGGCGACCACTTCTGCTCGCGGGCCATCCGGAGGATCCCGTAGCCGATGTCGTTGTCGTGGCCGAGCACGTTGGTGAACTGGTGGTGCACGTAGTTGTGCGAGTGCTTCCACTGCTCGGCCGGCTGCGCGGTGTCCCACTCCCAGTTGGAGGAGTGGATCTCCGGGTCGTTCATCCAGTCCCACTGGCCGTGCATGACGTTGTGGCCGATCTCCATGTTCTCGAGGATCTTGTGGAGGCCGAGGAGCGTGCCGCCGGCGATCGCCGCCGGGATCCGGGTCTTCTTCGACTGCGTGCCGAGCATCAGCGTCAGCCGCCCGGCGACGGCGAGGCCGCGCTGGATCCGGATCAGGCGGTTGATGTACGCCGCGTCGGCGGCGCCGCGCGACTCCTCGATCTCCGCCCGGATGGCGTCGAGCTCGCGGCCGAGCTGCTCGACGTCCTCCTCGGTGAGGTGGGTGTACTCCTTGACGTCGGAGATGGCCATCAGGTCTTCCTCTCGTCAGATGTTCAGGGTCACGTCGCCGACGGCGACGCAGACGCAGGTCTGCACCTGCTCGTTGGGCTGGCTGTACTCGTCGCCGTTGCGCAGGTCGCGCATGGTGCCGGAGGCCTTGGTGATCGTGCAGGTGTGGCAGATGCCCATCCGGCAGCCGTACGGCATCCCGATGCCGGCCTCCTCGCCCGCCTCGAGCACGGTCGTCGCCCCGTCGACGTCGACGGTCTTGCCGGTGTTGGTGAAGGTGATCGTGCCGCCCTCTCCCCCGTCGCCGCCCAGGGCGAGGGAGAAGCGCTCGACGTGCAGCCGGTCCTCGAGCCCCGTGGTCTCGAAGTGGTCGGTGATCGCGTCGAGCATGGGAGCCGGGCCGCAGGCCCAGGTCTCCCGCTCCTGCCAGTCCGGGCAGATCGTGTCGAGGTCGGCGAGCTCCAGCATCCCGTCCGTGTCGGTGTGCAGCTCGTGCACGGTCAGCGACTCGTGCTCGTCCGCGAGCCGCGCGAGCTCGTCGCGGAAGATCATCCGGTCAGCGGTGGGCGACGAGTAGTGCATGACGACGTCCGGCATGGCTCTGCCGTTGTCTCGGGCGCGACGATCCAGCGTCCGGAGCATCGCCATCACCGGGGTCACCCCGCTGCCGCCGACGAGGAACAGCATCCGGTCCGGAGGCGGGTCGGGCAGCACGAAGTCGCCCTCGGGCAGCGCCAGCCTGACGATCGTGCCCGGCTCGAGGCCGTTGACGAGGTGTGCCGAGAGCAGGCCCTCCGGCATCGCCCGCACCGTGATCGCGATGGTCCGTCCGCTCCGCCTCGGCGGTGAGCTCACCGAGTAGGAGCGCCACTGGAACTTCCCCTCGACCTGGACGCCGATCCCGACGTACTGCCCCGGGCGGTGGTCGTAGCGCCAGCCCCAGCCCGGCCGGATCACCAGCGTGGCGGCGTCCTCGGTCTCGGGGACGACCTTCTCGATGCGGCCTCGGAGCTCCCGCGAGCTCCACAGCGGGTTGAGCAGCCGCAGGTAGTCGTCGGGCAGCAGCGGAGTCGTCAGCTTGTCGCCGGCACGGCGCACGCGCTCCCACGAGATGGTCCCCGACATCCAGTTCAGTGAACATGTGTTCTCCGAACAAGTCAACCGCCCGCAGGTGTGAGGCGTAACGCTTGTGAGCCTGCGCGACACTGAACGGCATGACCTACAACGTCGAGAAGAGCGACGCCGAGTGGCGTGCCGAGCTCTCTCCCGAGGAGTACCAGGTGCTGCGCCAGGCGGGCACCGAGCGCGCGTTCACCGGTGAGTACACCGACACCGAGACGACGGGTGTCTACAAGTGCAAGGCGTGCCAGGCCACGCTCTTCGAGTCCGACACCAAGTTCCACTCGGGCTGCGGGTGGCCGTCGTTCTACCAGCCGATCACCGACACCATCGAGTACATCGACGACTCCACGCTGGGCATGAAGCGCACCGAGGTGCGCTGCGCCAACTGCGGGTCGCACCTCGGGCACGTCTTCCCCGACGGCTACGGCACGCCGACCGGCGACCGCTACTGCATCAACTCGGTGAGCCTGACGCTGGAGCCCAAGGAGGCCTAGGCCTCCACGTCCACCAGGGCCCCGCTCACGACGACCACGCCGTCGCCGTACGTCGCGTCCGCGTAGTCCTGGTAGGTGCCGTCGTCGTAGGTGACGTCGACGAGCACGTGCCCGTCGGCGCCGTAGGCGCCCTGGACGCCGGGGAGCTCCATGAGGTCCTCGGCGAAGCCGGCGAGCTCGTCGTCGGTGTGGTCCTCGGAGGGCTCGGGGTAGACCGGCGGCTCCTCCGGCATCGGGTCGTAGAGCGCGCCCGGGACGGCGTCGCCGACCGTGAACGAGGTGCCGTCCCACGTGCCGGTCACCGCGAAGGTGCCCCAGCGGACGTCACCCTCCTCGTCGAACATCCCGTCGACGGACTTCCAGTCCCAGTTCGTGATGGCGGGGCCGCCGCACTGGGGCGGGTACGACTCGGCGACCGCCCCGAGGCACAGCTCGACCAGGTCGTCGGACGTGTCCTTGTCCATGACGGTGACGAGGTTGCGGCTGCGGACGTCACCGGGAGCCGCAGGCGTGGCCGTCGGCGCCGAGGGGCCGCCGCCGGAGCCGCCCGGATCGCTGGCGACGTCATCGTCCCCGTCGGAGCCGGAGCAGCCGGCCAGGGCGAGGGAGAGGACCAGGGCGGCAGGCAGCGTCGCGAGCTTCATGAGGCTGGGACGGGAGTCCTCCGAGGAGGGTTCCGGCCGTGTCCGGACCGTGACCTGAGCCCGCCGGCTCACGGGAGCCGGTCGACCAGGTCGGCGACCGCGACCAGCGATCCCGTGTAGAACGGGATCTCCTCCCGCACGTGCCGACGCGCGCCCGACGCGCGCAGGTGCCGCATCAGGTCGACGATCCGGTACAGCTCGTCGGCCTCGAACGCGAGGATCCACTCGTAGTCGCCCAGCGCGAAGCTCGCCACCGTGTTGGCGCGCACGTCCTTGTACTCGCGGGCCATCTGGCCGTGCTCCTTGAGCAGCTGGCGCCGCTCCTCCTCCTCGAGGAGGTACCACTCGTAGGAGCGCACGAACGGGTAGACGCAGACGTGCGCCTTGGCGTCCTCGTCGGCGAGGAACGCCGGCACGTGGCTGCGGTTGAACTCCGCCGGCCGGTGCAGCGCGAGCTGCGACCACACCGGGTCGAGGCGGCGGCCGAACGCGGTCCTGCGGAAGCGGTGGTACGCGAGCTGGAGCTCCTCCGACGTCGCGGCGTGCCACCAGACCATGACGTCCGCGTCGGCGCGCAGGCCGCTGACGTCGTAGACGCCGCGGACGACGACGCCGCCCTCGCCCAGCTCGGCGAACAGCTTCTCGACCTCGGCACTCTCCGCCGCTCGGTCGGCGTCGTCGCCGAGCACCGCCTCGAGCCGGAAGACCGACCACATCGTGTAGCGGATGGAGTCGTTGATCTCCCGGACGCGGGAGGCGTTGGACTGCTGCTCTGCCATGGCGCCATTCTGCCGTGCGCGAGGATCAGCCCATGAGCGCCTCCCTCGGCCGACAGCTGGACGCTCTCGGCGACCCGGGTGGGGCGGTGTGCGTCGTCCGGGACGGCGAGGTCGTCGAGGAGGCACTGGTCGGGACCCGGGACGGCGTGACGCCGTGGACGGCCGACACCCTGGTCATGACGTACTCGGTGGCCAAGCCGTTCGCCGCGCTCACGGTCCTCAGCGTCGTGGCCGAGGGGGCGCTGGGCCTCGACCAGCGGGTGGCGGACCTGTGGCCGGAGTACGCAGGGCAGGGCAAGGAGGCGACCACGGTCCGGCACGTGCTGGCCCACCAGGCCGGCCTGCCCGCGTTCCCCGACGCGGCGCAGCACCTCGCCTTCGACGACCGCGACGGGCTGACCGACCTGCTCGCGGGAGCCACGCCGCGGCACGAGCCGGGCGCGGGGGTCGCCGAGCACGCGCTGACCTACGGCCACCTCTGCGACCGGCTCGTCCGGCTCGCCACCGGCGACGACCTCGCCGAGCGCTTCGCGACGATCGCGGCCGCGCACGACTGGGACCTGCACCTCCGGGTGGCGGACGCCGACCTCGGTCGCGTGGCCGACGTGGTGGCGCTCGGGGACGACTGGCCGGGGCGCTACCTGGACGACCCGCACTGGGCACCGGCGATGAGCCGTCCGCCGGGTGTGCTCGACCCCGACGTCCTCAACAGCCGACGCTGGCGCACCACCTCGTTCCCGGCGATCGGCATGCACGCCTCGGCCCGCGGGCTGGCCCGGTTCTACGACCAGCTGCTGCCCGCCGACGGCCCGGTCGCCGCGATGCTCGGGCCGGACCTCCACCGCTCCTTCGTCACGAGCCAGGCCTCGGGCCACGACCTCGTCATCGACCGCGAGGTCAGCTGGACCCTGGGCTTCCAGGTCGACGAGGAGGACATCGGGATGGGCGGCGCGGGCGGGTGCAGCGCCTGGTACTCCTTCGGCGGCCGGTACGGCGCGGCGTACGTCAGTCGGGGCCTGGGCGACCACGCCCGGAGCGACGCCGTCTGGGAGCACCTCGACGGGCGCTCCGGCTAGGCGGGCTCGAACCAGCCGGACGGCCCGATCTCGGAGCCCAGCCGCGGCACGTACTGGTCGAAGAACACCCGGGCGATCAGCTCGCGCCGGCTCCGCACGTCCGCCTTGTCGAAGACCGACTTCAGGTGGTCCTGGACCGTGTAGGCCGACATGTGCAGCGTGGCTGCGATCTCCTTGGTGTCCACGCCCTGGAGCACGAGCTGGGTCACGTCCCGCTCGCGCGCCGTGAGGTCGAAGGCCGCCACGACCAGCGACACGATCTCCGGCGGACGGGCCTCCTCGATCGTCACGACGACGTCGCCGCCGCGGTCGCCGGCGCCGGGCAGCGGGGACGCGTGCAGCATCAGCCACACGCCGTGCGCCGTGCGGACCCGGGCGTGCGGCATCGCGACCGCCTCCCCCGCCCGAGGCGGCGGGCGGCGCCGACGAGGGCGGTGATGGTGGCGAACGGCGCGCCCGCGTGGGCGGCGCTGCTCATCTCGGCGAGCCGCGCGGCCGCTCCCGGCGTGCTCTGCACGAGCTCGTCGTCGGCGTTGACGACCATGACCGCCGGGCCGACCGCGGCCGGCGGGGTGACGTCGACCAGCCGCGTGAGCAGCCCGGCCCGGACGCCGCGGCCGAAGGCCTCGCTCAGCGTCCCGAGGAACTCGACGTCGTGGTCGGCGAAGGCCTGGTCGTCCGAGCCCCGGAACAGCGCCATGCCGCCCCAGAAGCGCCCGCCCTCGCGGAAGACGAGCCGCGCCTCGTCGTGGTAGTCGAACTTCGGCAGCATCAGCCGGGCCATCCGCTCCGAGCGCTCGACCTCGCCGCGGAACCACAGGTGCATGCCGATCGCCCGGACGTCCGCGCCGGCGAGCTCCGGGTACGTCGTCGCCTCCCCCGAGTCGTACTCGATCTGGCCGAACAGGGCGTCGTGCGAGTTGCGACCCTCGAGGTCGCCGTACTTCCGTGAGCTGGTGAGCATCCGGGTGGCGGGGTCGTGCGTGCCGATGCACACGGCGACCGAGGGGACGGCCCGAGAGACCGAGGCCACGGCCTCGGCGAGGAAGGTCTCCAGGTCGAGTCCGGCCCGGGAGAGCACCTCGACGTCACCCCGGACCCGTTCGGCGGTCAGGGCGGCGGTCATCCCAGCAGTATTGCGGCCGCGGGGCCGTCAGGACATCCCAGTTGTCTGGGGGTGGCCGGCTCCCAGGACCTGAGGGCGGGAACGACCCCGCCGGGTGGGATGGGCGCAGGGGCGGTCGCTCGGTCAACCTCGTCGTCGTGACCACACCGATCACGGAGTCCGAGCACCACCAGCTCCCTCTCCAGTCCCCGGTCGACGACCTCGGCCGGCTCCTCCACGAGGGCGACATCACGGCCCAGCTGGCGCTGGCCGTGAGCCGCCTCGAGGCGGCGCTGACCCTCCGGGGCCGGACGCCGTCGGGTCTGGCGGACGTCGAGGTGCTCACCACCGACCGGATCGCCCTTCTCGGGGTGCTCGACGTCCTCACGGACCGTCTGGCTGCGACCGGTGCACGACCGCACACCCGCATCCGCGAGATCGCCCGGCTCGACCGACCCGGTCAGCTGGTCGCCCTCGCCGCCACCCTCACACCCCGAGAAGGAAGCACTCCCATGAGCATCACCCAGCCCGTCACCCACCCGGCCGCCGCCGCCGTCCGCGAGGCGGCCCCCGGCTGCGTCGTCCTCCCCGGGGACCCCGGGTACGACGCCGCCCGGCTCCCGTGGAACGTCGCGGTCGACCAGCGGCCCGCCGCGGTCGCGACCCCACGAACCGTCGAGGAGGTCGTCCAGGTCGTCCGTGCGGCCGCCGCCAACGGCCTGCGCGTCGCCCCGCAGAGCAGCGGCCACGCCGCCGGGCCTCTCGAGGGCCGGCTCGCCGGGACGGTGCTGCTCCGGCTGTCCGCGCTGACCGGGGTGGACGTCGACCCCGAGCGCCGCGTCGCCCGCGTCGTCGGCGGCACGCTGTGGGCCGACGTCATCGCCGCGGCCGCGCCGCACGGGCTCACGGCCCTGCACGGCAGCTCGCCCGACGTGGCCGTCGCCGGCTACGTGCTCGGCGGCGGCCTGTCGTTCTACGGGCGCCGGCACGGGCTGGCGACCAACACGATCACCGCGGTCGAGGTGGTCGGCGCGGACGGCAGCCTGGTGCGAGCCGACGAGACCCGGAACGCCGAGCTGTTCTGGGCCCTGCGCGGCGGCGGGGGCGGCCTCGGCGTCGTCGTGGCCGTCGAGATCGAGCTGCTGCCCCTCCCCGACGTCGTCGCCGGCATGCTGCTCTGGCCGATCGAGCGCGCACCCGAGGTCACCCACGCGTGGTCCCGGTGGACCCGGGAGGTGCCGGAGACGGTCACGACGTCCCTGCGGGTGATGAGCTTCCCGCCGCTGCCCGACCTGCCGCCGTTCCTCAGCGGTCGCCGGATCGTGGTGGTCGACGGAGCCGTCCTCGAGGACGACGAGCGGGCCGCGGAGCTGCTCGCACCGCTGCGGTCCCTCGCCCCGGAGATGGACACGTTCGCGCGGATCCCCAGCGCGGGCGTCCTCGACGTGCACATGGACCCGCCCGGACCGACGCCGGCCGTCTCGGACCACGCCGTGCTGGACTCGCTGCCGGCGGACGCCGTCGACGCACTGCTCGCCCAGGTCGGTCCCGGCACCACCACGTCGCTGCTCTTCGCCGAGCTGCGGCACCTCGGCGGTGCACTGGGGCGGCCGGCCCCCGGGGGCGGGGTGCTGGACCGGCTGCCGGGCGACTACCTGCTGTTCTGCTGCGCGGTCGCGCCGTTCCCGGAGGCCGCGACCGTCGGGGCCGCCGACGCCGCCGCGGTGCGCGAGGCGCTCCGGCCGTGGTCCAGCGACCGGCAGGTCCTCAACTTCGCGGAGCGGCCCGGGGTCGAGACCTCCGCGGGGTACGACGCGGACGCCTGGCTCCGGTTGCGGGCGGTGAAGGCCGCGGTCGACCCGGGCGACGTGTTCCAGTCCAACCACGAGGTCTGACCCGGGTCCGCCGGCCCGCCCGTCCACGACGGGCGGGTCGGCGCTCAGCCGCGGCCGAACCCCGCGTCCCGCGCCTTCACGATCGCCTCGGCCCGGCCGGCGGCGTGCAGCTTCCCGTAGATCGACGACACCGTGTTGCGCACGGTCTTGTTGGACACGAACGTCTCGCGGGCGATCACGTCGTTGGACTTGCCGGCCGCGAGCATCTCGAGGACGCCGCGCTCCCGCTCGGTGAGGTCCGGGAACGGCTGCTCCGCCGCCTGGGGACGGGCGCCGGCGAAGAAGCTGGCGACCCGCCCGGCCAGGGCGGCGCCGAACACCATGCCTCCGGCCGCCGCGGCCCGGACGGCGTTGTGCACCTCCTCGGCACCGGAGCCCTTGAGCAGGTAGCCCGAGGCGCCGGCCCGGATCGCGCTGAGCACGGTGTCGTCGTCCTCGTTCATGGTCAGCATCACGACCTTCACGTCCGGCTGCCGGCCGGTGATGAAGCGGGTGGCCTCGATGCCGTCGAGCTCGGGCATCTGGATGTCCATGACCACCACGTCGGGCGCGGCGTCCGCGACGACGTGCAGCGCCTCCTTGCCGTCCGCGGCCGCGCCCACCACCTCGACGCCGTCCAGCGCGCCGAGCAGCGCCACCAACCCGTCTCGCACGATCTGGTGGTCGTCCACCACCACCACACGGATGCTCACTGCTCGTCCTCCCTCTGGTCGACCCTGTCATCTGCCCCGTCAGCTGTCCTGTCCCGGCGCGAGAGCGGCAGCCACGCGCGGACCACCGTTCCCCCGGTGGCGGGACAGGAGACCTCGGTCCGCCCGCCCAGCTCGGCCGCCCGCTCGCGCAGCGAGACCAGTCCCACCCCGGCCTGCACGTCGGGCGGTATCCCGACCCCGTCGTCGGTCACCTCGACGAGCAGCTCGTCGTCCGCCACCCGGAGCCGGGCGTCGGCCCGGGTGGCGGAGGCGTGCCGGACCACGTTGGTGAGCGCCTCGCCGGCGATGCGGTACGCCGCCACCTCCACGGCGGCCGAGAGCTGACCGAGGTCGCCGGCGTCGACCGCCACGGCGAGCCCGTCCGTGCTCATCCGCTCGGCCTGCTGGCGCAGCGCGCCCACCAGGCCGAGGTCGTCGAGCGCCGGTGGCCGCAGGTCGTGCACGAGCCGGCGGACGTCGGCGACGACGTCCTGCACCAGCGCGCTCGTCGCCGCGATCGACCGCTGGGCCTCGTCGGGGTCGCGAGGCACCTGGAGACGGGCGGACTCCAGCTGGAACACCACCCCGCTCAGCGACGGTCCCAGCCCGTCGTGGAGGTCACGGCGGATCCGGCGGCGTTCCTCCTCCCGCGCCACGACCAGGCGCTCCCGGTTGTCCTGCAGCTCGTCGGCCAGCTGGCTGGTGCGCACGGCGGTCGCGGCCTGGCGTGCGAGGTCGCCCAACAGCTGCTCGTCGCGCCGGCTCAACCGGCTGCGGAGGCCCCGGACGGGCAGCTCGACCCGGCCGACCTCCTGTCCGCGGTAGGTGATCGGGAGCACCCGCACCCCCGCAGGTCGCGCGCCGTGCCGGGCGACGAGACGGCCGCCGCTGCCGTGGTCGACCTCGAGGGACACGTAGGAGACGCCGAACGCCGTCGCGATCGCGTCGGCCACCGCGACGAGCTGCTCCCGAGCCTCGTCAGCCCGCTCCAACGTCGACGCGAGGCCGGCCACGACGTCGTAGGGACGGCTCCGGTCGCCGTGGACCAGCCGCCTCACGATCGACGAGAGCCGTTGTCGCAGCGGGCCGTAGAGCACCACCGTCACGAGCAGGACGATGAGGACCACCTGGCGCTGGGCGAGGTCGTCCGTGAGCGCGGCGTCCAGGACAGCGACGACCGCGAGGTCCACCGCGACCAGGACGACGGCGAGCAGCGCGAGCACGGCCGTGCCGCTCAGGAGCTCCTGCACCGGGACGAGGGACGGCTGGACGATGCCGACCGTCATCGCGACCGGCGGCAGGGAGGCGAGCAGGAACGTCGACGCGTCCCGGACGGCCGTGAGGTCGGACAGCTGGGACAGCGCGATCGCGGACGCCATGATCACCACGGACCACAGCAGCCAGCGCATCCGGTCGCGCTCGAGGCCGTCCGAGCGGCGGTAGCGGACCACGACGGTCACGATCGCCACGAGCACGCCGAGGACGGTGATCGCGTTGACGATCGGGATGCCGACGTCGACCAGTGCGTCGGGCATCGGCAGGGATCCGGCGTCGAGGTCGACCCCGGCAGGGAGGTCGACGTCCCCGACGCGGCCACCGGCCGGCGCCACGACGACGAGGAGGGCGGACAGGCCCATCGCGACGAGCGCGATCCTCCCGACGCGGCCCCACCACCCCGGCAGGAACCGGCCGGTCGGGAAGAGGAAGAGCAGGACGGCGATCGACATCGGGAGGAAGGCGCCGAACCGGTTGAGGAGCCACAGGGCCGCGTCCACGCCCGGGCTGACGTCGTCGGCGCGGATCCCCCAGCGCACGTACGCCTGGGCGAGCCCGTCGGTGCCCCAGAACACCGCGGGCACGGCGAGCGCCCACCCGAAGCCCTGCCGCCGGTCGACGGCCACGACGACCCCGCTGCACACGCCGTAGACGAGGCCGATCAGGGCGTACGGCCAGCCCCAGCCGGGCGCCAGCTCGATGCCGGGGCCGGCGTCCGGGGTGCGGGCGTCCAGGAGGACGGTCGCCACCAGCAGCGCGAGGGTCGTCAGCGGGAGGACGAGGGCCGGCCAGCGGCCTGGGGTCCCGGGGACGGACACGGAGTCATTGTGGACGACCTCCGGCCGGCCGGGCCCGTGGTGGGCCCGGCCGGCCGGAGTGTCGTGGTCGAGGTGGTTCACCGGCCGGCGCGGAACGCCTTGTCGCCCACGGTGAAGCCGATCGCGGTGGCCAGCAGCCAGAGCACGCCGGTCATGCCGGCCATGTACTCGAACGGCGAGATGCCGAGGGCGAGCGTGAGACCGCCGAGGACGAGACCGACGAGACCGAGCCAGCGCGGCGCGGCGCCACGACGGAAGGCGGCGAAGATCGCCAGGCCGGCGAGACCGACCAGCGTCCACAGCCACGGGATCGTGCCGATCCAGTGGTTGTACATGGCCGCCGACGAGTCGTCGACCGTCATGTCGTCCTGGAGCCCGGCGATCATGAACTCGGTGTCCAGGCCGGCGCCCAGCAGGGAGACGACGCCGGTCCCGGCGAGACCGACCAGCGCCACCACGGGGGCGATGCTGTCCGGCATCGTGGCGCGGAGGCGCCGGAACAGTCCGGCACCGAACACGATCATCAGGACGGCGCCCAGCGTGGTGATCGAGTGGAAGGCGAACAGCACGCCGGTCTTGTCGGTCAGGGCCTCGGCCACGCCGTCGACGGAGCCGTGGCTGAACTCGTCGCGGTAGACGACGTCGACCATGCCGCTGGTGACGACGGTGCCCATCCCGGCGAGGGCGGCACCGATGCCGGCGAACGCCCAGGAGCGGGACTGCTGAGGGGTCCGGTCGCTGCCGGTCGCTCCGGCGACGACGTCGGCGCGGGCGGGGTTGTGGGTGGTGACGGTGGTCATCTGGGTTCCTTCTGGTCGGTGGTTCTGTCGGTGCCGCCGCTCGGCGACAGGTGAACCGTGCCGGGCCGGATGTCCCGCGACCCAGGGACAACGGGGCACATCGGGGCACGTCTCGTGAAACCCGCGCATCCGGTGCAACCGACCCGTCCGACGGGGCGTATCACCACCGTCCGCCCAGTCGGGGCGGCACCAACCCCTCATGCCAAAGGAACCGAGATGAACAAGCAGATCCTCACCGCCGCCACCTTCGTGACCGCCGCCCTGACCCTCGGCCAGACGCCGGCGTCGGCCCTGGTCGCCGACGGCGCCACCACGTCCCACCGCGAGCGCGGGATCGTGCTCGAGTGCCGCGGCGAGCTGGACGGCACCGCCGTCTACGCCAGCCTCTACGAGAACGACACGTACGGGAACTGGTTCCAGGTGGTCCTGGGCGACCCGGACGCGGGCCACGGCAAGTCCAAGAACGTCAAGCGCGAGATCCTCGACGACGGGAAGGTGCGTGCGTCGATCACCATCGACGGCGCCAAGGCCACGGTCCGCGGGACCGCGTCCAAGGTGGGCAGGAAGAAGCACGTCCACGAGGAGCTCGACGACGCCGGCTACTTCATCGTCAACGACGGCACCCACCGTCGGCTGCGGAACGACCTGGCCTTCGAGTACGACGGGATGGCGACGCGCCTGACCTGCGACCCGGCGTTCGCCTACGACCTGAGGGTCACGAAGACGCCGATCGGGTGAGCTCGTCGACGGCTCGGCGTGCCGACGTGATGACCGCCGGCACGCCGACACCCTCGTACGCCGCACCGCACACCGCCAGGCCCGGGACCGCAGCCACCGCGCTGCGGACCCGGGCCACGCGGTCGAGGTGACCGACGGCGTACTGGGGCAGGCCACCGCCCCAGCGCTGGACGTGGGTGGCGACCGGCCGGGTCGCGATGCCGACGGCCTCCGCCAGGTCGGCCAGCGACAGCCCGACGAGCTCCTCGTCGGTGCGCTGGAGAGCCGCCTCCTCGCCGTGCCGACCCAGTGAGGTGCGGAGGTGCAGCACGTCGCCGGCCGCGCCCGCGTCGCGGACCCAGGCCCACTTGGCGAACGAGAAGGTCGACGCCTTGATCGCCCGGCCGTCCACCGGTGGGACCAGGAAGCCGCTGGTGCCGCCGAGGTGGGCGAGCGCGGCGACCGGGAAGGCCAGCGTCACGACGGCCATCGACGCGTACTCGATCCCGGCCAGCTCGGCCGCGGCCGCCGGTGCGAGGTCCGTGAGGAGCCTGGCGGCGGGGGCGGCCGGCGTCGCGAGCACGACCGCGTCGGCCTCCAGCATCGCCGGGTCCGCGGCCGAGCCCGTCACGAGGGCGAACCCCGACGCGGTCCGTGTCAGCCGGCGGACCGTCGCCGACGTGCGGACGTCGAGGCCGTCCGCGAGTGCCTCCACCAGGCGCCCCATGCCGCCGGGGATCCCGGCGAAGACCGGCTTGTCGACCACGGGCAGCTCGGCCTCCAGCAGCCGGCCCAGCCGCGCCGTCGCGACCAGCTGCGGCACCGTCGCGCGGGCCGAGAGCCTCCACGCGTGACCGGCGTAGACCCCGCCGAGCAACGGCTCCACGAGCCGGTCCACGACCTCGTCGCCCAGACGGCTCGCCACCAGCTCGCCGACCGACACGTCCTCCTCGAGGCCGACGCCCGGCTGCTCGTCCTGGGCCCGGGCCAGTCCGGCCTCGGACAGCACGCCGCTGGCCCGCAGCTCCTCCAGGTCGAGCGGGACCCCCATCAGCGACCGGGGCAGCGGCCGGACCTCGCCGCGCGTCCAGATCGACGACGACGCCACGGCGGGGTGCACGATCTCGAGGCCGAGCGACCGGGCCAGCTCGACCCCTTCGGGCCGACGGTTCAGCATCGCCTCCGCGCCGACGTCCACCACGACCCCGCCGACCTCGGCGCGACGCAGCTTGCCGCCGACGTCCGGTCCCGACTCGAGCACGACCACCTCGTGGCCGGCCCCGACCAGGTCGTGGGCAGCGGTGAGCCCGGCCAGACCCGCACCGACGACCGCCACCTTCACGCCGCTAGTCAAACAGGCTCGCGCCGCCGCGACCGGGTGCTGGTCGCGGCGGCGCGAGGTCAGTGAGCGGCCCGGAGGGCTCGCCTCAGGCCACCGACCCCACCCGGGCCTCAAGGATCGAGGTGATGACGGGGCGGGCGAACGCCAGCCACTCGGCGTACGACGCCGGGTCGGCGTGCCGCGAGTCGCGGACGTACAAGCCGCGCACCGGGACGGTCGCCCCGACCTCGGTGAGGACCGGCCGCAGCGTGAGCTCCGGCGCGAGGGCGTGGCCCGGGCCGGCGCCGAGCATGAACGGCACCGCGACGCCGCGGATGCCGTCGGTGGCGAACCGGTCCAGGAACAGCTTGAGCAGGCCGGTGTACGTCGCCTTGTAGGTCGGGCTGGCGACCACGACCAGGTCGGCGGCGCCGATCTTCGCCACCAGGTCCGCGACGTCCGGGTCGTGCCAGTCGAGGAGCTTGGCCCCCAGGGTCGCCAGGTCGACGACGAGGTCGGGGTCGGAGCCGGTCAGCTGCCGGGCGAGGTAGGTCGCCGAGGTGAGGGTGCGCGACCGCGGTCGCGGGTTGCCGACGAGGACCGCGGTCGTCACGACGCGGCCTTCCGCGCCGCGAACGGCGCGCCGGCCCTCGTGCCGGACGCGGGCAGCGGGCTCGTCCAGCGGCCGCGGAGGGCCAGCTCGGGCAGGACTCCCTCGCCGAAGTGGTACGCCTCCTCGAGGTGCGGGTAGCCGGAGAGCACGAACTCCTCGATGCCGACGGCGGCGTACTGCTCCACCAGGTCGGCGATCTCCTGGTGGCTGCCGACCATCGCGGTCCCGGCCCCGCCGCGGACCAGCCCGACCCCGGCCCACAGGTTCGGGTGGATCTCGAGGCCGTCCTTGCTGCCGCCGTTCAGGTCGAGCATCCGGCGCTGACCCTCGGACTCGCTCTGGCGGAGGCCGTCCTGGACCTTCCGGATCTCGTCCTCGGAGATCTGGGCGAGCAGCCGGTCCGCCTCGGCCCACGCCTCGTCGGAGGTGTCGCGCGCGATCGTGTGCAGCCTGATGCCGAAGCGCGGCGTGCGGCCCTGCTCCGCGGCGAGGCCGCGGATCCACTCGACCTTCTGTCGCACCGCCTCGGGGGGCTCGCCCCAGGTCAGGTAGACGTCGGCGTGCTTCGCGGCCACCTGACCGGCGGCGGGCGAGGACCCGCCGAAGTAGATCTCGGGCAGCGGGTCCGGGACCTGCGAGAGCACCGCGTCCTCGACGTGCACGTGCTGGCCCTCGAACGTCACGGGTCCGCCGCCCCACAGCGCGCGGACGACGGTCAGGAACTCGTCGCAGCGGGCGTAGCGCTCCTCCTTGTCGAGGAAGTCGCCGAACATCCGCTGCTCGCGCGACTCACCACCGGTGACCACGTTGAGCAGGAGCCGGCCGCCGGAGAGGTTCTGGAACGAGCCGGCCATCTGGGCGGCGAGGAACGGGGACAGCAGGCCGGGGCGGAACGCCACCAGGAACTTCAGCCGCTCGGAGACGCTGCTCAGCATCGCCGTGGTCAGCCAGGCGTCCTCGCACCACGCGCCGGTCGGCGTCAGCGCGGCCTCGAAGCCCAGCTGCTCCGCGCTGCGCGTGATCTGGCCGAGGTACTCGACCGACGCGGGCCGGCCACCGCTGAACGCCTCGACGCCGTGGCCGCCACCGACCACCTGGCGGCCGTCGCCGCCGTTCGTCGGGAGGAACCAGTGGAACGTGAGCTGGCTGTGCTGGGACATCGCTTCCTTTGGAGACTAAGTGAATCAATTCGCTCGACTATGACGGAATGCTCCCACGTGGTGCAAGTCCCCGTCGGGGAACCCGGGGAACCGGCGTGGCGCGGCACACGTCCGAGTCGCCATGACGACCGCGACTCGCAAGCGGGGCATCGCCGCTGCAGCAGTTCTCTCCATCGTGTTCATCGCCGGCGCATGCGCGTCCGGCAGCTCCGACGACGCCGACAGCGCCTCCGCCGGCGACGCCCCCGCGCCGACCGCGCCGCGCGAGGACTCGGGAGGCGGCGGGAGCGACCCCTTCCCCGAGGAGTCCGCGGCTCGCGACGCCGCCGTGGCCCCGGAGGCCGAGCTCGCCGCCGACCTCGACCAGGCAGCGGCGTTCTCCGGCGACGCCCCCTACTCCGTGACCACGGCGTCCGACAACGGCGCCAAGGAGGCACCGGCCGAGGAGGGCACGGACCAGAAGCTGATCTCGAACGGCGCCGTCCAGCTCAAGTCCGACGATGTCGGCCAGACGATCTTCGACGTGCGCAACGTGGTCGACAAGTACGCCGGCGAGGTCGAGGCCAACGCGACGGAGACGGACGACGACGGCAAGCCCCTGCGCTCGCGGCTCAAGCTCCGGGTGCCCACCGCGCAGTTCGACGACGCCATGCAGGAGCTGGAGAAGGTCGGCACCCTGATCGCCTCGAGCGGCAACACCGAGGACGTGACCACCGAGGTGCTCGACCGCACGATCCGGATCCAGGTCCAGCGCCGCAGCATCGAGCGGATCTCCGTGCTGCTCGAGCAGGCGACCTCGATCCGCGACATCGTGAACATCGAGGGCCAGCTCTCCCAGCGCCAGGCCGACCTGGCGGTGCTCGAGAAGGAGCAGCGCTACCTCGACGACCAGACCGCGATGGCCACCATCACCGTCTCCGTCGAGCGGACCAAGGCCAAGAAGCCGGCTCCGAAGCCCCAGGACAAGGATGACGACTCCGGCTTCTTCTCCGGTCTCTCGAGCGGCTGGGACGGCCTGACGACGTTCGGGGTGGGCCTGGCCACCGTGCTCGGCGCACTGCTCCCGTGGCTGGTCGTCGCCGGCGTCATCGCGATCCCGGGACTGCCGCTCTACCGTCGGCTCCGCCGTCGCGAGGTCGTGGCGGCGCCCGCCCCGTAGCCTGCGGGGGTGCCGACACCCGACAACGCCCGCATCGCCGTCCTCATCGATGCCGACAACACGTCGAAGAAGTACGTCGAGGTGCTCATCGAGGAGATCGCCAAGTACGGCACGCCGACGGTGAAGCGGGCCTACGGCGACTGGACCTCCAACCACCTGAACGGCTGGAAGAGCGAGCTCAACAGGAACGCGATCGTGCCGGTCCAGCAGTTCGCCTACACGCAGGGCAAGAACTCCACCGACTCGCTGCTGATCATCGAGGCGATGGACCTGCTGTACACGGGCAACCTGGACGGGTTCGCCATCGTGTCGAGCGACAGCGACTTCACGAGCCTGGCGACGCGGCTGCGCGAGGCCGGCAAGGCGGTGTACGGCCTGGGCCAGCGCAAGACCCCGGAGCCGTTCCGCACCGCCTGCACGCGCTTCATCTTCCTCGAGGTGCTCGGCAAGGACGAGCCCGCCGCGGACACGGCCGCCGCGACCGAGGCGCTCCCCGACCTGCGCCGGCTCCTGACCTCCGCCATCAACGCCACGTCCCAGGACGACGGGTGGGCGCACCTGGGCAGCCTCGGCAACTACCTGAGCAACACCCAGTCGTCGTTCGACCCCCGCAACTACGGTTTCGGCCGGCTGATCACGCTGCTGCGCGACCAGGACTACCTCGACGTCGACACCGAGGGATCGCCGACCGTCCGGCTCCGGCCCACGTCGGCGACCAAGGTCGTCACCCGCAAGCGGACCACGAAGAAGGCCGCCGCCAAGAAGGCCTAGACGGGCTGGGACTGCACGAACTCGGTCAGCCTCGCCAGCTGGTCGGGGTCGGTGTCGGGCAGCACGCCGTGGCCGAGGTTGAAGATGTGGCCGCGGGCGCCGCGACCCGCGTCCAGGACGTCGCGGGCGCGGGCCAGCATCACGTCGGTCGGCGCGAACACGAGGGTCGGGTCGAGGTTGCCCTGGACGCTGCGGTCGCCGACCAGCGGGACGGCGCTCGTCAGGGGGGTGCGCCAGTCGACGCCGACGACGTCCGCCCCCGCCTCGCCCATCAGGCCCAGCAGGTTGGCGGTGCCGACCCCGAAGTGGATCCGCGGGACGCCGAGCCGGCCGGCCCGCTCGAGGACGGCTGCGGAGTGCGGCATCACCTGGGCCGTGTAGTCGGCCGGGGACAGCGCCCCGGCCCACGAGTCGAACAGCTGCACGGCGGAGGCACCGGCCGCGACCTGGACCTCGAGGTACGCCGCCGAGATGCCGGCGATCTTGCGCATCAGCGCGTCCCACAGGTCCGGTTCGCCGAACATCATCGCCTTGGTCCGGGCGTGCTCCTTCGACGGACCGCCCTCGACCAGGTACGACGCCACCGTGAACGGCGCGCCGGCGAACCCGATCAGCGGGGTGTCGCCGAGCTCGCGGACCAGGCCCCGGACGGCCTCGGTGATGAAGGGCACGTGCTCGGGGGTCAGGTCCGGGATCGCCTCGACGTCGGCCAGCGTCCGGACCGGCTTCGCCACGACCGGACCCACTCCGGGGACGATGTCCAGGTCGACGCCGACGGCCTTGAGCGGCAGCACGATGTCGGAGAAGAAGATCGCGGCGTCCACGCCGTACCGGCGCACGGGCTGCAGCGTGATCTCGACGACGAGGGCCGGGTCCATGCAGGACGCGAGCATCCCGACGCCCTCGCGGAGCTTGCGGTACTCGGGCAGCGAGCGCCCGGCCTGGCGCATGAACCAGACCGGGGTGTGCGGCACCGGCTCACCGCGGGCGGCCCTGAGGAAGGGGCTCGCGGCGAGGTTGCTCACCGGCTCGGTCACCTGCACAGGGTGCCAGCCCAAACGGCGTGTTCACACATCAGGGTGAGGACGTCGCACCTACTGTGGCCACATGGCCGTGCGCACCGAGACACGCCCGGGCGCGGGGGCAGATGCCGAGCCCGCCGCGTTCCGTGACGCTGTCGCCTCCATGCGCGCCGCCCGGTTGCGCCCCGAGGTGCACACCGAGCCGATGCCGGCGCCGCAGCGGATCGCACCGTACGCCGCCGCCCTGTCCGCCGACGTGGACGTGGACGGCGAGGAGATGGGCACCGGCCGGATCATCCTGCTCCACGACCCGGTCGGGAACGACGCCTGGGACGGCGTCTTCCGCTGCGTGGCCTACGCCCGCGCGGAGATCGACGTGGAGCTGATCACCGACCCGCTGCTCGCGGACGTCGGCTGGTCGTGGCTGACCGAGGCGCTGAGCGCCCACGGTGCCGACTACCACGCGGTGTCGGGCACCGTGACGCGCGTCGCCACCGAGTCATACGGGGGTATGGCGGAGGACGGTGGCACCGCGCAGCTGGAGATCAGGGCGTCCTGGACGCCGACCGGTCCGGCCCTGCCGACCGGGACGCTCGACGTGTCTCCTCACGTCGAAGCGTGGGGGGAGCTGCTGTGCACCGCCGCGGGACTGCCGCCGGTGCCGGACGGGGTGACGGTCATCCCGAACCGACGCAGCCGCGGCGGATGACCGAGCACTCGGACGCGCCGGCGCCGAGCACGGACGACCCCGAGAGCACGACCCCCGACGAGGCTCCCGAGCTGCCGCTGCTCACGCTCCGTGACGGCCTGCCGCCCGTCACGGACACCGACGCCGGCCTGAGGAAGGTCGCGGCCGCGATCGCCAAGGGCAGCGGTCCGGTCGCCGTCGACGCCGAGCGTGCCTCCGGCTACCGCTACTCCAGCCGCGCCTACCTGATCCAGCTGCGCCGCGAGGGCAGCGGGCTCTGGCTGGTCGACCCGATCGGCCTGACGACATTGGCGCCGCTGCAGAAGGCCCTCGAGGGCACCGAGTGGATCCTGCACGCGGCCACCCAGGACCTGCCCTGCCTCGCGGAGGTCGGCCTCACACCGAGCGAGCTCTTCGACACCGAGCTGGCCGGCCGCCTCCTCGGGCACCCGCGGGTCGGGCTGGCGACGCTCGTCGAGACCGTCCTCGGCTACCGGCTCAAGAAGGAGCACTCGGCCGTCGACTGGTCGACGCGGCCGCTGCCCGGCCCCTGGCTCGACTACGCCGCCCTCGACGTCGAGGTCCTGATCGAGCTGCGCGACGCCCTGCACGCCGAGCTGGTCGAGTCCGGGAAGCTCGACTGGGCCCAGCAGGAGTTCGACGCCCTCCGCTTCTTCGAGCCGACGCCGCGGGTCGACGCCTGGCGCCGTACGTCGGGACTGCACCGGGTCCGCGGCCGGCGCGGCCTGGGCGCGGTCAAGGAGCTGTGGGAGACCCGCGACGAGATCGCCGAGAACCGCGACGTGACGCCGGGCCGGATCATCCCCGACGCCGCGATCGTCATCGCGGCGATGGCCGCCCCCAAGGACAAGGCCGAGCTGCTGTCCACCAAGGGCTTCCACGGCCGCGGCGCGGAGCGGTACGCCAACCGGTGGGTCGCGGCCCTCAAGCGCGCCGCCGAGATGGACGAGGCCGACCTGCCCGCACGCAGCCCGCGCAGCGAGGGCCCGCCGCTCCCCCGCGCCTGGGCCGACCGCGACCCCGTGGCCGCCCGCCGCCTCGTGCTCGCCCGCGAGCAGGTCGCGCTCCTGGCCGAGAAGCACTCGATGCCGGTCGAGAACCTGCTGACCCCCGACTACCTGCGCCGGGTGCTCTGGACGCCGCCGCCCAGCCGCAAGCAGAAGGCCCTGGCCGGCGAGGTCGCCGAGATGCTCCTCGGCCTCGGCGCCCGTCAGTGGCAGGTCGACCTCGTCGGACCCGTCCTGGTGTCCGCGATCCTCACCGCCGACGCGGAGGCGGCGGAGGCGTCAGAGGCGGCGGAGTCGGCAGCGGTGGCAGAGGCTCCGGAGACCCCCGAGGCCTAGCCGCTCGGGCTCTCGCTGGACGACTCGCTCGGTTCCTCGGGCGAGAGCACGGTCTGCGACGCCTCGTCGATCAGCGTCGTGAGCGCGTCGATGTCCGGGATCTCGACGTTGAGCAGCTGCTCGATCGCCGGCTCGACCGCCTCCTCGAGCGCGTCCGCGTCCGGGAGCAGCGGCGGGACGTAGAGGTCACGCACGCTCTCGTTGAACACGTCCGCGCGGGCGGGCAGCCGCGTCGGCTGGACGAAGTCGTCGGTCAGCGCCACCGTCTGGTTGGCGGGGACGAGGTAGCCCGCGGGCACGACCCGCTGCACCGCCTCCGTGGACACGAAGTCCACGAGCAGGTCGGCCGACTCGGCGAGATCGGGCGTGTCCGCCGAGATGCAGATGCCGGTGATCTGGCCGACCGTCGCGTTGTCGTCGAGCGTCGGCATCGGCATCACCCCGAACCGGAGACCCGGGACGCGGCGCAGCTCAGGGGTCAGCGACCGGTCGCCGACGATCATGCCGAGCTTGCCGCGCGCGAACCAGGTCGCCGCGGACGCCCTGGCCAGCCGGTCGGCGGTGAGCGTCAGCCGTGGGTCGCGGAGGGTCGGCAGCACCTCCTCGAGCGCCGAGCGGCTGTCGTCGGAGGAGAAGGCGAGCGAGGTGGGGTCGTCGTCGTCGTCGAAGAGGTCGCCGCCGCCGGAGAGGATGAACGGCGCCAGCCCGTCGAGGGTCGGCGGCACGTAGACGCCCGTCGTGCCGCGGCGCGGCCGCGTCGCGAACTCGGCGGCCACGCGGAACTCGTCGAGGGACCAGCGGAGCTGGGCCTCGGGGTCGAGGTTCGGGACGTTGAGCTCGCGCTCGGCCATCCGCTCGAAGTCGACCAGGTTGACGTTGTAGTAGACGACGTAGGGCGAGATGCCGTACGGCATGCACTGGAGGTCGCGGTCGAAGGAGAACGCCTCGAGGGCGGCTCGCGAGTAGTCGTCACCGAACTCGACGTCGCGCTCGTCGAGCCGCTCGCCGATCGGCTGGGTGACGTCGTCGTCGAGCAGGTAGGACAGGTCGCCGCGCTCGACCATGAACACGTCGGGGGCGTTGCCGGCCTTGACCGCGTCGAGCAGCTCGTCGTGGGTGTCGTAGGTCTGGAGATCGACCGTGACCTCGTCGGTGAGCGTGTCGTAGACACTCGTGACGTCCTGGTAGGCGGCCACCTCGTCGTCGGTCCCCCAGACGCCGAAGCTCAGGTCGACGACCTCGACCGGGGCGGGCGTGCCGGTCGGCTGCGGGACCGGGTCCTCGTCGTCGGTGCAGGCGGCCAGCAGGGTGGAGGTCGCGAGCAGGCACGCGAGCACCGTGCGCACCCTCACGAAACCCTCCCCTCGACCAGACCGGCGGTCAGCCTACCCAGCACCACCCCCCTGCACCTTTCGCGCCTCCTCGAGGACGAGATCGAACATCTCGCGGTCCATGGCCGCGCCCTCGCGGCGGATGTCGTCGTCCCCGAGCAGCACGACGCGGTCGAGACGGATCTCGCTCGGGCGCCCCTCGCGGTCCCAGGCGCCGGTGCCGACGTCCATCCAGTGCCGTCCGGCCGCGGCCTCCTGCTCCTCGTCGCGGTCGTGGTCCTTGCTCGTGAGCGGGAGGCCCGCCCAGCGGGTGACGCCGCCCGCCTCCTGGCGCCCGATGAGGAGCACCGGCCGGTCCTTGCCCCGGCTCGCGTCCTCCTCGTAGGGCACCCACGCCCAGACGACCTCGCCGGGGTCGGGCTCGCCGTCGGTCTCGGGCTCGTAGGAGGTCACGGCGACGAGCCCGGTGAAGGCCTGGAGAGGGCCTGGAGAAGAAGGTGGAGCATGCCCGACCGGGAGCGCCTCACGGCGCGAGGCCGCTCGAAGCGGCTGATTTTGGGACCCGGGGCTGCCACGGCCGGGCATGCTCCACGGACATTGTAACGAGATGGGTGGCCGAGCCATTCCCATTCACGAGAGTCCCTGGGCCAGTTCCTCGTGGCCGGCGGCCTCCAGCTGCTCGGCGAGGGCCAGCATCCGCTGCACGTCGTCCTCCGTCGGCTCGGCCAGGACGGCCCGGCCGGTGGCCACCACCCGGGCGAACGCCGCCGCCCGGAAGAGCACGTCGGCGAAGTCGCTGGAGGCGACGCCGCGCAGCACCTCGTCGACCATCGTCTTGAGCTCGTCGGGACCCGGCGGGTCCGCGACACCGGCGACGACCCGGGCGACCGGGGCCCGGGTCACGCCCGCGTCGTACTCGCGCGCGACGCCCGTCGGGTCGGCGTAGACCCACGAGCGCAGCAGGAACAGCCGCCACAGGCAGCCCGCGAGGGAGTCCGCGGGCGAGCCCGACCAGACCTCCGCGATGGTCTCGATGCCCTCGGTGTCCGCCAGGTGCAGCACCCGTTCGGCGACGTGGGGGTCGGTGGTGTCGTGGGCTCCGCGGACGAGCAGGTTGGCCGCCAGGTCCGCGGCCTCCCGCAGCCGAGCGGGGTCCTCGCCGCCGCCGATCGCGGAGAAGAACTCCGCGCCCGGCCGCATCGGCCGGTGGTGGGCTCGCTCGGACACGTGCCGAAGGCTATCGAGCCGCTGCCAACGCCTTGCGGATGCGCTGGTCGGAGACCGGCTCGGCGGTGCGCACCTCCTGGGCGAACAGCGAGATCCGGTACTCCTCGAGCAGCCACCGCACCCGGCGCAGCCCCTCGCCCGGAGGGCGTCCCTCGGCCAGGGCCCCGACCGCGTGCAGGTACGACTCCTCGAGGTCGGTGAGCTGCGCCAGCTGCTGACGGTCGCGGTTGACCGCGGCGAACCCGTCGTCGAGGCGCGCGCGCCGGTGCGTCAGCGCGGTGAGGTACGCCGGGTAGCGCCGCAGCCGCTGCGTGCCCGCCTCCCCCACGAAGCCCGGGTGGACCAGGCGGGCGAGCTGGGCCTGCATGTCCGAGAGCGCCGGCAGCTGGCTCATCTCGGCGCGCCCGGTCAGCGCGCGGTCGGCGTCGCGCCAGCCGGCCAGCACGCGCAGCACGTCACCGAGCACGACGCGCACCTGGGACTCGAGGCCCGCGGCCACCCCTGCACGCAGCTCGCCGAAGTCACGCTCGTCACGCACCTCGGGTCGCCCGTCGACCGCGTCGAGCACCACGGCCAGGCGGCAGTCCTCGACGAGGTCGGCGACGGTCGGGTAGGGCGAGCCCGCGAGGCCGAGCTTCTCGGCGTTCGACAGGCCGTCCACGACCGGGTCCGCGCGTGGAGTGCTCAGCAGGACCAGCCGCGCGACACCGGACCGGTGCCGGGCCGCGGCCTCGTCGGCCGAGCCGAACACGGCGAGACCGACGGTCGCGCCCTCGTCGACGAGCGCCGGGTGCACGACCACCTCGTGGCCCGCGCGCCTGCTGGTCGTGGACGTCGGGAGCTCGCCGAACGTCCACGTCGGTCTGCCCGGTCGCCGCGAAGCCCGAGTCGGCGGCCACCTCGGCCATCGCCTCCGCGAACTGCGGGCGCAGCGGCTCCTTGAGCGCCTCGAGGTCCTTGCCGCGGCCCTGCTCCGCCCCGGCCTCGTCCACCACGCGGTAGGTCGGCCGCAGGTGCTCGGGGACCTTGGCCCAGTCCCAGGCGTCGCGGGGCACGACCACGCCCGTCGTCGAGCGGGCCCAGCGCTCGAGCGCGTCGAGGAGCGGCTCCTCCCCGGCGGGCATCGCGGCCAGGAAGGCCCGGGCCCGGTCGGGGGCCGGCACGAAGCTGACCCGCAGGTTCTTGGGCAGGCTCCGGATCAGGGCGGTGACCAGCTCCTCGCGCAGGCCGGGGACGTTCCAGGAGAAGTCGTCGTCGGTCACCCGGTTGAGGGTCGCGACCGGGACGTCGATGGTCAGGCCGTCGTCCGCGGAGCCCGGCTCGAAGTGGTAGCTGATCGGGAAGGTCAGGCCGACGTCGTCCCCGGACCGCCAGGTCTCGGGGTAGTCCTCGGCGCGGACCTCGTCGGCCGCCGCGTGGGTGAGCATCTCCGGGTCGAAGGTGAGCAGCTCGGGGTCGGTCCGGCGCCGCTCCTTCCACCACGTGTCGAAGTGGATGCCGCTGACCACCTCGGGGCCGATCCGCGCGTCGTAGAAGTCGAACAGCGTGTGCTCGTCCACCACGAGGTCGCGCCGCCGGGCGCGGTGCTCGAGCTCCTCGGCCTCCTCCAGCAGCTGGAGGTTCGTGCGGTAGAAGCGCTGGTTCGTGTGCCACTCGCCGTAGACGAGCGCGTGCCGGATGAACAGCTCACGCGCGAGGGCCGGGTCGACCTTGGCGTACGGCATGAGCCGGTCGGCGACCAGCGTGACGCCGTACAAGGTCACCCGCTCGTACGCCATCACCGCCGCGCGCTTCTTCGACCAGTGCGGCTCGGACCAGGTGCGCTTCGCGAGGTCGCCGGCGAGCGCCTCGGCCCACTCGGGGTCGATCCCCGCGTTCTGCCGCGCCCACAGCCGGCTGGTCTCGACGAGCTCGCCGGCCATCAGGAACTGCGGCGGCTTCTTGGCGAGCCCGCTGCCCGGGAAGATCGCGAACCTGGCCCCGCGGGCACCGAGGTACTCCCGCATCGGCCGACGGCCACCCGGTCTCTCGGTCTCGCGCTCCTCGAGCAGGCCGATGTGGCTGAGCAGGCCGGAGAGCAGGGCCTGGTGGATGCCGTCGGCGTCCGGCGTGTCGGCCGGCCGGCCGACGTCGATGCGCATCTCCTTGCACACCTGCCGGAGCTGGGACTCGAAGTCCTGCCACTCGCGGACCCGCAGGTGGTTGAGGAACTCGCGCTTGCACATCCGCCGGAACGCGCTGCTGCTGAGCTCCTTCTGCTGCTCCTTGAGGTGCCGCCACAGGACGAGCCAGGTCATGAAGTCGCTGGTCGGGTCGGTGAACCGGGCGTGCAGCTGGTCGGCGTGGGCGCGGTGCTCCTCGGGGCGCTCGCGCGGGTCCTGCAGGGACAGCGCGGCGGCGATGACGACGACCTCGCGGACGCAGCCGAGTCGCTCGGCCTCGACGATCATCCGGGCGAGGCGCGGGTCGATCGGGAGCCGCGCGAGCCGGCGCCCGACCTTGGTGAGCCCGCCGCGCCGGTCGAGGGCGCCGAGCTCCTCGAGCAGCTGGACGCCGGACTGCACGTTGCGCTTGTCCGGCGGCTCGACGAACGGGAACCGCCCGATGTCGCCGAGCCGCAGGCTGGTCATCTGCAGGATGACGCTGGCCAGGTTGGTGCGCAGGATCTCCGGCTCGGTGAACTCCGGCCGGCGCTCGAAGTCCTCCTCGGAGTAGAGCCGGATCGCGATGCCCGCCTCGAGCCGGCCGCACCGGCCGGACCGCTGGTTGGCCGAGGCCTGGCTGATCGCCTCGACCGGCAGCCGCTGCACCTTGGTCCGCACCGAGTACCGGCTGATCCGCGCCACGCCCGTGTCGACGACGTACCTGATGCCGGGCACGGTCAGCGAGGTCTCGGCGACGTTCGTGGCGAGGACCACCCGGCGGCCCGTGTGGGCGCTGAACACCCGGTGCTGCTCGGCCGCGGACAGCCGGGAGTAGAGCGGCACGATCTCGGTGCGCGGCAGGTCCGCCAGCGCGTCGGCGGTGTCCCGGATCTCGCGCTCGCCGGGCAGGAACACGAGGACGTCACCGGGTCCCTCGGCCGAGAGCTCCGTGACCGCCTCGACGATCGCCTCCGTCTGGTCGCGGATGACCGGCTCGCCGTCCTCGTCCTCCTCGGGCAGCTCGATGAGCGGCCGGTACCGCACCTCGACGGGGTAGGTGCGCCCGGAGACCTCGACCACCGGCGCGTCGAAGTGCTCCGCGAACCGCTCGACGTCGATCGTCGCGCTGGTGATGACGACCTTGAGGTCCGGACGCCGCGGCAGCAGCTGCCTCAGGTAGCCGAGCAGGAAGTCGATGTTGAGCGAGCGCTCGTGCGCCTCGTCGATGATGATCGTGTCGTACTTCTTGAGGTCCCGGTCGCGCTGCAGCTCCGCGAGCAGGATGCCGTCGGTCATCAGCTTGATCCGGCTCCGCCTCGACGTGCGGTCCGTGAACCGCACCTGGTAGCCGACCAGGTCCCCGAGCTCGGTGCCGAGCTCGCTGGCGATGCGCTCGGCCACCGACCGGGCCGCGATCCGGCGGGGCTGGGTGTGCCCGATCATGCCGTGCCGGCCACGACCGAGCTCGAGGCAGATCTTCGGGAGCTGGGTGGTCTTGCCGGAACCCGTCTCACCGGCCACGATCACGACCTGGTGGTCCCGGATGGCCTCGGCGATGTCCTCGCGTCGCTGGCTGACCGGGAGCTCTGCGGGGTAGGTGATCTCCAGCGGCTCGGCGGTCATGACCCGTCCAGTGTTCCAGCCCGCTCCGACCGCTTGCCTAGAACACGTTCTAGTTGCGACCATCGCCCGGTGACCGAGCAGCAGTACGACGTGATCGTGGTCGGGTCCGGTGGCGGTGCGATGACCGGTGCTGCCCTCGCCGCCAAGGCCGGGCTGCGCACGCTGGTCGTCGAGAAGACGTCGTACCTCGGCGGCACGTCGGCGTACTCCGGCGGCGCCTGCTGGCTGCCGGGCAGCCAGGTCCAGCAGCGCGCCGGCATCCCCGACTCGACCGACGGCGCCCGCGAGTACCTCGCGGCGATCCTCGAGGACGCCGATCCGGAGAAGGTCGAGGCGTTCCTCACCCACTCCCCGGAGCTGGTCGCGGCGCTGGAGGAGGACCCGGAGCTGGACTTCGAGTGGTTGCCGTTCTCGGAGTACTACGACGCCCCCGGCCGGGTGCCGTTCGGCCGGTCGATCCAGCCGACGAACGTCAAGCGGCCCGACCTGCCGGCCCGGGTCGCCGAGCTGGTGCGGCCGCCGGTCGAGCGGGACCGCGCCGGCGAGGGCGGCCGGAACACCCTGAGCGGGGGCCAGTCGCTGATCGCCCGGCTCGCCTCGATCTTCGTCCGCGAGGGCGGCGAGCTCCGCACCAACCTCCCCGTGACCGGGCTGCTCACGGACGACGGCGGACGGGTGACCGGCGTCGTCGGCATGTCGCCCGAGGGCCCGATCGAGCTGGGCGCGTCACGCGGTGTGATCCTCGGCGCGGGCGGCTTCGAGGGCAACGCCGAGATGCGTGCCGAGCACGACGTGCCCGGCGACGTCGCGTGGACGATGGCGCCTCGCGCGACCAACACGGGCGAGCCGATGACGGCCGCGATCGCGCTCGGTGCGGCCACCGACTGGCACGCCCTGGGCTGGTTCTGCCCCGGTCTCGAGCAGGTGGACGGCGGCGGCTCCTTCACCCTCGGCTTCCGCAGCGGGCTCATGGTCGACCAGACCGGGCACCGCTACGGCAACGAGTCCCTGCCGTACGACCGGTTCGGCCGGGTGATGGCGCAGGCGCCCGAGCGGATCCCGTCCTGGTACGTCTTCGACGGCCGGGAGGGCGGACGGCTCCCGGCGATCGCGATGCCCGAGGGCGACCCGGCCGAGCACCTCGCTGCCGGCACCTGGGTCAGCGCCGACACGATCGAGGGTCTGGCCGAGGCCGCGGGACTACCGGCGGACGCGCTGGCCGAGACGGTCGCCCGGTTCAACGGCTTCGCCGAGACCGGCACCGACGAGGACTTCGGCCGTGGCGGCGACGAGTACGACACCTTCTTCGCCGGCGGCACCGGGCCCAACAAGGCGCTGACCCCGTGCGACCAGCCGCCGTACTTCGCGGCGCGGTTCGTGCTGTCCGACCTCGGCACGAAGGGCGGCCTGGTCACCGACGCGGCGGGCCGGGTGCTCCGCGCGGACGGGTCGACGATCGGCGGGCTCTACGCGTGCGGCAACACCGCGGCGTCCGTGTTCGGCTCCTGCTACCCCGGCCCCGGAGCCCCGCTCGGCTCGGCGATGGTGTTCGCGTCGCTCGCGGTCCGCGACCTCACTTCGACGTAGGGAAGTGGAAGCTCGCGCCGGAGTCGTCCTTCGGCTTGGGCCACGTGGCGGTGACGACCTTGGCGCGCGTGTAGAACCCGACGCCCTCGGGGCCGTGCACGTGGCGGTCGCCGAAGAGTGAGTCCTTCCAGCCGCCGAACGAGTAGTACGCCATCGGCACGGGGACCGGGACGTTGACGCCGACCATGCCGACGTGGACCCCCCGGACGAACCGCCGCGCGGACTCGCCGCTCGAGGTGAAGATGGCGGTGCCGTTGCCGTACTGGTTCGCGTTCACCAGCGCGATCGCCTCGTCGACGGTGTCGGCGCGGACGACGGAGACGACCGGCCCGAAGATCTCCTCGCGGTAGACGTCCATGTCGGGCAGCACGCCGTCGATGACGGTCGGCCCGACGAAGAACCCGTCCTCGTGGCCGTCGACCTTGTGGCCGCGGCCGTCGACGGCGAGCCGGGCGCCCTGGGACTCGCCCGCGCCGATCAGGCCCTCGATCCGCTCCTGGGCCTCACGGGTGACGACGGGGCCCATCTCGCTCCCCGAGTCGCGACCCGGTCCGACCTTGACCGCGCGCGCCCGGTCGCTGACCGCGTCGACGACCCGGTCGGCCGCGTCGCCCACGGCGACCGCGACCGAGATCGCCATGCAGCGCTCACCGGCGGACCCGAAGGCCGCGGCCGCGAGGTGGTCCGCTGCGATGTCGGGGTCGGCGTCCGGCAGCACGACGGCATGGTTCTTCGCGCCGCCGAGCGCCTGGACCCGCTTGCCTGTCGCCGTACCCCGCTCGTGGATGTACCTCGCGATCGGCGTGGAGCCGACGAACGAGACCGCGGCGACGTCCGGGGAGTCGAGGATCGCGTCGACCGCCACCTTGTCGCCGTGCACGACGTTGAAGACGCCGTCGGGCAGGCCCGCCTCCTGCCACAGCTCGGCGATCCGCATCGAGGCCGACGGGTCCCGCTCGCTGGGCTTGAGGATGAAGGTGTTCCCGCACGCGATCGCGACGGGGAACATCCACATCGGCACCATCGCCGGGAAGTTGAACGGCGTGATGCCGGCGACGACGCCCAGCGGCTCGCGGAACGACCAGGTGTCGACGTCGGTCGAGACCTGGTCGGAGTAGTCGCCCTTGAGCAGGGTCGGGATGCCGCACGCGAACTCGACGACCTCCAGTCCGCGCTGGACCTCTCCCATCGCGTCGGTGAGCACCTTGCCGTGCTCGTCGGTGATCAGGCCGGCGATCTCCTCCAGGTGCCGGTTGACCAGCTCGCGGAACGCGAACAGCACCTTGGTCCGGCGGCTGAGGGAGGTCTGCGACCAGTCGGCGTACGCCGACCGTGCAGCGGCCACCGCCGCGTCGACGTCCGCGGTCGCGGCCAGCGCCACCTCGGACTGCTGGACCCCTCGCGCCGGGTCGAAGACGGCCGAGGTCCGCCCGCTGCTGCCCGGCGTCGTCGCGCCACCCACCCAGTGCTCGATCGTCCTCATCGGACGAACGTAGCGAAGGTCAGCCGGGGTCGGCGTCGTCGGTCGGCGGCGTGGTCGGCTGGGTCTGCCCGGGAACGCCGGCGGGCGGTGCCGGGAAGCCGCCGTTCGGCGGCCCCGGTCGCTGCCCGCCGCCCGGACCGCGCTGGAAGCCCGTCCGACCCGGACCGTCGCGTCCGTCGTCGGCCGTGGCCGCGTGGATGGCCGCACCGGCGCCGCCGCCGATGATCAGCCCCGCGAGCGCCACCGCGGCCACGGACCGGAGGCCGTAGACCCGGTCGCGCCAGGCAGGGCGGGCCGGTGCCGCAGGGGCGGCCGGCTCGGCCCGGACCGTCGTCTCGTCGTTCTGCTCGCTCATGGGCACCACGGTGGGCCGCGAACCTGTGCTGGACCTGTGCATCGGTCCAGGAAAGGCTGTTCACAGGAAACGCACAGACAGCGGAAGCACAGTGGCGGCCATGACCAACGAGTCCCTCCAGCTGACCCGGCCCGACGGGTCCCCTCTGCGCGTCCTCGTCGTCGACGACGAGGTCAACATCGCCGAGCTGATCAGCATGGCGCTGCGGTACGAGGGCTGGGACGTCTCGACCGCGCACACCGGGATGTCCGCGGTGAGCACGGCGAAGGACGCCGGTCCGGACGCGGTCGTGCTCGACATGATGCTGCCGGACATCGACGGCCTCGAGGTGCTGCGCCGGATGCGCGGCTCCCAGCCCGACCTCCCCGTCGTGTTCCTCACGGCCAAGGACGCCGTCGAGGACCGGATCGCGGGGCTGACCGCGGGTGGCGACGACTACGTGACCAAGCCGTTCTCCCTCGAGGAGCTGGTCGCCCGGCTCCGGGCCCTGATGCGGCGGGCGGGCGCGCAGCGCGCGCAGTCCAGCTCGGTCCTGGTCGTCGGTGACCTCGAGCTCGACGAGGACAGCCACGAGGTGTCCCGTGCCGGGCAGGAGATCTCCCTCACCGCGACCGAGTTCGAGCTGCTCCGGTTCCTGATGCGCAACCCGAAGCGGGTGCTGAGCAAGGCGCAGATCCTCGACCGGGTCTGGAACTACGACTTCGGCGGCCAGGCCAACGTCGTCGAGCTGTACATCTCCTACCTGCGCAAGAAGGTGGACGCCGGCCGCGACCCGATGATCCACACGATGCGGGGTGCCGGGTACGTCCTGAAGCCGGCGTCGTGAGCCGCTTCGCCTCACTGACCTCCCGCCTCGTCCTGACCGCGGTGGGGCTGGTCGTGGTGGTCGCGGTGCTGATCGGCGTCGTGGCGACCACCGCGCTGCGCGCCAACCTCGTCGACCAGCTCGACGAGGACCTGCAGGCCATCTCGGGCGTGCGCGGGAGCTTCGGCGACGGTCCCGGTCAGGGCGGGCCCCCTCCTGGCGGTCTCCCCGAGGTCGAACGGCGCGGTGGGCCCGAGACGCTCACGGCGATCATCGACGGGGAGGACCGGTCCGGTGCGGTCGTGACGGGTCGCGACGACTCCGACGAGCTCACCGACGAGGTGCTCGACCAGCTGGCCGGCGTACCCACGGACGGCGAGATCCACCAGCTCGACCTGGACGACCTGGGCGACTACCGCGTGGTCGCCGTCGAGCGCAGCTTCGGCACCGAGGTGACGGGCCTGCCGACCGCGCCGGTCAACGAGTCGATCGAGTCGCTGGTGGTCGCCGAGGCACTGCTGATCGCGCTCGGCGCGCTCCTCGCCGCCGGCTGCGGGCTGCTCCTCGTCCGCCGCCAGCTGCGGCCGCTGAACGAGGTGGCCGCGACCGCGCACCGGGTCGCCGAGCTGCCGCTGTCCCAGGGCGAGATCGACCTCTCCGACCGGGTGCCGGAGCACCTCACCGACGAGCGCACCGAGGTCGGCCAGGTCGGGGCGGCGCTCAACACCCTGCTCGACCACGTCGAGAGCTCCCTCGACGCCCGGCACCGCAGCGAGCAGCAGGTGCGCCAGTTCGTGGCCGACGCGTCGCACGAGCTCCGGACGCCGCTGACCACCATCGTCGGCTACACCGAGCTGGCCCGGACCCGGCCCGACGCGCAGACGACAGCGACCGCCCTCGACAAGGTCGAGGAGGAGGCCGGCCGGATGACCTCGCTCGTCGAGGACCTGCTGCTCCTCGCGCGCCTCGACTCGGGGCGCCCGCTCGACCGGGAGCCGGTCGACCTCACCCGGCTGCTCGTCGACGCGGTCGCGGACGCGCGCGTGCTCGCCCCCGGCCACCACTGGCGCATCGCGGTGCCGGACGAGCCGATCGAGGTCGTCGGAGACGAGCAGCGCCTCCACCAGGTGGCCACCAACCTGCTGACCAACGCCCGCAAGCACACCCCGGCCGGCACCACCGTGACGGTCACCGGACGCGCCGACGGCTTCGACGTGCACGACGACGGTCCGGGGTTCCCCGCCGACTTCGTCGAGCACGCCTTCGAGCGGTTCGCGCGCGGCGACGTCAGCCGGAACCGGGCCGGTGGCGCGGGTCTCGGGCTGTCCCTCGTCGAGGCGATCGTCCGGTCGCACGCGGGTACGGTCGGGCTGACCAGCGAGCCGGGCGACACGACGATCTCCGTCCGACTTGGAACGGCAGAGATTGTCTGACAATCTTGGCCACATGACGACGTTCGTGGGTGATCACGTGGCCAGCACCGCCGAGTTCGAGCGCGCCGAGGCGCGCACGGCGCACAACTACCACCCGCTCCCGGTCGTCGTCGCGCACGCCGAGGGCGCCTGGATGACCGACGTCGACGGGAAGCGCTACCTCGACCTCCTCGCCGGCTACTCGGCCCTCAACTTCGGCCACGGCCACCCGGCCCTGCTGGCCGCGGCGCACGCCCAGCTCGACAACCTGACGCTGACGAGCCGCGCGTTCGTGCACGACCAGTTCGCCGACTTCACCGCCGCGCTCGGCGACCTCTGCGGCAAGGACCTCGTCCTGCCCATGAACACCGGCGCCGAGGCCGTCGAGACCGCGATCAAGGTCTCCCGCAAGTGGGGCTACGAGGTGAAGGGCATCCCGGCCGACCAGGCCGAGATCATCGTCGCCTCCGGCAACTTCCACGGCCGGACGACGACCATCGTCGGCTTCTCCGACGACCCCGACGCCCGCGACGGCTTCGGCCCGTTCACGCCCGGCTTCGTCATCGTGCCCTACGGCGACCTCGCCGCGCTCGAGGCCGCGATCACCCCGCGCACCGCGGCCGTGCTCATCGAGCCGATCCAGGGCGAGGGCGGCGTGGTCATCCCGCCGGAGGGCTACCTCCGTGGCGTCCGCGAGCTCTGCACCCAGAACGACGTGCTGTTCGCCGCCGACGAGATCCAGGCCGGTCTCGGCCGGACCGGCAGGACGTTCGCCTGCGACCACGAGGGCGTCGTCCCCGACATCTACGTCCTGGGCAAGGCCCTGGGCGGCGGCATCGTCCCGGTCTCGGCGATCGTGGCGAACCGCGACGTCCTCGGCGTCCTCAAGCCCGGCCAGCACGGCAGCACGTTCGGCGGCAACCCGCTCGCCTGCGCCGTCGGCCGCACCGTCGTCGACATGCTGGCGACCGGCGACTTCCAGACGCGGGCCACCGAGCTCGGCGTCGTGCTCCGCGACCGTCTCGACGCGCTGGTCGGCCACGGCGTCGTCGGCGTCCGCACCCGCGGCCTGTGGGCCGGGGTGGACATCGACCCGGCCGTCGGCACCGGTCGCCAGGTCTGCGAGGCCCTCATGGAGCGCGGCGTCCTGGCCAAGGACACCCACGGCTCGACGATCCGCCTCGCCCCGCCCCTGGTGGTGTCCGAGGAGGACCTCGGCTGGGGTCTCGACCAGCTCGCGGCCGTCGTCGGCCGCTAGACCCCCGGCGGGGGCTGGGGCGCGGGCAGCCCCTCGACCAGCACGGGGAGCGCGCCGGCGATGAGCGCGAGCAGGTGCTCGCGCGTGATGTCGCCGGGGTCGCTGCGCCACCGGATGACGAGCTCCTCGGCCATCGCGGACCAGCCGCGGACGAGCAGGCGGTTCTGGGGCGTGTCGGCGATGAGCTCGGCCCCGGAGACCTGCTCGGTGAAGACGCGGTCGTCGAGGACGTCGCGGACGCCGTCGTAGATGGCGCGCAGCGCGTCGCTGCCGCCGGCGGCGCCACGCACGAGCGACACGTAGCCCTCGAAGTTCGCGAGCACGTAGTCGACGTACGCCGCGACCGAGGCGAGCAGTCGCTCCAGCGGCTCTCCCCCGGGCGGCGGGGCAGTCTGCGCCACCAGGTCGTCGGCGGCGTGCCGGACGACGGCCTCGTGGAAGGCCGTCTTGGTGCCGAAGTAGTGGTAGAGCAGGCCACGGGAGATGCCGGCCTCTTCGGCGAGCAGGTCGATGGACAGCTCGTCGAGCGACCGGGTGGCCAGCAGCCGGACGCCGAGGTCGAGCAGCTGCTCGCGGCGGCGGTCCGGGCTCAGCCGGGTCCGTGCTGTGGTCGTGCTCACGTCGCTGCATCTTATTGACAGTTGTTCAATATCGCCAATAGCGTCGAGCCATGGCTGAGACACGCGCCGACGTGCGCACCGTCGACCACCTCATCATCGGCTCCGGGTTCGCGGGGCTCTGCGCGGCGATCAAGCTGCAGGAGGACGGCGAGCGCGACTTCGTCGTCGTCGAGCGCGGCGCGGACGTGGGCGGCACGTGGCGCGACAACACCTACCCCGGCGCCGCCTGCGACGTGCCGAGCCAGCTCTACTCGTTCTCCTTCGCACGGAACCCCGACTGGTCGTCGTCGTACTCCCCGCAGCCCGAGATCCAGGCGTACCTGAGGAAGGTCGCGGCGAAGTCCGGCACGCTCGACCGGTTCGTGTTCGACACCACGGTCGAGGACGCGACGTGGGACGAGGCGTCGCAGCGCTGGACCGTGTCCACGTCGGGCGGCACCTGGTCCGCGCGCACCGTCATCGTCGGCGCGGGCGGGCTGTCCGAGCCGAGGCTGCCCGAGATCGAGGGCATCGAGACCTTCCAGGGCGCGCTGTTCCACTCCGCGCAGTGGGACCACGACGTCGACCTGGCCGGCAAGCGCGTGGCCATCATCGGCACCGGCGCGTCGTCGATCCAGATCACGCCCGAGCTCCAGAAGGTCGTCGGCCACCTCGACGTCTACCAGCGGACCGCGCCGTGGGTGATCCCGCGCAACGACCGGACGTACGGCGACCTCGAGAAGAAGGCGCTGCGCTGGGTCCCCGGCCTGCAGCGCGCCTACCGCGCGGGCGTGTACGCCGCCAAGGAGGTCACCGTCCCGTCGTTCACGCTGTGGCCCAAGATCTCCAAGCCCGCCCAGACGGCGGCCATCAAGAACCTCAAGAAGGGCATCAAGGACCCCGAGCTGCGCGAGAAGGTCATGCCGCGCTTCACCTTCGGCTGCAAGCGGGTGCTGATCTCGAACGACTACTACCCGGCGCTCGCCGCCGACAACGTCGACGTGGTCACCGACCCGATCGCGAAGGTCACGGGCAGCTCGATCGTGACCGCCGACGGGACCGAGCGCGAGATCGACGTCCTGGTCGTCGCCACCGGCTTCTACACGACCGAGCTGCCGATCACCGAGCACGTCGTGGGCAAGGGCGGCCGCAGGCTGGCCGACCAGTGGCGCGAGTCCGGCATGGCGGCGTACAAGGGCACGGCCGTGCCGAACTTCCCGAACCTGTTCTTCATCGTCGGGCCCAACACCGGCCTGGGCCACTCGAGCATGGTCTTCATGATCGAGTCCCAGGTCGCCTACATCCGCTCGGCGCTCAAGACCCTCCGCAAGGGCGGGTACGCCGCCGTCGAGGTCGGCCGGGCCGAGACCGACGCGTACAACGAGGCGCTCCAGAAGCGGATGAAGCGCACCGTCTGGAGCGCCGGCGGCTGCGACAGCTGGTACCTCGACTCGCACGGCAGGAACACGACGCTGTGGCCGTACTCGACGATCGACTTCCGCCGCCGCCTGGCGTCGTTCGACGCCGACGCCTACACGCTCACCCGCGCGGGGTCACCCGTCGCCACCAAGGAGGACGTCTCCGCATGAGGACGCTGGACGACAAGGTCGTCGTGATCACCGGCGCGGGCTCCGGCATCGGCCGCGCCCTCGCGCTCAACTGCGCGCGCCGCGGCTCGCTGCTCGCGCTCTCCGACGTCAACGAGGCCGGCCTGGCCGAGACCGTGGAGCTCGCCAAGAAGGCCGGCGCGCTGACCGTCCGCAGCGACCGTCTCGACGTCGCCGACCGCGACGCGATGGGCCGGTACGCCCTCGACGTCGTCCAGTCGTTCGGCCGGGTCAACGTGATCGTCAACAACGCCGGCGTCTCGCTGACCGGCGACTTCACCGACCTCGAGTACAACGACATCGACTGGATCGTCGGCGTGAACCTCTGGGGCGTCGTCCACGGCACCAAGGAGTTCCTGCCCCACCTGATCGCCTCGGGCGACGGCCACGTCGTGAACCTGTCGTCGCTCTTCGGCCTCATCTCGATGCCCGGCCAGTCGATCTACAACGCCACGAAGTACGCCGTCCGGGGCATGTCCGAGGCGCTGCGCGAGGAGATGCTGATCGCCGGTCACCCCGTCGGCGTCACCTCGGTGCACCCGGGCGGCATCAAGACCGACATCGTGCGCAACTCGCGGGTCTCGGCCAAGGAGGACAAGGAGGCCACCTCCCAGCTGTTCGACAAGAAGCTGGCCAAGATGACCCCCGAGCGGGCCGCCGAGATCATCGTCAACGGCATCCTGAAGAACCGCGCCCGGGTCCTGGTCGGCCTCGACGCGCACGCGATGCACCACTTCGCCCGGCTGCTGGGGTCGCGCTACCAGGACGTCGTCGCCAAGGCGACCCCGAAGGTGGTGCCCGCCAAGGTCACCGTCCACGAGTAGTAGAACTGTGCGGGTGCCTCCCACTCCCGGCGACCCGATCCGCGTCGAGCTGACCAAGTGGGGCGAGCTGCCGCACTGGGAGTTCGACGGGCTCTACCTCGGGTCGGACGAGCACGGTGACTGGCTGGGCTTCCCCAGCCGCACGCTGATGCGGCGACCCGGGATGGAGGTGCGGCCCGTCCAGAACCAGGTCGGGCTGGTGCCCACCGACGGCAGCGCCTGGCTGGGCACGTTCCACAGCGCGGGAGGCGACTGCCTGACCTACGTCGACATGACCTCGGTCCCCTCCTGGGACGGCTCGGTCGTGCGCGCGGTCGACCTCGACCTCGACGTGATCGAGGCGCTGGACGGGGAGGTGTACGTCGACGACGAGGACGAGTTCGCCGAGCACCAGGTGCTGTACGGGTACCCGGCCGAGGTGATCGCGCTGGCCGAGTCGACCAAGGACGAGGTGTTCGCCGCCGTCCGCGAGCGGCGGGCGCCGTTCGACGGCGCGGCCGACCGGTGGTTCCCGGTGCTCGACGGCTTCGCCGGCCGATGAGCGACTGGGCCACGTACCGGGAGTCGGCGTTCGGCGAGCCCTACCTGGTCTGGCACGACGGGCCGGACTTCTACGAGTTCCGCTCGCGGTTCGAGGCGGACCCGGCCCTGGCCACGGCGATGCTCGCGGCCGGGATCGCCGAGGGCGACGCCCTGGCCGCGCACACGCCGCGCGAGCTGGCCCTGACCGACGAGCAGCGCGCGACGTTCGTGCGGATGCTGACCGAGGCCCTGCCCGGCGCGAACGCCGGCGTCCGGCTCGAGGCCGGCGCCTCCCTGTTCGCGCTCACCGGGTCCCCGGAGTGGTCGGCGCCCGTGGTCGAGGTGCTGGGCTCGGGGGTGCACTGGGGAGTCCGGATCGACGCCGCGATGCGGCTCAAGGCGTTCCCGCCGACGCCCGCCCTCGTCGAGGCGCTGGCGGCCGGGGTGGCCGACGCCGAGTACCTCGTCCGCTACCACTCGGCCAACACGCTCCTGCGCTGGGCGGGCCGGACGGAGGAGGTCAGCGACGACGCCGAGCTGTTCGGGCTCGTCGTCGACGACGCCGGCCCCGACAAGTGGGCGGAGGCGGGTCGCCGCCTCGCGTCGGCCGTGCCCCCTCCCCCTGTGACAGGCTGAACCGTGCGGATCGACTTCCACGCCTCGGCCGAGCCGACGCTCGGCGTGGAGTGGGAGCTGGCGATCGTCGACCGGCGGACCCGCGACCTGCGCAACGAGGCCGCCCACCTGTTCGCCCGGGCGAAGGCCCGGCTGCCGAACCCGGAGCGGCTGCACAAGGAGCTGCTGAAGAACACCGTCGAGGTGGTCACCGGGATCTGCCACACCGTGCCCGAGGCGATGACCGAGCTGCGGCAGGCGCTGGAGGTCGTCGTCGTCGCCGGTGACGACCTCGGGCTCGACCTGTACGGCGCCGGGACGCACCCGTTCGCCTCCTGGACCGCGCAGGAGCTGACCGAGGGGCACCGGTACGAGGAGCTGATCAACCGCACCCAGTGGTGGGGCCGCCAGATGCTGATCTGGGGCGTGCACGTCCACGTCGGCATGCCGGACCGGTCGCGGGTGATGCCCGTGCTGTCCGCGCTGCTCCGGTACTACCCGCACCTCCAGGCGCTGTCCGCGTCGTCGCCGATCTGGGCCGGGATGGACACCGGGTACGCCTCGAACCGGGCCCTGATGTTCCAGCAGCTGCCGACGGCCGGGCTGCCGTTCCAGTTCGCCGACTGGGCGGAGTTCGAGTCGTACGCCGCCGACCTGGTCACCACCGGCGTCATCGACGAGCTCGACGAGATCCGCTGGGACCTGCGTCCCGCGCCCAAGCTCGGGACCCTCGAGAACCGGGTCTGCGACGGCGTCTCCACCGTCGAGGACCTCGCCGCGCTCAGCGCGCTGATGCACTGCCTGGTCGTCGACCTCGACACCCGGCTCGCCGGCGGCGAGGAGCTGCCGACGATGCCGCCGTGGCACGTCCAGGAGAACAAGTGGCGCGCCGCCCGGTACGGCCTCGACGCGATCGTCATCCTCGACGACCGCTCGACCGAGCGCTTGGTGACCGACGACCTGGCCGACGAGGTCGCGCGGCTCGAGCCCGTCGCCGCGCGCCTCGGCTGCTCGGCCGAGCTGGCCTCGGTGCTCGAGATCCCGGCCCGCGGCGCGTCGTACCAGCGGCAGCGGGCGGTCTCCGCGGCCACCGGCGGCGACCTCGTCGCGGTGGTCGACTCCGTGGTGCGCGAGCTGCGCGAGAGCCTCGGTCAGTAGCCGCCCTCGGGCTCGACCATCTCCAGCCGCACGCCCAGCAGCCGCACCGGCCGGTCGTGCTCGACCCGGTCCAGCAGCGACACCGCGGCCTCGGCGAGCGTCTCCGGGTCGTTGGTCGTCGCCGGCAGGGTCAGGCTGCGGGTGATGGTGAAGAACGGCTTGTAGCGCAGCTTCAGGCCGACCCGGGCCGCGGGCCGGCCCTCCTTGTCGATGTCCTCGACCACGCGCCGGGTGAGCGCCCGGACCTCGTCGGCGATCCGGTCCCAGTCCTCGAGGTCCTCCTGGAACGTCGTCTCGCGACCGTGCGCCCGCGGCACCCACGGCTCGGCGCTCACCGCGCTGTCGCTGACCCCGCGGCCGATCCGGTGGTACCAGGGACCCATCGTCGGGCCCAGCTCCGCCGCCAGCACCCGCGCGTCGGACGCCGCCAGCTGCGCGACCGTGTCGATGCCGAGCGCGGTCAGCTTCTTCGACGTCTGCCGGCCGATCCCCCACAGCGCCTGGGTCGGTCGCTCGCCCATCACCTCGAACCAGTTCTCGTCGGTCAGCACGTAGCTGCCCCGCGGCTTCCCGAACTCGGTCGCGATCTTGGCCCGCAGCTTGTTGTCGCCGATGCCCACCGAGCAGTGCAACCGCGTCGCGGCGAGCACCGCCTCCCGGATGTGCGCGGCGAACTCCACCGGGTCCGCGCTCGCCCGTGGCGTCCGGGCCGGCCGCCAGGAACGCCTCGTCCCAGCCCAGCACCTCGACCACCACTGGCGCGCCGCCCCACTCCAGCGAGCGGAGCGTGTCCATCACGCCGGTCGACGCCTCGTCGTACGCCTCGCGGTCGGCCGGCAGGAACACCGCATCGGGGATCTTCTTGAGCGCGGTGCGCATCGGCATGCCCGACCCGACCCCCCGCTCGCGGGCCTCGTACGACGCCGTGGCCACGACGCCGCGCTTCGTCGGGTCGCCGTCGCCGCCGACGACGACCGGCAGCCCGACCAGCTCCGGACGCCGCAGGACCTCCACCGCGGCGATGAACTGGTCCATGTCGATGTGCAGGACCCAGTGGTGGACCGGTGCGCTCATCGAGGTGGCGGAGGCAGCGCCTCGGTCGACTCGATCTGGCTCATCCCGGTGATGAGCAACAGGTCCACCACGACCGAGCGGAGCTGGGCCAGTACCACCTCGGCGGCCAGCTCGCCGGACCGCTCGACCAGTCCGGACGCGTCGCCGATCGCCAGCACGGCCTCACGCGCGTTGATCGCCAGCCGGTCGGCCTCGAGCTCGTCGGCCACCATGTCGGTCACGTCGGCCAGGTCCATCGCCAGCAGCGAGTAGGACTTCGGCACCGGGACGTCGTGGTACGCGGTCACGGCTGTCTGCCGCACCAGGACGCGCGTGCTCCGCAGCGCCCGGTCCATCGGCTCGACGAGGTCGATCAGCCGGCGGATGTCGGCCCGGTGCCGCACCCGGAACGGAGACGACGTCACCACCGCCATGCCCTCGTCGGCGGCCGCCTGCAGCTCGCGGATGAGGACGTCGGTCGACCGCGCGTCCGCCAGCAGCGCCATGGCGCGGTCCGCCTGGCCGTCGACCATCACCTCGGCCGCCGCCCGCAGGAGCGCGGCGATCTTGCGGATCACGACCGCCGCCTGCTCGCGCGGTCGCCGCAGCGGCGCGGCCGGGACGACGGTCGCCGCGACGAGCGCCACCGCACCGCCGATCACGGCGTCGCTGACGCGGATCAGGGCGTCCCCGGGCGCAGGAGCCAACGCACTGATGATGATCGACTGCACCATCGCCTGGATCACGAGCAGCTGCCCGCCGTCCAGGAGCAGAGCCAGCGTCATCGACAGCGACACGACCACGATCAGCTGCCACCAGCCCGAGCCGATGACGATGGCCAGCAGGTCGGCCAGGAAGACGCCCAGGGCGACCCCCAGGGTCACCTCCGCCACCCGGCGCAGCCGTTGCCCGTACGACGTGCCGAGGCAGACCACCGCCGCCACCGGCGCGAAGAACGGCGTCTGGTGGCCCAGGAGGTCCGCGGCGATCAGCCAGGCGACGCCGGCGGCGATCGCGCACTGCGCGATGTGGAAGCCCTTGTCGCCGACCCGGGCGAGCCGCGCGCGCACGGACACGCGGCCGCGTGCGACGGCCCGGTCGAACGAGCCTGCGACCGATCCGTCCATGTCGCCTGATCGTGCCAGACCGCGGGCGCCCGCAGATCCGCCGCGGACCCGTCCGCGGTGCCGAGGGCGATGGTGGGCGGCACGAGGAGGACCAGGACGAGCAGGAGCCTCGGCAGCACGGTCACGGGGCCTCCTGGTCGTCGGGCACCGGCGAGGTCCGGTGCTGGCACGAACGCTAGGAACGTCCGGGGACCGCGGCGCGCCCTCCGGGCCGGACCTGTGGACGAGCCCGCGGCACACCGACCTGTGGAGGTTGGAGGGCCGTGCTGGGGTGGCCTTGTGGCCGTCGTCACCACAGGGGAGGATCCGCCACACAGGGAGCACGAGCACCGTCAGCATCCGCCATCACAGCGACAGCGAGGTTTTCCAGGTGGTCACACCGATCGACCCGACGTCCGCAGGCTTCCTGCTCGCGGAGAACCGCAACATGCCGATGCACGTCGGCGGGCTGCAGCTGTTCCAGAAGCCCGAGGGGGCGGGGCGCAACTACGTCCGCGAGATGTTCGAGCAGATGCGCGACGTCGACGAGATCGCTCCCCTGTTCCTCAAGCACCCCTACCGCTCGCTCCGCACCGGCGCCCAGCTGGTGTGGAAGGACGACGAGCAGTTCGACATCGAGCACCACGTGCGGCACAGCGCGCTCCCCAAGCCGGGTCGCATCCGCGAGCTGCTCGAGCTCGCGTCGCGGCTGCACAGCACCCGCCTCGCGTGGGAGCGCCCGCTCTGGGAGGCGCACGTCATCGAGGGCCTCCGCGACGGCCGGGTCGCGATGTACACCAAGACCCACCACGCCCTCGTCGACGGCGTCTCCGCGATGCGGCTGCTCGCCAGCGTGCTGAGCACCGACCCCGACGAGCGGAACATGGGTGCCCCCTGGGCCGCCAAGGGCCCGCGTGCGTCGAAGAAGAAGTCCGCCGACCTCAGCCTGTCCGAGGTGCCGATGACCGCCCTGCGGACCGCCCTCGGCATCACCACCGAGGCCGCCGGGATGCCGAGCGCGCTGGTCAAGACGATCAGCAAGGGGCTCAGGAACGAGACCTCGGCGCTCTCCCTCTACGCACCACGGACGATCCTCAACCAGAACATCACCGGATCCCGGCGCTTCGCCGCCGACGACTGGCCGATCGAGCGCCTCCGCGCGATCGGCAAGGCCACCGGCACGACGCTGAACGACGTCGTCATCGCGATGTGCTCGGGCGCGATGCGCACCTACCTGCTCGAGCTCGACGCGCTCCCCGAGGCGCCGCTCGTCTCGATGGTGCCGGTCGGCCTCAACGCCAAGCAGTCGCAGGTCGCCTCGTCCGAGGGCGGCAACGCGGTCGGCTCGATCATGGTCCAGATGGCGACCGACAAGAACGACCCCGCCGACCGCCTCGCGACCATCCACCGCTCGATGAAGGACGGCAAGGAGGCGCTGTCGTCGATGACGCCGGTGCAGATCCTGGCCATGAGCGCGATCGGCCAGGCCCCGGCGATCCTCACGCCGATGCTGCGGATGCAGGGCATCATCCGGCCGCCGTACAACGTGATCATCAGCAACGTGCCGGGCCCGCGCACCACGCACTACTGGAACGGCGCCCGGCTCACCGGCACCTACCCGCTGTCGATCCCGATCAACGGCATGGCCCTCAACATCACCTGCACGTCGTACGACGGCCAGATGGCGTTCGGGCTCACCGGCTGCCGCCGGACGGTGCCGCACCTGCAGCGGCTGCTGACCTACCTCGACGACGAGGTCAAGGCGCTGGAGAAGGCCGCCGGGGTCTGAGCGTCACGGCCTCTCGTCGAGGCCGCCCCCGTGTCTGGCAGCGACGGCGCGGAGCCGCGCCCGGGTGATGTCGGCGACGGTCAGCAGCCCGGCGTTCCGGGCGTTCGACCCCTCGCGCGTCGGCTCGGCCGAGTTCACGCTCACGCAGCGCCGCGACCCGCCGTCCGCCTCGTTCGCGAGCGCCACCGCGTGCCCGGTCGTCCCGCTGCCCGCGAAGAAGTCGAGGACCAGGACGTCGTCGGGCATCGTGCCGAGGATCCGCCTGACCAGGCCGGTCGGCTTCGGCGACTCGAAGACGTGCCCGACGATCTCCTTGAGCTCGGCGACCGCGGTGTCGGTCGACCCCACCTCCTCGGCCAGCCAGATGGTCTGCAGCTTCTTCCGACGGCTGCCGCGTGCGTCGCGGTGCGAGCCAGTCCTTCTGGAACACGTCGACCCGCTCCCCCGCGCACGCCCTTGATCCGCCGGCACACCAGGTCGTCCGGGCGCTCGTCGATCAGCGGCCGGCTCCAGCGCCACACCGCCGGGCGTCCGTCGCCGAACACCGGCGTGATCTCGACGGCGCCCTCGAACGGCGCCGTCCGCACGGCACCCGTCTCCGGGTCGCCCCACACCGGGAAGTGCAGCGTCGGCGCCGTCACCGGGTTGAACTTCTTGTTCGTGTTGCGCAGCGGCAGCCGCCGGTACCGCCGGCCGTCCGCCCCGGCGAGCGGGAAGTCCCGTTCGTCGACGCTCTCCGCGCTGCTCGCGTCGAGCACCGTCGTCCGCGCGTCCTTGGCGTAGACGAGCAGGTACTCGTGGCTGGTCGCGAACCCGTTCCCGAGCTGCCGCCCCTTCGGGTTCAGGTTGACCACGACCTGCGCCAGGAAGTTCGCCTCGCCGAACACCTCGTCCATCAGCAGCCGCAGGTGCGCCACCTCGTTGTCGTCGATGCTCACGAAGATCGCCGACCGCTCGCTCATCGTCGCGCGCGCCGCCTCCAGCCGCGGCCGCATCATCGCCACCCACGCCTGGTGCCGGGTCAGCCCGGCCCCGGCGCGGATGTCGTCGGCGTACGCGAACGTCGTTGCCGGTGTTGTACGGCGGGTCGATGTAGACGAGGTCGACCTCGCCGAACTCCGCCGCCACCGTGGGCAGCACGTCGAGGTTGTCGCCCTCGACGAACGTGTTCCACGACCCCACCCGGTCAACCTAGGGCAGTCATCGCCCGTCGTAGCCGACGAGCACCGGCGTCGCCGTCAGCACCTCGAGGCCCACCGCAGGACCCGGGATGGTGACGCTGCCCGGGACGGCCGCCCACGGGCCGCCGTTGACCCGGTACGTCGCGGTGTACGTCGTGTCGACCGACGGCCGGACCCGGCCCTTGCGCTGGTAGTCGTGGGTGATGCGGAGGTCCGGGTACGGCGCTCCTGCGTGGTCGGTCGCCAGCACGTCGCCGTCGCCGAACCGCCAGCCGAACCCGCTCGGCACGATGTGCAGGTCGACCCGCTGGCCGAGCAGCGTCACGGTGCGGTCGAACGGGCCGGTCTCGGTGAAGAAGTTCGTGTCGAAGTTGACCAGCGTGCGGCCGTTGGCCGGTTGGACCTGGAGCTCGGACGGCGGCAGCGGGATCTGCTGGAAGGCGGTCGCGACGAGTCCGGGCGTGATCAGGTCCTCGACATCCTCGGGCGGGATGTCGCAGAACTCGAATGGGTCCATGCCCTGCGCTGATCGCCGTCCGGACGCAGATGGTGTCCGAGATCGGAGTCCCGCGGCGGGTCCACCAGATCGGTCGTCGCGACCGGCTGCGTCGTCGCCATCGCAAACCTCAACGATGCCCACGTAGGTGACTCCATTGAACGAACCCTCGTGCTCGTTGACAGGTCGGCATTCGTCAGCGGCCGCGGGACTGGCGCAATCAGCAGAAGCCCAATCAGCCAACTGCAGACAGCGAAGGACCGGCCTCACGAGAGAACCTCGATGACGTCGACACGCCAGCACTCGCGCCGCGCGTGAGACGTCGAAACGCATCGATGCGCTTCGTCTGCCTCGTAGGTGACCGGGTCCTGCGCCGCTCGCGTGAACCGTGGACCCGCCTGCGACATCCACGCGCTGAGTCAAGCCGCACTTGCTGCGTCGGTCTCGTTCTACAGCCGTCAGCTTGGACGATCGTCCATCCGCCTCCATCAAAGCTTCCGCCCGCCTCGATAACATCTGCTCGATCGGCGTCCAAGAGCCGTCGCACATCCAAGCAGTCCGGCGTCTGAAGTTCCTGAAGCGGTGCGTGTCCCCGTCGCGCAAGGCCTGCGTTCCAGGCATCAACCCAAGCCCGCACCGTCTCCTCAGGCGTCAACGCCGCGACCGTCGGCGTCGCCTCGGTCGGACTGGTCGAGTCGCTGACCGTGGGGCTCGTGGAGGACGGCGTCGGGTCCGGAATGTCAGGCGTGGGCGAGTCCTCGCACGCAGCGAGGCACGCGAGCAGCACCGCCACCACGAGGGCACGTCGACGGGTCATCCGACAGGGTCCTTCCCGAGAAGCCGATCGGCGATTCCGAACCTAGCGATTCGACCCGTCCAACGGAACGCCTCGGATGCGATCTGTGGATGACAGCGTTCGGCGGACAAGCCCGGAAAGGCCGACTGATACTTCTGCGCATGGACGGGTCGTTCGGGGAGCCGGTGCTCGGCGCGCCCCCGGCATACCCCCAGCCACCACCCCTGCAGCCACAGCGGCGCAGCAACCGGGCACTCATCGCCGTCCTCGTGATCTGCGCGGTGCTGCTCGTCGGCGTGCTGGTGGTGCGGCCGGTCGCGAGCGCGCTGTTCCTCGGCCACAACAGCTACGCGTTCATCGGCACCGACCCCGCCAACGGCGACCCGGTCACCTGGGACCACTGCTCGGCGATCCGGTACCAGGTCAACCCCGAGGGCGCGCCGGACGACTGGCAGGCCATGGTCACCGCGGCGTTCGACGACATCGAGAAGCACAGCGGGTTCGTGTTCATGGACGCCGGCGAGACCAAGAACCGGGTGCTGAGCGGCGCGTGGTCTCCCGGCGCCACCCGCGGCGAGCCGATCCTCATCATCTGGTCGAGCCAGGGCCGGATGCACTCGCTGCAGGGCAACACGGTCGGCCTCGGCGGGGCCGCGCCGATGACGGTCGACGGTCGGCTGCGACTCGTCACCGGGTCCATCGCGCTCGACCGCGAGTCGCACAGCCGGACGTACGACCCGATGAGCAGCCGCGCCCAGCAGCTGATCCTCGAGCACGAGATCGGTCACGTCCTCGGGCTCGACCACGTCGCCGACCCACGCCAGCTCATGGCCGCGTCGTACACCGGCCAGGACGGCCTCGGCAAGGGCGACATCAACGGCCTCGAGGCGCTGCACGACGTTCCGTGCGGTTGATCTTGGCCCGGTCGGGGAGAATTCGTTCGTGAGGGAGAGCCGGCGCGAGCGCAAGGCGCGCGAGCGCTGGGCGCGCGACATGCACCGCGCTCTCGAGGAGCTGGACCGCCTCGACCAGCAGTACGGCCTCGGGTCCATGCCCAGCCAGGAGCTCGGCGGCGACCCGCTCGGGCGGATCCCCCGGCACCGGCGGGCACCGCGGGTACGACGCCGCCGCAGCAGCGGTCCGGTGCTGCCCGGACTGCTCGTCGTGATGGCGCTGCTGATCTTCGTCGCGTTCAAGAGCCCGACCGCGACCGGTGAGCGGCTCCGGCGGTTCGTCGACGACGTCCGCGGGACGTCGACGTACGCGTTCGTCCTCGACGGCCCCGACAACCGGCCCGTCGGCTGGGACCCCTGCGAGCCGATCCACTACGTCGTGAACCCCGAGGGCGCGCCCGGCAACTGGGAGGACGTCGTCGAGTCCAGCGTCGAGGAGGTCGAGGACGCCAGCGGCTTCGACTTCACCTACGACGGCGAGACCGACGACCGGACCTTCGGCCAGCGCCCGATCGAGGACGACGAGACGCACGCCGTCCTGATCGCCTGGGCCACCGCCGACGAGGAGCCCAAGCTGTCCGGCAAGGCCGTCGGCATCGGCGGCTCGACCCCGGTCCGCCAGGGCGCGAGGGTGCGCTTCGTGGCGGGCCTGGTCGTCCTCGACGAGGAGGCCGCCCAGCAGATGATGGTCGGCGGCCGGTCGCGCGCGCAGGAGCTGATCCTGGCCCACGAGCTCGGCCACGTCCTCGGCCTGGACCACGTCGACGACACCGGCGAGCTGATGAACCCGGAGTACGTCGGCCAGAACGGCTTCGGCGACGGTGACGTCGAGGGCCTGCAGATCCTGCACGACCAGCCCTGCACCTGACGCCACAATGGTGCGGTGGACCCGTTCGATCGGCGTGCTGCCCGGCGCGACCAGCGCGAGCGCGTCCGCGCGACCGAGCGCCGGATGGCCGAGTTCGCCCGGGCCGAGGAGCCGCGTCGCACCCGCATCCTCCGCTGGACGCGTCGTGCACTGCTCGCGACGGTGGCGGTCGCGGTACTGGCCTGGGTCGTGGACCCCACCCTTGCCGGGACCGGCGTCCGCGACCGGGTGCGCGACCTCGTCGACCCCGGGGAGCACGGCGAGCACGCGTTCCTCATCGACGCCCGCAACGGCGGCGGAGTCGGCTGGGACCCGTGCACGCCCATCCGCTACGCGGTCAACCCCGAGGACGCACCTGAGGACTGGGAGCGGATCGTCGATTCAGCCGTCCGCCTGGCCGCCGACGCCAGCGGCTTCGAGCTCGAGTACGTCGGCACGAGCGAGGCCAGACCCGTCCAGGGACCCAGCCAGCGCGGGGTGCCGCTGCTGATCTCCTGGGCAGACCCGGACGAGGTGCCCGAGCTGGCCGGGAGCACCGTCGGCGTCACCTTCCCCCAGGGGGTCGTGAAGCGGGCCCGTTCGTACTACTTCAGCAGCGCCGTCGCCCTGGACGAGGAGCAGCTGGCGACGCTCTCCGACGAGCAGGAGCCGGTCATGCGGCTCGCCCACGAGCTCGGTCACGTCCTGGGGCTCGACGACGTCGACGACGAGGGCGAGCTCATGAACGAGGAGTACGTCGGTCAGGACGGGTTCGGTCCCGGTGACCGCGAAGGCCTCCGTGAGGTGCACGACGTCCCCTGCGCCTGACCGCTCTTGCCAGAGCCAACACGGTCACCCGCCTGCCCGTCGTGCCGTCCTCGCCGACGTACCCTCGATCAGGTGACACGGGTGCGAAGGTCGCTGGGCGCTGGCCTGCTCGCGGGAGCCATGGTGCTGGTGGGGCAGGTGCCGGTCGGTGCCGACGGCGCCCACGCACCGGCCCCCGACCGCCAGAAGAGGCCACAGACGTCGGACGGCGTGCAGGGCGCGATCGCACCCTGGGTGCCGCCGTCGCGGCGTGCTCGGGCGACCTGGACGACGCGGGCCTCGTGGCAGGTCGTGCCGGGCATCACCTACGAGGAGTTCGACCTCGTCGACGCGCGCGGGCCGATCCGCGGGCACCTGATGCGGGTCGACCTCACCACGCCCGGGATCAGCCTCGACTACGCAGGTCGCAAGGACGTCTCGTCGCGCGCACCCCTGCTCCAGACCGTGCTGGCCGACGGCGGGATCGCCGGCGTGAACGGCGACTTCTTCGACATCGGCGACACGAATGCGCCCCTCGGGGTCGGCCGGGACCGGCAGCGCAAGATGCTGCACGGCCCGGAGAGCGGCTGGAACTGCGCGTTCTTCCTGACGCGCAGCGGCCAGCCGGACATCGACTTCCTGTACGCCGACGCGGTGATCAAGCAGTACCCCGAGCTCGACATCCAGACCGTGAACTCGCCGACGGTGCGGCAGGGCGGGATCGGGCTCTACACCGAGAAGTGGGGCACCCTCTACGACCACCGCGTGGTCGACGGGCAGAAGAACCACACCCGGATGGTGGTGGTGCGCAACGGCAAGGTCACCGAGAACACCCGCCGGTTCCCGAAGAAGCTGGACGTCAAGGGCAAGGTCCTCATCGGCCGCGACCAGGGCGCCAACTCGATGCGCGGGCTGGTGCCCGGGACGAGGCTGACGGTCAAGGCGACCCTCGACCCGAAGCCGCGGGTCGCGATCACCGGCAACGTGTTCCTGATCCGCGACGGCAAGAAGAAGGCCGTGGACGACCGGGACCTGCACCCGCGCACGGCCATCGGCATCACCGAGGACCGCACCGGCCTGATCCTGCTGGTCGTCGACGGCCGGGTGCCGTTCAGCCGTGGCTACACGATGGTCGAGCTGGCCGCGCTGATGGAGCAGCTCGGGGCGTACGAGGCGCTCAACCTGGACGGCGGCGGCTCGTCGACGATGGTCGCGCGGAAGCGGAACGGCAAGGTCCGGGTGGTCAACACCCCGTCGGACGGCAAGCCCCGCGAGGTGCCGAACGGGCTCGAGCTGTTCTACGACCCGCCGGCTCCCTAGGCGCTACCCGACGACCGACTCGTCGACCAGCACGATCGCGACCGAGGTCATCGGCGCGATGCACTGGACCGGCTTCGTCGACGGCTTGGTGCCCTCGATGAGGATCCCGGTGTCGGTGCTGGTGACGACGACGTCCGGCGGGACCTCGCAGCCGATCGCGACGACCGCGGCGTACGCCGCCTTGTCGTCGGGCACGGTGAGGTCGTTGAACGCCTCGATCAGCCGGGTCTGCATCCGGTCGTCCTCGAACTGGCCGGAGAACTGCTGGACCGCCGTCGTGTCGGTGAGGGCGACCGCGCCGGGCGAGGTCATCCCCCCGACCGCGGTCTCGGTGACCATCTCGACCAGGTCGTAGGAGATCTCGCCGCGCGGCTCGTCGTCGGCCTCGCCGGGCTTCTCGTCACCGCACGCGGTGAGGGCGAGGGTCGCGACCAGGAGCAAGGATCCGAGACGTGCACGCATGACCCTGGGACGGTAGCCCACGGGGTGGGGTTCCGCGCGGCGTGGTTGAGTGCGCGGGTGGCCCGCTTCACCCGCGCCGAGCTCGAGGCGTTCTACGACGCGGAGGTGCCCGACCTGCTGCCCGGCCCCGGCCAGCCGCTGAAGCTGCTGTTCGTCGGGATCAACCCCGGACTGTGGACCGCGGCCGTGCAGACGCACTTCGCGCGGGCGGGCAACCGGTTCTACCCGGCGCTGCTCGCGGCGGGCATCATCGACCGGCCCGTCGACGCCTCGGACGGGATGACCGACGAGGACCGCGACTACTTCCGGTCCCGCGGCATCGGCATCACCAACGTCGTGCGCCGGGCCACGGCGCGGGCCGACGAGCTGACCGCCGACGAGCTCCGCGAGGGCGGCCGGCGCTCTGGTGGAGACCGTCGAGCGGACCCGACCGCGCGTCGTCGCACTCCTCGGGATCACGGCCTACCGCACCGCGTTCTCGGTCCGCGGCGCCGTACCGGGGAAGCAGCCGGAGGCGCTGGCCGGCGCCGAGCTCTGGGTCGTGCCGAACCCGAGCGGGCTGAACGCGCACGAGACGGTCGCCTCGCTCGCGGTGGCGTACGGCGACGCAGCCCGCGCCGCCGGCGTCATCTAGCGGTCGGCGTCACTAGTCGGGGACGACCTGGTCCTTCGCCAGCACCGTCAGGCCGTCCTGGACCAGGAACCCGCGCGCCTCGTCGTGCGCGGGGTCGAAGCCGATCTGCGCGCCCGGCGGGACGACGACGTTCTTGTCGATGATCGCGTTGCGGACCTTCGCGCCGTCGCCGACGATCACGCCGTTGAGCAGGACCGAGCCCTCGACGGTGGAGCCGGTGCCGACCCGGACCGCCGGCGAGAGCACCGAGTGACCGACGAACCCGCCGGTCACGACGACACCGGGCGAGAGCACCGCCGCGTCGACGGTCGCCTTGGTGCCGTCCGCGCCCTGGACGAGCTTGGCGGGGGGCTGCGGTCCGTACGACGTGTAGATCGGCCAGGCGAAGTTGTAGAGGTTGAACTCCGGCAGCGGTGACACGACGTCCATGTGGGCCGCGTGGTACGACGCGAGCGAGCCGACGTCGCGCCAGTAGCCGCGGTCGCGGTCGGTCGAGCCGGGGACGTCGTTGTCCTTGTAGTCGTAGACGCCGGCCAGGTCGCGGCGCACGAACCCGGGCACGATGTCGCCGCCCATGTCGTGCATCGAGCCCGGGCGTCTCCGCGTCCCGGGTGACCGCCTCGACGAGGGCGTCGGCGGTGAAGACGTAGTTGCCCATCGAGGCGAGGACCTCCTCCGGGGAGTCCGGCAGGCCGACGGGGGCGGTCGGCTTCTCGAGGAACTCGCGGATCCGGGACGGGTCGTCCGGCACGACGTCGATGACGCCGAACTGGTCGGCCAGCGAGATCGGCTGCCGGATGGCCGCGACCGTGCAGGCAGCCCCGCTGTCGATGTGCTGGTCGACCATCTGGGAGAAGTCCATCCGGTACACGTGGTCCGCGCCGACCACGACCACGATGTCCGGCCGCTCGTCGCGCACCAGGTTGAGCGACTGGAAGATCGCGTCCGCGCTGCCCTGGTACCACTGCTTGCCGACCCGCTGCTGGGCCGGCACCGAGGAGACGTAGTTGCCCAGCATCGAGGACATCCGCCAGGTCTGGCTGACGTGCCGGTCGAGGCTGTGCGACTTGTACTGGGTGAGCACCACGACCTGCAGGTAGCCGCTGTTCACGACGTTCGAGAGCGCGAAGTCGATCAGCCGGTAGATGCCCGCGAACGGCACGCCCGGCTTGGCCCGGTCGGCAGTCAGAGGCATCAGCCGCTTGCCCTCACCGCCCGCCAGGACGATCGCGAGGACCTTCGGACGGTGGGTGCTCATGCCTGCCAACCTAGTCACACCCACTCGTACCCGGAACCGCCGCGAACTGGCCCTCGGGTGTCGGATTGTGCTTTGTTGGAGGACATGCCCAGACTTCCCCGTCGCAGCACGCTGATCACGATCGTCCTGGCCGTGGCCGTCTCGCTGGTCGTCGCCGGCTCCGTCGGCGGCTCCTCGCAGGCCGCCCAGAAGGCCGGCCTCGGCATCCGGATGGACCACATCCCGGCGCCGAACCAGGTCATCCACTACCCCACGAACGCCGGGACGGTGTTCAAGTGGGGGGTCCCGAAGTGGACCGACGAGTTCGAGGTCAACCCGCTCCGCAAGGACTGGGTCGCGAGCAGGCAGGGCAAGGTCAAGACGCAGAGCGGCATGCTCACCGTGATCGGGACCGGCAAGCAGACCAAGATCACCGCGTCGCCGACGAGCGTCAAGGCTCGGTACGGCCGCTGGGAGGCCCGCGTCCGGATCCGCGAGACCAACCACAACGGCGAGCGCTACCGCGCCTACTGGGAGCTCATCCCCGTCGGCGACTTCAAGTGCGGCGCGAAGAGCATCGTGCTGGCGTCGTACAAGAGCCAGGACAAGAAGGTCACCGGTGCGGTGCGCGTCCCGCCGGAGGGCCAGTACAGCTACAAGAAGAAGCTCCCGCTGCACCAGGGCTGGTTCCACACGTACGCCGTCGAGATCACCAAGAAGCACATCTCGTGGTTCGTCGACACCAAGGTGATCCACACCGAGCGCCGTGACGACGCCCTGCGCGGCATCAGGTACCGGCCGCGGTTCCGGCTCCAGGGCAAGGAGAAGACCCGGCACCGCACCACCTGGCTGCAGATGGACTGGGTCCGGCACTACGACCTGAGCCGCAAGAACGCCAAGTCGATCAAGGCACCCGGGATGAGGAAGGGCGAGTACAAGGACCCCTGCTGACGCAGGCCCTTTACGCGACGACCTGACCTCTTGTCCGGTCTTCCGCCGAACTCGTCCGAGATCCGTTCGACGTACCTACCGTCGAGGGCATGATTCCTCGTCGTACCCCGGCGACGCTGCTCGTGCTCGCCGTGGCCGTGTCCGGACTGCTCACCACCGCCGTGAACCAGCCGGGCAGCGCCGCGCCCTCGTCCGCCTCGGCTCGACGCCCAGCGGGGCAGCTACCCGCCGGCGCCCGTGTACATCTACCCGACCAACGCGGCGAAGATGTTCCGCTGGGGCGTGGAGGCGTGGAAGGACGAGTTCGAGGTCAACCCGCTGCGCAGCGACTGGGCGGTGAGCGCCGGCGGCGACGTGGTCACCCGCAACGGGATGCTCACGCTGATGGCGTACCCGACCTCCGGGACCGTCACGGCGACGCCGACCACGCAGAAGGCCAAGACCGGCCGCTGGGAGGCCCGCGTCCGCGTCTGGGAGAAGAACCGCAACGTCGGCACGGCCTACCGCGCCTTCTGGGAGCTCGTCCCGGCCAAGAAGTACCGCTGCGGCGCCAAGAGCATCGTGCTCGCGTCCTACTCGCAGGACGAGGCGGCCGTCACCGGCGCGGTCCGCACGCTGCCGAACAACGAGTTCTCCTACTCGGCGCCGCTCCCGCTCACCCAGGGCTGGTTCCACACGTTCGCCGTCGAGGTGACCGACGACCACATCTCCTGGTTCGTCGACCGGGTCGTCGTGCACACCGAGCGTCGGCCCGCGGCACTCTCCAACGTGAAGTTCAAGCCGCAGTTCCGGCTCCAGGCCGTGGACGGCGCCTCCATGCGCCCGACCTGGATGCAGATGGACTGGGTCCGCTACTACACGTTGAAGCGTCCGAGCGTGCTCCCGATCGAGGCGCCGGGGATGACGCAGGGCACCTACGCCGACGCCTGCTGACCGATCTGGGTACGTTCCAGGGATGCGCGTCGACATCCTGACCAAGGAGTACCCGCCCGAGATCTACGGCGGCGCCGGCGTGCACGTCGCCGAGCTGGTCCGCGCGCTGCGGGCGCGCGACGACGTCGACGCGCGCGTGCACGCCTTCGGTGGCCCGCGCGACGAGGCGGGCACGACGTCCTACCCGGACCTCGCCGAGCTCGCCTCGGCCAACGGCGCGCTGAGGACGCTCGGCGTCGACCTGGCCATCGCCGACGGCTGTGCCGGCACCGACCTGGTGCACTCGCACACCTGGTACGCCAACATGGCCGGCCACCTCGCCGCCCTGCTGCACGGCGTGCCGCACGTCATCACCGCGCACTCGCTCGAGCCGATGCGGCCGTGGAAGGCCGAGCAGCTCGGCGGCGGGTACGCCGTCTCGTCGTGGGTCGAGCGCACCGCCTACGAGTCCGCGGCCGCCGTGGTCGCGGTGTCGGCGGCGATGCGCGACGACGTGCTCCGGTCCTACCCCGCCGTCGACCCCGCCCGCGTGCACACCGTGCACAACGGCATCGACACCGAGCTGTGGTCGCCGGTGGCCGACCCGGACCGCGTCCGCGCCCAGGGCGTGGACCCCGACCAGCCGTCGGTCGTGTTCGTCGGCCGGATCACCCGCCAGAAGGGCCTCCCCCTGTTCCTGCGCGCGGTCGCCCAGCTGCCGCCCGGCGTGCAGATCGTGCTCTGCGCCGGCGCCCCCGACACCCCGGAGATCGAGGCCGAGGTCGTCGCCCTCGTCGACGGCCTGCGCCGCGAGCGGGAGGGCGTCGTCTGGATCCGCGACATGCTCCCCCGCGCCGACGTCGTCGCCCTCCTGAGCGCGGCCACGGCCTTCGCGTGCCCCTCGATCTACGAGCCCCTGGGCATCGTGAACCTCGAGGCGATGGCGTGCGAGACCGCGGTCGTGGCCACCGCCACCGGCGGCATCCCCGAGGTCGTCGTCGACGGCGAGACCGGTCGCCTGGTCCCCATCGACCAGGCCACCGACGGCACCGGCACCCCCCTCGACCCGGACCGCTACGTCGCCGACTTCGCCGCCGCGCTCACCGAGGTCGTCACCGACCCCGACCGAGCCGCCGCGATGGGCCGCGCCGGCCGGCAGCGCGCGATCGACGCCTTCAGCTGGGCGGCGATCGCGGAGCAGACGCTCGACGTCTACCGCGCGGCTCTATAGGCACCACCTCCCCCGGACCACGTCGCTGTCGTCGCCTCGGACGATCGGGTTCGACCGGGAACAGGTCCCCGTCGAGGTCGATCACCCGCACCCGGTTGCTGCTGACCACGACCAGCCGCGGCCGCCGGCCCTCGGGGTCCAGCAGCACCCGACCGTCGAGGCGGTGCCCGCCCGGCAGCCCGAGCTGCCGGGCGCGCTGACGAGGCGCGGCCGCCCGCGGAGCCAGCACCTCCCGGACCAGGAACCGCAGCCAGGCCGCCGGGTCGTCACCCGGCCGGCGCGACGGCCGCTCCTCCACCGACAGGCAGCAGCCGGAGGCGCACGGCAGCCAGGGTGACCGGCGCCCCGGCTGCCCGGGCCAGAGCCGCCGTGGCCCGCGCCCGACGCCGGCGAGACCGCTGACCAGCTCGGCGGTCGCCGGGTCGAGCGCGGGGGTCACCACGACACGCTGCGTGTCGTCGTCCATGTCGGCCACCTGGCTCCCTCCGTCCTCGGTTCCTGTCCCCGACGTTTCCCGTCACCGCCGACACCCCGAACCAGGACCGGGCGACACCTGTGGATCACGCCCGGATCCCGTGCCTGTGGACCGCAGGTGGCCGCTACCGTCACCCCGTGACCAAGCTGATGTACGCCGTCTGGGGCGACGACCTCTCGACCACCCTGCGCGACCCGGCCCTGCACGCGCGGCTGGCCGCCGCCGGCGTGACCCGGCTCCAGGTCAACGTCGACGACGAGGCGGTCGCGCCGGCGATGCGGATCCCGACCAGCGACGAGCCGATCGGCGCGATCGTCAGCGTCTGGACCGCTCTCGACGGCGAGCCGGACGGACCGGTCACCGAGGTCCTGGCCGCGGCGGTCTCACGGCTGGCCGGCTGGGAGATCTACGAGCGCCGGCCGATCCCGCCGCCGGAGGTCGCGGACGGCGAGCGCATGGACACGCTCGCGAACATCGCCGTGCTCCGCCGTCCCGAGGACCAGCCGCGCGAGGAGTGGATCCACCACTGGCTCGTCGACCACACGCCGGTCGCCAAGACCACGCAGGCGACGTTCGGCTACGTCCAGAACGTCGTCGTCCGCCCGGTCACCGCCGACGCGCCGCGGGTCGACGCGCTGGTCGAGGAGCTGTTCCCGAGCGCGGGCATGACCGACATGCACGCGTTCTACGGCAGCGGAGGCGACGACGCCGAGCTCAACGACAGGTTCACGAGGCTGATGACGAGCGTGGCGCGGTTCGGCGCCGACCGCGACCTCGACCTGGTGCCGTCGAGCCGCTACGTCTACGACCTCGGCTAGATCACGGCACCGACCGCCAGCACCACGATCAGGCCGGTCACCGAGAGCACCGTCTCCATCAGCGACCACGTCTTGATCGTCTGGCCGACGGTCATCCCGAAGTACTCCTTCACCAGCCAGAAGCCGGCGTCGTTCACGTGCGAGAAGAACACCGAGCCCGCGCCGACGGCCAGCACCACGAGCGACGTCTCGGTCGTGGACATGCCGGAGACGAGGTCGATCAGCAGGGAGGACGCGGTGATCGTCGCGATCGTGGCCGAACCGGTCGCGAGGCGGATCAGCACGGCGAGCACCCACGCCAGCAGGAGCACCGAGACGTCGGCGTCGCGGGCCCAGTCGGCGAGCAGGGTGCCGATGCCGGTGTCGACGAGGACCTGCTTGAAGCCACCGCCGGCCGAGACGATCAGCAGGATGCCCGCGATCGGCGGCAGGCTGGCGGTCACCGTGTCCGACACGTCGCTGCGGCTCATGCCGACGCCGGTGCCGAACGTGAACATCGCGACCAGGACACCGATCAGCAGGGCGATGAACGGCGCGCCCACCACGTCGAAGATCTGCTGGGTCAGGTCGTCCGGGTCGTCGATGACGATGTCGGCCAGCGCCTTGGCGAGCATCAGGACGACGGGGAGCAGGACCGTCGCGATGGTGACGAGGAACGTCGGGCGGCGCTTCGTGTCGACAGCGGTGCCGCCCGCACCGGAGCCGGTGTCGCCGCTGGTGTCGTACGTCGCGGGCGCGTCCACGACGACCCACTTGCCCGCGATCGCCCCGAACAGCGGACCGGCGACGATGATCGTCGGCACCGCGACGACCAGTCCGAGGCCGAGCGTGACGCCCAGGTCGGCCTCGAGCAGGCCGATGGCGGTGACCGGGCCGGGGTGCGGCGGCACGAAGCCGTGCATCGCCGACAGCCCGGCGAGGGCGGGGATACCGACCGTGATCAGGGAGACCTGGGCGCGGCGCGACACCAGGTAGATGACCGGCATCAGCAGCACGAGGCCGATCTCGAAGAACATCGGCAGGCCGATGATCGCGCCGACCAGCGCCATCGCCCACGGCAGCATCCGGCCCGACGCGCGACCCACGATCGTGTCGACGATCTGGTCAGCCCCGCCCGAGTCGGCGAGCAGCTTGGCGAACATCGCACCGAGCGCGATCAGGATGCCCACGCCGGCCGCCGTGGTGCCGAAGCCCGTCGTGAACGAGGTGATCACGTCGAGGACGTTCTCGCCGGCGATGATCCCGACGGTCAGGCCGCCGATGACCAGCGCCAGGAACGGGTTGAGCTTGACGATCGTGATCAGGACGACGATCACCGCGATCGCGACGAGCGCCGCGGTGACCAGCTGCCAGCCCGGGGCCACCGGTTCGATGAGGTCCTCGGCGGCGGTGACGAGCTGTGCGTGCATGGCGGTGCCTCCTAGGCGTCGTTGCCCTTCAGTGCCAGGTATCCCGCGACGAGCTGGTCCACACTCTGGTCGACGTCGAGGACGACACCGCGCTCGTCGGGCGCCAGCGGCTCGAGGGTCTGGAACTGCGACGACATGAGCGACGCCGGCATGAAGTGCCCGGGCCGGGCGGCCTGTCGCTGTTCGATCACCTCACGGCTGCCGTGCAGCAGCAGGAACTCCACCTCGGGCAGGTGTCCGCGCAGCTGGTCGCGGTACTTGCGCTTCAGCGCCGAGCACGCGATCACCCCGCCGTCGGAGTGGTTGACCAGCCACATCCCGATCAGGTCCAGCCACGGGAAGCGGTCGCTGTCGTCCAGCGGCTCGCCGCGCGACATCTTGGCGACGTTGGCCGAGGGGTGGAGGTCGTCGGCGTCCTCGAACGGGACGCGTAGCCGCCCGGCCAGGGCGGCGCCGACGGTGGACTTGCCGGAGCCGGACACCCCCATCACGACGATGGGGTGGTCGACGGACGGGTCGCTGCTCATGCGCGACCGGTACCCGTCCGGGGCCGACTACGGATAGGTGCTCTCATAGGTGATCGTGCCGTCGGCCGTCGCCAGGACGTACGAGCCCTCGCCGTACTCGTTGTTGGCGTACGCCGAGATCTGCGGTGTCCCGTTGATCGAGTCGGAGCCCAGGCTGACGTACCAGCTCGACGGGTCGTCGATCCGGCCGCGCACGTCCTCGAGCAGGGTGATCATGGTGCCCGGGTCGAAGATCGTGAGGTCGATGCGCGGGTCGTCGGTGGTGCTCTTGAAGTCCTGGAGCTCCATCGAGTGGCCGTCCCAGAAGTAGTTGCGGTAGCGCTTGCCCGCCTCGCCCTCGGGAACCGCGATGACGGCGTACCGCGGATAGATCGTCGCGCTGTAGACCGTCGTCCCGCCGGTCTCCTCCTCCAGGCCGGCCAGCATCTCCTCCAGACCGTCGATCGTGTGCACGTTGACGCCGTTCTCGCCCGGCTCCTGGCCGGGGAGGTACGTCGTCTCGTCGACGGGCTCGGCGAAGTCGAAGTCGTCGAACGTGTCCTTGGCGCTGACCAGGCCGATGATCACCCCGACGATCGGCACGATCACGCTGATCAGGACGACCAGGCCGATGATCCCGCCGACCCACTTGCCCCCGGTCTTGGTGAGCTGGGTGAGGTCGGCGGAGGCGGTGGCGGCCTGACCCGGCGCTGGACCGTAGTTGACCAGCGGCCACGGCTGCTGACCGGGCGTGGCGGTCGTCGTTGCGGCGGTGGCTCCCACGGCGGCCGGCACGGGGTTCTGCAGGTCCCGGACGATCATGTCGATGTCCTGGTCGCTCGCCGCGTTCTTGATCTGGTCGAGGCGCATGTCGTGGTCCGCCTGGACGATGCGGCCCGACTGAAGAGCGGCTTGGACCAGGGCGCTCGCCTGACTGCGGTTCACGGGAGAAACCCTAGTGACACGGAACTGACGCGGCGACTCCCTGGGCGAGTCTTCGGCACCCGGGTTCTGCCCCTCGGCCTCCCCGGGAGGGGCCGAGTCGCTGCTACCGGATGTCCCCGTTGCCTTGTCCGAGATCGCCCGGGAGTCACCTGCGTCGTACGAGAGGTACAACGCAGCACTCCGGCAGAGGTCACGGCCGGCAGAACGGTCATCTGGCGCGCTCCACGAAGGCGAAGGGGACGCGCAGGACCTGGCGGCCCGCGCGCAGGTGGTAGGACGTCCGCCCACGCTTGACGATGCGGCCCACCAGGCCCTGGTGCTCACCCGGCACCGTCACCCGCCCGCGCGCCCCGACGGGCAGCAGCACGACACGCTTGCCGGCCCGGAGCCGCTCGAGCTCGGCGACGTAGTTGGGGTGCAGGTCGGCGGGCCGCCCGCGGTGGGTCCACTCGTAGAGGTGGGTCAGGTCGAAGGTGTTGGAGCAGGTGCCGCAGGTGATCACCCGCTCGGGACGCTTGTGGCGCTCCTGGGTGTGGCCGGCCGAGCACACGCCCAGCCAGGCGGCCTCGACCCGCGGGGAGTCCGTGGAGACGCAGCGCTCGCCGCTGCAGCCGATGCCCATCGCGACCTTGCGCCAGTGGGCGTCGTGGCCGTGCTCGGGGCCGGCCAGCGCGTGGGCGATCTCGTGGAGCACCGTGTCGCGGACGTCGTCGTAGGAGTGCAGCGCGGTGAGCGGCGCGCTGAGGCCGATCGTCCGGTCGCCGTACCGGCAGACACCGGCGCGCCGCTTGGCGCTGTCGAACGCGACCTGCCAGTCGGGCAGCCCGTGGCGGACGAGCAGGTGCTCGGCCATCGCACAGGCGTCTCGCAGGTCCATGCTCGGACGGTACGACGCAGCGCCGACAGGCGCCGGGATCACACGCTGTCGTCGAGCCGCGCGTGCAGCCGCTCGCGCACCTCGTCGGGCGTGAGCGCGGACCGCTGGCGCTGGTCGCGCGCCACGATCACACCGGTCGCGGCGACGCCGAACAGCCCGGCGACGCCGAGCCACTTGAGCAGGTTGATCTTCCGAGGCACGGGATGATCGTTCCATGACCGACTCCCTGCCGCCGTTCGCGGAGTCCCGGCTCTCCCTCGACGCCGCGTGCGACATCACGCGGACCGGCGACATCTGGATCTTCCGCGGCGACTCGGTCGCCGACCACGCGATCCGGCTGCTCACCAACGCGCCGGTCAACCACGTCGGCATGGCCGTCGTCCTCGACGACATGCCGCCGCTGATGTGGCACGCCGAGCTCGGCAAGGGCCTCCTCGACGTCTGGACCGGCACGCACCAGCGCGGCGTCCAGCTGCACGACCTCCGCGAGGCCGTCGTCCAGTGGACCGGCCGCTACGAGCAGCACGCCTGGCTGCGCCAGCTCGACGTCACGGTCACCCGGGAGATGGAGGACGAGCTCCTGCGCACGGTCGCGCGGATGGACGGCACGCCGTTCCCCTCGACCGCCAAGCTCCTCGGCCGGGTGCTGCGCGGCAAGGTCCGGCAGGAGGCCGGCGCCGAGCTCGCGTTCTGCGCGGAAGCGGTCGCTGAGGCGTACGACGCGATGGGGCTGATCGACCCGGGGCGGCCGGCCAACTACTACGACCCCGGCAAGTTCTGGTCCGGCGACGACCTCGAGCTGCTGAAGGGTGCCCGGCTCGGCGACGAGATCCGGGTGCTGACGCCGTAGCGCGCTAGTCGGTCGCCCTGCCGCGGTCCGTGAGCTGCCAGATCCCCGGCTGGGCCGCGACGATCAGGCCCTCGTCGATCATCGCCTTGCGCTCGGAGCGCGCGACCGTCTGCCAGCGGACCTCGCCTGTCGGCGCCTTCTGCTTGTCTCGGTCCAGGAGCACCTCGGCCATCCGGTCAGCCAGGAGCTCCATGACCTCGGCGGTCTCGAGCGAGCCCTCGTCCTTGAGCAGCGCGAGGATGAACGGGCGGAACGCCTCCTGCTCGGTGCGTACGCGGACGGGCGGCGGCGCGGACGACGTCACCCTCGCCGCGGGCTTGCGGGTGGCGGTCGCCCGGGGCGACCGCGGGGTCCGGGGTGCCGGCGCGGGCGGAGGCGGCGGTGGCGGCATGCCGTGGATGCAGGTGCTGAGCGGCAGGTCGCACAGGTCGCAGTAGTCCTCAGCCACGGCTCCGACGCTACTGTGCGACCCGTGACCGAGATCCCCCCGCCTCCCCCGCCGGCGTACGCCGCCCCCGTGGCCTCGCGCGGCCAGATCGGCAAGGTGCGCAGCACCCCGCTCTGCATCCTGCTGGCGTTCGTGACGCTCGGCATCTACGTGCTGGTCTGGTACTTCCTCGTGCACGAGGAGATGAAGCGCCACTCGGGCCGCGGGCTGGGCGGGATCGTCGCGCTGCTGATCGCGTTCTTCGTCGGGATCGTGTCGCCGTACCTCACCTCGCACGAGGTCGGCGAGCTCTACGAGTCGAGCGGGCGCGCGAAGCCGGTCAGCGCCGCCACCGGCCTCTGGTACTTCCCCGGCATGCTGATCCTGATCGGCCCGTTCATCTGGTTCATCAAGACGAACGGCGCGCTGAACGACTACTGGAAGTCGATGGGCGCTCCCGCGAGCTGATCAGGAGCACGCGACGCAGGTCGTCGCCGTCGGACGGGCCTCGAGCCGGCCGTCGGGGATGGTCGCGCCGCACACGGCGCACACGCCGTACGTCCCCGCCGTCAGGCGCTCCTCGGCCTCGGTCAGCTCGACGAGGTGCCGCTCGGCCTGCCGGACCAGGGCCTCGACCTGCGAGCGCTCGAACGCGATCGTGGCGCCCTCCGGGTCGTGCTCGTCGTCGGCGTTGGAGTCGCGCGAGGCGTCGACGAAGTCGACGTGGTCCTCACGCAGGCGCCCGAGGCGCGCGACGGTACGACGGCGCGCAGCGTCGAGGAGCTCGCGAGCATGGTCGGGCGACACGGTCCATGCCTACCCGGCGGCACCGACTCAGCGCTTGTCGACCTGCTCCTGCACCTTGTCGTGGATCGTGTCGTACGCGTTGGTGAAGGTGTGCGGGGCCAGGATCAGCGTGGCCGCGAACCACACCGCGATGGCGATCCGGATGACGGGCACGCCCCGCATCGGCGTGACGGGCTTCTGCTTCTTGACCTCTTTGTGGCCCTCGCGCGCGGCCACCTTGACGAGATCGCGGTTGTGCAGGTGGTCGCGCAGCTGCTCGGAGGCGATGTGGATCTGGTGCGTCGACATGCTGTGGACCCGGGCCTCGAGCATCGGCACCAGCCGGTCGGTCGAGCACACGAGCATGCTGCCGAGGTGGGTCTCCATGCCGACTGCGCCGCCGACGACGAGCACGGGCTTGACCAGTCGCTGCTGGACGCCGGGCGTCAGCAGCGCGACCGACGCGGCGGCCTCGGTGAGCGACGACACGACGTAGTCCTGGGCGTGGCCCTCGTGCCGGAGGACGTCGCCGAACACGGTGACGTCGCTGGTCCAGGTCGTGGTGTCGATGACGTACACACCGGACGGGCCGACCACGACGTGGTCCACGTGTCCGTAGCGGCCACCGGGCCACTCGAGGTCACCGACCACGGTCCACTCTTTGTCGGGCAGGTCCTCGAGGGCGTGCGTCGTCCGCAGCTCGGCCTCGACCTGGTGGGCGTCGCCCTCACCGACGTGGGGCAGGCGGGACTGCTTCGCACGTCGGTGACGTGAGGTCTCCATTGCACAATCCCCCATACCGGGTCCCGAGGTGATTCCCACGTTCAGAGTAGGAATCGGACCCTTCTCGCGCCGGGAAACGGGAAAACATCTCGGGTGGGTGCTACTGCGACACGGGCCCGCGATCCTGGCCGACTGACTGAGCGGGACGCCTCGCCCGGCGCCACCACCTCGAGCGAGCCGTGGCGCGATCAGGCTCGACCTCTGCGCGGGCACCGTCCGGCAGAGGCGGCGCCGGAACGCCGTGGAGCCTCGCTTCCAGGTGCCGCGCGACCGCGGCGACCTCGTCCGGGGTCAGCGCGTAGGGCCGGGAGCGGATCACGGTGTCGAGGTTCGACGTCGAGCAGATCCGCGCGTCTCGAACCCACGCCGTGAGCGCGTCGTCGCGGTCGAAGCAGACGACGGCCTGGATGAGGTCGGGCCGGATGCCCAACGCGGCCATCGCAGCGGCGGCGTGCTCGGCCGACTCAGCGACCTCGTCACGGCGTACACCCCGGTGACGAACCGTGTTCGCCTTGACCGTGATCGGCCCTGCCCAGTCCTTGGAGTCGATGGCGAAGACGCCGGGTGGGCCTACGACGATGTGCCGCTGGTCCCAGGCGCCGCCCAGAACCGTCCACTGGTCGGTGGGCAGCCCGGCGAGCACGGCTGCCGTCCTCGCTTGCGCCGACTGCGCTTCCATGTGCCCTCCTCGCTCCGAGCGAGAAGGTAGGCGGACCGACCCGGCAGACGCAGCCGAAGCGACCGGCTTCAGCCCTTCGGGCTAGCCCGAGTGGGCCACGGGACCGTGCTCGTGACTACCGACGGTCCGCCGACACCGAGTAGGCGCCCGGCCGGAACAGCAGGATCGGGTCCTCCGACAGCTCGATGCCGGGTACGACGCGCGCCGGGTCGAAGACGACCTTGCCACCGTCCTTCTCCGGGTCCTCCGCCTCGCCGGTCGCCTCGATGACGCCGCCGGTGATGGTGCGGTGGTGCTTCCAGACCGCCGTCGGGTCGTGCGGGTCGTCGCCGGGGCCGGCGATGTCGATCATCACGTCGTGGCGCACTGGTCCGCGCGCGAGCCGAGCACGGATCTCCTCGGACAGCCGGTCCTTGCCCTCGAACTTCTCCTCGAGCCGGTCCGCCTTCGTCGCCTGCGGCACGAAGCGGTAGCGCACCCAGTTCCTGGTTCCGTCCGCGGCGACCCAGCCGTAGGCGTGGATCGGGTAGAACGTCGCCTCCGCGAACGAGTGCGGCGAGACCAGGCCGGGCAGAGTCCGCGGGAAGGACGCCGCCATCCGCGGGTGCTTGAGGACGAACAGCGGCAGCGTGATCGGCTTGGCGCCGACCTCGGTGATCGCGACGAACTCCTCGGGTGTCCTCGCCGGGAACCTCGGCGAGGTCTGGCCGAGCAGATCGGTCGTCGCGCCGTTCGCCGGTCGGAACGAGACCGCCATCCCGCGCACGTCAGGGGCAGGGTCCGGCACCTTCGGGTGCCCGCCGCCGTTCGACCAGCGGAGGAGCACCGGGCACGGCTGGCCGTTGAAGTGCTCGGCCGTCGTCAGTGCGGTGGCCTCGGGCGTCGCGGTGAACGTCGCGTCGTAGAAGCGGCCCTTCGCGTGCAGGGTGCGGTGGCCCTTCGGGTGGCCGAACGCCGCGTTGATGCGGGTGATGACTTCCTCGGGACCCATGGGCATGAGTGGAGGCTAGTGCGGACGGTCCCTTGCGTGGGACCGGCGATCCGGCATGCTGCACCCGTGACGACCGAGGCCGACCTCCAGGAGGTCACCACCGACACCGGCGTGCTGCGCTACTACGACGTCGGCGACGGACCGCCGCTGCTGATGCTGCACGGCTCCGGTCCGGGCGTGACCGGCTGGCGCAACTTCGGCGGCAACCTGGCGACGTTCTCGCCGTCGTTCCGCTGCCTGGTGCTCGAGCTGCCCGGGTTCGGCGTCAGCGACGCGACCGAGCTGCACCCGATGCTGAGCTCGGCGCCGGCGGTGGTCGCGTTCCTCGACGCACTCGGGCTCGACACGGTCGACATCGTCGGCAACTCGATGGGCGGGATGATCGCGGCGCAGGTCGCGATCCAGCAGCCGGAGCGGGTACGCCGCCTCGTCACCGTCGGCGGGCTCGGCCGCAACATCCTCAGCCCGGGGCCGGGCGAGGGCATCAAGCTGCTGCAGGACTTCACCGAGGAGCCGTCGCGCGAGGGGCTCGAGCGGTGGCTGCAGTCGATGGTCTACGACCCCGGCACGGTCACCGACCAGATGCGCGAGGAGCGCTGGGCGCAGGCGACCGAGGAGAAGACGCTCGGCGAGCGCGCGGATGATGTACTCCCGCGCCGCCATGGAGTTCGGCCTGGCCATGCAGGACAAGAGCGAGAAGCGCCCGCTCTGGGCGGACCTGCACCGGATCCAGGCCAAGACGCTGATCACCTGGGGACGCGACGACCGGGTCTCCCCCATCGACATGGCGCTGCTGCCGATGCGGACGATCCCGGACGTCGAGCTGCACGTGTTCCCCAACTGCGGGCACTGGGTGATGATCGAGCAGCGCGACGCCTGGGAGCGGGTCGTCATCGACTTCCTCACCCGCGACTGAGGTCAGCCGCCCAGCACGCGCGCGAGGTACGGAGCCGTGGCACTGTCCGGATCTGTGGCGACGCCTGCGGGCGTGCCGGCGGCGACCACCCGGCCACCCGCGTCCCCACCACCAGGGCCGAGGTCGATCACCCAGTCGGCGGTGGCGATGGTGTCCAGGTCGTGCTCGACCAGGACCACGGTGTTGCCCGCGTCCACGAGGCGGTGGAGCTGCCGCAGCAGCAGCGTGATGTCGGCGGGGTGCAGGCCGGACGGTCGGCTCGTCGAGCAGGTAGAGCGCGTGCCCGCGACGGGCGCGCTGCAGCTCGGTGGCGAGCTTGATGCGCTGCGCCTCGCCGCCGCTCAGCTCGGTCGCCGGCTGACCCAGCCGGAGGTAGCCCAGGCCCACGTCGCGCAGCGTCTCGAGGCTGCGCGAGGCAGCGGGTACGTCGGCGAGGAACTTCGCGGCGTCGTCGACCGACATGGCCAGCACGTCGGCGACGGTCTTGCCGCGGTACGTCACCTCGAGCGTCTCGGCGTTGTAGCGCGCCCCGTGGCAGGTCGGGCACGGTGCGTAGGTGCCGGGCAGGAACAGCAGCTCGACGGCGACGAAACCCTCGCCCTGGCAGGTCTCGCAGCGGCCCTCTGCGACGTTGAAGGAGAACCGGCCGGCGCCGTAGCCGCGCGGCCTGCGCCTCGTCGGTCGCGGCGAAGAGCCTGCGCACCGCGTCGAACATCCCGGTGTACGTCGCCAGGTTGGACCGCGGGGTGCGGCCGATCGGCCGCTGGTCGACCCGCACCAGCCGGTCGAACGACTCCAGCCCGGTCGCGTCGTCCACGTCGACCTCGAGCTCGGCGTCGTCCGGCGTCTCGGGCTCCAGGCCGAGGTGGCTGCGGACGAGCTCGGCGAGCACCTGGGTGACCAGCGTCGACTTGCCGGAGCCGGACACGCCGGTCACGGCGGTCAGCACGCAGAGCGGGCACGTCGACCGACACGTCCCGCAGGTTGTGCCGGGTGACGCCGCGCAGGTGCAGCCAGCCGTGCGGCGTCCGGGGCTCGTGCGTCGAGCGGCTCGGCGCGGCCGAACAGGTAGGCGCCGGTGGCCGACTCCGTCGACCTCCTCCAGCCCGGCGACCGGGCCGCTGTAGAGGACCCGCCCGCCGCCCTCGCCCGCGCCCGGGCCGATGTCGACGACCCAGTCGGCACGGCGCACGACGTCCATGTCGTGCTCCACCACGAACAGCGAGTTGCCCGTGGCCTTGAGCCGGTCGAGCACGGCGAGCAGCGGTTCGGCGTCGGCCGGATGCAGCCCGGCGGACGGCTCGTCGAGCACGTAGACGACGCCGAACAGGCCCGAGCGCAGCTGGCGTCGCGATCCGCAGCCGCTGGGCCTCGCCCGGTGACAGCGTCGTCGAGCTGCGGCCGAGGCTGAGGTAGCCGAGACCGAGGTCGAGCAGCACCTCGATGCGCGCGACGAGATCGGCGCAGATCCGCGACCGCGACCTCGGTGGCCTCGCCGTCGGCGCGCTCGGCCGGATTCGGCCAGCAGCGCTGCACCAGGGCGGTGAAGGGCATGGCGTTGACCTCGGCGATGGAGCGTCCGGCGAACGTCACGGCCAGTGCCTCGGGCCGGAGCCCGCTGCCCCCGCAGGCCGGGCACGGCACGCTGCGCATGAACCGCAGCGCCCGCTCGCGCATCCGGTCGCTCTTGGAGTCGGCGAGCACGTGCATGAGGTGGGCACGAGCGCTCCAGAACTTGCCGTAGTAGCCGTAGTCGATGCGGTCGCGCTCCGGCTCGATCAGCACCGAGGGCTGCTCGTCGGTGTAGAGCAGCCAGTCCCGGTCCTTCTTCCGCAGCCGGCGCCACGGCTTGTCGACGTCGATGCCGAGCCCGGCGACGATGCTGCGCAGGTTGGCGCCCTGCCACGCGCCCGGCCACGCGGCGATCGCGCCGTCGCGGATGCTGAGCGAGGGGTCGGGGACGAGGGAGATCCTCGGCGACGTCGTGCACCACACCGAGCCCGTGGCACTGCGGGCACGCCCCGGCGGCGGTGTTCGGCGAGAACGCCTCCGCCTCCAGCCGTGCGGCTGCCGTCGGGTAGGTGCCGGCGCGCGAGTAGAGCATCCGCAGCAGGTTCGACAAGCGTCGTGATGGTGCCGACCGTCGACCGCGAGCTCGGGCGCCCCTGCGCTGCTGCAGCGCCACGGCCGGCGGCAGGCCGGTGATCTCCTGGACGTGCGGCGCTCCGACCTGCTGCAGCAGTCGACGGGCGTAGGGCGCGACGGACTCGAAGTAGCGCCGCTGGGCCTCGGCGTAGAGCGTCCCGAACGCCAGCGACGACTTGCCTGACCCGGAGACGCCGGTGAACGCCACCAGCGCGTCACGCGGGATGTCGACGTCCACGTCGCGGAGGTTGTTCTCGCGTCGCCCCGCGGACCCGGACGAACGGGTCGACGGCGTGAGAGGTCATATCGACCTGTACCCGTGAGACGGCGGAGGACGACGACCCTCGACCTGACATATTGCGGCTCGTGACGAGGCCCGGGCGGATGGCTGGCCGCGTCGGCATCATCAGCGGCGCCGCGCGCGGCATGGGCGCGGAGACCGCGCGGGTGCTGGTCCGCGAGGGCGCGTCGATCGTGATCGGCGACGTGCTCGAGGACGAGGGCCGCGCCGTCGCGGCGGAGATTGGCAATGAGACGGCTGGTGCAGCCATGTTCGTGCCGCTCGACGTGACGTCCGCCGAGCAGTGGGCGTCCGCCGTGTCGACGGCGGTGGAGACGTACGGCCATCTCGACACCCTCGTCAACAACGCGGGTGTGACGCTGCGGAAGCGCGTCCAGCGTTACCCGATCGAGGACTTCAACCGGATCATCGGCATCAACCTCACCGGCGCGTTCCTCGGCATCCGCGCCAGCGTCGACCAGATGATCGCGGCCGGCGGCGGCTCGATCGTGAACGTGTCGTCGATCCAGGGCATCCACGGGACGCCGTACAACCACGCGTACGTCGCCTCGAAGTTCGGCCTCCGCGGGCTGACCAAGTCGGCGGCGCTCGAGCTCGCGCCACACAACATCCGGGTGAACTCGATCCACCCCGGCCTGATCCGGACGCCGATGGTCGAGCACATGCCCGACGACCTGATCCCGATCCCGCTCGGGCGGCCGGGTCAGCCCGCCGACATCGCCAACCTGATGCTGTTCCTGCTCAGCGACGAGGCGTCGTACGCGACTGGCGCGGAGTACGTCCTGGACGGCGGCAGCCTCCAGAACATGATGCGCGACCGCGACTAGCGCACTTGCCACTGAGCCGTGGTCAGGAGACGAGCCCGAAAGCTCGGCTCGGAGACCTCGCTCCTGGACGCTCCAGGTCGGCGGGCGGGTGGTGTAGCGGTGGCCGGTCGGCGTCACGGTCTCGACCTCGTGCTCGCCGTTCGGCCCGGGTCTTGGTCGCGCGGACCATCCCCAGCCCTCCTTGGCCTGGTTGCACGTCTCGCAGGTGCCCTGGCCGTTGACGGCCGAGGTCGGGCCGCCGTCGGCCTTGCGGACCACGTGGTCGAGGTGCCGGATCCGGGCGTCGCAGTAGAGCGTCCGGCAGGTCTGGTCGCGCAGGCGGAGGAACTCAGCCAGGCGCCCGTCGAACTTCATCGCCTTGGAGTCCATCGCGACGAGCTCGCCGGTCTTCGGGCTCGCGTAGAGCCGACGCACGAACTGCTCGACGCCGTCCTCGACGTTCTGCGCGATCCACTCGCGGAGGAGGTCACCGGGGACCGCTCCGTAGTCCTGGACCCACCCGACGCCGTCGTCGTCACCCAGCAGCACCGAGTCGGGGACGATCACGTTGATCATCAGAGGCACGTTCGACGCAGGTCCGTCGCCTCCGAGCACGCGATCCCTGAGCGTGTCGGCCATGATCTGGCCGCGCGACCGCTCGTCGCCGGCTGCGCGCTTCTGGTCGGCATCGCGCGACAGGACCGCCCACACCGCGACGCCGTCCTTGACCGGCATCAGCGACGTCAGCCACATCATCGTGTCCGGGGCCGGTCGGGTGGTGACCGCGCGTTCGGCCTCGGCACGCCGTCGGCGTTCGGCGACGGCCGCGGGGTCGAGCTCGGCCACCGCCGCTCGCGCCATGCCGATGATCTGCTTCTCGCTCTTCAGCTCGACGGCCTCGAGGTCGCCGGCGATCCGGCGGTCGACCTCCTGGCGGTCGCGCAGGTCGAGGCAGCCGGTCTCCTGCACGAGTGCGATCGCGGAGCGCTCGGTGATCTTGCCGGCGACGAGCGCGGCGTTGGTGCAGGGCATCTCCCGAATGACGACGGTGGCGAAGGCGACGAGCTGCTGACCGCGAGCAGGCGACACCCGTCGCGCGAGAGCGACCTCCGAGGGGATGCCACGGCTCCGTCGTTCCGCCGGGATCTCCGCCAGCTCTCGCTCGGCGCGCCGCACCGTCACGATGTCGGCCGTCACGGCCGCCTGCGCACCCGCGGCGGCGCACTTGAGCTCCTCGAGCGCGCGCAGCACGTCGATCTGCTCGGTCATGCCCAGACCGTTGTTGATCGTGGCGAGCTCGGCCGTCATCGCGCGCACCCGCGCGACGGCGGGCGAATCGGTGACGGATAGATCGAACATGTGTTCGATTCTAGACCCGACCGCCGACACCCACCAGGCCCTTTCCCGGATCTGTGGAGAACTCAGCCAGGCAGCTTGAAGACGCCGCGACCCGTCGGCAACGGCAGGTCGATCGTCGACCTGATGCCCGGGCCCGCGGCGATGACGTCGGGGATCGCGTTCACGACGCGGCCGGCGCCGGCGAGGATCGGCGAGTAGTTGTGGTCGCCGTCCTTGCTGCTCAGCATGATGTCGACGGCGTACGACGGCTCGCCGGTGATCTCGATGCGGTACGAGCCGCCGTCCCCGGCCGGCTGGCGCCAGTCGGGACGGATGTCGGGCCGGAGCCGGGTGACGTGCTCGACCGTGATGACCTCCTCGCCGTTCACGACGCCGTGGATGAAGAACCGGACCGCCTCGAGGCCGCCCTTCTCGATCGTCCCGGCAGCGATCTCGTACGCCTCCTCGGCGTACTGCCGCTCGCACGAGTCGGTGACCTCGTCGATCTCGATGCCGAGGCCTGCGGCGAGCTGGCGGATCGCGGTTCCCCACGCGTAGCCGAGGATGCCGGGCTGGTAGAGCATCGGGACCTGGTCCTCGGTGCTGCCGAAGCCCATCAGGTCGAACAGCACCTCCGCGCCGTCGTACGACGCGTAGTCGGCGACCTCGCACCAGCGGATGTGCGTGATCTCGCGGCAGGTGCTGGCGAGCGCGAACGGCAGCAGGTCGCCGATGAAGCCCGGGTCGACGCCGTTGACGAACACGCTGACGTCGTTGGCGCGGGCGGCCTTGTCGAGCGGCTGCCACCAGTCGTCCGGGATGGTGCCCTGCGGGTAGAGGAGGGTTCCCGGCGACGTACCGATGAAGTGGCAGCCGGCCTCGACGATCTTCTGCGCGTCGGCGAACGCCTCGAACAGGCGGGTGTCGCCCATCGAGCAGTAGAGGACGACGTCGGGCTTCGCCGCCAGCAGCTCGTCGAGGTCGCTGATCGCCTTGATGCCGGTGTCGACGCCGTTGCCGCACAGCTCGCCGGCGTCCTTGCCGACCTTGTCGGGGTTGCTCACCCAGACGCCGGTGAGCTCGAAGCGCTCGTCCTCGATCAGGTGGCGGAGGGCGGGACGACCGACGTTGCCGGTGCCGACGTGCGCGACGCGAATGGGCATGGCCCAGATCCTGACTGGTGACCGGACAGGTGTCCAGTTGATCAGTACCTCGACGTCGACGCCGGCGAAGACGACGTCGATCGCACGCCACGACCCGCTCGAGCTGCTCGCACGTTCCCGCGTCCAGGTCGCAGGACAGGATGAACCCGGGGGTCGTGTCCGGCTGGTGCGAGTCGAAGGACAGCCGGAAGTGGTCTTGGCCCAGCGCCAGCAGCTGGTGGTCGCCGAGCCACCCGCCCTGGGTCACCCACTTGTGCCCGAAGTCGGGCTGCCGTGGCTTGACCTTCAACCGGTACGTCTTGGACGCGTCCACCTGGTAGCGGCCGTCGGGCGAGGAGTACTCGTACCCGCTCGTCGTCGGCCGGGCGTATCCGTCGGCGGTCGTCGACTCCCCCGTGTCGAGGTCGGTCGTGACCGACTGGTCGTGGGCCTGCGCCTTCATCCAGACCACCTGTCGTTGGTGAGCTCGACGACCGTGGGCGGCAGCTCGCCGTACAGGACCGGCAGGTCGTCGCCCTTCTCGCCGCCCATCCCCTCGGCGGAGCTGAAGACGACGTCGCCCGTCCGCACCTCGACGACGACCACCTGGGCCACCTGCCCGGCCGGCCGCTCCGGCCCGGTCCGGTCGATCCAGGCGGCCAGCTCGCCGTCCGGGCTGGTGACCACCTCGTTGCGGTACACGTCGTCGATCTGCTCGAGCGACGTGCCGTCGTAGAACGCCACCGTGAACGGCGCCGTTGTCCGGGTCCTTGCGTCAGCCGCAGGAAGAGCCCGTACGGCGTCCAGTCGACGCGGTCCACGATCTGCTTCGCCGACCGTGAACGTCTCGTCGCCCACGTGGACCGTCGACCGGTGGGCCCACACGAGCTCGCCCGGGCTCGTAGATCACGGGCCGCTCGTCGCCCTTGGCCGGCGGCAGCACGGAGTCGTCGGGCTTCTCGTCACCGCAGCCCGCGGTGGCACCGAGCAGTCCGGCGACGACGAGCGCCGCCACCCGGCGAGACCGAGACATGCTCCGATGCTGTCACGGCTAGGGTCGCGCCCGTGGCTGGACGAGTAGCGGGCAAGGTCGCCCTCATCACCGGTGGATCCCGCGGCATCGGCGAGGCGTGCGCCCGCGCGCTGGTCGCCGAGGGCGCCTCGGTCGTCATCACCGACGTGCTCGACGAGCCGGGTGCGGCTCTGGCCTCGTCGCTCGGCGATGCGGCCCGCTACTTGCACCTGGACGTCGCCTCGGCCGACGAGTGGGAGGCCGCCGTCGCCTTCACCGTCGCCGAGTTCGGGAAGCTGGACGTGCTCGTCAACAACGCCGGCATCGCCAACGGCTCGGCGCTGCAGACCTTCGACCCCGAGCAGTGGCAGCGCATCCTCGACATCAACCTCACCGGCACGTTCCTCGGCATGCAGAAGTCCGCCGACGCGATGATCGCCGCCGGCGGCGGCTCGATGATCAACATGTCCTCGATCGAGGGCCTGCGCGGTACGCCGTGGGCGCACGGGTACGTCGCCGCGAAGTGGGCCGTCCGCGGCCTCACCAAGTCGGTCGCGCTCGAGCTCGCGGCTCAGGGCGTCCGCGTGAACTCGGTCCACCCCGGCCTGATCAAGACGCCGCTCACCGAGCACTTCCCCGACGACCTCATCCCGATCCCGCTCGGCCGGCCGGGCACGCCTGAGGAGGTCGCGAACTTCGTGCTGTTCCTGGCGAGCGACGAGTCGTCGTTCGCGACTGGCGCGGAGTTCGTGGTCGACGGCGGGACCGTGCAGGGGATCCCGCACAAGACTTGAGGCTCCTCCGAGCTAACTGGTCGTGGTGTAGGTCCCGAAGAACTGGCAGGAGTTGAGGTCCGCGTTCACGATGGTCCCGACGGTTCCGAAGACCGCCGAACCGTCGGCCGCGTGGATCCAGAACTGGTCGTCGTACCCGTCCGAAGTCGACAGGGTCCCGCCTGCGCTGTCGGAGTTGTTCTCGAACTCACGGTCGGCTTCGGGGGTCCCGGGCTCGAGCACGTCGTACTCGTCGTCGCCCGCGAACGCCGCGCCGGGCGCGGTGGTCGCTGCCAGCACCTTCCCGACCGTGGATGTCGCCTCTGCGAAGCACGTGGCGACCGCCGACAGCGAGCCCTCCTTCAACAGGACTGTTGACTCACCCTCGACGAGAGAGGCTTCGAAGAACTTCACGCTCTGCACCGAGGCAGCGCTCGGAACGGTGCCGAGGCTCGACTCCTTGACCTGCTTGCCCGTGAGCGAGTCCTTCTTGATGTCGGCGCCCTTCAGGCTTCCGTTCTTGACGGCCTTGGCCGTCACGACGTTCTTCTGGAGGTCGTCCTTGTCGACGATGTTCTTGCCCGCGAGCGCACCCGCGGTCCCGGATGCGGCGACGAGCAACGCGAGACTCGCAACAAGGGTGGACGGCAGGGCGGAGGAGAGACTCTTCACGGAGGCTCGGCTTTCTCGATGGCTCTGAACGAGCGCGGTTGCGGTCGTCGCACGCTAGGAGCAGAAGCGCCCGCACGGTCGGCCGCGAGGTCTCAATCCGGTCACAAGGCCAGCGCGGTCCCTCATCGACCTCGACGACACACCCCTCGCATCAGAAATCAGCCGATGCGGTCGTCACCGGCGGCCCGATGATCGACACGTCCTCGATCGAGGGCGTGCGCGGACGCCGCGGTCGTTGCGCACGTCGCTGCGAAGTGGGCCGTCCCCTTCTTCACACTCCAACGCGATCAGTGGAACCCCAACGATCTAGCGCGGCGCGGGGCCACGGCATTCATCTCGCGACCTAAACTGCGCGAGGAGCCGAGGGAGAGCCCGCTTGAGGAAGCAGATCGACGTCGTCGGTGCCGTCATCGTTCAAGACGGCAAAGTCCTGTGCGCCCAACGAGGGCCCGAAGGCAACCTTCCCTACAAGTGGGAGTTCCCAGGCGGAAAGGTCGAGGCGGGAGAAACACCGCGGGCAGCTCTTCTGCGCGAGATCGACGAGGAACTGCTGTGTGTCGTGGAGGTCGGCGACCAGGTCGAATGCACGACCCACGAGTACGACTTCGCGTTCATCACGCTGACCACCTTCTACTGTGCGCTTCTTGAGGGAGAGCCCCAACTGACTGAACACGCTCAGGTCTTGTGGTCCAAGCCGGATGCCTTGAGCGAACTTGATTGGGCACCAGCAGACTTGCCAGCCGTTGCGCAGATTCAGAGGGACCTCGCGTCGTGACGGCCGACTTCGGCTGGGATCGACGTCTCGAACTAGACATTCAGTTCGGCTATCTAGCGAGTGCCGTGGTCGCGCCTCGACAGCACCACCCGCAGCTGATCCTCAATGGGCAGACACAGTCGGTGCTCCGTGTCCTTCGGGAGGAGCTACGGCGGTGCCACCGCTTCGTGTTCTCTGTCGCGTTCGTGTCGCCCCGGGCACTAGCGCTGCTCAAGCAAGAGCTGGTGGAGTTCGAGGGCGAAGGGCACATCGTCACGTCCGACTACCTCGGCTTCAACTCGCCGGCGGCATTTGCAGAGCTGCTTCACCTGACGTCGCTGGGGATCGATGTCCGACTTCACTCATCAAACGCGTTTCACCCCAAGGGCTACATCTTCGAGGGCCCGGAGACGGTCACCGCAATGGTCGGGAGCTCAAACCTGACCGAGAACGCGTTGGTGAAGAATCACGAATGGAACCTCAAAGTTTCCGCGACCACCGCAAGTGATCTGGCGGGACAATTTCCTCGACTGGTCGACGAGACCAGTTGTCGGACTCGGCTCCAATCACTCAGGCATGGATAGATGCCTACGCCGCCAGGTATGTGCCACCGACACGAGCTGCTCGTCAGTCGTGGAGCCGCTTCCGTCGGGGTCACAACCGGTCCTAGCGTTGATCGAGCCAAACGACATGCAGGAGAGGCCCTCCTGCAGATCGAAAAGGTCAGGACGCAGGGCGCCAGGCGGGCGATCGTCATCTCCGCGACGGGCACGGGCAAGACGATCTGTCTGCACTTGACGTCCGGCCGTCGAATCCGGCGCGGCTGCTGTTCGTCGTCCACCGCGAGCAGATCCTGGACCGCACGATTCAGGAGTACCAGCGAGTGCTCGGTGGGCCGTCGAGCGACTACGGAAAGCTGACGGGCTCGACAACAGACACCGCCGCTACGTCTTCGCCACAGTCCAGACTCTGTCGCAGCCGCGACGTACTGGCGCAGCTTCGACCCCAGACGCTTCGACTACATCATCGTCGACGAGGCCCACCGCGCCGGCGCCGAGTCGCATCGCGCGGTGATCGATCACTTCCGGCCTGAGTTCTTGCTCTGGCATGACAGCGACTCCGGAGCGCACCGACGGCTTCAACGTCTTCGAGCTCTTCGACTACAACGTCCCCTACGAGATCCGGCTCAACCACGCTCTGGAAGAGGACATGCTCTGCCCCTTCCACTACTACGGCGTCGCGGACGTGACCTTCGCCGACGGGACGACGACAACGACGGACGCCGACCTCAAGGTCCTGATCTCACCGGAGCGCGTCGATCACCTCATCCACGCCCTCGAGATCTACGGCCAGGCCGGCGTCGCACCGCGCGGGCCTGATCTTCTGCAGCCGCAAGGACGAGGCGCGTGCGCTCGCCGAAGCGCTCAACGAGCCGGACGCTGCGGGGCAGGCCGCTTGCGCACGGTCGCGCTCACCGGCGACGGACTCGGTCGAGCACCGCGAGCAGCGGGTCGCGCGACTCGAGCGCGGGCGAGCTCGACTACATCCTCACGGTCGACGTCTTCAACGAAGGCGTCGACATCCCCACGCGTCAACCAGGTCATCATGCTGCGCCAGACGCAGTCGGCGATCGTCTTCGTGCAGCAGCTCGGCCGCGGACTGCGAAAGGCCGACGGGCAAGGAGTACCTGGTCGTCATCGACTTCATCGGCAACTACACCAACAACTTCCTGATCCCGATCGCGCTGTTCGGCGACGAGTCGCTCAACAAGGAGTCGCTGCGCAAGAACCTGATCGCAGCCGAGGAGGCCGGCGTGCTTCCGGGGCTTGTCGAGCGTGCGCTTCGACAGGTCTCGCAAGAACGGGTGCTCGCTCGATCGTCGAGACCACGCTCGACAGCATGCAACCGGTTGAAGGCCGCGATTCTGCAGATGCGTAACCGCGTAGGACGGCGTGCCGCGCCTGTGGGACTTCTTGCGGTTCGAATCGGTCGACCCGGTGCTCTTGGCGACTAAGCGAGAACACTACCCATCTCTGATCAAGGCCGTTCTCCGAGAAGAGACGGGTCTCGGTGAAGAAGAGAGCAGGGCTCTTCAACTCCTGTCTCACGAAGTACTGCCTTCAAAGCGTGCTCACGAGGTGGTCCTTCTCGAGCAGGCTCTGCTTCGCGCGTCCCTCACAAAGGCAGACATCCAGGCGGCCTTCAACGTCGCGCGGCTTCCGTCCTCCGACAAGCTGATCGAAAGCACAGTGGACACGTTCACGCTCGATGGATTCGCCGAGGCTGATCTGACTCGCTATGGCAGCGCGGTCGCTGAGCGCATGTCGGACGACACCGTTCGCCTGACCGACTCGTTCCGTGATTCCTACACAACGTCGCATGCCTTCGCGTCAGCGGTGGATGACATCGTGCAGACGGGTGGCGAGTTGGTCGATCGGGAGTACCGCGAGGGCGACCCATTCGCTCCTGGGCGCGCAGTACTCCCGCAAGGAGGTCGCACGCCTCCTATGTTGGCCGCGAAAGTGGCAGTCGACGCTATACGGCTACAAGACGGCGATGGGTGATTGCCCGATCTTCGTCACCTTGCACAAGGCCGACGATGTCGGTGCCAGCACCAGGTACGACGACCAACTCATCGATGTCTCATCCATGCTCTGGTCGACACGATCACGGCGCACGCTGACCAGTGCCGAGATTCAACCGATCATCAAGAACGAGGCCGCGCTTTACGTCTTCGTCAAGAAGGACGACGCCGAAGGAACCGACTTTTACTTCTTGGGACGCGCCAAGGCGCATGATCCATTCGAAACGTCGATGCCAAGCGATTCTGGCGACCCGCTTTCCGTGGTTCACATGACGCTCCGCTTTGAACGCCCCATCCCCGCGGCGCTCTTCGATTACTTCCACCCCACCGTCACGATCGACTCGTCCTCTGCGTTGGGTGCTGAAGCGCAGGTTTGATCGCGAGCCCGTACCAGAATTGCTCGCGCTTCCTTCGAGTTCGCTGACACCGATGGGCCCCTGCGCCATTTCGGACAGAGGCCCACCGAGTCGATCGTGACTAGCTGCAGCCGCTGGTGCTGCCGCAGCCCTCGCACACGTAGCACGAGCCAGCAGGCCGCATCTTCGTGCCGCAGGTCATGCAGAGCGGGGAGTCGATCGCGGTGCCGGTGATCTGCTCCAGGAGCTCGGCGGAGGTGCGGGCCTGCTTGACCTCGACCTTCGGGGCGGCGGGCGTCTCGTCGACGACGTCGATGATCTCGACGTCCTCCTCCAGGACGTCCGGGGCGGACATGTCGCCGATGACCTCGGAGGCCGAGCCGATCTCGTCCACGAGGGGCTCGTAGGAGCCGGTCTCGAGGTAGCGCTGGCGCTCGTCGGCCGAGTAGATGCCCATGGCCTGGCGCTGCTCGAACGGCAGGTAGTCCAGGGCGAGCCGGCGGAAGACGTAGTCCATGATCGACTGGCTCATCCGGACGTCCGGGTCGTCGGTGAGGCCGGCGGGCTCGAAGCGCAGGTTGGTGAACTTCGAGGTGTAGGTCTCGAGCGGGACGCCGTACTGCAGGCCGATGGACACGGCGATCGAGAACGCGTCCATGACGCCGGCGAGCGTGGAGCCCTGCTTGCCGAGCTTGAGGAAGATCTCGCCGAGCGAGCCGTCCTCGTGCGCACCCGAGGTCATGTAGCCCTCGGCGCCACCGACCGTGAAGGAGGTGGTGCGCGAGACGCGGGACTTCGGGAGGCGCTTGCGGGTGGGTGCGTAGACGATCTTCTCGATCACCGCGGCGCCGGACTCGGCGACGTCGATGCCCTGGTCCTTCTTGGACGCGTCGGACTTCGCGTCGGCCAGCGGCTGGCCGACCTTGGCGTTGTCGCGGTAGATCGCGGTGGCCTTGAGGCCGAGCTTCCAGGACTGGAAGTAGACGTCCTCGACCTCCTCGACCGTGGCCGACTCGGGCAGGTTGACCGTCTTGCTGATGGCACCGGAGAGGAACGGCTGGCAGGCCGCCATCATCCGGACGTGGCCCATCGGCTTGAGGGCCCGGGCACCCATCGCGGTGTCGAAGATCTCGTAGTGCTCGGTCTTGAGACCGGGCGCGTCGATCACGTGGCCGTGCTCGGCGATGAACGCGACGATCGCCTCGATCTGCTCGCCGACGTACCCGAGCTTGGCCAGCGCCCGCGGGATCGTCTGGTTGACGATCTGCATCGAGCCGCCGCCGACGAGCTTCTTGAACTTGACCAGCGAGAAGTCCGGCTCGATGCCGGTCGTGTCGCAGTCCATCATGAAGCCGATGGTCCCGGTGGGCGCGAGCACGGAGGCCTGCGCGTTGCGGAAGCCGTTCTTGGCGCCGATCTCCTGGACGTCGGCCCACGCGACCGTGGCCAGCTGGTGCACCTGGCGGTCGGCGATGCCGAGCGTGCGGACGGTGTCGTTGGCGGCCTGGTGCTTGCGCATCACCCGCTGGTGGGCGTCGGCGTTGCGGGCGTAGCCCTCGTAGGGGCCGACGACCGCGGCGATCTCGGCCGAGCGGCGGTACGACGTGCCGGTCATCAGCGAGGTGATGGCGGCGGCCATCGCGCGGCCACCGTCGGAGTCGTAGCCGAGGCCCATCGCCATCAGCAGCGCGCCGAGGTTGGCGTAGCCGATGCCGAGCTGGCGGTAGTCGCGGGTGGTGTCGCCGATCGCCTCGGTCGGGAAGTCCGCGAAGCAGATCGAGATGTCCATCGCGGTGATGATGAACTCGACCGCCTGGGCGAACCGGACCGCGTCGAAGGTGTCGTCGTCCTTGAGGAACTTCAGCAGGTTGAGCGACGCCAGGTTGCACGAGCTGTTGTCGAGCGACATGTACTCCGAGCACGGGTTGGACGCGGTGATCCGGCCGGTCTCGGGGTTGGTGTGCCAGTCGTTGATCGTGTCGTCGTACTGCAGACCCGGGTCGGCGCACTCCCACGCGGCCTGGCTGATCTTGCGGAACAGCTCGCGGGCGTCGACGGTCTCGATGACCTCGCCGGTCTTGCGGCCGCGGAGGCCGAACTCGCCACCCTCCTCGACGGCACGCATGAACTCGTCGCTGACGCGGACGGAGTTGTTGGCGTTCTGGTACTGGACCGAGGTGATGTCCTGGCCGCCGAGGTCCATGTCGAAGCCGGCGTCACGCAGGGCGCGGATCTTGTCCTCCTCCCGCGCCTTGGTCATCACGAACTCCTCGATGTCCGGGTGGTCGACGTCGAGGACGACCATCTTGGCCGCGCGGCGGGTGGCGCCACCGGACTTGATGGTGCCCGCGGACGCGTCGGCGCCGCGCATGAAGGAGACCGGGCCGGAGGCGGTGCCGCCGGAGCTGAGGAGCTCCTTGGAGGAACGGATGCGGGAGAGGTTCAGGCCGGCACCGGAGCCGCCCTTGAAGATGAAGCCCTCCTCCTTGTACCAGTTGAGGATCGAGTCCATCGAGTCGTCGACCGAGAGGATGAAGCAGGCCGAGACCTGCTGCGGCGACGGCGTACCGACGTTGAACCACACCGGGCTGTTGAACGAGAAGTACTGGTGCACCAGCAGCCAGGTGAGCTCGTGCTCGAAGAGCTCGGCCTCGGCCTCGGACTTGAAGTAGCCGTGGTCCTCGCCGCCCTTGCGGTACTGCTTCACCACGCGGTCGATGAGCTGCTTGAGGCTCCACTCGCGGACGTCGGTGCCGACCGCGCCGCGGAAGTACTTGGTGGTGACGATGGTCGAGGCGTTGACCGACCAGAAGTCCGGGAACTCGACGCCGCGCTGCTCGAAGACGGTCTCGCCGGTCTTCCAGTTCGTCTGGACGACGTCGCGGCGCTCCCAGGTGATCTCGTCGTACGGGTGGACCCCGGCCGTGCTGAAGACGCGCTCCATCGTGAGCCCACCCTTCTTGGTGGCCTTCGCGCTGCTCGCGCTCGTCCCGGCGCCGTTCACCGTCTCCGTCATGTGCAAACTCCCTGGTTCCCGTGGTGGTCCCTGCTGATCAGTGTTGCTGGTGGCACCGACATCGCAGGGACAGGCGGTTCACCGATTGGTGTGCCCGGTACGCCGCTTCCCCACGACGTACCGGGCGGTCTGTGGTCAGCCCGTGTTGGCGGGCTGAGGGTCCGACATCTCGCCGACGATCTCGGCGAGCTGCTCGGCGCGGTTGGCGCGCAGGGCGGCGATCTCGATCTCGAAGTCCTCGGCGGTCTCGAACTGCTTGTAGACCGCGGCGAACCGCAGGTAGGCGACCTCGTCGAGCTCGCGCAGCGGCTCGAGGATCGCCATCCCGACCTCGTGCGAGGCGAACTCTGCGTGGCCCGAGCCACGCAGGGTGTCCTCGACGACATGTCCCAGCCGGGCCAGGTCGTCCTCGGTCAGCGGCCGCCCCTTGCACGCCTTCCGCACGCCGGCGATCGCCTTCTCGCGGCTGAACGCCTCCGTGGCCCCCGAGCGCTTCACCACGGTGAGCTGCATCAGCTCGAGGGTGGTGAACCGCTGCTCGCACTCGCAGCACGTACGCCGGCGGCGGATCGAGCTGCCGTCCTCGGCCACCCGCGAGTCGAGGACCTTGGTGTCGGTGTTCCGGCAGAACGGACAGTGCACGTCGGTCGCTCCTCTCGTGGGCGCGCTGAAGACACGCCAAGGACACCCCTCCGCGGGTGCGCCTGGCTGTGGATAACGGGGGTTTCACTGTGTAGAACAACCGGTGATCTGTGAGCCTTCCACCCTGGCTCTGTGAACTAGATGTGGATAACTACACCGGTGTAAGTACTACATGTAGTGGTGAGGTTATGCCGCGACCACAAGGCCACGCAAGACCCCGACGTGATCATTTTTGATCTGGGTCACATTTGGCGCGTTTGCGCAGGTCAGGGGCTGTGCGGCCGAATCGGAACCGGCGTGTCGGGCCGCCGCGTGGCAGTTCCGGATGGGCCACGGGAAGGGCCAGAATGACAAGGTGGCAGGCCGGGTCGAGCCCACGAGGGCGGGAGCGCGCCGGGGCGAGAAGCCCAAGCGTCAGCTCGACGCGCGCCTGGCCGGTCTCGGCGTCGCCTCGGTGGTCGCGCTGGTCGCCTGGGTGTTCCTGGTGAAGGCCGCGATCTCGTTCGGCCGGGACGCCCGCGGCGGCGACGGATCGGCGTGGATCTTCCTCGGGATCGCGTCCCTGGGCGCGGTGGCGTGCCTGTTCCTCAGCCTGATGCTGGGCACCGCGATCCTGCGCAAGGTCGGCATCCTCGAGGAGAAGAAGCCGCACAAGCACTGAGGGTCAGACCCGGACCGGCTCCCGCTCGAGCTCGACCAGCCGGACCGTCAGCAGCGCGGCCAGACCCTGCACCGCGCCGTACTTCAGGGCCCCGTACAGGGATCGTCCCAGGTCGTCGGTGACCATCCCCGACAGCAGAGGCACGTCGAACCGGTCCGACGCGTAGAGCAGGCCGCCCAGCGCGACACCCCCGACCAGCGCCCGCCACGGGACGACGCCCGCGATGCGCAGGCCGACCAGGCCGATCAGCGCCATGGTCAACGGCGCGACGTACTGGAACCAGCGCAGCACGCTCAAGGACCCGATGGCGTCGGTGCGGAACACGAGGGCGTACGCCACGCTCGACGCAGCGACCGCGAAGGCGAAGGCGGCGAGGGCGATGCCGACGCCCCAGGCCACCCGGGGAGGGACTCCGTGTCCGGCAGCGAGCCGCCGGCAGACGAGCACCACGACGAGGCCCAGCGCCACATAGGCCGCCGCCGTGAGGAGCGAGGTGACCGTGAAGTGCTGGAGGAACCAGATGACATGTCGCTCGAAAAGCCGGTCGAAGGTCTCGCTCAGGGCGACGCTGCCGACGATCGCCACGACGACGGCCACCACCACGGTGCGCCGCAGCCCGGCCAGGTCCCCGCTCATCTGTCGCTCAGCCTCCGCACGAACTTCAGTCCCGACCACGTGTCGTCGACCGCCGCCACTTTGACGTCCACGAACCCTAGGTCGAGTCCGAGGTCCCTGACCCGGTTCTCGTCGAGATCGCTGGTGATGCCGAGCGCCTTCTGGGCGGCCTTCTTGGGCCAGCAGACCCAGACCATGCCGGCGGTGCTCGTCCGGTCGAAGAGCTGCGGCAGGCGCTTCGCCAGCTCCGCGTACGACGTGTGGAAGGTCAGGGTCACGTCGACGGTCCTGGGCAGGCGCCGGACCACGGTCGCTGCGCCGGTGTCGAGCGCGAGGTCGTCGGGAGCGCCCTCGAGGAGGACGACGTGCTCGTCCTTGATGCCGATCTTCCTCGCGAGCGGGGTTCCCGAGTAGCCGGCCATGTCCTGAGAATGCCGCAGGGGCGGAGCCCCCCGGCTCCGCCCCTGTTCTTCCCCGGCTCGCCAGCCGGGGTCGAAGCGGCTGACGAAGTCTGTGTGGCTAGCCGGCGGGGACCACCAGGCGCTGGCCGGCCGAGAGCATGCCGCCGTCCATGGCGTTGAGGCTCTCGATCTCGTGCATCATCGAGCGGACGTCGCCGTCGTCGGCGAGGTCGGAGGCGATCGCCCAGAGGGTGTCGCCGCTGCCGACGGTGATCACCTTGGTCGGCTCGGGCGTGCCGGCCTCGCCGGTCGCGACGGAGCCGGCGGCGACGAAGACGCCGACCGCGAAGGCGATGACCAGGGAGGCCAGGAGCACGACGACGCGTCCGCGGCGGGTCAGGCGGACCTGGCTGCGCGGGGCCGGACGACGCAGCGCCACCTTCTGGGAGACCGGCTGGAACGCGGGCCCGATGGTGAGAGTGCTCATGGTGACCTCCTGGGGAAGGGGGTGGTCTGGTCTGGAACTAGTTGTAGAGATGGCCACCGACAGTGGCCTTCCGACTACCTCGCTCGATCAGACGTTCGATCGAACATGTGTACGAAGTTAGAGCACATGTTCGAACGAATCAAGCACCACGCGAACAATTGTTCGAACGGCGTGTCGCAGGCCGTGGGCCGCCGTCGGCGCCGGATCCCGCCGTACACGCCGCGATAGAGGTACCAGGGCAACAGGACCCGCTCGACGCACCACAACGGGAAGCGGATGACGCTGCCGGAGGCGAGGAAGACCTCGATCCCGTGCGGCTGGATCCCGAGCACGGAGCCCCAGCGGACGCGACTGGGACGGAAGGTGCCGAGAGGTTCTCCGGACAGGTGTGCGCGGACGTTGTCGGCCAGCAGTCCGTCGGCGCGGTTGCGCGCGGAGCAGCGCAGCGGGTCGGTTGCCGCGACGTCCCCGACGGCGAACACCTCCGGCCGGTCGGCGGTCTGCAGGGTCGGCGTCACGCGCACGAAGCCCCCCTCGTCGAGGAAGCTCAGCCGGCAGCCAGGAGGTGTTCGGGCGCGTCCGCCCGATCGCCCACACCACGGCGTCGGCGGTCACGGACGGCTGCCCGGTCGCGAACGTGACCGGCTCGCCGGTGATCGTGTCGCAGTCGAACCCGTCCGGGAGTCAGCGCGGTGGCCGGGATGCAACCCGACGCCAAGAGCCAGCAGTCGCTCCCGGACCAGACCCCACACCTTCCGATGGTGCTGGGGCAGCGCGCCGTCGCCGGGGAAGTACAGGTCCGTACGCCGTCCCGGCTTGCTCAGCGCCAGGTGCGCGGCCGCGTTGACCGCCGAGGGCCCGCCGCCGATCACCGCCACGGACCCGGCACCGGCCAGCCGCACGTGCGCGGACTCGAGATCCCGGCTGACATCGGCGCGCGACTGGACGTCGGGCCAGGCGCCAGAAGCCGTTCGTCACGCCGGTGCGACGAAGGACGTCGTACGGCTGGCGGTCTCACGCGTCGCACGCGGACGTGGACGCGCTTCGCGTGAGGTCACGACGTGAGGTGCCGTGCACGACGCGCACCGGTGAGGCCGCGCATGCTCTCGAACCGAAGCGGTTGTACGCTGCACCGCTCAGGCCGCAGCGCGTGCTTCTGGCGGTGACGAACTCGGACTTGGTGCTGATCCCACGACCTCGCAGTGCGAGCAGGCGCATCGCGGTAGGACCCATGTACCAGGCCGCGAACACCGCATCAGGGCGACGAGAGCCTCGGCGGCGTGACGTCGCGGTCGGCGGCTCCGTGGGGAATGTCGCGCCGGGACCGGGTCGCCACCCCGAGCGCGACGATTCGATCACCTCGGTGATGTTCAGACGTCGAGCTCGTAGTCGAAGAGCCGTCACCGGCGTGGTGGAGGATCGAGAAGGCGGGCGCCTGGCGATGGCCCTGACCGGCGACGTCGGGCAGGCGGTTCCACCAGAACGACACGAGTCGGTCGCCCTCGACGAGGGTCCACTCCTCGGGGAACGTCCAGCCGTCAGCCCCTTCATGGACATGTCGAAGAACGTCGCGATCTCGTCACGGCCGACGACGCGACCCACACGGGTCGATGAAGACGGCGTCGGCGGTGAACCAGTCGGCGATCGTCGACCACGGAGCACCGCCCTGACACAGAGCTCGCGCTGCGCGACGTACGCGCGGTAGGAGTCGAGCGCCTGCTGCTCGCGTTGGCTGAGGTTGGTCACGGTGGAGTCCTCCGCGTCGGACTCGGCCAGAACCGGTACGCGACCAGGATGCGGCAGGACGGCCCACGGGATGTTCAGGGGTAGATAGGTGCCCAGGTGCGGCGGCCGGTCCGGGCCGAGGAACGTCTGCATGAAGTAGAAGTACATGTTGGTCACCGACGTGCCGGCGTAGAAAAGCGCCAGCGCACCCAGCCACGGCCACGCCTTCAGCCGCCAGAGGCCGAAGCCGATGACGACCAGCAGGGTGGACTGGACGAACCCGTCGTAGAGCACCGACGCCTGCGAGTGCCGGCGGGATGTCGAGGTGCTGCGGCTCCTGCTCGACGGCCCAGGTGTGCAGGGACCGGAGCGGCGGCCAGGGGCTGTCGGCAGACAGCGGTACGCCGAGCGCCTCGGGCAGGCTGAACACCAGGCTGTAGACGACGGTGACCACGAACGCAGGCAGCAGGACGTAGTCGAGTCGACGTCGGGCCAGCTCGCCTCTAGGCACGGGACACGCCCCCCTCGACCCCTCGGGAGACCTGAGCGAGCGCCCGGCCGGTCAGGACGTGCAGCGGCTCGTCGGGCTCGTGGGTGAGCCACCACTCGTAGGCGTACTCGGCCGCCGCCACCATCGACCGGACCAGTACGCCGGCGGCGAGGTCCGGGTGGCGACGCCGTACCGAGACGGTCCGCCACGGCTGCGATGAGCTCGTCGCAGTCCTCGGCGCTGAGCAGGGACGCGCGCCGCAGTCCTGGCGGCGCCGAGGCCATCGCCTGCCGCCACACCTCAACGCCTTCGTCGTCGTCCACGAACTGCGCGGTGCGGGTCAGGATCGCGTCGGCGAGCGACGCGGCGACTGCGTCGTCCGCCGAGCGGGCCCGGAATGTCGCCGACGATCTGGGCCCGGCCGCGCTGCGTCGCGGCGAGCAGCAGCTGGTCCTTGTTGGGGACGTGGCGGAAGAAGGTGCTGGGCGAGATACCGACAGCCTCGGCGATCGCCTCGGTCGTGACCTGGTCGAAGCCCTGCTCGGCGAAGAGCCGGATCGCCGCCCGCTCGATCTCGGCGCGGAGGGCGTTGCGCTGCCGCTCGCGCAGCGGCTGGGTTGCCGGCGGAGTGGTGGGCACGGCGCCACCTTGGCCCTGATGACAGTGACTGTCAAGATGACCGTCACTCTCGTTTCAACGGTCAGCGGCGCTTGTGCGCCGCTTCCCCTGCATCTCGAAGACCCTCATCGCGGGCCCGGCCTGGGACGGCGTGAGCGCGCCGAACCGCATCACCGCGGCCCGCCACCCCGGCAGCGTGCGCACGACCCGACGCGAGCCGACCAGGTCGACGGCGGCCTCCGCGACCTCGTCGACCGTCAGCAGCCGGCCGCCGGACCGGACCAGCTTCTCGGCCTTGCCGCCGACCATGCCGTCGAGCATCGGCGTCTGCACGCCGTCCGGGCACAGCGCATGGACCCGCACGTTGCGCGGCGTCTCGAGGTTCACCGACATCGCGAGCGACAGCACGGCGGCCTTGGTCGCGGCGTACGCCGACAGGTTCGGCACCGGGCCGTGGGCCGAGAGCGAGGAGGTGATGACGACGTCGCCGCCGGCCGCGCCGAACGCGTCGACCGCGGCGCGGGTCCCGTACATGACGCCGAGCACGTTGACCTCGACCGTGGTCCGCACCTGCTCGTCGGTCAGGTCGACCAGGTCGGCGTCGAAGGCGACGCCCGCGTTGTTGAACCACGCCGTCAGCTCGCCGAGCCCGGCGGCGGTCTCGGCGACCTCGCGGTGCGACGCCGGGTCGCGCACGTCCTGGGCCAGCCCCGCCGCCGCGCCGATCTCGCGACGCCGTCCGCGCCGCGCCCTCCCCGTCGACGTCGGTCACGACGACGCGATGCCCGCGGGCCACCATCTGCTCGGCGATCGCGCGGCCGATGCCCCGCGCTCCCCCGGTCACGACACAGCTCGACGTCGCCATGCCGGGCAGTCAACCAGTCGTACCCGCTGCTGCTCGGCCAAGAGCAACACCGCGACCAAGACCACCAAGCTCAAGACGACCGGCAACGGCCCGGCGCTCGGGCTGAAGACCATGGCCTCCCCCTGACCCCGACACGCCCATTCGAACAAACGTTTGAACATCAGGTGCGGTTCGTTCTAGCCTGACCGCATGGCGAACAAGGTCTCCGCACTGCCCGACGGCCCTCCGGACGCGACCGGGCTGACCCCACGTCAGCAGCGGATCCTCTCGCACATCAAGGACTCGATGGAGCGCGTCGGCTACCCGCCGAGCATGCGCGAGATCGGCGAGGCGGTCGGGCTGACCAGCTCCTCCAGCGTCGCCCACCAGCTCAAGGTGCTCGAGGAGAAGGGCTACGTCCGCCGCGACCCCAACCGGCCGCGCGCGCTCGAGGTCTTCCTGCCCGAGGTGATGGCCGCCCGGCGCTCGATCTCGAGCGCCGACGAGTCGCACATCGACGAGACCGGCGTCGGCGACGCGATGCCGCCGGCGACGTACGTGCCGATGCTCGGCCGGATCGCGGCCGGTGGCCCGATCCTCGCCGAGGAGAACCTCACCGAGGTCTTCCCGCTGCCGCGCGACCTGGTCGGCAGCGGTGAGCTGTTCATGCTGGAGGTCAGCGGCGAGTCGATGATCGACGCCGCGATCTGCGACGGCGACTACGTCGTCGTCCGTCGTGAGCAGACCGCGTCCAACGGCGAGATCGTGGCCGCGCTGATCGACGGCGAGGCCACCGTCAAGACGTTCCAGCGCAAGGACGGCCAGGTCTGGCTGCTCCCCCACAACGAGGCGTTCGACCCGATCGACGGCAACAACGCGCAGATCCTCGGGAAGGTCACCGCGGTCCTGCGCCGGGTGTGAACGCGCGCCGCCTCCGCGTCGCTTCATCGGGGTAAGGTCAGCGAGTCGTACCGGGACATACGGGCCGGTACGCGCGCCCGTTCCCCACAGACTCGGAGTACTCATGCCCACGTCCGCTCTCACGCGGTCCATGGCCACGTTGGCCATCGTCGTCGCCATGCTCGGCGCGACCCTCACGGCTCCCGCGGCCCAGGCCGCCGACCGCGGCGACCGCAAGGCCGGCGCCCAGACCTCGCAGCGCGCGGTGCTCGCCAAGAGCGCGCTGACCCGGGCCCAGAACGCGCTCGCCGGCAAGGGCGGCGACGCCACGATGGCGCTGCGCGACCTCTACATGCTCAAGGGCTCGCTGTCGCCCGGCCGACCGCGCGGCCGCCGACCGGCTGCAGGACCGCCCGGTGAAGACCAGCTCGATCGCGGCCGGCAACATCCGGGTCCACTACACCCCGGCCGACTTCGCGCTGTCGACGTTCACGCCCACCGACGTGCTCAACACCTCGGTGAGCGTCTCGCAGCTCTACTCCGCGGCCGGCTACCGCCAGCCCAAGCCCGACTTCGGCAAGGGCGGCGACAACCTGACCGACATCTACGTCGACCAGCTGCAGCCGGGCCTCTACGGCTACTGCACGATCGACAACAACACCCAGCAGCCCGGTCCGGGCCGCTACGACGTCCCGGCCTTCTGCGTGGTCGACGCCGACTACCTCGGCTTCCCGCAGCAACACGCCGCTGGAGAACCTCCAGGTGACGGTCGCGCACGAGTACTTCCACGCCACCCAGTTCGCCTACGACTTCTTCGAGGACGGCTGGTGGATGGAGGCCACGGCGGCCTGGGTCGAGGACGAGGCGTACGACGCGCGTCAACGACAACGTCCAGTACCTCGCCGACAGCCCGATCACCGTCCCCAAGCGGTCGATCGACAAGTTCGGTGGCGTCTTCCACTACGGCGTCTGGATCTTCTTCCGCTACCTGACCGAGAAGTTCCCGAAGGAGCGGGGCGCGCTCCCCGAGATCATCCTCGACTTCTGGAAGGCCGCGGACAGCTCGAAGGGCGCCAAGAAGGACAAGTACTCCACCCAGGCGCTCAACGCGGTCCTGGGCCGGGGCAAGTACAAGAAGCTGCCCTTCGACAAGGCCTTCTCCTACTTCTCCGACGCCAACCGCCGCGCCAACTCGTTCTACGACGAGGGCGCCGCGGAGGGCTACCCGGTGAAGAAGCTCGCGGGCAGCAAGAAGCTCAAGAAGGGCAAGTCGAAGACGTTCACCGCCAAGCTCGACCACCTGTCCAGCAGCACCTTCCGGTTCACGCCGAAGAAGGGCAAGAAGATCGCGATCGCGGTCGCGGGTCCGGCGAAGGCGGCCGGCACCCGTGCGGTGGTGGCCATCTACAAGGGCGCCAAGGTGAAGCAGAAGTTCGTCAGGATCAGCGCCAAGGGCAAGGGTGCTCTCACGCTGAAGCTGAAGGGCGTCGACGCCGTCGAGGTCACGCTGGTCAACGCCAGCATCCGCTACACCAAGTGCTTCCCGTCGTCGAACTACTCGGCGTTCGCCTGCGGCGGCAAGCCGACCGACCAGAACAGCAAGATCAAGGTCACCGGCCGGGTCTTCTGACCAGCACGTAGCACCGCCAGCGCCGCCCCGGTCGGGAGTCTCCGACCGGGGCGGTGCTGCGTCCCGGGCAGGTGACCGCGCGGTGAACTCTCGGTGATCAGCGTCGCCGGAGCGTCACGCGAGCGGGCTCCGGCTCGTTGTTCGCCCGTGACCACCAGAGACCACCGCCCTGCCCCGCCGCGCCGTGCTCGCCACGGGCGCGGCCGGCGCGGGGGCCGTCGCCCTGACGACGACCGGGACCGCGAGCGCCCGCGGTGCCGGCGCGAAGCGGCGCGCGTACTTCCGGCACGGCATCGCCTCCGGCGACCCGCTGCCCGACGCCGTGCTGCTGTGGACGCGGGTGACGCCGACCAGCGAGCGCCACGCCGGGCTCGGGCCGGGGTCCGCGCGTGAAGGTCACGCTGGGAGGTCTCGAAGGACCGGCGCTTCCGCAAGGTCGTCTCGCGCGGCACGTTCGAGACCGGCGCGAGCCGCGACCACACGGTCAAGGTCGACGTCACCGGGCTGAGGCCCGAGACCTGGTACTACTACCGCTTCACGCTCAAGGGCGTGCAGCAGCCAGGTGGGCCGCACCCGCACCGCACCGGCACCGGGGGCGACGCCGGACCACCTGCGCTTCGGCGTGGTGTCCTGCGCCAACTGGCAGGCCGGGTACTTCGCGGCCTACCGCGGCCTCGCCCGGCGCACGGACCTGCACGCCGTGCTGCACCTGGGCGACTACCTCTACGAGTACGAGCCCGGCGGCTACGGCTACGGCATGGCCGAGACCGACATCCGCACGCACGTCCCGGCGCACGAGATCGTGTCGCTGGCCGACTACCGGCAGCGGCACGCGCAGTACAAGACCGACCGGGACCTCCAGGACCTGCACGCGGCGTACCCCTGGATCATCACGTGGGACGACCACGAGGTGACCAACGACCAGTGGGCGAACGGCGGCGAGAACCACACGCCGGCGGCCGAGGGCGACTACCGGGCGCGCAAGGCGCGGGCGCACCGCGCGTACGACGAGTGGATGCCGGTCCGGATGGACGGCACCGCCCGGCTGAGCGACGGCGACCGGCTCTACCGGCGGCTGCGCTTCGGCCGGCTCGCCGAGATCAGCATGCTCGACCTGCGCAGCTACCGCAGCGAGCAGGTGCGGACGACGTTCCCGACGCCGGTCCCGGCGTACGAGGCCGCGGTCAGCGACCCGGCGCGCACCATCACCGGCAAGAAGCAGATGCAGTGGCTCAAGGACTCGCTCGACCGGGTCGGGCCGCAGTGGAAGGTGATCGGCAACCCGGTGATGATCGCGCCGGTGACCTTCGCCGGCGTCCCGGACGAGATCCTCGGCCCGATCAACGACGTCACCGGGCTGCTGCCCGAGGACGGCCTGCCCTACAACGTCGACCAGTGGGACGGCTACACGGCCGACCGCAAGGAGGTGTTCAAGCACATCCGGAACCACCAGGTCGGCGACGCGCTCTTCGTGACCGGCGACATCCACTCGGCGTGGGCCGCCGAGCTGCCGTACGACCCGGCGTCGTACCCCGTCGGCGACTCGGCCGGCGTCGAGTTCGTCTGCTCGTCGGTGACCTCGAACAACCTCAAGGACATCACCGGCTCGCCGCCGCGGACCTCGAGCCTGGCGGTCGAGGCCGGCGATCCTGGCCAACAACCGGCACATCAAGTACCTGAACTTCGACGACCACGGCTTCTCGGTCCTCGACATCACCAGCCAGCGCGCGCAGATGGACTGGTTCGTCATCGGCGACCGCGCTGACAGGGACACCCGGATCACCTGGACGCGGTCCCTGGCCACGAAGGCCGGCACCGGCACGTCTGCACGAGGTCGAGGGGCCGGTGGGCCCGTGACCTCACCGTTCGCGCGAGGGCCTGGCCCAGATCACCGCCGGACGCCGCACGCTGCTGGGCGCGGCCGGCGCCGGCGGCTGCTGATCTCGACGGCGGCAGCGCCGGCCGAGGCGGCCGCGGAAGCCGCGCCACCCCAAGCGCCGGGCCTACGTGCTGGTCGTCGACGGCTGCCGCCCGGACGAGATCGACGAGGGTCTCACCCCGAACCTGCAGGCGCTGCGCGACGGCGGCCTCCGGTTCCCGCGGGCCTCGTCGATGCCCGTGATGGAGACCATCCCCAACCACGTGATGATGATGGCCGGCGTCCGGCCCGGACCGGACCGGCGTGCCCGCCAACGAGATCTACGACCGGGCGCTCGGCGACGTCCGCACGATGGACCGCGCGAGCGACATCAAGGTCCGGACCGTCATCGAGCGGCTGAACCGCGCCGGCCACCGGACCGGGACGGTGCTCAGCAAGGAGTACCTCTACGGCGTCTTCGGCGAGCGGGCCACCGCGCGCTGGGAGCCGATGCCGATCGTGCCCGTCTCCGGTCACGCGCCCGACGTGTTCACGATGCAGGCCGCGCTGGCGATGCTCGACGAGGTCGACCCGCACCTGATGTTCGTCAACCTCGGCGACATCGACCGGGTCGGCCACACCGACGTCACCGGCGGGCTCGGCATCAAGGCCGCCCGTCGCGCGGCGCTGGCCCTGAGCGACACCCAGGTCGGGCGGTTCGTCGACGAGCTCAAGTCGTCGGGCCGCTGGAAGCGCTCGATCGTCATCGTGCTCGCCGACCACTCGATGGACTGGTCGACGCCGGACAAGGTGGTCTCGCTCTCGGGCGTGCTCGAGGCCGACCCGCTGCTCGCCGGGAAGGTGCAGATCGCCGACAACGGCGGCGCCGACCTCGTCTACTGGACCGGCCCGAGGGCCGACCGCGACGCCGCGGTGAAGCGGATCCGCGCGCTCGCCCAGGCCGTCCCCGGCGTCCTGGCCACCCACGACCGCAGGAACCCGTGGCTGCGCCTCGGCAAGGAGGCCGGCGACGTCGTCGTGTTCTGCCAGGCGGGCTGGCGGTTCAGCGACCCCGACCCGGTCACGTCCAACCCGATCCCCGGCAACCACGGCCACCCCGCGACGCGGAACATCCCGTTCTTCATCGGCGGCGGCTCGCCGCTCGTCCCGCGGGGCAAGGCCTCACCGCGGCACGCGCGCACGGTCGACGTCGCGCCGACGGTGGCGGGGTACTTCGGGGTGGGCACGCCCCGCGGCGGGTACGACGGGGTCGACCGGCTGGCCTAGGAGGCGGTCGACGCCAGCCGCTTCAGCGCCTGGCGGACGACGGCCGGGTCGCTGGTGGTCCACATCGGCGGCAGGCTCGCCTTGAGGAAGCTGCCGTACCTGGCCTTGGCCAGCCGCGGGTCGAGGACGGCGACGATGCCCTTGTCCTCGGTCGTGCGGATGAGCCGACCCGAGCCCTGGGCGAGGAGCAGGGCGGCGTGCGTCGCGGCCACCTGCATGAAGCCGTTGCCGCCGGCCTTGTCGGCGGCGCGCTGACGGGCGCTCATCAGCGGGTCGTCGGGCCGCGGGAACGGGATCCGGTCGATGATCACCAGCTGGCAGGTGTCGCCGGGGACGTCGAGGCCCTGCCAGAGGGAGAGCGTGCCGAACAGGCAGGTGTGCGGGTCCTCGACGAACTGCTTCGCTAGCTCCGGCAGCTGGGCGTCGCCCTGGGCCAGCGTGGTCAGGTGTGGCAGCCGCTCGCGGACCGCCTCGGCGGCGGTCTCGGCGGCCCGCCGGCTCGAGAACAGGCCGAGGGTCCGGCCGTCGGCCGCGTCGACGAGCTCGATGATCTCCTCGAGCTGGGCCGCGCCCAGGCCGTCGCGACCGGGCGGCGGCAGGTGCGAGGCGACGTAGAGGATCGCCTGCTTGCCGTAGTCGAACGGGCTGCCGACGTCGAGGCCGCGCCAGGGCAGGACCTCCTCGGTCCGCGTGGCCTCGTGCCCGTCCAGCACCATCTCGGACGTCTTGAGGCCGAAGCTCGACGCGACCGTGCTGAAGTCGCCGCCGAGCCGCAGCGTCGCGCTGGTGAACACCACGGCCTTGTCCGACAGCAGCTTGTCGCGCATCGGCCCCCAGACCTGGAGCGGGGCGACGCACAGCCGCGGCGGGATCCGGTCGCCGCCCTCGTTGAGCCAGAGCACGTCCGCCTCGCTGAACGCCGCCATCCGGTCGGCCACCGCGAACAGCTCCTGGACCGAGCCCTTGGCCTGGGTCAGCCCCGGGTCGGCCTCGCCCGACTTGTCGGCCTTGGGATAGGCCGACAGACAGGCCCGCGCCGCGTCGCGGACCAGGACCAGCGCGTCCTTCAGCTCGTCGGGGACGGCGTCGATCCGTCCGAACGTCGTGTTGCCGATCGCGACGCGGAGCACGTCGCCGGCATCGGCCAGGTCATCGGCCTGGTCACCCTCGACGTGCCGCTGCGACCGCTTGGCCGCCCGGTCGACGTCGGCGGCCATCAGCTCGTCGGTCGCGGCCTGGGTGATCCGGGACGTGAGCTCGTGGGCCTCGTCGATGACGACGACGTCGTACTCGGGGATCATCGGGACGCCCTCGATGGCGTCGATGGCGAGCAGCGAGTGGTTGGTGACGATGAGGTGCGACCGCTGTGCCTTCTCGCGGGCGAGCTCGACGAAGCACTCCTGGCCGAACGGGCACTTCGCGGCGCCGAGGCAGTCGCGATGGCCGACCGAGACCTGCCGCCACTCGCGGTCGGTGTGCCGCGGGGCGTTGTCGCGCTCACCGCTGCCCTTGTCCTTCGCCTCGTCCTCGGCCCACTCGCGCAGCTCCAGGACCTTGGTGGCCATCGAGCCGGTCGGCGCCTCGATCAGCACGCCCTGGTCGTCGGGCACGCCCTCGCGGATCCGGTGCAGGCAGGCGTAGTTGGACCGCCCCTTGAGCACGGCGTACGACGCGTCGACGCCCGGCAGGTCGCCGACCGCCTCGACGAGCCGGGGGATGTCGCGCTCGACGAGCTGGTGCTGCAGGGCGAGCGTCGCCGTCGCCACGACGACCCGCTTGTCGTGCAGCAGGCTCGGCACGAGGTAGGCGAGGGACTTGCCGGTGCCGGTGCCGGCCTGGACGAGCAGGTGGTCGCCGCCGACCATCGCCTCCGCGACCGCCTCGGCCATCCGGACCTGGCCGGGACGCTCCTGGCCGCCGAGCGCCTGGACCGCGGCCGCCAGGACGTCGGCCACCGGCGTCTCGGCGGCGCTGTCGGGTCGGGTCGTGGCGGTCACCCCGGAACCCTACGACCGAGCGGCGACGGCCCGGCGGCGCTCTCCACCGGTCGTCGTGCCCGGGCTACTCCTTCGTGGCGAACGCCGCGTCGAAGGCGGCCTCGGGGGCGTCGAACGCGAGGCGCCGCACGAACTCCAGCGCCTCGGGTGCCCCGACGAGCCGGTCCATGCCGGCGTCCTCCCACTCGACCGAGATCGGGCCGTCGTAGCCGATGGCGTTGAGCATCCGGAAGCTCTGCTCCCAGGGGACGTCGCCGTGGCCGGTCGAGACGAAGTCCCAGCCACGCCGGGGGTCGGCCCACGGCAGGTGCGAGCCGAGCCGGCCGTTGCGGCCGTTCGTCATCTGCTTCTTCGTGTCCTTGCAGTCGACGTGGTAGATCCGGTCCTTGAAGTCCCAGAGGAACCCGACCGGGTCGAGGTCCTGCCACACGAAGTGGCTCGGGTCCCAGTTGAGACCGAACGCCTCCCGGTGGCCGATCGCCTCCATGGTCGCGACCGTCGTCCAGTAGTCGTAGGCGATCTCGGAGGGGTGCACCTCGTGGGCGAACCGGACCCCGCACTCGTCGAAGACGTCCAGGATCGGGTTCCACCGGTCGGCGAAGTCGCGGTAGCCGGCGGCCACCATCTCCTCGGTCGCCGGCGGGAACATCGCGACGTACTTCCAGATGGACGACCCGGTGAAGCCGACCACGGTGTCGACCCCGAGCTTCTGGGCCATCCGGGCGGTCAGCTTCATCTCCTCGGCCGCACGCTGGCGGACGCCTTCGGGGTCACCGTCGCCCCAGACGTGCGCGGAGAGGATCGCCTCGTGGCGGCCGTCGATCGGGTCGTCGCAGACGGCTTGCCCCTTGAGGTGGTTGGAGATGGCGAAGACCTTCAGGCCGTACTTCTCCAGGAGGTCGAGCTTGCCCTGGACGTAGGCGTCGTCGTCGGCCTGCCAAGGGTCGAGGTGGTCGCCCCAGCAGGCGATCTCCAGGCCGTCGTAGCCCCACCCGGAGGCGAGCCTGGCGACCTCCTCGAAGGGCAGGTCCGCCCACTGGCCGGTGAAGAGGGTGATGGGTCGGGTCATGGGGTCGACGTCCTTTCGATGGCCTGCCAGGTACGGGTGTCGGAGCTCGTCTCGACCGCTGCCAGCACCCGCTGGACCTGCAGGCCGTCGGCGAAGCTCGGAGAGGGGTCGGTGCCGTCGGCGACGGCCTGGACGAGGTCGACCACCTGGTGGGTGAAGCCGTGCTCGTACCCGAGCCCGTGGCCGGGCGGCCACCAGGCGGCGACGTAGGGATGGCTCCCCTCGGTCACCAGGATCCGCCGGAAGCCGGCGGTCTCGTCCGGCTCGGTGGCGTCGAAGAGCTCGAGGACGTTCATGTCCTCGAAGTCGAACGCGAGGCTGCCCCGTGACCCGTTGACCTCGATCCGGATCGCGTTCTTGCGGCCCGTGGCGAACCGGGTGGCCTCGAAGACGCCCAGGGCTCCGCCGGTGAAGTGGGTGATGAAGACCGCGGCGTCGTCGACGGTGACCGGCCCGCGCTCGGTGCTGGCCCCGCCACCGCCGAGGGAACCGGCGGTGCTCGCCCGCGGCGACGGGCCGCTCCTTGACGAAGGTCTCCAGCTGGCCCGAGACCTCGGTGATCGTCTCGCCGGTGATGTGCTGGGTCAGGTCGATGATGTGCGCACCGATGTCACCGAGCGCGCCCGAGCCCGCCTGCGCCTTGTCCAGCCGCCACGACAGCGGCGCCTCGGGGTCCGCGATCCAGTCCTGCAGGTACTGCGCCCGGACGTGCCGGATCTCGCCGATCCGTCCCTCGGCGACCAGCCGTCGCGCGAGGGCGACCGCGGGCACGCGCCGATAGGTGAAGCCGACCATGGCGCGGACGCCGTCACCGGCGGCCCGCTCGGCCGCGGCGACCATCTCCTCGGCCTCGGCCACGCTGTTGGCCAGCGGCTTCTCGCAGAGCACGTGCTTGCCGGCCTCGAGCGCGGCGATCGCGATCTCGGCGTGCGTGTCCCCGGGGGTGCAGATGTCGATCAGGTCGATGTCGGACCGTGCGACGAGCCGGTGCCAGTCGGTCTCGGTCTCCGCCCAGCCGAGCCGCTCGGCGGCGTCGGCGACGCGTCCCGCGTCGCGGCCGCAGACGACCTGCATCACGGGGTCGAGCGGGAGGTCGAAGAAGCGGGGCGCGCTGCGCCAGGCCTGGGAGTGGGCGGCACCCATGAAGGCGTGGCCCACCATGCCCACCGCGAGGGTGGGCCGCGTGCTGGTCATGTGCGGGTGCTCCGTTCGAGTGGGGTGTCCTGATACCGGTGGGCCGGGCCGTGCAGCGTGCCCGGCCCACCGGGTCTGGAGTCTCCGGCAGCAGCCGGAGTCAGGTCAGGACTCGAACGCGAGGTCGATGAACTGGTCGACGTTGTCGGCGGTCACGACCGGCGCGTACAGCTGCACCGTGCGGGGCACCTCGACCTCGACCATGTCGCTCATGTTCTTCCCCTGGACGAGGAGGCGGGCCAGCTTGATCGCGTCCGCAGCCTGCGTGGAGGGGTAGATGACCGTCGCCTTGAGGACGCTGTCACCGGACTTGATGGCCTCCATGGCGTTCTTCGAGCCGGCGCCGCCGACCATGAAGAACTCGTCGCGACCGGCGCTCTCGATGGCGGTCAGGACGCCGACACCCTGGTCGTCGTCGTGGTTCCAGATGGCGTCGATCTTCGGCTCCGCCTGCAGCAGGTTGGCGCGCCTGCTCCGAGCCGCTCTCGACGGTGAACTCGGCGGCGACGCGGGCGTCGACGTCGAGGCCGCACTCGCCGAGCGCGTCCTTGAAGCCCTGGCTGCGGTCCTGGGTCAGCGGCAGCGAGTCGATGCCGGCGATCTCGGCGACCACGGCGTCGGGCTTGTCGCCGAGCTGGGAGCAGATGTAGGTGCCGGCGGAGACACCCATGCCGTAGTTGTCGCCGAGGACGGTCACGCGCGCGGCGTTGGGGTCCTCGAACTCGCGGTCGACGTTGATGACCGGGATGCCGGCCTCCATGGCCTTGAGCGCGACGGGGGTCATGGCCGCACCGTCGAACGGCAGCAGCACGATCGCGTCGACGCCGTCGTTGATGAAGGTCTCGACCTGGCTGATCTGGAGGTTGACGTCGTTGGTGCCGTCCGCGACACGGAGCTCCACGTCGTCGTACTGACCGGCGACCTTCTCGGCGGACTCGGTGATCGAGCCCATCCAGCCGTGGTCCGCGGCCGGCGCGGAGAACCCGATGACGATCTTGTCGCCGGCGTCGTCGTTCGAGCCCGAGTCCGCCCCGGACGTGCCGCCTCCCAGGTCCTTGTCGTCGTCGCCGGAGTCGTTGCCGGTGCACGCCGCGAGGGCGAGCATCGTCACGCCGGCGACCAGGGTGGTCCCGATCTTCTTGCTGATGGGGCGCAGGGACTTCATCGTGCGACTCCTTGGTGCTGTTGGTTGGTGCGGGTTGGTGTGGTTGGTGACGAGGTACGCCGTGGCGTCACGAGGTGTTGCTCCGAGACGCCAACCGCTGCTGGAGCAGCACGGCGGCGACGATGATGAGGCCCTTCAGGAGCTGCTGCTCCGAGAAGGTGCGGTTGTTGAGGACGAACACGTTGGTGAGGATCGAGAAGATCAGCACGCCGAGGACGGTGCCGACGATCGTGCCGCGGCCGCCGGAGAGCAGGGTGCCTCCGATCACCACGGCGGCGATCGCCTCGAGCTCGTAGAGGTTGCCGTGGGTGGAGCTGCCGGTGGACGTCCGGGCGACCAGCAGCAGCGCCGCGATGCCGCAGCACACGCCGAGCAGGACGTACAGGAGCACCGTGTGCCACTTGACGTTGATGCCGGCGAGCCGGGCCGCCTCGGGGTTGCCGCCGACCGCGATGGTGCGGCGGCCGAAGGTCGTCCGGTTGAGCAGCACCCAGCCGACCACCGCGACCAGCGCGAAGATGTACACCGAGACGGTGATCCCGAGGATCTCGCGGTTGAAGAAGGTGACGAAGTCGGGGACCTCGACGATCTGGGTCTTCTTGTCCGAGATGATCTCGGCGAGGCCGCGGGCGCTGGCGAGCATGGCGAGCGTGGCGATGAACGCGACCACCCGGCCGTACGAGATGAGCACCCCGTTGACCAGGCCGCACCCGGCACCGACGGCGATCGCGACGCCGACCATCACGATCCAGTGGGTGTCCTGGGCCAGCTCCTGGGTGGCGGCCGTCGTGCACCAGACCGACGCGAGGGCCAGGATGGCGCCGACCGAGAGGTCGATCCCGCCGCCGATGATCACGAAGGTCATGCCGATGCTGACCACGCCGATCGTCGCGGCGTACTTGACGATGGTCAGCGCGTTGTCGGTCGAGGTGAACCGGTCACCCGCCGTCGCCGCGCCGACGATGCAGACCAGGACCAGGGCGACGATCAGGCCGCTGTTGCGGCCCGCAGGGCTGTTCAGGAGCGCGAGGATCCTGTTGTCCTGACGGGCGGTCTCCCGCGCCGCCGCCTCGACGCGTGCGGTGTCCGCGGTGGCGCCGGCGTCGTTCACGGTGCCGGGGGTGGTGGGGTCCGTCATGCGGCTCCTCTTCCTTCCATCACGAGGTCCAGGACCCTGGACTCGTCGAGCTCGGTGGCGGGCGCCTCGTGGACGACCTCTCCCTCGCGGACGACGAGGACCCGGTCCGCGAGACCGAGCACCTCCTCGACCTCGCTGGAGACCATCAGCACCGCGACACCGGAGTCGGCGAGGCGGCGGACCAGCTGGTAGATCTCGGTCCTGGCCCCCACGTCGACGCCCCGCGTGGGCTCGTCGAGGAGCAGCACCCGGCACTCCCGGAGGAGCCACCGGGCCAGCACGACCTTCTGCTGGTTCCCGCCCGAGAGGGTGCGCACCGCGCGGGTGACCCCGTCCGGGCGTACGTCGAGCGAGGTGGTCAGCTCGGTGGCCCGCCGCTTCTCCGCTCCCCGGTTGAGGAACCCACCGCGGGCGAACGCGCTGAGGGTGGAGACGGTGATGTTGCGGTAGACCGCCTCGTCGAGGTGCAGCCCCTGGCTCTTGCGCTCCTCCGGGGCGAGGCCCATCCCCGCACGGACCGAGGTGGTGACGGCGCCCCGGCGCAGCCGCTTCCCGTCCACCGTGACGGTGCCGGTGCTGGCCCGTCGCGCTCCGTAGATCGTCTCGAGGATCTCCGACCGGCCCGCGCCGACCAGGCCCGCCAGGCCGACGATCTCACCGGCGCGCACCGACAGGTTCACGGCGGAGAAGGTCCCGGCCACCGAGAGGTCCTGGACCTCGAGGACGACGGGACCGTCGCTGGCGACGGTGGGACGCGGCGGGAAGACGTACTCGATGGAGCGGCCGGTCATCAGCTTGATCAGCTCGCTGGTCGGGGTGTCGGCGACGGCGAGACCGGTGGCGACGGTGCGTCCGTCCTTGAGCACGGTGATCCGGTCGCCGATCTGGCGGATCTCCTCCAGGCGGTGGGAGATGTAGACCACGGCCACGCCCTCGGCGGTGAGGCCGCGGATCACCCGGAACAGGTTGGCGACGCCTTCCTGGTCCAGGACCGCCGACGGCTCGTCCAGGATCAGCAGCCGGGTGTCGCGCGAGAGGGCCCGCGCCATGCTGACGATCTGCTGCTTGGCCGGTGAGAGCGAGCCGACCGTTCGGGTGGGTGAGATCTCCGGGTGCCCGAGCCGCACCAGCAGCTCGCGTGCCGTCCGGTTGGCGCGGGACCGCTGGGAGAACCCGGCGGTGGAGAGCTCGTGACCGAGGAAGATGTTCTCGGCGACGCTGAGCTCGGGGACCAGGTCGAGCTCCTGGTAGATGGTGGCGATGCCACGGCTCAGGGCGGCTTGCGGGCTGCCGAAGGAGATGGGCTCGCCGTCCCAGACGATGGTGCCCTCGTCGGGCTGGTGCACGGCGGCGAGCACCTTGATCAGCGTCGACTTCCCGGCGCCGTTCTGGCCGAGCAGGCAGTGCACCTCGCCCGCACGGACGTCGAGGTCGACGCCGCCGAGCGCCCGCACGCCCGGGAACTCCTTGACGATGCCGGTCATCCGGAGGACCGCGCCCGCACTGGCCGGGCCGGGTTCGACGATCGTGCTCATGTGGCTGCCCCCTCGAGGGTGGAACGGCGCCCGACCCGGGTGGGGTCGGCGAAGACGGCTTCGAGCGACAGCTGGGCACCGCCCCGCACCGCCGCGGTGAACCCGAGGGTCGAGAGCTCGACGCGGGTCCCTCCGGCGTCGGGGGCGAGGACGCCCGCCTGCAGCCGGGCCTCGATCGCCGGTCGCATGTGCTCACCCACGGCCGCGAAGTAGCCGCTGAGCACGATGGCGGCCGGGTTGAGTGCGTTGGCCAGGACGGCCGCGCCGACCCCGACCCAGGCGCCGACCTGCTCCAGCGCGGCCAGGGTGCGGGTGTCGCCCAGCGCCGCGCGCCGGTTGAGCTCGGCCAGCCGGTCGTCGATGGCCAGGCGCGGGTCTCGCACCGGGTCGTCGGGATCGGCGGCGAGGTCCATGATGGCGCGCAGACCGCTGACGGTCTCCCAGCAGCCGATCCGGCCGCAGCCGCAGCGCCGGCCCTCCGGCTCGACGATCATGTGACCGAACTCGCCGGCGTACCCGTGCCGACCGCGCAGCAGGCGGCCGTCGGCGACGATGCCGCCGCCGACGCCGACCTCTCCGAAGATCACCAGGATGTCCTGGCGGTCGGGGTCCCCGGGTGTCGCTTCCGCGATGGCGGCGAGGTTGCCCTCGTTGTCGATGGCGACGGGGTAGTCCGCCGCGAGGCGATCCCGCAGGAGGTCGCCCACCGGCACGTCGCGCCACCCGAGGTTCGGCCCGCGCGTGAGGACGCCGCGGTCGTTGTCGACGAGGCCGGCGACCCCCACCGTCAGCCCCATCGGGGTGATGTCGCGATGGGCGAGCTCGGCGTGACAGCGCTCGATCTGCTCGACGAGACGGTCGATGACCTCCTCGGCCGAGCTGGCGTGCGCGTCGAGGCCGAGCTTGTGCTCGCTGACCACGTTCCCGCCGAGATCCATGGCGAGCGTCGAGACGTGGTTGACGTTGACCTCGGCCCCGATGCCGCAGACCTGGTGGCCGTCCAGCTCCACCGCGGTGCCCGGTCGGCCCATCGAACCCCGCTCGAGACCGCCGGTCCGGACCAGGCCCCGCTCGGCGAGCTCGGTCACCAGGGTCGAGACCGCCGTCCGGGTCAGCCCCAGCTCGGCCGCGAGGGTCGCCCGCGAGCGCGGGCCCTGGTCCCGCAGCCGGCGCAGCACCCGGGCGAGGTTGGCGCGCCGCAGGGTGAGCTGGTCGATCGAGGTCGGGAGGTCGGTGACGTCGTTGTTCCGCACCGGTCCTGCCACCTCCAGCCGCGTGTGAGCGCCGTCACCACTTTGTCAGGTCGGTGCACAAACTAGACACTCCTGAGCCGGACCGCAAGGGCTGACTTGCGCTTGATGCGCCATCGGGTGTGAGAAACTTTCGTCAGCATTGGACAAAGTCGGGTCATCAGTCTGGCTGTGGCGGGCACGCGCGACCGATCCGGCGTGAGGCCGGTCCGTCCCGACCCGTCAGGCGGCGCGGTGGGGGTCGGACGAGTAGATCGCGCCGCTGACCATGCGCGCGGCGCCGATCACGCCACCCTCGTCGCCGAGCTCGCTCAGCACGATGGGCAGGCTGCCCGTGGCGAGGGGCAGCGAGCGCCGGTAGGTGACGCCGCGGATCTCGGCGAGCAGCGCATGACCGAGCGCGGTGACGCCGCCGCCGATCACGATCATCCCCGGGTTGAAGAACGACACCAGGCTGGCCAGCACCTCGCCGACCCGTCGTCCGCTGTCCCGGATGAGCTGGACGGCCACCGGGTCGCCCTGCCCCATGGCCAGTCCGACGTCCGCAGCGGTGAGCTCGCCCTTGTCCGCGAGCAGTGCGGCGAGGATCTCCGACCGGCCGGAACGGGCGGCTGCCGCGGCGTCCCGTGCGAGTGCGGCTCCGCCCGCGAACGCCTCCAGGCAGCCGTTGTTCCCGCACGCGCACGTGGGCCCGAAGTCGTCGACCCGGATGTGGCCGATGTCGCCGGCGCACCCGTCGACCCCCCGGTACAGCTCGCCGTCCACGACGATCCCGCAGCCGATGCCGGTGCCGATCTTCACGAAGAGGAAGTCGCGAGCACTCTTGGCCACACCGGCGTGCTGCTCACCCATCGCGAGCACGTTCACGTCGTTGTCCAGCACGACCGGGCACCCGAGGTCGCGCGCGACCGCGTCACGGACCGGGTATCCGTCCCACCCCGGCATGATCGGGGGCGATACCGAGACCCCGCGGTGGAAGTCGACCGGACCGGGGACACCGATGCCGGCGCCGCTCAGCCGGGTCACGCCCGCGGACTCCATGACCTCCCGGAGCACCTCGAGCGCCGAGCGCGAGAACCGCCTCGGGACCCTGACGGATGTCGCACGGCCGGTGCTGCACCGCGAGCACGCCCAGCCTCCCGTCGGTCACGCCGACGGACAGTCCCGTCGCCCCGATCGAGATCCCCCCGAAGCGGATTCCCGGGGCGAGGTCGACCAGCACCGAGCGTCGGCCACCGCGGGACGCCGCGGGTCCTGCCTCGACGGCCAGCCCGAGCTGGACGAGGCGGGTGGTCTCGGCGCCGACCGTCGTCCGGGACACGTCCAGGTGGTGGGCCAGCTGTGCCTTGGACCGCGGCCCGTAGTCGCGCAGGCACTCCAGGAGGCGCGTCTGCACGGGGCTCTCGGCCCGACCCGCCAACGATGGCACGCGGGCATCCTCGCACCGACCGGTCGCGACGCGGCCCGACGGGTCAGTCGACAGACACCCTCAGCGCGCCTCGATCCGGCTGGCGACCGCGTCGCCGAACTCCCGGTGGCCGGCCGTGGTCAGGTGCAGCCGGTCCTCGAGGTACGGCAGGTCGAGGTCGGCCGTCGACACGTAGTCGGCGTCGTACTCGCGGGCCAGACCGGCGAGCAACGCGTCGACGTGCGGGACCCGGGCGGCGCGGGACGGGGCGCTCGCGGGACCGACGACGACCACCCGCTCGACCCCCGCGGCACGCACGACGCGCATCAGCCGGGCGAAGCCGGTGCGGATCTCCGCGTCGGACCGGTCCCAGTCGTTGAGGCCTCCCTCGACCACGAGCAGGTCGGCGCCGCGCACGACGCGCGGTGCGCGGTCGGCGAACGACACCCGGCCGCACGGCGAGGCCTGCGCGCTGAAGCCCGAGCCGGAGAAGCCCGCGACGTGCACCTCCCCGGACAGCCGCGACGGCCAGGAGCGGACCGCCTGGGACAGCCCCAGCCCGGCGGACCACGAGTCGCCGATGACGACGACGCGCTCACCACGACCGGTGACCTGCGCGGCGCGGGCCACGGAGTCGGCGCGGAACTGGTCGCAGCGCGAGACACCCGCGTCCGCGCGGGTCACCAGGGCAGCCGTCAGCGCCACCACGAGGGCAGCCGTCAGCACCAGGACCCGAGTTCGCACGGCGCAAGTCTGCGGAGCAGAGCGCGCTCACCCCATGGCACAACCGGGTGGTTCTGGACTAGTCCAGGACCACCCCGTGACTAGTCGGTCAGACGGCGTACGACGCGAGCTCGCCGGCCAGGTCGGCGTTGGCGCGGCCGGCGACGACCGTGCCCTCGGCCGTGTGCTCCATCGAGTCGATCTCGCCCTGCTGGTGCAGCTTGTTGATCAGGTCGCCGCGCTCGTACGGCAGCAGTGCCGTGAACGCGACAACGGGCCGAGGCAGCTCCGACTCGACCAGCGCGCGGAGCTCGTCGATGCCCTGGCCGGTGCGGGCGCTGACCACGATCGAGTGCGGCTCGGCGCGCTGGATCCGCGCGAGCACGAGCGGGTCGGCGGCGTCGGCCTTGTTGACGACGATGAGCTCGGGGATCTTGGCGGCGTCGACCTCGGCGATCACCTCGCGCACCGCGGAGATCTGGCCCTCCGGGTCGGGGTGCGACCCGTCGACGACGTGCAGGATCAGGTCGGCGTCGGCGACCTCCTCCAGGGTCGAGCGGAACGCCTCGACGATCTGGTGCGGGAGGTGCCGGACGAACCCGACGGTGTCGCTCAGGGTGAAGACGCGGCCGTCGCTGGTCTGCGTCTTGCGGGTGGTCGGGTCGAGCGTGGCGAACAGCGAGTCGTCGACGAGCACGCCGGCGTCGGTCAGCCGGTTGAGCAGGCTCGACTTGCCGGCGTTCGTGTAGCCGGCGATCGCGACCGCGGGGATCTGCCGGGCGTTGCGCGTCGAGCGCTTCACGGCCCGGGTCTTCTTCATCTCCTTGAGCTCGCGGTTGAGCTTGGCGATCTTGGTGTTGATCCGACGGCGGTCGGTCTCGATCTTGGTCTCACCCGGACCACGGCCGCCGATGCCGCCGCCGTCCGCGCCGACGCGGCCACCGGCCTGCCGGGAGAGGTTGCCGCCCCAGCCGCGCAGCCGCTGCTTCATGTAGTTGAGCTGGGCCAGCTCGACCTGGGCCTGGCCCTCCTTGGACTTCGCGTGCTGGGCGAAGATGTCGAGGATCAGCGCGGTCCGGTCGACGACCTTGACCTTGAGCTTGTCCTCGAGGTTCCTCAGCTGGCTCGGCGCGAGCTCGCCGTCGCAGATGACGGTGTCCGCACCGGTGGCCTGGACGATCTCGCGGATCGCGTCGACCTTGCCGCGGCCGACGTACGTCGCGGGGTCCGGCGACTGCCGGCGCTGGTAGATCGCCTCGAGCACGGTCGAGCCGGCTGTCTCGGCGAGCAGCGCGAGCTCGGCCATCGAGTTGTCCGCGTCCTCGGTCGTGCCCTCGGTCCAGACACCGACGAGGACGACCCGCTCGAGCCGGAGCTGGCGGTACTCGACCTCGGAGATGTCCTCGAGCTCGGTGGACAGGCCGGCGACGCGGCGGAGGGCATGGCGCTCGGCCAGCTCCATCGCGCCGGCCGTGGGCACGTCCTCCGGGTCGGGCTCGTCCCAGTCGATGGTCGCCTCGAGGTCGGCCTCGAGGCTGAAGTCGGGGTCGATCTCGATGGTGCCGTCGGAGTCGTCGAGCTCGTCGAGTGCGTCGGGGTTGATCTCGTGTGCGTTCGTCATACGCCCTCCAGACTACGGTCGCCCTCCATGGACCGCATCAGCGTTTCGCCCGACGTGCGGCTGCTCGGGGTCACCGGAGCTCCGGGAGCGGGCAAGTCCACCTTCGCCCGCGCGCTCGTGGAACGGCACGGCGGCGTGGTCGTGCCGATGGACGGATTCCACCTCGCGGACGTCGAGCTCGTCCGCCGCGGGCTGCGCGACCGGAAGGGTGCGCCGGAGACGTTCGACGCCGAGGGGTACGCCGCCCTGCTGGGCCGGGTCGCCGCGCGCGACGGGCTGGTGATGGCGCCGGCGTTCGAGCGGGGCCTCGAGCAGCCGGTGGCGGCGTCGATCCCCGTGCCTCCGGACGCGGGGCTGGTGGTGACGGAGGGCAACTACCTGCTGCTCGACGAGCCGCGGTGGAGGTCGGTCCGCGCGCAGCTCGACACGGTCTGGCACGTCCGGGTCGACGAGGACCTGCGCCTCGAGCGGCTGGTCTCCCGCCACGTCGAGTTCGGCAAGTCACCTGAGGAGGCGAGGGCCTGGGTCGAGCGGGTCGACCAGCCCAACGCCGTCCTCGTCGAGGCCGCCGCGTCCCGGGCCGACCGGGTCCTCGACCTCACCGGCTGGCCGGGGTAGGCCCTTGGCCACGACCGCACCAACTGCGTAGCCGCATGATTTGCGTACCCGCAGTTACTGCGGTACCGTCTGGTCATGACGCCGGACCCGAAGCACCTGGACGCCGTGCACGAGGCCCTGAAGGCCGCCGAGGGGCTCGACCCGGACGACGCGCTCCCGCACCTGCGGGAGGCCGCCGACCGGCTCACCGAGCTGATCGACGAGTCGATGGCCGAGGCGGTGCTCCAGGGGAAGGCGTCACTCCGCTCGGCCGGCGCGGCTGCCGGCCTGACGGAGAACGCGGTCCCGCCACGACTGGCCCGCACCCAGACCCTCGGCGCCTACGCCAACGAGGAGGGGCGGGTGACGGCCGCCGGGGTGGAGCGCGCGAAGTACGACCACGAGTCCGGGACGCCCCGACCGGCCCCCGCACCCGCAGCAGCACCCATGCGGTTCAAACCGCGCCGACCCAGCTGACCTGGCTGGGTCGGAGGATCCAGCCCCAGGAGGCAGCCATGACCCGTTCCGACCTCACCCACCTCTACTTCCTCCTCGACCGGAGCGGGTCGATGCAGTCCATCAGGTCCGACATCGAGGGCGGCTTCGCGGCGTTCATCGAGGAGCAGCGCAAGGGCGCGGGCGAGTGCCTCGCCAGCCTGTCGCAGTTCGACGACGTCTACGAGGTCGTCTACACCGACATGCCCGTCGCCGACGTGCCCGCGCTCGAACTCGTGCCGCGCAACATGACCGCGTTGCACGACGCCATGGGCCGCATGATCAGCGAGGCCGGAGCGAAGCTGGACAAGCTGCCCGAGGACCAGCGGCCCGGCAACGTCGTGGTCGCGATCATGACCGACGGCCTCGAGAACGCCAGCCAGGAGTGGCACGCGCCGGCGATCAAGTCGCTGGTCGAGCTGCAGACCAAGGTCTACGGCTGGACGTTCCTCTACATGGGTGCCGACCAGGACGCCGTCGAGGTGGGCGTCGGCCTGGGGATCCCGGCCGCCCAGTCGGTGACGTACTCGCGCGGCAAGTCACGCGAGGCGATGGCGATGTCGGCCGGCAAGATCCGCCGGCTGCGCGCGGACAAGCTCGTCAACCCCGCCGCGCCGATGCCGGCGTTCACCGAGGACGAGCGTCGCCGGCTGGCCGACTGATCCCTACTTGGGTGGCATCCGGATGCCGCCGTCGACGCGGACGACCTCGGCGTTCATGTAGGAGTTGGTGAGGCACTCGATCACCATGCTCGCGAGCTCGTCCCCGTTGCCGAGGCGCTTGGGGAACAGCACGCTCTCGCCGAGCTTGGCCTTGAAGGCCTCGGACTCCGGGCCCTCGCCGTAGATCGGGGTGTCGATCAGCCCGGGCGCCACCGTGTTGAGCCGGATGCCGGAGGCCGACAGGTCGCGAGCGACCGGGAGGGTCATCCCGACGACGCCGCCCTTGGAGGCGGAGTACGACGCCTGGCCGATCTGACCGTCGAAGGCCGCCACGCTCGCCAGGTTGACGATCGCGCCGCGCTGGCCGTCGGCGTCGGGCTCGTTGCGGCTCATCACCGTGGCGGCCTGGCGGACCATGTCGAAGGTGCCGATCAGGTTGATCGCGATCACCTTCGTGAACGCAGCCAGGTCGTGCGCGGACTCGATCTGGCCGTCGCGGCCGATGGTGCGCTGGGCCCAGCCGATGCCGGCCGAGTTGACCACCGCGCGCAGCGGCGCGATCTCGGCGGCGGCGTTGACCGCCGCGGTGATCTGGTCGGTCTGGGTGACGTCGACCTGCGCGAACACGCCGCCGATCTCGGCAGCGAGCGCCTCGCCCTTGTCGGCCTGGAGGTCCGCGACCACGACGACCGCTCCCTTGGCGGCGAGCTGGCGGGCGCAGGCCGCGCCGATGCCGGAGGCGCCGCCCGTGACGATCGCACTGGATCCGTTGATGTCCATGGCTCGGGATCCTAGGCGGACCGAGGTCCGTGGCTAGAGGTCGGTCTCGCCGCTCGCCACGACCACCGCGGGGCCGGTCAGCAGCACCCGGTCGTCGACGGTCCAGGTCACCGTCAGCGTGCCGCCGGGCACGTCGACCCGGTAGGCGACGTCCTCGTCCCGCGACGCGCCGTCGGCGACGGCCGCGGCGACCATGACCGCTCCGGCGCCGGTACCGCAGGAGCGCGTCTCCCCCGAACCGCGCTCGTGCACGCGCATCGCCACGTGCCGCTCACCCACACGGACCACGAACTCGACGTTCACGCCGTCCGGGTAGACGTCCGGGTCGTGCCCCGGCGGGTCGAGCAGCCGGCCGGCGTCGTCCAGCGACGAGACGAACGCGACCGCGTGCGGGTTGCCCATGTCGACGTGCGTGGCGCCGAGCTGGAGGTGGTCGACCGAGACGACGGTCTCCCCCAGCACCTTGGGCGAACCCATGTCGACGGTGATCAGCTCGCCGTCGACGGTCAGCACCTTGACGCCGTCGCGGGTGTCGACCCGGATCGGACCGGTGGCCTCGGCGAGGCCCGCGTCGACGAGGTAGCGCACGAACAGCCGGATCCCGTTGCCGCACATCTCGGCGACCGAGCCGTCGCTGTTGCGGTAGTCCATGAACCACTCGGCCTCCGGCGTGCTCGAGCGCAGCACCCGCAGCACGCCGTCACCGCCGATGCCCGCCCGTCGGTCGCACAGCGCCCGGACCCGCTCCGGGGAGAGGTCGCCGTGCACGGAACCGTCGAGGTCGGGCAGGAGCACGAAGTCGTTCTCCGTGCCGTGGCCCTTCAGGAACGCGTACGTCACGTGTAGAGGCCCCGCGAGTAGTTGGACTCGTCGTAGTAGTCGTCGAGCTGGGCGATGGACATGCCGGCCGGCTCGACCTGGCTGGCGATCACCGAGCGCCGCGGCACCTTCGCCTCGGGGTCCCAGGTCTCCGGCTTCCAGATCCCGGAGCGGAGGAACGCCTTCGCGCAGTGGAAGAAGACGTCGTCGATCTCGACGACCACGGCCAGGAGCGGCCGGTGTCCCTTGACGACCATCTCGTCGAAGAACGGCGCGTCGCTGACCAGCCGCGCCCGGCCGTTGACGCGCAGGGTGTCGCCGCGGCCGGGGATGAGGAAGTTCAGCCCGACGTGCGGGTTGGCCAGGATGTTCTTGTAGCCGTCGGCGCGCTTGTTGCCGGGCCGCTCGGCGAGCGCGATGGTCGTGTCGTCGATGACGTGGACGAGCTGACCGGGCGGGTCGCCCTTGGGCGAGGCGTCACAGTTCCCGTCGAGGTCCGAGGTGGCCATCACGCAGAACGGCGACGCGGCGAGCCAGTCGCGGTCCACCTCGAGCAGGGCGGGCCGGCCCTTGGTGGCGGCCCGCTCCCCCGGCGTGCCGAGCAGGTCGACGAGGTCGTCGACGCTCTCGATCGTGGTCCAGGTCTCGGTGCCGCTCACCCCTCCAGGGTAGGGGTGAGCGGGTCAGCCCTGCGGGTCGACGACGCGTGCTGAGCCACCACCCCGCCGCGTCGGCTCGGCGACCGCGGTGAGCAGGCCGCCGGGACCGATCTCGACGGCCGTCGCCGCGCCGATCTCGGCGGCACTCGTGCCCGGCTCGCCGGCCGGCGCGAGCTGGTGGCCGAGCGCCTCCAGCTGGGCGGCGTACTGGTCCAGGAACGCCTGCTCGGCGAGCACCGTCGCGCTGTTCCGCGGCGAGACGCGTGGCGCGGCGAGGGCCTCCTCGATCGACATGCCCAGGTCGAAGCGGTTGACCAGGATCTGGAGCACCGTGGTGATGATCGTCGAGCCGCCGGGCGAGCCCAGCGCGAGGACGGGCTTCCCCTCCTGCAGCACCACCGTCGGCGACATCGAGCTCCGCGGGCGCTTGCCCGGCTGGATGCGGTTGGGGTCGCCGGCGTCGTACTCGGTGGTGAAGTCGGTCAGCTCGTTGTTGAGCAGGAACCCGCGACCCGGCACCACGATCCCCGAGCCACCGGTCTGCTCGATGGTCAGCGTGTACTCGACGACGTCGCCGTCCTTGTCGACCACGGTGAGGTTCGTCGTCGAGACGCCCTCGGTGTCGTCCTTCGCCGGTGACGGACGCACGGGTGTGGCACCGCACTCGCCGTCGTACGACGCCACGTTCCCGGGGTCGACGGGCTTGGTCGCCGCGTGCGCCGGGTCGATCGCGCACGCCCGCTCGTCGGCGAACTGCTGCGAGAGCAGAGCGGCGAGCGGGACGTCGGTGAACGCCGGGTCGCCGACGTACTCACCGCGGTCGGCGAACGCGAGCGCGCCGGCCTCCAGGTAGAGGTGCAGCGCCTCGACCGGCGGGAGCGAGGAGAGCGGGTAGCCCTCGAGGATGTTGAGCGCCTCGGCGACCGTCGTCCCGCCGCTGGACGAGGGCCGCATGCCGTAGACGTCGAGCCCGCGGTAGGTCGCCTTCGTGGGTCGCTTGGCGAGGGCCCGGTACGACGCCAGGTCGCTGGTCTGCATCCGGCTGCGCGGCACCGGCAGGTCGGTCAGGCCGCTGACCGGTGGGCGCCTGGCGGCGCTGACGATCTCGGCGCCGAGCGTGCCGCGGTAGAGCTTGCCCATGCCCGACCGGCCGAGCAGCTCGTAGGTGTTCGCGAGGTCCGGGTTGCGGAACCGCTCACCCACCTTGGGTGCGCCGTTGCGGAGGAACAGCTGCTTCGAGGAGGTGAACGTCTTGAACCGCTTGCGGTTCTCCTTGGTCTGCAGCCGGAACGTCTTGTCGACGACGAAGCCCCGCCGGGCCAGCCTGGCGGCGGGCGCCAGGGTCTTGCCGAGGGACCAGGTGCCCCACTTCTGGAGCGCCTTGGCCCACGTGGCGGGCGTACCGGGCACGCCGACGGAGACGCCGCTGGTCACGAGCTCCGGCGTGAACGGGTAGGGCTCGCCCGTCGTGGGGTCGATGAACGAGTTCTTGCGCATCCGGGCCGGCGCGGTCTCGCGTCCGTCGATGGTGCGCACCTTGCCGGTGGCCGAGTCGTAGTGGACGAAGTAGCCGCCACCGCCGAGCCCGGCGCTGTAGGGCTCGGTCACCCCGAGCGCGGCGGCGGTCGCGACCGCGGCGTCCACGGCGTTGCCGCCCTGCGCCAGCACGCTGAGGCCGATCCGCGTCGCGTAGGGGTCGACCGAGGTGACGGCACCACCCGTGCCGACCGCGGTGGCCTGCCGCGGTGGCCCCTCGTCCGCGGGCGCGGCCGCGTGGGCCGCCGGTGGTGCGATCGTCGCGAGCGAGGTCGCGAGTGCGGTGCTGGACAGGAGCGCGGCGGCGCGCAGAAGCATGTGGGCCTCCCGAGTCGGTCGCCGACCCGGTAACCACTCGCGGCTAGCGCAGTCCCGGGTGCTGCTTGGCCAGCGTCGGCAGCAGCAGGCTCCGCGGCGTGACCTGGGCGATCGCGGCCGCGACGCGGTTGGCCGCACCGGGGATCGCGACGAGGCGGCCCTTGTCCATCGCGTCGACGGCCACCTTCGCGACCTCCGCGGCGTCGACCCACATGATCCTCGGCAGCGCGTTCTCGGCGTCCTCCTTGCTGAAGCCGGCGCGCTCGCCGAAGCCCGTGTCGACCGGGCCGGGGCACAGCGTGGTGGCGGTGACGCCCGTCCCGCGCAGCTCACCGGCCAGGCTCTGCGTGTACGACAGCACGAACGCCTTGCCGGCGCCGTACCCCGCCTGGCCGGGCAGCGGCTGGAACGCCGCCGTGCTGGCGACGTTGAGGATCGCGCCGCGCCCGCGCTCGACCATCCCGGGCAGGAAGCGGCTGCACAGGTCGACGACCGCGACGACGTCCACCTCGACCATCCTCATCTCGTCCTCGGGGGTCGACCGCGCGACCGGGCCGAGCGTGGAGAAGCCCGCGTTGTTGACCAGCACGTCGGCGCTGAGGCCGAGCTCGGTCACCCGGTCGAGCAGCTCGGCGCGGGCCGGCCGGTCGGCGAGGTCGGCGGTGAGCACGGCGGCCCGGCCGCCCTTGGCGGTGATCTCCTCGGCGAGCGCCTCGAGCTTGTCGGCGGAGCGGGCGACGAGGGTGACGTGGTGCCCGCGCCCCACGAGCCGGCGCGCGATCTCGGCGCCGATGCCCTGCGAGGCGCCGGTGACGACACAGGTGCGGTCGGCGCCGGGCAGGGGAAGGCTCATGCCCCGGACTGTAGGGCGTTCAGCCGCCCCAGGCACCCGGTCCCACGACCGAGAACCGCGCGGCGACGAACGCCTTGTTCCGGACCGTGTCCTCCAGCCGCAGCTCGAGCCGGCGCGGCAGGATCGGCCGGCCGGAGCCCAGCGTCACGGGCGCGATGTAGGTGATGACCTCGTCGAGCAGCCCGGCGTCCGCGAACTGCCCCGCCAGGTCTCCCCCGCCCACGACCCAGATGTCCTTGCCGTCGGCGGCCTCCGCCATCTGCGCGTGCACGTCCCGCACGTCGCCGCGCACGAACGTGACGCCCTCGTTGGGCGGCAGGTCGCGGTGCGTGAAGACCCACATGGGCAACGTGTACGACCACTCGCCCTTCTCGTGCTCGAGGATCCACTCGTACGTCGTCGAGCCCATGCAGCCGGCGCCGAGGCCGGCCCGGAACTCCTCGTAGTTGTAGGGGCCCTTCTCGTCCTGGTCCTGGACGAACAGCCAGGCGAGCGAGTCCTCGTCGTCGGCGATGAAGCCGTCGAGGGTGGTCGCGGTGTAGTAGACGGTCCTCATCCGATGTCCTCTCCAGGGTCCTCACCGCGTTGGGCGCGGAGCCAGTTGATCGGGTCGCCGCTGTCGACCTCGTGCCCGGCGCCGCGGATGAGCTGCCGGGCGAGCTGGCGGCGGTGCGTCGAGAAGGTCAGCACGTGGGCCACGACGCTGCTGATCACGAAGCTCTCGGGCGGGTCGCAGAGCGCGTCGATGAGCCGGTCGTCCCAGGCGCCCCGGCTCTCGAAGTCACGGACGGCGGCGAGCCAGCGCGGCGCCGCCTCGTCGTGCCGCTCGGCCAGCGTCGCCGGGTCGTCGCTCCGCTCGGCCGGGAAGTCGGTCCCCTCGATCGCGGCCAGCCAGACCTCCTTGGCGAACACGATCTTCGTGAGCACGTCGGCCAGCGACTCCTCGGCGCCGTCCCAGCTCAGGGTCGTGTTGCCGGGCAGCTGGGCGCGCCGGTAGTCGTCGTCGGGCAGGCCCTTGGCCAGGTCCAGCAGCATCCGGGTGTCGTCGATGTCGTGGGCGACGAGCTGCTCGGTCAGCGCGCTCATGGACTCCTCCTTGGTGTGCACCCACAGCGAGGTGGGCGGGTGGAAGTGGATGCCGTTGGGTGCCGGCAGCCAGTGGCCGCCGGTGTCGGGCACCCGGCTCGGCACGTGCCCGTAGGCCTTCTGGAACGCGCGGCTGAAGCCCTCGACCGACTCGTAGCCCGCGGCGAACGCGGCGTCGGTGACCGAGGCGCCGTGCCGGAGCTGGTACGCCGCGCGCTCGAGCATGACGCGTCGCCTCATCGCGACCGGCGGCTCGTAGGCGGCCCTGCTCAGCTGGCGGCTGAAGTGGAACGGCGAGGAGTGGGCGCCCTGCGCCATCTCCTCCAGCGAGGAGTTCTCCTCGTCGAGGACGGCGTCGAGCAGCTCCTTGAGACGGTCCCGCCCGGTGTACTGCTCGCTCACCCGACCAGTCTGGCCCGGGCGGCGCGGTCCGCGCCCGACCGATCTTGCTCAGGTCCGCGCGACGGCTCCGGCCGCGATGTCGACGAGTCGCGGGTCGTCGTGGCGGACCCACTCGATCCGCGGGTCCTTGCGGAACCACGAGTCCTGGCGGCGGGCGAACCGCCGGGTGGCGGCCTTGGTCGCCTCGCGCGCCTCGTCCTCGGTGATCTCGCCGTGCAGGTGGGCCGACACCTCCCGGTAGCCGATCGCCCGGGACGCCGTGACGCCCCGCTTGAGCCCCGACTCGAGCAGTCGCTCCACCTCGTCGACGAAGCCCTCCTCGAACATCGCGTCGACCCGGGCCTCGATCCTGCGGTCCAGCTCAGTGCGGTCGATGTCGACGCCGATCTGGACGGTGTGCGGGTCGACGTACTCGAGGACGGGCAGGGACGCCGAGTACGTCTCCCCCGTCAGCTCGATGACCTCGAGGGCGCGCACCACGCGGCGCCCGTTCTCCCGGATGATCCCGGAGGCGGCCTCGGGGTCGCGCTCCGCCAGCACCGCGTGCAGGGCCGGCGCCCCGATCCGCTCCAGCTCGGCCTCCCACCGCCCGCGCACCGCCTCGTCGGTCCCGGGGAAGTCGAAGCGGTCGAGCACGGCGCGCGTGTAGAGCGCGGAGCCGCCGACGAGCACGGGCGTGACGCCGCGACCGCGCAGGTCGGCGATGAGCGACCGGGCCTGCGCCTGGAACGCGGCCACGTTGGAGGACTCCGTGACGTCGAGCAGGTCGAGGAGGTGGTGCGGGATCCCGCGCCGGTCCGTGACGGGGAGCTTGGCGGTGCCGATGTCCATGCCGACGTACAGCTGCATGGCGTCGGTGTTGACCACCTCGCCGCCGAGGCGTTCGGCGAGGTCGAGCGACAGCCCGGTCTTGCCGGACGCGGTGGCGCCGACGACGGCCACGATGGGAGGCCCCGAGGGCGACACAGAGTTCATCCTCAGCCCGTAGTCGAGGTGTCCGGCACGTGGCTAGTGTGACAACCGAGCGGACCCAACACGGGGACGCCTTCCCCTGAGGAGCTCGGCATGGGTTTTCTGGATGACGCCAAGGACAAGGTCAAGGACCTGCTCGACGGCCACGAGGACAAGGTCGACGACGGCATCGAGAAGGCCGGCGACCTGGTCGACGACAAGACCGGTGGCAAGTACGAGGACAAGGTCGACATCGCCCAGGAGAAGGCGGGCGACGCGCTCGACTCGCTGACCGACGACACCAAGCCCCCTGCCTGACCTGGACGCCGCCGGGCACGGTCGCTTCGTGGTCGTGCCCGCGGCGTACGTCTTCCTGCTGCGGGACGGTGCCGCAGGTACGGAGGTGCTGCTGCAGCTGCGGCAGAACACCGGCTACATGGACGACCACTGGGCGGCCGCCGCGGCCGGCCACGTGGAGCGCGGCGAGACGGCGTACGACGCCGCCCGCCGCGAGACGCTCGAGGAGATCGGCGTCGAGGACGTCGCGCTCGAGTTCGTCACCTCGATGCAGCGCACCCGGCACGCCGACGCCATCGACGAGCGCGTGGACTTCTTCTTCACGGCCCGCTCGTGGCGCGGCGAGCCGCGGATCGTGGAGCCCGAGAAGTGCGCGGAGCTGCGGTGGTGCCCGCTCGACGGGCTGCCGGACCCCGTGGTGCCGCACGAGCTCGTGGTGCTGCAGGCTGTTCGGAGCGGCGTTGCTCCGCCGTACACGACCTTCGGGTTCGACTCGGGAACGGGAGACGGGCATGACTGAGGAGAAGCTGCCGACGCAGGATGCCGACGCGCTGGGCGAGATGCCCGATGCGCAGGTGGAGCCGCGCGAGCCCAATCCCGGAGGCGCCGACGCGCTGCCGCAGGACGACGAGCCCGCGGAGGCCGCCGACCTCGACCCGGACAAGAACCCCGCGGTCGAGCCGGAGGTGCCGGAGGTCCTCAAGGAGGGCGAGGACACCGACACCGAGGCCACCAGGAACGGCGACGACGTCGCGCCCGAGGAGGAGTCGCCCGCCTGACCGGGTACCGGTCGGGCATGCCCGGCCATGAGCAGGAATTCGACATCTCGGACTCGAGCCCGAACTTCGCGGTCACCGACGACGGCGTGCGCGACACCAGTCCCGTGGAGGACGACGGAGACGTGCCGCCCGAGCAGCGGCCCGGCGAGCCCGAGGAGAACCCGACCGGCGTCGAGCCGGTCGCGGAGTACCCACGGCTCGACCCCCGCTCGGACGAGCAGGGCTAGGCATCGCCCTTTCGGTCACGGGACGGGCTATGCGGGCCTGGGGTTTCGCCCACAGCTCGGTGACGATCCGTCTACAAGCACCACGCGGTGCCGGGATCCGTTGCAACCTGATGTCCTCGCCGTTGACCCCTCTCAGTCGGCGGGACTCGGCTTCCGGACTCGTCCGGGGGGCCGGACGTGAAGGCGTCCGTGCATGGGGAAGGAATGGGGGGAATGTGATGCTCACAGGAGAGCGGATCGACAGCAGCCGGAGTGGTCGCGACTTCATGGACACGGCGGTGGCCTCGGGGAGCGCCCAGGTCGTCGACGTGGACGAGTGGCTCCACCGGGCCAGTCGTGTGCGTGCGTTCACACCGGCCGCTGTCGACTACGAACCGAAGCATCGCGCCGAGGCGACCGTGTTCTGAACCGAGGCACTGAAGCAGGGTCGCTTCACGACCGTCGCTCAGGCCTGCGAGGGAGCGCAGGCCTGAGTGACGGGCTCCTCCGCCGGTCTGCCGACGGTGGGCATGCCCAGCGTGACGCCGGGCGACACCGGACCCTCGGTCCGGGCCTGCCAGGCGTCGCCGGACCGCGTGCGCCGTACGTCGACCGGCTCGCCGTCCGCCACCAGGTGGTGCGGCGCCGCGTAGGTGACCTCGGTGGTCACGACGTCGCCGGGCCGGATGTCGGTGCTGCTCGTGGCGAAGTGCACGAGGCGGTTGTCGCGCGCGCGGCCGGAGAGCCGGTGGGTCGCCGCGTCCTTGCGCCCCTCGCCCTCGGCCACCATCAGCTCGACGCGGGTGCCGACGACCTTCTTGTTCTCGTCCCACGCGACGTCGTCGGCCAGCGCGACCAGCCGTTGGTACCGGTCCTTCACGACGTCCGGAGCGATCTGGTCGGGCAGGGTCGCGGCCGGGGTGCCGGGTCGCTTGGAGTACTGGAACGTGAACGCGCCGGCGAAGCGTGCCTGGCGGACGACGTCCAGGGTGCCCTGGAAGTCCTCCTCGGTCTCGCCCGGGAAGCCGACGATGATGTCGGTGGTGATCGCGGCGTCCGGCATCGCGGCGCGGACCCGGTCGATGATCCCGAGGAACTTCTCGGAGCGGTAGCTGCGCCGCATCGCCCTCAGCACGCGGTCCGAACCGGACTGCAGCGGCATGTGCAGGCTCGGCATCACGTTGTGCGTCTCGGCCATCGCCTCGATGACGTCGTCGGTGAACTCGGCCGGGTGCGGGCTCGTGAACCGGACGCGCTCCAGGCCGTCGACGTCACCGCACGCCCGGAGCAGCCGGGAGAACGCCTGGCGGTCGCCGAACTCGACGCCGTACGCGTTGACGTTCTGGCCCAGCAGGGTGATCTCGCTGACGCCCTCAGCGACCAGCGCCTCGACCTCGGCCAGGATCTCGCCCGGGCGGCGGTCCTTCTCCTTGCCGCGCAGCGCCGGGACGATGCAGAACGTGCAGGTGTTGTTGCACCCGACGCTGACGCTCACCCAGGCGGCGTAGGCCGACTCGCGCCGGGTGGGCAGCGTGCTCGGGAACACGTCGAGCGACTCGAGGATCTCGACCTGCGCCTCGTCGTTCGCCCGGGCGCGGTCGAGGAGCGCGGGCAGGGAGCCGATGTTGTGGGTGCCGAAGACGACGTCCACCCACGGTGCCTTCTGCGTGATCGTGGCGCGGTCCTTCTGCGCCAGGCAGCCGCCGACGGCGATCTGCATCCCCGGCTTCGCGGCCTTCACCGGCGCGAGGTGGCCCAGGTTGCCGTAGAGCTTGTTGTCGGCGTTCTCCCGGACCGCGCACGTGTTGAACACGACGACGTCGGCCTGCTCGTCCCCGGGCGCGCGGACGTAGCCCGCGTCCTCGAGCAGCCCGCTGAGCCGCTCCGAGTCGTGGACGTTCATCTGGCACCCGTAGGTGCGGACCTCGTACGTGCGCATGACCGTCGTCCAGGGTAGGCGGCGACCCGCTCGCCGCCATACTTCACGCATGCGCGCGCGGCTGCATCGACCGCCTCCGGCCGGCTGCGACTACTTCTTGGGGGTCACCCAGAGCCTGATGACGCCCTCGATGACCCTCTCGCCGTCCTCGCGCGTCGCCCAGACGCGGACCGGGAGGTCCGGGTCGTCCGAGGTCCACTGCTCGGCGTCGGTCTCGGCGACGCAGGTGATGTCGCTGGAGGCCTTCGCCGTGTAGGTGACCTCCATGCCCTTCGGGATCCAGCGCTTGTCGGCCGGGATCGTCACCTCGGCGAGCGCGCCCATCGCCGCCTCGAGGCCGTTGCAGAGCGCGATCGCGTGCACGGTGCCGATGTGGTTCTTCACGCGGCGGCGCTTGGGGATCACCAGCTCGGTGTGGTTCGGCTCGACCACGGTGAACCGCGGCCGGATGCTCGCGAAGTACGGCGCCTTCTGGCCGAACGCGAACGAGAACGCCCACGGCCCGACCACCGGGATGCCCTGGGTCTTCTGCCAGAGGGTGAGGACTTGGCTCATGCCCCGATATTACTCATGAGTAACGTGCGGCCGTCGAATTTCGAGTTACCCGAAAGTGGGTAGCCCCCGAGGGTGAAATCGTCAGGCGAGGGAGAGGTAGAGCGCCTCGAGGCGCTCGAGCTCGTCGTCCTCGACGCGCCCCTCGGCGATCGCGGCCCGCAGCTCCATGGCGATGATCGCGAAGCCGGCCCGGTCGAGCGCGCGGGTGACGGCCTTGAGCTGGTTGACGACCTCTTGCACCTCGCGACCCTCCTCGATCATCCGAAGCACGCCTGCGAGCTGGCCCTGGGCACGCTTCACGCGGTTGACGACCAAGGTGCGGTCGGGCGCATCAGACATCGGTGCTGGCCTCTCGGGTGCTGTGGAGATGTACGCCGTCTGAACGTCCCGAGTCGGCGCGCGTTACGGCAGGCCTCAGGCTACTGCGGAGTCCGCCTGCCGCGCTAAGAGCTCGACGCGGTTGGCGTGGGCGTCGAACGTGTGCAACCTCTCGAATCCGGGGAACGTGTGACGCTCTCCGTGGTCGACCTCGAAGCCCGATGACGAGAGCCGCGTCGCCACCTCGTCGAGCTCTGCGACCGAGTCCAGCTCGAACGCCGGGTGCGCCTTGCGGGCCGGGGTGAAGGGGTCCTCGACACCCACGTGCAGCTCGTACCCGTCGGCACGGAACCACACGCCGCCCCGGCCGGCGAGGTCGGCGGGCTTCTCGACCTCGCTCAGGCCGAGGCCGTCGCCGTAGAAGCGGCGGGCGGCGTCCTCGCCGCCGGGCGGGCACGCCACCTGGACGTGGTGCAGCCTCATCCGACGCGCGCCACGACGAAGACCCGGCGGAACGGCAGCAGCACGGTGCCGTCGGCCCGGGTGGGGTACGCCGCCGACAGCCGCGCCCGGAACTCGGCCTCGAACGACGGGCGCAGGTCGTCGGGGAGCGCCTGCAGCGTGGGGCGCGCGCCGGTGCCCGACACCCAGGTGAAGACCGGGTCCGGGCCGCGCAGGACGTGCAGGTACGTCGTCTCCCAGGCGTCCACCGTGCAGCCGGCGTCGGCGAGCGCGCCGTAGTAGTCGGCCGGGTCGTGCGAGTCGGGGTGGTCGGCGCCGGCGGTGTGCTCGGCGTACTCGGGCAGCGCGGCGAGGTCGCGGCGGATCGTGTGGCTCGGCTCGTCGAAGTTGCCGGGCACCTGGAACGCGAACCAGCCACCCGGAGCGACCGCCGCGACGAGCCGCGGCAGCAGCCCGAGGTGTCCCGGCACCCACTGCAGGGTCGCGTTCGAGACGAGCACGTCGACCGGCTCGGGCGGCTGCCACTCGCGCAGGTCGGCCACGTCGAACCCGATGCCCGGCACGTCCCGGCGAGCCGCCGCGATCATCTCCGGGCTGGAGTCCAGCCCCTCCACGGACGCATCCGGCCAGCGTGCGGCGAGGAGGGCGGTGAGGTTGCCGGGGCCGCAGCCCAGGTCGACCACCCGTCGCGGGGCGTCCGCGTGGATCCGGCCGATCAGGTCGACGAACGGGCGACCCCGCTCGTCGGCGTAGGTGAGGTACCGCTCCGGGTCCCAGGTGTGGGTCATGGCCGCTCCAGGTGTCTCGACGTCAAGATACCCAACCATCGCTCACCAGGTATCTTGACGTCAAGATACTCTGCCAGGCCTAGGCTCACGCACATGCCGGACGTCTTCCCCGCCACCATCCTCGGCGACGGCCCTCCCCTGCTGTTCCTGCACGGTGGGCCGGGCCTCTCCGACTACCTGAGCGACATGCCGGCCGAGGAGACCACGGGGTGGAGGCGCATCGGCTACACCCAGCGCGGACTGGCACCGTCGCCGGTCGACGGGCCGTTCACCGTCGCGCAGCACGTCGCCGATGCGATCGCGGTCCTCGACGACCTGCACCTCGACACCGCCGTCGTGCTCGGCCACAGCTGGGGCGGGTTCCTGGCGGCGATCCTCGCGGCGGAGCACCCCGACCGCGTGCGCGGCGCCGTCATCGTCGACCCGTTGGGGATCGCCGGGGACGGCGGGTCCGCGGAGTTCGAGGCCGCCATGCTCGCGCGCACCCCCGAGGGGTCGCGACGCCGGGCTGAGGAGCTCGACGCCCGCGCGATGGCCGGGCACGGCACCGACGAGGAGGCCAAGGAGTCGCTGCGCCTGGTGTGGCCCGCCTACTTCGCCGACCCGTCGGCCGCACCGCCGATGCCGGAGGACATTCGGCTGTCGATCCCGTGCTACAGCCAGACCAACGACGACATCGTGCGGTTGCTGACCGCCGGCGGCCTGCCCGCCCGCGCGGCGGTGTACGACGGGCCGGTCGAGGTCGTCCACGGGCTCGGCAGCCCGATGCCGGCCGTGGCCGCGACCGGGACGGCGGAGTGCTTCCCGCACGGCCGGGCCACCGCGGTGACGGGGGCCGGCCACTTCCCGTGGCTGGAGCGGCCAGGATGCGTCGCCGACGCCTTGGCTCGGCTCGCATTGCGGCTCTGATCCTCTCGACGTCAAGAATCTCGACGGGTCGATACGCTAGGCCCCATGCGAGACGAGGTGGACGAGCTCACCGAGGCGTGGTCCCGCGAGCGCGCGGACCTCGACCTCGCGCCCGTCGCCGTCTTCAGCCGGATCTCGCGGCTGGCCCGGCACCTCGACCTGGCCCGGCGGGAGGCGTTCACGGCGCACGACATCGAGTCGTGGGAGTTCGACGTGCTGGCCGCCCTGCGGCGGGCGGGCGACCCCTACGAGCTCTCGCCCGGCCGGCTGCTCCGCGAGACGCTGGTGACCAGCGGGACCATGACCAACCGCGTGGACCGGCTCGCCGGCCGTGGCTTCGTCGAGCGGCACCCCGACCCCGAGGACCGTCGAGGCGTGCTGGTCCGGCTCACCGCCGAGGGCAAGGACGCCGTCGACGGGGCGTTCGACGCCCTGCTCGACGCCGAGCGGGCCCTGCTGGCCGACCTGCCGACGTCCGCCCAGAAGGACCTGGCCGGACTGCTGCGGCGGCTGCTCGCGCCGTTCGCCTGAGTCACTCCAGGATCTCGGCGGCGTCCATCCACTCGAGCTCGAGCGCCGCCTTCTCGGCGAGCACCTCGTCGAGCTCGGCGCCCAGCGTGGCGAGCCGCTCGTAGTCGGAGGCGTGCTCGGCGAGCAGGGCGTGCAGCTCGGCCTCGCGGGCGTCGACCTTCGCCAGCTGCTTCTCGACGCGCGCGATCGTCTTGCGCGCGGCCCGGTCGTCCGCGCTCCCCGACCTGGCCTTGGCCGCGACCGTCGTCGGCGCGGCGAGGTGCAGCTCGGCGGCGCGGCGCTCGAGGTACTCGTCGACGCCGCGCGGCAGCATCGCGATCTGGCCGTCCCCGAGCAGTGCCCAGACGGAGTCCACGACCCGCTCGAGGAAGTAGCGGTCGTGCGACACCACGATGAGGGTGCCCGGCCAGCCGTCGAGGAAGTCCTCGAGGACGTTCAGGGTCTCGATGTCGAGGTCGTTGGTCGGCTCGTCGAGGAGCAGGACGTTCGGCTCCGTCAGCAGGAGCCGCAGGAGCTGGAACCGCCGCCGCTCGCCGCCGGACAGGTCGCCCAGTCGCGCGGTCAGCCGGTCGCCCGTGAACCCGAACCGCTCGAGCATCGACGACGCGGTGATCTCGCCGTCGGTCGTCTTGGTGACCCGGCGGATCGACTCGACCGTGTCGAGCACCCGCGCCTGCGGGTCGATGTCGTCGAGGTGCTGGGTGAGGTGCTGGAGCGCGACCGTCCGGCCGAGCTTCACCCGGCCCACGTTCGGCGCGAGCTCGCCGGACAGCAGCGACAGGACGGAGGTCTTCCCGGCGCCGTTCACGCCGACGATGCCGACCCGGTCGCCCGGCCCCAGCCGCCAGGTGGCGTGGGACAGCAGGGTGCGCTCACCTCGCTTCAGGTCGACGTCCTCCATGTCGATGACGTCCTTGCCGAGCCGCTGCGTCGCGAACCTCTGGAGCTCCAGGCGGTCGCGTGGCGGGGGTACGTCGTCGATGAGCGCGTTGGCCGCGTCGATCCGGAACTTCGGCTTGGCGGTCCGGGCCGGCGGGCCGCGGCGCAGCCAGGCCAGCTCCTTGCGGACCAGCTGGAGGCGGCGCTGCTCGGACGCCGCGGCCTGCCGCGAGCGCTCGGCCTTGGCGAGCACGAAGGCGGCGTACCCGCCCTCGTAGCTGTCCACGACGCCGTCGTGCACCTCCCAGGTGCGCTCGCAGACCGCGTCGAGGAACCAGCGGTCGTGGGTGACCACGACCAGCGCCGACGAGCGGCCGGCCACGTGCTGGGCCAGCCAGGCGACCGCCTCGACGTCGAGGTGGTTGGTCGGCTCGTCGAGCACCACCAGGTCGTGGTCGCCGAGCAGCAGGGCCGCGAGCGAGCAGCGTCGGCGCTCGCCGCCGGACAACCCGACGACGGCGCGGTCGAGGGTGACGCCGGCGAGCAGCACCTCCACGACCTCGCGGGTGCGGGAGTCGGCCGCCCACTCGTGGTCCGACATCCCGCCCAGCACCGCCTCGCGGACGGTGTGGGTGTCGTCCAGCTCGTCGCCCTGCTGGAGGTAGCCGATCAGCAGTCCGCGCTGCTGCGAGACGCGGCCGGCGTCCGGCTCCTCGAGACCGGTGAGCAGGCGGAGCAGCGTCGTCTTGCCGTCGCCGTTGCGGCCGACGACGCCGATCCGCTCACCCTCGGAGATGCCCAGCGAGACGTCGTCCAGCAGCATCCGGACGCCGTACGACTTCGAGACCCGCTCGAGGTTCAGCAGGTTAGGCATACGTGACCACGTGCGCGCCCGCGACCGGTCCGTGGCTGACCAGGACCACCTCGTGCCCGTTCTCGCTGAACGCCGAAGCGACCGCGCGCGCGTCGTCGGCGGTCTCGTTGAGGAACACGCACGTCGGCCCGGAGCCCGAGACCAGCCCGCGCAGCGCGCCTTCGCCCTCGCCGAACGCGATCACGTCCGCGAGGTCCGGCCGGAGGTCGAACGCCGCCTGCTGGAGGTCGTTGCGCAGGGTGGCGGCCAGGGCGTGCACGTCGCCCGACTCGATCGCCGCGAGGAGGTCGTCGGCGGCGGGAGGCTCGGCGCCGGCGTCGGGGTGCAGCTCGTCGAAGTGCCGGTAGACGGCCGGCGTGGACAGACCCTCGTCCGAGACGACGGCGACCCACCACCAGGTGGCGTCGTCCGCGACGGGCTCGACCAGCTCTCCCCGGCCGGTGCCGAGCGCCGTCCCGCCGATCAGGGCGAACGGGACGTCACTGCCGAGCTCGGCGGCGATCCGCAGCAGGTCGTCGTCGGCCGTGTTGACCTCCCACAGGCGGTCCAGCGCGACCAGCGCCGCGGCCGCGTCGGCCGAGCCGCCGGCCATGCCGCCCGCCACCGGGATGGACTTGGTGATGCTGACCTCGGCCAGCGGGTCGATGCCGTGGTGGTCGGCGAGCAGCCGGGCCGCGCGGTCGACGATGTTGTCACCGCTGAGCGGCACCACGTCGGGGTCGATCCAGTCGGGGACGTCGACACGGAGGCTCCAGCCGGCGGACCGGGACGCCGAGACGTCGTCACAGAGGCCGACCGCCTGGTAGACGGTCAGGAGCGGGTGGAAGCCGTCGCCACGGGGTGCACCGACCCCCAGGTGGAGGTTGATCTTGGCCGGGGCCCGGACGGTGACCGTCATGCCGCCCCCTGCCGGTCCGACAGGGCCTCGGCGATGCGGGCGAACGCGTGCACGTCGAGCACCTCGCCGCGCGCCATCGGGTCGACCCCGGCGGCGGCGAGCGCGGCCTCGGTGTCGCCGTAGGGACCGCGCAGCGCGGCGCGCACGGTCTTGCGGCGCTGGGCGAACGCCGCGTCGATCACCGCGAACACCTGCTCGCGGGTGGCCGTCGTCGAGGGCGGGTCGCGGCGCTCGAGCGAGACGAGCCCCGAGTCGACGTTGGGGACCGGCCAGAAGATGCTGCGGGCCACGTCGCCGCGGCGGCGGACGTCGGCGTACCAGGCGGCCTTCACCGACGGCACGCCGTAGGTGCGCGAGCCGGGCGGAGCGGCCAGCCGGTCGGCCACCTCGGCCTGCACCATGACGAGGCCCTTCTCCAGCGTGGGGAGCAGCTCGAGCAGGTGCAGCAGGACGGGCACCGAGACGTTGTACGGCAGGTTCGCGACCAGCGCGGTCGGAGCCGGGCCGGCGATCACGTCGACACGCATGGCGTCGGCCTCGACCACGGTCAGCCGGTCGGCGAGGTCGGGCGCGTGGTCCTCGACGGTGCGCGGGAGCCGGGCCGCGAGCCGGTTGTCGATCTCGACGGCGACGACGTGCCGGGCCACCTCGAGCAGGGCCAGCGTGAGCGAGCCCAGGCCGGGTCCGATCTCGATCACGACGTCGTCCGCGTCGACGCCGGACTCCCGGACGATGCGGCGCACGGTGTTGCCGTCGATGACGAAGTTCTGGCCGCGCTGCTTGCTCGGCCGCAGGTCGAGCTCGTCGGCCAGCCGCCGGACCTCGGCGGCCCCGAGGAGGGTCGCTGGACCGGCACTGGACATGCCGTGAACGTTAGTGACTACCTGGGCAGACCGAGAACGGACGCACAGTGCGGCCACGCGCCGTACCCGCCGCTCGCGTCGCGCAGGCGGGTCGCGACCGCGATCTGGGTCTCGCGGCTGTGCTGGCTCGGCAGTCCCGTGCCGCCGTAGGCGCGCCACGTGCCGAGGCTGAACTGGAGCCCGCCGTAGTAGCCGTTGCCGGTGTTGGTGCTCCAGTTGCCGCCCGACTCGCACTGGGCGAGCCGGTCCCACACGCCGGATCCGCCGGTGATGACCGGAGCCTTGGTGCCCACACGGACGAGCGCGGGGACGGCCTTGGTCAGGACCTGCTGGCTGAGCACGGACTTGCGGAGCAGCGTGCCGTTCTTGAAGACGACCTTGTAGGTGACGTTGCGGGTGCCGGTGGCGCCCTCGCGCTCGGTGACGCTCATGCCCTCGTACATCGAGTCGTCGGGCTCCTCGACGGTCTCGAACGGCACGGGCTCGCCCTTGACGGCGCGCTTCACGATGCGGAAGTCGGTGAAGACGACGCGGTCGCCGTCCTCGAGCGGGGCGCCGATGGCCGGCTTGGTCCGGTCGATCTTGCCGACCTTCACGCCGAGCTCCTCGAGGGCGTCCTCGACCGTGAGCGCGGTGACGGTGCGGGTGACCGCCTTCTTGCCGGCCAGGCGCAGGACCAGGTTCTTGGGGGTGACGACCTCGAGCGCCAGGCCGTCGCGGCCGATGGCCGCGCTGCGCGACGTCGACAGCTCGGCGCGGCCGTACGGCGTGCCGAGCTCGCTCAGCGCGCTGGTCACGTCGGTCGAGGTGACCCAGTGGGTGGACGTCTCGCCGTCGACCGTCAGCGCGACCTCGCGGCCGAAGCGGACGACGATCTTGGAGCCGTCGCTGACGGGCTCGTCGAGCTCCGGCGCGACCAGGTCGTGCTCGGTGACCTCGATGCCCTCGGAGGCGAGGACGTCGGCGACGGTGTCGCCTCCGGAGCTGACCTCGCGGGTCTGCCCGTCCAGGGTCAGCTGGTAGGTCGACGTGGTCGCGGAGTAGCCGACCAGGGTGCCGCCGACCGCCAGGACGACCACTGCCGCCAGGAGGACGAACAGCCTCGGACGGGTGCTCGCGGTGCTCAGGAACTGCCTCATTGCCATCCAGAAGAACAGCGTCCCGCTACAGATTGCAAAACGGCAACGATGCCCCAGGCGGTACCTGTGAGCAGGCTCTCAGCCGCCCCAGATACCCCCGAACGCATCGAAGGTCGCCGTCTCGACCGCCTCGCAGAGCGCCTCCAGGTCGTCTCCGCGCACCTCGGCCATCGCCCTCATCGTGAGCGGCACGAGGTACGACGCGTTGGTCCGCCCGCGGTGGGGGGTGGGCGTCAGGAAGGGGGCGTCGGTCTCCACGAGCACCCGGTCGCGCGGGGTGACCTTGAGCGCCTCGCGCAGCGGCTCGGCGTTCTTGAACGTCACGGTGCCGGCGAAGCTGAGGTGGGCGCCGCGGTCGAGGCACGCCCGGGCGAAGGCGGCGTCGCCGGAGAAGCAGTGCATCACCCAGCGGTCCGGCACGCCCTCCTCGTCGAGCACCTGGAGCACCTCGTCGTGGGTCTCGCGGTCGTGGATGACCAGCGTCTTGTCGAGCCGCTTGGCCAGGTCGATGTGCCGGCGGAACGACTCGACCTGCCGGGCCCTGCCCTCCTCGCCGGTGCGGAAGGAGTCGAGGCCGGTCTCCCCGATGGCGCGGACCTTGTCGTGGGTGCCGGCCAGCCGCTCGATGGTCGCCATCGCCTCGTCGAGGTCCGGGACCAGCGGGGCCTCGTTCGGGTGCAGGGCGACGCCGGCCACCAGGGACTCGTGCGTGGCGGCGGCCTCGACCGCCCACGGCGCTCGCTCGAGGTCGCAGCCGATCTGGACGATCCGGGTGACGCCCACCTCGGCGGCGCTCGCGATCGCCTCGTCGACGGGCAGCACGTCGCCGTCCCGCCCGATGTCGAGGTGGCAGTGGTTGTCGACGACCGGCCGCGGGAGCGGCTCGGGGGCAGGTGGCCGCTCGCTCACGAGACGCTGTGCGATCCGCTTCAGGACGTGCTCGGCGAGCTCGTCGGGCGCCTCGGTGGGGATCCAGTGGCTGACGCCCGCGAGCGTGACCGCCTCGTACGGCGCGTCCATGTACTCGCGGTCGTCTTGCGGCCGCCGACGTCGGTGACCGCGACGTCGCCGTCGCTCCAGACGAACGTGGTCGGCACGGTCACGACGGCGTCCTTCATCGCCGGGAACGCCGAGCAGCATCGCGCGGTACCAATGGAGCCCGTACGTGATCGCGCCGTCGTCGACGACCTCGTCGTGGAAGCGCTGGACGTCCGTCGGCGGTCATGCCGCCCTTGCGCAGCGGCACGTCCAGGCGGCCCGTCCGCGCCAGCCACTCCGGGATCCCGGGCAGGTGGAAGGCGCCCATGTACCAGGACTTCAGGCCCTGCCGCGACGAGAACATCGCGCGCTGGAACGCCTTGGGGTGCGGGACCGACACGGCGGTCCAGCTGCGCACCAGGTCGGGGCGCTGGGCCGCGACGAGCCAGCCGATCGACGAGCCCCAGTCGTGGCCGACCAGGTGCACGGGGGTGCCGATCGTCTCGATCAGGGCGATCGCGTCGTCACGAGCAGCTGCATCCGGTAGTCGCGGCGCCGCGGCGGCCGCGCACCCCGGGAGTAGCCGCGCTGGTCCGGTGCGTAGGTGCGCAGGCCCGCGGCGTGCAGGTGCGGCGTCACGTCGCGCCAGGACGTCGCCCGTTCGGGCCAGCCGTGCAGCAGCACGACCGGGTCGCCGTCGAGGGGACCCTGGTCGGTGACGTCGAACGTGAAGCCGTCGTGCCGGTAGCGCAGGAGCCGGGTCATGACCGGTGCACCAGGTCGTAGACCTCGCGACGCGGCACCCCGGACAGCTTCGCGACCTCCACGATCGCCTCCTTGCGGCTGAGCCCGTCGTCCTCCCGTGTGGCGACGGCTGCCCGGATCGTGTCGGGGTCACCGTCGATCGCCGCCGCCGGGTCGGCCCCCGAGACGACCAGGGTGACCTCGCCGCGCACACCGTCCGCGGCCCAGGCCGCCAGCTCGGCCAGTCCCCCGCGTCGTACCTCCTCGTGGGTCTTGGTCAGCTCGCGGCACACCGCAGCCGCACGGTCGGCGCCGAAGGCCTCGGCCATCGCGGCCAGGGCTGCCTCGGTGCGGTGCGGCGCCTCGAAGAACACCATCGTCCGCTGCTCGTCGGCGAGGCCGGCCAGGCGCCGTCCGCGCTCCCCCGCCTTCCGGGGGAGGAAGCCCTCGAAGCAGAACCGGTCGACGGGCAGCCCGCTGACCGCCAGCGCCGTGAGCACCGCCGACGGGCCCGGTACCGCGGTGACGGTGATGTCCGCCGCGACGGCCGCCTGCACGAGCCGGTAGCCCGGGTCCGAGACGCTCGGCATCCCGGCGTCGGTCACCAGCACCACCCGCTCGCCCGCGAGGAGCGCCTCGACCAGCACCGGCGTGCGCGCCGACTCGTTGCCCTCGAAGTAGGACACGACGCGTCCGCCGAGGGTGATGCCGAGGTCGGTGACGAGTCTCTTGAGCCGGCGGGTGTCCTCGGCGGCGACCACGTCCGCGGCGGCGAGCTCCTCGGCCAACCGGGGTGGCGCGTCCCCGACGCGCCCGATCGGCGTGGCCGCGAGCACGAGGGTCCCGGTCATGTGGCTGATCGTAGAGTCGCCGTCGTGACGACCACGCTGACGCGCGAACAGCCGTCGGCGTGGGAGCGGGCGCGGAGGCGCGTCGACCCCGACAGCCCGCTGGTCAGCTGGGCCGCGAGCCTCGGCGTCACCGCGCTCGCGCTGGCCCTGCGGCTGTGGCACCTCGGGACGCCGAAGAAGTTCGAGTTCGACGAGACGTACTACGCCAAGGACGCGTGGTCGCTGGCGCACTACGGCTACGTCCGGCAGTACGTCGACGGCGCCAACGACAAGATCCTCGACGGCACGACCACCGGCATCTGGAAGGACGACCCGTCGCTGATCGTGCACCCCGAGGTCGGCAAGTGGCTGATCGCCCTGGGCGAGAAGGCGTTCGGCATGGACCCCTTCGGCTGGCGGATCTCCGCGGTCGTCGCCGGGACGCTGATGGTGCTGGTGATGTGCCGCCTGGCGAAGCGGCTGACCGGGTCGACGCTCCTCGGCTGCACCGCCGGCCTGCTGCTCACCGTCGACGGGCTGCACTTCGTGCTCTCGCGGCTGGCCCTGCTCGACATCTTCCTGGCGCTGTTCATGCTCCTGGCCGTCACCTGCCTGGTCGCCGACCGGGACTGGTACCGCGACAAGCTCGCCCGGCTCCAGACCGAGCCGGTCACCGACGCCGCGTCGTGGGGTCCGGTGCGGGGGCTCCTCTTCCGGCCCTGGCTGCTGTGGAGCGGGCTCTTCTGGGGCCTGGCCGTCGGGACGAAGTGGACCGCGCTGTTCCCGATGGCCGCGTTCGGGGTCATGGTGTGGATCTGGAGCGCCGGTGCCCGCCGGTCGTTCGGGGTGCGCAGCTCGCTGCTGCGCTCCGCGGTCGCCGACGGCGCCCCCGCGTTCGTCTCGATCGTCCTGCTCGCCGGGATCGTCTACACGGCGACCTGGACCGGCTGGCTGATGCACGCGCACGAGTACGAGGACTCGTACTCCTCGACGCAGTACACCCGCTACAGCGGCGAGGGCGAGTGCGACGGCAAGTCGCTCAAGGACCCGTCGCCCACGGACGACCGGTGGCCGACCGCGATGCAGCGCGACCGCAGCGGCCCGGGCGAGCTGTGGCAGTCGCTGCGGTCGCTGGCGAACTACCACCAGGACCTGCTGACCTTCCACTCCCACTTCCTGTCGTGCAGCGAGCACTCCTACGCCTCCAAGCCGTCCGGGCTGGCTGCTCATCAACAAACCCGTGAGCGTGGCCGTCGAGCTGGACGTGCAACCCGGCGAGCAGGGCTGCGACGCCCCGGTCGGCAGCACCTGCCTGCGCCAGGTGCTGCTCATCGGCACCCCGGTGATCTGGTGGGCCGGCATCGGCGCGGTGCTGTTCGCGGTCGCGATGTGGGCCGGAGCCCGGGACTGGCGGTTCGGCGTCGTCGTGGTCGGCGTCGCGTCGACCTGGCTGCCGTGGCTGCGGTACGACGACCGGCCGATCTTCTACTTCTACGCGATCGCGACGCTGCCGTTCATGATCCTCGGCCTCACGCTGCTGATGGGGAAGCTGATCGGCTCCTCCCGGCTGCCCGGCCCGCGCCGGACGACGGGCATCGTCCTGTCCGGCGCCTTCGTGGTGATCGCGCTGCTGAACTTCGTGTGGTTCTGGCCGGTGCTCACCTACGACCTGCTGGCACGCGGCGAGTGGCTGGACCGGATCTGGTTCAGCAGATGGGTGTGAGATGACGAGCTGGCGACCCGGCTGGGACGACGTCCCGAGCGCGCTCCTGGAGTTCTGGACCGAGCGGCACCTCTGCACGCTGACGACCCTGCGACCCGACGGCCGGCCCCACGTCGTGCCCGTGGGCGCGACCCTCGACCTGGAGGAGCGCTGCGCCTGGGTGATCACCAACGACGCCAGCCGCAAGGCCCGGCACCTCGCCGCGCCGGGGCCGGTCGCGATCTGCCAGGTGGACGGCGGGCGCTGGGCGACGCTCGAGGGCACCGGCACCGTGCTGGACGACAGCGCCTCCGTGGCCCGCGCGGTGGAGATGTACGCCGGGCGCTACCGGCAGCCGCGGGTGAACCCGACGCGCGTGGCGATCAGGGTCGACGTCGAGCGGGTGCTCTGCTCGGCGGCGTTGCTCGGCTGAGCTAGACGCCGCACCCGGCGGCGAACTCGACCAGGTCGCCCACGTCGAAGTGCGACGGGTCGTCGTGGCTGCCGTACACCTCGAGCACGCTCACCTGGGCGCCCCGCGCCTCCAGGCTCGTGACCATCGGTCCGGTGTTCTCGTCGAAGCGGACCCACTGGTCGGCCTGGGAGGCGACGAAGCGGTAGCGGGTGTCGGTCGAGAACGCGTCGATGTTCCGGGCCGGGTTGCGGTCGCCGGGGATCGGCTCGCCGCCGTACGCCTCGTCGATGATCCGGTTCGCGCCCGGCACGGCGCCCATCCTGGTCGGGTCGACGGCGGGCTTGACGCCGTACCAGCAGGCCGGGGCGTCGACGCCGTGCAGCATCGCGTTGAGGGAGACCGTGCCCCCCATCGAGCCGGAGACGAAGAGCCGGACCGGCTCGCCGGTCTGCTCCACGGCCCACTCGATCAGGTCCTTGGTGTCCTGGGTGGACGCCTCGTTGCCCCAGGACGCGGTGTGGAAGTCCGACGACGCGACGATCCAGCCGCTGCGCATCAGGCCCTGGAGCCAGGGCTCGTCCATCCGGTTGTCGACGCCACCGGTCTGGCCGTGGAAGAAGATCGCCACCCCCTTGGGGTCGGCGGTCGGGGGGATCGAGAGGCGCACGTCCTGGCCGCGGAACTTGTCGTACAGCACGTCACCGGTCGGCGCCTCCGCCGTCGCCGTCGCGGTGGCGAGGACCATGATCAGGGCGACGACCAGTGCGAGGGGACGGAAGCGCAGCAGGTGCCCGAACACCGGGTGCGAGCGCGCACGGCGCCAGAGCTCCCTCACCCGTATCCCTCCCTCGGTATCGCCGGTGACGACCGGACCAACGGACGAACGGGTCGTCAGGTCACGGGTGACCCGGACGACAGCCGCCGTCCGGCGGGATCAGGCGAAGGCGCGCAGGCCCGCGGTGACGGCGACCGCGACGGCCGCGGACACCACCAGCGGCACCCGGCACAGCAGCAGCACGCCTCCCAGGGCGACCCCCACCGTGTCCGCCCCGGCGCTCAGCCGGCGGCCGTCGGCGAGGACGTTGGTCACGACGAGCGCGGCGAGCAGGGGCGGGGCGGCGAGCGCCACGACCTTGAGGAACGGCGCCGGCAGCTGGCGGCCGCCGACGAAGACCGGCCCGACCGCCTTGAGCAGCGCCGTCGTCACGACCAGTCCGCCGATGAGCAGCCACACCTCGGTGCTGGACAGGTTCACGACGCCCGCTCCGGGTCGGGGGTCGGCAGCGCCAGGCCGAGCAGCGCCGCGGTGCTCGCGGCGAGGATCGGGATCCCCGGCGGCGTCCACGGCACGAGCGCGAGCGCGATGACGACCCCGGCGAGGGCCGCCGCTCGCGCCCCCGGCCGCTTGAGCTCGGCGAACAGGATGGCGAGGAAGAAGACCGGGAACAGCGCGTCGAGGCCCCACCGCTCCGGGTCACCGATGACGTCGCCGGCGAAGGCGCCGACGACGGTGCCGGCCAGCCAGGAGACGTACTGCGGCACGGTCGTCCCGAACAGCAGCCAGCGGTCGAAGGTGCCGTCGCCCCGGCTGGCGATGGCCCACGAGCTGTCGACCACGGTCTGGCCTTGAACGGCGCGGGTGGCCGGGCCGCCGGGCAGGGACGGGGCGAGCGCGATGCCCATGGCCAGGAACCGGCTGTTCATCAGCGTCGCGGCGGCGAGCGCGGCCGGGATCGCCCCGCCACCGGCCACGATCGACAGCGAGGCGAACTGCGCCGAGCCCGCGAAGACGAACGCCGCGACGGCGATCGCCTGCCAGGCCGAGAAGCCGGCCTGGGTCGCCAGGACGCCGTACGACAGCGAGATGACGAAGCCGACGGCACCGAACGGGATGCCGAGCCGGAGCCCGCGCCGGAACGACGCGCGGTCCCCCGCCGTCACTCGTCGAGCTCGGTGAGCGCCTCGGTGAGCAGGGCGACCAGGGCCTCGAGCTGGACGTCGACCGACGACGAGATCTCCTCGTCGGAGCCGTCGAGCGCCCGGGCCGCGAGGCCGGCCTTGGTGTCGATCAGCTCGGCGATCTTGCTGTCGATCGTCTGCGACGCGATGATCCGCCACGCGGTGACCGGCTCGGCCTGGCCGATGCGGTGCACGCGGTCGATCGCCTGGGTCTGCTCGGCGTCGGTCCACGACAGCTCGGCGAGGACGACGTTCGAGGCGACCTGCAGGTTCACACCGACGCCGGCCGCGGTGAGCGAGCAGACGATCACCTGGACGTCGGGGTCCTCCTGGAAGGCCTTGATGCTGGCCTCGCGGGCGGTCTTGGACTGGTTGCCGCGGATCGCGGAGTAACGGATGCCGCGCTCCTCGAAGACCGTCTGGGCCTGGTCCATGACGTCGATGTGCTTGGCGAAGAAGACGACCTTGCCGACGTTGCGCGCGAGCTGGGACGCGTAGTCCGCGGCGAGACCGGCCTTCGCCTGGCCGATCTTGCGCATCATGGTGAAGACGTTGTCCTCGGACTTCGTCGTCGTGGTGTCGTCGCGCTCCCACGTCGCCACCCGGCGGACGAGCTCGTGGTCGATGCCGTCGGCGCCGGTGATCGTCGGGCCTGAGGTCCGGGTCTCGAGGGCCTTGTTGTAGCGGTTGACCAGGCGGCGGGCGAGCTCCTTCTCGGCCTCGCGGATCGAGCGGCCGGCGGCGTCGTCCAGCTCGACCGGCATGTCGGCGACGCGACGGGCGGGGATGTCCTTGGCGACGTCGATCTTGCGGCGCCGGACGATCCCCATCTCGATGACCGCCTGGCGCGCGGCGCTGTAGAACGACGGCTCCGCCGGCGTGAGGCCGGAGTCCTCGAGGGTCTGCATGAGGTCCCCGAGCGGCTTCTTGTCGTCGATCCAGCCCAGGAACTGCCAGATGGCGCGGAAGTCCTCGATGTCGTTGATGAGCGGGGTGCCGGTCATCGCGATCAGCAGGGGTCGCGCCATCCGCGCGCGGATGCGCTCCGAGAGGGCAAGGACGTTCTGCGACCGCTGGGACGACTTGTTCTTGATGAAGTGCGCCTCGTCCACGACCATGCCGCGCAGCCCGAGGTCGCCCAGCCAGCCGACGTGGCGGTCGAGGATCTCGTAGTTGACCACGATGACGTCGGCGAAGGCGTCGATCTCCTGGCCGTCGCCGTGGACGACGGTGACCGGGCGGTGCGGGGTCCAGAGACCGGCCTCGCGGGCCCAGTTGGCCTTGACGACGTTGGGGACGACGACGAGCAGCGGGAAGGCCTTGGCGGCCTCGGCGGCGAGCAGTGCCTGGGCGGTCTTGCCCAGACCGGGCTCGTCGGCGAGCAGGAACGAGCGGTGGCCACCCGCCGCCGACGCGACGACCTGGGCCTGGTGGGGCATCAGGTCGAGGTCGCCGGGGGTCTTGAGCGACCCGGCCTCCGGCAGCGGCATGCAGCTGACCGCACCGGACGACGAGCGCTCGAACGAGCTGAGCAGCGGGCCGATCAGCTCCCACGTCGCGAGCCGCCGGGGCTCGGCGTTGCGGTTCTGGGCCGCGGTGAAGTCGGGCACGAGGAACGGGTTGGCGAGCTGGCGCTGGATCACCGACTGCGGGACGACCCGCTTGGTGGCGACGGGCGCGGCGGCCTCGTCGACCTCCTCCGGCTCCTCCTCGACCAGCGTGGCGCCGGCGGCCACCTGCATCTCGCGCTTGAGGTCCTTGGCCGCGTCGGAGACGTCGGCGTCCTCGGCGAGCAGGGACAGCAGGGAGGGGTCGCGGGCGGCGGTCTTGGCCAGGATCGTGCCGATGCCGTCGAGGCGCTTGAGCTGCTCGGCCTTGAAGGCCTCGGTGCTCTCCTCGTCGGCGCGGACGCGGGACCGCTCCTCACGGGCCAGCAGCGCGACGACCTGGAACTTGGTGCGCAACGAGCGGCGTACGTCGCCGCGGGCGACGCCGTTCTCCACCTCGCGCACGGCGCGGGCGAGGATCGGGATGATGCCCTCGTTGTCGAGGTCGCGTACCCGACGTGTGCGCTGAGCGGTGCGGGTTCCCCCGGACCGACGCTGGCCCCTACGGCCCACTGACTCCTCCTCTGGAGCACGAACAAGGTCCTCGCCACCGACGAGCGACCGAGCTCGCACGTCGTCACCCCGGGGCCGGGTGCGCGGGTTCGCGACCGACCGGGCCGGATCCACACCGTTCGAACCGATCAGGAGAGCGGCGGGGCCGAGACGGCGACCCCGGGGCACCTCGCGCGGAGAGCGGGTGTGGGAGGAACGTGACCACCATACCTGTGCGGGCACCGGAACACCCACATGTCTCGGGATCCTCACCGAGCCGCTCAGCGCATATGGTCGGGCGGTGACCACCCGACGCCGGCTGTTCCCGATCGTCCTCGCAGCCGCTCTCGCGGCCGCCCCCCTCGCGGCCACGACCGCGGGGGCGACCGCCGCCCCGACGGTCTCGTCCGCCTCGGCCGGGGCCGCCGACCGCGGCACGGACCGGGCCGACGTGGGCCGGTGGAAGGTCGAGAAGGTCGCGCCCGGGCAGTTCCGGGTCAGCTGGACCTCGCCGGGCCGGCTGACTATCGGCTCGGACCGGCCGACGATCACCGGAGACGGCCTGGCCTTCGGCGCACCGGTGATCCTCCAGGACCGCCGGACGGTCACCGCGCTGGTGGTCACGCCCCGCGCACCGCGTGTGGCCGACCTCGACGTGATGCTCTCCGGCGACCGCCTCGACGAGCCCGGCTCCGACCGGTCGCTGCGGACGGGCGGCGTGGTCTCGAAGGCTCCGCCCACGACCCCGCTTCCGGCAGGCGACCCGGCGACTCCGGGACCCTTCACCACGGTGAGCAGCGACTACACCCGGCCCGGGGTGAAGGTCGCCGGGCTCAAGAACCCGGTCGAGATGGTCGGCCACGTCGTCGAGCCGGCCCCCGACCAGGTGACGGGCCCGCGGCCCCTCGTGCTGTTCATGCACGGACGCCACGAGGTCTGCTACAAGCCCGGCGACAAGAACGCGTTCACCGACAAGTGGCCCTGCCGCGGCCGGTTCAAGGAGATCCCGAGCCACCTCGGCTACACCTACGTCCAGCAGGTCCTGGCGTCGCAGGGCTACACCACGGTGTCGGTCCGGGTGAACGGCATCAACGCGCAGGACTTCCGGCTGGACGACGGCGGCGCCGACGCGCGCGCCCAGCTCGTCAAGGCACACCTGAACTACTGGACGACGATCGCCGGCGCGCACCAGACGGACCTCTCGAAGGTGGTCCTGGTCGGTCACAGCCGCGGCGGCGAGGGCGTGGACCGCGCCTCGATCGAGATCCCGCTGTCCGCGCCGTACGACCTCGTCGGCCAGGTGCTCATCGCTCCGACGGACTTCGCGTCGCACACGGCGCCGTACGTGCCGACCGTGACGCTGCTCCCCTACTGCGACGGCGACGTCTACGACATCCAGGGACAGAAGTTCACCGACACCGGCCGCGACCTGGCCGCCGACGACACCTCCCTCAAGAGCTCGGTGCTGGTGATGGGCGCCAACCACAACCACTTCAACACCGAGTGGACGCCGAAGCTCTCGGTGGCGCCCTCGTTCTCGGACTGGGCCGCCGGCCCCGGCGACGCCTGCGGTCGCGGTGGCCCGGGCAACCTCTCCAAGAGCAAGCAGCAGGCGGTCGGCAAGGCGTACATCGCCGGCGCCGTGCGGCTGTTCCTGGGCGACAACGGCTTCCTCCCGCTGTTCGACGGCTCGCACGTGACGGTGCCGTCGATCGGTGACGCGGACGTGCGCAGCCACGCGATCGGCGGCGGCCGGGACATCCGCCGGCCGGGCATCGAGGCCACCGCCACCGCGCCGACCGGCGGCGCCACGACCCAGCTCTGCACCGGCGAGACCGCCCGCAGCACGAAGCGGACGACCCTCTGCGGTCGCGGCATCAAGTCCGAGATCACGCCGCACTGGGCGGTGGGCGGTGAGGCCACGCCGACGCGGAAGTTCCTCGAGATGTCCTGGACGGCGTCCGGTGCCGTCGGCGGTCTCGCGTGGACCACGCCGCTCGACCTGACCACCGACCGCCTCGAGCTCCGCACCATCGTCGACGCCCGCAAGGGCCCGGTCGACCTGCGGGTGCGGATCAGCGACGGGGTGGGCGGCTCGGCGCTGCTGGACCCGGTCGGCGGCCGTGTCATCGAGCCGCTGCTGAAGCAGAGGTACCTCACCAAGCTGTGGGCCCAGTCCCTCCTGGTCGACGCGTCCGGTGCCGTCGGCGTGAACCTGGCGGACATCCGCAAGGTCGAGCTGGTGACCGGTGACCCGAGGGGGCAGGTCTGGGTCGCCGACGTCGCCGCCGCACCGGCGGCACTCGCGCCGGTGCCGGCGACCCGGCTGCCGCAGGTCAACCTCGGGCAGGCCAAGGTCGCGGAGGGCAACCCGCCGGCCGGCAAGAAGCACGCCACGCTGACCGCGAACCTCCCGTTCACGATCACCGGCGCCGTGACCCAGCCCGGGCAGCTCAAGGTCGTGACCGTCGGCGAGCAGCCCGGCGCGGTCCGGTCGTTCACCGTCGACGTCGCACCCGGGGCCACCAGCGGCGTCATCCCGGTGCAGTACGACGCCGACCGGCTGGACGACCCGAACCTCCGGTTCTCGGTGCAGGTGTGGCCCACGAAGGGCCTGGCCACGGACGACTACCTGGGCCGGCTGGTCGTCGCCGACGACGACCCGGACGCCAAGCTGAAGGTCTCCGCACCGAAGCGGGTGCGCGAGGGGAGGCCGATCACCATCACGGTGCGGCTGACCAAGCCGTCGGACGACTGGTACGCCCAGATGGAGCTGACCCGGCCTCCGGGACGGAGTCTCACCGGCGCGGACGTGCCGCTGTCGTACCTCAAGAGGCTGGTGCCCGAGCCGAACCCGAGGCTGCCGCTGTGGCAGCAGGGCATCTTCGTCTTCAAGGACGTCAAGGAGGGCAAGCTCAAGGTGAGCTTCGTGGTCCCGACGCGTGCCGACGGTCGACGGGAGCGCCCGGAGAACGTGAGCTTCCGGATCCGGACCACCCACGGCAACGCGAAGGTGACGGTCACCGTCACCGATCGCTAGAGGATCACCCGCAGGTCGGCGACGAGGCTGAGGGCGGCCGCGCCGATCAGGACGGTGAGGCCGCCGCGGGCGACCCACGCCACGCCGGCCGGCAGCGCCTGCCACGTGGTGTGGTCGCTGCCGATCCACCGATCGCCGAGGGCGGTGCAGATGACGGTGGCGAGGACCCCGACCGCGACGCAGAACACGACCGCGACGAGGGCCGGCTCGAGCAGGGTGAAGTCGACGCCGTCCGCGTGCACCATCATCGAGCCGACCACGATCCCGGCCCCGATCGGCATGCTGGTCGCTCTCCACCACGGCGGTCCGAAGCGCAGGCCGCGGACCACGACCCAGATCAGGCCGGCCGACGCGCCGAGCATCGTCCCGACGATGAGCAGGTTGAGGGTCCCGGACAGCGTCACCTCGCCCATCGTGAAGCCGTCGTCGCTCTCGACGCCGGCCGCCCGCGGGTTCATCGCGGCCAGCGCCGACATGAACAGCCGACCGCCGATGCCACCGGCCACCAGTCCGGCGACGGCACCGGCGAGCGCGCCCAGGGCGACCCGCCTGAGGCCCTCGACGACACCCGTCACGACGTGCGCTCGCGCTGGACGATGCCCAGCACGGCGTCGTCCGGGACGACGCCCTCGATCCGCAGCGCGACCGTGTGGGCGCCCGGCGACAGCGGGATCCCGATCTTGGCGTTGCCGAGCGAGTACGTGGGCTCGAGGCTGACCGGCTTGCCGTCCACCGTGAGGCGGACCGCCGCGGTCCCCGATCCCGACGCGAACAGCTGGAGGACGGTCTCCGGCGTGTCGCGCCGGCAGGTCCAGCGTGTACGACGCCTCACCCGGGTCGCTCTGCCCGTACTCGACGAGCGACCACTCCTGGCCGAGCGCCTCCTCGACCTGCAGGAGCTCGAAGCCGGTGAAGTCGGCCACCGGCGCAGGCATCGCGTAGACCGCTGCGAGCAGGACCGCACCGTCCGGCTCCACCTTCTCCGTCCCGTCCGCCTCGGTGACCCACATCCGCAGGGTCCGCCGCTCACCGCCCACCGCCCTGGGGATCCGGTAGCCGGGAGGATCGACTCCTGGGGACGGCTCCTTGCCCAGCTCCGCGAACAGCGAGCACGGCGCCGAGCCCACCATCGCGCCGTTGAGCGCGTAGTGGACGACGTACCGCGAGCCCACCCCGGTGCAGGCGAGCTGCCACTGGGACCCGCCCGACGGCGTCGCGGTCAGCTCGAGGAAGCGGCCGTCCACGGTCTGGGCCGACTCGATGAGCGTGCGACCGGCGAACTCGGTCCGCACGGGAACGGTCTCGCGGGGCCCTGCGGGCTCGATGTCGTCCGACGACGAGCCGAACGGGTTCACCGCCAGGACGGAGAAGACGGCGACGACCGCCAGCACGGCCGCGCCGACAGTGGCCTGGCGCCGCGACCGGGTGGCGTCGGCCTGGGCTCGCGCCCGGGCTCCCAGGCCCGGCAGTCCCGTCTCGACGTCCGCGGTGTGCTCCCGCATCGTGTCCCGCACCAGCTGCTCGAGGCTCATCGCTGGGCACTCCCTTCCGTCACCAGGGCGGCGTCGACCCGGAGCTTCGCCAGTGCCTTCGCGGTCTGGCTCTTGACCGTGCCGACCGAGCAGCCGAGGAGCCGGGCGGTCTCGGTCTCGGTGAGGTCCTCGAAGTACCGCAGCACGAGCACCGTCCGCTGCCCCCGCGGCAGGTGACCGAGCGCGGTCCACAGGTCGTGGCCCCCGTCGGCCTCCGCGACGTACCCGGCGTCGGGCAGCTCGTCGCTCGGCTGCTCGTCGCGCCAGCGCCGCTGCCACCACGTCGAGTACGTGTTGACCAGCACCTTGCGGACGTACGCGTCGGGTTCGTCGACGCGCGACCAGGCCAGCCACGTCTTCGCGAGCGCCGTCTGCAGCAGGTCCTCGGCCTTGCCGTGGTCGCGGGTCAGCAGGTACGCCGTGCGCAGCAGCCGGCCGGAGCGCGCGGCGACGAACGCCTCGAACTCCTCGACCGGGGCAACGCGGCCCCGGCCGATGTCCATGACCTCGCTGTGCTCCACCCGCCGCTCCTCGACGCCGATCATGCTCCTACGAGGAGGGACCAGGTGGCGTCCGGAGAAGGTTGCCCGGGTGTCGAGGGGTCACATGTGCCGGCCGCCGGTCACCTCCAGCACGCAGCCGGTCATGTACGACGACAGGTCGGAGGCCAGGAACAGCGCCACCTTGGCGACCTCGTCGGGCTCGCCGAACCGGCCCATCGGGATGTCCTTGAGCCGCTGCTCGAGGATGTCGTCGCGCATCCCCTCGATCATCGGGGTGCGGATCAGCCCGGGCTGGATCGCGTTGACCCGGACGCCGACGTGGGCGACCTCCTTGGCCGCCGCCTTGGTGAGCCCGACGATCCCGGCCTTGGCGGCCGAGTAGTTGGTCTGCCCGAGGTTGCCGACCTTCCCGGAGATCGACGACATGTTCACGATCGAGCCGGAGCCGCGCTCGCGCATCACCGCCGCGGCGGCCCGGGTGCCCAGCCAGGTGCCCTGCACGTGGGTGTCGAGGACGAGCCGGAAGTCGTCGAGCGACATCTTGCGCATCGTCGCGTCGCGCAGGACCCCGCGTTGTTGACCATCACGTCGACCCCGCCGAACTCGGCCGCGGCGACCAGGCGCCATCTCGTCCTCGGACGTGACGTCGCACCGCACGGCGAGCGCGCGCTCGCCGAGCTCGGCTGCCGTCGCCTCCGCGGCGGCGAGGTCGAGTCGCCGATCACGACGCGGGCGCCCTCGGCGACGAAGCGCTCGGCGATCGCGCGGCCGAGTCCCTGGGCACCGCCGGTGATGACGGCCGTCCGGCCTTCGAGCAGGGTCATGGCTCTCGTTCGAAAGTGTTCATGCGCCGTACGCCGAGGCGCCGGTGACTGGCGCTTCGCGGCTCAGGCACGGGCGCGCCCACCTCGAGCCCGGCCTCGAGCAGGGCGGGCACGCTGGCGGCAACCGCTCGTAGCCGTCGCCGACCGTCACGCCGAGGCGGTGGCGGAAGGCGATGCCCTGCGCGATGACGGCGAGCTTGTAGAAGGCGAGCGCCAGGTAGAAGTCGAACGCCGGCAGTCGGCGCCGGTCTGGGCGCGTACGCTGGCGCAGGTCAGCCGGCGCCGGGAACCGCGGGCTCGTCCAGGCGGCGCGGATCCCGAGGACGTGGTCGAGGGCCGGGTGCCGGTAGGCGCACATCGTCGCCACGTCGGCGACCGGGTCGCCCAGCGTCGACAGCTCCCAGTCGACGATCGCGAGGACGCGGCCCGGGTCGGCAGGGTCGAGCAGCACGTTGTCGACGCGGTAGTCGCCGTGCACGATCGCCAGCCGGGACTGGTCGGGGAGCCGCTCCGCGAGCCAGGCGAGCAGCCGGTCGGCCCGCGGCGTCGTCGCCTCCATCGACGTCCCACTGGCCCGACCAGCGGCGCACCTGGCGGGCGGCGTACCCGTCGTGCCGGCCGAAGTCGCCGAGCCCGATCCGACCGGGTCGACGGCGTGCAGCGCCGGCCAGCGCGTCGACCAGCCCGTCGGCGCAGGCGGCGAAGTCGGCGTCGGACCAGGCGCGACGTCGTCCTGCGACTGCGGGCGGTCTGCCCGTCGACGAACGCCACCACGGCGCACGGCGCACCGAGCGACGCTCGCCGGCTCGCGGTCGCACGACGACGGTCCGCGCCACCGGGACCGGCGTCGCCTGCGAGCGCGTCGACCACGCGGTACTCGCGCCCCACGTCGTGCGCCGACTCGATGACGCCGCCGTGCGGCGGCCGGCGCAGCGCCCAGGAGGAGCCGCCATCGGTCGAGCCGGTAGGTCAGGTTGGACCGACCGCCGGTCAGCAGGGTCGCCGAGAGCGGGCCGGCGACGGCCTCGCCGGCCGGCGGTGAGCAGCTCGCCAGTCTCGCGAGCTCGGCAGGGGTCAGCTCGGTCATGACGCGGCAGTGGTCACGGCGTGGACCGCGCGCCTCGCGATCGACCAGCGGTGCACCTCGGAGGCGCCGTCGTAGATGCGGAACGGCCGGACCTCGCGGGACAGCCGGGCGAGCGGGAGGTCGTCGCTGACGCCGAGCCCGCCGCACATCTGCATCGAGCGGTCGACGATCCGGCCGATCGCCTCGGCCGCGAACGTCTTGGCGATCGAGGTCGACGCCGAGGCCCGCTCGCCCCGGTCGAGCTCCCAGCAGGCGCGGAGCAGCAGCGCCCGCGTGGCGGCGATGTCGATCTCGTTGTCGGCGACCAGCTGCTGGATCATCCCGAGGTCGGCGAGCCGCGAGCCGAACGCCTCGCGCTCGGCGACGTGCCGCAGCGCGACCTCGTGCCCGCGGCGGGCGGCGCCCAGCCAGCGCATCACGTGGGTCATCCGCGCCGGGCCGAGCCGGACCTGGGCGTTGGCGAAGCCACGGTCGACCTCACCGAGGACCCGCTCGTCCGGGACGAAGACGTCGTCGAAGCGGACCTCGCAGTGCCCACCGACCATCGACGCGGTCGAGGGTGCCGATGTGCCGGCCCACCTCGACGCCGTGGGAGTCGGCCGGGGCGAGGAACATCGTGGCGCCGTGCGACGAGCCCGGGCTCGCCGGCGGTCCGGGCCATCACGATGAAGAACGCCGCGCCGTCGGCGCCGGTGATGAACCACTTGTCGTCCGGTGATCCGCCAGCCGCCGGGGACCTGGCGGCGCCGCGGTGCGCAGGGCGGTCGGGTCGGAGCCCGCGCCGGGCGCCGGCTCGGTCATCGCGAACGCCGAGCGGACGTCGCCCTGGACCAGCGGGCGCAGGAACTCCTCCTTCTGCTCGGCGGTCGCGACGTGGGCGAGCAGGTGCACGTTGCCCTCGTCGGGCGCGGCGCAGTTGAGGGCCAGCGGTCCGAACAGCGAGTGGCCCGCCGCCTCGAAGACCGGCGCCCGGTCGACCATGCCGAGCCCGAGGCCGCCGTGCTCGACGGGCCCGTGCGGGCTGAGCAGGCCGCGGATCCGCGCCTCGGCCTGGAGCTCCCGGCGCAGGGCGTCGCCGCCGGCCCGCTCGACGTCGCCACCGTGCGCGTCCTCGACGGGGAGCACGACCTCCCGGACGAACGAGGAGGTCCGCGCCGCGGTGTCGCGGACCGCCTCGCTGTGCTCGAGGTCGAACTCCGAGAGAGGGGGGCGGCGACGAGGCTCACGCCGGCACGGGCGCGGTGCCCGAGGGTGAAGTTGTCCGCGTACACGCTTCTCCTCGTCCTCCATCTTGTCCATGTAGGCCGCGGATCCCGCCCATGTAGAACATGTTGATGATGGGCTTGCCGGGGATGTTCGAGCCGTTGATCCACGAGTTCGTGACCGCGAACAGGGTCCCGGTGGCGACCTCGTCGCACTCGGCGATCCAGGCGTTCTCGGCGTCCTCGGTCGGCTCGATCGAGCCGAGGTCGTGGTCGCGGACGTACTCGATGCTGCCGAGCCACCCAGTCGACCTGGGCCTCGTGGGCGGGCGGCTGGTTGGTGAAGGGACCCATCGGGCCCGTAGATCATGTAGAGGTTCGGGAAGCCGTGCGCCATCAGGCCGAGGTGGGTGCGCGGCCGGTGCTGCCAGCGGTCGTGCAGCGAGACGCCGCCGCGGCCGGCGTGCTGGATCTTCAGCTGGTTGCCCGAGACCGCGTCGAAGCCGGTGGCCAGGACGATGACGTCGAGCTCGTGCTCGGTCGCCGTCCTCGGTGCCGGATGCCGTTCTCGGTGATCTCGACGATCGGGTTGTGGTGGACGTCGACCAGCCTGACGTTGTCGCGGTTGTAGGTCTCGTAGTAGTCGTCGCAGCACAGCGGCCGCTTGGCGTAGAGGTCGCTGGGGATCAGCAGGTTGGCGGTCGACGGGTCCGTGAACCGTCTCGCGGATCTTGTTGGCGATGACGTCGGTCGCCGCGGCGTTCGCGATGCGGCTGACGGCCACGTCGTTGAACGCGGCGAACATGTACTGGAAGCCGCCGCCCTCCTCGTACTGCTGCTCGAACGCGGCGAGCCGCTCCTCGGCCGAGACCGACTCGGCGGCGACGTCGCTCTCCTTGAAGCCGAACGCGGTGACCGAGTAGAGGACGTCGTGCCAGTAGCCCTCGTAGTCGTCCTCGATCTGCTCGAGCAGCCCGGGCGCGATCGGGCCGGTGCTTGGAGGGGACGACCCACTGCGGGGTCCGCTGGAAGACGGTGAGGTGGCCCACCTTGTCGCCGATCTCGCTGATGACCTGGATCCCGACTGGAGCCGGTGCCGATCACGCCGACCCGCTTGCCGGCCAGGTCGACGTCCTCCTGGGGCCAGCGGGCGGTGTGGTGGATCGTCGCCCTGGAAGCGGTCCTGGCCGGCGAAGTGCGGGATCTTGGTCGCGGAGAGCAGCCCGACGGCCTCGACCAGGAACTGGGCCCGCCAGGTCTTGCCGTCGTCGGTGGTGACGGTCCAGCGGCTGCGCGTCGTCGTCCCAGGTGGCGGTCTCGACCTGGGTGTCGAACTGGATGCTGCGGCGCAGGTCGTAGCGGTCGGCGACGTGCTTGAGGTAGGACCAGGATCTCCTGCTGGCGCGGGTAGCGCTCGGTCCACTTCCACTCGTGGAAGAGCTCCTTGTCGAAGGAGTAGCAGTACGCGTTGACCTCGGTGTCGGAGCGGGCGCCCGGGTACTGGTTCCAGAACCACGTGCCGCCCACGTCGCCGGCGTTCTCGAACGCCTGGACGGTGAGGCCGTCGACTCGTTGCGCAGCCGGTGGATGCTGTAGAGCCCGGCGAACCCGAGCCGATGACGATCGCGTCGACCTCCGTGATCCCGCCCTCCGACTTGACCTCGTCGCTCATCGCGCGTGTCCCTTCTCGTCGTCTGGGCCCCGGTCAGTGCTGCGGGCAGGCCCATCGTGCGGGAGCAGCGGCGGGGCGGGTTGTCCCATTTCGGGACGAGCGTGCGACGGCGAGGTGACACACGCGGGCCGGAGGCACCTCGGGTCGAACGTGTGTCACGGGCCAGTGCGGATGTCCCAAATTGGCACAGTCACACCCGTGTGTCCAGACCGCTTACTATGTAACCGACCTCACATGTCGCACGGACGGACCTGGAGGTGGCTCGGGGGGAACCGGAGGTATGACGTGACGTCGACGTTGCGCAAGGTGGACGCTGCCCGCGAGCACCTGCTCGCCGAGGGCACGCTCCCGGACCGACCTTGCCACCGGCGTCCGTCCCGACGTGCTCCAGTCCTGGAAACGCTCGATGCTGTCCGGGCGCCGAGCTCGCGAACCCGACGCTGACCTTCCGCGGCGAGCACCACGCCCGGGCCGCGCTGCGGCTGGCGGCCGACCCGGTGCTCTCCCGGCTGGCCGAGGAGCTCGCCGGCCTCGACGCCGGCGTGCTGCTGTGCGACCACGAGGCGATCGTCGTCCAGCGGTGGGTCTCCGACGCCGGGATCCTGCCGCTGATGGACCGGATCAACTCCAACGTCGGCTTCTGCATCAGCGAGGAGTCGATCGGCACGAACGGCGTCGGCAGCGTGATCGAGTCCGGCCAGGCCGATCCAGATCTCCGGGCCCGAGCACCTCGCAGAGGCGCTGCGTCCGTTCACGTGCGTCGGTGTGCCGGTGCACCACCCGATCACGCGGCGCCTCGAGGGCGTCATCACGATGAACTGCCGGGCCACCTCCGGCAACCCTCTGCTGACCCCGCTGATGACGAGCACCGCCCAGGAGGTCGAGAGCCGGCTGCTCGCCCAGGCCACCACCAGCGAACGCCAGCTCCTCGACGCGTACCTCGTCGCGATCGGCTCCCGTCGCGCACCGGTGGCCGCGGTCGGGCCAGGACATCTTCATCGCCGGCCCCAAGGTCACCGACCTGCTCGAGGGCGTCGACCGGGCGGCGCTGTGGGAGTACGTCCGCGGGGTGGCCCTCGGCTCGCACCGCCACCGCAGCCGGCTCGGGGTTCAGCTCCGACCGGTTCCGGATCGCGCGGTGCAAGCCCATCGAGCGCGACGGCCGCATCATCGGCGCCCTGGTCGAGTTCGACATCGACCGGCCCGGTCGCGAGGAGCCGCGGCTCGACGAGGCTGCCCAAGCCGACCGTCTCGCTGCCCGGCAAGAGCCCGGCCCTGGTCAACGCGATCGCCCACGCGACCCGGCTGGCCGCCAAGGGTGTGCCGATGCTCATCGAGGGCGAGACCGGGGTCGGCAAGTACGCCCTGGCGCGAGCCGTCCTGGCCTCGGCGCAGGTGGAGGCCGACAAGATCGCGGTGGTGGACGCCGCTGCGGGCGGGTCCGAGGGATCCTCCACGTTCGTGACTCTGCTGCGCCGCGAGCTCGAGCTGCGAGCCCGGAGGCCGTGTTGCTGCGGCACCTCGAGGCACTGTCGCCCGAGGCGGCCGCGGCAACGTCGGCGCTGCTGGACGGCCTGGAGGAGCTGCCGACCCCTCCGCGCATCGTCGCCACGCTGACGACCCACGGACCCCACGACCCGAGCCTGCGACGACTCGTCGACACCGTCGGTGTCGGACGGGTGACGCTCCCGCCGCTGCGGGACCGGCACGAGGACATCGCGCCCACGGCCATCGCCCTGCTCGACAAGCACCGTGGCGGCCGGCAGCTGCACTTCGCCTCGGCGACCCTGCGCTGCCTCATGCGAGCGCCCTGGCCCGGCAACGTCCGTCAGATGGACGCAACCATCCGCGGGATGCTCTCGACGTGCCATCGGCCCGGAGATCCGGCCCGACGCGCTCCCTCTGGAGCTGCAGGGCAACTCGCGCAAGCGTGACCTGTCCGCGATGGAGGAGCTCGAGCTCGGCGCGATCCTGGGCGCGTTGAAACAGCACAACGGCAACAAGGTGGCGGCGGCCCAGTCGATCGGGATCTCGCGCTCGACGCTCTACCGCAAGCTGCAGGCCTACCGGCTCGACCCGGACAAGCAGTATTTCTAGTGGCTGCCGAGGTTCGTCGTGGGTGAGCTGAGGCTCGTCGACGCGGCTCGTGAGCACCTGCTCGCCGATGGCGTCATTCCGCGTCACCTGGAGAGGCAGGTCCGGCCGCAGGTCCTGCAGTCGTGGAAGCGGTCGCTGCAGAGCGGCGCCCAGCTGGCGAACCCGACGCTGACGTTCAAGGGCGAGCACCACGCCCGCGCAGCGCTGAGGCTCGCTGCCGACCCGGTCCTCTCGCGGCTGGCCGAGCAGCTGGCGGGGCTGGAGGCCGGCGTACTGCTTGCCGACCACGAGGCGACGCTCGTGCATCGCTGGATGCCCGACCGCTCGGTTGTGGGGATGTTCGACCGGATCAACGCCAACGTCGGCTTCGACAACAGCGAGGAGTCGATCGGCACCAACGGGTGCGGCAGCGTCATCGAGGCGGGCGGCTCAATCCAGGTCAGCGGACCAGAGCACCTCGCCGACGCGCTGCGCCCGTTCACCTGCGTCGGTGTACCCGTGCACCACCCGATCACCCGACGGCTCGAGGCCGTCGTGACGCTGTCGTGCCGGGCGACGTCCGGTAACCCGCTGCTCACGCCGCTGATGACGAGCACCGCCCAGGAGGTCGAGAGCCGGTTGCTCGCGCAGGCCACCACCAGCGAACGCCAGCTCCTGGACGCCTACCTGGTCGCGATCGGCTCCCGTCGGGCGCCGATCGCCGCGATCGGGCACGACATCTGCATCGCCGGCCCCAAGGTCACCGACCTCCTCGAGGGGGTCGACCGGGCGCTGCTCTGGGAGTACGTGCGTGGCGTCGCGCTCGGGTCCAAGGCGGACGCCGCCAGCTTCGGTCTGGCGTCCGGCGGCCGGTTCCGGATCACGCAGTGCCACCCGGTCGACCGTGATGGGGCCGTGATCGGCGCGCTGGTCGAGTTCGAGGTTGCCCGGCCCGATCGCGAGGCCACGCGCCGGTCGGACGCGACGCCGCTGCCGAGGCCGACGGTCTCCCTGCCCGGCCAGAGCCCGGCCCTGGTCACCGCGATCGCCCACGCCACGCGGCTGGCCGCCAAGGGCGTCCCGATGCTGATCGAGGGAGAGTCGGGCGTCGGCAAGTTCGCGCTCGCCAAAGCCGTGCTCGCCGCCGCGCCCGTGCCGGAAGCCGAGGTCGTGGTGCTCGACGCCGCAGCCGGCTGGTCCGCTGGCGCGACCCAGTTCGTGACGGAGCTCCGACGGATGCCGTGGCCGCCCCCGAGGCCGTGTTGCTGCGCCACCTGGAACAGCTCGCACCCGAGGCCGCCGCCGCGACCGCAAGCCTCCTGGAGGGGGGCGAGGACGGGGCGCAGTCCGCTTCCTCGGATCGTCGCGACCATGACCACCAGCGGTGGGGAGACGAGCCACGCGCTGCGTCGGCTCGTGGACACCATCGGCGTCGGCCGGGTGACCGTGCCCCCGTTGCGGGACCGCCACGAGGACATCGGCCCGACCGCGGCGGCGATGCTGGAGAAGCACCGCGGCGAGCGGCCGCTGCGCTTCTCGTCCTCCGCGCTGCGCTGCCTGATGCGCGCACCGTGGCCCGGCAACCTGCGCCAGCTGGACGCCACCATCCGCGGTGTCATGTCCACCTGCATCGGCCCTCAGATCAGCGCGGACGCACTGCCCGTCGAGCTCCAGGGGAACTCCCGAAAGCGCGAGCTGTCGGCCATGGAGGAGCTCGAGCTCGGCGCGATCCTCAACGCCCTCAAGCAGCACCACGGCAACAAGGTCGCCGCCGCGCAGTCGATTGGCATCTCCCGCTCGACCTTGTACCGCAAGCTGCAGGCCTACCGGCTGGACCCGGACACACAGTACTTCTGACTGCTCCTCCGAGCCTTGTCGCAATACGGGACAACGCCGCGCGTCCCGCGCCCGCGACGCTGGCAGCATGCCGGCAACTCTCGCTCGACCTGCATCCGCTGACGTCGCTGCCCTGAAGGACCATGCGCACGGGCTACGACGCTTGATGATGGGCATGACCCGGGGCAAGGGTGAGGGGTACATCGCCCAAGGTCTCGGGATCGCTGACACCCTCGCGGCGCTCTACTTCCACGAGATGCGGCACGACCCGGCGATCCGCTGAACCCCGACCGGGACCGATTCCTGCTGTCGACCGGGCACTACTCGATCGCGATGTACGCCGTCCTGGCGGCGGCCGGCTATCTCGACGAGGACGAGCTGCCGACCTACGGGCTCAACGGGTCGCGGCTGCCGATGAGCACCTTCGACGTCACGCCGGGCATAGAGGTCGTGGGTGGGTCGCTCGGCCAGTGTCTCGGCCAGGCGGTCGGGATGGCGCTCGGGCTGCGGCTCGACGGGTCCCCCGCGCGGGTGTTCTGCGAGTTCTCCGACGGCGAGCTGGACGAAGGCTCGACCTGGGAGGCGCTGATGGGGGGCGCGACGTTTGCCGTCGACAACCTGGTCGCGCTGGTCGACTGCAACGGCATCCAGGCCGACGGTCCGGTCACGGTCGCGATCGAGCCGGTGGCCGACAAGCTCGCAGCGTTCGGCTGGGACACCCGCGAGATCGACGGCAACGACATGCAGGCGCTGACCCACGCGCTGGCGGCCTCGCGTGAGGCGGACGGGCGACCGAAGGCGATCGTGCTGCGGACGACGCCCGGCTGCGGGATCCCCTCGATCGTGGCACGGCCCCGGGCGCACTTCATCCGGGTCACAGACGACGAGTGGGGCAGCTTCATGGACGAGCTGGAGGCCAACCGATGACGAGCACGCCCGTGTTCGGTCAGACCCGCGGCATGGGCGAGCTGATCGAGATCGCCGACAAGGAGACCGTGCTCGCGCCGTTCGGCACCGAGCTCGCCGCGCTGGGCCGGGAGCGCCCGGAGATCGTGGCGCTCACGGCGGACATGGGCCGGTACAGCGACATCCTCCCGTTCCGCGACGAGCACCCCGACCGGTTCTGGAACGTCGGCATGGCCGAGCAGAACCTGGTCGCGACGGCCGCCGGCCTGGCCAAGGTCGGCAAGATCGCCTACTGCACGACGTACTCGGTCTTCGTCACCCGGCGGGCCTACGACTTCGTGGCGATCGCCTGCGCGCACTCGATGGCGAACGTGAAGATCTTCGCCGGGATGCCGGGCCTGATGAACGGCTACGGCGCCACGCACCAGGCGACCGAGGACCTCAACATGATGCGCGGCATCGCCGACCTCACGATCATCGACCCGTGCGACGCGACCGAGCTGCGCCAGGTGGTGCGCGCGGTCGCCGACATCCCGGGCACGGTCTACGTCCGGCTGCTGCGCGGGCACGTGCCGGTCGAGCTTGCCGGACTCTACGGTTCGTCCCCGGCAAGGCCGCGCGGCTGCGCCAGGGCGACGGGTCGGTCGGCGTGATCTCGACCGGCTACATGACCGGCCGGGCGCTGGACGCGCGCCCGCCGCGGCCGGCAGCGGCGTCGACGCGAGCGTCCTGCACGTGCCGACCATCAAGCCGTTCGACACCGAGGCGGTGCTCGAGTTCGCGAGCCGCACACCGGCTGGTCGTCGCCGAGAACCACAAGAAGACCGGCGGCCTGGCCACCCTCGTCACCGAGGCGATGTTCGACGCCGGCGTGCTGCGGCCGGTGATCCGGGTCGGGCTGGAGGACGGGTTCTTCGAGTGCGGCTCGCAGGAGTACCTCGAGGCGAAGTACGGCGTCGACCTGCCGCGCGTGCTGCGCGCGGTCGTCGACGGGGTCTGACTGGTCGCCCTGCGGGTCTTCGCCGGACCGCTGCGCTACGTCCAGGGTCCGGGCGCGCTCGACCGGCTCGGTGAGCTGGCGCGGCGACGGCCGGCCGGTGGTCGTGACCGACCCGTTCGTGCGCGACCTGCTCGGCGACCGGGTCGGGCGATGCTGGGCCGGGCGGGCTGCGCCGGCGGACGTCGTGCTGGCCGGCGAGATCACCGCTGCGGCGGCCGACTAGATCGCCGGCGGTCGCCGACTGGGGGCCGGTGTGGTCATCGGCCTGGGCGGCGGCAAGGCGCTGGACGCCGGCAAGGCGGTCTCGCTGCGCCTCGGCGTACCGGTCGTGACCGTCCCGACCGTGGCGTCCAACGACAGCCCGACCAGCAAGGCCGTGGCGATGTACGACGACGGCACCGGCTGGTCTCCGTCGACCAGCTCCCCGCCAACCCGCACGCCGTGGTCGTCGACACCGCGCTGATCGCCGCCGCGCCCGCGCACTTCCTGCGGGCCGGGCTCGGCGACGCGGTGTCGAAGAGTTCGAGGCCGCCGGCTGCCCGGCCGGGACCGGCCTCACCACCCTCGGGACCCGGCCTCTGCGTCGGGGTCGGCCATCGCCGACGGCTGCTACGCCACCGTCCGCGCCCACGCCCCCCCCGGCCTCGCGGCCTGCGAGCGCGGCGAGGTGACCGACGACCTCGAGGCCCTCGTCGAGGCCGTCGTCCTGCTCAGCGGCATCGGCTTCGAGAACGGCGGCCTCTCCCTCGCCCACTCCCTCACCCGCGGCCTGATGCGCGCCCGCGGCGCCCGCGACGCGCTGCACGGCCAGCACGTCGCCTGGGCGACGCTGGTGCAGCGCCGCCGAGCACGCCCGGCGAGAGGTCGACGACCTGCGCGGGTTCCTCGGGCCGTCGGGCTGCCGGCGTCCCTGCGCGACCTCGGCATGCCCGACCCCACCCCCGCCGAGATCCGCGGGATCGCCACGGTCACCATGACCGCCCCCCACCTCGCCAACCTGGCCAGCCCGGTCACCGAGAGCGACCTGGTGGCGGCGATCCTCGAGGTTGAGTCGGCCCGGACTGCGCCGTAGCGCTTATCGTCGGCGCCGAGCTCCGCGCCGTACGCCGGGGTGTCGCGGTCGAAGCGCCGACCCTCGGCCAGCGGCCCGGCGTCGACGACGTCGAAGCCCAGCTCGTCGATGAGCGCGGCCACGGTCCTCTTGGCCTCCTCGTCGTCGCCGGCGATGGGGATCGCGCGGCGCGCCGGCTCACCGGCACGGTGTGGCGGCGGAGACGATGTGGCCGGCTTGGATGGCGTTGAAGGCCTTGACCACCTTCGCGGCGCCGGCAGGTGGGCGGCGGGGGCTCGCTCGGGCTCGTGCGGCCCTCGAGCTCGTCGATCTCCGGGAAATGGCCATCTTCGCGCTCGAAGTAGTAGTTGTTGGTGTCGATGACGACCTTGCCGGCCAGCGGCTCGACGGGCACCTGCTTCGTAGCTCTTGAACGGGATCGTCACCACGACCAGCTCGCCCTCGGCCACGGCCTCCTCCGCCGTGCCGGCGCGGGCGCGGTCCCCGAGCCGGTCGACCAGGTCGGTGAGGGTGTTGCCGGGCCGGGCCTGGGAGTTGAGGATGACGTCGTGGCCGGCGGCCACCGCCTGCTCCGCGATGGCCGTCCCGATGTTGCCGCTGCCGATGAGTCCGATGGTGGTCATGTAAAAAAAAAAAAAAAAAAAAAAAAAAAAAAAAAAAAAACCTAACTCAGCGCCGGAGCACGACCGCGTCCACTGCCACCACGCCGTCCTCGAGCAGCATCATCGGGTTTGCGTCGAACCCGGCGAACCGGGCAGGGCAGGGTCGGCCAGCAGGTCGGAGGCGCGGACGACGGCCTTCGCCCAGGCGTCCACATCCGCTGCCGGTTCACCGCGTACGCCGGCGAGCAGGGGCGCCATCCGCAGCCGCGCGATCGCGTCGTGAACCTCCTCGAGCGTGCACGGGAGCCAGCAAGCACCTCGGTGTCCGGCGTTGCCTCGACGTAGACGCCGCCCGCGCCGATCAGCATCACCGGCCCGAAAACCGGGTCGAGGCTCGCGCCGAGGCAGGCCCTCGTGCAGCCCGCGGACCATCGGCGCGACCAGGAACCCGTCGAGCGTGGACGCCATGGGCCGCAGCAGATGCCGCGATTGTCGCTCGCAGCCGCCACTGCCTCGCCGGTCGAGGCGCACCGGAGCCTCACCAGACCGAGCTCGGACTTGTGGGTGGCGTCCGGGCTGCTGCCCTTGACGACGACCTGTTCGGCGCCGAGGCGGATGAACGCCGCGGCGACGCCGTCGACCGACGCGACCAGCTCGTGGGCAACGACCGGCACCCCGAGCTCGGACAAGGCGGCGAGGCTGTCCGCTTCGTTGAGGGAGCGGGGGAGTCATGTGGGACAGCGCGGGCTACCGAGGGCCGGACGTGGCAACGACTCCGCCCGGACCATCCGCTGGCGGTGGTGCCAGGTACTGCGACAGCGCCGCGACCGCGCTGCGGCCTCCTCCTTGAACACCGGCAGGCCTGCGGCCACGGAACGGCGCGGCCACGTTCGGCTGCGGGATCGCGCAGACCAGGCGGCGTCCCGCTCGCCGCGAAGGGCGGCGGCGTCCCGGGCGAACCGCTCGACGTCATAGCCTCGCCCGGCGACCGGGATGCCCAACAGGCATGCATCCAGCGCCGGGGTCCGCGGCCGAGGATCGGCAGCACCCGGCCGAACAGCCCGCTGTCGGTGAGCAGCGCTGCGGTCACGTCAACCGGGTTGGCGGTGGCGGCGAACGTCGGGAGCTCGGCCTTGAGCCCTGCGTCAACCGTCGTAGTCGGCGAGCGTCGGCGAGCGGCAGTGTCCGGCGTCCTCGGCGGCGTCCGCTGCCAGCACGCACACGGCACCCGAGTTCCGACACGACCGCGAGCCCGTCTCCCGCCGGCTGCCAGTCTTGGAGGTAGAGCTCGCTGGCCCGGCGACCAGCTCCCTTCACGGAGTGCACCTGCCAGATCCCGACCCGCTCCAGGAACGTGTCGAGCACCCGCCGTTCGGTCGCGAGCGCGCCGGTGTGCGACGCGGCGGCGCGGCTGCCCGACTGCGACCGGCCGCCCACTAGGGCGACGACGGGGACCCCGCTGCGCGCGGGACCGCTCGCCCAGCGCGACGAGCGACTCGGCGTCGGTGACGGACTCGAGGTAGAGCAGCAGCAGCTTCAGGTCCGGGTCCGCGACCGCCTCGGCGGCCAGCTCGGCCGCGCGTGACGTCGAGGTCGTTGCCGGTGCCGTGCGCGTAGCGGACGCCGATGCCGCGGCGCCGCAGGATGCCGTACGGCACCGAGGCCAGCGCGCCGCTCTGGCTGACGATCCCGACCGGACCGTCGGCCGGCGGCTCCTCGGTGAACAGCGTCGAGAAGCCGAGCACCGCGCCGGACTGGAAGTTCGCCAGGCCCTGGGAGTTCGGACCGACCACGCGCATGCCGACCCGCTGGGCATGACCGAGCAGCTCTTCCTGAAGAGGCGGTCCCCCTCGGTCGTGTGCGTCTCGCCGAACCCCGAGGACATGACGATTGCAGCCCTTGACGCCCATCTCGGCGGCTGCCGCCACGGCATCCACGGCCGCCTGACCCGGGACAGCGATCAAGGCAACGTCGGGAACGACAGGGGACTCCCGCAGCGACGCAACCGTCGGCATCCCTTGCACTACTCGGGCCGTCGCGGGTTGACCGGTACGACGACGAGCCCGCCGTACCCGAACTCGCGCATGTAGCGAAGGGGCCGCCCTCCGATCTTCTCGGGGTCGTCGGAGGCACCGACCACCGCCACCGAGGCCGGGTGGTGGAAGAAGTCGAGGTCGGAGGTCACGGGGGGAGCTCGGGGCTCCCTTGGCGAAGCTGGGCACGAGCGCTCCTCCATGCCCGTCGTGACGGAACTCGATCTGGGCCCGGTCGCCGGGGGCCAGGTCCTCGTCATGGATGCGACCCATCACCACCGGACCTTCGATCAGCTCGACCAGTCCCAGCCGCACCGGCCCCGACTCGTCCCCTGCGGTGACGTGGAGCCGGGTCGCCCGCGACGCAGAGAGCGCCGCCTCCCTGCGCGGGCTCCTGGCACGTGGTCGTCGGACCCGCATGCGGGACAGTGGACATGCGGGAGGTACCAACGGTTCCCGCACTGCGTGCACCCGGTCACCAGCACCACCGGCTCGCCGTACGTCCAGTCAAGTCCGGTCTCTCTTCATCGTTCGCCTCTCGTATCAGCACCACACCGACGTGCGCCGAGAGCACGCCCCCATCCGCGTGGACATAGCCCGTCCCGCACGAGGCGACCTGGCTGGCGCCCCGCTCGGTGCCGCAGCTGCGAGGCCACCTCGGCGAGATGAGCCATGCCTCCGCCCACACCGCAGTGCCCGTAGGAGAGAAGCCCGCCATGTGTGTTCATCGGATAGCGACCGTGCGACCTCGAAGGCTCCCGCGCTGGCATAAGCGCCGGGCCGGCCGGGCGGAGTCAAGTCCCAGGACTTCCTCCAGCAGCAGCGCGACGGTGATGGAGAAGCTGTCGTAGATCCCGTACACGTCGACGGCGTCCCACGTGATGTCCGCCTCCGTGAGGGCTCGCTGCGCCGCAAGAGCGGCGCCCGTGTTCGCCGGCGCCAGGTGTGGACAGGTGCTGGTGTGCGGTGCGCCTGTCCGATCCCAGCCACCACCAGTGATCGGTCAGAGAGGTGGGGGCGGCCGAGACGACGAAGGCGGCACCTCCGTCGGAGACCGGGCAGCAGTCCAGGAGCCTGAGGGGTTCCACCACCGGCCGAGAGGTCAAGGACGTCGTCGATCGTGATCGGCTTCTGGAAGTGAGCACCGAGCTTGCGCCCTGCATGGGTGCGCATCTGCACCGGCAGGGCGGCCAACGCGTCCCTCGGGGGGCGAGCCCGTAGCTCCACGGGTGTCTGGACGGCAGGAGCGCGTAGTACGCGGGGACAGTCCCTCCCAGCGGGACCTCGTAGCGGGGCATGGCCGACCTGAGCCAGCACCTTGGTCGACTCCTCGCGGGTCAGTCCGCTCGCCCTGTCCTCACCGGCCACCACCAGCACGTGGCGCGCGGCACCTGACTCCACCAGCGAGGCGGCCTGGGCCACCATCGCAAGGCCGGTCGCACCCCCGACGCTCATGCCGAACGCGGTGGAGGGGCGGATCCCGAAACGCTCCGCGAACACGTTGGCCGGCATGAGGTGGCTGGCCACCGTCGAGTAACCGGTGATCGACGGGCATCAACAGCGTCCGGGATCGACGCCGGCGTCCGCGAGCGCCAGGGTCGGCGGCAGTGCACTGCCACTCGATGGAGTCGGGTCCGGGCTGACATCCAAAGCTTCGTGACGCCCACCCCCGTCAGGGACGCGGCTTCATGCGGCCTTGCCTGTCGTCGACGCCACGGGTGGCCTCGCGGAGCACCTGCTTCTGGATCTTCCCGGTTGACGTCTTGGGCAGCTCACCGAAGTGCACTCGGGGCGTGGGACCTTGAACCCGGCCAGGTGTCGCGCACGTGGGCGGTCATCTTCCCGCCGGAGAGGTCGGACCCCGGTCGCACGGTGACGAAGGCGACGGGGATCTCGCCCCAGCGCTCGTCGGGCGGCCCCACCACCGCGGACTCGACGACGTCCGGGTGCGAGTCGAGACCCGCTCGACCTCGACCGACGCGACGTTCTCGCCGCCGGTGATGATGATGTCCTTGGCGCGGTCGCGTGATCTCGACGTACCGTCGGGATGTGACCGCGAGGTCGCCGGTGCGGAACCAGCCGTCGAGGTCGACCGCGGCGGTCGCCTCGTCGTCGCGGTAGTAGCCGAGCATCACGTCGTTGCCCCGGGCGACGATCTCGCCGAGGGTCGCCCCGTCCCGCGGGACGTCGACGCCATGGCGTCGACGACCCGCAGCGGCTCGGCGATGACGTTGCCCACGCCCTGCCTCGCGCGGAGCGCCGCCTGCTCGTCGGCGTCGAGGGCGTCCCACTGCGGCTGCCACTCGTTGATGCCGATCGGGCCGAAGGTCTCGGTGAGGCCGTAGAGGTGGGTGACGTCCATGCCGAGCCGGTCCATCCGCGCGAGCAGCGTCGGCGACGGCGGTGAGCCGCCGGTCTGCACGGCCACCCGCGCTCCAGCGGCGGACCGCCGCGGCCTCGGCCCCCGCGATCATGTTAGCACGGTCGGCGCCGCGCTGAAGTGGGTGACGCCCTCGTCGCGGAGCAGCGGCCAGATCCCTCCGGGTCGATCTTGCGAAGGCACACGTGCGTCCCGCCGACAGCGGTGACCCCCCAGTCAGGCACCAGCCGTTGCAGTGGAACATCGGACGGTCCAGAGGTACGACGTCTCCTGGCCCATCCGGCCGTGCACCAGCAGCGAGAGGCCTGGAGGTAGGCGCCGCGGTGGTGGGTCATCACGCCCTTGGCCGGCCCGTCGTGCCGCTCGTGTAGTTGATGCCGAGCAGTCCGCGCTCGTCGGTGCACGGCACCTCGGCTGGCTCGGCACCGGCGAGCAGCCGCTCGTAGTCGCTGTCCGGCCCGGCCTGGGAGCAGCGGGACCCACCTCGGCGGCGACCTCGGCGCCGATCTCGGCGAACTCCTCGCTCAGCGACCAGCAGCGAGGCGCCCGAGTGCTCGAGGATGTAGGCGAGCTCCTCGGCCGAGAGCCGGATGTTGAGCGGGACCAGCACGGCGCCGCGCATCGGGACGGCGTAGTGCATCTCCAGCAGGACGTGGCTGTTGGTCGCCAGCACCGCCACCCGGTCGCCCGGCTCGACCCCGAGCCCGGCGAGCACGCCGGTCAGCGCCGGCACCGTCGTAGAGCTCGGCGTAGGTGAGCCGCAGGTCGCCGTCGACGACGGCGTCGCGCTCGGCGTACACGTCCGCCGACCGCCGGAGGAAGGCGGTCGGGGTGAGCTCGGAGAAGGTGAAGTCGGCCATGACGTGCCGCTACCCGGCGTCAGAGCCCGCCGAGCGACAGGTACTTGGTGTCGAGGTACTCGTCCATGCCCAGCGGGCCGCCCTCGCTGCCGATGCCGGACTGCTTGACGCCGCCGAACGGCGCCTGCACCGCCGAGATCTGGGCGTCGTTGAGGCCGACCGTGCCGTACTCGAGCCGCTCGGCGACCCGGATCGCCCGGTTCAGGTCGCGGGTGAAGAAGTAGCCGGCCAGGCCGAAGTCGGAGTCGTTGGCCCGGCGGACGACGTCGTCCTCGTCGGTGAACGTGAAGATCGGCGCGACCGGCCCGAAGGTCTCCTCCTGCGCGAGCAGCATGAGTCGTCGGCCCCGGTGATGACCGTCGGCTCGAAGAAGAGCCGCGAGTCGTGGCCGGTCTCGGCGCGCTTGCCGCCGAGCACGACCTCGGCGCCGCTTGCTCGAGCGCGTCGGCGACGTGCGCCTCGACCTTGACCAGCGCGGCCTCCTCGACCAGCGGGCCGACGTCGATGCCGTCGTCGAGGGCGTTGCCGACCGTGAGCTCGGCGAACTCCTCGGCCAGCCGCGTGCCGAACTCCTCGGCGAGGTCGACTCGTGCACGAAGAAGCGGTTGGCCGAGACGCAGGTCTGGCCCATGTTGCGGGGCTTGACCGCCATCGCCTCGCGATCGACGAGGTCCATGTCGGCGTCCTCGAAGACGATGAACGGCGCGTGGCCGCCGAGCTCGAGGCAGACCCGCTTCATGGTGTCGGCCGCGCCGCGCATCAGGATCTTGCCGACCTCGGTCGAGCCGGTGAACGAGATGGCCGGACCCGGCTGTCGGCCATGAAGACGCCGCTGACCCTGGGCGCGTCGTTGGACGCGCGACTGGAGCACGCCCGGGGCAGGCCGGCGTCGTGGAAGACGCGGCCGATCTCGAGCGCGGACAGCGGCGTGAGCTCGGCCGGCTTGACGATCATCGTGCAGCCGGCGGCCAGGGCGGCGCCGAGCTTGCGCAGGATCTGCAGCGGGGGGAAGTTCCACGGCGTGATGCAGGCGGTCACGCCGATCGGCTGCTTGAGCGTGATGATCCGCTTGGCGCCGGTCGTGGCCGGGATGGTCATCGCCGTGGACCCGGCGGGCCTCCTCGGCGAACCAGTCGACGAAGCCGATGCCGTACTGGAGCTCGCCGACGGCCTGGGCCACCGGCTTGCCCTGCTCGCGGCTGAGCAGCCGGGCCAGCTCGTCGAGCCGGTCCTCGAAGATCCGGGCCGCGCGGCGCATGATCGCGGCGCGCTCGACGGCGGGCGTCGCGGCCCACTCGTCCTGGACCGCGGCCGCGCCGTCGATCATCGGCGCGGACGTCGTCCTCGGTGGCGTCGGCGACCTGGGCGAGAGCTCGCCGGTGGCGGGGTCGGTGACGTCGAAGGTGGCGCCGTCGGAGGCGTCCCTCCACTCGCCGTTGACGAAGAGCTGGGTCGGGAAGTCCACGGTCGGTTCTCTTTCTGGGGTGGGGTCAGGGGACGATCGCGACGCGCGCGACCGAGCGGCTCTCGCCGGCCTTGAGCGCGTCGGTGACCTCGGAGAGCGGGTAGGAGCGGTCGGAGAACGCCTCGAACGGGTGCAGGTGGTGGCGCCGCGAGAGGAACTCGACGGCCTTGTGCAGGTACCAGGGGTGGTAGCGCAGGACGCCGTGGATGTGGACGCTCTTGCGGGTCACGATGCCCGGCGTCATGGTCACGCGGCGCCTCGGCGTTGAGGTTGCCGACCGAGGCGATCCGGCCGTTGACCCGGGCCAGGTCGATGGCCTCCACGAAGGCGCCGGCACCCCGGTCACCTCGAGGACCATGTCGGCGCCGATGCCGCCGGTCAGGTCCTGGACGCGCGCGACCCGGTCCGCCGAGTCCGGGTGGTCGGCGAGGCTGATGGTCTCGGCGGCGCCGAACGTCCGCGCCAGCTCGAGCCGCTCGGGGACGCCGTCGATCGCGATCACCCGGGCTCCGCGCTCGTGCGCCACCGCGGCGGCGTACAGGCCGAGGCCGCCGGCACCCTGGACCACGAAGGTCTCCCCCGGCTCGATGCCGACCTGGTCGATGACGAACAGCATCTGGGCGAGGCCGCAGTTGGCGCCCGCGACCGTGGCGTCGTCGACCTCGTCGGGGACCTTGTAGAAGTACTGGCCGGGGAAGACGTAGTAGTGGGTGGCGAAGCCCGAGCGGAAGTGCGGCGCGACCTCGGGCTTGATCTTCCACTCGGAGAGGCCGTTCTGGCAGAGGTTGAACTCCGAGCGCAGGCACGGCGGGCAGCGGTGGCAGGTCAGGTAGTAGACGGGCACGACGCGGTCGCCGAGTGCGACGGCTGGCCGGCGTAGTCGGTGGTGACGCCCTCGCCCAGCGCGATGACCTCGCCGACGAACTCGTGGCCGAGGCCCGGCGTCGCGGAGCAGCAGCGACTCGTAGTGCCACTGGTGCACGTCGGTGCCGCAACGTTGGCTCGCCGACCCGGAGCACGACGGCACCGCGCCGGCTCCGGCACGTCGTACTCCTGGAGCTCGACGCTCGCAGGACCCGACGAGCGTGGCGATCTGGCCGGTCGTCATGGCCACGTCAAGGCGCGGCGCAGGCGGGGGAGTGTGCGAGTTTGCGACAGTGTCCCGGCCCTGTCGCAAAGTGGGACGGCTCGCCCCGGCTCCGCCGCAGCACGCTCGGCGTACTCCACCTGAGCTGGAAGGACGAGCCGATGTCCCTGGGATTCGCGAAGAAGATGTGGGCGCTGGACTGCCCCACGTTGACAGTCGACTCCAGCGACCCTGATGTACGGCCTGTCCGGGATGATGACCATCCCGATGCCGTCGTTCCTCATCGAGCACGCCGGGGGCCTGGTGCTGTTCGACACCGGGATCGCACCCGAGGCGATCACCGACCCCGTCGCGGTCTACGGCCAGGAGCTGGCGGACGGGCTCGGGATCGGCGGTACGCCGGAGCAGGCGGTCGACAAGCAGGTCGAGGCGCTCGGCTACAAGACCTCCGACGTCACCCACGTGATCGCCTCGCATTTCCACTTCGACCACGCCGGCGGTACGCACCTGTTCCCGGACGCCAAGCACTACGCCGGCGCCGGTGAGCTCGCGTTCGCCCGCTTCGCGACCCCGATCGCGGCGTTCTGCTACATGCCCGACCAGATCGAGCGGACCAAGAACTTCAACTGGCACGAGCTGCCGGGTGTGACGTCGACCTGTTCGGCGACGGCTCGCTCGTCATGCTGTCGCTGCCGGGCCACACGCCCGGCGAGCTCGGCCTCAAGGTGCGCCTGGCCACCGGACGTTCCTGCTCACCGGTGACGCGGTGCACCTCAAGCAGGCGCTCGAGCTCGAGTACCACTTCCCCATCGACTGGGACACCCGCGTCGCGCTCGACTCCCTGCGCCGGATCAAGCGGATCGCCGAGGCCGAGGAGGCCACGATCTGGATCACGCACGACCCGGGCGACTGGGAGGCCCACAAGCCCGCGCCGTACTGCTACGAGTAAGCCACTGCTGCGATGGCCATCCTCGTGGACTACCAGTGCGGCTCCTGCGGGACCCGCGCCGAGCACTGGGCACCGAGCCCGCCTCCGCACTCGGTGTCCTGCGGCTCCTGCGGGGCCGAGAGCCGGCGGCTGTTCGCAGCCGTCGGTCTCTCGGGCACCCGCGCGCCGACTGCTTCGGTGCCGACGTCGGCCGGGTCTGCCGGCAAGGGCCCGACGATGTGCCAGCAGTACCCGCAGATCCCCGGCCTCTGCCACATGAGCGAGTCCGCCCAGCGCATGTGGGTCGCCAAGGCGACCAGGAACTCCCGCGCCGTCGACCGCGAGCAGGAGCGCCAGGAGACGGCCGCCGCCGTGAAGGCACCGACGATGGCGGACGCGATCTCTCACCAGCACCACGAGAGGCCGCCCACCTGTCGGCGTGAGCTCAGCCGACGGTGTCGTCGGGACCTGACCGCGCGTGACATGACACAGGGCCCCGACCGCGTGCGCGGTCGGGGCCCTGTGTCGTGAAGTCAGGAGGAGGCGCAGACGTTCTCGGCCTGCGGGCCATTCGGGCCGGCCACGACGTCGAACTCGACCTTCTGGTTCTCGTCCAGCGACTTGTAGCCGCTGGTCTGGATCGCGGAGAAGTGGACGAACACGTCCTCGCCGCCGCCGTGCTGCGCGTGTGAAGCCGAAGCCCTTGTCAGCGTTGAACCACTTGACGGTTCCCTGAGCCATGATCTCTACCTTTGTTCCTGCCGAGGGCACGGTGCCCTCGAGCTGCTGAAGACATCCACCTGTGCTGATGTCCGAGCGAACCGGGAACCAGAGGTACAAGACACAAGCCGCGACTCTTGCGCGGCCAGGACGCTCTCGGAGCGTCCCTTCAACAGCACCACAGTACGCCATGGGGCGTGGGTCCGGGGTTTCGGCAACCACGCGCTACCGGATCGTCCAGCCACCATCGGCCACGAACGCGGCGCCGTGCGAGAACGAGGAGTCCTCGCTGGCCAGGAACAGCGCGAGGTTGGCGAGCTCCTCGGGCTGGGCGTAGCGGCCGGCGGGGACGCTGTTGACCGAGTCCATCACCGGCGTCGCCGGCCTCGAAGAGGGCCTTGGTCATGCCGGTCTCGACGGCGCCGGGGCAGATGCAGTTCACGCGGATGCCCTGCTGGCCGTAGTCGAAGGCCAGCTGGCGGGTGAGGCCGAGGACGCCGTGCTTGGACGCGGTGTAGGCGGTGCCGCCGCCGCCGGCGACCAGGCCCGCGATCGAGCAGGTGTTGACGATGGTGCCGCCGCCGGCCTCCAGCATCGACGGCAGCAGCGCGCGGGTGACCCGGTACACACCGGTGAGGTTGACGCCGATGATCTTGTCCCAGAGGTCCTCGTCGGTCTCGAGGATCGGGGCGTAGTCGTCGAGGACGCCGGCGTTGTTCATCAGCACGGTCACCGGGCCCGCCAGCTCGACGGACCTGGCGGCGGCGTCCGCGACGGACTCCTTGGACGCACACGTTGGCCTCGACGGCGTACGCCGTGCCGCCGTCGTTCTCGATGTCCTTGACCGCGACGGCGAGCGACTCGGCGTCGAGGTCCCAGAGGACGACCGTGCGCCCTCGGCGGCGAAGTCCTGGCCGACGCCAGGCCGATGCCGGAGGCTCCCCCGGTCACGACCGCCGTGCGTCCGTCGAGCTTGCCCATGGGTCGCTACCTGCTTTCGCGAGAGGTGGTGGGTCGGTCAGGAACGAGCGAGACGGCTGCGGACCAGGTGCCGCACCCGGGCGATGGACTCGCCCGAGCGACAGCAGGGCCAGCAGCGTGAGGACGCCGGCGAACACGAAGCTGGTGCCGTCGTCCAGGGCGAGCACGGCGACCAGGCTCTGGCTGAGCACCAGGATGCTGGCGCCGATCGCGGCGCCCACCAGGGAGCCGTGGCCCCCGGAGAGCGCGGCACCGCCGAGGACGGGCGCGGCGATGGCGAGCAGGGTGTAGGAGTTGCCCGCGTTGGGGTCCCCGATGCCGATCTGGGCGGCGAGGATGACGCCCGCGATGCCGGCGAGCGCGGCGCAGATGACGTAGCAGAGGGCGCGATGCGCGCGGCGGGGATGCCCAGGCGGTTGGCGTACAGCCGTTGAGGCCGACCGCGCGGAGCCGGAGGCCGCGCCGGTGCGGCGGAACCAGAGTGTCGGCCAGGACCAGCAGCGCCAGGAGGACGATCAGCGACGGGGATCGGTCCAACGCTTCAGCATCAGCTGCTCGGCCAGGGCGAACGAGATCAGCCCGTCGGCCGTCGGCCGCATCATGAAGGCGATGCCGGAGACGACGCCGAGCGTGGCGATCGTCGCGATGACCGGCGAGATGCCGACCTTCTCGACCATCAGCGCGTTGACACCGCCGACCGCGAGGCCGAGCAGCACGACACGGCGAGCCCGATGAGCAGACCTTGCCGGCGCCGCCCTCGGTCGCCCACTCCGACATCAGGATCACGGGGAGCGTCATCACCGCGCCCACGGAGACGTCGATGCCGCCGACGAGGAGCACGAAGTACTGCGCCGCGGCCACCGCGATGAGCGGGAGCGCCAGCAGCGCCACGTTGTAGATGCCGGGCTCGGTAAGGAAGGTGTCGTTCTTGGAGTTCGCGAAGAGCGCAGCCCCACCATCAGCGCGACCAACGCGATCAGCCGGATCGCCTCGGCGGTGAACAGCCGTCGACCCGCGAGCGAGCGCGACGCGCGCGGCTGCCGGCGCCTCTGATCGCGGCGGCCGCCTCCTCGCCGACGACGTCGGCGTCGGCGGCGATCTCGTGCTCGACCGCGAACGCGCCGACGATCGACTCCTCGGTGGCGCCCACGCCGGCGAGCTCGGTGGTGACCTTGCCGCGGCTCATCACCAGGATCCGGTCCAGAGCCCGGCGAGCTCGGAGGCGTCGGAGCTGACGACGACGACCGCGGTGCCGCTGTCGGCGATGGCGCGGAGGAAGCGGTAGATGTCGAGGCGGGAGCGGACGTCGACGCCCTGAGTCGGCTCGTCGATCAGCACGACCTTCGGCTCCATGGCCAGCACGCGCGAGAGCGCGACCTTCTGCTGGTTGCCGCCGGAGAGCTCGGCGGGCAGCTGGCCGGAGTGACCGACGCGGATCCGGTAGCGGTCGATCGGCGTCGTCGACGAACGCCGCTCCTTGCCGACCCGCATGAACCCCGCGTGGAGAGGTCGTCGAGCACGCCGAGGCCGATGTTGTCGCCGATGGTCAGGCCACCGAAGAGCGACTCGGTCCTGCGGTCCGAGCTCAGGTAGACGACGCCCTTGTCCACGGCGTTGCCGTAGGACTTTAGCCGCTTCCCGCCGACCTCGACGGTGCCGCCGTTGTCGCCGATCGCGGCGAGACCCTAGTGAAAAGCAACGAGAGCTGGCCGTTGCCGTCGGCGCCGGCGATCCCCACGATCTGGCCGGCGTGGAGGTCGACGTCGACGGGACCGAAGCCGAGACCCTCGAGGCCACGGACGGACATGACCTTCTCTCCGCGAGGCGGCCCGGTCGGGGAACTCCAGGTCGACCCGGGTGCCGGCCATCAGCTCGACGAGCTTCTGCGGCGTGACCGTGGCGGCGTCGTGGGTGCCCTGGTAGCGCCCGTCGCGCAGGACCGTGACCCGGTGCGCGACCCGCATGACCTCGGAGAGGCGGTGCGTGACGAACAGGACGGCGCTGCCGCTCGCGGCGACGCGGCGCATCAGCTCGAGCACGATGTCGACGCCGTGCGAGTCGAGGGCGGACGTCGCCTCGTCGAGGATCAGGACCTTCGGCTCGGCGGCGACCGCGCGCACGATCTCGACGAGCTGGCGGTCCCCGGGAGGCAGCGCGACGCCTTCAGCGTCGGTGTCGATGTCGAAGCCGTAGGAGTTGAGCAGCTCCTCGGCCCAGCCCGCCATCCGCCCGAACTTCGGGCGGTGCGCGCTGGTCGGTGCCGAGGAAGAGGTTCTGCGCGACGGACAGGTCGCCGATCAGGGAGCCGTCCTGGAAGACGGTGATGGCGCCGTGACGCTGGGAGACGGCGGGGCGGGCGGCGGGAGACCTCGTCCCCGCCGATGGTGAGCTCGCCAGCGTCGCGGACGACGGTGCCGCTGACGATGCCGACCAGGGTCGACTTGCCGGAGCCGTTCTCGCCGACCAGGGCGTGGATCTCGCCCGGGGCGAGGTCGAGGCTGACGTCGTCGAGCGCCTGCACGGCGGCGTACCGCTTGGAGAACCCCGCCGCCGAGAGGAGCAACGAGCCGGTCGCCCCGACCGTCGCGCGGTCGCGGACTGCGGTGGTGTGGGAGTCGGACACGGCTGGCATCTCTCTGCTGGTTCAGAACGAGGTAGTTCAGTGGAAGTGGCTCAGCCGGGGGCGGGGTGGTGGCCCCGCCCCCGGCTGGGTCAGTGGTGAACGATCAGCCCGCGAGCATCTCGGTCATGACGTCGTCCGGGACGAGCGCGCTCGGGCCCGGGTAGTCGTCGGGACGGTCGGACAGGTAGTAGCCCTTCTCGGCCTTCACGAACGGCCGCGGGACCACCATCACGGGCTCGACGGCGTCGCCGGCCAGCTGAGTCATCACCGAGGTGAGCGAGGCACGGCTCTCCCAGGTGAGGCGCGCTCGTGTGGTACAGCGCGAACTCGTCGGGAGTCCCGAGCCGCTCCTCCCACACCCGGGCCATGCCGTTGTTGGAGGTCCAGGGTGATGATGGCCGGGATCTTCTTGCCGCCCTTGCTGTAGGCCTCGACGACCTGCGGGATCGGGTCGGCGTAGTCGTAGAAGATCGCCCCGAAGTCGGTGCCGGAGCTGACCAGCGCCGAGCCGGCGTCGAACGCACCGGCCAGGGTCCAGTCGGTGTCGACCGACTGTCCGATCTCGGTGCCGTCGGGCAGCGTGTCCTCGAGGCACTTGTTCCAGGCCGGCACCCTGCGGGTTGCCCGGCGTGCCGTTGAGGATGGCGAGCTCGCCGGTCAGGCCGAGGTCGTCGGTGGCGACCTTGCCCATCTCCTCACCCATGGCGGCACACGTCGCCGGTGACCTGGTTGGACAGCGAGTCCGCGGGTGGCGTCCGGCCCGACGGGCCGACGTACGTCGAGACCTTGGCGCCGGCGGCCTGGGCGGCCTTGAACGCGGGGAGTGCGGCCGAGCCGAAGTCGTTGTAGCTGACGATGGCGGTCGCGCCCTGCGACGAGAGGCTGCGGACGTTCGCGAGGAACGTCGGCAGGTCGGCGTTCGCGTCGGTGAAGATGATCTTCCCGATGTTCGGGTAGGTCATCGCCTGGAGGATGATCTCCATCTTGGCGACCTTGCGCCACAGGTTGCCGCCGAAGCCGTCGGCGATGCCGAGGGTGACGTCCCCGTCGCCCACCTCGCAGGTGGTGCCCTTCCAGCACTCCATGGCCTTGGCCTTCTGGTCGTCCGTGAGCGGGATGGCCGCTCGCTTGAGCGCCTCCTGGACTGTCGGGTCGAGGCGGTCCCAGCGCGATGTCGGTCGTGCCGAACGCCGGTTGGCCATCTCCTGGGCCTGCTCGTCGGTGACTCGTCGAGCGCCGACGTGTCGGTGTCCCCCGAGCCGCCGCCGCCGTCGCCGTCGCCGTTGTCGCTGTCGGAACCGCAGGCGGTGATCCCCAGCAGAAGTACGGCGGCGCCGACCGCGCAGCGCGGACCTCCTCCCGCGTCGTGTGCCGTTGTTACGGCGCATGAGGGTTGCCCATTGGCTTTACTCCTGTTCTCCTGTGTTCACGGCCGGGTCCGCGGTGGACCGGCCACTGGAGTTGCCACCGCGCCGCGCGGAGCCCACCGACCAGCGGAGGTCTTCGAGGACGACGACGAGGGTGAGCCCAAGCCCGAGGACGAGGCCCTGGAAGGCGAGCGACACTCCGGAGGAGTAGCCGCGCACCCGGAGGATGTGCTCGAGCACGACGAGGAACACCGCGCCGAGCAGCGTCGCCGCCGGTCGCACGCGGCCACCGCTGAGAGCAGCGCCTCCGAGCACGACGGCGACGATCGGGGTCAGCAGGTACGGCTGCCCCAGGGTGAGGTCGGGGGTCGAGATCCGGCCTGCGAGCAGGACGGCGCCGACACCGACGATGGGCTGCCGATCATCCAGGCGGTGATGCGCTGGCGGGCCGCGGCCAGGCCGCTGTTCTCGGCGGCCGGTCGGGCGACGCTGCTGGCGGCGAGCCGTCGCCCCGAGGTGTGGAACTTCATCCAGAGCGCGATGAGCACCGCGACCACCAGGGCGAGGATCAGGATCGTGCTGACCTGGCCGGCCGAGCTCCGCGCGAAGTCGGAGAGGTCGGACGGGACGGTCGAGATTGAGGACAGGTCCGCGGTAGATGCGGGTGATGCCGGCGATCAGCTGGCCGGTCGCCAGCGTGACCACGAGGGCGTCCAGCCGGGTGACCTCCACGAGGAGGCCGTTCACCAGGCCAATGGCGATGCAGATCAGCAGGGCCGTGAGGACCGCGCCGACCAAGGCGCCGTTGTCGCCGGCCGACTGCTTGAGCACGATCGCGCCGACCAGGGTGGTGGTCGACGGGATGCTCAGGTCGATGCCGCCGGTGCCGATGATGAACGCCTGGCCGAGCGCCATCATGATCATCACGCCGATGGTCGGCGTGAGCGTCGAGAGGCTCGCCCGGCTGAAGATCTGGACGTCCAGGATCAGCAGACCCACCAGCACGAGCGCGACGTTCGCCAGGAGGATGCCCTGGCCGGGGATGCGCAGCGGGCGTCGTCCGAGCACGGTCGAGGTGTCGGCCGCCGGCTCAGTGATGGTCGCCATCGGGCCCTGCTCCCTTCGCGCGCGTCGACGCAGCGGTCGCTGCTGTGATGATCGAAAAACTAGGAACCGGAGCCCCTGCGCCCGTGTCTCGCTTTGAGACATGGGTCACTGGCACAGGCGCAGGTGAGGTCACGATTCGGTCACTGGTCCGTCACTGGCCCAGGACGCTGACGCGCAGCTTCTGCAGGCCGTCGAGGTTCTCGAGCATCTGGTCGGGCGTCTCGCCGGCGAGGCAGATGTTGACGTGGCTGACGCCGTTGCGGGCGTACGCCTCGAGTCCGGCCTCGTCGCACGTTCCGGGGGCGCACCCGACCGGCACCGACTCCGGGTCGCGGCCGGCCTCGGCGAGCAGCTCCTTGAACGCCGGGACCGAGGCTTCGAGGAACGGGTCATGCATCGGTGGCGTCGGGTACCAGACGTCGGCCCACTGGGCGGCGTGCTTCATGGTGACCGGGCCGGATCCCCCGAGGTACACGGGCGGCCCGGGCGTCTGCACCGGCTTGGGCCAGCACCAGCTGGGCTGCAGCTTCACCAGGTCGCCGTCGTACGACGCGACGTCCTCGGTCCACATGACCCGCATGAGCTCGACCTGCTCCTTGACCCGACGGTGCCGGGTCTTCCAGTCGACGCCGTGCGTCTCGAACTCGTCCTGGTTCCAGCCGAAGCCGACGCCGAACGCGAACCGGCCGCCGGACAACCGGTCGACCGAGGCGACGAGCTTGGCCGTATGGACCGCGTCGCGCAGGGCCAGCAGCGCGATGCCGGTGCCGACCTGGAGGGTCGTCGTGGCCGCGGCCGCGAAGCTGCACGAGATGAAGGGGTCGTAGGTCCGCTTGTAGAAGTCGGGCAGCACGCCGCCGCCGTACGAGTCGGGGTAGTCGGTCCCGCGGGAGACCGGGATGTGGCTGTGCTCGGGGAAGAACATGCTGTCGAAGCCACGGTCCTCGATCTCCTTGGCGAGGGACCGGGGTCCAGGTCCAGGTCGGTCGCGAAGACGTAGACGCCCACCTTCATGGGGAACCTCCGGGGTGCGCACGGCGTGGACCGCCGTGACCTTCGGCGAAGGTAGGTCCGCGCTCCGGCGCGCCCGTGTGTCAGAACAGGTCAGTGCGACACAGGAACGGGTTCCGGGTGCGGGCGCGCGTGGAAGGAGCCGTCGATGGTGATCCCGCCGTCGACCTCGAGCACGGTCCCGGTCACGAACGACGCGTCGGCGGAGACGAGGAACGACGCGGCGCCGGCGATCTCGTCGGCGGTGCCGAACCGGCCCAGGGGGGTGCGGTCGAGCAGCCTGCTCTCGTCGAGGGCGCCGGTCGCGAACCCCGAGCGCATCATCTGCGTCTCGATGTAGCCAGGGGCGATCGCGTTGACGCGGATGCCGTGCGGCCCCCACTCCGCGGCGAGGGTGCGGGTCAGGCCGAGGACCCCGGACTTCGTGGTGCTGTAGCCGAGCCGCTGCGGGAGGCCGAACGTCGAGCCGACGGACGCCAGGTTGACGATCGACGCGTGCGACGACCCGGCCAGGAGCGGGAACGCAGCGCGGCTGCACCGCATCACACCGCCGAGGTTGACCGACATCTCGCGGTCCCACTGGGCGGAGTCGAACTCGCTCGCGGGCTGCCGGCTGATGATGCCGGCGTTGTTCACCAGGACGTCGAGCGAGCCCAGTCGCCCGAAGGTCTCGGCGACGGCCTCGTCGTCGGTGACGTCCATCCGGACGCCGGTCGCGCCGACCCCCGCCGCGGCCTTCCCGACCGCCTCCTCGTCGACGTCCCCGAGCACCACGTCGTAGCCGTCGCGCACCAGCCTGGACCCGATCGCGAGACCGAGTCCTTGGGCGCCACCGGTCACCAGGGCGCGTCCGCGTGTCATGACCACGACGCTAGGCAGTGGGACCGCCGCCCGCGGTGTCCCGAACTGCGACAGGGGCGGGCCTCCGCCGCGCCACAGACTCGTGGCATGGACCGTCTCAAGGGCAAGACGGCGCTGGTCACCGGCGCCGGACGCGGGATCGGGCGAGCGATCGCCGAGGCGTTCGCGAGCGAGGGTGCCACCGTGCTCGCCACCGGTCGCGGCGAGACCTCGACGCTCGGCGACGAGGTCGAGTGGCACCGCCTCGAGGTCAGCGACGAGGCCGACTGGGCCCGCGTCGTGGGCCACGCCACCGAGACCTACGGCGGCGTCGACGTCCTCGTCAACAACGCCGGCATCATCACCTACGACCTGCCGCACGAGGTGACCCTCGAGGACTGGTCGCGCGTCGTCGCGGTCAACCAGACCGGCACCTGGCTCGGGATGCGCGAGGTCGTCCCGGGCATGCTCGCCCGCGGCGGAGGCTCGATCATCAACGTCTCCTCGATCTGGGGCAACGCGGCCGTCGCCGGCGCGCACGCGTACCACGCGACCAAGGGCGCGGTCCGCAACATGTCGAAGAGCGCCGCGATCACCTACGCCAAGGACAACATCCGGGTGAACTCACTGCACCCGGGCTTCGTCGTCACCCCGCTGACCGACGCCCAGGACCCCTCGATCAACGAGTACGTCGTCGGGCAGACGCCCATGGGCCGCGCCGGGCAGCCGACGGAGATCGCCGCCGGCGCGGTGTTCCTCGCCAGCGACGAGTCGAGCTTCATGACCGGCTCGGAGCTCGTGATCGACGGCGGCTACCTGGCTCAGTGAGCCTTCCGCTGGGCAGCGGACCTGGGTGGAGCTGAGGGGATTCGAACCCCTGACCTTCTCATTGCGAACGAGACGCGCTACCAACTGCGCCACAGCCCCTGGGTGCGACTCCGGTTGAGCGGAGACGCGAGGAGAAACGGTAGCACCGGGTTCGGGCGGGTCCGAATCAGGAGCCGAGGGCGCGGTGCTCGTCCTCGTCGGTCTTCGCCACCGGCGCGGAGTCGCGGACGAGGGCGCTGTCCGCCTCGCTGCGGCCCGAGGTCCAGACGCCGGTCGAGTCGAGGTCGATGGTGCGCACGCTGCGCTGCGCCACCGGCTTGGAGACGTACGTCGGGAGCGGCACGTCGACGGGGTCCCACGCGTCCGGGTCGCGCGGGGTCTCCTCGGCGACCACCGGGATGCCCTGGGTCGCGTCGTCCTCGACCACCTCGGCCGCCGGGGCCGGCACGGTGGTCCGCCCGAGCACCGGGAGCACGGCGCGCTCGCGGCGCACCATCAGCCGGCAGGCGACGAGCCAGGCGACGAGCACGCCGGCCGGGACGAGCAGCCACACGACCGAGAAGACGCCGGCGGCGGCGAGGATCCCGACGACGGCGTTCGCGGCGAGGACGAGGGTGACAACGCGGAGCCGACGGCGGGCGGCGCGGGCCGCGGCCAGACGGCGCAGGCGTGGGTCGCTGGGGATGCGCGCAGCGGCGGCCACCTTGCGGGCGTTGCGACGCCGCTGGCGCTCGGCCTTCTTCTCGGCCCGGGCGGCGCGGCGCTGCTCGCGGCGGGTCGGCGGGGCCGGGTCGTCACCGGCGACGAGGAGCGCCTCGCGACGGCTGACGGGCTCGCGGCGGGCGAGCACCCGGACGGAGTGGGAGAACGCGTCGACCGACCGGGAGCGCGACCCCTCCTCGTGGTGCTCGAGTGCCTTGGGGATCAGGTAGACCGCCCAGGCCACCGCGAGGGCGACGAAGATCAGCGCGCTGGGGTCCACGCGTTCGAGCGTAGGGACGGGTTCGCGTCCCGCGACGTACCCGGGCTGGTGTGTCGCGGGATTACTGGTGGGACTGGTGGGACTCGGATCCCCGCAGCCGTGCCAGCAACCCGCCCGGGCACTCCTCGCGGGTGATCGCGTAGAGCCGGTGGTCGCGCCAGTCGCCGTCGATGTGCAGGAACCTCGGCGCGTAGCCGATCTCGCGGATGCCGAGCTTCTCCACGACGCGGAGCGAGTTGGAGTTCTCCGGCCGGATCGCGACCTCGATCCGGTGCAGCCCGTGGGCGAAGCAGTGGTCGATCACCATCGCGACCGCGCGCGGCATGACGCCGCGGCCTGCGAACTCCTTGTCGAGCCAGTAGCCGATCGAGGCGAACAGCGCCGAGCCGCGGACGATGTTGTTGACGGTCACCTGGCCGGCGAAGCGGCCGTCGACCTCGATCGCGAACGGCAGCGTGCTGCCGTTGCGGGCCTGCCGCTCGAGGCGCTTCACGAGCTGGCGGAACGACGTCGGGCGGGCGTCGCCGCCGGGCGGGACGGTCGCGTCCCACGGCACCAGCCACGCGGCGTTGCGGTGCCGGGCGCGGCGCCAGTCGTCCTGGTCGGTCTTGGCCAGGGGCCGGACGACCAGGTCGCCGTCGACCAGGCGGGCCGGCCAGAGGGGCGACATCAGTGGTCGCTCCCCACGGCCTGCTCGACCGCGTGCACGAGGACCGGCTCGAGGACGGCGAGCGCGTCCTTCACGCCCCCGCGCGACCCGGGCAGGTTCACGACCACCGTCGTGCCGACGAGGCCGGCGAGGCCACGGGAGAGCACCGCGGTCGGCACGCCCTTCGCGACGCCGGCGGCGCGGATCGCCTCGGCGATGCCGGGGATCTCCCGGTCGAGCAACGGGCGGGTCGCCTCGGGGGTGCGGTCCGTCGGCGTCAGGCCGGTGCCGCCCGTGGTCAGCACGACCCGGGCACCCGACTCGACGGCCGCCAGGATCGCCGCACCCACCGGGTCGCCGTCGGGGACGACGGCGGGCGGGTCGACCGCGAAGCCCAGGCCGACGAGGAAGTCGACGATCAGCGGACCGGTGGTGTCCTCGTAGACACCCGACGCCGCACGGTTCGAGGCGACGACGACCGCTCCGCGCAGGGTCACGACCGGGTCCAGTCGCCCGACTTGCCCCCGGACTTGGCCTCCACGCGGACGTCGGTGATCACCGCGGCCTTGTCGACCGCCTTCACCATGTCGATGACCGTGAGGCCGGCGACCGCGACGGCGGTCAGTGCCTCCATCTCGACACCGGTGCGGTCCGTCGTCCGCACCGTCGCACTGATCGCGACCGCGTCGTCGAGCACCGACAGGTCGACGGTGACGCCCGAGATCGCCAGTGGGTGGCACAGCGGGATGAGGGACGGCGTCTGCTTGGCGCCCATGATGCCGGCGAGCCGGGCCACGGCGAGGGTGTCGCCCTTCGGCACCCCGGCGCCGCGCAGCAGCCCGACCACCTCGGCCGACACGAGGACCCGACCGGAGGCGGTGGCCGATCGCGTCGTCACGTCCTTCGCGGACACGTCGACCATCCGGGCCGCGCCCGCGTCGTCGATGTGGGTCAGCCGGTCGCTCACGTGGACTCCTCCAGCATCAGCACCTCGACGGTCTCCCCCGCCTCGAGGGAGGTGGTGTCCTCGGGGACCACGATCAGGCAGTCCGCGGAGGCCAGGTCGCCGACGAGGTGCGAGCCCGCCCCACCGACCGGCGCGACGTACGTGCCCTGCTCGTCGACGCCGCGCTCGCCGCGACGGTACTGCCGGCGGCCCCCCGGCGACGTCAGCGACTTGGTCAGGCGCGCGCGCACGGTCGGGGCGGCGTACGGCTCCTTGCCCATGAGCTTGCGCAGCGCGGGCAGCACGAAGACGTGGAAGGAGATGTACGACGACACGGGGTTGCCCGGCAGGGTGAAGATCGGGACCCGGTCCTCGCCGACGCGGCCGAAGCCCTGCGGCTTGCCGGGCTGCATCGCGACGGGGCCGAACCACACGCCGTCGGGCGCCAGCGCCGCCTTGACCACGTCGAAGTCGCCCTGCGAGACGCCGCCCGAGGTGATGACGGCGTCCGCGCGGACCAGCTGGTCGTGCAGCGCCTCGAGGAACGCGGCCGGCTCGTCGGGGACGATGCCGACGCGGTACGGGATCGCCCCGGCGCGCTGGACGGCGGCGGCGAGGAGGAACGAGTTGCCGTCGTAGATGGAGTCGTGGCCGAGCTCCGAGCCCGGGTCGCGCAGCTCGGAGCCGGTGGACAGGATGACGACGCGCGGCCGCTGCCGGGTGAGGACCGTCGCCCGGCCGACGGACGCGAGCAGCCCCAGCCGGCGCGGCCCGAGGATCGCGCCCCTCTCGACGAGGAGGTCGCCCTCGGCGACGTCGTCGCCGGCGGGCCGGATGTGCTGGAGCAGCGCGGGCGCCCGGGAGATCAGGACGGCGTCGGCGCCGCGGTCCGTCCACTCGTACGGCACCACGGCGTCGGCGCCCTCCGGCACCGGCGCCCCGGTCATGATCTTCGCCGCCGCGCCCGGACCGAGCGCGCGCAGGCTCGCCTGGCCGGCCCCGATCTCGCCGACGACCGGCAGCGTCACCGGCGTCTCCTCCGAGGCGCCCTCGACGTCGGCGAACCGGACGGCGTACCCGTCCATCGCGGAGTTGTCGAAGCTCGGCAGCGAGATCGGTGCGACGACGTCCTCGGCACACGCCAGGTCGAGCGCGTCGAGCAGCGGCTGCGGCACGGCCGCCATCGGCTCGAGGTCGTCGAGGATCGCCTGGAGGTGCTCGTCGACGGAGCGGATCGCGGGACCGCCGTCGGCCATCAGGCTCCGTCGCCGGAGAGGACGGTGTCGTCGGCGACGCGCTCGGAGGCCTTCGACCGGAGCTCGACCTCACCGACCACCTGCACGCCCTGCCCGAACGTCCAGTCGCCGGCGACCGTCAGCGACGTCGCCTTCTTCATCGACGGGGTGCCGTGCGGGAAGCGCTTGTCGAACTCCGCGACGAGCTTGTAGACGTTGCTGTCGAGGTCGATGAACGGGATGTCGGTGGCGGCCTGGTCGAGCACGAAGTCCGGTCCGATGTCGTACACGTCGGAGCGCAGCACCATCAGGTCGTTGGTCGTCTTCACCGGCACGAACCGGTCGCGGCCGACCTCGATCAGCGCGCTGTTCTCGAAGACCTCGATCGCCGCGCCCATCGCGGTCTCGACCTGGATGACCTCGGGCGTCGACGTGTCGGCGGGGTCGAGGTTCTTGACGTTGCGGATCAGCGGGAGCCCGAGGATGCCGCCGCGCACGTCGAGCGCCTGCTTCATCGCGGCGAGGTCGAACCACAGGTTGTTGGTGGAGCAGTACTTGTGCCGATCCAGGTCGGCCAGCGAGTCGAGGTCGGCCTTGAGGGTCTGCGCGGACTCGCGCAGGACGATCCGGCCGTCGCTCTTGCGGCGGGCGAAGTGGCCGCCCTTGCGGTCGGAGGGGGTACGGCGCACGGCCTCGATCGCGAACGGCGCGCCCGAGGTCGCGAACCAGCCGGCGACCCGCGCGTCGGGCACGGCGCCGAGGTTGTCGGAGTTGGAGACGAAGACCCGCTTGTAGCCGGCCGTCGAGCAGCCGGTCGAGCAGACCGGTGCCGAGCAGCGCGGTGTAGAGGTCGCCGTGGCCGGGCGGGCACCACTCGAGCGACGGGTCCTTGGGGTAGGAGACCGGCGAGAGGTCCTTGGCCAGGAGCTTGGGCTCCTTGTTCTGGAGGAACTCCAGCGGCAGGCCCTCGACCGGCAGCGCGTCGTACCGCTCCAGGGCGGCCATCGTGTCGGCCGACGTCCGGAAGCTGTTCATGAAGATCAGCGGCAGCGTCGCGTCGTACTCCTCGCGGAGGTGCAGGACCTGCCGGGCGATGATGTCGAGGAAGGACAGCCCGCGGCGCACGCACAGCAGCGACTTGGCGCGCTCCATGCCCATCGAGGTGCCGAGACCGCCGTTGAGCTTGATGACCGCGGTGGTCCGGACGGCCTCGGCCGCGTCGTCGTCGGAGACCTCGACGCCGCTCAGCGCGGGCATGTCGACCGGCTCGATCGTCGACTCCGGGATCATCCCGGTCTCGCCGTGCTCGAGCAGCCGGAAGTAGTGAGCGAACGTCTCGACCGCCAGCGGGTCCACGCCGGCGTGCGAGCATCTTGTCGCGGGCCTTGATCAGCCCAGGGCTACCCATGCTGTCGATCGTAGGCTTGCGCGGTGAACGGTGGGGAATCGGCCAAGCTCGCGCTGCGGGACCAGGTCGTCACGACCCGGAACCGCCGGTCCCTCGTGGAGCGGACCGAGGCCGCCCGCGCACTCGCCGACCGGCTCCTCGCCGACCAGGAGGTACGGCGCGCAGCGACCGTCGCGGCGTACGTCTCGATCGGCTCGGAGCCCGGCACCGGGCTGCTGCTCCGCGACCTCGCGGCGGCCGGCAAGCGCGTCATCCTGCCGGTCCTGCTGCCCGACGGGGACCTGGACTGGGCGAGGTTCGACGGCGACGACTCGCTGGCCCCGGCCCGGCTCGGGCTGCTCGAGCCCGTGGGCCCGCGCCTCGGCCCCGACGCGGTCGCGACCGCCGACGTCGTCCTGGTGCCGGGCCTCGCCGTCTCCGCGACAGGAGACCGGCTCGGACGCGGCGGCGGCTCCTACGACCGCGCCCTGGCTCGAGTGCCGGTCGGGACCTTCACCTGCATCCTGCTCCACGAGGACGAGGTCGGGGTCGACGTGCCCGTCGAGCCGCACGACCGGCGGGTCACCGCGGCCGCGACACCCTCAGGGATCACTCGGTTCCAGCACGAGTGAGTGCTCCTCGGCGTCGTCGACGGCGTCCTGCGTGAACGGCCACGGCAGCGTCTCGCCGCGCGCCCAGAGGTCGGTCTGGTCGGTGTAGTGCTCGCTGAACGGGTGACCCGAGACGCCCGTGAGGCTGATCCAGCGGGAGTCGTCGAAGTCGGCGAGCGAGACCACCATCCGCATCGACGGAGCACTGGTGATGACGTACGGCTGCTCCTCCGACGCGTCCCAGCTCGACGCGTCGACCGCCGCCGTGCCGCCGCCGACCTCCCAGTCGCCGCGGTTGAAGAGCCGCTCGACCAGGCCGATGCCCGAGTCGCCCAGCGTCGGCTCGCGGAGGTCGAGCTGGTGCAGGAAGCCCCAGCTCCACTCGTCGGGGTCCAGCGCCTGGCGTGACGTCATCTCGTCGCGCGCGTCGAGCAACGCCCGGTGCAGGACGTCGTCGCGGTCCTCGACCACGTCGTCGGTGCCGAGGTCGTCCCACCAGCCGTTGCGCGGGTCGTCGAGCAGCCGCGTCACCGCGGCCACCCAGCGGTCGCCGCCGTCGGGCCAGAGGTCCTTCGGCAGCTCGTCGCGGAACGTGTCCGCGAGGACGTTCTTCCAGACCACGTTGAAGTACGCCGCCGCCCCGCTGTCGGCGTCCTGGTCGAAGTCCCAGTCGCGCAGCAGGTCCTGGCCGTCGCGGTAGTACTGGCGCTTCACCGCGATGTCGAGCAGGTACGGCGTGAGCGCGGCGGCCATCGGGTTCCGGCTGTCGAGCTGGAGCTCGGTCATCTCGTCGACCGACCAGGTGTCCGAGGACCCAGCACGTCGCGGATCCGCTGCGACCGGTAGCCCTGGTCCCAGTCGCCGGTCAGGAAGTACGGGTAGTCCTCGCCGACGACGGCCTGGTTGGCGGTGACGATCACGCCGTCGGCCGGGTCGACCACGCGCGGCAGCCCGTCGAACGGGACGAAGTCGCCCGTCCAGTCGTTCTCGGGCAGCCAGCCCGCGGCCGGCATCCGGCCGTCGTTCCCGGACTTCCGGATCGGGATCCGGCCGGGTGCCTGGTAGCCGATGTGTCCCTCGCGGTCGGCGTAGACGAGGTTCTGGGCCGGCACCTCGAACGACGAGACCGCCTCCCGGAACTCGTCCCAGTCGCCCGCGAGGTTGAGGTCGAAGATCGCGTCCGCGGTGCGACCGGGCTCGAGCGCCGTCCACTGCAGGGCGAGCCCGTAGTCCTCGTCGGGCCCCACGCCGGACCGGTCGACGTCCGCGTCGTCGGCGACGTCCTGCAGGTCGTCGGCGACGTCCGACAGGAGCGGGCCGTGCGCGGTCGACCGCACCTCGAGCGTCTCGTCGTCCCCGCCCGCGACCTCGATCGTCTCGGTCCTGGTGCGCAGCGGCTGCCACTCGCCGTCGCGGAACCACTCGTCGTCGCGGACCCGCTCGACGTACAGGTCCGTCACGTCCGGGCCGAGGTTCGTGAAGCCCCAGGCGATGTCGGCGTTGTGGCCGATGATCACGCCGGGGACGCCGCTGAACGTGAACCCGGAGACGTCGAAGGGGCAGGCGTCGGAGACGGTCCGGCAGTGCAGGCCGACCTGGATCCAGATGCCCGGCATGCCCACGCCGAGGTGCGGGTCGTTGGCGAGGAGCGGTGCGCCCGTGGACGAGTGCTCCCCGTCGACGACCCACGAGTTGCTGCCGAGCCCGTCACCGCGGCCGAGGAACGACGGCATGGCGTCGAGACCCGGCGCGCAGCGCGCCGAGCTCGCCGGACACCTCGCCCCAGGCGACCCGCTTCGGCTCCCGGGTGTCGTCCTCGGTGGCCTCCGGCTCGAAGACCCCGTCGACGACCGCACCCTGCGACACGATCGGCTGGTGCCCGGCGTAGTCGTAGCCCGGGTAGAGGTCGGCGGTGCGCTCCGCCCCGACGGAGGCGGTGGACAGCGCGCGGCCGATCTCCTCGTCCATGTTGCCGCGCAGGTCCCACGCCATCGCCTTGAGCCAGGCCAGGGAGTCGACGGCCGACCACGGCTCCGGCCGGTAGCCGAGACCGCCCGCGTTGAGGATCGTGTAGGCGACCGAGATGTCCGACGGGGCGCGGTCCGCGAGGTAGGCGTTGACGCCCTCGGCGTACTGCTCCAGGGCGGCCCTGGTCTCGGGCTTGATCAGCGCGAGCTCCTGCTCGGCGACACCCCGCCAGTCCATGGCGCGCACGAACCGGTCGCTCTCGAGGCCGGGCTCCCCGAACAGCTCGGCCAGCCGCCCGGCCGTCGCGTGCCGTCGCACGTCCATCTCGTAGAACCGCTCCTGGGCGTGCACGTAGCCCTGCGCCCGCATCAGGTCGGCGGTCGTGTCGCCGTAGATCTGCGCGATCCCGTTCGCGTCCCGGACCACGGTGACGTCGGCCTCCAGGCCGGGCAGCGGGGCCCGGCCGTCGACCTGGGGGAACGGCTTGCGCACCAGGACCACGCCCGTGACCAGCGCGGCGACCAGCGCGAGCACCAGGACGACGACGGCGTACGCCGTCCAGCGGAAGGTCCGGGGCCAGTCGCGGAATGCGCGCCACCAGCCGCGGTGTTCCTCCTGCACGGGAGTGGTGCTCGTCATGATGCCCACAGTGTGCCGCTGCCGTACCCTTGGCAGTCGGACGAGCCGAGTGCCAGTCCTGTCGGAGCCCTTCGGAGGAACAGCAGTGCCCACCTACCAGTACGCCTGCACCGAGTGCGGTCACGCGTTCGAGCAGGTCCAGTCGTTCAGCGACGACGCCCTGACGGTCTGCCCGGAGTGCGAGGGCAGGCTCCGCAAGGTGTTCAACGCGGTGGGCGTGGTCTTCAAGGGCTCGGGCTTCTACCGGACCGACAGCCGGGCCAAGGACTCCGCGAGCGTCGGCTCGTCCTCGTCGTCGGACACCAAGACGGAGACCAAGACGGAGACCAAGACCGAGACGAAGTCGGAGAGCAAGAGCAGCGACTCGGCCACCAAGACTCCCGCGACGACGTCCTCGAGCACCTCGGGCTGAGCCCTGTGGAGGACGCACCCGCGCCTCCCCGTCCGGACCTAGCGTCGGCAGCGTGCCGTCGACTCCGTCCCTCACCCGCGCCCGGCGACGCGTACGCCGCGCGATCCTCCGCCGCCGGCGCCTGCTCGCGGCGCTGCTGACCGGTGTCGCCGTGCTCGCCGGCATGCGCAGCGTCACGGCGCCCCCTCCCCCGACCGTCCAGGTCATGGTGGCCGCGCACGACCTCGCGGCCGGGACGACCCTCGACGCGGGCGACCTGGTCGCGGTCGAGTTCCGTCCCGGCAGCGAGCCCGAGGGCCTGGTGGCCCAGCCGGCCGGACGGCTGGTCGTCTCGCCCGTACGCCGCGGGGAGCCGATCACCGACGTGCGCCTGCTCGGACCGTCGCTGGCCGACGGCCATGTCGGCCTCGTGCCGACGCCCGTCCGGCTGCCCGACGCCGCCATGGCCGGGCTGCTCCGCACCGGCGACACCGTCGACGTCCTGGCCGCCGACCCGCAGGGCGGTCCGACCGAGGTCGTCGCCGGCGACGCCCTGGTGCTCGCGGTCCCGGCGGTGACCGAGGACGCGATGGCCGACGCGCTCCCCGGCCGACTCGTGGTGCTCGGTATCGGGGCCACCGAGGTCGCTGCTGTCGCGGGCGCGTCGGTGACCCGCTTCCTCACCGTGGCGTACTCCGACTAGCGTCACTGACATCCGACCCCGTTCTCGAGAGGGACACACATGAGTGGCTTCAAGAACTTCATCCTGCGCGGCAACCTCGTCGATCTGGCGGTTGCGTTCGTCGTCGGCGCTGCGTTCGCGACCGTCGTGGCCGCGTTCACCGCTTGGTTCACCAGCCTGCTGCCCGAGAGCCTCGACGACGTGTTCTCCGACAAGACCTACTTCGGCGCCTTCATGAACGCCGTCATCGCGTTCGTCATCGTCTCCGCGGTCATCTACTTCTTCGTGGTCGTGCCGTACGTCAAGGCCAAGGAGAAGTTCTTCCCCAGCCCCGAGCCGGGCACGCCGGAGGACATCAAGCTCCTGCAGGAGATCCGCGACCTGCTCGCGGCTCAGCCGGGCGGTACCACGCCCACGGTCTAGCCGTGGTGCGGCGGCACCTGCTCACGCAACCAGCGATCGCCCGGGTCCTCACCGTCAGGTGGGGACCCGGGTTCGCGTTCGTCGCTGGTGGTGTCGGGCAGCACGTCGCCGAAGATCCGGTCCAGCCGGCGCTTGCGCTTCCACTCCGGCTCGACGGCGTCCGACGTGTCGGACCGGTCAGACACAGAGGCCCGCCGCTTCACGGGCCTCGGCGTCGGCGTCGGCGTCCGACGACTCGCTCGTCGTCTCCGACGGCGACGACTCCGACTCGCTGGGGCTCTCGGCCGAGTCCGACGACCCGCTCGCGCTCGGGTCATCCGATGGCGTGGAGTTCCCGCCGGAGCCGGTCACGCCGTCCCCGGCGGTGATGGCGCCCTCGCGGAACTTGCCGAGCGGGGCGTCGTTGCGGATCTTCTCCCAGAGCTCCTCGGCCTCGGGCAGCCACTCGACCCGGTTCGGGTCCGAGGGCGCGTACTGCCACGGCACGGTGATGAACTGGATCCGATTGAGGCCGATGTCCTTGAACTCGTAGCCGATGCGGGCCATCCGGCCGATGTTCTCGATGTCGGTGGTCAGCGAGTTGGTCGCGGCGTCGAGGAAGCTGAGCAGCCGGTCCGGTCTGGTCATGACCTGGCCGGACAGGACCTTGTTGGCCATCGCCGCGACGAACGCCTGCTGGCGCTTGATCCGGCCGAGGTCGCTGCCGTCGGTGCCCTCGACGTGCCGCACGCGGACGTAGGCGAGCGCCTCCCGGCCGGTGATCTCACGGGTGCCGGCCTTGATGGTGATGCCGTGCTCCTGGTCGTTGATGTCCTGCGGGACACAGACCTCGACGCCGTCGATCGCGTCGACCATGTTCCGGAAGCCGCGGAAGTCGACCACGATGTAGTTGTTGATCCGGATGTCGGTGAGCGACTCGATCTGGCGGATCGTGCACGCCGGGCCGCCGTAGGAGAAGGCGTCGTTCCACATCGCGCCCGAGCCGCCCGGGATGGAGTCGCCCTCCTCGTCGAAGCACTCGGGCCGCTCGACCAGCGAGTCGCGCGGGATGGAGATGCCGTAGGCCGTCTGCCGGTCGGCCGACAGGTGCACCAGGATCGTGGTGTCGGACCGCTCTCCGCCGCCCGTGAGGCCGTCGATGTTGTTGCCCGCGCCCTCGCGGCTGTCGGAGCCCATCACCAGGATGTTGATCGGGTCCTTCGGGCCCTCGACCTCGACCTCGTCGGGCCGGTCCCCCTCCGGCAGCTGGCCGGAGAGGTCCTGGACGTTGAGGTTGCCGTCGAAGTGCCGGTACAGGAACGTCACCCCGAGACCGGTCACCATGCCGAGCACGAGGACCGACGAGAGCAGCACCTTGGCGACGGTGTGCCGCTTGCGCACCCGGCCGCGGCGCTTGCCCTTGCGGCTGCCGCCGTTGCCGTTGCCCGAGCGGTGGTAGGGGGACGCCGAGAGCTGAGCTGCTCGCTCTTCGGCGTTGCTCATCGTCACCTTCACCGGGAGTGTGGAGTGGGCAGCGTGGTGCACGCTCGCCCGCGCCAGATTACGGGTGGAGCTCAAATCATGCTGCCGACCGGGCGGTAACCCCAAACCCCGACCGAAAGACGATCGGCACGGTCTGGTATCCACGGCCCATGACCAGAGCCGTCGCCGCCGCCCTCCCCGACTTCGAGGTGGTGGCCGCACTGCCGTCGTTCTTCGACCAGGAGGTCCCCGAGGAGTACGTCGACATGAACGGCCACATGAACATCACCCACTACTTCGCCCTGGGCGCGTGGGGCCCCTGGAAGCGGATGGCGGAGCTGGGGATGCCCGAGGAGTACATGGCGACAGGGAGCTCGTTCTTCACGGCGAACCACCACCTCTCGTACCTCAGCGAGCTGCGCCAGGGCGAGCGGTTCGCCATCCACGCGGCCTTCGCCGACCGCACCGACAAGGCGGTCCACTCGGTCGCGCTCGTGGCCGACCACACCAACCGCAGGGTCGCCTGCGTCATGGAGATCACCCACGTCCACGTCGACCTGGCGACACGTCGCGCGTCGTCGATCCCGGACTGGCTGGCCGGCCCGCTCGACGCCGAGATCGCGACGACGCCGTGGGTGGCCGCCGTGGCCACGGGTCTCGACCTTCGGGCGTAGGCCGAGCGGCTGATCCGATGGCCGACCCATCGATCTAGCTCATCACCGTGGCCAACCGACTGAGAAAGGCGATCGCGGTGGTATCCGCATGCAGATCTCCATGGATCGACCTGCCCGTGGCGAAGTCGATCACGTCGCCAGCGTCGGCGTGAACGCTGGCCGGTCCCCCCGGCGTCTCGAACGTGACGGTGCTCCTTCCGTCAGCGACCTCGACGAGCAGGTTCCGATCGAGGTCAGTGAGGTGCATTCGCAGGGTCAGCGGTGGCGGAGGGTCATCGTCCAGGGCGTGCGCGAGGCCTGCCAGCGCGACGACGTACGAGGCGACCATCGCCGCCTCGCTGGCCTCGGTGACGGGGAGCTCGTTCGCCGGCAGCAGCAGGTCGCGCTCGTGGACCCAGGAGTCGAACAAGAAGTGGTTCACAGCGACATAGGCAGGGACCTGACCCGGCGGCGCCTCCGCCGGAGCTCGGACGCCGTCGCCGGTGAGGGCGCCGAGCTCCCGGCGAACTCGCGCGTCCATGGCGGTCATCTGCTCGAGAAGATCCTGTGGTGACAGACCATCGAAGTGGGCCGCCGTCAGGACGGCGGTCTGTTGCGCGTCGAACCCCACCAGGAGCCGTGTGGCCTCTCCCTTGCGTGATTGATGCAGCGTGTAGCCCAGGAACTGGGCACCCGAGACCAGGTGTTGGGCCAAGTCCGAGACCCGCCAGTCGGTGCAGCGCGTCTCACCGGACCATCCGTCTCGGCTCAGCGCTGCGAACCAGCCCCGCAACCGCTGCCGATGGGAGATCCACGCGGCGAAGATCTCATCGGGACCCCCTGGCACCGCGAACGGCGCGCCACCCCCGCCGTAGACCTGCCGAACCTTGGTCACCTGAGACCCTCACCAAACCCTCCGGGTCCAGCGACTCCCATCGCTCGGAAACCCCCTCCCATCCTCGCGCAGGCGCCTCGGAACCGCCAGGTGGTCGAGATGCCTCACGACGCCGGAACCTGGTGCTCGACCATGTCAGCCTCGTCTGGCTCTGCGGACGTGGTGTGGGTGCAGCGCGCTTCCGGCAGGCACAGAGGCACTGAGCGGACAGAAGGGCCGCGTGCGAGCTGCGTGGACGCGATGGGAGGTCAGCCCGCCCTATCCCTTGACGCGCCTGGTCTCGTACGCCCACATCGCGACCTCGACGCGGTTGCGGGCGCCGAGCTTGTTCATCAGCGCGCCGACATGGGTCTTCACCGTGCTCAGGGTGATGTGCAGCTCGTCGGCGATCTCGGCGTTGGTGCGGCCGCGGGCGACGGTGAGCAGCACCTCCTCCTCGCGTTCGGTGAGCGGCTCGATCGGCTGGGTCGGCGGGGAGGCTCGCTCCAGGCCGGCCAGCGTGGTGAGCAGGCGGCGGGTGATGTCGGGTGAGATGAGCGCGTCGCCGTTCGCGGCCGCGTGGATCGCCTGGACCAGCAGCTCGGGCCCGGCGTCCTTGAGGAGGAAGCCTCGGGCGCCGGCCTTGAGGGCGCCATGGACGTACTCGTCGAGATCGAAGGTCGTGATGACCACGATGGCCAGGGGGTTCTCGACGCCCGGGCCGGCGAGCTGGCGGGTGGCCTCGACGCCGTCGATGCCGGGCATCCGGATGTCGAAGAGGCAGACGTCGGGACGCAGCTCGCGTGCCACGGCCACCGCCTGGTGACCGTCCGTCGCCTCGCCGACGACCTCGATCCCGGGCTGCGCGTTGAGGATCATGGTGAGGCCCGGTGCGGACCAGGAGCTGGTCGTCGGCGACCACCACCCGGATGGTCATCGCGGCACTTCGCGCGGGAGGGTCGCCTCGACGGTCCAGCCGCCGGCCGGGTCCGGCCCGGCCTGACAGGCGCCGCCGAGGAGCTTGGCCCGCTCCGCCATACCGAGCAGGCCGTAGCCCACGGTGGTCGAGAGGCGGGCTGCTTCTCCGTCGTCGTGCACACGCAACCGTACGACGCCGACGTCGCCCGCACACCTCCACGCTGACCGCCGTGGCGTTGAGCGCATGCCGGATCGCGTTGGTGACCGACTCCTGACAGATCCGGTACACCGCCACCTCCACCGGCTGCGGCAGGCCAGCGAGATCGCCGGCGCAGTGCACCTGCACCAGGGGGCTCATCCGGGTCAGCTCGTCCAGATCGCCGATGCCCCGCTGCGGCGCGTAGTCGACCGCGTCGCCGTCGCGGAGCACCCGGACCATCGTGCGCATCTCGTGCAACGTCCGCGAGGCCTCCGCCTCGATCACTGCCAGCGCCTCGACCGCCGCCGCCGGGTCGGCGGCAGCCACGGCTCGCCCTGCCTGCGCCTGGATCGCGATGGCCGACACGTGGTGCGCGACGGTGTCGTGCAGCTCGCGGGCGAGCTCACCGCGCTCGAGCGTCCGGACCTGCTGCACCTCGCGCTGGCGCGCAACCGCGCGGTAGCGCATCGCGGCCCCGAGCGCGAACGCCGCGACCAGCACGGTGGTGCCGCCGATCACGTCCCCGAGGGTCGCGCTGGTCGCGAGACCCAGGCCTGCCGGTACGGCGACGATCGCCGTCCCGACCAGCGCCTCGCGTCCGGAAGCCCAGCGGTACAACGCGTAGGGCAGCAGCACGACGCCGACCATGGAGTACAGCCCCACCTCGACGACGTCGTCGACGAAGGTCGGGATGTGCAGCACCATCGCGCCGCCGAAGCCGACCGCGGTCGCCAGCAGCGGATGGGTACGCCGCCAGAGCAGGACCGGGATCACCAGGAGCGCGACCACGGTGGCCAAGGGCCGCCACGGCACGTCGGGGCGGAAGATCGCCTCGGCCACGGCCGTGACCAGCAGGGCGCCGACCAGGGCCCAGTCCCGCCACACCCGCGCCGGCGGGTCCGGGGCACGGGGCTCGGCAAGGACCGAGCGGACGAAGGCGGCGAACACCTCTCCAGCCTAGGGAGCGGTCGACGCTCGTCGTACGGGGCACAAGCACGAGCCGCTTCGTCGTCCTTTCGGCCGAGGAGCCCACCACGTCCTCGGCCCGATGTGCGATCGCTCGCCGCCGGGCCACCGTGGAGGCATGTCCAATCTCCTCTACCGGCTCGGCCGGTCTGCCGCCACCCGGCCCTGGGTCGCCATCGGCGCCTGGGTCGTCCTCGCGCTCGTCGTCATCGCCTCCTCCGTCGCCTTCGGGCGCGAGCTCGAGGAGAGCTTCGAGGCACCCGGCCTCGACTCCTACCAAGCTGCGGAGCTGCTCGCCGAGGCCCAGGCTGACGAGGGCGGGATCACCGCCCACGTCGTACTCGAAGCCCAGGACGCTGCGGCGCAGCTGGCGCCGGTGGAGGCCGCTCTCGAGGCACTCCCGCACGTGCTGAGGACGACGAGCAGCGTCTCGCCGGACGGGGACATCGCGCTCGTGCGCGTGCAGTACCCCGCGATCGAGCACCTCGATGCCTCCGACCTGGACAACCTCAAGGACGCCGTCGCCGACCTGCGTGACGAGTCGTCGCTGACGCTGGAGACCGGAGGCGACCTGTTCTTCGCGTTCGAGGAGGCACCCACCGGGCTCGGCGAGGTCGCGGGGATCGTCGTCGCGATGATCGTCCTGCTGATCGCGTTCGGCTCCTTCGTCGCGATGGGGCTGCCGATCGGGATGGCGCTGTTCGGTCTGGTCATCGGCGTCACCTCGATGAAGCTGGTGACCTACCTGGTCGACATCCCGGCGTGGGCGCCGCAGCTCGCGGCCATGGTCGGGCTCGGCGTCGGCATCGACTACGCGCTCTTCCTGGTCACCCGGCACCGCGAGCACCTGGCCCTGGGGATGCCGGTCGCGGAAGCGGTCGGCCGAGCCCTGGCGACAGCAGGACAGGCGGTGATCTTCGCCGGCGGCACGGTCGTCGTGGCGATCCTCGGGTTGCTCGTCGCGGGGATCCCGTTCGTGACCGGTGGTGGGGTCGCCATCTCCGCGATGGTGCTCGTGATGGTGCTCGCCTCGGTCACCTTGCTGCCGGCGCTTCTCGGACTGGCGGGGCACCGGATCAACGGACGCCGGCGCACGCCGCACCGGCCGAGCACCGGCTGGTACCGGTGGGGCGCTCACGTGACCCGCAACGCGACGGCGTACCTCGTCGGCGGAGCGGTCCTCATGATCGCCCTGGCCGCACCCGTCCTCGCGCTCAACCTGGGCTTCCCGGACGACGGGACCAAGCCCGAGTCGAGGACCGAACGCCGGGCCTACGACCTGATCGCCGACGGGTTCGGCCCCGGGGCCAACGGGCCGCTGGTGATCGCGGTCGACATCTCCCAGGACGGGTCCGTCGTGGCGCCGCTGGCCGACGGCCATGGCAGCCGACCCGGGCATCACCTCGGTCGGCGAGCCGACCATCGATCTCACCGCAGGCGTGGCGACCCTGGTGGCGCAGCCGACCACGTCGCCCCAGGACGAAGCCACCCAGGAGACCGTCGCGAGGCTCCGCAGCGAGGTCTTCCCGACGGTGCTCGACGGCACCGCGGCGACCGCCCATGTCGGCGGTCAGACCGCGACCTTCGCCGACCTCGGTGACCGGGTGCAGGAGCGGATGCCGCGCTTCGTGGTGGCCGTGCTGCTGCTGTCGTTCCTCCTGCTCACGGTGCTGTTCCGGTCGGTGCTGGTGCCGCTGAAGGCGGTCGTGCTGAACCTGCTGAGCGTCGGCGCGGCGTACGGCGTGCTCGTCATGGTCTTCCAGTGGGGCTGGGCGGCCGGCCTGATCGGCGTGGAGTCGACGGTGCCGATCGTGTCGTTCATCCCGCTCTTCATGTTCGCGATCCTGTTCGGGCTCTCCATGGACTACGAGGTGTTCCTGCTGTCGCGGGTGCGCGAGGAGTACCGCCGCCACGGCGACAACACCCGCGCGGTCATCGACGGGGATCGCCGGCACCGGGCGCACCATCACCGCAGCCGCGCTGATCATGGTGGCGGTCTTCTCGGGCTTCGTCCTGGGCAGTGACCCGGTGGTGAAGATGATGGGAGTGGGACTGGCCACGGCGATCTTCCTCGACGCGACCGTCGTACGCCTGGTGCTCGTCCCGGCCACCATGAAGCTTCTGGGCGACGCGAACTGGTGGCTGCCAGGGTGGCTGGATCGGCTGCTGCCGGAGCTGGACTCTGCGCCGGTGGAGAAGCCGGTGGAGGTGGCGGTGGGCCTACCGCCGCAGGCTTCCTAGGCCCGGAGGCACTCCGAGAGGCATGCGACGGCGCGCTTGGACCTGCTGCGGGGCGTGACACCCGGATGTGGGGCACTCATGATCGATCATGGCCAAGGACGCGAACTCGATCAGCACCAGCGTCTACGACGCCGAACTGCTCCGGCTCCAGGCGGAGCTGGTCAAGGCCCAGGAGTGGGTCAAGGTCGAGAAGCGGCGCATCGTGGTGGTCTTCGAAGGCCGCGACGCCGCCGGCAAAGGCGGCACGATCAAGCGGATCGCCGAGTACCTCAGCCCACGCACCGCCCGGATCGCAGCGCTGCCCACGCCGTCGGAGCGAGAGAAGTCCCAGTGGTACTTCCAGCGCTTCGTCGAGCACCTCCCCGCCGCTGGTGAGATCACCCTGTTCGACCGGTCCTGGTACAACCGAGCCGGCGTCGAGCGGGTGATGGGCTTCTGCTCACCCGATGAGTACCGACGGTTCCTGCACCAGTGCCCGATCTTCGAGCGGCTGCTCGTCGAGGACGGGATCCTGCTGCGCAAGTACTGGTTCTCCGTCAGCGACACCGAGCAGCAGCGGCGCTTCAGGTCGCGGCTCGACGACCCGATGCGGCAGTGGAAGCTCTCGCCGATGGACCTGGAGTCGATCACCCGCTGGGAGGACTACTCCCGAGCGAAGGACGAGATGATGGTGCACACCGACATCCCCGAGGCACCCTGGTACGTCGTGGAGTCGGACTCCAAGAAGCGCGCCAGGCTGAACATGATGGCCCACCTGCTCTCCACCATCCCCTACGTCGAGGTGCCGCCGCCGACGCTGGCGCTGCCCGAGCGTCCCGTGTCGAAGGGCTACGAGCGGCCTCCGCGAGACCAGACCACGTACGTGCCGGACCACAGTGCCACCCTCGACTGACGTCGGCGAGGGCACGTGACACCGGTGCGACCGCCGGGCTCGCCGGACGGGTCGTGACCATCAGGTGAGCCGCGGTCCACGCCCAGGTCACGCGATCGTCCGGTCCCCAGGCAGAATGAGCGGGCCCGTGCGGCGATGCAGGTTCTACACAGTCACGTCCGCACGTCCCGCCCCAGTAGCTCAGCGGATAGAGCAGCCGCCTCCTAAGCGAAAGGTCGCAGGTTCGACTCCTGCCTGGGGCACCCCGTCCGAATGCGTCACAGCACCGAGAACGAGATCCCGTTGGCCACCAGCCGGGCCATCAGGTTGTCACCCATCGCCTGCGCGGTCGTGACGCTGCCCGCGGTCTCCGGATTGTCGTCGAGGAGCAGGCACAGCGCCGACTCGGCGAGCATCTTCGCGGTCTCGGTGTAGCCGGGGTCGCCACCCTTCACCTGGGTGTGGATCGTGCGGCCGTCGCCCTCGGCCACCTGGTCGACGGTGAACCACGACTTCTCGCGGCGTGACGCGTCCGGGCCGTCGCCCTGCTTGATCCGGCTCAGGAGCGCCTTGCGCAGCGGCGGGATCTGCGCCGCGACGCCGACCGCGCCCGCACCGGCCATGCCGCCGGCGGCGTACCGCAGCGTCTTGGTGCCGGCGAAGTGCGAGTAGCGGAAGTCCGGGCCGTACACGTCCAGTGCCGCACCGCTCCGCGCGACGACGAACGGGTCGATGGTCGGCAGCGGGACCAGCCAGTAGCCGAGGACCTTGTCGCGGCCGGGCTTGCCCGCGACGGCCCGCGACCTGCGACCGCCGGCCGGCTTGGGCTCGAGCTTGCGGCGGGCCACCATCGCCTCGCGCATCTGCCGGGCCCGCGAGAACGCGCCCATGGCCGAGTGGAAGGTGCCACCGGAGAACGACGCGTTGGACCGGACGACGCCGCGCATCGTCACCGGGCCGGACGCGCCGAGCTGCTGGACCGCGAAGTAGGCGCCGAGGTCGTGCGGGATCGAGTCGAAGCCGCAGGCGTGCACGATCCGGGCGCCGGACTCCTGCGCGGTCGCGTGGTGGGCGACGTACATCCGGTCGACGAACTCGGGTTCACCGGTCAGGTCGACGTAGTCGGTGCCCGCCGCCGCACACGCGGCGACCAGCGGCTCGCCGAACTGCTGGTAGGGGCCGACCGTCGTGATGACCACGCGGGTCCGCTCGGCGACCTGCTTCAGCGCCGCGGCGTCCGAGGCGTCGGCCACGATGATCTCGAGGTGCTTGAGGCCCGCGTCGATCCCCGCGAGGTGGTCGCGGACCGACTCGAGCTTCTCCTTGCTGCGGCCGACGAGGGCCCAGCGCAGTCCGGTCGGTGCGTGCTCGGCCAGGTAGTCGGCGGTGAGGCCTCCGGTGAAGCCGGTGGCCCCGAAGAGCACCAGGTCGAGATCACGGGCGTCCGAGGCGGCAGGCATGCCGCCACTCTTCCACCGCGGACCCCGCGGAGGAACCGCGAGCCGACGTGACACGTCCGACAGCAGTTCCTGCTGTCGCCCCGAGGTCGTCAACCATGTCGCTGCCGCTGAGAGTCCGTCGTTCCGTCACCGTCGTGGGGGCGGCCACCGCCCTCGTCGGCGCCTTCGTCGCCGGCACCGCCATCGCCGGGGACGAGGACGAGCACCGGGGCCGGGTGCGACCGGTCGCCTTCACCGGCGACTCGATCACGCTGGCCGCGTCGTGCGACGACCTGCTCGAGTGGTACGTCGCCCGCGGCGTGCAGCGGGTGGGTCCGTGGGGCTGGGACACCTACGACTACGAGGAGGACGACGGCGGTTTCGACCTCTTCGGCGGAGGCGAGGACTCAGCCGACTCGGGCGCCGCGGCCGGACCCGCCGACGCCCCACAGGCGAGCGAGTACGCCGCGGGAGTGCCGTCCACGGTCCGCTCGGAGAACGGCGACAGCGGCACCAACGTCCAGGAGTCCGGGGTCGACGAGCCGGACGTGGTGAAGACCGACGGACGCACGCTGTTCCGCGTCGAGGACGACGACCTCGTGACCTACGACGTCACCGGTGCCGAGGTCGAGCGGATCGGGTCGGCCGACCTCGAGGACCTGGACGACGGCGAGGTGCTGCTGTCGGGCGACCGCCTCGTGGTCATCGGCACCGACGGCGGCGGATCCGGGACCTACTACCCCGAGGCCCGACAGACCCGGGTCATCGTCCTCGACGTCTCGGACCCCACGGACCCGGAGGTCGAGCACACCTATCTCTACTCGTCCGCCACGGTCGAGGCGCGCCTGCACGGCGACACCGTGCGGCTCGTGACCCAGGCCGGCATGCCGGACCTCGACTTCGAGACCGACGGCGACTCCGACGACGCGCAACGGGAGAACCGCGAGATCGTCCGCGAGTCCGAGATCGACGACTGGCTGCCGACGATCAGCACGGACGGCGGCGACCCCGAGCCGCTCGTGGACTGCGCCGACGTCGCCATCCCCAACGACGGGGACAGCCTGGGCACCATCGTCGTGGCCGGCTTCGACGCCGACGCACCCGACGAGCGGTCCGTCTCCGGGCTGGCCGTCGCCACCCAGCTCGCCTACCTGTCGGGCGACCAGCTCTACCTCGCGACCAGCGGGGGCGTCAGCGACGTCGTGACGTGCACCGACTTCTGCGCCGAGGAGCAGGTCGCGCCACGGTGGGTGCCCGGCGGCGGTGGCGGTTCCGACGGAGTCACGCACCTCTACGCCTTCGACCTCGACGGTGACGAGACGAGGTACGCCGCCTCCGGGGAGGTCGACGGCTGGATCCGCGACCGCTGGGCGATGGACGAGGCCGGCGGCGTCCTGCGGCTGGCCGTCAGCCCGTCGCAGAAGACAGGTCCCTTCAACTCGGTGGTCACGTTCCGCCGCGACGGGAACGACCTGGTCGAGGCCGGCCGCGTCGACGAGCTCGGCGTCGGCGAGGACATCAAGTCCGTGCGCTGGTTCGACGGCCTGGCGATCGTCGTCACCTTCATGCAGGTCGACCCGCTCTACGCGGTCGACCTCACCGACCCGGACGACCCGGACCTCCTCGGCGAGCTCAAGATCCCCGGCTTCTCGGCGTACCTCCACCCGCTCGGGGCACACCGGCTCCTCGGCGTGGGCGAGGGGCCGGGCGACCGCGGCGGTTGGGGCGCGCAGGCGGGGCTGTTCAACGTCACCGACCTCACGGACCCGCGCCAGCTCGACGTGCTGTCCTACGGCGGCAACACCCGCGCACTCGTGGCGGACGACCCCCGCCAGCTGACCTGGCTCCCGGAACGGCGCCAGGTGCTGACCGTCGTCGAGTCGTTCAAGCGGGGCGGCCAGGTCGGCCTGGTCTCGGTCCTGACGCTCGGCGACGGCGCGATGGACAACCGGATGGTCGAGGTCGAGCAGGGCTCCGACGTCACCCAGGTGCGGCTCGTGCCCCTGCCCGACGGTCGGGTGGTGCTGGTGACGGCGCGCGACGCGGAGTTCTTCGCCCTGTAGACGCTCCGCTCACCGACGTAATCTTGGTCGCATGTGCCGCAACATCCGACCGCTGAACAACTTCGAGCCGCCGGCGACCAACGACGAGGTCCACGCGGCGGCGCTGCAGTTCGTCCGCAAGGTGGCGGGCACGACCAAGCCGTCGTCGGCCAACCAGGCGGTGTTCGACCAGGCGGTCGCCGAGGTCGCCGACATCACCCGGCACCTCATCGACGACCTCGTCACGACGGCGCCGCCCAAGGACCGCGAGGTCGAGGCGACCAAGGCGCGGGCCCGGGCGGAGCTCCGGTACGCGCGGTGACCGACGCCGTCGAGTTCCTCGCCGAGCGTCCGCTCGTCGTCCTCACCGGTGCCGGCGTCTCGACGGACTCGGGGATCCCCGACTACCGCGGCCCGGGGTCGCGCTACGCCGGCCAGGCCGCGCCGCTGCGCGGCTCCTCACCGCCGGGCGTGATGACCTACCAGGAGTTCGTGTCCGGCCCGGCCGCCCAGCAGCGCTACTGGGCGCGCAGCCACCTCGGGTGGACCCGGATGAAGGGGGCCGAGCCGAACGCCGGGCACCGTGCGCTCACCGCGATCGACCCCGACCTGCTGATCACCCAGAACGTCGACGGCCTCCACGAGCGGGCCGGGTCCCGCCGGGTCGTCGCCCTCCACGGCCGGATCGCCGACGTCGCCTGCCTCTCGTGCCGTGAGGTCACCCCGCGCACGCGGCTGCACGAGCGTCTCGACGCCCTGAACCCCGGGTTCGGGGACGACCACCTCGACCTCGAGGTGCGGCCGGACGGCGACGTCGTCCTCGAGCACACCGACGACTTCGTGCTGGCTGAGTGCGAGACGTGCTCCGGACCGCTGAAGCCCGACGTCGTCTTCTTCGGCGAGAACGTGCCGAAGCCACGCGTCGAGCGCTGCTACGAGGCCGTCGACGACCTCGTGGCACGGGGGGGCGCGCTGCTGGTGGCCGGCTCCAGCCTGGCCGTGATGAGCGGCTTCCGCTTCGCCCGGAGGGCGGCGAAGGCCGGCACCCCGGTGGTGATCGTCAACCGCGGGGAGACGCGGGCCGACGATCTCGCGACGTACCGGGTGGGGGACGGTACGAGCGAGTTCCTCACCGCCCTGGCGGCGGTGAGATCGGTCCAGCCGGTCTGAGCGTCAGGCGACGGAGTCGACGGGCACGTCGGCGCGGTGTCGTGGCGCGTACGACGGCACCACGGCGGCGGGTGCCTCGACGGGGCGAGCGGAGGGCGTCTGCACACGACCGTTGGCGCGGTCGAGCCAGTTGGCGACGTCGAAGACGTCCTGCCCACCGTCGTTGTTCTTGCCAGCCATCGGTGTGACTCCTTCCAGATGAGGAGCTCCGTCGCCCCTACGACGACATGAACGACAATACCCCCCGGGGTGTCACGCCGTCACCTCTTTGGTCTGGACCGCCCGACCGGCGGGACCTGGGGTCAGAGGCGCTTCACGAAGATGTGGTCGGCCGCCTCGGGGACGATCTCGGCGGTCTCGCCGCCGGAGCCCACGAGGACGCCCTCCGACGTGGCCACGATGGTGACCGTCTTGTCGGGAAGCGCCCCCACGCGGCGCAGCGCGCTCATCAGCTGGTCGTCCTTCTGCATCTCCTCGGAGATCCGGCGCACCAGCACCCGGCCCTCCTCCAGGCCCGCGACGGTCGACAGCGACTCGACGCCCTCCATGAACTCCTCGCCGACCTTGGACTCGCCGAGCTCGCCGAGGCCGGGGATCGGGTTGCCGTACGGCGACTCGGTCGGGTGGTCGAGGAGCTCGAGCAGCCGGCGCTCGACCGCCTCGGACATGACGTGCTCCCAGCGGCACGCCTCCTCGTGCACCTCCTCCCAGGGCAGCCCGATCACGTCCGTGAGCAGCCGCTCCGCGAGCCGGTGCTTGCGCATCACCCGGGTCGCCAGCTGCATGCCCTGGTCGGTCAGCTCCAGGTGGCGGTCGCCCTCGACCGTCACCAGCCCGTCGCGCTCCATCCGCGCCACCGTCTGCGACACCGTCGGTCCGCTCTGGTGCAGGCGCTCGGCGATCCGGGCCCGCAGCGGCGTGATGCCCTCCTCGACCAGCTCGTAGATGGTCCGGAGGTACATCTCGGTGGTGTCGATGAGGTCGCTCACAGGGCCATCGTAGGTTCGACAGCGTGACATCGGTGATGTGGTTCCGCCGCGATCTGCGCCTCGGAGACAACCCCGCCCTGCTCGAGGCGAGCGCGGACGGACCCGTGCTCCCCCTCTTCGTCCTCGACCCCGCTCTCTGGGGTCCGGCCGGGCCGTCCCGGCGCGCGTACCTGGGCGCCTCGCTCCGCTCGCTCGACGCGCAGCTCCGCCAGCGACGGACCCGGCTCTCCGTGGTGCGGGGCGACCCGGTCCGCCGCGTCGTCCTGGCCGCCCGGGCCGTCGGTGCCGAGCGGGTCCACGTCGCCGCCGACTACGGTCCGTACGGCGCCGAGCGCGACGCGCGGGTCGAGGGCGCCCTCGTCGAGGCCGGCATCGAGCTCGTGCGCACCGGGTCTCCGTACGCCGTCGCACCGGGCCGGGTCCGCAACGGGTCGGGCGACCCCTACCAGGTGTACACGCCGTTCTCGCGGGCGTGGGCCGAGCACGGCTGGCGCGACCCGGTGGACCCGCCCAGCGGCGGCTCCTGGCTCGAGCTCGACGACGACACGACCGACATCCCCGACCCGGCGGTGCCCGACGGGCTCGAGCTGCCCGACGCGGGCGAGGCCGCGGCCCGGCGACGCTGGGAGGAGTTCCTCCCCCACGTCGGCGACTACGACGAGCTCCGCAACGACCCGGGCCGGGACGCGACCTCCCGGATGTCGGTGCACCTCAAGTACGGCGAGATCCACCCGCGGACGATGCTGGCCGACCTCGCCCCGCTCCGCAGCACCGGCGCGGCGACGTACCGCAAGGAGCTGGCCTGGCGGGAGTTCTACGCCGACGTCCTCCACGCGCAGCCCGAGACCGCGCGCGACTACCTCCGACGCGAGTACGCCCGGATGCCCTACGACGAGCCCGGTGCCCAGCTCGACGCCTGGAAGCGCGGTCGCACCGGCTTCCCCGTGGTGGACGCCGGGATGCGCCAGCTGCGGGCGACCGGCTGGATGCACAACCGGGTCCGGATGATCGTGGCCAGCTTCCTGGTCAAGGACCTGCACCTCGAGTGGCAGCACGGCGCACGGCACTTCATGCGGTGGCTCGTCGACGGCGACCTCGCCTCCAACCAGCACGGCTGGCAGTGGACGGCGGGCTCGGGCACGGACGCGTCCCCGTTCTTCCGGGTCTTCAACCCCACCGGGCAGAGCCGCAAGTTCGACCCGTCGGGCAGCTACGTCCGACGCTGGGTCGAGGAGCTGGCCGACCCGGACCAGGTGCCCGACCCGCACGACCCGGACCCGGACACCCGCAGCCTGGTGGGCTATCCCGAACCCCTGGTCGACCACGCGGAGGAGCGTCGCGAGGCCCTCGACCGCTGGGAGCGGATCCGGGGCTGAGCGCCGACGCAACCCCAGGGTCCCGAGTAGCCCATCCGGCACCCACCCCAGGCCTGATCGCCTGATCTTGACCACCGGGGGTTAACAGCAGACCCACACGAGAGCAACATGGGGCCTGCACCTTCCCGTTGTCTCCCCCCACAACAGGAGCCCCCCATGGCGCGCTCACACGCAACCCCACCCACCCCTCGGTCGTCCCCGGTCCCCCGGGTCGCGTCCGAGCCCCGACTCCGCATGGCCATCGCCCATGCCGACGACGACACGAACCTGTTCCTCGACCGCCTCTACGGCGGCGACGACCACCGTGGTCCTCGCAACGGCATGCAGGCGCCCTGGGCCGGCGGATCCGCGGTCAACCCGTTCGACGTGCTGGCGACGTTCCTGTACGCCGCACACATGGGCAAGGAGCGGAACGACCGCGCCAACGACCCGCTGAGCTGACCGACCCCAGGGCCGCGTCCCAGGGGTCCCGTACGATGCGCCCATGGCGCATTTGAACGATCCAATCGCCGCCACGCACCCGTGGTGGCGGGAGGCGGTCACCTACCAGGTCTACGTACGCAGCTTCGCCGACGGGGACGGCGACGGCGTCGGTGACCTGCCCGGGATCACGTCCCGGCTGCCGTACCTGCGCGACCTCGGCGTCGACGCCCTCTGGATCACGCCCTTCTACACCTCGCCCCAGCACGACCACGGGTACGACGTGGCCGACTACCGCGACGTCGACCGGCTCTTCGGCACGCTCGCCGACGCCGACGCCCTGCTCGCGACGGCCCACGACCTCGGCCTCAAGGTCGTCGTCGACCTGGTGCCGAACCACACCTCGTCCGAGCACGAGTGGTTCCGGGCCGCCCTCGCCGCCGGACCCGGGAGCCCCGAGCGGGCGCGGTACCTGTTCCGTGACGGCCGCGGGCCCGACGGCGCCGAGCCGCCGAACAACTGGAAGTCGGTGTTCGGCGGCGACGCCTGGACGCGGGTGCCGGACGGCCAGTGGTACCTGCACCTCTTCGACACCTCGCAGCCCGACCTCGACTGGCGCAACCCCGAGGTCGGCGACATGTTCGTCGAGGTCCTCCGGTTCTGGCTCGACCGCGGCGTCGACGGGTTCCGGGTCGACGTCGCGCACGGCCTCCTCAAGGAGGAGAGCCTGCGTGACCAGCGCACCGACGAGAAGGACGACCCGACCGCACCGATCGTCGAGCGCCGCGTGATCGACGCCCCCATGTGGGACCAGCCCGAGGTGCACGACGTGTACCGGCGCTGGCACCAGGTGCTGGCCGAGTACCCCGGCGACCGGATGCTGGTCGCCGAGGCCTGGACCGACACCCCGGAGTCGATGGCCCGGTTCGTGCGGGCCGACGAGATGCAGCAGTCGTTCAACTTCGACTGGCTGCTCGCGCCGTGGTCGGCCACGTCGTTCGCCCAGGTCGTCGCCGGCACGCTCGAGGCGCTGTCCGACGTGCACGCCCAGCCGACCTGGGTGCTCTCCAACCACGACGTCGTCCGGCACGTCACCCGCTACGGCGGCGGTGACACCGGGCTCGCCCGCGCCCGGGCGGCCACCCTGGCGATGCTGTCGCTGCCCGGGTCGGCCTACGTCTACCAGGGCGAGGAGCTCGGGCTCGAGGAGGTCGACGTAGCACCAGCCGACCGCCAGGACCCCGCCTGGCTGCGCCAGCAGGACGTGCCCGGCGCGGCCGCGGGACGCGACGGCTGCCGGGTGCCGATCCCCTGGGCCGGCGACGCGCCGCCGTACGCCTTCGGGCCTGGTCACGGACAGCCGTGGATCCCGCAGCCGCTCGACTGGGACCGCCTGACGGTCGAGGCCCAGGAGAAGGACGACGCGTCGACGCTCGCGTTCTACCGCCGCGCCCTCGCCGCCCGGCGGGCGCACGCCCTCGGGTCCGGCGACACCGTCGACGCGCTGACCGCCGCCGGCGACGTCCTCGCGTTCCGGCGCGGCGGCCTGACGGTGGTCCTCAACGCGGGCACCAGCCCGGTCGAGCTGCCGGAGGGCGAGGTCGTGATCTCCAGCGGCCCGCTCGACGGCGGCCTGTTGCCCGCCGACACTGCGGCCTGGCTCATCTGACCGCTCAGGCGTTGAGGGCGGCGTTGTAGCGGCCGAGCGCGTCGACGAACTCGTCGAGCTCGGCGGCCGACCAGTCGCCCAGCTGCTCGTCGAGCCACTTGCGACGGTGCTCGGCGACGTCGGCCATCCGGTGCACCGCGTCCGCGCTGGCGGCGACGAGCGTCGCGCGGCCGTCGGCGGGGTCCGGGGTGCGGGTCACGAGACCGAGGTCGACGAGGTGCTGGATCTGGCGCGAGATCGCACCCTTGTCGATGGCGAAGCTCTCCGCGATCGCCGACGCGCGCACCGGGCCCTCGTCGATGAGCCAGGCGAGCAGCAGGTACGACGTGGGCTGCATGTCCTCGTGGACCGCGCGGGCCCGCTCGTGGATGACCCGCCGGATGCGCCGGATCAGCACGCCGACCTCGCCCTCCAGCCGTCGGAGCTGCTCGTCCCGCGACTGGCTCATCCGGCGGCCTCGTCCCCGACGTCGGCGAGCTCGAGGGTGGTCCGCAGGGGGACCTCCTTGATCAGCAGCACGCACACGAGGGCAAGGATGGCGAAGGGGACGGCCGCGAGGAAGATGTGGCCGGTCGCCTCGCCGAACGCGGTCTCGTACAGGGCTCGCACCGGGGCCGGCAGGGAGTCGATGTCGGGGATGGCGCCGGTCTCGTGCGAGCCGTCGATGCCCAGGTCGGACAGTCCCGCCATCACCTTCGCCGAGACCTGGTGGGCGAGCAGCGCGCCGAGCACCGAGACGCCGACCGAGCCGCCGATCGACCGGAAGAACGCGACGACCGAGCTGGCGGCACCGAGGTCGGCCTGGGAGACGTTGTTCTGCACGGCCAGGATCAGGTTCTGCATCGTGGCGCCGAGGCCGAGGCCGAGCACGGCCATGAAGACGCCGATCCAGATGAGCGAGGTGGTGTCGTCGATGGTGCCGAGCAGCCCCATGCCGAGGACGACCAGCACCATGCCGCTGACCAGCCAGCGCTTCCACAGGCCGGTCGCGCTGATGACCCGGCCGCTCACGATGCTCGAGACGAGCAGGCCACCGACCATGCAGACCGACATCAGCCCGGCCTCGGTGGGCGACATGCCCCGGGCGCTCTGGAAGTACTGGCTCAGGTAGACGGTCGCACCGAACATCGACAGGCCGACCAGCACGCTCGCCGTGGTCGCCAGGGCGGTGGTGCGGTCGCGGAAGAGCCGCATCGGGATCACCGGGTCGGCGGCCACGCGGTTCTCGACGTACACCGCGGCGACCAGCACGACGACGCCCAGCGGGACGAGCAGCGCGGTCTCCAGGGACGCCCACGCGAACTGGTTGCCGGCCAGCGAGACCCAGACGAGCAGGATGCTGACGCCGGCGACGAGGAGCGTGGCGCCGAGGTAGTCGATCTTGACCTCGCGCTTCACGACCGGCAGGTGCAGCTTGGCCTGGAGCACGGCGAACGCGACGACGGCGACCGGGAGCCCGATGAAGAAGGTGCCCCGCCAGCCGAGTGGCGAGTCGACGACGACGCCGCCGATCAGCGGGCCGCTGACGGTGGCGAGCGCGAAGACCGCGCCGATGTAGCCGGAGTAGCGACCGCGGTCGCGCGGCGCGACCATCGAGGCGATCACGACCTGGACGAGGGCGGTCAGACCGCCGACCCCGAGGCCCTGGACGACGCGGGCGCCGATCAGCACCTCCATCGACGGCGCGAGCATCGCGATGACCGAGCCGATGGAGAAGATGACCAGCGCCGACTGCACGAGCAGCTTCTTGGAGAAGAGGTCGGAGAGCTTGCCCCAGATCGGGGTGGTCGCGGTCATCGCCAGCAGGGTGGCGACCACGACCCAGGTGTAGCCGGTCTGCGAGCCGTCGAGGTCCGTGACGATCGTCGGCAGCGCGTTGGTGACGACGGTGCTCGACAGCATCGCGACGAACATCGCGAGCAGCAGGCCCGAGAGGGCCTCCATGATCTCGCGGTGGCTCATCGGCGCCGGAGCGGCGTCGGCCGGCGAACCGGCGGTGGGCTGGTCGAGCGTGGTCACAGAGCTGTCCGTCATGTCGGCAAAAGGTTGACAAGGTCAACTATATTCCCGACCCCCGACAAAGGACAACCCGCAGGCGTGGCCCCTCGTGAGGGGCCGCACCGGGGGACGTTCCCGGTTCGCCTGCGGGTCGGGTAGCTGCTTTGGATTCACCAGCAGCTCGACGGGCTGCTCAGCCCGTCGTCTTGCTGGGGCTGCTAGCGGGCAGCCACCTCACTCGTCCTGAAAGAATTCATTCTTCGGACCACCTCCTTTCCGTGTACGACGAGAGTAGGTCGCGACGCCGCCGCGGACAACGGGGTTTTTCAGGCGACGGCGGCCGCGAACTGCGACTGGTAGAGCCGGGCGTAGGCCCCGCCGCTCGCCAGCAGCGTCTCGTGGTCGCCCTGCTCGACGATCTTGCCGTCCTCCATCACCAGGATCAGGTCGGCGTCGCGGATCGTGGAGAGCCGGTGCGCGATCACGAACGACGTGCGGTCCGTGCGCAGGGCGGCCATCGCGTGCTGGAGCAGCAGCTCGGTGCGGGTGTCGACCGACGACGTGGCCTCGTCGAGGATCAGCAGGGCCGGGTCGGCGAGGAAGGCCCGGGCGATCGTCAGCAGCTGCCGCTCGCCGGCGGAGAGGTTGCCGCCGTCCTCGTCGACCAGGGTGTCGTAGCCGTCGGGCAGCGAGTGCACGAACCGGTCCACGAAGGTGGCGCGGGCGGCCTCGAGCATCTCCTCCTCGGTCGCGTCCGGGCGGCCGTAGAGGATGTTGTCGCGGATGCTGCCCTTGAAGAGCCAGGTGTCCTGGAGGACCATCCCGATCCGTCCGCGCAGCCCGGCCCGCGGCATCGCGGTGATGTCGGTGCCGTCGAGGGTGATCCGCCCGGCGTCGAGCTCGTAGAAGCGCATCACCAGGTTGACCAGGGTCGTCTTGCCGGCACCGGTCGGTCCGACGATCGCGACCGTCTGGCCCGGGCTGGCCACCAGGGACAGGTCCTCGATGAGCGGCTCGGCCGGGTCGTAGGCGAACGCGACGTGCTCGAAGCGGACCTCGCCGCGGCCGGCCGTCGGCACCTCGGTCGTGCTGTCCGGGACCTGCTCGTCGGCGTCGAGGAGCTCGAAGACCCGCTCGGCCGACGCGACGCCGGACTGCAGCAGGTTGATCATCGAGGCGACCGCCGTGAGGGGCTGGGTGAACTGGCGGGAGTACTGGATGAAGGCCTGCACCTCGCCGAGGGTCAGCGTGCCGTGCGTGACACGGATCGCGCCCACGACGGCGATGACGACGTAGATGAGGTTCCCGAGGAACATCACGACCGGCATGATCAGGCCGCTGACGAACTGGGCCTTGAACGACGCCTGGTAGAGCTCGTCGTTCTGCTCGGCGAAGGTCCGCTCCACCTCCGCGCGGCGCCCGAAGACCGTGACCAGCGCGTGCCCGGAGAAGGTCTCCTCGATGTGCGCGTTGAGCCGGCCGGTGTGCCGCCACTGCGCGATGAACTGGCCCTGCGAGCGCTTCATGATCCGTGACGTCACGAACATCGTCAGCGGCACCGAGACGAGGGCGATCAGCGCGAGCAGCGGCGAGATCCAGAACATCATCGAGAGCACCGCGACGACGGTGAGGAGCGAGGTGAGCAGCTGGCTCATCGTCTGCTGCAGGGTCTGGCTGACGTTGTCGATGTCGTTGGTGACCCGGCTCATCAGCTCGCCGCGCGGCTGCTTGTCGAAGTACTCGAGCGGCAGCGCGTTGACCTTGTCCTCGACGTCGGAGCGCATCCGGCGCACGGTCCCCTGGACGACGTCGTTGAGGAAGTAGCCCTGGCCCCACGCCAGCACCGAGCCGACGACGTACACGCCGATCACCTTGAGCAGCACCGAGCGCACCGCGTCGAAGTCGACCGGCCGGTCGGCGAGGAACGCGCCGAAGATGAGGTCGGTGGCGTCGCCGAGCAGCCGGGGACCGTAGGCCAGCAGGAAGACGCTGACCACGGCGAGGCCGATGACGAGGTAGGCGAGGTGGCGTTCCGGGCCCATCCGGCGGATCAGGCGCTTGGCCGACGGCTTGAACGTCATCGCCTTCTGGCCGACCTGGCCGCCACCCATCGGGCCGCGGCCGGGACCGCCCATCGGCGCCTCGATGCGCTCCGTCTGCTTCATCGCGGTGCCGCCCTTGGGGGCGGGGGACGGCGTGGTGGTGGTGCTCATGCCGCCTCCTCCGCGGTGAGCTGGGACTCGACGATCTCCTGGTAGGTCGGGTTGTCGGCGAGCAGCTCGTCGTGGGTGCCGCGGCCGACGACCCGGCCGTCCTCGAGCACCAGGATCAGGTCGGCGTCGCGGATGCTGGACACCCGCTGCGCGACCACGACGACGGTGGAGTCACGGGTCTCGGGTCTCAGCGCCGCGCGCAACCGGGCGTCCGTGGTCAGGTCCAGCGCGGAGAACGCGTCGTCGAACAGGTAGATCTCGGGCCGGCGGACCAGGGCCCGGGCGATGGCCAGCCGTTGGCGCTGGCCGCCGGAGACGTTCGTGCCGCCCTGGACGATCGGGGCGTCGAGGCCCTCGGGCATCCGCTCGACGAAGTCGCGACCCTGCGCCACCTCGAGGGCGTGCCAGAGCTCCTCGTCGGTGGCGTCCGGCTTGCCGTGCAGCAGGTTGCTCCGGATGGTGCCCGTGAAGAGGAAGGCCCGCTGGGGCACCAGCCCGATGCGCGACCACAGCACCTCGGGGTCGAGGTCGCGGACGTCGACACCGTCGATGCGGACCGAGCCGGACGTCGCGTCGAACAGCCGCGGCACGAGGTTGAGCAACGTGGACTTGCCGGCGCCCGTGGAGCCGATGATCGCCACGGTCTGTCCGGGCCGGGCACTGAGGTCGACGTCGCAGAGGACCGGCTGCTCGGCGCCCGGGTAGCTGAAGGAGACGCCGTCGAGGTCGAGGTACCCGTGGACGTCCACACCGGCGACACCGGCGGCGGGCGGGACGACGCTGGACTCGGTGTCGAGGACCTCGGTGATCCGGTCCGCACAGACCGACGACCGGGGGATCTGCATCAGCATGAACGTCCCCATCATCACGCTCATCAGGATCTGCATGAGATAGCTGAGGAACGCGGTCAGCGCCCCCACCTGCATGTCGCCGTTGTCGACGCGGTGCCCGCCGAACCAGATCACCGCGACGCTCGAGACGTTCACGACGAGCATCACGGTCGGGAACATGCTGGCCATCCAGCGGCCGGCCCGGATCGAGACCTCGGTGAGGCCGTCGTTCGCCTCGGCGAAGCGCTCGGTCTCGCGTGGCTCCCGGACGAACGCGCGCACGACCCGGATGCCGCTGATCTGCTCGCGCAGGATCCGGTTCACGTCGTCGATGCGGGTCTGCACCTCGCGGAAGCTCGGCACCATCTGCGAGACGACCACGCCGACCGCCAGGAACAGCGCGGGGACGACGACCGCCAGCAGCCAGGAGAGACCGAGGTCCTCGCGCATCGCCATCACGATGCCGCCGACCATCATGATCGGCACCTGGACGGCGAGCGTGCAGGTCAGGAGGGCGAGCATCTGCACCTGCTGCACGTCGTTCGTGTTGCGGGTGATGAGGGACGGGGCGCCGAACTGCGCGACCTCGCGGCCGGAGAACGACCCGACCCGCTGGAACACCGCCCCGCGGACGTCGCGGCCGAACGACATCGCCGTGCGGGACGCGCAGGCGACGGCGATGACCGAGCAGATGATCTGGAGGAACGAGACGCCGAGCATGACGGCGCCGGTGCGCATGATGTAGTCCGTGTCGCCGACGGCCACGCCCCGGTCGATGATGTCGGCGTTGAGGCTGGGCAGGTAGAGCATCGCGACGGTGCCGGTGAACTGCAGCACCGAGATCGCCACGAGCCACGGCCGGTACGGCGCGAGGTAGGTGCGCAGGAGGCGGATCAGGGTCATCGCTCGCTCCCGGGCTTGAGGACACCGTGCAGGATCACGTCGACGATCTCCTCGGGCATGAGTGGCTTGGAGTCGGTGAGGTGCGGGTGGCTGGCCGCGAAGGTCATGCCGCGGAGCAGCTCCGCGACCCGCTCGACCGGGAGCTTGAAGTGCTGCGAGTCGCCGCCGATGAGCAGCGCGAGTCCCCCGTCGTGGAGCTTGCGGCGGGCATCCTCGTCCTGGTACTTCGCGGGCGGCTTGGGCATGCCCATCGCGGCCATCAGCCGGAAGATCCCGAGGAACCGCTGCTGCAGCAGGGTGGTGTAGACGGTCAGCCGCTCCCGCAGGGGCAGGTCCGGGTCGATCTCGGCGAGCCGCTCGAGGAACTTCTCCGGGTCGAACTCGCGCTCCAGCACCGCGTCGAAGAGCTCGTCCTTGGTCGAGAAGTGCCGGAAGATCGTGCCCTCCGCGATCCCGGCCGCTTCGGCGATGAGCTTCGTCGTCGTGTTCTGGCCGTGCTCGTGGAGCAGCGGCCGGGTCGCCTCGATGATCGCCTCGCGACGGTCGCCCGGCGACAGCGGACGGGCACGCTCGCGGCGTACGGCGGTGTCTTCCACGCCGGCCACTCTAAGTGAGTGAGCGCTCACTCACAAATGGCATTGGCGGAGCCAGGGTGATCCGTGACGAACGGGCCCCTCCCCGGGCCCCCCATGAACCGTCGCCTCCGGACCACCCTGACGTCTGTGGGGAGCCCGCGGTCGGACGTGGTTCTCAGACCTGCGGTTCCACCGCCTCCTCGGTGACCGGAGGAGCGGAGGGCGCCGGAGCAGGCGCCGGGGAGTCGAGCGAGGTGAGCAGCGCCCGGAGGCGGTCCTCGTTGCGCTCGAGCACTTCCAGGTTGACGTCCGCGGCGCCGGGCTTGCCGTCCTGGTACTCGAACGGGTTGTCCAGGTCGCGGATCAGGCTCACCAGGTAGATCAGCAGGTAGGAGATGAGGCCCACCAGCACCAGCTGCGTGACCACCTCCTGGAACTCGTGGCTGTCCGTCTCGCCCAGCTCGGTGACGATCAGGACGAACATCAGCAGGAGCGCCGTGACCTCGGCGATGAGGTAGCCCGCGGCGACGTACGACGTGCGCCGCATCGTGTCCATGCGCAGCACGGTCTTGCGGAGGTTCGACTGCTCGGTCTTGAGCCGCGTCGTGAAGCCGGCCTGGATGACCGGCGCGAAGACCCGGTAGGGCTCGTTCAGGGCCCGGATGTCGGCCAGCACGTCGTCCAGGCCGCGGTCGTGGACCAGCCAGAGCCGGACCGACCGGCTGATCTCGATCAGCATGCCCAGCGCCGACCTCGCCTCGGGGAGCTGGAACTCCTTGGCGGTGATCAGGCACTCGTCCGCGATGGTCTCGAGCGCGGCGGCCAGCTCGCCCGGCAGCTTCTCGGCCTCCTTGAAGTCACCGGCGGTGCCGTTGAGCAGGAAGCCGAGGATGAAGACCTCGGCACCGATCGCACCGGCCAGCAGCGGGCTCAGCTGGAAGAGGTGGGAGTCGGTCACCTCGACCACCAGCTTGATGGCCAGCACGACGAGCACCCACGGTGCGGCGGCGATCAGCAGGCGCGGGTTCCCGCGGAAGAGGTGCTTGGTCACAACCGAGCAGCCTAGGTCTGGAGCGACCCGCAGGGCATGGCCCGTGCGGACTATTAGGGCGCCAGGCGCTCGGTGCGCCAGCCGTCCCCGGAACGGTGGTAGACCAAGCGGTCGTGCATGCGGCCGGGCCGGCCCTGCCAGAACTCGACGGCCTCCGGGCGGACGAGGTATCCGCCCCACTCCTCGGGGGTCGGGACGTCCCCGTCGGCGTACCGGGACTCGGCCTCGGCGTACGCGCGGTCCAGCTCGCCGCGCCCGTCGACGACCCGCGACTGGTGCGAGGCCCACGCGCCGAGCTGCGAGCGACGGGGCCGCACGTCGAAGTACGCGTCGACGGCCTCGCGGGGCAGCAGGGACGCCGTGCCGTCGACCCGGACCTGGCGCTCGAGCGGGTGCCACGGGAACAGCAGGGCGCACGCCGGGTTGGCGGCGAGCTCCTCCCCCTTGCGGGACGCGGTGTTGGTGAAGAACACGAAGCCGTCGTCCGAGAAGCCCTTGAGCAGCACGAAGCGGGCGGACGGGACACCGTCGGCGGTCGCGGACGCGACCACCATCGCGTTCGGCTCGTGGATGCCCGCCTCGCGCGCCTCGTCGTACCACCGCGCGAACATCGCCACCGGGTCCGGCAGGAGGTCGGACTCGACCAGGCCGCCGCGGGTGTACTCCTCGCGGGCCGCGGCGAGGTCGGGCAGGTCGCTCACGAGCTCGGGTGCAGGACGTGGACGGCCATGTTCCTGACAATAGGGCGACGCGTAACGGCCCTCACAGCGTGGGGCAGAATGCCCGCATGGCTGACGTCGAGGTACACCACGGGCTCGAAGGGGTCGTCGCTTTCGAGACCCAGATCGCCGAGCCCGACAAGGAAGGCTCCGCGCTCCGCTACCGCGGCGTGGACATCGAGGACATCGTCGGCCGGGTGCCGTTCGAGAACGTCTGGGGCCTGCTGGTCGACGGCACCTACTCCCCCGGCCTGCCGCCGGCGGAGCCCTACAACATCGCCATCCACACCGGCGACGTCCGGGCCGACGTCCAGGCGTCCGTCGCGATGCTCGCGCCCATGCTCGGCATGGGCCAGACCTACGACATCAGCGACGAGCAGGCCCGCCTCGACCTGTCCCGCGTCGCCGTCATGGTGCTGTCCTACGCCGCCCAGTCGGCCCGTGGCCTCGGCAAGCCGGTCGTCCCCCAGAGCGAGGTCGACGGCGGCGCGACGCTCGCCGAGAAGTTCCTGATCCGCTGGCGCGGCGAGGCGAACCCGGCTCACGTGAAGGCCATCGACGCCTACTGGTCGTCCGCGGCGGAGCACGGCATGAACGCCTCGACGTTCACCGCTCGGGTGATCACCTCGACCGGCGCCGACGTCGCCGCCGCGTTCTCCGGCGCCATCGGCGCGATGAGCGGCCCCCTGCACGGCGGCGCCCCGTCCCGCGTGCTCGGCATGATCGAGGAGGTCGAGAAGACCGGCGACGCCGAGGCCTACGTCAAGCAGCTCCTCGACTCCGGCGAGCGGCTGATGGGCTTCGGCCACCGCGTCTACCGCGCCGAGGACCCCCGCGCCCGCGTCCTGCGTCGCACCGCTCAGGAGCTCGGCGCACCGCGCTACGAGGTCGCCGAGGCCCTCGAGCAGGCCGCCCTGGCCGAGCTGCGCGCCCGCCGCCCCGACCGCGTGCTCGAGACCAACGTCGAGTTCTGGGCCGCGATCGTCCTCGACTTCGCCGAGGTGCCGGCCAACATGTTCACCTCGATGTTCACCTGCGCGCGTACGGGCGGGTGGTCGGCCCACATCCTCGAGCAGAAGACGACCGGCCGGCTGATCCGGCCGTCCGCGATCTACGCCGGGCCCGCCGCCCGCAAGGCCGACGAGGTCGACGGCTGGAAGACGGAGTGGGCGGGCTGACACCCCTCCGCACCGCCCGGCTCGCCCTCGAGCCGGTGGCCGACGACCACCTCCCGCTCCTGGTCGCGCTCAACGCCGACCCCGAGGTCATGCGGTTCGTCCGTGGCCGTCCCGCGACGCCCGACGAGACCGAGACCGAGGCGGAGTGGCGGCAGCGGCGTGAGCGCCAGGGCGAGGTGCGGTACGACCTGCAGCCGGGACGAGTGGGGCGGCTAGACCCGACCCTCGTACCAGCTGGTCTTCCCCTTGGCGCCGGCCATCGACAGCGAGATGTGCACATGGTCCCGGTGGCGGAGCGTCTTGGAGCACTTCTTCTTCGACTTGCAGCTGGACGAGAGGTACGGCTCCGGCTCGAACTGGTCCCAGGCGGCGTACATCCGGTCGTTCCAGATGACGTACATGATCCCCATCCGCCGCGCGAGCGCGTGGGTGTTGCCGTCCTTGTCCGTCTTGAAGATCTTGTCCAGGAACCTCTGGGCGTTCGCCCGTCCCGCCTTGGTCGTGGCGTCGTTCGTCCAGTCGACGGCGCGGCCGTCCTTGTGCTCGGACGCGCCGCCGCCGCAGGCTCGGCCCGTGGCGCCGCCGCCCCCGCCGATCTTCTTGACCAGCCACCTGCCCAGCACCTTGGTGCCGGCGCGGGGCTTCGGGTGGCACTTGGTCTGCGGCTCGTAGCCCGAGTAGTCCTCGATCTGCGAGGCCGCGCCGTCGTCGCCGCTGCCGTTCGGCGGCGGGTCGTTGTCGTCGGCGTACGCCGCGGGGGCGAGCAGGAGTGCCGCCAGCAGGGCCAGCGTGGAGAAGAGCTTGGGCATCGTTCGACCGTAGGCAAGACCGCGGCGGATGTCTGCGGGTTCGCGGAATCCCATCCGATCGGGTCAGGCGGCGCGACTACCCGGTCCGGGTCGTCCCGTCCAGGTAGGCCTGCCCGCGGGGCGAGATCTCGTAGCCCACCGCGAAGCTGCGGGTCAGGCCCAGCGCCTTGAGCTTGCGGACGTCGAGCTTGAACGGTGCCGTCTCGCGGCCGACCATCTCGGCCAGGTCGGGCGCGCGGCGCTGCGGGTGCTCGCCGATCAGCGCGAGCGTGGTCATGGTCCAGGGCCCGACCGGGCTCGCCCTGTCGAGCCGGGCGAGCCTCGCGTCGAGCGCCGCCACGTCCTCGTCGGTCAGTGCCGCGTCCTCGCGCAGGGCGATCCGCGGGTCCTCGCCGTCCCACACGAGCCGCACCCGGTAGGTCGGCAGCGAGTCATCGGGGTTCAGCCGCTTGCGGAGCCGGTCCGCGTCCGGCCAGCCGGCCAGCCGGGCCTCCTCGTCGGTGATCGCATCGGCGTCGACGACGTCCACGGCCTCGACCCGGACCATGCCGGCGGCCGTGGTGAACCGGCGGCCCGGCTCGACGTCCTGCTTCTTCCAGCGCCGGTAGGCCAGGGTCACCGTGCCGTCGCGAACGCCCTGCGCGACCTTGAGCGGGAGCAGCACCTCAGTCGTCGATCAGTAGAGGGCCTCGACCGCGTCCTTGGCCTCCTTGAGCCCGAGGCCGGTGTGCTCGCGGTAGGCCTTGATCGCCTGGATCAGGTTGCCGGAGGCCTTCAGCTGCCGGACCTCCGCCAGCCAGGCCGCGTCACCGACCGGGGTGCCCGCGGCGGTCGCGGCGGGAGGCACCGGCTGCGCCGCGCCGTACGGCACGGCGGCGCCGGCCTGGGCCTGCAGCGTCGCCACGGCGGCCTCGAGCTTGGCCACCCGGGCCTTGAGATCGTCGAGGTCGACCTGTCCCTGCGCGTCGTTGCCGAAGATGCCCATGGACAGAACCTAGGCCAGCCGCCGCGCGAAGCAGCGGTTGTCCGGGAAGTCCCGGTAGAAGCCGAAGCCCGGGATCGGCTCGTAGCCCGAGGACTCGTAGAGCGCGATCCCCTCGTGCTGCGGAACGCCCGTCTCGAGGATCATCACCTCGGCACCGGCCTCGGCGGCGGTGCGCTCCAGGTGGGCGAGGATCGCCCGGGCGTAGCCGGACCCGCGGGCCGACTCGACGACGTACATCCGCTTGCCCTCGGCGCACCGTGTCGTCCCCAGCGCCTCGACGTCGGTGCGCATCCGCCAGGCACCCATCGCGACGGGCAGGTCCATGCCCTCCTCGGTCACCTCGTAGCCCACGAAGAAGCTGCCGCCGGGCGGCTCGAAGGCGGTCTGGTCGATCGGGGTGTCGTCGCGGCCGCCGTAGCGGCGGACGTACTCCTGCTGCACCTCCTCGATGAGCAGCAGCGCGTCCGGGTGGCCGTACGGCACGCGCTCGATGCGCAGTTCGGGCACTGGACTCCTCGACGGGACTGGATGGGCCGACTGAGAGGATAGGGCCATGACCGACCTGCAGATCCCGGCCGACCTCAAGCCCGCGGACGGGCGGTTCGGCGCAGGTCCGTCCAAGATCCAGCCCGGTCACCTCGACGCCCTGGCCGCCACCGGGCGCGGCCTGATGGGGACCTCCCACCGGCAGGCACCGGTGCGCGAGGTGGTCGGCCGTGTCCGTGCGGGCCTGGCCGACCTGTTCTCGCTGCCCGACGGCTACGAGGTGGTCCTCGGCAACGGCGGCGCGACGGCGTTCTGGGACGTCGCGACGTTCGGCCTGATCGAGCAGAAGAGCCAGCACCTGTCGTTCGGCGAGTTCTCCGCGAAGTTCGCCACCGCGGTCACGGCCGCGCCGTGGCTGGACGACCCGAGCGTGATCAAGAGCGACCCCGGCACGTTGCCGACCGCGGTCGCCGAGGCCGGCGTGGACACCTACGCCTGGGCGCACAACGAGACCTCGACGGCGGTGATGTCCCCCGTCGTCCGGCCGGAGGGGGCCGACGAGGGCTCGCTCGTGCTCATCGACGCCACCTCGGGTGCCGGCGGACTGCCGGTCGACCTGACCGAGACCGACGTGTACTACTTCGCGCCGCAGAAGTCGTTCGCCTCGGACGGCGGCCTGTTCGTCGCGACGTTCTCGCCGGCCGCGATCGAGCGCGCCGAGCGGATCGCTGCCTCCGACCGGCACATCCCGGCGTTCTTCGACCTGAGCACCGCGATCGAGCAGTCCCGGCTCAACCAGACGTACAACACCCCGTCGGTGGCGACGCTGTTCCTGATGGCCGAGCAGCTCGACTGGATGAACAGCCTGGGCGGGCTCACGGGCATGGTCGAGCGGACCACGCGGTCCGCCGCCAACCTGTACGGCTGGGCCGAGGCGTCGCCGCACACCTTCCCGTACGTCGCGGACCCGGCGCACCGGTCGCTGGTGATCGGCACCATCGACTTCACCGAGGGCATCGACGCCGCCGAGATCGCCAGGGTGCTGCGCGCCAACGGGATCGTCGACACCGAGCCCTACCGCAAGCTCGGCCGCAACCAGCTGCGGGTCGCGATGTACCCCGCGATCGACCCGGAGGACGTGGCGGCGCTCACCGCCTGCATCGACTGGGTGATCGAACGTCTCTGACGCCTCTCAGGCGCACCTGATCGACCCCAGCTTCTTCGGGGCCGGCCAGCGGTCCCCGACGGTCCGGTCCGCGTCGGCGACGGTGGACACCAGGTAGGCGGCCGACCCGTCCTCGGCGATGAGAAGCCTGTTGCCGTCGTGCGACCAGCCCGTGTCGCGCGCATCCGGGGGGACGGGGACGTCGAGCTCGTACGTCGTCTGCAGGCCGTCCCTCAGGTCGCGGGTCGGGTTGCCGATGAACTCGCCGTCGGCGCCGTCCTCGCCGAGCCAGATCCAGGTGCTCTCCTGCCAGCCACAGTGCTCGGGTCCGTGGAACGAGACGACCGTCGTGACCGGCACCGACGTGCCGGACTCGTCCTGCCACACGCCGATGTCCAGGCCGTCCGTGACGTTCTGCGGCCAGTCGGCCGGGTCGCACATGGCGTACGACTCGACCATCCAGCCCTCACCGTCCTGGTAGTAGTCGGTCTGCCCGTCCCGCATCGCGAAGGCGATGACGGTCTCGTCGGCCTCGTTGTCGTACGAGATCAGCGCGCGGTCACCGTCCTCGGTCTCCACCGCGTAGCCGGTCTCAGGGACCTGGTGGAGGTAGCCCTCGGGGTCGAGCCAGTGGTCGAGGCCCAGTCCCGGGCTGTCCCCGTTCTCCTCGAGTCCACCCTCCGGGTCACCCACTCCGGTGCGGTAGACGTCACCCGAGCACTCGAGCGCGCGCTCGGCGCCCCCCTTGCCGGCGAGGTCGCCGTCGAACGGGACCTTCGCGTGCGACTCCTCCGTGACGGACCGGGAGTCCGGCGGGTCGCCGCAGGCCGTCAGACCCACGACGAGGGCAAGCGCGACCAACCACCTCACCCGCATGGGACGGACCCTAGGCCGGATCGGCTCCCAGCTGCGCCCGGATCGCATCGGCCGTCGCGGCGTCGAAGGCGACGATCCGCGCCTCGGCAACCTGCGTGTCGGCCGACCGGAGCACCTCGAGCGCCGCCGCGATCGCGTCGTCCTTGGGCCAGCCGTAGACCCCCGCGCTCACCAGGGGGAACGCCACCGACCGGGCGCCGATCTCGTCCGCGACCTCCAGGGCACGGGAGTAGCAGGACGTGAGGAGGGACCGGTCGGTCTGGCCGGCGTTCCGGTTCGGCCCGACGACGTGGATGACCCAGGTGGCCGACATGTCGCCGGCCGTCGTCCAGCCCGCGTCACCGGTGGCGAGGCCGTCGGGGAAGCGAGCCACACAGTCCTCGAGGACCGCGGGACCGCCCGCCCGGTGGATCGCCCCGTCGACGCCGCCACCACCGCGCATCCGGTTGTTGGCGGCGTTCACGACCGCGTCGACGTCCTGCTCGGTGATGTCGCCCTGGACGCAGGTCACGATCACTCGAACTCCCGCAACAGCTTGAGGGTCGCGCGCTCGAGGGCCGCCTGTCGCTCGTCGGTCGTCTCGTACCTGCGCCGGGTCGCCCGCTCGATCGTGTTCCCGCGCTCGTAGGCGTCGATGACCCGCGGGTCGACGTACGACGACTTCGCGAGCGTCGGCGTGTTGCCGAGGAACGACGACACCTCCTTCATCGCACCCGCGACCGCCCGCTTCTGCGACGCCTTGGTCTCCCCCGGCTCGGGCGACTCGGCCAACGCCGCGGCGGCCAGCACCGTGGCATGCCAGGTCCGGAAGTCCTTGGCGGTCGACTCGAGTCCGGTCGTCTCCCGCACGTAGTCGTTGACGAGGTCGGGAAGCAACGAACGCCAGGACCGCCCATCGCGGTACGACAACAAGCGGTCGTCGCCCTTCGTCCGGCGACGGCGCATGATCTCGACGGCCTCGACCACGACCGCGTCGTCGATGGTGATCTCGTGCTCGACCCCCGACTTGCCGACGAAGGCGAACACGAGCGTGTCCTGGTGCTTGCGGACGTGTCGGCGTTCGAGCGTGGTCAGGCCGAAGCTGCCGTTCTCGTCGGCGTACACGTCGTTGCCGATCCGGAAGTAGCCGAGGTCCAGCAGCCGCACGGCCGCGGCGCAGGCACGCTCGAGGGGCATGCCCTCCAGCCCGAGGTCGAGGAGCACCCGCTCGCGGGCCTTCGCCAGGGCCTTGCCGAACAGGAGCATCCGGTCGAACTTCTCCGCGTCGCGGCGCTCCCGCCACTGCGGGTGGTAGAGGTACTGGCGACGCCCGGCGTCGTCGGTGCCGACCGCCTGCAGGTGTCCGTTGGGGTACGGAGTGACCCAGACGTCCGCCCAGGCCGGCGGGATCACCAGGTCGCGGACGCGCTCCGCCTCGTCGTCGGGCAGACGACGTCCCTTCTCGTCCAGGTAGACGAAGCCCTTGCCGGACCGGCGACGGGTCCATCCCGGCTGGTCGGGGGAGGTACGGCGGAGGCGCGGCATGGCGTGAAGGTAACCAGTCGGGCTCCTTAGCGACGCCGGAGTGACCGCATCAACACGACGATGATCCCCAGGCCGATGAAGCCGCTGAGGAACCACGGCCACGGGCTCCGGACCGACTCGGTCGTCTCGGGCAGGTCCTTGCCCTCGCGCGACTCGGTCCGCGGTGGGTCGCTCGGGCTGGGCGACGGCGTCGCGGTCAGCGGCTCCATCGCCGCCCGGACCTCCTCCGGGAGCGGCACCCGCAGCACGTCGGACCGGGCGCCCTCGGTGCTGATCAGGAGGTCGTCGCCGTCCACGGCGACGCCCTCGCCCTGCTCCTGGTCGGGCAGCGGGATCTCACCGACCTCCTCGAGGGTGGGGAACGTGTAGACGACCGCGCTGTCGTACCCGCGCAGGACGAGGTGCCGGCCGTCGGGGAAGAACGCCCCGTCGGTGGCGATCGGCATCACCGCGCCGATCTCCGTGAGCCTGTTCGGCCGGTCCGGGTCGAGCTCCTCCGGCACCGCGTAGAGCAGCCCGCCGAAGATCTCCTTGCTCGCGACGTAGAGCCGGCCGGTCGTCGGGTCGGCCAGGAGCGACTCGGCGTCGCGGGCGCCGTCCGGGTAGACCAGCTCGTACGCCGGCCCGTCGACGTCGGCGCGCACCCCGCCGACCGGGACCTCCGTGATCCGGATCGAGTCGCGGTTCCCGCTGTTGTCGCCGATGTCACCGACCCACACCGAGTCGCCACCCGCGGGAGCGAGCGCCTCGACGTCCTCGGGGTCGCCCCAGCCGGTCACTCCGACGGTCGCACCGGAGTCGTCGACCACGAAGACGCGGCCCGTGTCACCCGAGTCGTTCGTGGTCACGAGGTACTCGCCCACGACGGCCAGCCCGCTCGACTCGATGATCTCCGGGTCCTGGAAGGTCAGCTCGACCGTCGGGTCGTCGGCGCCGGCCAGGACCAGCGGGAGCAGGAGGGTGGCCAGCAGCTCACGCACCGAGCAGCTCCGCGAGCCTGGGCGAGATCCCCCACGACGCCACGAGCTCGTCGTACTCCTTGCGGACCCCGCCGCCGGCGACCGGTCCGCCGGTGCGGGTCGCGCGGAGCATGGTGTTGCGCGGCGTGTGCCGGCTCTCGACGAACTGGACGACGTCCACCCTGTAGCCCTGCTGCCGCAGCAGCGAGGCCCGGACCGCGTCGGTCAGGGTGTCCGCCAGGCGCTCGCGCAGGATGCCGTGCCGGGTGACCATCGCGTACGGCGCCGGGGTCGGGGCCTTCCGCAGCTGGGCGGCGACGTCGTGGTGGCAGCAGGGCGCGGCGAGCACCAGCGGCGATGCCCACTCGACCGCGCGGGCCAGCGCCTCGTCGGTCGCGGTGTCGCACGCGTGGAGTGCGAGCACGACCTCGGGCGCGGGGTCGATCGCCGCGTCGGAGATCGACCCGACCACGAACGTCGCGTCGATGCCGAGGTCGGCCGCCACGGCGGTGTTGTGCTCACGCGACTGCTCCTTCACGTCGACGCCGGTCAGGCGCACGGGGAGTCCGCGGACGTCGCTGAGGTACCGGTGAGCCGCGAAGGTCAGGTAGGCGTTGCCGCAGCCGAGGTCCACGACGCGCAGCGGTTCGTCGGCGGTCGGCCGGCGCAGGTGTCCCTTGTCGATCGCCGTGACGATCGCCCCGTCGAGCAGCCGGAGGAACTCCTCGACCTGGCGGACCTTGGCCTGCCGGGTCGGCTTGATCCGGCCCTCGCCGTCGGCCAGGCCGAGTGCGCGGAACAGCGGGTCGTCGGACGGCAGCAGGCGCTCCTTGTCGCGGTCGTGCCCGCGCTCGGCCTCGACGGGCTCCGTGCGCTCGCTGGTCGTGATCACGGCCTGGTTCGGCTTGGTGACCCGGACCTGGTGCGACTCCGTCGCGGTGTCGACGTGCCAGTTCGCGAACGGCACGTCGAGCAGCGCGTCGACGGCGTCCCGGGCCTGCTCACCGACCGCGTGGTTGTGCGTGTGCGCCTGCGTCGCGTCGTACGTCGTGACCTGGAGGTGCCGTCCGGCCTTGAGGTCGACGTAGCGCAGCTCGGCCCGGCGCCAGGCCGGTTCGGCGCCCTTCTGCCTGCCGGACGCGACCGCCCGGACCAGTGCGTCCGGGTCGAGGAGGTGGGCGCGCACCTGCGACAGCGCGCGGAGCAGTGGCTCGGTCCGGCCGGCCATCACATCACCGAGGCGACGACGACGATGAGGAGCAGGATCCCCAGGGCCAGCGGGATCACGAGCCGCCGGTGCCTCGGGTTCACCGCACAAGTCTAGGTTGAGGCCATGGGCGACGATCACGCGCACGAGTTCGACTTCTGGATCGGTGAGTGGGACGTCTTCGGGCCGGCCGGTGCCCACCTGGGCGTGAACTCGATCCGGCCCCTCTTCGGCACCGGCACGCTGGCCGAGCACTGGCGCAGCGACAGCGGCATCGAGGGCCACAGCCTCAACTGCTTCGACCAGGAGCGGCACTGCTGGCACCAGACCTGGGTCGACTCCGGCGGCGACATGCTCCTGCTGGACGGCGGCCTCCGCGACGACGGCGCGATGGTGATGCAGGGGCTCTCCGGGGGCGAGCGCCAGCGCATCACGTGGAGCCAGGAGGGCGAGGACGTCCGTCAGGTCTGGGAGACGTCGGCGGACGACGGGGTGACGTGGACCGTCGCGTTCGGCGGTCGCTACCGGCGAGCAGCTGCGCCAGGTGGAGCGCCCTGACCCCGGCCAGGTCGTCGAGCTGGACCTTGCAGGACATCCCGTCGGCGAGCACGACGGCGCCCGGGTTGCCGCGCACGGCGGGCAGCAGGTGCGTCTCGGCGACCGCGACCGACACCTCGTAGTGGCCCTGCTCCATGCCGAAGTTGCCGGCGAGGCCGCAGCACCCGGCGACCCGGGTGACCGTGGCACCGGCCTTCTCGAGCAGCGCCTGGTCGGCCGCCCAGCCGATGACCGCGTGGTGGTGGCAGTGCGGCTGGGCGACGATCTCGACGCCGGACAGGTCGGGCACGGGCAGCTCACGACGGGTGATCAGCTCGGCGAGGCTCAGCACGTCCACGTTCTCGCCGGTCAGCTCCGCCGCGTCGCTCCGCAGGGTGGCCAGGCAGGACGGCTCCAGGCCGATGACCGGCACGCCCGACTCGACGTACGGACGCAGCGCCGCGACCGTCCGCTCCATCTGGGTCCGCGCCCGGTCGAGCTGCCCGGTCGTGATGAGGGTGAGCCCGCAGCACGCGTCGTCCGGGATCACCCGCGCCGTCAGGCCGACCGACTCGAGGTAGCGGATCGTCGCGAGACCGTGGTCCGGGAAGAAGTGGTCGGTGAACGAGTCGGCCCAGATCCACACGTCCGGCGTGCCGCCCGTCGGCGCGACCCTGCGCATCGTCTTGGGTGCGAACGCGGGGATCGACCGGCGCTGGTCGATGCCGGCGGCGGCCTTGGCGAGGCGCGCGGCCGGGCCGAAGCGGGCCATCCGGTTCGCGAGCGGCGCCACCGGTGCGGCCAGGTCGGCCCACCACGGCAGCCGGCCCAGGAGTCGGTGGCTGCGCGGGCGGCGGACGCCCTCGACCTCGTGCCGCTGGTAGAGCGCCTCCGCCTTGTACGTCGCCATGTCGACGCCGGTCGGGCAGTCCGACGCGCAGCCCTTGCAGGCCAGGCACAGGTCCAGCGCCTCGGCGACGGCCGGGTCGGCCAGCCCCTTGACCAGGGACCCGTCGAGCGCCTCCTGCAGCACCCGCGCGCGGCCACGGGTGGCGTCCTTCTCGTCGCGCGTCGCGAGGTACGACGGGCACATCACGCCGTTCGTCGACGGGGCCACGCACTTGCCGACACCGGTGCACCGGTGCACGGCGTCGCCGAACGAGCCGCCGTCGTGGACGAGCTTGAGAGCGGTCCGCACGGAGGCGCGTGGGCGCACCGGGCGCAGGTCGGCGTCGAGCGGCGCGGGGTCGACGATGTTGCCGGGGTTGAACAGGTTGCGGGGGTCGCACGCGGCCTTGGCCGCCGCGAACAGCGCGATCGACTCCGCGTCGTACATCAGCGGCAGCAGCTCGGACCGGGCCCGCCCGTCACCGTGCTCCCCCGACAACGACCCGCCGTGCTCGCGCAGCCGGTGCGCGCTGGCGGTGAGGAAGTCGCGGAACACCGTGCGTCCCCGGTCGTCACCGGGCGCGAACGGGAAGTCGATGCGCACGTGCACGCAGCCGTCACCGAAGTGTCCGTACGGCACGCCGTCGAGGCCGTGGTCGCGCAGCAGCTCGTCGAAGTCGCGGAGCCACGCGCCGAGGCGCTCCGGCGGGACGGCGGCGTCCTCCCAGCCGGAGTACGCCGGGGTCTGCAGGCTGCGGGCGGCCAGGCCGGCACCGTCCTCGCGGATCCGCCAGAGCGCGGCCTGCTCGCCCACGTCCCCGACCACGCGGTGACCGAGCGCGCTCGACTCCGCGACGAGCGTGGCCGCGAGTGACGAGGCACCCTCGCCCGCGACCTCGACGAACAGCCAGCCGGAACCTCTCGGCAGCTCCGGGACCGCCGAACCCCTGGCCCTCACCAGGTCGACGATCCGGGCGTCGAGGCCCTCGCACGCGATGAGCCGGCCGGCGCCGGCCGCGAGCAGCCCGGGCACGGCGTCCGCCGCCTCGGCCATCGACGGGTAGCCCAGGAGGACGAGCAGCGGGGTCGCCGGCGTCTCGACGAGGCGCACGGTCGCCTCGAGGACCACTCCGAGGGTGCCCTCCGAGCCGACGAAGAACCGGTCGAGCCGGCGGCGCTCGGGCAGCAGGTGCTCGAGCGAGTAGCCGCTGACCTGGCGGGTGAACCGCCCGAAGTGCGTCCGGATGTGGCCGAGGTGGTGGTCGCCCAGCGCGGACAACCGGTCCGTGGCGGTCGTGGACTCCCTGCCGTCCCAGACCTCGCCCGTGCCGAGCGCGACCGTGAGCCCCTCGACGTTGTCCGCGGTCCTGCCGTAGCCGAGCGCCCGCGATCCGCACGCGTTGTTGCCGATCATCCCGCCGATGGTGCAGCGCGGATGGGTCGACGGGTCCGGCCCGAAGCGGAGGCCGTACGGCGCCGCCGCCCTCTGGAGGTTGGCGTGCACGGTCCCCGGCTGGACGACGGCGGTCCGGGCCTCGGGGTCGATGGCGAGCACGCTGCCGAGGTGCTTCACGGTGTCGACGACGATGCCCGGGCCGACCGCGTTCCCGGCGATCGACGTGCCGGCGCCGCGCATGGTGACGGGGACGCCCAGCGTGAGCGAGGCGTCGAGGACCGCGATGATCTCGTCGGTCGACCTCGGCCTGGCGACCACGCGGGGCACGACCCGGTAGAGCGAGGCGTCGCTGGAGTACAGCGCGCGCGTCAGGGTCGAGTCGTCCACGTCGGTGACTCCCCGGCGGCGCAGCTCCTGCACCAGATCCGGGCCGGCTGTCACCTCACCAGTGTTCCATCGACGCCCCGATGATCCGGGCGAGGTCCTCCTCCGTGGGCGTCTTCGGTGACGTGGCCAACAGCCGCTGCTGCTGGACCGCGCCCGCGACCAGGGCCGGTACGTCCGCCTCGCCGTAGCCGACCTCGGCGAGACCGTTGGGCATGCCGATGTCCGCCATGAGTGCGCTGAGCACGCGCGGGAGCGTGTCCCGGCCCGTGCCGGTCGAGTCGGGGTCGAGCAGCCGGGCGGCGCGGATGTGTCGCTCCGGCGCGGCGTCGAACGTGAACGTGAAGGCCGCGGGAGCGGTCATGGAGACCGCCATCCCGTGCGGGATGATCGGCTCGCCCTCGGGGTAGCCGTGCGGCACGTACGAGCGCACCCGGCCCGCGATGGGGTAGGCGTTGGCGTGCGGGATGTGCACCCCGGCGTTGCCGAAGCCCAGACCGGCGAAGGTCGCCGCCATCGCCATCTGCTCCCGCGCCAGGATGTCGCTCCCGTCGTCGACCGCGGCGCGGAAGGCGCCGGCGAGCAGGCCGAGCGCCTTCTCGGACCACAGGTCGGCGATCGGGTTGGCACCGCAGTACGGCACCCGCTGCTCGGGCTGCTTCGCGTCGAAGTCGGCGTACCAGCGCGCGGTGTAGCTCTCCAGCGCGTGGCACAGGATGTCCATGCCGGCCGCGGCCGTCACCGTCTCCGGCTGCGTCATGGTCAGTGCCGGGTCGACGATCGCCAGCCTGGGCCGCAGCGCGGCGTGGCTGATGCCCGTCTTGACGTGCAGCGCGAGGACGTCGAGCACGCAGATGGTGGTGCTCTCGGCGCCCGTGCCCGTCGTGGTCGGCACCGCCACCAGCGGCAGGAGCGGGTGCTCGGGCGCGCGGGCCTTGCCGACCGGCGCGTTGATGTAGTCCATCAGCTCGCCGGGGTTGGTGATGAGCAGGTTGACCGCCTTGGCGGTGTCGATGGAGGAGCCGCCGCCGACGGCGAGCACCGCGTCGAAGGGGCTCCCTGGGGATTGATGCTCCTTCGCGAACGCGATCGCCGCGTCCATCGACTCGTCCGTCGGCTCGACCCGTGCCTCGGCGTACACGACGACCTCGAGGCCGCGGGCGCGGACCTGGTCGGCGATCCGGTCGGGGTGGCCGGTGGCCGCGACCCCCGCGTCGGTCACGAGCAGGACCCGGCGGGCGCCGAACGCGGCCAGGTCGTGGCCGACCTCCGCGCTGGCGCCCGTCCCGAACTTGAGCGCCGGCGCGGCGTACGTGAACACCGTCTCCGTCATCGGGACCGCCGCTCCCTGGCGGCGAGCGCGGCGCGGACGTTGGGCCGGAGCGTGAGCGTGTCGAGGTCGGCCAGCGCCACCCAGGCGGCGTCGTCCGACGTCCCGCCCTCCTCGACCACCCGCGGGGGCTGGTCGCCCGTGACGGTGCCCTCGAAGACGATCTGGACGGTGTGGAAGTCCTCGGTGCGTCCGGAGGGGGCGGTGCCCTCGAAGTGCGAGTCGGTCACGGTGAGGACCTCGCCGACCTCGCAGTCCAGTCCGGTCTCCTCGGCGACCTCCCGGACCACCGCCTGCTGCGGTGACTCGCCGTGGTCGATCCCGCCACCGGGGAGCGTCCAGCCTCCCGGGTAGGGGCCGCGCGGCGAGTTCCGGACGAGCAGCACGTCGTCGCCGCGGATCACGAGCGCGTACGCCGCGACCCGCTGCAGCTGGAACGCTCGGTGCTTCTCCAGCACCTCGGTGACCAGCCCGACCGTGGGCAGCGTGCCGTCCAGGACGTCCTCGAGCGGCTGCCAGGCGGCGTCCATGGTCGAGCCGTCGACCTCGACGACGTGCGGCTCGGGGCTGTCGACCGGCACCCAGCCGTCGTAGACGATCCGCAGCGAGTGCGCGTCCGCCCGCCGCCCCTGGCGCCAGGTGTTGTCCTGGTGGAAGGAGTAGACGTGCGCGACCTCGCCGATCTGGGCGTCGAGCCCGGTCTCCTCGTGCACCTCGCGGACCACCGCGTCGCGCGGGTCCTCGCCGTGCTCGAGTCCACCGCCGGGCAGCGTCCACAGCTCCTTGCTCGTCAGGCGGGAGGCGAGCCGGCTGAGCAGGATCTGCTCGTTGCGGATGATCACGGCGTACGCCGCCACCCGCTGCACCTTCCGGACCTGTCGACCAGGCCGTCCCGTCCGTTGCACCACACCGTCCACCCTAGGTGCCGGCCCCGGGGCCCCACGTCGGCCACACGGCCGACCCGGGCATGCCGTCGATCCGGAACGACTCCGCCCGGTCGAGCGCGTGCCCGCCCAGGTGCGCCGGGTACCACGGCGCGTACTCCCCCGGCCGGGGCCGGTGCTCGGGCAGCAGCTGCAGCTCCTCGAGCCCCTCGTGCATCCGCCTGCCCAGCTCGAGGGTGGTCGCCGTCAGGTCCGCGTCGGGCGGGACGTGCATCGGCTCGCGGAAGCGGACGTCGACCAGGCGGTGCCGGGTCAGGTCGGGCCTCGGGAACGGTGCGTCCGGGGACCTCTTCTGCGCCCAGATGCGCTGGCTCCCCCACAGGGTGACCGGCACGAGGGGCGCGCCCGTCTCGCGGGCGAGCGCCACCGCGCCGGGCATCAGGGCCCGGACGACGTAGGCCGCGGAGATCCCGCCCTCGGGGAAGACGCAGATCGCCTCACCCTCCCGGAGCAGCGAGCGGCCGCGGAGGTAGGCCGCCGCCGGGGCCGACCGGTCGACGGGGATGTGCCGCATCGCCTCCATGCCCCGGCCCACGGGCTTGCCGGGCAGCGGGGCGTCCCAGATGTCGGAGCGGCACATGAACCGGACCAGGCGCCGTCCGAGCAGGCCCTGTCCGACGAACAGGAAGTCGGGGAACGAGACGTGCGTCGCTGCCAGCACGACGGGCCCGTCGGTGGGCACGTGTTCCTGCCCCTCGGACCGGACCGTCAGGTCGAGGGCGCGCAGCAGCGCCCGGCCGCCGCGGATGACCGAGCGGTAGACGCGGTCGCCGTCGGTTCCCACGTCCGTGTTCGGAGCGGCTCAGGCGAACGGCGGGCGGGCGTCGCGGGCGATCGACCGCTTCCCGGCCCAGCGCCACACCCGCGCCGAGCGGTCCCGGTCCTCGTCGGTGACGAGGTTGCCCATCCAGCGCAGGGCGAGCGTCATCAGCCAGTCCGAGCGCATGCCGGCCGGACCGAACCGGGGCAGCACCCACGGGACCGTCACGAGACCCGCGAGCCGCCGGGCGATCGAGAACGACTCGCCGTAGTGCTCGCGCAGCAGTGCGGGCCAGGCCGTCTCGAGGTCCGGGTCACCGGCGGCGATCAGCTCGGCGACGAACCGGCCGGTCTCGAGGCCGTAGTCGATGCCCTCGCCGTTGAGCGGGTTGACGCAGGCGGCGGCGTCGCCGATCAGCGCCCAGTTGGGGCCGGCGACGTTGCTGACCGCGCCGCCCATCGGCAGCAGTGCGGACGTCGGCATCCGCAGGTCGCCGCTCAGGGCGAACTCGTCGCGGCGCTGGTCGGTGTAGTGGGCCATCAGCGGCTTGATCGCGATGTCGGCGGGCCGCTTGGCGGTCGCCAGCGTCCCGACGCCGATGTTCACCTCACCGGTGCCCAGCGGGAAGATCCAGCCGTAGCCCGACAGGACCTTGTCGTCCTGGTCCCGCAGCTCGAGGTGCGAGCTGATCCACGGGTCGTCGGACATCTCGGAGGCGATGTAGGCGCGGCCGGCCACGCCGTACACGGTGTCGCGGTGCCACTCGCGGCCGAGCACCTTGCCGAGCGGCGAGCGGACGCCGTCGGCCACCACGAGGTGCCGGCACTCGATCTCGACCGGTCCGCCGTCGGTCTTGAAGACGACCGCACCGACCCTGCCGCCGTCCATCCGGACGTCGACGGCACGGGCGCCGTCGAGGGCGGTCGCACCGGCCTTGATGGCGGTGGTGCGGAGGTGGTCGTCCAGCTCGGTGCGGGCGACCGCGGAGCCCCAGGCCGGCAGGGTGCCGCCCGGCCAGGGCAGCAGCAGCGTCTGGCCGAACCCGTGGGCACGCAGCCCCTGGTTGACCGTGTGGGCGCGCAGCCAGTCCTCGAGGCCGAGCAGCTGGAGCTCGTGGACCGCGCGCGGGGTGAGCCCGTCACCGCAGGTCTTGTCGCGCGGGAAGACCGCCGCGTCCGCGATCACGACGTCGAGGCCCGCCCGCGCCGCCCAGGCCGCGGCCGCCGACCCGGCGGGTCCGGCGCCCACGACGAGCACGTCGGTGCGGGTCGGGACGGTCATGCCCCGATTGTCCCAGGTGGTCAGGGATGGACGGGAATCCGCCGGTCCCTCCCGGTGCCGAGCTCGGGGTCGCCGGCCCGGACGTGGACCTCGCACTGCTCGACGTGCAGGACGAACAGCCGGATGCGGTCGTCCGGGTCGGTCAGCTCCTCGCGGCTGAAGTCGCGGCCGCCGCGTGCGTCGTCGAACGCGACCGGCAGGTGCTCGTCGAGCTCGCCCGCAGGGACCTCGCGCGCGCGGCCGACGACGTACACGGCCCTGGTGTCGGGTCCGGGCACCACGGTCGAGTCGAACACCACGCCGCTGACCCGGTCGTCGCGAGCGATGTTCGCCGAGTGGTGGGTGTCGTCGTAGGAGACCCAGTACAGGCGGGTGTGCTCGTGGTGCACGAAGTACACCGGCGAGACCCTCGGCCGCCCGTCCTCGTCGACGGTGCCGAGCGCGACGTACCGGACGCCGTCGAGCACGTCACGGGCCAGCTGGTCGAGGCGGTCGTCCATGCAGGGTGGACCGGCCCGCACCCTCGGACTCATCGGCAACGCACGAAGAGCCGGTAGACCTCCGCGGCGGTCGCGGCGATCTCGGCCGTCGTCACCTCCACGTCGAGCGCCTCGGCCAGGGACCGAGGCCGCCCGTGGACGGGGAAGACCGCATCGAAGACGTCGGGACCCGGACGGTCCACCCGACCGCCGAGTCCCACGGCCACCGTGCCGGCCGCGCGAGCCATCGCCGCGACGCCCAGCGGACCCCGAGTCCGGGCGTCCGAGCCAGCCGCCGATCCTCCCGGGCTGGGACGCGTACCCGGTCGCCGAGCACCTCCAGGGAACGCTGCCGGGCGTGACCGTGCTGTCGGCGAACGACGCCGACGCCGCGGCCCTCGGTGAGTACTCGGCCGGGCACGGGGGCGCCCGCTCCCTGGTCCTGGTCAAGGTCTCGACCGGCATCGGCACCGGCATCGTGATCGACGGCCGCCTCTACACCGGCGCGGACGGCGGCGCCGGCGACATCGGCCACGTCCAGGTGTCCCCGAGGTCGGACGCGCTGTGCCAGTGCGGCAGGCACGGCTGCCTGGCGGCGGTGGCCAGTGGCCGCGCCGTCGCGGCGGAGCTGACTGCGCTGGGCGTCCCGGCGTCGTCCGGCCACGAGGTGGGCGAGCTGATCCGCTCGGGCCACACGGGGGCGGCGCGTCTCGCGCAGGACGCCGGGCGCCGCATCGGCGAGGTCATGGCCACCGTCGTCTGCCTGCTGAACCCCGAGGTGGTGCTGATCGGTGGCGCACTCGCCTCGGCGCCCCTGCTCGCGGGCATCCGGGAGACGCTCTACAGCTCGGCCCTGCCGCGCGCGACCCGGCATCTCGACCTGCGGCTGGGCTCCCTCGGCGAGGACGCCGCGGTGGTCGGGCTGGCGCGTCTGGGCGTGGACCACCAGTTCGCCCCGGAGCAGGTCAACCGGCGCCTTCGCCCCTGACGGGCGTCCGCCTCACGGCTCAGCGGTACGCCGTGTGCCTCAGCAGGTGGATGGCGCTGTTCGCGCAGCCCGTCGTCTCGTGCGCGATGAACTGGGAGCGGGTCTCGTCCGGGAGGTAGACCCGGAAGCCGTCGACCTTGCGGGGCTTGCACTCCTTCTTCGGGTAGGGCCCGGTCGAGGTCTCGACCACCCTGCTGCGGACCTTGTCACCGGGCCGGAGGACCGTCTTGGGCCTCTTGCTCCCCGTCCGGTCGGCCGCGGCACCGATCTGGGTGCCGTCGCCGTGGCCGACGTACGAGAGGCCGCCGTACCCCTTCACCCAGCACGGGGAGTCGGAGGTGTTCTGTGAGGACGATCCGGCCGTAGACGTGGCTCGTGGCCGCGTCACCACCGCGGTACCTCGCGGTCAGGTCGTCGTTGGTGCACCGGCCCGGTGTGGCCGACCGCGCGGCGTCCGCGCTCATCGCCAGCACCACGCCGACGCCCATCACGGTGGCCAGCACCAGCACAGCCACGTCCCGCACGATCCCACGCATCCCGATCACTTCCCTCGTCTCGACCTTCCACAGGGATAGACGCGGTGGGACGGGGTTGGGTTGCCGTCAGGCTCCCTGTTCTCCGATCGGCGGGAACCGCTCGTCGGCCTGCTCGTAGCCCTCGGAGTCGGTGAACAGTCCCTTCTCCGCGTCGAACTCGCGGTCGGTGTTGTCCACCTCGACGCCGTCCGGCCGGTTGTCGGGGTCGAGGCGCTCCTGCCGGTCCTGCTCGATCTGCTCGGCGTCCTCCGGGTCCGCGCCGGGCTGTCGTGTCCCGGCCTGCTCCTCGGCCTCGCCGGACACCGGCCCCACCTCGTCCTGACCGGGCCTCGCGTTGGTCTCCGCACCTGCCGTCGCCAGGCGGTCGGCCTCGGTCACGTCGGTCTTCTCGTGCTCGCCCATGCCGGGAGCGGTACCCACACATGGCAGGAGCCCCGCGAACCGGTCGGTTCGCGGGGCTCCTGGGTGACTCAGTTCTGGTACGACCCGAAGTCGAAGTCGTCCAGCGCGACCGCGTGCCCGGACGAACCGAACTCGTAGTCGTAGGCGTCGTAGCCGGTGACGGAGTACGCCGCGGCGCGGGCCTCCTCGGTCGGCTCGACCCGGATGTTCCGGTACCGCTCCAGGCCGGTGCCGGCCGGGATCAGCTTGCCGATGATGACGTTCTCCTTCAGACCGCGCAGCGAGTCCGAACGGCCGTGGATGGCCGCGTCGGTGAGCACCCGGGTGGTCTCCTGGAAGGAGGCCGCCGAGAGCCACGACTCGGTCGCGAGCGAGGCCTTGGTGATGCCCATGAGCTCCGGGCGACCCGAGGCCGGCTTGCCGCCCTCGGAGACCACGCGACGGTTCTCCTCCTCGAAGCGGACGCGGTCCACCAGGTCGGACGGCAGCATGTTGCGTGTCACCCGACTCGAGCACCGTGATCCGGCGCAGCATCTGCCGCACGATGATCTCGATGTGCTTGTCGTGGATCGCCACGCCCTGCGAGCGGTACACCGCCTGGACCTCGTCGACCAGGTGCTGCTGGGTCTTGCGGACACCGAGGATGCGGAGCACCTCCTTCGGGTCCGGCGTACCGACCACGAGCTGGTCGCCGACCTCGAGGTGGTCGCCGTCCCCGACCCGCAGGCGCGAGCGCCGGCTGACCGGGTACTCCATGGACGTCGGAGCCGTCGTCGGGGGTGACCTTGACGACGCGCGCCTTGTCGGTCTCCTCGATCTCGACCCGGCCGGCCACCTCGGTGATCGGCGAGACGCCCTTGGGCGAGCGGGCCTCGAAGAGCTCGACCACGCGGGGCAGACCCTGCGTGATGTCGTCCGCGGAGGCCACACCACCGGTGTGGAAGGTACGCATCGTCAGCTGCGTGCCGGGCTCACCGATCGACTGGGCCGCGATGATGCCGACGGCCTCGCCGATGTCGACGAGCTTGCCGGTGGCCAGCGAGCGGCCGTAGCACTTCGCGCAGGTACCGGTCTTGGCGTCGCAGGTCAGCACGGAGCGGACCTTGACCGACTCGATGCCGGCCGCGACGAGCTCGCCGATCTTGACGTCGCCGAGGTCCTCGCCCGCCGTCGGCCAGCACGTCGCCGGTGTCGGGGTGGAGGATCTCGACGGCCGAGGTCCGGGCGTACGCCGCGGTCTCGGCGTTGTCGTCCTTGCGGACGCTGCCGTCGGCGTCACGGACGCCGATGATCTTGTCGAGGCCGCGCTCGGTGCCGCAGTCGTCCTCACGGATGATGACGTCCTGCGACACGTCGACGAGACGACGGGTCAGGTAGCCCGAGTCGGCGGTCCGCAGCGCGGTGTCCGCCAGACCCTTGCGGGCACCGTGGGTGGCGATGAAGTACTCCAGGACCGTCAGGCCCTCGCGGAAGTTCGACTTGATCGGGCGCGGGATGATCTCGCCCTTCGGGTTGGCCACGAGGCCACGCATGGCGGCGACCTGCCGGATCTGGTTCATGTTTCCGGAGGCACCCGAGTCGACCATCATGTAGATCGAGTTGGTCTTGTCGAAGTTGGCCTCCATCGACTTCCCGACGCGGGACGCGGCCTCGGTCCAGATCTCGATGAGCTCCTGACGACGCTCGTCGTCGGTCACGAGACCGCGCTCGAACTGCGTCTGGACCTTGGCGGCCTGCTTCTCGAACTCGGAGAGGATCTGCGACCTTGTCCGGCGGGGTGGTCACGTCGTCGATCGAGACCGTGACGCCCGAGCGCGTGGCCCAGTGGAAGCCGGCGTCCTTGAGCGCGTCCAGCGACGCCGCGACCTCGACCTTGGTGTAGCGCTCGGCCAGGTCGTTGACGATCGCGCCCAGGGCGCGCTTGCCGACCTCGTAGTTCACGAACGGGTAGTCCGCGGGCAGGGTCTCGTTGAACAGCGCCCGGCCCAGGGTGGTGGTCCAGCGTGATCGAGCGACCCTCCTCCCAGTCGGTGAGGTCCCACTCGAGCGGCGGCACGACGTCGTCGAGGCGGATCTGGACGCTCGACTGGAGCGAGATCTCGCCCAGGTCGAAGGCCATGATCGCCTCGGCCGGCGACGCGAAGACGCAGACCCTCGCCGGGCTCGCCCTCGCGGCCGGTGGTCAGCCAGAACAGGCCGATGATCATGTCCTGCGAGGGCATGGTCACCGGACGGCCGTCCGACGGCTTGAGGATGTTGTTGGTCGACAGCATCAGGATCCGCGCCTCGGCCTGGGCCTCGGCGGACAGCGGCAGGTGCACCGCCATCTGGTCACCGTCGAAGTCGGCGTTGAACGCGCCGCAGACGAGCGGGTGGATCTGGATGGCCTTGCCCTCGATCAGCTGCGGCTCGAAGGCCTGGATGCCGAGGCGGTGCAGCGTCGGTGCGCGGTTGAGCAGCACCGGGTGCTCCATGATGACCTCTTCGAGGACGTCCCAGACCATCGCGTAGCGCGACAGACCGGACGTCGCCCGCTCCACCATCCGCTTGGCGGACTTGATGTTCTGGGCGTGCGAGAGGTCGACGAGCCGCTTCATCACGAAGGGCTTGAAGAGCTCCAGCGCCATCATCTTCGGCAGACCGCACTGGTGCAGCTTGAGCTGCGGACCCGACACGATGACCGAACGGCCCGAGTAGTCGACGCGCTTGCCGAGCAGGTTCTGGCGGAACCGGCCCTGCTTGCCCTTGAGCATGTCGGACAGCGACTTCAGCGGCCGGTTGCCCGGGCCGGTGACGGGACGACCACGGCGGCCGTTGTCGAACAGCGAGTCGACGGCCTCCTGGAGCATCCGCTTCTCGTTGTTGACGATGATCTCGGGCGCACCGAGGTCGAGCAGCCGCTTGAGGCGGTTGTTCCGGTTGATGACGCGGCGGTACAGGTCGTTCAGGTCGGAGGTGGCGAAGCGGCCACCGTCGAGCTGGACCATCGGACGCAGGTCCGGCGGGATGACCGGGACGGCGTCGAGGACCATGCCCTCGGGCTTGTTGCCGGTCTTGCGGAACGCGTCGACGACCTTGAGCCGCTTGAGGGCGCGGACCTTGCGCTGGCCCTTGCCGGTCGCGATGGTCTCGCGGAGCGACTCGACCTCGACCGCGGATGTCGAAGTCCTGGAGGCGCTTCTGGATCGCCGTGGCGCCCATGTGGCCCTCGAAGTACTTGCCGAACCAGTTCTTCATCTCCCGGTACAGCATCTCGTCGCCCATGAGGTCCTGGACCTTGAGCGACTTGAACGTGCTCCAGACCTCCTCGAGGCGGGCGATCTCGGCCTCGCCGCGACGGCGCATCTGGACGCGCTCGCGCTCGGCACCGTCGCGCACCTTGCGCTTGGCGTCGGCCTTGGCGCCCTCCGCCTCGAGCTCGGCGAGGTCGGCCTCTTCCTTCTTGGTGCGCTCGTCGAGCATGGACGTCCATGCGCTTCTGGAGGCGCTCGCGCTCCAGGCCGACCTTGCTCTCGAGCGAGGACAGGTCGCGGTGACGCGCGTCCTCGTCGACGGAGGTGATCATGTAGGCCGCGAAGTAGATGACCTTCTCGAGGTCCTTCGGCGCCAGGTCGAGCAGGTAGCCGAGCCGGCTCGGGACACCCTTGAAGTACCAGATGTGGGTGACCGGGGCGGCGAGCTCGATGTGGCCCATCCGCTCGCGGCGGACCTTGGACCGGGTCACCTCGACGCCGCAGCGCTCGCAGATGATGCCCTTGAAGCGCACGCGCTTGTACTTGCCGCAGTAGCACTCCCAGTCCCGGGTGGGACCGAAGATCTTCTCGCAGAAGAGGCCGTCACGCTCGGGCTTGAGCGTGCGGTAGTTGATGGTCTCCGGCTTCTTGACCTCACCGTGGCTCCACCCGCGGATGTCCTCCGCGGTGGCCAGGCCGATCTGAAGCTGGTCGAAGAAGTTCACGTCGAGCACGATGGCTGCATTCCTTCGGTTAGTTCTGAAATCTTTGGGTTGCTCAGGACTGAGGGGCGGGCGGTACGCCGGGTGACCGGCGTACCGCCGCGACTCAGACTTCTTCGACGGAGCTGGGCTCGCGACGGGACAGGTCGATGCCGAGCTCCTCGGCGGCGCGGAAGACGTCTTCCTCCGCGTCGCGGAGCTCGATCGAGCGTGCCGTCCTGGCTCAGGACCTCGACGTTCAGGCACAGCGACTGCATCTCCTTGACGAGCACCTTGAACGACTCGGGGATGCCGGAGTCGGGGATGTTCTCGCCCTTGACGATCGCCTCGTAGACCTTGACGCGACCAGGCACGTCGTCGGACTTGATGGTCAGGAGCTCCTGCAGGGCGTAGGCGGCGCCGTACGCCTCCATCGCCCAGACCTCCATCTCACCGAAGCGCTGGCCACCGAACTGGGCCTTACCGCCGAGCGGCTGCTGGGTGATCATCGAGTACGGGCCCGTGCTGCGCGCGTGGATCTTGTCGTCCACGAGGTGGTGCAGCTTGAGGATGTACATGTAGCCGACCGCCACGGGCTCGGGGAACGGGTCGCCGGAGCGGCCGTCGAACAGGCTCGCCTTGCCGGTGGTGTCGATCATCCGGACGCCGTCGCGGTTGAGCGGGGTCGCACCCAGGAGGCCGATGATCTCGTCCTCACGGGCACCGTCGAAGACCGGCGTGGCGACCTTGGTCCCCGGCTCGGCCTTGTCGGCGCCGATCTTGATCAGGCGCTGCTTCCACTCCGAGCTGTCCTTGTCGCCGGCTCAGGTTGATGTCCCAGCCCTGCTTGGCGAGCCAGCCCAGGTGCAGCTCGAGGATCTGCCCGATGTTCATCCGGCGCGGCACACCCAGCGGGTTGAGCACGACGTCGACCGGGGTGCCGTCCTCCATGAACGGCATGTCCTCGACCGGCAGGATCTTCGCGATGACGCCCTTGTTGCCGTGGCGTCCGGCGAGCTTGTCGCCGACGGAGATCTTGCGCTTCTGGGCGACGTAGACGCGGACCAGCTGGTTGACGCCCGGAGGCAGCTCGTCGCCGTCCTCGCGGTCGAAGACCCGGACGCCGATGACCGTGCCGGACTCACCGTGCGGCACCTTCATCGAGGTGTCGCGGACCTCGCGCGCCTTCTCACCGAAGATCGCGCGGAGCAGCCGCTCCTCCGGGGTCAGCTCGGTCTCGCCCTTGGGCGTCACCTTGCCGACCAGGATGTCGCCGGTCGTGACCTCGGCGCCGATGCGGATGATCCCGCGGTCGTCGAGGTCGGCCAGCATCTCCTCGCCGACGTTGGGGATGTCGCGGGTGATCTCCTCGGGGCCGAGCTTGGTGTCGCGGGCGTCGACCTCGTGCTCCTCGATGTGGATCGAGGTGAGCATGTCCTCCTGCACCAGGCGCTGGCTGAGGATGATCGCGTCCTCGTAGTTGTGGCCCTGCCACGGCATGAACGCCACGAGCAGGTTGGTGCCCAGCGCCATCTCGGCGTTGTCGGTGCACGGACCGTCGGCGATCGGGCTGCCGAGCTCGACCCGGTCACCCTCGCTCACCAGCGGGCGCTGGTTGATGCAGGTGCCCTGGTTGGAGCGACGGAACTTGGCCAGCTTGTAGGTCGAGTAGGTGCCGTCGTCGTTCATCGTCTCGATGACCTCGGCGGACACGTCCTTGACCACACCGGCGGCCGAGGCCACCAGCACGTCGCCGGCGTCGACCGCGGCGCGGTACTCGATGCCGGTGCCGACCAGCGGCGAGTCGCTCCTGATGAGCGGCACGGCCTGGCGCTGCATGTTGGCGCCCATGAGCGCGCGGTTGGCGTCGTCGTGCTCGAGGAACGGGATCAGCGCGGTCGCGACCGACACCATCTGGCGCGGCGAGACGTCCATGTGCGTGACCTCGTCGGCCGGCACCTCGGACACCTCACCGTTGCGCATGGCGGACGAGCACGCGCTCCTCGGTGAACTTGCCCTTGTCGTCGAGACCGGCGTTGGCCTGGGCGATGACGACGTCGACCTGCTTGCCGTCCCGCTCGGTGCGGCGGTCCTCGTCGTCGGCGGTGAGGTACTCGACCTCGTTGCTGACCTTGCCCTTGGCGACGAGCCGGTACGGCGTCTCGACGAAGCCGAACGGGTTGATCCGTCCGTACGACGCGAGCGAGCCGATCAGACCGATGTTGGGACCCTCAGGGGTCTCGATCGGGCACATCCGGCCGTAGTGCGACGGGTGGACGTCACGGACCTCCATGCCGGCGCGGTCGCGGGACAGACCACCCGGGCCGAGCGCGGAGAGGCGACGCTTGTGCGTCAGGCCCGCGATCGGGTTGGTCTGGTCCATGAACTGGCTCAGCTGCGAGGTGCCGAAGAACTCCTTCAGCGCCGCGACGACCGGGCGGATGTTGATCAGGGACTGCGGCGTGATCGCCTCGACGTCCTGGGTCGTCATCCGCTCGCGGACCACGCGCTCCATGCGGGCCAGGCCCGTGCGGAGCTGGTTCTGGATCAGCTCGCCGACCGTGCGCATCCGGCGGTTGCCGAAGTGGTCGATGTCGTCCGCGGCGATCTCCAGGGTGCCCTGCGGCGCCTGGATCTCCTCGCGACCCTCGTGGAGGGAGCAGATGTAGTAGATCGCGGCGACGACGTCGGCGATGGTCAGCGTCTGCTTGTCGAACGCCTCGAGCAGGCCGAGCTTCTTGTTGATCTTGTAGCGGCCGACCTTGGCCAGGTCGTAGCGCTTCGGGTTGAAGTAGTAGTTCTTCAGCAGCGTCAGCGCGGCCTCGCGCGTCGGGCGGCTCGCCCGGACGCAGCTTGCGGTAGATGTCGAGCAGCGCGTCGTCGGGACCGACGGTGTGGTCCTTCTCCTCGGTGAGCCGGATCGACTCGAACTCGCGGAGCGAGGCCATCACGGCCTCGTAGTCGTACTCCTCGCCGATGTCCTCGGCGACGGCCACCAGGGCCTTGAGCAGGACGGTGACGTTCTGCTTGCGCTTGCGGTCGAGGCGGACGCCGACCATGTCGCGCTTGTCGATCTCGAACTCCAGCCAGGCACCACGGCTCGGGATGAGCTTGGAGGTGTAGATGTCCTTGTCGGACGTCTTGTCGGCGGTGCGCTCGAAGTAGACGCCCGGCGAGCGGACCAGCTGGGAGACGACGACGCGCTCGGTGCCGTTGATGATGAAGGTGCCGCGGTCGGTCATGAGCGGGAAGTCGCCCATGAAGACCGTCTGGCCCTTGATCTCACCGGTGTCGTTGTTGGTGAACTCCGCCGAGACGTAGAGCGGAGCGGAGTAGGTGAAGTCCTTCTCCTTGCACTCGTCGACGGTGTACTTGGGGTCGTAGAAGACCGGGTCCTCGAAGGAGAGCGACATCGTCTCGCTGAAGTCCTCGATCGGGGAGATCTCCTCGAAGATCTCCTGCAGACCGGACTTGCTCGAGACGTCCTCGCCCTCGCCGCGACGGCGCTCGACGGCGCGGTCCCACGCCTCGTTGCCGATCAGCCAGTCGAAGCTGTCGGTCTGGAGGGAGAGGAGCTGCGGAACCTCGAGAGGCTCTTGGATCTTCGCGAACGAGATGCGATGGGCGTTGCCCTTGGAAGAAGTCGTGCGGGTGCTACCGGAGGTGTTGCGCGCGGCCAAGACGTGTCCTTATACGGAACTCGCTGTGAATGGCGCCGACCGACCACCGTGTCGACCATCCGGGCAGGTCGAAGAGCATCTGAGGGCAGGCGCAAGGGCCTACGATAGCGCAGCACGAGGCACGCTTCAACACCGCACTAGCGGATTCGCCCGCGCGACGTCCCACGATCATGAAGGTCGAGGGGTCGCCAGGTCAAGCGGATCGCCGCAGAGCCTGGGGACGCCGCGACCGGCGCAGCGATCAGCTGGACGGCAGCGTGGTCTTCAGGTCGTCGACCAGCCACTCGTCGCCGACCTTCTCCATGGTCACCGTGACCTGGTTCTTGCCGACCTCGGGCGTCGGTGATCTCGGCGTTGGTCCGCGGGTTGTTGATGAACATGAAGACCTGGACCCGGTCGTCGCCGGACCGGACGATGCCGGACGCCACCACGTCGGTGCGTGAGGATCGTCTTGGTCTCGGGGGCGTTCTCGCGGATCACCGCGAACAGCGCCTCGTAGTCCTTCGCGAACTCGTCGGTCATGTACGCCGACGCCTCGGCCTGGTCGTCGTCGAGGCTGCGGTAGTCGTAGGACACGATCGCCACGATCGCCCGCTCGGCCGCGGCCTGGGCGTCGGTCGGTCGCGTCGTTGACCTGCGTCGTCGGTGGGCGTCGCCGTCGCCTGCCAGACGACAGGCCGCGATCAGCGCCGCGGCCACCAGGCCGAGGCCGGCGAGGAGCCAGGCGGGGACCGAGCGCCGGTCCCGCAGGCTCGGGTTGCGTTCCAGCGTCCGTCACGCTGGTCTCGTGACGGTCGCTGCGCGACCTCCTCGACCATCGCCGGCTCGGCTGCCTCGCTGCGCTCGTCACGCCGAGCCTGCGTCGTACTCCGCGCGCTCGGCTCGGGGTCGAGCAGGACCTCGGCGGCCTGGTTGATCGTCCTGAAGCGCCGGTCGGACGGGTCCAGGTCGGCGATCCGGCCTTCCACGCGGCCCGGATCTCGTCGGCCGAGGCGTCCGGCTCGACGCCGAGCAGGTCGTACCAGCTGGGGGTCGGCGCGCTCATGGCGTCGCCTCCTCGGACGGTGTGGCGAGGGCGACGGAGACCGGACTCGCCGGGCGTCCCTGACGGAGCCCCGGAGGGCGTCGCCGCCTCACCGGTCACCGGGGTGAAGTTGTCGACCAGCCACTCGCCGTCGACCTTGACCAGCTCGACCTGGACCCGGAACGGGCAGCGGCAGGTCGTCGATCCGCTGGGTGTCGTCGTCCGGGTCCGGGTAGGAGTTGGTGAACGAGCCGGCGACCAGGGCGGTGGCGGAGTCGCTGTCGATGACCGAGACGCCGGCGCCGAAGACCTCGGCCCGGCGGGAGAACCCGGCCTGGGCGACGGTCGCCTCGGCAGCGGGGACCGTCTCCTCGAAGTCGGCGGCGAACTTCTCGGTGATCACCTCGAGCACCAGCTCGCGGTAGTCCGGCATCGTCCCGTCCTCGGCGAGCAGCTCGGGGCCGTAGGTGTTGACGCGCAGGATGAACTGGCGGGCCTGGGACATGACCTTCTCGCGCTCGGCCTGCACGGTCGGCGGCCTCGCCGCGAGCGCTGGGTGAGCATCCAGACGAGCGTGCCCGCGGACGCGAGGATCAGGACGACGAGCACCGCGGCGATCAGCCGACGTGCTCCTGGGGCGCCGTGGGTGCCGGGCTGCGTGCTCGTCCTCGATCAGTCCTGAGCGGTCGTCAGGGGCTGGAGGAACAGCCACTTCCACGACTCCTCTCCGAGCGTCTGCGGGAGCCACCGTACCGGTCGAGGCCAGGGCCGGGTCGACATCGCCCCAGGTGAACTCACCGGTCTCGGGGTCGAAGGAGCCGGCCACCGGGGCGTCGTAGCCGGGGGCGGCCCGGCGCGGCGCGTGCTGGGCGCCGCGCGGGTTGCTCTGGCGTGGCGGGCTCGGTGCAGCGGGCGTCCTCGTTCATCGGCCGGTTCTCGCCGTCGCTGGGCGGACGCTTGTCGGTGCCCTCGTAGCCCTTCGTGCACGGGAGCGGTGTCGGTGATGATCATCCCGAAGTGCGCGTCGTAGAGGCCGGTGTCCGGGCTCTTGGAGACGACGGTGAAGCCGCCCTCGACGACGTAGGGGTAGATCACCAGCACCTGCTTGATGCCGTCGAGGTGCCGGACGATGACCTCGCCGGTCGTCACCAGGTTGTTGAACAGCGAGCCGAGCTCCACCCGGTTGGTCTCGATGAAGTCGCGCAGCTCGATGGTCGAGGTCGAGCCGGTCTCGATCAGGCGGCGTACGTCGGGGTCCGCGCCGGCCAGGACGGTGCTGAAGCCCGACAGCTCGGTCGCGAAGTTGCGGATCGCGCTCTCCGAGGCGATCTGACCGTTGAGGACGGTGTTGCTGTCCCGGATGAGCGCGGTGGTCACGTCGAAGTTGGCGTCGGCGGTCTCGATGAACGAGTTGCCCGAGTCGATGATCCGCTGCAGGTCCTCGCCGGAGCCGGCGAAGGCCTTGGCGAACTCGTCGACGGTGGTCCTGAGCGCGTCCTGGTCGACCGAGCTCGACCGTGGTCGACGAGGTTGGCCAGCAGCGTCTCGGTCGCGATCGGGATCTGGGTGTCCTCCATCGCGATCTCGGAGTCGTCGTCCAGGTAGGGCGCCTCGTCGCTCTGCGGCTGCAGCTCGACGTACTGCTCGCCGACGGCGGAGCCGTTGCCGATCAGCGCCCGCGAGTCGGCGGGGATGTCGTCGTAGTCGTTCTCGATCTTGAGGACCACGTCGACGCCGTCGTCGGTGAGGACGAGGCGGTCCACCTTGCCGACGGAGACGCCGCGGTAGGTCACCTGGCTGCCGGCGAACGCGCCGCCGGAGTCGCTGAAGTGGGCGGTGACCTCGTAGGTCCGGTCGACGACGTAGCGGTCGAGCTTGGCGTAGCGGCGCCGACGAAGGAGACGCCGAGCAGCGTGATGATCACGAAGATCACCAGCTGGACCTTGGTGCGGCGAGTGATCATCGCTCGCGCTCCCCTCGTCGGTGGCATCGGGCACGACCAGGGCCGGCACCAGCAGGGCGACCAGCGCCGGGTCGTAGGCCTCGGACAGCTGCCCGTAGGTCGGGCCGCGGTCCGGGTCGACGGCCGACTCGAAGCCGGTGCCCGGGCGCAGCAGTCCGCCGAGCGCCGCCTACGTCCCAGGCTCGGCAGCTCGACGACCGGGCAGCGGGATGGTGGGCAGCGCGGTCGGCAGGCCGCCGCCGCCACCGCGGCCGCCGGGGCACAGGCCGGGGATCGGCAGCTGGCCGCAGATCTCCTCGATCAGGAAGTTGGCAGGCCCTCGCAGTTCTCGAGGCGTCGGGCTCGGCCAGGCACTCGTTGATGGCGTCGATGACGCCCTCGCACAGCTCGCTCGCGCGGCGGCAGCGGTCCGAGCGGCGGGATCTCCTCGAGCTCGATGCACGGGATGTTGGGGATGCCGGGCGCGTCGGGCAGGCCCTCGGTCAGGTCGATGTCGAGCGTGACCGACAGGTTGGTGTAGTCGCCCATGTGCAGGTTGCGGGCCACCTGCGGGTCGCGGCCGACGACCTCGTCGACGAACGGGTAGGTCAGGAAGACGTGGAACGCCTTGACGAAGGCGTCGCCGGAGTTGGCGAGCTCGGTCAGGACCGGCTGCAGCTGGGTGATCGAGTCGATCGTGGCTTCCTTGGACGCCTTGATCACCCGGACCCCGACGTCGCCGAGCTCGTTGAGGGCCTGGAGCATCTTGACCAGGTCGGCACGCTGCCCGTCGATGCTGGTCAGGGCGCTCGGCAGCTCGTCGAGGGCGGAGTTGATGTCGTCCTGCTGCGCGCGGGTGGCCTTGGCGAGCCGGTCGAGCGCCTCGATCGCGGCGACGATGTCCGCCTTGTTGTCGTCCAGGCTGCCGGTGAAGTTCTCGATCTGGGTCAGCACCGAGCGGGCGGCGTCCTCGCGTCCGGTGAGCGCCTTGTTGAGCTCCTGGGTGATGAGCTTCAGCTGGGCCACGCCACCGCCGTTGAGCAGGAGGCTCAGCGCGCCGAGGACCTCCTCGACCTCCGGGTTGCGGCCCGTGTCGGCCAGCTCGATCGTGTCGCCGGTCTCCAGCGGCTCGGCGCTCGCGCCGGTCGCCGGAGCGCTCAGGGAGACGAACTTCTCGCCGAGCAGGCTGGTCTGGCGGATCTCGGCGATCGCGTTGTCGGGCAGCTCGACGTCGTTGCGCAGCTCGAGGGTGACCTCGGCGGCGTAGCCGTCGAGCCGGACGTCGGTCACCTTGCCGACGCTGACGTCGTTGACCTTGACCGACGACTGCGGCACCAGGTCGAGGACGTCCTCGAACTGCACCGTCACGGTGATCGGCGTCGTCGCCGGTGTCGGTGCCGCCGGGAAGCGGGCAGCGAGTAGACGTCGAAGTCGCAGCCGGACAGGACGACGGCGCCGACGAGGGCGGCCGCGACGGCGCGCACCAGGCGCGTCGTCCGGTTGGCGCGGCGGCTCATCGGTCCACCTCCACGAGGCCACCCAGGGTCAGGTCGAAGGTCTCGTTGCTCGACGACCCGGTCCCCTGCGTGAACACCCCGGCCCGCGGCAGGATCTGGTCGATCGCGTCGCACAGCTCTCCCGACGGGTCGCTGGGCTCGACGAAGGTGCAGAGCACCAGGGCCGGGTTGGAGGCGATGTCGCCCGCGCAGCGACCCGAGGTTGGCGTTGGTGTCGAGCGTCCCCGCCTGCGGGTTGTAGGTCAGTGCCAGGTTGTTGAGCGCGACCGGGGCGTTGATGAGCGTCTCCTCGAGGGCCGCGCGCTGCTTGACCAGGACCTTGGCGACCCGGTTGATGCCCTTGATGTTGCGCGACAGGCGTGGCCTTGTTGTCCTTGACGAACGTCGTCACCTCGCCGAGCGCGACCGAGAGGTTCTTGAGCGCGGCCGCCAGCTCCTCCTTCTCGCCGTTGAGCATCGTCGACACGTCGGACAGCGACTGGTTGAAGGCGCGGACCGTCGAGTCGTTCTGGGCGAGGGTGCAGACGAACTCCTCGAGCTGCGCGGCGGAGCCGAACAGCTCCTCCTTGTTGTCGTCGAGGGTCTGCGAGAGCTGGCTGAAGTTGGAGATCGTCTGGTTGAACTGCTCGCCCTGGCCGCCGAAGTTGTCGGCGGTGACCTCGAGGAGGTCCGTGAGGGCGCCGTTCTTGTTGGCGCCGTCGGGGCCGAGCGCGACGTTGAGGTCGTTGAGGCTGGAGTAGATCTGGTCGAGCTCGAGCGGCACCGAGGTGTTGTCGGTGGCGAGGGTCGCGCCGTCGGCGAGCGTGTCCCCGCCCGTGTAGGCCGGGGTGATCTGCACGTAGCGGTCGCCCACGATGGACGGCGCGATGATCACCGCCTGGGCGTCCTCGGGCAGGTCGACCTCGTCGTCGTAGCTCATCTCGACCACGACCTCGGTGCCGGACGGCGTGATCTTGTCGACCTTGCCGACCGCCGACGCCGAGGACCCGCACGTCGCTGCCCTCGTAGACCGAGATGGTCCGGGGGAAGTGCGCGACCAGCTTCTTGCTGTCGTCACCGCCGGTGAACATCCACACGCCGGCCGACCGCGACCAGGGCGACGATCAGCGCCGGGACGACGAACCGCTTCGCGGTGTCGGCTCCGTTGCTCACGAGACGCCACCCCCACCCGCGACGTCGGGGGCCGGCGGCATGTTCTGGATGTAGGTGTCGAACCACGGGCCGGTGCCGAGGGTGTTGGCGAAGACCCGGTAGAACGGCGCCATCAGCCGCAGGCTGTTGTCGATGTTGTCCTCGTTCTTGGTGAGGACCGCGACGACGGACTCGAGCTGGGTCAGCGCCGGCTTGAGGTCCTCACGCGTGTCCCGCACCAGCGCGGTGAGCTCGGTCGACAGCGTCGAGGTGGCGACGAGCAGGTCGTGCACGGCGTCGCGACGTGCCACCAGGGCCTGGAACAGGACGTCGGAGTCCTGCATCAGCTTGATGATGTCCTCGTCGCGGGCGCTCAGGACCGTGGTCACCCGGTCCAGGTTGGTGAGCAGCGTGTTGATCCGGTCGTTCTTGGCCGCGATGTTGGCCGAGAGCGCGGAGACTCCGGCGAGCGCGCTGCGGAACTCCTCGGGCGTGTTGCGGGTCAGGTCGGCCAGGGTGGTGAGCCCGGCGGCGAGCTGGTCGGTGTCGATCTCCTGCGCGGTCTCGGCCAGGCCGGAGAAGGCCTCGACGACGTCGAACGGGGAGCTGGTGCGCTCGACCGGGATCTCCTCGCTCTCCTCCAGCTGGCCGCTGCCCTCGGGCTCGAGCGAGAGGTACATGGCGCCGAGGATCGTCTTGACCTTGATGGCCGCACCGGTCTCGGTGCCGAACGCGGAGTCGGTCTTGACCCGGAACGTGACCTTGACGTGGTCGCCGTCGAGCTCGACGGTCTCGACCTTGCCGACCCGGACGCCCGGCGATCCGGACCTCGTCCTCGGGCTTCAGGCCGCCGGCCTCGGTGAACGCCGCGGTGTAGGTGTCACCGCCGCCGATCAGCGGCAGGTCCTGGGCCCGGAACGCAGCCAGCAGCATCAGGACGATCACGGAGATGCTGATCGCCCCGATCACCACCGGGTTGCGCTCGCGGAACGGCTTGCTCATCCGAGATCACACCTCGGGGTGCCGGCGTTGTAGTTCACCGGGCACGGTCACGTTGCCGGGGAAGCGGACCTTGCCCTGGAAGTTGCAGAGGTAGAAGTTGAAGAACGAGCCGTAGATCGCGGTCCGGCCGACCTTGGTGAGCTTGATCGGCAGCACCTGGAGGGCCCGGTCCAGCTCGGCCTTGTTGCGGTTGATGTTGCTGGTGAGCCTGCGCAGCTGCTTGATGTCCTCGACGAACGGCGAGCGGATGCCCTTGACCAGGCTGGCCGTCTGGACCGACAGGGCGGAGATCTGGTCGAGCGAGTCGAGGATCGCGTCGCTGTCGTCCTTGAGCCCGCCGACGAACGTCTTGAAGGTGAGGATCAGCTGGGACAGCTCCTGGTCCCGGTCGCCGAGGTTGTCGAGGACGACGTTGAGGTTGTCGATCAGGCTGCTGATGACCTCGTCGCGCTCCGCGAGCGTGCTGGTCACCGAGGCCGTGTTGGCCAGCAGGCTCTCGAGCGTGCCGCCCTCGCCCTGGAACACCTGGACGATCTCGTAGGACAGCTGGTTGATGTCGGCCGGCGACAGCGCCTGGAACAGCGGCTTGAACCCGTTGAACAGGACGGTGAGGTCGAGGGCCGGGCGACGTCTTGGCCACCGGGATCGTGTCGCCCTCGCCCAGCTCGTCGTCCGAGCCGTCGGGGTCCTGCGTCAGCGAGATGTAGCGCTGGCCGACCAGGTTGCGGTACTTGATCGTGGCGTTGGTCGCCTCGGTCATCGGCGTGGACTCGTCGACCTTGAAGGTCACCAGCGCCCGGGTGCGGTCCTTGATCTCGACGTCCTGGACCGAGCCGACCTTGACGCCGGCGATCCTGATGTCGTCGCCCTTGACCACGCCGGTCGCGTCCACGAACTCGGCCTTGTAGGTCGTCTTCGGGCTCAGCGACAGGTTGCCGATCGTCGCCACGAGCACGCCGGTCGCGAGCGTCGTGACGACGATGAAGATGAGCAGCTTGACCAGGTCGCCGCTGGTCTTCTTGTCGAGGAGCTTCACGAGGCCCCCCGACAGCTGGCCCGTCGGCTCACCGAGCGACACCGTGGCGCCGCGGGCCAGCGGACCGACCAGCAGCAGGCCGAGGTCGGGGACGTCGGCCGCGGTCACGCCCAGGCCCGGCGCGAGCAGGTCGCGGAGCAGGTCGGACTCCGCGGTGCTGCCGGCGTAGCCCGGGATCCCGAAGATGCTGGTGTCCAGGGCCCCCGTCGAGGCGGAGTAGCCCGTGGCCGCCCGCGAGGTCCCCTTGCCGGTCGGCTCGTCGATGCCGTCCTTGAAGTCGGGCTGGCGCCTGACCGGGTTGCTCTGCGAGCCGGGCGGGTTGGGCAGGTTGACGCAGGAGGGGCCCCGGTCCTCGCCGAGCTCGGGCACGTCCTGCGGGCCGTAGGGGCGCGGCTGGTTGGGCAGCGTCTCCAGCACGATGTGGAGGGTGAAGCCGCGGAACGCCTCGGCCTGGAGCTCGCCGGCGGTCACGATGCCCTTGAGCAGGCAGGGGAACTCGGTCGAGTAGCGGGCGAGCACCCGGAGCTGGGCCCGGCTGACCTCGCCGAGCCGGATCATGTTGGTCTCGTTGTCGTCGAGGAACGTCCGGGCGCTGTCGGAGAAGTTGGAGACGTTGGTGAACAGCGCGTTGAGCTGGACCTCGCGGTCCTCGAGCGTGCCGGTCGTGGTCACGGTGTTCTGCAGGATCGTCCCGACCTCGGGCAGCACGTCGGCGTAGATGTCGGAGACCTGCGCGGTGAGCCGGAGGTCCTCGACCAGGGCCGGGATCTGCGGGTTGAGGCGCTTGAGGTAGCTGTCGACGGTCTCGAGGTTCTCGCCGAGCTGGTCGCCGCGGCCCTCGAGCGCCGTCGCGATCGCGTTGAGCGTCATGTTGAGCTCGGCCGGCTGGACCGTGCGCAGCAGCGGGTAGAGGTCGGAGAGGACCTCCTCGACCTCGGTGGCGACCTGGGTGCGCTCGATGGTGTCGCCGGCCTCGATGGACTCGTCGGAGCCGCCGGTCGCCGGCGGCACGAGCGAGACGTACTTCTCGCCGAACAGGGTCTTGGGGACGATCGAGCCGGTGACGTCGGCCGGGATCGTGTCGGTCTGGTCCGGGATAGATGCCCAGCGTCAGCTCGGCGCCGTCGCCGGTGGACTCCATCTCCAGGACCTCGCCGACGATGACGCCGCGGATCTTGACGTCGGCTCGCGACGGCAGCTGGAGCCCGATCTTGGAGGTCTCGAGGGTCACCTCGTCGTACTCGGCGAACTTCTTGGTGAAGGTCGCGTAGGTGAGGTAGACGGCGAGGACCACCAGCGCGAGGAAGACGACGCCGAAGACCTTCTTCTGGCGCGCCAAGACAGCTCATCCTGCCAACCTCACCGTGGTCGTCGCGCCCCAGATCGCCATCGACAGGAGCAGGTCGATGACGTTGATGGCGACGATGCTGGTGCGGACCGCTCGACCCACGGCCACGCCCACACCGGCGGGACCGCCAGAGGCGTTGTAGCCGTGGTAGCAGTGGATGAGGATCACCACGACCGCGAAGACGAGCACCTTGCCGAAGGACCACAGCACGTCACCCGGCGGCAGGAACTTGTTGAACGCGTCGTCGTAGACGCCGGCGCTCTGGCCGAAGAACTGGGTCACCACGAGCCGCGAGGCGAAGTAGGACGACATCAGGCCCACGACGTAGAGCGGGACGACCGCGATCAGGCCGCCGATGATCCGGGTGGTGACCAGGAACGGGAGCGAGGGGATCGCCATCGACCTCGAGGGCGTCGATCTCCTCGGAGATGCGCATGGAGCCGAGCTGGGCGGTGAAGCCGCAGCCGACGGTGGCGGCCAGCGCGATGCCGGCGACCAGCGGGGCGATCTCACGGGTGTTGAAGTAGGCGGAGACGAAGCCGGCGAAGTTGGCGGTGCCGAGCTGGTTGAGCGCGGCGTAGCCCTGGAGGCCGACCTCGGTGCCGGTGAAGAAGCACATCACGACGATGACGCCGACGGTGCCGCCGATGACGGCCAGCGAGCCCGAGCCGAGGGTGACCTCGGCCAGGATCCGGAGGACCTCCTTCTTGTAGCGGGCGACCGTCCGCGGGGTCCACGCGAGCGCGCGGACGTAGAAGCTGAGCTGCTCGCCCAGCTTGTCGAGCTCACCCGCCGGCTTGTCGTAGAGCGACTTCACGTAGGACATCGCGCTAACCGGTCTTCGGTGGGACGAGCTGGAAGTAGATGGCGCTCATCGTGAAGTTGACGACGAACAGCAGCAGGAACGTGATGACGACGGACTCGTTGACCGCGTCGCCGACACCCTTCGGGCCGCCGGCGGCGTTCATGCCCTTGTAGGAGGCGACGACCGCGGCGATCAGACCGAAGATCAGCGCCTTGAGCATGCCTTGCCAGAGGTCTGGTAGCTGGGCGAGCGCGGTGAAGCTCGCCAGGTAGGCCCCTGGTGTGCCGTCCTGGAGGATCACGTTGAAGACGTAGCCGCCGGCGACGCCGACGACGCTGACCAGGCCGTTGAGGAAGAACGCGACCAGCATGCAGGCCAGCACGCGCGGGACGACGAGGCGCTGGATCGGGTCGATGCCGAGCACCATCATCGCGTCGAGCTCTTCGCGGATCTTGCGGGCACCGAGGTCGGCGGCGATCGCCGACCCACCGGCGCCGGCGATCAGCAGTGCCGTGGCGATCGGCCCGGCCTCACGGACGACGGCGAGCACCGAGGCGGAGCCGGTGAACGACTGGGCGCCGAACTGCTTGATCAGGCCACCGACCTGCAGCGCGATGACCGCGCCGAACGGGATCGCGACCAGCGCCGTCGGGATGATCGTCACCGAGGCGATGAACCACGCCTGCTGGATGAACTCCCGGGTCTGGAAGGGTCGCCGGAACAGGCCGCGTCCGACGTCGAGACCGAAGGCGAACAGATTCCCCGCGGTCCCGACCGGCGCGAGCACCCGCGTCGCAGTCGTGGAGGCCATGTGTCGTCCCTCAGCCGCCCGTCGCCATGCTCATGGCGGGCTGGAACGACCCCGGCGGGGGCGTGACGTCGTTCTCCTTGCACCAGGCGCCCGGCTCGCGCTGGCTGCGGCGGGCGATGCCGTTGGAGGGCTCGAGCTGGAGCGGGATCGGCGGGCAGCGGCGGCATCTCCTCGTCCTTCTCGGCCTCGAGCTCGTCGGCGTCCTTCTCCTCGGACATGCCGATCGGCCCGACCTTCTGGGCGTTGAGGAACTGGCGGACGACCGGCTCCTCCGAGCTGAGCAGCATCTCGCGCGGCCCGAACATCGCCAGGTGGCGGTGGTAGAGCAGGCCGATGTTGTCGGGGACCGTCCGCGCGGTGTTGATGTCGTGGGTGACGATCAGGAACGTCGCGTCGATCTGGGCGTTGAGGTCGACGATCAGCTGGTTGAGGAACGCGGTGCGGACCGGGTCGAGCCCCGAGTCCGGCTCGTCGAACAGGACGATCTCGGGGTCGAGCACGAGCGCGCGGGCGAGGCCGGCGCGCTTGCGCATGCCGCCGGAGATCTCGCCGGGGAGCTTGTCCTCGGCGCCGATGAGACCGACGAGGTCCATCTTCTCCATGACGATGTCGCGGATCTCGGACTCGGACTTCTTGGTGTGCTCGCGCAGCGGGAAGGCCACGTTGTCGTAGAGGTTCATCGAGCCGAACATGGCGCCGTCCTGGAACAGCACGCCGAACAGCTTGCGGATCTCGTAGAGCTCCTTCTCCGAGCAGCTCGCGATGTCGGTGCCCTCGATGATCACCGAGCCGGTGTCGGGCTTGAGCAGACCGATGAGGGTCTTGAGCAGCACCGACTTGCCGGTGCCGGACGGGCCGAGCATGACCGAGACCTCGCCCGCCGGGACGGTCAGCGTCACGTCACCCCAGATCAGCTGCTTGCCGAAGGACTTGGTCAGGTTGTCGATCTTGATCTCTACGCCCACTTGCGGTCTCCCTCCAGAACGAGCCTCGTGCCCGATGCGGGCCCGTCGTGCGAGCGCGAGTGCACGCGCGTCCCACTGACCAGTAACAACGGCCATGTCGCGGTGAGGTTACGCGCTCGACGAGACGGCCGTCACCCACGTGACGGGACCGTTCCCGAGTCGTGCTCTCCCCGGTTGACCTGCGGTGACAGTACCCACGAAACGCAGAAACTCGCCGGGGACGAGCGTCTCGTTGCCGAGACGCCGTCCCCGGCGAGTGCCGGAAGAACTGCGGGTGGAGCTGACTACTTGACGGTCACCGTGGCGCCGGCGCCCTCGAGGGCCTCCTTGGCCTTCGCGGCAGCGTCCTTGGTGACCTTCTCGACGACCGGCTTGGGGGCGGACTCGACGAGCTCCTTGGCCTCCTTGAGACCGAGGGAGGTCAGGGCGCGCACCTCCTTGATGACGTTGATCTTCTTGTCACCAGCGGACTCGAGGATGACGTCGAACTCGTCCTGGTCGGCAGCCTCGTCGCCGCCGGCGGCGGCAGCGCCGCCCGCGGCGGGCGCGGCGGCCACGGCGACGGGGGCCGCGGCGGTGACGCCGAAGGTGTCCTCGAACTGCTTCACGAACTCGCTGAGCTCGATGAGGGTCATCTCCTTGAACACGTCGAGGAGTTCGTCAGTGTTGAGCTTGGCCATGGTGGCGCAACCTTTCAGATGTGGCCGCCGGGGCGGCCGGTTAACAGGTGGTGGTCGTTTCAGGCTTCGGTGCTGGTCTCGTCGCCGGCCTCGGCCTCGACGGCCGCCTCCGGCTCCGCGGTGTCCTCGGCAGCCGCCTCCGGCGCCTCGGTCGGCTCCTCGGTCGGTGCTCGTCGGCTCCGCGGCGGTCTCCTCGGCAGCCGCGTCGGCTCCTCGGGGGTCTCCTCGGCAGCCGCCTCCGGCTGCTCGGCCGCGACCTTGGCCTGGAGCGCACCGGCGAGACGGGCGGCCTGGGCGAGCGGGGCGTTGAGCAGGTAGACGGTCTGGCTGAGCGACGCGAGCATCGCGCCGGCCAGCTTGGCCAGGAGCACCTCACGCGACTCGAGGTCCGCGAGCTTGGCGATCTCCTTGGGGTCGAGCTGCTTCCCGTCGAGGATGCCGCCCTTGATCACCAGGGCCGGGTTGGTCTTCGCGAAGTCACGAAGACCCTTGGCGGCCTCGACCACGTCGCCCTTGATGAAGGCGATCGCGGTGGGGCCGGTCAGCAGGTCGTCGAAGCCGGAGATCCCGACCTCGCTGGCGGCCAGCTTGGCCAGGGTGTTCTTGACCACGGCGTAGTCGGCGTTCTCACCCAGGGAGCGGCGCAGGTCCTGCAGCTCCTTGACGGTGAGACCGCGGTACTCGGTGAGCACGGCACCCGCGGCATCGTTGAACGAGTCGACGATCTCCGCGACGGCGGCTTGCTTGTCTGCCCGCGCCATCGGTCTCCTTCCACAAGTCTCGGAGAGACCCCCGACTCCTGGAAATGACGAACGCCCCGAGCGCAGGCTCAGGGCGTGGCGACCGATGGTGCTGGTGCTGCTCTGTCTCCTGCGCAGGCCGTCCGCTTCCGCGGAACCTTCGGTCTGGTGCACGCACCCGACCACCGGCGGTCTCTGGTTACGAGGAAGAAGGTACGCCGAGGCGCGGCCGGAGGCCAAATCGACCGAGCCGCGGCCGGCTGACAAGATCGTCGGCGTGACTGCTCCACTGACCACTCCCTTGGCCGACCTGTCCCCCGACGACCTCGCGGCCTTCCTCGCCGACCGCCGCGCGGCGTACAACGAGCTGCAGGGCAAGGCACTCAAGCTCGACCTGACCCGGGGCAAGCCGTCGAGCGCCCAGCTCGACCTGTCGAACGACCTGTTCCGGCTGCCCACCTCGACCGTGGACAGGTCTGGGGCGGACGTGCGCAACTACGGCGGGCTCGAGGGCCTCGAGGAGCTGCGCGAGATCTTCGCCGAGCTGCTCTGGGTCGAGCCCGAGCAGGTCCTGTGCGGCGGCAACTCCAGCCTGAGCGTGATGCACCAGGTCATCACGTTCCTGCTCCTGTGGGGCGGGCCCGGCTCCGAGCGGCCGTGGAAGGACGAGCCGGTCGTGAAGTTCATCTGCCCGGTCCCGGGCTACGACCGTCACTACACGATGCTGGCCGACTTCGGCATCGAGATGCTGACCGTGCCGATGCACGACGACGGGCCGGACGTCGCGGCCGTCCGGGCACTCGTGGCCGACGACCCCGCGGTCAAGGGCATCTGGATCGTGCCGACGTACGCCAACCCCTCCGGCGCCGTGTGCTCCCAGGAGGTCGCCGCGGAGCTGATGTCGATGCCGACGGCGGCAGCGGACTTCCGGATCTTCTGGGACAACGCCTACGCCTTCCACCACCTGACCGAGGAGGAGGCCAAGAGCGCCGACGCGCTGAGCCTGGCGGCGGCGGCCGGTCACCCGGACCGCCCGCTCATGTTCGCCTCGACCTCGAAGATCACCTTCGCGGGCGCCGGAGTCTCCGTGCTGGCCGTCTCCGCACCCAACAAGGCGTGGTACCTCGAGCACCTCGCGATGGCCGCGATCGGCCCCGACAAGGTCAACCACCTGCGCCACGTCGAGTTCTTCAAGGACGCCGACGGCGTGCGTGCCCACATGCGCAAGCACCGCGAGATCATCGCGCCGAAGTTCGAGGCGGTGGACGCGGCGCTGACCGCCGAGCTCGACGGGCTCGGGATCGCCGAGTGGTCGAAGCCGACCGGTGGTTACTTCGTGAACCTCGACGTCCTCGACGGCACCGCGGCACGGGTCGTGCAGCTGGCCAAGGAGGCCGGCATCGCGCTGACCCCCGCCGGCTCGGCCTTCCCGCACAGCAACGACCCCGACGACCGCAACATCCGCCTCGCGCCGACGTTCCCGTCGCTGTCCGACGTCGAGACAGCGATGGCCGGCGTCGCCACCTGTGTGTCGCTGGCCGCAGCCGAGAAGCTAGCGACGCGCAGCGAGCGCTAGCGAGCCAGCGGCGCGGCGGTGGTCGAGGAAGGCGCGCAGCGCCTGTCACGAGACCAAGCGAGCCGGGGCTGGGACTGAATCACTCCAGTCCCAGCCCCGGCTCACCACGTCTCGTGACGGCGCTAGCGCGCCTCCTCGACGACCGCCAGAACGTGCCGGTGTCGAGGAGCCGCTTGCTCGCTGCGCTCGCTACGCAGTCTCCTCTTCCACAGTCACGTTCTTGGTGCGGTTGGGGTCGACCTGGACGCCGGGGCCCATGGTCGTGGAGACCGTCACCTTGCGGATGTAGCGGCCCTTGGAGCTGGCCGGCTTGAGCCGCAGCACCTCCTCGAGGGCAGCGGCGTAGTTCTCGGCGAGGGCGACCTCGGAGAAGGACGCCTTGCCGATGATGAAGTGCAGGTTGGAGTGCCGGTCCGTGCGGAACTCGATCTTGCCGCCCTTGATGTCCGAGACGGCCTTGGCCGGGTCGGGCGTCACGGTGCCGGTCTTCGGGTTCGGCATCAGGCCGCGGGGACCGAGGACGCGGCCGAGCCGGCCGACCTTGCCCATCATGTCCGGGGTCGCGACGACGGCGTCGAACTCGAGCCAGCCGCCGTTGACCTTCTCGATCAGCTCGTCGCCGCCGACGATGTCGGCGCCGGCCTCGCGGGCGGCCTCGGCCTTCTCGGCGTTCGCGAAGACGAGCACGCGGGCGGTCTTGCCGGTGCCGTGCGGGAGGTTGACGGTGCCGCGGACCATCTGGTCGGCCTTGCGCGGGTCGACGCCGAGACGCATCACCACGTCGACGGTCTCGTCGAACTTCTTCTTGGAGCCGTTCTTGGCGAGCTTGATGGCGGTCAGCGGGGCGTGGAGCTCGTCCTTGTCGAACGTCTCGGCCGCCGCGCGGTAGGTCTTGCTGCGCTGCATGACTGGTCTCTTCTCTGTGTTCCAGGCGTGGTCGGAGTGGGCCAGCGCGGCCCTGCCACTGTGGTTGTTGCGGGTGTGTCCGTCGAGCTACGAGACGGTGACGCCCATCGAGCGGGCGGTGCCCTCGACGATCTTCATGGCGGCCTCGATGTCATTGGCATTGAGGTCCGGGAGCTTGGTCTCGGCGATCTGGCGCACCTGGTCCTTGGTCAGCTTGCCGACCTTCTCCTTGTGCGGGACACCCGAGCCCTTCTGCAGACCGGCAGCCTTCTTGATCAGCTCCGCGGCCGGCGGGGTCTTGGTGATGAACGTGAACGACCGGTCCTCGTAGATCGTGATCTCGACCGGGATGACGTTGCCACGCAGCGACTCCGTCTGGGCGTTGTAGGCCTTGCAGAAGTCCATGATGTTGACGCCGTGCGGACCGAGCGCGGTTCCGACGGGCGGGGCAGGCGTGGCGGAGCCGGCCTGCAGCTGCACCTTGACCAGCGCAGCGACCTTCTTCTTGGGAGGCATTCCTGTTCTCTTCTCTTCTCGTGGTCATGACGGGCGACGGGTGTCGCCCTGCCACCGGGTGTTGCTGCTTCAGACCTTCTGGATCTGGCTGAAGCTGAGCTCGACCGGGGTCTCCCGGCCGAAGATCTCGACGAGCGCCTTGACGCGCTGCGACTCCGGGTTGATCTCGGTGATCGTGGCGTGCAGCGTCGCGAACGGGCCGTCGACGACCATGACCGAGTCCTGCACGTCGAAGTCCGCGACCTCGACCGGCTTCTTGGCCGTGGTGGCACCGCCCTTGGAGGTGCCGGCGGCGACCGCCTCGGCCTCGGCGCGGGCGACGACCGCCGGAGCCAGCATGCTCTCGACCTCGTCCATGCTCAAGGGCACCGGCTGGTGGCTGTGGCCGACGAACCCGGTGACCGACGGGGTGTGGCGGACCGCGGCCCACGACTCGTCGGTGAGGTCCATCCGGACCAGGACGTAGCCCGGGAGCACGGTGCGCTTGACCATCTTGCGCTGCCCGTTCTTGATCTCCGCGACCTCCTCGGTGGGGACCACGATCTCGTGGATGTAGTCCTCCATGTTCAAGGAGATGATCCGGTTCTCGAGGTTGGACTTCACCCGGTTCTCCATGCCGGAGTAGGTGTGCACCACGAACCAGTCGCCCGGCTTGCCCCACAGCTCGGCGCGGAACGCCTCGAGCGGGTCCGAGCCGGCGTCCTCGTCCTCGGCGTCGGTCCTCGGGCGGCCGTCGTCGGACGCCTCGTCAGCGGCGGTGTCCTCCGCGACCTCGTCGGCGGGTCCGTCGAACAGGTCGTCGCCCGACTCCTCCTCGACGACGTCCTCCAGGACCGACTCGACGAGCGCGTCCTCGGCCACACCCTCGGCGGAAGGCTCCGCGGAGGGCTCGGCGGTCGGTTCGGCCGGGGCGTCGGTGGTCTCCTCGACCTCGACCGGGCCGTCCTGCTCGTACTGCTCAGACACGCGCTGCTCCATCACTGCTTGCTGTTGCTTGGGGCGGGCCACCGGGGCCCGTGGTCACTCCGACGATCGGCCGGTGAAGAGCTCGAAGGCGAGCTTTCCGAACGCGAGGTCCAGCGCCGCCACGATCGCCATCATCACGATCACGAAGACCATGACCACGATGAAGTAGGTGACCAGCTGCTCCTGGGTCGGCCAGACCACCTTGCGGAGCTCGGCGACGACCTGCCGGTAGAACGTGGGGATGCTGGTGCGCCCCTCGGAGCGCTTCTCGCGTGGACCGCGGACGGCCTTGCTGTCCGACACGCCTCTCACCTTCGTTCGCCTGGATTGTGAATGTTCGACCTGCTGTTCGATCTGCAGGGCACGAGGGACTTGAACCCCCAACCTTCGGTTTTGGAGACCGATGCTCTGCCAGTTGAGCTAGTGCCCTCCGAGGGTTCCCGAAACGACTGCAAGGGAGTGCCTGGGCATGCCAAAGCATCGGGGAATCCACCGAAGGGGCAGTCTACGCATGTGACCTTCGGCCCTCCAAAAGCATCCGTCGAGCGGCTCGACGTACGAGCCAACGAACCACGCAGGGACCTGCGTTCCCTTCCGAAGGCGCATCTTCACCTGCACTTCACGGGTTCGATGCGGCACGAGACGCTGCTCGAGCTCGCCGAGCGGGAGGGCATCGCCCTGCCTGACTCGCTGGTCTCGGAGTGGCCGCCCCAGCTGAGCGCGGCCGACGAGAAGGGCTGGTTCCGCTTCCAGCGCCTCTACGACGTCGCCCGGTCCGTGCTCCGCACGCCCGACGACGTACGTCGCCTGGTGCGCGAGGCGGCCGAGGACGACGCCCGCGACGGCGGCGGTTGGCTGGAGATCCAGGTGGACCCGAGCGGCTACGGTGCCCGGTTCGGCGGGGTCACCGCGTTCACCGACCTGGTCCTGGACGCTGTGCGCGACGCCTCGGCCGCCACGGGGGTCGGGATGGCGGTGGTCATCGCCGCCAACCGCACCCGGCACCCGCTGGACGCCCGCATCCTGGCCAGGCTGGCTGCCCAGTACGCCGGGCGAGGGGTCGTCGGCTTCGGCCTGTCCAACGACGAGCGCCGCGGCAGCACGACGGACTTCGCCCCGGCGTTCCGGATCGCGGAGCGGGCGGGCCTGATGCTCGTGCCGCACGGTGGCGAGCTGCGCGGTCCCGAGCACGTGCGGGTCTGCCTCGACGACCTGCACGCGGACCGGCTCGGGCACGGCATCCGCACCTCCGAGGACCCGGACCTGCTGGCCCGGGTGGTGGACGCCGGCATCCCGCTGGAGGTCTGCCCCGTCTCCAACGTCGCGCTCGGCGTCTACAGCGACCTCACCTCGGTCCCCCTGCCGACCCTGCTGGAGGCCGGCGCCACCGTGGCGCTCGGCGCGGACGACCCGCTGCTGTTCGGGTCCCAGCTGGCGGCGCAGTACGCCACCATGCGGGCCGCACACGAGCTCAGCGACGTACAGCTGGCCGAGCTCGCCCGGATGTCGGTGCGCGCCTCGTCGGCGCCCGACGACGTGCGGACCCGGCTCATGGCGGGGATCGACGACTGGATCTCCGGCTCGTCGCAGGCGTGAGCTGCCCGCGATGGCCACCATTCGGCCTGCCAGGGGCCGGGTCGAGCCCGACCAAGAGCCGTCGGCGGCGCGTCCATGGCGGAGGTCTAGCACACCGGCCGTCGTGGCAAAGGGCGGGCCGTGCGCGCTTCCCCCTTCTCGGTGATTCCTCCGGACTCCCGGCGCGCTTAAGGTGGCGGCCACCACAGCGGGAGGAGCGACCATGTCGGACCACGAGCAGGTGCTGAGCCAGGCCCACGAGGCCGTCCGAGCCCGGGGTGGAACTGCACCCGTGCCCGAGCTGAGGACGAACAACCCCCTGTGGCTGCGGGCCCAGCTGGCGTTCTTGCGCAAGGTGGTCGGCCCGCTCCGGCGGCGCCGTCCGCGTGACCCGCTGCCCGCGCCGCTGTCGGGCGAGGAGACCGCTCAGCGGCTGTTCTCGCTGCCCGTGAGCTATTGGAGCTACGACTGGGAGCCCGGCGTGCGCCACCTCGGCCCGATGTCGCAGGACTTCTCGGCGACGTTCGGCCTGGGCTCGTTCACCCGTCGCATCCACATGGTCGACGCCAACGGCGTGGCCGTCGTCGCGATCCAGAGCCTGCACCGCAGCGTGACCAGGCTCGAGGCCGAGGTGTCGGCGCTCCGGGCCAGGGTCGCCGAGCTGGAGGACGTCGGCGGTGCGACGAACGATGTGTCAGCGAGCCGACAGACCGACGACCCCGCTCCGGCGATCGTCGAGGCGACGGGGACCTCCCCCGCGCACCCACAGAGAGGTGAGCACCATGGACGAGATCACGAACCCGCTGCCCGACGACGTCGAGGGCCACCGCGCCTACGCCGGCAGCGACCGGACGATCAAGGACCAGGTCGAGCCGGTCACCTGGGACGGCGAGAACGGCGACGACGTCGAGGGCCACCGCTCCTACTCCAGCAGCGACCGGACCATCAAGGACCAGGTCGACCCGGTCACCTGGGACGGCGACGACGGCGACGACGTCGAGGGCCACCGCTTCCACAACAGCGACCAGAGCATCAAGGACGACATCGAGCCGGTCGCCTGGGACGGCGAGAAGGGCGACGACGTCGAGGGCCACCGCTTCTCCAGCAGCGACCAGACCATCAAGGACGACATCGAGCCGGTCGCCTGGGACGGCGAGAAGGGCGACGACGTCGAGGGCCACAAGCTCTACTCGGGCAGCGACCGCACGATCAAGGACGAGATCGAGCCGGTCACCTGGGACGGGAGGACGCGCGACACCGAGGGCCACCGCTTCTACAGCAGCGACCAGACGATCAAGGAGGACGTGGCGCCGGTCGCCTGGGACGGCGAGAAGGGCGAGGACACCGAGGGCCACCGCTACTACAGCAGCGACCAGACGATCAAGGACGACGTGGAATCGGTCGCCTGGGGACGGCGAGGAGGGCGACGACGTCGAAGGCCACCGGTCGTACAACAGAGCGACCGGACCGTCAAGGATGCCGTCGACCCGGTCACCTGGGACGGACGACGAGGGCGACGTCGAAGGGCACGTGACCCGCGGAAGGGGCTGACCTGCTGACCCCTCCTCCGGTCCCCGTTAGCCTCGGGGGCCACGAGGAGGTGTCATGGGGGCAGCCGGGGGGGCGGTGCCGGCCACTGGCGCGCAGGCCTACGTCCCTCGCCGACTGCTCCAGCAGGCGCCGGACGGTCCCCCGTCACCGGGAGCTCGACGGCACCTGCGTGCTGGTCGACATCTCCGGCTTCACCTCCCTCTCCGAGCAGCTCGCCCGCCGGGGGCGGGTGGGCACCGAGGACCTGGTCACGACCCTGGCCGAGGTCTTCTCGGCACTCCTGAGCGCGAGCGAGGACGGCGGCGACGTCCTCAAGTTCGCCGGTGACGCCCTGCTCCTGGCCTACGACGGGCGCCGACCACGCGGAGCGTGCCTGCCACGCCGCGCTGGCCATGCAGCGGACCCTCGACCGGGTCGGGCGGGTGCGACTGGCCGGCGCGCGGGCGACGCTGCGGATGTCGGTCGGCGTGCACTCGGGGCGGTTCGGGCTCCTCCTCACCGGCACGGACCACCGCAACCTCGTCGTGCACGGCCCGGCGGTCGACCGCCTGCTGGACCTGGAGGCACGCTCCGACGCTGGAGAGGTCCTGGTCAGCCGCGACACCGCCGCGCTGTTGCCGCCCACGGCCACGACGGCTGCCGTCGGCGACGACCTCCGCCTGGTCGACGTCGCTCCCCTGGCGGCGGTGTCGCCGGCACCGGTGCCACCGGCGCACGCCGACCCCTCGGTGCTCGGGCCACTCCTGCCTCGGTGCTTCGCCGAGCGGCCGGACCTGCTGGACGCGGACTCCGACCACCGTCGTGCCGCGGTCGGCTTCGTCCAGGTCAGCGGGCTCGGCGCGGTCGGGGACGCGGCCTCCGCGGTGGTCGACGCCGCTGACCGCCCGGGTCGAGGACGCCTGCCGCGAGGGCGGCGTGACGCTGCTCGACATCGATGTCTCCCGCGACGGTTTCCGCTACTTCGTGACCGCCGGGGCACCGATGGCCCTCGAGGACGCGGAGGGCCGGCTGGTGCAGGCCCTCTCCTCCGTCGTCACCACCGACCTCCCGGTCGAGGTGCGGGCCGGCGTCACGGCCGGTCGGGTGTTCGCCGGCGCGGTCGGCTCCTCCGAGCGCCGCACCTACACGGTCATGGGCGACACCACGAACCTGGCCGCACGGCTCACCGCGAAGGCGCACCCGGGGACGGTGCTCGTCCACGCCCCGGTGCTGTCCGCGTCGCGCACCTCGCTCGTGGGTGAGCCGCACGACCCGATCCGGGTGAAGGGCAAGGCCGAGCCGATCGAGGTCGTGGTGGTCCGCGAGCAGGGCCACGGACTGGCCCGGGGTGCCGTGGCCGACTCCCCCTTCGTCGGACGTGCGACGGAGCTGGGGACGGTGCGCGCCGCACTGGACGCGGCTGCCGCCGAGGGTCGCGGCTGCGTCGTCGAGGTCGTCGGGGAGCCGGGCATCGGCAAGTCACGCCTGGCCCGCGAGGCGCTGTCGGCCGTCGGGTGGCCCAGCCACGTCCTGTCGTCCGATCCCTACGGCGCCTCGGTGCCCTTCCGCACGTTGAGGCAGCTGCTCGAGGCCGTCCTCGGGCTCACCCAGCCCAGCGCCACCGCGCGAGGCGAGCGGCTCGTCGAGGTGGCCGCGCTCGACCCGGGCCTGCGCCCGTGGCTCCCTCTCGTGGCGACGGTGGTCGATGCCGAGGTCGACGCCACGACCGAGACCGACGCCCTCGACGACCGGTTCCGCCGGGCCAAGCTGGCCCAGGTCGTCGTGGACCTGCTGGCGGTCGCGATCGACGGGCCCACGGTGATCCTGCTGGACGACGCCCAGTGGGTCGACGGCGCGTCCGCTGACGTCCTGCGGACCGTCCTCGCCGCGGCCGCGACCCACCCGTGGTCGGTCATCCTGACCCTCCGCGACGGCGCCGAGGGTCTGGGCGCCGACGACGTCGCCGTACGCGTCCAGCTGGCAGCCCTCAGCCCGCAGGCTGCCCAGGAGCTCCTCGAGCAGGCGTCCGCGCTGCGCCCCGCCGCGGCCCGGCAGGTGCTGGACCGCGCCGAGGGCAACCCGTACTTCCTGCTGGAGCTGACCGACGCGGCCGCGACCGGCGGAACCCTCCCCGACACCGTCGAGGTCCTCGTCGCCACCCAGATCGACCGCCTTCCGCGGGCCGACCGCGACGTCGTCCGCGGTGCGGCCGTCCTGGGGGCCCGGCACCCGGCGCGCCTCTTCGCGGCCGTCCTCGACCGAGCGGAGCCACCACTCTCCGTCGCACCGTTCCTGGTCGTGGACGGCGAGGACGTGAGGTTCCACCGCGCCGTCCACCGCGACGTCGCCTACGAACAGCTCACCTTCGCCGCCCGGCGCCGGCTCCACCGGGAGGCAGCACGGAGGCTCGAGGAGCAGCCCGACCTGGCCGGGCCCGACCGGCTGCCGATGCTGTCCCTCCACCTGGACGCCGCCGGGGACTCGGCCGGCGCCTACCTGTGGTCCGAGCGCGCGGCGACCGCCGCCACGGACGAGCACGCCCACGAGGCCGCCGTGGAGTTCTGCCGACGAGCGATCCGCAACGGCCGACGGTCCGGGCGGAGCATGGCCGACCTGCGGCCGACCTACGTGCGTCTCGGCAAGGCCCTGTTCGTCAGCGCGCAGTACGCCGATGCGGCGCAGGCGTACGCGGTGGCCCGCCGCGGGGTGCAGGACCCAGCGGAGGCGACGTCCCTGACCTACGAGCTCGGCATGGTGCGCCGGGAGGAGGGTCGACTCGACGCGGCCCTGTCCGCCGCCCGCCGGGGTCGGTCGCTCGCCGAGTCCCTCGAGGGTGAGGAGTCGTGGGCCTGGCAGGCCGAGATCGACCTGCTCGAGGCGGGTGTCCGCTACTGGCAGGGCCGGTCGGCGGCCTGCCTGACCATCGCGGACCGGGCGGCGAGCACCGCGGAACGCCTGCCGGCCGGGCGTCAGCGCACCCAGCTCGTCGCCCGCGCGCATTCGCTCTGGGACACCGCCGCCGTGGAGGTCCCCGGGCAACGGACGCGCTACGGCGACCAGCCCCTCGAGATGTTCGACGAGATCGGCGACCTGTACAACCTGACCCGGTTCGCGGTGAACGTCGGCTACGCCCTGTTCTACGACGGCGACTGGGACGGCGCCGTCGCCCGCTGGCGGAGGTCGCTCGCCGTGGCCGAGCAGATCGGTGACGTGTCCAACGTCGCGGTCAACCAGATGAACATCGGTGAGGTGCTCGGCTACCAGGGCCACCTCGACGAGGCCCGGCGGCTGTTGACCGGTGCGCTCCGGACGCTCGTGATCCTCAAGACGGACCTCGCCGCCGCGCACGCCGCCTGCTTCCTCGGGGTGGCGGAGCGGTTGTCCGGCGACCTCGACGCCGCCGAGGCGGCCTTCGACCGGGCCGAGGAGCTGTTCACCGCCGCGGGTCGCGACTCGGGCTTCAGCCTCGACGAGCTGATGTCCCGTCGCCTGGAGCTCCGGGTCGACCAGGGCGACGCAGAGGCGGCCTCAGCGCTCGGTCTCCGGCTCACCGCGACCGACGGCGTGGCCGACGTGCACCTGATGCGGGCCCACCACCACCTGGCCCGGCTCGGTCGCAGTACGGGCGGCTCGGTGGATCACGCGGCGGCCGCACTGGCCCTGGCGGAGGCCGACGCCGGCTCGTACGACGGTGCGCTCGTCCTCGCCGATCTGGGCTCGGACGAGCAGCGTCGCGACGCCGTCGGCGTCCTGGAGGCGCTCGGCGTCCAGGTCTGACAGTCCGTCCGCGGGCCGACAGTCGGGGTGTCGGATGCCTGACACCGGCCCCAGGACGACTACGAAAAGATCACCTGATTGGTCCATGTACGTGCGGGTGGACCGAACCTAGGGTCCGAGCAGGAGTGGTCTGTTCCGGGGGGAACGTCGGGCCGCTCGCGGGTTTCATGGCTTCAGGGGGAACAGCTGTGGTGTCGACACTGCGTCATACGGTCCTGTCCGCGTGTCTGGTCGGCACCGGCCTGGTCGCCCTGTCGTGGCCGGTGAGCGCGCAGGCCGCGATCCCCGGCGCCGACCTGGTCAGCGCCACGCCCGGCGGGCAGGCCGGCGACGGAGCCAGCGACAGCCCCGACGTGACGCCGGACGGCCGCTTCGTGGCGTTCCGCTCGGCCGCGACCGACCTGGTCGCCGGCGACACCAACGGGGTGTCGGACGTCTTCGTGACCGACCGCTCGACCGGGTCGACGGTCCTGGTCAGCACCGCGTCCACGGGCGACCAGGGCAACGGGCCGAGCTCCGACCCGACGATCAGCGCCAACGGCCGCTACGTCGCGTTCACGTCCGCGGCCACCAACCTCGACATCAACTCCCCCGACACCAACGGCTTCACCGACGTCTACATCAAGGACCTGCGCACCGACCAGGTCATCCGGGTGCTCACCCACAACCGCCAGCAGCCCGTGGGTGGTGACACCGAGGAGCCGGCGCTCAACGCCGACGGCAGCGTCCTGGCGTTCACGTCGGCCGCGGACAACATGGTCGCCCAGTACGCCGACCCGGCGTTCGCAACGTCTACCGACTGACCGCGACCGAACGGCAACGGGCAGCATGGAGGAGACGCCTGTCCGCTTCTCCGACCGCGAGTCTCGTGGCGAGCCGCCCGAACGGAAACGTCTCCGCGCCGCCGGCCGGGCACAGCGCATGGCGACAGCTTCGACCCGGAGATCTCGCCAGTCCGGCCGTGACATCGTCGTTCACGTCGCTGGTGCCCTGACTTGAACAGCCGGCGCTGACGCCGCTCCGGATCCGGCGAGACCTTCGGCTACTCGCAGCACGCTGGCCAACGGCACCTGGGACGGCCAGATCGTCTGCGAGGCGGTCTCGTCGCACCTCGGACCCAATGCGCGCAACCTCTCCATCGCGGACGGCACCCGCAACACCGTCTCCGTCGCCTACGAGTTCTCGGACTCCGCCTACCCGGGCGGGGCCATCGGCGTGACCGATGGCTACAGCGTGAATCGTGTGGTCGGGCCGGGAACAGACCCCACCATCGCGGCCGGCGGCACCGCTGTCGCGTATCGCTCGCGCCTCGAGCGCGGCGGTCGTCGCGCGGCTGAACCCCGACCCGAACGACGGCCGCCGCCCAGCCCACCATCTCCACCGACGACCTCGGGGCGACGACACCCGAGGCGGTCGCCGTGTCCGCCAACGCCCGCACCGCGATCTTCGCCACGGCCGTGCCTGTGACGGCCACCGACGCGAACGCCGCCGTCGACGTCGCCGCCAAGGCGCTCGACCGCAGAGTCGGTCACGCTCATCGACGCCGGCAGCGGCGGTGTCCCCGTGCCGTTGGCCGAGCATCGCGGCGAGCGACATCCCGGGCTCGCTGCTCAAGGCCGGCCTCAGAGCGTCGTCGGCGCGCCGTTCGCCCGGTCCGGCCCCTTCGCCCGCTCCGGCCCCTTCGCCCGCTCCGGCCCCTTCGCCCGCTCCGGCCCCTTCGCCCGCTCCGGCCCCTTCGCCCGCTCCGGCCCCTTCGCCCGCTCCGGTCCCTTCGCCCGCTCCGGCCCGCTGTCCGGCTTCTCGCTGCTCGTCGAGGGGGGGTGGGCGGCCCTGCTGGCCGGCACCAGCCTGGACAGCCGTCCGCTGCAGCAGCTCAGCATCGGTGACGTCGTCGAGTGGATGGAGGCCAACCCGGACGGCGCCCCAGACCACCGCCATCCGCGCGCTCGGCTACAGCGACCTCGACCTGGACCAGTCCGTGGTGGGCCGGCTCTCGCTGGCCGGCATCCTGCTCGGCGGCAAGCCGATCACCGAGATCGACCTCGCCGGGCCGGGGCGTCCCCGGCCGCCAACCTCGCGGCGTGGTGCGCCGCCGCCGCGGGCCAGGGCTTCACGCTGCCCCGAGCTCCGCCACGGCGTGGAGGTGGACGTCGACCGCGACCGCGATGTCCCTCGAGGCCGGCGGGCTCGACCTTGCCCGGACCGGGCTGGCCCAGGTGCCCGCCCGCGACCTCGACCCCGTCGACACGGTGCTGCCCGACACCCGGGTCCGTGACGTGTTCCTGCGCGGCACGCCGATCGGCGAGGTGGGCCTGATGGATCTGACCGCGGGCGCACGCGCCGCGGTCGTCGACTGCGCCCTGCTCAACGGCGGCTGTACGGCCGGGTACACGCTGGCCTCCGCCCAGCAGGCCGCTGCCGGCTCGATCAGGGCGGGCGCCACGCTGGCGGACCTGACGGCGGGCCTGCCCGCGTCGATCGACATCGGGTGAGCTCGTCATGTCCATGGTCGACCGCGACTACTACCCGTGGGAGGACGTCCCGCTCGACGACGTCGACCTGTTCCAGGCGAAGAACAACGCTGCTCACTCACCAGGACAACGACTTCCACTCCACAGCAGCTCCGCGTCGTGGTCGGCCTCGACCGAGGCGACGACGCCGCGGCGTACCGCGACGTGCGGCTCTCGGTCGACTTCCCGGAGACCTCCTCCGTCGGGGGCTTCAGGGACGGCTACATCTCAGGCCCCGCGGGGACCAGTACCTTCGGCACCTTCGGTGGTGGTCAAGGGGTCCAGAACGGGAACCACCTCGAGTACGCCCTGGGCGAGCTCCCGTCCGGCACCACGTTCTCCATCACGTTCCTCATCAACGGCCGGCTCAACATCGGACCCGCTGACATCACGGCAACCGTCACGGCCGATCCCACCGCCGACGGCACCCCGCAGCTCGTCAAGACGATCACCCGCACCGACACCGCTCAGGGCAGTGAGCCCGGCGTCGGCCGCGCAGGCACGACGACGACCCTGCAGGGCGGCGACACCCCGCGACCGCGCCGGCCATCGCGCCGGACACCATGTACTTCGGCCACCTCGCGCTACGGCGCCGGTGGCGCGATCGTGACGGCCAGCGACGTCGACTACTACCGGATCCCCGCGCCCCCGCCCGGCTCGCGGGTGATCGTCTCGCTCGACCCCGTCGGCGTGGACACCGACCTGGGCCTGTTCCAGCTCTCGACGGGGCTGCCGGCCACGGTGTCGGCCGCCGCGCCGGCCACCGTCCCGCTGGACAGCGAACCGCTGGGCGACGACGCGCCGTCGTCGTCCGCCGAGGAAGCGGCCACCGCGGCCCGGAGAGCGCCATCGCGCCGGCCGGCTACACCACCGTCGACTCGTCCACCGCACCGGGCACCGCGTCCGAGAAGGTCAGCACGACGGCCGACGGGGCCTACGTCGTCAAGGTCTCCGGGACCAAGGGCTCGGTCCGCCCCTACAACCTGCGCTACACGGTCGTCGCGCCCACCGCCGAGCAGCGCTGCCCCGCCGCGGCGCCCGCCGGCTACGCCGCCCCGGGCACCCTGGGCTCGCCCGCCGCCGACCTGCCCACCGGCGTCGACGCGCTGTTCCTCGTCGACCGCACCCGGCTCGAGTCCGCCTACGCGGCCGACGGCCCGGCGACGTACACCAAGCTGGTGCAGTTCGCCGAGGGCGACGGCACCGTGTCCGCCGCACCCGGGGTCGACGGCGCGGTCGTCGAGCTGGCGAGTTCTCCGGCTACGTGACGGCCCGGCAGGCCGCCGACGAGAACCCGTGCTCGGTCTCGGCGACCAACGCGGTCGTCGCCGAGATCGGCAAGATCGTCCAGGCCAAGCTCGGCGGCGCGGGGTCCGCGGCGCGCGACTCCCTGGAGTCCGTCGTGCTCGTCGGCTCCGACGACCTGCTGCCGTTCGCCCGGGTGCCCGACACCGTGCAGCGCGAGAACGAGGCCACCTTCGAGGGCGAGCTGCGACGCAGCGAGACCCCGGGCGGCGACCCCTGCCCCGAGGTCCCGCTCGGCAAGGTCGACCCGTGCGCCACCCCGCTCTCGGCGGCGGCGTACGACCAGGACGTGCTCACCGACGACCCGTACGGCGACTTCGACCCGATCCCGTGGCTGGACCGCTACCTCTACGTGCCCGACGTCGCCGTCGGCCGCCTGGTCGAGACCCCGGCGCAGATCGACGCTGCCCTCGACCAGTACCGCGACCCCGCGGTGGACGGCGTGCTCGACCTCGACACCGCGGTGACCGCCGGGTACGGCGCGTGGGCCGACGGCGGCCAGCAGATCGGTGACGTCCTCGCCGACCGCGGCGGCTCCACCGCAGCACCTCACGCCGGACACGTGGTCGAAGGCCCAGGCCGCTCGACGCGCTGTTCCCGACCGGCGGCGCGACCCCGGACGTCGCGTCGATCAACGCGCACATGGACCCGACCAGGCTGCTGACGGGCGACGACGAGATCGTCGCCACCGCCGACTTCGACTTCGACCGGCTGGCCGGGTCGATGCTCTTCACGCTCGGCTGCCACGCCGGCCTCAACCTGCCGGACCGCTACCTCGGCGCTGGCGCCGACGACTGGGCCGAGACGGCTCGCGGGCCGCGCGGTCTACGTCGCGAACACCGGCTACGGGTACGCCGACGGCAACGTCGTCGGCCTGACCGAGCGGCTGCTCTCGCTCTACGCCGGCAGGTGGGCGGCAAGCAGACCGCCGGCCAGGCGCTGATGTTCGCCAAGCAGGCCTACCTCGGTGGCCTCGGGCTGTACACGAACTACGACGAGAAGATCCTGATGGAGGCGACGTTCTACGGCCTCCCATGTACCGCTTCGCGGACCCGGTGGCCGACGCGCCGGCTCCGACGGCGCCCGAGACCCCACCGACCCGGCGACGGGGCTGGTCTCGGCCCGCTGTCGACTCGACCCCGACTTCACACCAGGACCGTCGACGGCCAGACCTACACCGTGGTCGACGGCGAGGACCCGCAGGTCACCCCGGACCGGCCGATCCTGCCGCGCACCACGGCGTACGTCGGCGTGCCCGGGCGAGCGCGCACGACGCCCTGATCACCGAGCTGACCACCGAGCGCAGCGACGTCGACCCGGCGGTCGCGACCCGGCCTCCGGCGCCGCTCCGGAGCACGCGCCGTACGACTTCAGCTCGGTGTCGTTCCCGTCGGCGTTCACCAACGTCACCGTACCGGACCCCCGACGGCACCCGCCAGGACCTGGTGCTGCTGCCCGGCCGGGTCGACGCGACCGACCCGGTCACCGGCGAGGTGTCGGCGAGCGAGGAGCTGTTCACCCACACCGGGGTGCAGGTCTTCTACAGCGCCGGCGACCGACCACCGGAAGCCGACGATCACCTCGTCCACCGCGACCGGAACGGAGGCTCGCGACCTTCGCGGTCGACACCACCGACGCGAGCGGGGTCGCGCGGGTCGTGGTGCTCTACCAGACCACCGACGGCGGCGCCTGGGACGTGCTGGACTCGGCCGGGGCGAGCTCACCCGGTCCGGGACGGTCTGGACCGGCAACGCGGACGTGGGCAGCGACGGCACCCTGCGCTGGATCACCCAGGCCGTCGACGATGCCGGCAACGTCGCGATCTCCACCAACCGCGGTGCGCTGAACGTCGTCTCCGCGACGGCGCCGGCCTTCGACGCCGGCGCCGACGCCACCGTCGAGCTCGGCGAGCGGTTCACCCGGACCGTCGCGATCAGCGACGCGGACTCCAGCCGCTGGACCGCCACCCTCGACACCGGCGAGGGACCCGAGCCGGTGGACGTCCTCGGCGACCGGGTCGTCGTCGACATCGCACCCCGAACGTCGGCGTCAACACGGCCACGCTCCAGGTCTGCGACGACGGCGACCGGTGCACCTCCGACACCTTCGTGCTCGACGTCGTCACCAACACCGCGCCGTACGCAGAGGTGACGCCTCGACCACGACGCCCACCGCGGACCAGACCCTCACCGCCTCACCGACGCCCCGACCCCGAGGGCGACGCCATGACCCGGCGCTACGTGTGGAAGGTCAACGGCACCCGGTCAGCGACAGCGGCACACCACGGCCGCCACCGACGCGCTCACCTGCGTCGGTGAACGCCAAGGTCGGCGACGAGATCAGCGTGGACGTCACTGCCAGCGACGGCATCCTC
>CAWFGL010000018.1:0-890963 GCA_963815335.1 uncultured Actinomycetota bacterium
CCAACCTAGTAGCCACTCGTGAACCGCGAGTAACCAGTGTCCATCGACCGATTGCCCGGGCCGATGAGCAGGGCGTTCGTGGTTTTGACCCCACCAGCGGGGGCCCGTAACCTGGGTCGTCGCGTCTCCTGCCGCGTCCGGTCGTCGCACGACAACCGGTCGCAGTCCCGGACAAGCTCCATCCGAGCCGGGCCGTGTTCGTCAGAAGACGTGGTTCCACCAGCCGCACCGGACACCTCCGGAGCGGTCCCGACGAACGAGAGAGAACACTTTCGTGCGCACCTACAGCCCCAAGCCCGGTGACATCTCCCGGCAGTGGCACGTCATCGACGCCGAGGACATCGTCCTCGGCCGTCTCGCGGTCCAGACCGCGAACCTCCTCCGCGGCAAGCACAAGCCGACCTTCGCCCCGCACATGGACATGGGCGACTTCGTGATCGTCGTCAACGCGGAGAAGGTCGCGCTGACCGGCGACAAGAAGACCTCGAAGCTGGCCTACCGCCACTCGGGCTTCCCGGGTGGCCTCACCGCCACCCCGATCGGCGACCAGCTCGAGAAGGACGCGCGCAAGGTCATCGAGCGGGCCGTCTGGGGCATGCTCCCGAAGAACAAGCTGGGTCGACAGATCATCAAGAAGCTGAAGGTCTACTCGGGCCCCAACCACCCGCACTCGGCCCAGAAGGCCGTTCCCTTCGAGATCACCCAGATCTCCCAGTAGTCGTCGACCAGAGACCCAGCAGAGGACATACACGTGACTTCCGAGAACATCGAGAGCACCGAGGCCGCCGAGGGCACCGAGGTCGAGGAGACCTTCACCGCTGACGACAGCGGCGTCGCCTACAGCTCCGAGAGCGAGCCGACCGCCGAGGTCATCGCCTCCCGCCCCGCCACCATCGCCCCCGCCGCGGCCACCGGTCGCCGCAAGGAGGCCGTGGCCCGCGTCCGGATCGTCCCGGGCAGCGGCGTGTGGACGATCAACGGCCGCCAGCTCGACAACTACTTCCCGAACAAGCTGCACCAGCAGGTCGTGAACGAGCCGTTCACCGCGCTCCAGCTCGAGGGCCGCTTCGACGTCATCGCCCGCATCCACGGCGGTGGCATCACCGGTCAGGCCGGCGCCCTGCGCCTCGGCGTGGCCCGCTGCCTCAACTCGATCGACGAGGAGACCAACCGCCCGACGCTCAAGAAGGCCGGGCTGCTCACGCGTGACGCCCGCGTCATCGAGCGCAAGAAGGCCGGTCTCAAGAAGGCCCGCAAGGCTCCTCAGTACAGCAAGCGCTGACGTTGCCGAAGGTCTTCGGGACCGACGGCGTGCGGGGCCTGGCGAACCGCCAGGTCACCGCAGAGCTCGCGCTCGACCTCTCGGTCGCCGCGGCCCGCGTGATCGTGGACCGCGGCGACTTCGAGCCGTCGCGCGAGCGACCCCTCGCGGTGGTCGGTCGTGACCCGCGCATCTCCGGCCAGATCCTCGAGCACGCCGTGGTGGCCGGCCTCGCGTCGGCCGGCGTCGACGTCGTCCGCCTGCGCGTCCTGCCGACGCCGGGCGTCGCCTACCTGACGCAGGCGCTCGGCGCCGACCTCGGCGTCGTCATCAGCGCCTCGCACAACCCGATGCCCGACAACGGCATCAAGTTCCTCGCCGGCGGCGGGCTGAAGCTCGACGACGCGGTCGAGAAGCAGATCGAGGAGATCCTCGGCACCGAGTGGGAGCGCCCGATCGGCGCCCACGTCGGCCGGGTGTGGCCCTACGAGCACCCCATCGACGAGTACGTCGACCACCTGGTCGGCACCATCGACCGGCCGCTCACCGGCCTGAAGGTCGTCCTCGACTGCGCGAACGGCGCGGCCAGCATCGCCGGCCCCCAGGCGCTGCGCCAGGCCGGTGCCGAGGTCGTCGTGATCGGTGCCGAGCCCGACGGCCTCAACATCAACGAGGGCTGCGGCTCCACCCACCTCGCGCCCCTGCAGCGGGCGGTCGTCGAGCACGGTGCCGATGCGGGCTTCGCGCTGGACGGCGACGCGGACCGCTGCCTGGCGGTCGACCGCGACGGCAACGACGTCGACGGGGACCAGATCCTGGCCGTCCTCGCGATCGCGATGGCCGAGACGGGCCACCTCGTCAAGGACACCGTGGTCGCCACGGTGATGAGCAACATCGGCTTCGTGCGAGCGATGAAGCAGGCCGGGCTCGGTGTCCGCCAGACGAAGGTCGGCGACCGCTACGTCCTCGAGGCGATGCGGGTCAGCGGCTACACGCTGGGCGGCGAGCAGTCCGGCCACGTGATCATGAGCGAGCACGCGACGACCGGCGACGGCATCCTCACCGCGCTCCACGTCCTCCAGCGGATGGCCGCGACCGGCAGCTCGCTCGCGGAGCTCGCCTCGGTGGTGACCCGCTTCCCGCAGGTCCTGGTCAACGTCCCGGGCGTCGACAAGGCCCGCAGCGACGACGACCCGGTGCTCGCCGCCGCCGTCGCCGAGGAGGAGGCCGCGCTCGGCGACACCGGCCGCGTGCTGCTCCGCCCGTCCGGGACCGAGGACCTCGTCCGCGTCATGGTCGAGGCGTCCACGCCCGAGCTCGCCGGCGACGTCGCCGAGCGGCTCGCCACGGTCGTCCGCGACCGGCTCTCGCTCCGCTGACGCGCTGACCCGCCGGTAAATGACGGGCGGGTCACCGTGGGGGACACCTAGGGTCGCGAGACGTGAGCATCGAGATCCGCGAGCTGGACCGCTTCGACGAGGCGCAGGTCCGGGCCTTCTGGGAGGTCGAGCACGACGCCGTCGCCGACCGGCCCTACAACACCTTCGTCGCCTGGCGCGCCGCCCAGACGTACATCCCGATGGACTTCCCCGACCGGCTGCGGTACTTCACGGCCGCGTGGGACGGCGACACCATGGTCGGCGCGATGGCCGGCGGCGGCCCGCTGACCGACAACGTCCACCGGGCGCACTACGAGGTCGCCGTGCGGGAGGACCACCGCCGCCGGGGGATCGGCACCATGCTCGCGGAGGACTTCGAGCGCTGGGCGGCCGCGAACGGCCGCCGGGTCGTCAGCGGCGAGGTCTTCGCCCCGGTGGACGGCACGAGTCCGGCACTCGAGTTCGCGACCGGTCGCGGCTACAAGGTCACGATCGAGGACGGCATGAAGGTCGCCGACATCCCCGAGACCAAGGACGGCTGGGCGGCGCTCGCCGCCGAGTGCGCGCCGTTCCACGAGGACTACCTCCTGCGCACCGTCCACGGGTTCATCCCCGACGAGCTGGTCGAGGGCTACTGCGCGGTCCAGAACATGTTCATGTCGGAGGCGCCCACCGGCGACGCCGACGTCGAGGACGAGGTGTGGGACGCGGCGCGGGTCCGTGCCAACCAGGAGCGGGCCGCGCAGGCCGGGCGTCGCGACGTCACGACCTTCGCCCTGAGCCGGGACGGCGACGTCGCCGCCATGACCGAGCTCTTCGTCAACGAGTCGGTGCCGCACCGCGGGTTCCAGAGCGGCACGCTCGTCGTGCCCGCCCATCGCGGGCACCGCCTCGGCCTGGCCGTGAAGGTCGCGAACCAGCAGGCGCTGTACGAGAAGTTCCCCGAGCTGGCCTTCATCATCACCGGCAACGCCGACGTCAACACGCACATGAACGCGATCAACGACCGGCTCGGCTTCCACGTGGTCGAGCGCTGCCTCGAGGTCGAGCGGGAGATCTAGATCTTCCGGAGCCGCACGTACCGGACCGAGTGGTCGCGGTCCTTGCGGAGCACGAGCGTCGCCCGCGAGCGGGTCGGCAGGATGTTCTGGATGAGGTTGGGACCGTTGATGGTGTCCCAGATCCGGCCGGCCTCCTCGGTGGCCTCGTCGACCGTGAGCCCGGCGTAGCGGTTGAAGTAGGACGCGGGGTCGCGGAACGCCGTCTCGCGCAGGCGCAGGAAGCGCTCGACGTACCACTGCCGGATCTTGTCGCGGCCGGCGTCGACGTACACGGAGAAGTCGAAGAAGTCGCTCAGCGTCAGCCCGGCCCGGCCGTCGTCGCGCACCCGGGCCGGCTGGAGGACGTTGAGGCCCTCGATGATCACGATGTCCGGCCGCTTGATGACGACCTTCTCGTCCGGGACCACGTCGTAGACGAGGTGGGAGTACGTCGGCGCCTCGACCTCGTCCTTGCCGGACTTGATGTCGACGACGAACCGGAGCAGAGCGCGTCGGTCGTAGGACTCCGGGAAGCCCTTGCGCTGGAGCAGCCCGCGGCGCTCGAGCTCGGCGTTGGGGTAGAGGAAGCCGTCGGTCGTGACCAGCGAGACGTTCGGGTGCTCGGGCCAGTGCGCGAGCATCTGCTGGAGCACGCGCGCGGTGGTCGACTTGCCGACCGCCACCGAGCCGGCCAGGCCGATGACGAACGGTGTGCGCGGCGGCGTCGGGCGGTGCAGGAACGACTCCTGCTCGCGGTGCAGGCTGCCCGCCGCGCCGACGTACAGGCTGAGGAGCCGGCTGATCGGCAGGTAGACCTCCTGCACCTCCCGGAGGTCCAGCGCGTCCCCGAGGCCGCGCAGGCTGAGGATCTCGTCCTGCGTGAGCGGGCTGTCGGCCTGCTGCCCCAGCTCGGCCCAGGCCTCGCGGTCGAGCTCGATGTACGGCGACGGTTCCTTCGAGTCGAGGGAATGATCGCCGTTGGGCATGGCGAAGATTCAACCAGCAGGGGAACTAGAGTCGACTGCCATGTGCGGGATCGTCGGGTACGTCGGGCCACGCCAGGCGCAGGACGTCGTCGTCGACGGCCTCCGGCGGCTGGAGTACCGCGGCTACGACTCGGCCGGTGTGGCGCTCGTCGTGGACGACTCGATCGCGTGGGCCAAGAAGGCCGGCAAGCTCGCCAACCTCGAGAAGGCGATCGCCGACTCGCCCCTCCCGGCGTCGACCACCGGCATCGGGCACACCCGCTGGGCGACGCACGGCGCGCCCAACGACGTGAACGCGCACCCGCACCTCGGCTTCGGCCGTCGGGTGGCGCTGGTGCACAACGGGATCATCGAGAACTTCGCCGAGCTGCGGACCCGGATCGAGGCCGACTCCGACGAGCTCGGCCTGCTGTCCGAGACCGACACCGAGGTCGCCGCGCAGCTGCTCGAGCTCCAGCTGGCCTCCGGCATCGACCTCACCGAGGCGATGCAGCGCGTGTGCGTCCAGCTGGACGGCGCGTTCACCCTCGTGGCCGTCGACGCGCTGGACCCCACGCGGGTCGTGGCCGCCCGGCGCAACTCCCCGCTCGTCGTCGGCATCGGTGAGGGCGAGAACTTCCTCGGCTCCGACGTGGCGGCGTTCATCGAGCACACCCGCGAGGCGCTCGAGCTCGGTCAGGACCAGGTCGTGACGATCACCCGCGAGGCGGTCGAGGTCACCGACTTCCACGGCGTGCCGCAGGAGGGCCGGCGCTACCACGTCGACTGGGACCTGTCGGCCGCCGAGAAGGAGGGCCACGACTGGTTCATGCGCAAGGAGATCTACGAGCAGCCGCGGGCCGTGGCCGACTCCCTCCTCGGGCGCCGTACGGCGGAGGGGCTGCTGCACCTCGACGAGATGCGCCTGTCGGACCAGGAGCTCCGCGACATCGACAAGATCATCATCATCGCCTGCGGGACGTCGTTCTACGCGGGCATGGTCGCGAAGTACGCGATCGAGCACTGGTGCCGGATCCCGGTCGAGGTCGAGCTCGCCTCGGAGTTCCGCTACCGCGACCCGATCGTCGACTACTCGACCCTCGTGGTCGCGATCTCGCAGTCCGGCGAGACGGCGGACACCCTGCAGGCGATCCGGCACGCGCGCACCCAGCGCTCGAAGGTGCTCGCCATCTGCAACACCAACGGCTCGACCATCCCGCGCGAGTCCGACGCGGTCATCTACACGCACGCCGGGCCGGAGATCGGCGTCGCCTCGACGAAGGGGTTCCTGACCCAGCTGGTGGCCTGCTACCTGCTCGCGCTCTACCTCGCGCAGGTGAAGGGCACCCGGTACGGCGACGAGATCACCCAGGTCCTGCACCAGCTCGAGGCGATCCCGGCGCAGATCGAGTCGGTGCTCGCGAACGACGCCGAGATCCTGTCGCTCGCGTCGTCCCTCCTCGGAGCGCAGTCGGTGCTGTTCCTCGGCCGGCACGCCGGCTACCCGGTCGCGCTCGAGGGCGCGCTCAAGCTCAAGGAGCTGGCGTACCTGCACGCCGAGGGCTTCGCCGCCGGCGAGCTCAAGCACGGCCCCATCGCGCTGGTCGAGGAGGGCATGCCGGTCCTGTGCGTCGTCCCTCCCCGCGGACGCGACCAGCTGCACGACAAGATGCTGAGCGGCATCCAGGAGGTCCGCGCCCGCGGCGCCCGCACCATCTGCCTGGCCGAGGAGGGCGACGAGCGGATCGAGCCGTACGCCGACGTGCTCATCCGGCTCCCGCGCGTGCCGGTCCTGCTCCAGCCGCTCGTGGCCGTCGTCCCGCTGCAGCTGTTCGCGTGCGAGCTGGCCTCGCTGATGGGTCACGACGTCGACCAGCCGCGCAACCTCGCCAAGTCGGTGACCGTCGAGTGAGCCGCTCGTGATCGTCGGGGTCGGCATCGACGTCGTCGACATCTCGCGCTTCGCGGAGTCGCTCGGCCGTACCCCCGACCTGCGCGACCGGCTGTTCACGCCGGGCGAGACCGGCCTCGGCATCGCCTCGCTCGCCGCCCGGTTCGCGGCCAAGGAGGCGGTCGCGAAGGCGCTCGGTGCCCCCGGCAACATGCACTGGCACGACGCGGAGGTGATCTCGGAGGAGTCCGGCCGGCCGATCATGACCATGCGCGGCACGGTGCTCGCCCGTGCCGACGAGCTGGGCGTGACCTCCTGCCACCTGTCGCTCTCGCACGACGCCGGGATCGCGTCGGCCGTGGTGGTGCTGGAGGGCTGACCGCCGACCGCGCCGATACCGTGACCAACATGCGTCACGCCCACACGGTCGAGCAGGTCCGGACGGCGGAGCACGCGCTGATGAGCACCCTGCCCGACGGCGCGCTCATGCAGCGGGCGGCGGCCGGGCTGGCGTACGCCGTGACCGACCTGATGGGCGGCGCCTACGGGCGCCGGGTGCTGCTGCTGGTCGGGTCGGGCGACAACGGCGGGGACGCGCTGTACGCCGGCGCGATGCTGGCCCGCCGCGGCTGCGGCGTGGAGGCGTGGCTGCTGGGCAGCGGCGCCCACGAGGCGGGGCTGGCCGCGCTCACGAAGGCCGGCGGACGAGTGGTGACCGAGCCCGGGCGCCGGCCCGACGTGGTCGTCGACGGGATCGTCGGCATCGGGGGTCGTCCGGGGTTGAGGGAAGAGGCCGCCAAGGCGGTCCGGCTGCTGCACGGCGTCCCGGTGGTCGCGGTCGACACCCCGAGCGGCGTGGACGTCGACACCGGCGAGGTCGACGGCGACCACGTCGTGGCCGACGTGACGGTCACCTTCGGCACCCACAAGGTCTGCCACCTCGTCGACCCGGCGGCCGCCGCGTGCGGGGCGGTGCACCTGGTCGACATCGGCCTCGACCTGCCGGACGCGGCCGTCGAGAGCCTCCAGACGGAGGACGTGGCGGCGCTGCTGCCGAGCCCGTCGGGCGAGAGCCACAAGTACACGCGCGGCGTCGTCGGCGTCCGCGCCGGCTCGACCGAGTACCCCGGTGCCGGGTTGCTGTCCGTGGCCGGCGCCGCGAGCGGGCTGGCCGGCATGGTCCGGTACGTCGGCGACGACGCGGTCGCGGCGATGGTCCGCGAGGCGCACCCGGAGGTCGTCGGCGCCGGCCGGGTCCAGGCCTGGGTGGTCGGCTCGGGCAGCGGCGAGGGCGCCGCGGGCACGCTCGGCGAGGCGCTGGGCGACCGCGTCCCGGTGGTCGTCGACGCCGACGCGTTGGCGCACCTCCCGGCACGGCTGGCCGTTCCGGCAGTGCTCACGCCGCACGCCGGGGAGATGGCGACGCTGCTCGGCGTCGACCGCGAGACGGTCGAGGCCCGGCCCCTCGCTCACGTCAGGCAGGCGGCCGAGCAGCTCGACACCGTGGTGCTGCTGAAGGGCCGACGCACCCTCGTCGCCGCGCCCGACGGGCGGGTCCGCGCCAACACCACCGGCACGCCCTGGCTGGCGACCGCCGGCGCCGGGGACGTGCTCGGCGGCGTGATCGGCGCGCTGCTGGCGGCCGGGCTGCCGCCGTACGACGCCGCGAGCGTCGGCGCCTGGCTGCACGGCGCGGCGGCGACCCTCGCCGCGGGGGACGGCCCGCTGGTCGCGGGCGAGGTGGCGGACGCCATCCCCCTGGCGGTGCGTGCGGCTCTCGCCGCGCGCTGAGTGAAAGACTCCTGAGCATGCCTGCGCGTGCCGAGCTCGTCGTCGACCTGGCGGCGATCCGGCACAACGTGCGCGCGCTCCGCGAGCTGGTCACCCCGGCGCAGCTGATGGTCGTGGTCAAGGCCGACGGCTACGGCCACGGGATCGCCGAGTCCGCCCGCGCCGCGCGCGACGCGGGCGCGGACTGGCTCGGTGTCGCGACCATCGACGAGGCGCTCGCGCTCCGAGCCGCCGGTGACACCGGCCGGGTGCTGTGCTGGCTCACGGTGCCGGGCGACGACTACGCCGCCGTGATCGCCGCCGACGTCGACGTGACCGTCTACTCGGAGGAGGAGCTGGCCGAGGTCGTCGCCGCCGCCGGCGAGCGGACGGCGCGCGTCCAGGTCAAGGTCGACACGGGACTCAGCCGCGGCGGTGCGCCGCGGGAGACGTGGCCGTCCCTGTTCGCCGCGGCCGCCGGTCACGAGCGCGAGGGTCGGATCAGGGTGACCGGCGTCTGGTCGCACTTCTCCTCCAGCGACGAGCCCGACGACCCCGCCAACGACGCCCAGGAGGCGGCCTTCGGCGACGCGCTCGGCGAGTCCGCGAGCGCGGGCCTGACGCCAGAGGTGCGCCACCTCGCCAACTCCGCCGCCGCGATCCTCCGACCGAGCTCACGCCTCGACCTCGTCCGGGTCGGCATCGCGTCCTACGGCCTCGACCCGGCGCCCGGCGTGAGCCCGGACCTCGGCCTGGTGCCCGCGATGACCGCCCGCGCGACCCTCGCGATGGTCAAGGACGTCGAGGCCGGCGCCGCGGTGTCGTACGGGCGCACCTGGGTCGCGGACCGGCCCACCCGGCTCGGGCTGGTCCCGGTCGGGTACGCCGACGGCATCCCGCGTGTCGCCGGCAACCGGGCCGAGGTGTGCGTGGCCAAGGCGCGTCGTCCCGTGCGCGGTCGCGTCTGCATGGACCAGCTCGTCGTCGACCTCGGGGACCCGGCCGACGCGGCGGCCGAGGCCGGGGGCGACGTCGTCCTGTTCGGGCCGGGCGTCCACGGTGAGCCCACCGCGCAGGACTGGGCCGAGGCCTGCGGCACGATCAGCTACGAGATCGTCACCAGGATCGGCGGCCGGATGACCCGGCGCCACGTGGACAGCGAGGAGCAGCAGTGAGCCGCACCGGACGCATCGCCGGGGCCGCCGCCGGCATCGCGGTCGCCGGAGCGGCCGCGGGCATCGTCCGCCAGCGCCGCCAGATCGGCCGGCGGGTCTCCGACCACACCCCGTTCGGCAGCCTGCGCTCGAACCCCGTCAACGTGATCGCCGAGGACGGCGTGCCCCTGCACGTCGAGGTCGACGAGCTCGACGCCCCGGCCCCGAACGGCCGGCGCGGCCGGCGGAAGGCCACCCCGCCGCTGACGGTGGTGTTCGCGCACGGCTACGCCCTCAACCTCGACTGCTGGCACTTCCAGCGCGCGGCGTACCGCGGGCTGGTGCGCACCGTCTTCTACGACCAGCGCTCGCACGGCCGCTCGGGCCGCTCCAGCAGGGACAACGCGACCATCGACCAGCTCGGCCGCGACCTGCTGGCCGTGCTCGACGCGGTCGCCACCGAGGGACCGGTCGTCCTGATCGGTCACTCGATGGGCGGCATGACGATCGTGGCGCTCGCCGAGCAGCACCCCGAGCTCTTCGGCGACCGGATCGTCGGCGTCGGCCTGGTCTCGACGACCGCCGGCGGGCTCGAGCCGGGCAAGATCCTGCTGCCGCTCATCCCTGCCAAGCTCACCGGCGGGCTCACGAGCCGCGCGGTCCGCACGCTGGCCCGCGGGCACCGCACCGTCGACGGGCTGCGGCGGGCCGGCCGGGCGGTGGCGCAGGTGGTCACCGACGAGTTCGCGTTCGGCGACGAGGTCCCGGCGGCGTACGTCGACTTCGTGGACGAGATGCTCTCCGCCACACCGTTCGAGGTCGTCGCGGACTTCTTCCCGAGCTTCCGCTCGCTCGACAAGTTCCACGCCGTCGAGTCGATCTCCCGGGTGCCCGCCACCGTCATCTGCGGGACCGCGGACAAGATCACGTCGATCGGCCACAGCCGCAAGCTCCACGACCGGATCGCCGGCTCCACGCTGCTCGAGTGCGAGGACGCCGGGCACATGGTGCTCCTCGAGCGGCACGACCAGGTCAACGCGGCGCTCGACCAGCTGATCTCGGCGGCGGGGGAGCGGGTCGGGGCTCAGTGACGACGAGCTTCATCGCCGTCGTGCCCGTCGGAGCCGAGGCCGCGGCCGACGTGCTCGCCGTGATCCAGGAGGCCTTCGGGGCCCGGCCGGTGCTCGACCCGCCGGCCGACGCGTCCGCGGAGACGCTCGAGTCCGTGAGCGAGCGGCTCGAGCGCGACGGCGGGCTGCTGGCGAGGATGGACGGCCGGCCGGTCGGGACGCTGCTCTTCGACCCGGAGGACGACGCGCTCTACCTGCGCCGCTTCGGTGTCGTGCCCGACGCCCAGGGGGCCGGCGTGGCCGCCGTCCTGGTCAGCACCGCCCTCGACCTCGCGGCCCAGCGCGGCGTCACGAGCGCCGCCGTGGTCGCCCGCGAGGAGCTCCCCGAGACGATCGCCTTCTGGGAGAAGCACGGCTTCCGGGAGGTCAGCCGCACGTCGCCGAACGTCGAGCTGCGCCGCGGGGTCGGCGGGCTCAAGCTCGACGCCCCGGACGCCGAGGCGATGCGCCGGATCGGGGCGGACATCGCGGCCCGCCTCCGCGCCGGCGACCTGGTGCTGCTCATCGGCGAGCTCGGGGCCGGCAAGACGACGCTCACGCAGGGGTTGGGGGAGGGGCTCGGCGCGCGGGGCCCGTTCACCTCCCCGACGTTCGTCATCGCGCGGGTGCACCCGAGCGAGGGCGACGGACCGCCGCTGGTCCACGTCGACGCCTACCGGCTGGGCGGCCTCGACGAGCTCGACGACCTGGACCTCGACGCCTCCCTCGAGGAGGCGGTGACCGTCGTCGAGTGGGGCGAGGGCATCGCCGAGAACCTCGCGGACTCCCGGCTCGAGGTCCGGATCGAGCGAGGCGACAGCGTCGAGGACGAGTCCCGGCAGGTGCGGGTGACCGGTGTCGGTCCCCGATGGGAGTCTGAGCCGTGGTGACCCTCGTCGCGCACCTCTCGGACCTGCACTTCGGCGGACCGCCGGACGCGCGTGCGCGCGCGGACCGGGCGGTGGACCACGTGCTGGCGCTCGACCCTGCCCCCGACCTGCTGCTGGTCACCGGCGACGTCGCCGACCACGGGCTCCCCGCGGAGTACGACGAGGCGCGCGCCGTCCTCTCCCGCTGGTCGGGTCCGCTCCTCGTCGGCACCGGCAACCACGACGTCCGCGACGCGTTCGCGCGCGGTCTGCTCGACCGTGAGGCGGCCGGCCCGCTGGACCAGGCCCTCGACCTGCCCTCCGCGCGGTTCCTGATGCTCGACTCGCTCGTCGGGGCGCCGCCGGGGGAGCGGGTCGACCCCGGCGAGCTCGCCGACGAGTCCCTGGCGTGGCTCGACGCGGAGCTGCTGAGGGACCAGCGGCCGACGTTCGTCTGCCTGCACCACCCGCCGGTCGAGATCGGCATCGCGCTCATGGACCCGATCCGGCTCCGGCGCCCCGAACGCCTCGAGGCGGTGCTCCGGGGCCACGCGCACCACACGGCGACGATGGTCGGTCACGCGCACACCCAGGCCACGACCACGTTCGCCGGCAGGCCGCTGCTGATCGGCGGGGGAGTGGCGTCCACGGTGCCGCTCGACGCCGAGCCGCTCCCGCGCGTGTGGGAGGCGGCCGCGCCGTCGCTCGCCCTGCACCTGCTGCTGGGTGACGGCCGGCTGGTCACGCACTGGAGGTCCCTCTAGATGCTGCTGACGCTGGACACCGCGACCCCGCTCGTGACCGTCGCACTGCACGACGGGGCGGACACCGTCGTCGAGCTCTCGTCGGAGCTGCCGATGAAGCACGGCGAGCAGCTCGCGCCGCTCATCGCCTCGGCGCTGGAGCGGGCCGGGATCGTCCGCCAGGACCTCACCGCGATCGGCGTCGGCGTCGGGCCGGGGCCCTACACCGGCCTCCGGGTCGGCCTGGTCACCGCGCGCACGCTCGGGTTCGTGCTCGAGATCCCGGTCTACGGCGTCTGCACGCTCGACGCGCTCGCCGTCGAGGCGGTCGCGACCGGCGCGGTCTCGTCCGACTTCGCGGTGGCCACGGACGCGCGCCGCAAGGAGGTCTACTTCGCGACGTACGACCTCGACGGGAGCCGGCTCGACGGCCCGGTCGTCGACAAGCCGGCCGCGCTCGCCACCGGGATGCCGGTCGTCGGTGAGGGGGCCGTGCTGTACGCCGACGCGTTCCCGAACCCCGCGGGCCCGACCCGTCCGAGTGCGGGCTGGCTGGCCCACGCGATCGCCGAGGAGCTGGCCGAGCTGCTCGACCCCGAGCCGCTCTACCTGCGCCGCCCCGACGCGGTGGTCCCGAGCGCACCGAAGCCGGTCTCATGACGACCGTCCGTGCGGCGACACCCGGCGACCTCGACGCGGTCGTGGTGCTCGAGAACGACAACCTGGGCGCCGACGCGTGGTCGTTCGGGCTGCTCGAGGAGGGCCTCGCGGGCCGGGTGCCGACGGTCCACTACCTGGTCGCGGAGGTCGAGGGCTCGGTCGCCGGTCATGCGGTCACCTCGCTCGCCGGCGACATCGCCGAGCTGCAGCGGATCGCGGTCACGCCAGGCGCGCGCCGTACCGGTGTCGCGTCCGCCCTGCTCGACGCGTCCGTCGCCCTGGCCGCCGGGGCCGACCGGATGCTCCTCGAGGTCCGGGCCGACAACGCGGGCGCGCTCGCGTTCTACGCGGCCCGCGGGTTCGTGGAGGTCGACCGGCGGCCCAAGTACTACCAGGACGGCTCGACCGCCGTGGTGATGCGGCTGCCGCTCGGCCAGGGATGTGGAGGGTCATGAGCGGCGAACCCCTCGTGCTCGGCATCGAGACGTCGTGCGACGAGACCGGCGTCGGCATCGTCCGGGGCCACACCCTGCTCGCCGACGCGGTGGCGAGCAGCGTCGACGAGCACGCGCGGTTCGGCGGCGTCGTCCCCGAGGTGGCCAGCCGGGCGCACCTCGAGGCGATGGTGCCGACCATCGAGCGGGCGTGCGAGACCGCAGGCATCAAGCCGTACGACGTCGACGCGATCGCCGTGACGAGCGGCCCGGGCCTGGCGGGAGCCCTGCTCGTGGGCGTCGCGGCCGCGAAGGCGCTCGCCATCGGGCTGGGCAAGCCGATCTACGGCGTCAACCACCTCGCGTCGCACGTCGCCGTCGACCAGCTCGAGCACGGCGCCCTGCCCGAGCCGGTCCTGGCGATGCTCGTCAGCGGCGGTCACTCGTCGCTGCTGCGGGTGACCGACGTGACTCAGGGCGTCGAGCCGCTCGGCTCGACCATCGACGACGCGGCGGGGGAGGCGTTCGACAAGGTGGCGCGGCTGCTCGGCCTGCCGTTCCCCGGAGGCCCGCACATCGACCGCGAGGCGCGGTCCGGCAGCAGCGTCGCCATCGACTTCCCCCGGGGGCTGACCTCGCGTCGCGACCTCGAGCGGCACCGCTTCGACTTCTCGTTCTCCGGCCTCAAGACGGCCGTGGCCCGCTGGGTGGAGGCCCGGGAACGCTCCGGTGAGCCCGTGCCCGTGGCCGACGTCGCGGCGTCGTTCCAGGAGGCGGTCTGCGACGTGCTGGTGCGCAAGGCGCTCGACGCCGCACAGGACCAGGGCATCGAGGACCTCCTCATCGGCGGCGGCGTCGCCGCCAACTCCCGGCTGCGGGCGATGGCCGAGTCCCGCGCCGAGCCGCTCGGCATCCGGGTGCGCGTCCCGCGGCCCGGTCTGTGCACCGACAACGGCGCGATGGTCGCGGCGCTCGGGTCGGAGATGGTGGCGCGCGGCCGCCCGCCGTCGGCCCTCGACCTGCCCGCCGACTCGAGCCAGCCGGTCACCACCGTCCTCGTCTAGGACCGCGGCACAGCGTCAGTCGGACACGGAGAACAACGTTCCCTGCTCGGGGTTCAGGCCCGGCAGCGGACCGGTCACGACCTCTGGCTCGCCGCCGTCGATCGGCACCCGGAGGAGCGACCACTGCGGGTCCGCGTCGAGGCCCGCCACCACGACCCAGAGGTGCTCGGCGTCGGCCCAGCCCCAGTCCTTGACCACGAGGTCGCCCTCGGCCTCGTAGCTCAGGGTCACCTCGAGGTCCTCGTCGAGCACCTCGACCGACCCCCACATGCCGTTGTCGCCGCGCGCCCCCACCAGGTGCGTGCCGTCGGGGGAGTACGACCAGAGCGTCGTGTCGCAGTTGCGGGCGACCACGCTGTCGGACGGTCGGTCGTAGAGGCCCGAGCAGCCGAACTGCTCGGTGTCACCCGGCGGGAAGGTGACGGCCCACTGGTCGCCGTCCGCGCTGACCGCCGCGACCCGGAGCGGCTCGCTGGTCTCGAGGGGCACCGCCGGCTCCGTGACCTGGCTGAGCGCGTACTGCGTGGTGTTGAAGTCACCGACCAGCAGCGTGCAGCCGCCGTTCGCGCAGTCGGACCCGTAGAGGGCGTCGATGCTGCCGTAGGCCTCACCGGGCATCGGGACGCCCCACTCGAACGTGGTGGGCTCCGGCTTGCCGCTCTCGAGGACGACCACGCGGAAGTTCGTGTCGATCCAGGCGACCAGCGTGTCGTCGGCGCTCATCTTGATGACGTTCATGTCGACGTCGTACACCGTGTCGAGCTTGCCGTCCGCGCCGTACACGCGGATCTTGCGGATGCCGGGGACCGGGACCACCACGCGGCCGTCGGTCAGCACGCCGAGCTGCTGCAGGTCGGTGGTGTCGACGTCGAGCGGCGTGGTGGTGCCGTCGGGGTGCGTCAGGACGCCGTCGTGCAGCACCGAGCTCGCCGGCGTGTCGGACGCACCTGGCGTGACGACCGACGGTGACTGGGTCGGGGACAGCGAGGGGGAGGGAGCCGGGTCGGGACCGTCGGCGTCGGCGCCGCGGGTCAGCGCGACCGGCACCAGGATCGCTGCGGTGACGACGGCGGCGACCGCGCCCGCAGCCGCTCGGCGCCGGCGCTGGATGGAGCGGGCCCTGCCGCGGACGTCGGCGAGGGTGAGGGGTGCCCCGTGCACGTCGTCGGCGCGGCGCTCGAGCTCGCGTGTGAAGGTGTCCTCGGTCATCGCTCCTCCTCCCGGGGGTTCAGGTCTGCTGGTGTGCGTTCGCGCAGCGTGGCCAGCGCCCGGTGGCACTGGGACTTCACGGTGCCGACCGAGATGCCGAGGGCCTCGGCGGTCTCGGCCTCCGACAGCTGCTCGTAGTAGCGGAGGACGACGACGGCCCTCGCCTTGCGCGGCAGCGTCTGGACGACGTCCCAGACGGCGGCACCGACGCCGTCGTCCGGCCGGTCGTGGACGGGTGTCAGGTCCGGCACCTCGTCGGTCGGCACCTCGCGACGGCGCCAGGCGCGGCGCCAGAGCGAGTTGTTCTCGTTGACCATGATCCGCCGCACGTACGCGTCCACGTGGTCGCGGTCGCGCACGTCGTCCCAGGCCAGGTAGAGCTTGGCCAACGAGGTCTGCAGGAGGTCCTCGGCCTGGTGCGGGTCGCCGGTCAGCAGGTACGCGATCCGCAGCAGACGGGGCTGCCGCGCCTCGAGGTACGCCGTGAAGTCGGCGTCGCGGTGCGTCAGGACCGCCTCGGTCTCCTTCGTCGTCTGCACAGTCGGATGACGCAACCCGGGGGCGGAAGGTTGCAATCCGCACCCCATGCGGTTGGCTAGCGCCATGCATCAGGTGAAGGCCGTCGTGTCCAAGGGCAAGGGTCAGCCGGTCGAGCTGACCACCATCAACGTCCCCGACCCGGGCCCGGGCGAGGCGCTCGTGCAGGTCCAGGCGTGCGGGGTCTGCCACACCGACCTGCACTACCGCGAGGGCGGCATCAACGACGACTTCCCGTTCCTGCTCGGCCACGAGGCCGCGGGCGTGGTCGAGGCGGTGGGCCCGGACGTGACCTCGGTGGCGCCGGGCGACTTCGTCGTCCTCAACTGGCGGGCGGTCTGCGGCAACTGCCGCGCCTGCGACCGCGGCGAGCCCTGGTACTGCTTCGCCACCCACAACGCGACCCAGAAGATGACGCTCGAGGACGGCACCGAGCTCTCCCCGGCGCTCGGGATCGGTGCGTTCGCCGAGAAGACCCTGGTCGCGGCCGGCCAGTGCACCAAGGTCGACCCGTCGGCCCGCGCCGCGGCCGTGGGCCTGCTGGGATGCGGCGTGATGGCCGGTCTCGGTGCCGCGATCAACACCGGGTCGGTGACCCGCGGCCGCTCGGTCGCCGTGATCGGCTGCGGCGGCGTCGGGGTGGCCGCGATCGCCGGCTCCGCGCTCGCCGGGGCGTCGCCGATCATCGCGGTCGACATCGACGCCAAGAAGCTCGAGGCGGCCACTCGCATGGGGGCGACGCACACCGTCGACTCGTCCACGACCGACCCGGTCACCGCCATCCAGGAGCTCACCGGCGGGCACGGCGCGGACGTCGTCATCGAGGCCGTCGGCAGGCCCGAGACCTGGAAGCAGGCGTTCTACGCCCGCGACCTGGCCGGCACCGTCGTCCTGGTCGGCGTCCCGACGCCGGACATGAAGCTGCCGGACATCCCGCTGATCGACGTGTTCGGCCGTGGCGGGTCGCTGAAGTCGAGCTGGTACGGCGACTGCCTGCCGTCCCGCGACTTCCCGATGCTGGTCGACCTCTACCAGCAGGGCCGGCTCGACCTCGACGCGTTCGTGACCGAGGAGATCCCGCTGGACGGCGTCGAGGCGGCGTTCGAGCGGATGCACCACGGCGACGTCCTGCGCTCCGTCGTCGTCCTCTGATGTCTGTCCGGGTCGATCACGCGGTCGTCAGCGGCACCTTCTCGCTGGACGGCGAGACGTTCGACGTCGACAACAACATCTGGGTGGTCGGCGACGACGAGGAGTGTGTGGTGATCGACGCGCCGCACTCGGTCCCGGCGATCCTGTCCGTCGTCGCGGGGCGCAAGGTCAAGGCGATCCTGCTGACCCACGCCCACGACGACCACTGCCGGGTCGCGCCGGCGCTGCGCGAGGAGGTCGTCGCGCCGATCTTCCTGCATCCCGACGACAAGCCGCTGTGGGAGCTGACCCACACCGACTACCTCTGGGACCTGGACCTGCCCGACGGCTGGGAGATCTCGGTCGGCGGGGTCGCCCTGAAGGTCCTGCACACCCCCGGCCACGCGCCCGGTGCCTGCTGCTTCTACGCGCCCGCGCTCGGCTGCGTCTTCACGGGCGACACGCTGTTCAACGGCGGCCCCGGCGCCACCGGTCGCTCGTACTCCGACCTCCCGACCCTCGAGGCCGCGATCAGGGAGAAGCTCTTCGCGCTCCCGGACGAGACGGTCGTGCACACCGGGCACGGCGACGACACCACGATCGGTGCCGAGCGGGCGCTGCTGGGCGGCTGAGCGGCGTCGAGTGACCCATCTGGACGCTCAGGCTCGCCTCCAGAGCGTCCGAATGGGTCGCTCGACGCGCGCGGGGCCGCGCCGACCAGCCCTAGACGACCGGGCTCTCGACCTTCTCGGGCTTCTTCTCGTCACCGTGGCCCGGCCACCACGCGGCATGGCCGAGCAGCGCGGTCAGGGCCGGGACGAAGAACATCGCCATCACGAACGCCGAGATGAGGATGCCGAGCGAGATCGCGAAGCCCATCGACACCAGCAGCGAGTTCCCGCCCAGCATCAGCGAGGCGAACGTGCCCGCCAGGATCACTCCCGCCGCGGCCACGGTCGGGCCGCCGTGCTTGATGGTCTCGGCGGCCGCGTCCCGAGGTGACAGGCCCTCGCGTGCTTCCTCGCGCAGCCGGGCGATCATCAGGATGTTGTAGTCGGTGCCGAGTGCGACCACGAACAGGTAGATGTACATCGGCAGGATGAAGATCAGGCCGCTGTCACCCATGGCGTGCTGGAAGACCAGCACCGTCGCGCCCAGCGTCGCGCCGAAGCCCAGGCCGACCGACACCATCAGGTAGACCGGGGCGACGAAGCTGCGGAGCAGCAGGGCCAGGATCAGGATGATCACCCCGGCGGCCACCGGGAAGACGACCGAGTAGTCGCGGTTCATCGCGTCCTGGAAGTCGACGAACACCGCGGTGTTGCCGGTCACCAGCGCCTCGGTCCCCGCCGGCGCCGCGTCGTGCGCGGCCGGGCGCACCGAGTCCTTGATGTCGGCGATCGCCTCGTCGCCGTCCGGCTTGTCGTCGAGCAGCACCGAGATGAGGTGCGAGCTCTTGTCCTGGTTGGCGAGCGTGGGGAACGCCTGCTCGACCCCGTCGGCCTCGGCGAGAGCGGTGACGAACGTCGTGACCTCGTCGTCGCCGATCGGCTCGCCGGTCTCGGAGTGCAGGACGACGATCGTCGGGTCGCCCGCACCGGCCGAGACGTACTTCGTGAACTTGTCGCCGGCCACGGTCGACTCGGCGTCCTGGGGGAGGCTCGAGCCGGAGAAGTCGAACGACGGGTTGAAGCTCAGGGCGAAGACCGCGAGTACGGCGAGGACGCCGCCGCTCGCCACCGCGAACCGCAACGGGTGCCGGCCGAGGCTCTTGCCGACCGCCTCGAAGCGCGCGGACTTGGGCTCGATCATGTACTTCTTCGACGGCCAGAACAGTGCCTTGCCCAGCAGGGTCACGATCGCGGGGACCAGGGTCAGCGACGCCAGCAGGGTCACCGCGACCGCGATGGCCAGGGCCGGGCCGATCGCCCGGAAGACGCCGAGCGAGCTGAGGATCAGCGCCATGAACGACACGATCACCGCGCCACCGGCGGAGGCGATCGCCTCGCCGGCGCGCTCGAGGGCGTGCGCGACGGCCTCGCGCTTCTCCTCGCCCTCACGCAGCCGCTCCCGGTAGCGGAACAGGAAGAACAGGATGTAGTCGGTGCCGACGCCGTAGAGGACCACGACCAGGATCTGCTCGACCGACGAGTCGGCCTTGAGGTCGAAGACCTTGTTGGCCGTGCCGATCAGGCCCGTCGCGACGAGCGACACGATCGTGACGACGACGACGGGCAGCAGGCAGATCAGGACCGAGCGGAAGATCAGCGCCAGCAGGATGATGATCAGCGAGATCGTGGCGACGCCGACGATCAGCAGCGCGTTGCCCGACGCGTCCTCGCTGTCGATGTTGGCGGCGACGTTGCCGGTGACGCCGACCTCGAGGTCGCTGCCCTCGACGGCCTGGTGGATGGCCTCGCGGAGGTCGCGGCCGTCGTCCAGCGCCTCGGGCTCGAAGCCGGCGAGGTCGGGGTTGAGCAGCAGCTGGGTGTAGCCGATGTCCTTGTTCTCGGACGGGATGACCACGAGGTCCGGCTGCGACGGGTCCGGCGCGACGACACCGTCGAAGGTCTTGCCGAGGCCGTCCTCGACCGAGGCCACGGCCTCGTTGGCCGCGGCGAGGTCGGCGTCGGTCAGCGGGGCGCCGTCCGCGCGGTCGAACACGATCGTCGCCGCGATCGAGGTGTTGGTGTCGGGGAAGTCCTCGGCCAGCTGGTCGAAGCCCTTGATCGACTCGTAGTGGTCCGGGAGGAACTCCGACTGGTCGGCCGTGGACTCCAGCTTCGGCGACAGCGCGATGACGAGCACCGCGAACACGATCCAGGCGCCGATGACGTACCAGGGCTTGCGGGACACCAGCTTTCCGAGGGCGCTGAACACCTACCCACGGTATCGACGGCGTGTGGCTGGCCGTGCAGTCGGGTCCGCGGTCTACGGTGGCGGACCCAACAGTCATCCCGGAGGAACCGTGACCCATCGCGCCCTGGCCGTCCTCGGTCTCGTGCTCGCCCTCATGTCGACCGCAGTCCCGAGCGCCGAGGCCGCGACCGGCTCCGCCGCCGACCCGCGCAAGGACGCTCCCGCGGCCATCGACATCACCCGCGTGAAGGTGGTCAACGCGCTCGACCGCGTGTCGTTCAAGGTGAAGGTCAGGAACCTGACGACCAAGGGGACCTTCACGCTCTCCGTGTACGACCCCGCGTCCGGCAGTGCCGGGATGGACGCCAAGGTGACCCACAAGAAGGGCACCGCGGCCAGGGTGAAGGTGTCCAACACGGACTTCGACGACACCTTCGGGGTGGACTGCCCCGGCGTGCGGGCGGCCTGGAAGGCGGCCAAGGACGTGCTGAAGGTCTCCGTGCCCCAGTCGTGCTACCACTTCTACAGCGGCCCTCCGTCCGCGTGGGACGTGTTCGTGGTGGCCAAGGGCCCCAAGCCCGGCCAGAAGGACCGCGTCGACACCTTCCAGGTCGCCCGCGGCTAGTCAGAAGGGCCGGACCAGCAGGCAGGTCCCCTCGCCGGCGACCCGCGTGAGCACGATCGTCGCCTCCTGGTCGCCGGACAGGTCCAGCCGCTTGCGCAGCTGGTCGGGAACGACGTCGACACCGCGCTTCTTGATCGTCAGCCGGCCGATGCTGCGCTCGCGGAGGGCCGCCCGCAGCGCCTTCTCGCGGTACGGCAGCTCCTCGAGGACCTGGTAGCCGCGGGCGAACGGCGTGCGGAACGACGCGTCCGAGGTGACGTAGGCCAGGTGCTCGTCGACCAGACCGCCGTCGACCCCGGCGGCGACGGCCGTGACCAGGCCGGCCCGGATGACCGCACCGTCGGGCTCGTAGAGGAACTGCCCGACGGGCACGACGCCGGCGCCCGGGTCGTCCTCCTCGGTCAGCGTCGCCAGCCCGCCCTCGCCGATCACGGTGGCGCGGCGCGCGCAGGTCGCCAGCCGGCCCGACCAGAGCGCGGCCTCCTTGACCTCGCCGCGGTCCGAGACCCACTCCGCCTCGACACCGGCCGGGACCAGGTCGTGGGGGATCCCGGGCGCGGTCTTCACGCACGCGTCGCGGGTCAGCAGCGACTCGACGAACGACCACGGCGGCGACCACTTGTCGGTCGAGAAGGTCCGCCCGCGCGCCGTCCGCCTCGCCGGGTCCGCGAACGCGACGTCGAACCCACGGTGGTCCAGGGTCGTCGCGTCGGCGACCTGGACGGCGCCGCCCAGCCCGAGGGCCGCGAGGTTGGCGGTCGCCACGGCCACGCGCTCGGGGTCGAGGTCGACGCCCGCCGTCGTGATCCCGGCGGTCGCCAGCGCCACGAGGTCGCCGCCGATGCCGCAGCCCAGGTCGACGACGGACCGCGCGTCGAAGGCCTGGACCCGCGCAGCGCGGTGCCGTGGCGACCGGCAGCCGGGTGGCCTGCTCGAGCCCCTCGGGCGTGAAGTACATCCGCCCGGCGAGGTCGCCGAACTTCGCGACGGCGGCCCGGCGCAGCGAGGCCTGGGACAGCGCGACGGCCAGCTGCGGCGACTCGGCCGACGGCGCCGTACGGCGCAGCGACTCGTGCGCGGCGAGCGGATCGTCGTCCACGGCGGCGCCCAGCGCGACGGCCCCGGCGAGCACCTGCTGGCCGTCATCGGTGAGCAGCCAGGCGAAGGCGTCGAGGTCCACCCGCGGATCCTGTCAGAGCGTCGGGGGAGGGGTCGTTGGCACTCCGTGTGGGCGAGTGCTAGTTTCGACGTTGGCACTCTCGTACGAGGTGTGCCAACAGACGTGACCAAACCCGTACGAAACTGAAAGTGGAGGTCGACATCGTGTCGGTCAACATCAAGCCTCTCGAGGACCGCATCGTCGTCAAGCCCCTGGACGCCGAGCAGACCACGGCCTCCGGCCTGGTCATCCCGGACACCGCGAAGGAGAAGCCCCAGGAGGGCGAGGTCGTCGCGATCGGTCCGGGTCGCATCGACGACAACGGCAACCGCGTGCCGCTCGACGTCACCGTCGGCGACAAGGTCATCTACAGCAAGTACGGCGGCACCGAGGTCAAGTACTCCGGCGAGGAGTACCTCATCCTCTCGGCGCGCGACGTGCTCGCCGTCCTCGGCTGAACCAGCCGCACACCTGATCGACCACGTGGGGGTCGTGCGCCCACCGGCGTACGACCCCTCGTGACGTCACCCTGAAGTACACTAAGGAGAGCAATGCCCAAGATCCTGGAGTTCGACGAGCACGCCCGTCGCTCGCTCGAGCGGGGCGTCGACGCCCTGGCCAACACCGTCAAGGTGACGCTCGGCCCCAAGGGCCGCTACGTCGTCCTGGACAAGAAGTGGGGCGCGCCGACCATCACCAACGACGGCGTGACCGTCGCGCGTGAGATCGAGCTGGACGACCCGTTCGAGAACCTCGGCGCCCAGCTGACCAAGGAGGTCGCCACCAAGACCAACGACGTCGCCGGCGACGGTACGACGACCGCGACCGTGCTGGCCCAGGCGATGGTCCACGAGGGCCTGCGCGCCGTGGCCGCGGGTGCGAACCCGATGGCGCTCAAGCGCGGCATGGACACGGCCGGCCAGGCCGTCAGCGACGCGCTGCTCGAGGCCGCCCGCGACGTGGACTCCAAGGAGGACATGGCCTCGGTCGCCACGATCTCCAGCCGCGACGCCCACATCGGCGAGCTGCTCGCCGAGGCCTTCGACAAGGTCGGCAAGGACGGCGTGATCACCGTCGAGGAGTCCAACACCATGGGCACCGAGCTGGAGTTCACCGAGGGCATGCAGTTCGACAAGGGCTACATCTCGGCGTACTTCGTCAGCGACCCCGAGCGCATGGAGGCGGTCCTCGAGGACCCCTACATCCTGCTGCACCAGGGCAAGATCTCGGCCGTCGCCGACCTGCTGCCGCTGCTCGAGAAGGTCATCGCCGCCGGCAAGCCGCTGTTCATCCTCGCCGAGGACGTCGAGGGCGAGGCGCTCTCGACCCTGGTGGTCAACAAGATCCGCGGCACCTTCAACGCGGTCGCGGTGAAGGCCCCGGCCTTCGGTGACCGCCGCAAGGCGATGATGCAGGACATCGCGACCCTCACCGGTGGCCAGGTCGTCGCGCCCGAGGTCGGCCTCAAGCTCGACCAGGTCGGTCTCGACGTGCTGGGCACCGGCCCGCCGCGTCGTGATCACCAAGGACAACACGACGATCATCGACGGCGGCGGCGACAGCGCCGAGGTCGAGGGCCGGGTCAACCAGATCAAGGCCGAGATCGAGAACACCGACTCCGACTGGGACCGCGAGAAGCTCCAGGAGCGCCTCGCCAAGCTCGCCGGCGGCGTCTGCGTGATCAAGGTCGGCGCCGTCACCGAGGTGGAGCTGAAGGAGAAGAAGCACCGCATCGAGGACGCCGTCTCCGCGACCCGCGCCGCGATCGAGGAGGGCATCGTCGCCGGTGGCGGCTCCGCCCTCATCCACGCCGCGTCGGTCCTCGAGGACGGGCTCGGCTTCACGGGTGACGAGGCAGCCGGCGTCCGCGTCGTCCGCCTCTCGCTCGACGAGCCGCTGCGCTGGATCGCCGAGAACGGTGGCGAGAACGGCTACGTCGTCACCAGCAAGGTCCGCGAGCTCGGCGTCGGCAACGGCTACAACGCCGCGACCGAGGAGTACGGCGACCTGGTCGCCCAGGGCGTCCTGGACCCGGTCAAGGTCACCCGCTCGGCGCTGATCAACGCCGACCTCGATCGCCGGCATGCTGCTGACGACCGAGACGCTGATCGTCGAGAAGCCCGAGGAGGAGGAGCCCGCCGCGGCCAACGGGCACGGCCACGGGCACGGTCACTGACCGTCTCCTGACCCAGCCTCACCGCTGACCCGCCCGTCATTGACGGGCGGGTCAGCGTCATTTCGGGCTGGAACTGGGGGCTACCCACGGGTAGCAAGCGTGGCTAGGGTCGCTGCGGCGCGGGTGTGAGACGCGCGTCACATCCTCACTCTCGGAGAGGCCCACCAGTGCACCGTTCACCTCGCTCCTCACGTCCCCTCGCCAGCGCCGTCCTCGGCGTCCTCGCCCTCGTCGCGTCGTTCCTGACGCTCGGACTCGTGACGGCTCCCGCCGCTCACGCCGACGGTCCCGGGGTGGGCTCACCCTGGGTGGTCAGCCTCGGCGACTCCTACATCTCCGGCGAGGCGGGCCGCTGGGCCGGCTCGTCGAACAGCTCGTCGGCCGCGGCCGACGCGCTGGGCGCCTCGGCGTACCACGACAACGCCGGCGGCACGGGCGAGACCATCAACCGGTGCCACCGCAGCAAGTCCGCGGAGATCTACCTCGGCGGCGGCGTGAACGGCCTCAACCTGGCCTGCTCCGGCGCCAAGACCGCGACCGCCACGGGCAGCAACTTCAAGCCGGGCCTGGACTTCTACAACAGCGGCGGGCAGTTCGGCCAGGCGCTGATGCTCCAGAGCTTCGCCGGCACCCACAACGTGAAGATGGTCGTGGTCTCGATCGGCGGCAACGACTTCAAGTTCGCCGACATCGTCACCCAGTGCGTCGCGGACTTCCTGGCCTCGCCGACCTGGTGGAAGGACTACTGCCAGGACGACTCCTCGGTGAAGGCCAACTTCACCGCCGCGAACGTCGCGACCGTGAAGACGCGCATCGCGAACGCGCTGACCAACGTGCGGACCGCGATGCGCAACGCCGGCTACAGCGACGGCTCCTGGACGATGCTGGTGCAGACCTACCCGTCGCCGATCCCCAACGGCAGCGGCTTCCGGTACGGCGAGAGCGGCTACACCCGGCAGAGCACCGGCGGCTGCGGCTTCTGGAACAGCGACGCCAACTGGGCCAACGGCACCGCGCTGCCGACGATCAACAACACGGTCACCGGCGCGATCACCCAGGCGGGCATCAGCAACGCGAAGGTGCTCAACCTCGCCTCGGCGCTCAACGGCCGCCGCCTGTGCGAGACCGGCGTGGGTCTGTACGAGGAGGTCGGGATCGCCTCGTGGACGAACCCGAACGCCGTGAACCGGACCGAGTGGGTCAACCAGATCCGCACGGTGTCGACCTGCTGCTCCGGGAGCCCGTACTACATCCAGGAGGGTCTGCACCCGAACTACTGGGCGCAGCTCGCCTTCCGCAGCTGCGTGCGCCAGGCGTACAACAACGGCTCGCCGCGTGGCGGCACCTGCACCCGGTCGGGCAACGGGCTGGTCAACGGCGAGCCGGCGATGAACCTGTCCTGACGCGGGGGCCGCGCGAGAGGGGCGGGCCTACTCGGCGTGGCAGGCGGGTGAGGGCACCGGACGGTCGGTGCCCTTGAGCAGCCACACGGTCCGCGGGTCGCCGGGCTCGGTGCCACAGCCGAGCCCGTGCGGCTCGTAGCGCTCCTCGACGAGCGCCGCGAGCTCCGCGCCGTACTCCTCGGACCAGTGCCTGAAGGGCAGCCACTCGACGATCCAGGTCGGGGCGTCCGGCCCGGCCACGAGGGCCTCGAGGTCGGTGAGCTGCGGGTCCATGGTCCGCATCGGCAGCGACCAGAGGTGCTCGTACGGCGACGACATGCCGCTGGTGATCTGCAGGTCGGACCGGCCGCCGAAGACGACGAGCGTGTCGCCGGGCTCGGCGACGTCGTGCAGGGCCTTGCCGGTGTCGTACTCGTCGAACTCCTGCAGGCCGAGCGCCTGGTAGACGACCCAGCCGGCGAGCAGCAGCACCGTGGAGGCGGACGCGGCCGCGATCACCGAGCGCATCGCGACACCGCGTCCGGAGGTACGCCGGGCGAGCAGCGCGGCGCAGAGGGCCGTGCCCGGCAGGAGCGGGAACAGGTAGTCGCGCCAGAAGCTGCCGCCGAGCACCAGGCCGGCGACGTCGACGAGGAGCAGGGCGGCGACGGCCGCGGTGAGAGGTGCGTCGTCCTCCCACTCGCCCCTGATGTGGACGACGAAGCCGCCGATGACCAGCAGCATCCCGGCGCCCAGGGCGCTGACGACGAGCAGCACGGCGCGGACGGTCTCGGAGTCGGAGTCCCCGGACGCCAGCACCGCGGCCGCGTCGAACCGGAACCCGTAGACGGCGTACCAGAGGTCGGACAGGTCGACGCCCGCCGAGACGGCCCACAGGACCGTGCCCAGGACCGGGACCATGAACCCGGCCGAGGCCGCCAGCGCCAGGCGCGCGAAGTCCCCGCGCGAGATCCGGCGGGCGACCAGCGAGCCGACGAACAGGACGGCGGTGAAGACCACGCCGCCGACCAGGTTCTGCTTGAACCCCAGGGCCAGGCCGGCCAGCAGCCCGCCGCCGAGCGCGTAGGCCCACGAGCGGTGCCGGACCGCGAGCATGGCCAGCCACAGGCTGCCCATGAGGAACGGCAGCGCCAGCAGCTCACCCTTCACGGCCACGGCGTTGATGGCGATGTTGCTGGTGATCGCCGCGACCGCCACGGCGGTCCACCGGGCCGCCATCTCGGTGGCGGCCAGCCGGGCGACGTTGGCCGCCGCGACGACCAGCAGCGCGCAGGCGAGCGCGCCCACGACCCGGATGAACAGCGGCCCGCCGATCTGGTCCGACCAGCGGTACATCGCGACGAGCAGCGGCGGCCGGTCGACGAAGTACGGGCCGTAGACGCTGGCCGCGCTCGGGTCCCAGGCGCGGCCGACCAGGAGGAAGCCGGCCTCGTCGGCCCGGATCGGCCGGGTCAGGCCGGGGAGCCGCAGCAGGAACGCCGCCGCGGCCGCGACGGGGATGGTCCAGCGCGAGTCGACCAGGCGCGACAGCGCCCGATCGAGGCGGAGCTGACGTGGGGGGACGTCGGACCGAGCCGTCGGCGCGCTCGTCGGCGTCGTTCCCTCCACCCGACCAGCGTCTCAGGCGTCGACCCGCTGTGGCACCCGGAGGTCGGCCGTGGCGGCGAGGTAGTCATGCGATAGGCCCAACGGGCCATGGTGGTCTAGTCCATCCCTGACATACGGTCGACCGGTCGTAGGAACCCAGCGTTCCGACGGCGGCTCGCGGTCGCTCTCTGGCGATCCGCAGCACAGCGGGGGGATGTTCGGCGCGTGCTCGGTCAGTCGACCGAGCACGCCCGGACAGCGCCCTGCGCACGCGCGGGGGACAGTCCCCTGCGCCTGGGGGAAGGGACCCGAAGCACCATGAAGAAGATCATCGTAGTTCCGGCTCTGGCCATGATCGCGGCCGTCGGCGCGGCGTCCGCCGCTGGCTTCGCCGGTGGCGTCAGCGCCGGTCCGCTGCAGGTCGGCCAGACCAACGACCTCGAGTGCGCGACCAGCGCCAAGGTCATCGAGTGGGGCTACAACGACCACCTCGCCACCCCGAACGTCGTGAACGCCCGCGTCCAGCTCAACGGCGCGGACTGCTCGGACCAGGCCCTGACCGTGCTGCCGCTCACCCCCGGTGGGACGCAGTACGGCCCGCGCGCCACCGGTCGCATCCCGGCGCAGCCGGCGGGCACCCAGACCGTCCGCGTCGAGTTCGACACCCCGATGGACGCCGAGCAGCTCAAGTCGGTCCGGATCAGCATCGACCCGGGCTACGGCCAGCCGTACGGCACGGTCAACTGACCCACGCCTGACCGGGTGGTGGCGCTCGTGAGGGCGCCACCACCCGACACCCGCACCAGGAGGAAGCCCATGAAGCAGCTGCAGCGCCGCCGACGCCTGCTGGCGAACCTCGCGGTGCTCGCGACCCTGGGCGTCTGGTTCCTGACCCTGGCCCCCACCGTCTTCGGTGGGCCGGCGGCGTACATCGAGGTGATCGGCCACAGCATGGACGGCACCTACCGCACCGGCGACCTCGTGGTGACGCGCAGCCAGGACACGTACGCCGCGGGCGACATCGTCGCCTTCACGGTGGGAGAGGGTCAGGTCATCCACCGGATCACGGGCGGTGACGGGGCCACGGGCTACACGACGCAGGGGGACAACAACCCCGACCCCGACCCGTGGCACCCCACGGACGAGCAGATCGTGGGCAAGGCCTGGGTCCGGCTCGCGGACAAGGCGTGGCTGATGCACCTGCCGCGCCGGCCGTGGTTCGCCGGGCTGTCGGCCGGGCTCGTCACCCTGGTCGTCCTGGGCTGGGACGCCCGGCCACGACGGCGTGCGGACGACGACGAGCAGACCGAGGCGGAGCGCGACGGCGTGCTGACGAGGTCCGCATGACCCGGCCGGGTGGCGCAGCCGCGGTCGCGGTCGTCCTGGTCGGCCTGCTGATGGTGCCGGTCGCGGTGCTGCGTCCCGCGGCCGCCGCTCGGCTGGTCGTCGCCGCGGCGCCCATCCAGACCTGGGACCTCACCGATCTGCCGACTCTGCCGACGCCGCCGGACGACACGGTCGACCTGAGCGCGTGCGGTGACCTCGCTGCGTACGACGAGATCGTCCGCGGCACGGCCGGCGACGACGTGCTCGACGCCGGGAACGGTCGGCAGATCCTCGTCGGACTCGCCGGCGACGACCTCCTGCGGGGCGGCAACCACGACGACTGCCTGCTCGGCGGCGCCGGCGCCGACCGGCTCGAGGGCGGCAACGGTCGCGATCTGCTGTTCGGTGAGCAGGGCGCCGACGCGCTCGACGGAGGCACCGGCCAGGACCTGCTGGACGCCGGTGGCGACAGCGGTGACACCTGCGAGTCGGAGGGCGCGCCCGACGTGCTCGTGGGCTGCGGCCGGTCCCGCGACCTGGCGTCGCCGGCCCTCGCGCCGGGACCTCGATGAGCGAGTAGGTGGCTCGGACCAAGCTGTTGCACGGCCGAAACATCCCGGACGCCGACCGGCAACCTCGCTCGCGCACGCTCCACCCATGCTCTGGAGGGTCCGTACGACGCTGCCGGACCGCCCCGGCACCCTGGCGCTGCTCGCGGAGCAGTGCGGCCTGGCGGACGTGAACATCCTGGGCCTCCAGATCTTCCCCGGCGTCGAGGCGGTCACCGACGAGCTGGTGCTGCGGACCCCGGACGACTGGGGCCCGGCGCAGATCGGCCAGCTGATCGAGCTCGCGGGCGGGAGGAACGTCGTCGCGGCGCCCTGCAGCGAGGACGCCCTCGCCGACCAGGCGACGCTCTACGTTCAGGCGGCCCGTGCGGTGCTCGAGCGGCCGATGACCTTCCCCGAGGTCGTCGGGAGGCTGTTCGACGCCGACTTCGAGCCGATCGAGACCGGCGGCGCGTCCGACGAGGACGTGATGGAGATGACCGTCGGCGACGTCGAGGTCCACGTCCGGCGCGCGGCGCCGTTCACCGCGACCGAGCACGCCCGCGGCGCGGCGATGGCCGCGCTCGTGAGCGACGTCCTGCGCCGTGCCGGCGACCCCGGGATCATCGGCACGGGCAGCAACGGCCGCCGGGTCGGCGGGGGAGCGGCGCCGGCCTACGGCGTCGAGTCGGACTCGGTCGCGGCCCGCATCGACGACGTCGTGGTGGGCCGGGCCAGCCTGCTGCCCGAGGAGGAGCCCGGCGTCGTCCCCGTGTCGCTCGGCGTCGACCCGGCCTGGCAGCGCCGCGGCATCGGGACCCGGCTGCTCATCGACGCGGCCCGTCTGGCGCACGGCCGGGGCGCCGACGAGATCATCCTGACGACCCGCTCGGACAACCAGGCCGTGCTGCCGATGGTGCTCGCCGCCGGCCTGCGGGGCCGGATCCGGATGGCCGGCGACCAGCTGACGGTCCGGGTCGCCGTCCGGGACCTGAAACCGCTGCGAGCCTGAGGAAACCGGCCATCGGTACGCCGATACGATGAGGTGATGGAGCTCGCCGACAAGTTCGCCGCACTGGGTCTGACGTACGACGACGTCCTGCTGCTGCCCGGCCACTCCGACCTCGCGCCGGCCGACATCGACACCACGTCGCGGCTGACCCGGGAGCTCTCGCTCAAGTCGCCGCTCGTCAGCGCCGCGATGGACACGGTCACCGAGTCCCGGATGGCCATCGCGATGGCCCGTCAGGGCGGCCTCGGCGTGCTGCACCGCAACCTGTCGATCGAGGACCAGGCCTACCAGGTCGACCTGGTGAAGCGGACCCAGACCGGGATCATCGACAACCCCGTCACGATCGGCCCGGACGCGACGCTCGAGGACCTCGACCGCATCTGCGGCGAGTACCGCGTCTCCGGCCTTCCCGTGGTCGACCACGACATGCGGCTGCTGGGCATCTGCACCAACCGCGACCTCCGCTTCACCCCCGTCGCCGAGTGGGCCACCACCAAGGTCGACGAGGTGATGACGCCGATGCCGCTGGTCACCGGGTCGGTCGGCATCTCCCGCGACGATGCGACGACGCTGCTCCGCAAGCACAAGCGCGAGCGCCTGCCTCTGGTCGACGACAAGGGCCGGCTCGGTGGGCTGATCACGGTCAAGGACTTCGTGAAGTCCGAGCAGTTCCCCGACGCCTCGAAGGACTCGCAGGGCCGGCTGATGATCGGCGCCGCGATCGGCTACTTCGGCGACGCCTGGCAGCGCGCCACCACGCTCGTCGACGCCGGCGTCGACGTCCTCGTGGCCGACACCGCGCACGGCCACGTCACGATGCTGCTCGACATGGTCCGCCGCCTGAAGACGGACCCCGCCACCCGGCACGTCCAGGTCATCGGCGGCAACGTCGCCACCCGCGAGGGCGCGCAGGCGTTCGTCGACGCGGGGGCGGACGCGGTCAAGGTCGGCTTCGGACCCGGCTCCATCTGCACGACCCGGGTCGTCACCGGCTGCGGCGTCCCGCAGGTCACCGCGGTGTACGAGGCGTCGCTGGCCTGCAAGCCGGCCGGCGTCCCCGTCATCGCCGACGGCGGGCTCCAGCAGTCGGGCGACATCGCCAAGGCGATCGTGGCCGGCGCCGAGACCGTGATGATCGGCTCGCTGCTCGCGGGCTGCGAGGAGTCGCCGGGCGAGCTGATCTTCGTCAACGGCAAGCAGTTCAAGTCCTACCGCGGCATGGGCTCGCTCGGTGCGATGTCCAGCCGCGGCAAGAAGTCGTACTCCAAGGACCGCTACTTCCAGGCCGAGGTCGCGAGCGACGACAAGATCGTCCCGGAGGGGATCGAGGGCCAGGTCGCCTACCGCGGCCCGCTCGCCGCGGTCGCCCACCAGCTCATCGGCGGCCTGAACCAGTCGATGTTCTACGTCGGCGCGCGGACCATCCCGGAGCTGCAGGAGAAGGGCCGGTTCATCCGGATCACCTCAGCCTCGCTCAAGGAGAGCCACCCGCACGACGTGCAGATGACCGTCGAGGCGCCGAACTACACCGGCCACTGAGCCCGGCTCAGAACGGCGGCGGACCGACGAAGTCGAAGCCGCCGTTGAGCCGTCCCGACTCCATGATCTTGTCCATGTCGAAGGGTCCGGTCTCCTCGCCCGGCGCCAGCGGGGTGCTCGCACCGAGGTAGAACGCCTCGCAGGTGCCCGGCGTGTGCAGGAACAGCACCGTGGCCGACTCGGAGACGACCTTGAAGGCGTGCGGGACGCCGGCCGGGGCGAGGCTGAAGCCGCCCGCACGGAGAGCGTGCGCCTCGCCGTCGAGGTGGACCAGCAGCTCGCCCTCGACGACGACCATGGACTCGTCCGCCGGATGGGTGTGCAGCGGCGTCACCTTGTCCTGCGCCATCACGGTCGTCGCGAGGAGGAACGTCTCGCTGGTGTCGGCGGCCCGAGCCAGCCACGTCTGCTCGGCGCCGCCGTAGAACCACCGGCGCTCGGCATCCTCGACGTTGCGCACCAGGGGGAGCGAGGTGGTCGTGGTCATGGCGTTCTCCTCGGAGTGGGACATGCGTACCAAAAAGAGATTGCAGTACCATTTTCACCGTGTCAACCCATGAGCTGTCCCGGACCAGGCGCCGTACTCATGCGGCCCTGGTCGCCGCCGCGCGCGATCTGGTGGCGGAGGGGCTGACGCCGACGGTCGAGGACGCGGCCGCCCGCGCGGAGGTCTCGCGCACCACCGCGTACCGCTACTTCCCGGACCGGGCGGCGCTGCTCGTCGCCGCACACCCCGAGGTGGCCGCCACGAGCCTGCTCGACGAGGACGCCCCCGACGACCCGGTGCTGCGGGTGGAGCAGGTGCTCGACCGCTTCCTCGAGGTGCTCATGACCTCCGAGGCCCAGCAGCGCACGATGCTGCGTCTGTCGCTCGACCCCGACCTCGATGACGACAAGCGTTCGGCGCTGCCGCTGCGCCAGGGCCGCGTCATCGGGTGGCTCGACGAGGCCCTCGAGCCGTTGGGGGACAGGTGGCCTCCCGACGTACGTCGCCGGCTCGCCTGTGCGATGCGCGCGGCGGCAGGGATCGAGGCCCTGGTCTGGCTCGTCGACGTCGCCGGCCTGACTCGCGACGAGGCACGTGCCCAGATGCGCTGGTCCGTCCTCGCCGTGCTCGCGGAGGCGATGCGGTCCGGACCACCTCCGGTCTGAGTGATCCATACTTGCCAAGTTGGAAAGTTCGATCCATACTTTCCGACATGGAAAGTATGTCGGCCGCCCCGTCAGACCCGTATGCGGACCTCGCGGCCGCCGAGGCGGCGCGCGACCGCCTGACCCGTGGGCTACGGATGCCCGCGTGGTTCTACACCACTCTCGGAGTGGCGACCACTCTCCAGATCGGAGGGGCGGCGTACGGGCTCTCCGACGATGCCTCCGGCCCACGGGTCCTGGTGGCCATCGGCGGCGCACTGGTCTTCGTCGGTGTCGCGTTCCTGCTCCTCTGGCGCTTCCGACGGCTCAACCACGTCCGCATCGACGGGCTGCTCACCAAGGCGGTGATGGGCAGCTCGGTCCGGTCCTCGCTGGCCGAGGCGGGTGGACTGGCGGCCGCCATCTGGGCGGCGATGGAGGGCCACTGGTGGCTGGCCGGCCTCGCCTCGGTCGCGGGCGGCGCGGCGTACGCCGTCAGCGCCCGGCTCTGGTGGCGCGACTACCAGCGCCACCCGGCCGCGACCCCGCGCGGCATCTCCCGAGGAGTCCTCGCGCTGTCCTGCCTCGCCGCGCTGCTCGGGCTGCTCCTCCTGCTCGCGCTGAGCTGATGCGCGACCTGGACCCGCTCATCCATCCGCCGGCGCGGCTGCAGCTCATGACGATGCTGACGGCCGTGTCGGACGCCGAGTTCGTGACGCTGCGCGACGCGCTCGCCGTGAGCGACTCCGTGCTGTCCAAGCACGTCTCGGCACTGGCGGGCGCGGGGTACGTCGCCAGTCGCAAGGGTGTGCTCGACGGCCGGCGCACGACGTGGATCTCGCTCACCAAGGCCGGTGGCCGGGCGCTCCGCTCACACACCGCGGCCCTTCGCGCACTGATCGACGCCGTCGATGAAAGACTCCCCACGTGACCGAGATCGAGATCGGCCGGGCCAAGCGGGCACGACGCGCGTTCGCGTTCGACGACGTGGCGATCGTCCCGTCGCGGCGTACCCGCGACCCCGAAGAGGTCAGCATCGACTGGCAGATCGACGCCTACCGGTTCGAGCTGCCGATCCTCGCGGCGCCGATGGACTCGGTGATGTCGCCGACGACCGCGATCGCGCTCGGTCGGCACGGCGGGCTCGGCGTGCTCAACCTCGAGGGCCTCTGGACGCGGTACGACGACCCGGAGCCGCTGCTCGACGAGGTCAGCGGGCTGCAGGGCACCGACGCGACGGCCCGGATGCAGGAGATCTACACCGAGCCGATCAGGACCGAGCTGATCGTCGAGCGGCTCCGCGAGATGCGCGACGCCGGCGTGACGGTGGCCGGCTCGCTGTCGCCGCAGCGGACCCGCGAGTTCGCCAAGACCGTGGTCGACGCGGGTGTCGACATGTTCGTCATCCGTGGCACGACGGTCTCGGCCGAGCACGTGTCGTCGCAGGCGGAGCCGCTGAACCTCAAGGAGTTCATCTACGAGCTCGATGTCCCCGTGATCGTCGGCGGCTGCGCGACGCACACCGCCGCGCTGCACCTGATGCGCACCGGCGCCGCCGGTGTCCTCGTCGGCTTCGGCGGGGGAGCCGCGCACACCACGCGCACCGTCCTCGGCGTCGCGGTGCCGATGGCGAGCGCCGTGGCCGACGTCGCGGCCGCGCGACGCGACTATCTCGACGAGTCGGGAGGCCGCTACGTGCACGTCATCGCCGACGGCTCGATCGGCAAGTCCGGGGACATCGCCAAGGCGATCGCGTGCGGCGCCGACGCGGTGATGGTCGGCTCGCCGTTCGCGCGGGCCTCCGACGCGCCCGGCCGCGGCTTCCACTGGGGCGGCGAGGCGCACCACAAGAACCTGCCGCGCGGCGAGCGGGTGGAGTTCGAGACGGTCGGCACGTTCGAGGAGATCCTGTTCGGGCCCTCCCGCGTCGCCGACGGCACCATGAACCTGGTCGGCGCGCTCAAGCGGTCGATGGCCACGACGGGCTACACCGACCTCAAGGAGTTCCAGCGGGTCGAGGTCGTCGTCGAGTAGGTGCGACCGAGCCGGCCCGGGGCTAGCGAACCGCGGTCGCGAGGTTGGCGAGCGTCGTCTCCATGCCCTCGCGCACGCAGGCGACCCGGTCGGGGACGCCGACGAGCCGCTGCACGATCCGGATCGGCAGGACCTGCTTGTCCGCCTTGAGCATCGACTCGGTGACGCGGGTCCCGCCCTCGACCTCCTCGAGCTCGTAGACCCAGTGCGTCGCGGACGGCGCGGAGGTGTCGAACCCGAAGCGGCGTCCCGGCTCCCAGTCGGTGACCGTGGCGGTGGTCGACCACCTGGCCCAGCTGAGCTTGTTGCTGCCCGAGAACTGCGCGCCGGTGCCGCGCTCCTCGCCGAGCCAGTGCGACTCGACGTTCTCGGGGCTGAGCTCGCCGAACCTGCTGACGTCGGTCAGCAGGCTCCAGACGGTGTGGGGATCGGCCGGGACGACCCGGCTGACCGTGATGTCGAAGACAGGGGCTGCGGTGGTGGTGGTCATGCCCGTACGTCGCCGCTCACTCGGGCTTCTCGACACCCAGCCTCAAGATTTGTGTGTCGTCCTCCCACGGCGACCGACCCTGGTCGTGGAACCCCGCCCGCTCGGCCACCCGGCGCGCGGCGGCGTTGCGGGGTCTGGTCCGGACGAGGAGGTCGCGGCCGGGGGCGACCCGGGGCGCCAGGGCCTTCGCCTCGTCGATGACGTGCGCGGCGATGCCACGGCCGTGCACGGAAGGGCCGAACCGGTAGTAGACGTTGAGCACCTGCTCGCCGGGCACCTCGTGGTGCTGGATCCCGCCGAGGCCCGCGTGCACCCAGTCGTCGTCCTCGGGGTCGGGCACCCCCTCGGGCCACCACGCCCGCGGGGCGAGCACGGTCCAGTAGCCGAAGCCGTGCCGCGTCCAGTGGTGCTCGATGGACGCGAGGAACTCGGCGGAGTCGCCGACGTCGCGGTGCGTCAGCTCCGGGTCGAGCAGGTACGAGCGCGGGTCGCCGTGGACGGAGAAGACGCCGGCCGCGTCCTCGGGCACCGGGCGTCGTACTCGGACCACGCCTAGCCGCTCCGGCTCGCGAGCAGCGCCCGGCCGTAGGCACCCGCCGCGTCGACGTCGACGTGCCGGGAGCCGTCGGCCAGCGTCACGACGTACCCGCCGACCGGGCCGTCGGCGCGCTGGAGCGAGGCGAAGGCCTCGCCGAGGAGGTCGCGGAGCTGGTCCTCGCGCGGCAGCCAGACCGCGTGGTGCGCCTCGAGGCTGTCGAGCGCCCACTCAGTGGTGCCGTTGAACGCGAGGATCGGTGGGCCGCCCGGGACGTCCTGCTGCTCGATGACCATGTCGGACAGCACGAACACCTGCTCGTCCAGGTCGCGGTCCGGGACCATGAAGGCGTCGCCGCGCTCCGGCTGCCACGCCAGACCCGCGTCGCGGAGCGCCACGGCGAGCTCGACCGAAATCACGTGACCAGTCTGCCTGCCGTGCGACACGATGGCCTCGATGAGCGACCTGCTGGCACGACTCGAGGCCTACTACGACGAGGTGCCGCGCGCCGGCTCGGACACCGAGGAGCACGGCCCGTTCACGATCTTCGTGTCGAAGGGCGGCTGGCCGTACTACGCACGGCCTCGCCTCGGGCTCACCGGCGAGGTGAGCGCGGACGACGTCACGTCGGTGCTCGCCCGCCTGAAGGAGCTCGGCGTCCCCGAGGCCATCGAGTGGGTGCACGAGAACACCCCGTCCCTGCGGGCGGCCGCGGTCGCCGCAGGCCTCTCGGTCGGTGACTACCCGCTGCTCGTCCTCGACGGCGACCCGGTCGAGCGGGTGTCGCCGTGCGACGTACGCCGCCTCGGGCCCGAAGACCCGGACCTGGGCGTGGTCCGCGCCGCCATCCACGTCGGCTTCAGCCAGGACGACACGCGGACCGGGACCGCCTCTGCGCCGGAGCGCGATGCGCTGGCCGCGGAGGGCGGGTCCGACGTCGACCACCTCTCGTCGGTTCTCGCAGCGGGCCGCTCCGTGATGTACGGAGCGTTCGACCAGGAGCTCGGCGCCGTCGGCGGCGGTTCCCACAACCCGCGGGGCGACGTCACCGAGATCGTCGGCGTCGGCGTGCTGCCCTCGATGCGGCGCCGCGGCATCGCCGGACACCTGACCTGGGAGCTGACCCGCGACGCCAGGGCGGCCGGGGTGACCACGTTCTTCATGTCGGCCGGCAGCGAGGACGTCGCCCGGATCTACGAGGGCGTCGGCTACCGCCGGGTCGCGACCGCCTGCATCGTCGGGTAGCTGCTCGGGGCCGGCGGGGATAGTCCGTGACCCAACAGACCCCAAGCCGGCCGTTCTGGGGCCAGAACGTCACGGACTATCCCCGACCGGCCGGCTACTCGGCCACGAGCCCCGGAGTCCGGCCGAGACCGTTCACCGCGGCGACGACCGCGGCCCGGGCCGCCTCGTCGCCCGGGTCGTCGAGGCGGCGGACCCGGATCGGGCCGGTGCCGATGTTGTTCCAGCCGACCGGGACGTACGACGCGCGGCGGACCCTGAACGACCCGTCCGGGCGCTCGACGAAGGTGAAACGGACCAGGATCCCGCGGTAGGTCTCGGGCCGGGTGACCTCCTGCTGGGCCACCAGGTTGCCCATCCCGTAGGCGACCCACTTCCCGTTGACTCGCGTGATCGGCTGCACGGTGTGCGCGTGGTCGCCGAGCACCAGGTCGACCAGCGGCGAGGCGGTCAGCCGCTCGACGGAGTCGATCTGCGACTGGTTGGGCAGCTCGTCGTACTCCCACCCGTCGTGCAGGTGCACCACGACGACCTCGGCCCCGGCGTCGCGCGCGGCCCGCGCCTGGCGCAGCAGGTCGTCGACGTCCAGCATCGAGACCGACCACTCGCGGCCCTCCGGGAGCGGGAAGCCGTTGAGCCCGTAGGTGCCCGCGACGACGCCGACCTTCACGCCGTTGGCGTCCAGGACGACCGGCTCGCGTCGTTCGGCGGCGGTCCGGAACGTGCCGACGTGCGCGACACCGGCCTCCTCGAGCAGGTCGGCGGTGTGCACGAGCCCGTCGAAGCCCTGGTCGAGGGCGTGGTTGGAGGCGGTCGTGCACGCGTCCCAGCCCATCGAGGCGATCCACGGCGCCACCTCGGGCGGCGCGGCGAAGACGGGGTAGGACTGCAGCGCCTGGCCGGGGGCCGCGAACGGCACCTCCTCGTGGCAGAGCGCCAGGTCGGCGTCCTCGATGACCGGCCGCACGTCCGCGAACATCGGGTCGAAGTCGTACGGCGCACCGCCGGTCGCCTCCGCGGCGGCGCTCTGCCAGACGGTGTCGTGCCAGAGCAGGTCGCCGCCCATGACGAGCTCGAACCGGCGCGGCTCGGGCGCGGGTTCCTCGACCGCCGGCGCCGTCGGGGCCGGGGCGGGGTCGGCCCCGCTGAGCACGATGCCCGGACCAGCCTCGGGCGAGGTGGCGCGGTCGGAGAAGGGAGCACCGACCACGGCGGCTGCGAGGGCCGCACAGGTGACGATCCCCACGTGAGCCCGCACAGCATGAAGACGCATGAAGGTGACCCGAGGTTGCCTGAGAGACTGAACGAGTGCCAGACACTAGTGCGCTGAGCCCCCAGGCGCGCATCGACGCCCTCGGGGCGATGTCGACCGAGGAGCTCGACGTCCTCGTCGTCGGCGGGGGAGTGGTCGGTGCCGGGGTCGCGCTCGACGCGGTCACCCGCGGCCTGTCGACCGGGCTGGTCGAGCAGCGCGACCTGGCGAGCGGCACCAGCAGCCGCAGCAGCAAGCTCATCCACGGCGGCCTGCGCTACCTCGAGATGCTCGACTTCGGCCTGGTGAAGGAGGCCCTCCAGGAGCGCGGCCTGCTGCTCACGAGGCTCGCGCCGCACCTGGTCCGGCCGGTGCCGTTCCTCTACCCGCTGACCCACCGGTTCTGGGAGCGGCCCTACGTCGGCTCCGGCCTGGCGCTGTACGACGGCATGGCGATGCTGTCCAAGTACGACATGGGCGTCCCGCGGCACAAGCACCTCTCGCGCCGGGGCGTCGCGCGGATCGCCCCCGACTTCGCGCCCGAGTCGATCGCCGGCGCGATCCGCTACTACGACTGCCAGGTCGACGACGCGCGGCTCGTCCTGACCATCGCGAGGACGGCCGCCGGCCACGGCGCCCACGTCGCGACCCGCGTCAAGGTCACCGGCTTCCTGCGCGAGGGCGAGCGGGTCGTCGGCGTCACGGCCCGCGACCTCGAGGACGGCACCGACCTGGAGATCCGCGCCCGGGTCGTCGTCAACGCCGCCGGCGTCTGGACCGACGACCTCCAGGAGATGGTCGGTGGCCGCGGCTCGCTCCACGTGCAGGCGTCGAAGGGCATCCACCTCGTCGTGCCGCGCGACCGGATCCGCTCCGAGGCCGGCTTCATCGTGCGCACCGAGAAGTCCGTGCTGTTCGTGATCCCGTGGGGCCGGCACTGGATCATCGGCACGACCGACACCCCGTGGGACCTCGACAAGGCGCACCCCGCGGCCAGCCGCGCCGACATCGACTACATCCTCAAGCACGTCAACGCGATCCTGCGCGAGCCGCTCGACCACGAGGACGTCGAGGGCGTGTACGCCGGGCTGCGGCCGCTGCTCTCCGGCGAGTCCGAGCCGACGTCGAAGATCTCCCGCGAGCACACCGTCGTCACCCCCGTCGCTGGCCTGGTGATGATCGCGGGCGGGAAGCTCGACGACGTACCGGGTGATGGCCGTCGACGCGGTCGACGCCGCCGGGCACTCGCTCAGGGCGACGGGGACGCCGATCCGCGACTCGATCACGGACCGCGTGCCGCTGGTCGGGGCCGACGGCTACGAGACCCGCTCCAACCAGCGGGTCGCGCTGGCTCGCCGGGCCGGCCTGCACGTCGCGCGGATCGACCACCTGCTGGGTCGCTACGGCTCCCGGGTCGACGACCTGCTCGCGCTCATCGACGCCCGACCGGACCTGGCCCGGCCGCTCGAGGGCGCGGACGACCACCTCGAGGCCGAGATCGTCTACGCGGTCACCCACGAGGGTGCGCGTCACCTCGACGACGTCCTCACGCGCCGTACCCGCATCTCGATCGAGACCTTCGACCGCGGCACCCGCGCCGCGACCGAGGTCGCCCGGCTGATGGGCGCCGAGCTCGGCTGGGACGAGGCCCGCCTCGCCGACGAGGTCGACCACTACCTGCGCCGCGTCGAGGCCGAGCGCCAGTCCCAGCTCGCGATGACCGACCAGGAGGCCGACGAGGCCCGGGTCAAGGCTCCCGACATCGTCTAGCGGCCGGCCCTGCGCGATTCGTCTGCGTCGGCGAGCCTCGAAACACCAGTCAGACCGCAGACGAATCCACGGAGGTCGGCGCGTCCGCCAGCTTCACCAGCTCCACGACCGGCGGCTCGGGCACGTGGTCGGGCAGGAACCACCGGAACGCCAGGTTGCCGCGCGGGTAGTCCATCGTGGACAGCGCGTTCGGGTGCGACGACGGCCCGTGCGAGACCACGACCGTCACCGTGCCGTCCGCGTTCGGCACCGCCGAGGCGATGTTGACCGACGTCCGGCCGTCGCCGGCGGAGTGGTTGGCCATGTACTGGTTCCAGACGCAGAAGCTCCAGAACCGCACGGCCGGCGGGCGGTGGGTGATGACCAGCGCCTCGTCCTCGGCCAGGTCGTAGCCGCCGAAGGAGTAGCACGCGTCGCGAGCCGACCAGCCGAAGTTGTTGTCGGGGATCTGGTACGGCGGGCCCATCGTGTTCGCCGCGTTCGCGATCTCGTGGCCCTCGGTCTTCTGGTCCTCGGCGCGGGCCCCGATGGTCAGCGGGATGATCATGAACATCGTCCTCAGCCACGCCGCCGAGGCCCGGAGCGCCGCCGCGGTCTCGTCGTCACCGTGCCGGATCGGCTCCGGCGGCTCGAGCGCCTCGATCTTCCACTCCACCGGCCGACCCGACTCGGCGTCGAGCTGGTAGTCGCGGGTCACGATCGCCGCGATGTCCGGGACCGGGCCGATCTCGAAGGAGAAGTTGCCGTCCGCGTCGACGTCCATGTCGCTGTCGTGCTTGTGCAGCACGACCTTGTCCGACCAGGCGCCGGGGGAGGGCTCGTTGTAGCCGGTGATCGCGAAGTAGATCGCGTCGCCCTTGTTGCCGGAGATCCGGTAGCGGCGCTCGGGCGACACCATCGCGAGCCGGTAGAAGGCGTCGGTGTTGTCGCCGCCCCACCGGCGGTCGCGGCGGAACGGGTTGTTCAGCTCGACGAAGATCGGCCGGCTCGGCTCGGCGAACAGGTACGTGTCGAAGGCGACGCCGAGCGTGGTCGCGAGCTGGCGGTAGCCGTCGGCGAGGTGCCGGTCGTCCTGGACGGCGCGGTCGCCCTCGAGGAAGTTCTTGTCGAGGTCGCGCAGGGTGTCGAGGAGCTCGTTCCAGGCGGAGGTGGACTGGGCTGTCATGCGGCGATGCCTCTCATCAGCAGGGTGGTGGTCTCCTCGACCCAGTGCTCGTCGAGCCCCTGGTTCGAGTGGATCAGGAGCCTCATCAGCGCGGCGCCCGCGAGCGTCTCGATGAGGACGCTGGTGTCGACGCCGGCGCGGACCTCGCCGCGCTCCTCGGCGATCGCGATCCGGTCGTGGAACCCCTTCCACGCGCCGCCGAACCGCTCGAGCAGCGCCGGGTGCAGCGTCGGGTCCTTGGCGATCTCGGCCATCAGGCCGGGGGTGAGCGCCTGGGCGACGGGGTGGGCGAACGCCGCCGCCGTACGGCGCAGCATCTCGGCCAGGTCGTCGCGGAGCGAGCCGGTGTCGGGCAGGCCGAGCTGCTCGTCGCCGTCGCGGAACGCGGCCTCGTGGACGAGGTGCGCCTTGCTCGCCCAGCGGCGGTAGATCGCGGGCTTGCTCGTGCCGGCCCGCTCCGCGATCGCGGCGATCGTCAGGTCGGCGTACCCGACCTCGACGACGAGCTCCGCGGCAGCCTTCAGCACCGCCTCGTCGATGAGGGGGTTCCGCGGACGGCCGCTGTGCGCTTTCATTACGTGACCAACGTAACGGAAAGGGTGCTTCCGTGGCAGACCCAGTGCAGATCGACGACCTCGCCCGGCCGGAGTTCACTCCGGAGGTCGAGGAGATCCGCGGCTTCATGACGATGATGGCCGCCGACATGCCGCTCGACGGCGACGTCCTCCACCAGAAGGCGCGGGACGAGACCGGGCTCGACGACTTCGGCAGCGACGACTACCGCGAGCGGTTCGACCTCTTCCTCGGCGCGCTGAAGGAGATCGACGGCCTGCACGGCCCGGGCGTCCTCAGCTTCCACATGCAGCTGCTCCAGGTGCTGAAGAACCGGCTGCTCATGGAGCAGCTGCTCAAGGACCACCCCGAGATCCGCGACATCGAGCTGGTGCCCCCGGTGGTGATCGCCGGCCTGCCGCGCACCGGGACGACGCACCTGCACAACCTGCTCGCCGCCGGCCCGACGTTCCGGGTGCTGCGCTACTGGGAGTCGATCGAGCCGTTCCCGATGCCGGCCGAGGCCGGGGTCGAGCCGGACCCACGCCTGGGGCGCACCGACATGGCGGTCGACTTCATGAACCAGGCGATGCCGCACTTCAAGCTCATGCACGAGATGACGACCGAGCACGTGCACGAGGAGATCCAGCTCCTCTTCAACGACCTCTCCTCGATGCTGATGGAGACCCTCGGGCACGTCCCGGCCTGGCGCGACCACTACCTCGCGCACGACCAGGCGCCGCACTACGAGCACATGCGCACGCAGCTCCAGTGCCTCCAGCACCTGCGGGGCGGACGGCGCTGGCTGCTCAAGTCGCCGCAGCACCTCGAGCAGCTGCCGGTGCTCGAGAGGGTGTTCCCGGGCCTGACGGTCGTCACCACCCACCGCGACCCGGTGCCGGTGACGCTCTCGATGCTGGTGATGCTCTGCTACTCGGCGCGCATGCACCGCACGACGGTGAACACCGAGGAGATCGTCGAGTACTGGGTCGACCGCCTCGACCGGATGCTGCAGTCGCTGATGCGTGACCGAGACGCGATCCCGGCGGAGCGGAGCATGGACGTCAGGTTCGACGACTTCATGGCCGACGACCTCGCGGTGACCGAGCGGGTCTACGCGCTGGCGGGGGAGCCGATGACCGACGAGGCCCGGGCCGCGATGGCGGAGTACCTCGACGGCCACCAGCGCGGACGGCTCGGCACGGTCGCGACGAGCCCGGAGATGTTCGGCCTGACCGAGGCCGACCTGCGCGCCCGCTTCGCGCCGTACGTCGAGAGGTTCCTCGCCGACCGCTGACGTGTCTCGGCTCGGGTGTGGGCGGAGGCCCCTGGCAGCCGCGAGGGCCGACCAGCCATGATCGGTCCGAGACCTACCGAGAGGGACACGAGCATGAGCCAGCCGACGTACCAGGTGACCAACCCCGCGACCGGCGAGGTGGGTGAGACCTTCCCGTTCGCGACCGACGCCGAGGTCGAGCAGGCGCTCGCGTCGTCGGCTGCGGCGTTCGCGGCCTGGCGGGACCGGCCGGTCGAGGAACGCGCGGCGATCGCGAAGAGGGTCGGCGAGCTCTTCGGCGAACGTCAGGACGCCCTCGCCGAGCTCGCCTCGGCCGAGATGGGCAAGGCGGTCGGGGAGGCCGCCGGTGAAGCCGACTTCTGCAACGACATCTTCGGCTACTACGCCGAGAACGGCCCCGGTCTCATCGCACCGAAGCCGCTGCCCGACAACGACAACGCGCGCGTGGAGTACCGCGCGGTCGGCACGATCGTCGGCGTCATGCCGTGGAACTACCCGTTCTACCAAGTGGCCCGCTTCGCCGCCCCCAACCTCGTCGTCGGCAACACCATGGTGCTCAAGCACGCGGAGAACTGCCCCACGTCCGCGCTGGCGATCGCCGAGATCATGCGCGACGCCGGCGTGCCCGAGGGTGTGTACGTCAACCTCTTCGCGACCCACGACCAGGTCGCCGCGATGATCGCCGACCCGCGCGTCGCCGGGATCTCGCTCACCGGCTCCGAGCGCGCCGGCGCGGCGGTCGCGGCGGAGGCCGGGCGCAACCTGAAGAAGGTCGTCCTCGAGCTCGGCGGGTCCGACCCCTACATCGTGCTCGACTCCCAGGACATCGACGAGTCGGTCGACACCGCGTGGGGGACCCGCATCGAGAACGTCGGCCAGGCCTGCAACTCCAACAAGCGGATGATCGTGATGGACGACATCTTCGACGACTTCGTCTCCGCCCTCGTGGCGAAGGCCTCGTCGATGAAGCCCCGCCTGGAGGGCGGCAGCGAGAGCGACGAGTACTCGCCGATGGTCTCGCGCCGCGCCGCCGAGGGCCTGCTCGAGCAGGTGCAGGACGCGGTCGACAAGGGCGCCACGCTGCACACCGGCGGCACCCTGGCCGACGGCCCGGGAGCGTTCTTCGCCCCGGCCGTGCTCACCGGCGTCACGCCCGAGATGCGCGCGTTCCACGAGGAGCTCTTCGGCCCCGTCGCGGTCGTCTACAGGATCTCGAGCGACGACGAGGCGGTCGAGCTGGCCAACGCGGTCGACTTCGGGCTCGGCGGCTGCGTGTGGAGCAGCGACGAGGAGCGCGCCATCGAGGTCGCGGCGCGGCTCGACGTCGGCATGACCAACGTCAACGCTCCGGCCAGCGAGGGCGCCGACATGCCGTTCGGCGGAACCAAGCGGTCCGGCTTCGGCCGCGAGCTCGGTCCGCTCGGCATCGAGGAGTTCGTCAACAAGCGGCTGTTCTTCGTCAACCGCTGAGATCGGCGACCGCGGCCCCCACGACGGTCGCCACCCGCTCGACCTGGTCAGCGGCGATGACGAGCGGCGGGCGGATCTTGAGCACGTCCGAGCGGGGACCGGTGGTGCCGATCAGCACGCCGTCCTCGCGGGCGCGGTCGAGCACGGCGGCGACGGCGTTCGCGGAGGTGCCCTCGAGGTCGACGCCGACCAGCAGGCCACGTCCGCGGACGTCGCGCACGGCGGGGGAGCCGGCCGTGCACTCGCGCAGCCGGCGTCGCAGCAGCTCGCCCATCGCGTGCGCGTTGGCCACGAGGTCGTGGTCCTCGATGACGTCGAGCACCGCGAGCGCGGCCACCGCCGCGACCGGGCTGCCCGCGAAGGTGCTGAAGAACTCGCCCTCCTCGGCGAGCGCCTCGACGTAACGGCTGCGGGTGATCACCGCCGCGATCGGGTAGCCGTTGCCCATCGGCTTGCCGAGGGTGACGACGTCGGGCTCGACGCCGGCGTGCACGAACGACCAGAGGTGGTCGCCGGCCCGGCCGAACCCGGCCTGCACCTCGTCGGCCACGACCAGCGCACCGGCGGCGCGCGCCGCGGCGCCGAGGTCCTGGTGGTACGCCGCGCCGGGGTCGAGGACGCCGTCGCTGGTGTAGAGCGCCTCGAGCATGACGAGCGCCGGCTCGTGACCCCGCGAGCCGAGCCGCGCCACCGCCTCGTCGAACGACGCCGTGGCCGGCGCGACCCCGCGCGGAGCCGCGAACCGCTCGACATGACCCGGGGTCCAGCCGCGGCGCCACTCCTCGGGCGACAGGGCGGCCGTCGCGGTGGTGACCCCGTGGTACGCGAAGTCGGTGACCAGGGCGCCGTCGCGACCGGTGGCCGCGGTGGCCAGCCGCCAGGCCAGGTCGACCGCCTCGCTGCCCGAGTTGACCAAGAGCACCGTGTCGAGACCGGGCGGCATGGTGGCCACCAGCCGCTCGGCCAGCTCGATCGCGCGCGGGTGCAGGTAGCGGAGGTTGGTGCTGAGGACGCGACCCTGGTCGGCGATCGCGTCGGCAACGCGAGGATGGGCGTGTCCGACGACCGGGACGTTGTTGTAGGCGTCGATGTAGGTCCGCCCGTCGACGTCGGTCATCGTCGCGCCGCTGCCGCTCACGAGGTGCAGGGGCCGGCTGTACGTCAGGGGCGCGAGCGCCTCGCCGAAGACGGAGGCCCGACGTCGGGTCAGCCCCTGGGTGCCGGGCGCGGCGACCGGCCCGCCCAGCCGGCGGGTGACCTCGTCAGGTCCGAGTGACTCGAACTGGCGGAGGAGGCTGAGCGAGATCTCGTCCCAGCTCTGGATGTAGGCGGCGTTGCCCGGGTGCTCGGCGGCCCGCCAGTGCGAGATCGAGAGGGTCATGGCGGCGCGGATCGCCGTCGTGTCACCGAGCGCTGCCAGCTCCTCCGGCTCCAGGGGCGTCACCGACCGGTAGCCGTCGAGGAAGAGCCGCAGCATCCGGAACAAGAGGTCGCCGTGCATCGTGGAGGCGAACGAGCCGAACGCCGCCGCGACGTCGAACACGAGCGTCGAGTGGGTGAGGTCGCCGAGGTCGAGGACGCCGACCACCTCCTCGCCGTCGACGAGCAGGTTCTCCAGGCTGAGGTCGCCGTGCACGACCTGCGAGCGCAGGCCACCCCAGCGCGGCGCGACCCTCTCCTCGAACCCGTCGTACGCCCGCTCGACCAGGCCCCTGGTCGTCGGATCGGTGATGTGCACGGTCAGCTCGCGTGCCGTCGCGCGCTCCTCCACGTGCCAGAGCACGCGGCGGCCGGCGGAGGGGTGGAAGAAGCCCCGCAGTGCTCGCGCCGTCCGCGCTGTCGTCGCGCCGTACGCCACCGCCGTGCGCGGTGACATGTCGGACCCCTGGGCCACGGACCCGCCGGGCAACCGGTCGTAGGCGCGGAGGAAGTGCGACGACCCCGTGTCCGGGTGCTCGACCACGGCGTGCCGCTCGGAGCGGTCGAGCAGCGCCAGGGGAGTGGTCAGCGGCAGTCCCGGGTCGGTGTCGACGGCCCAGACCGCGGCCGCCTCCTCGAGCTCGATGTTCGACGGGCTCTCGGACTCGTTCGACAGCTTGACGACGAGCTGGTGGTCGTCGTCGCCGAACATCACGACCTGGTCGCGCTCGGAGTCCAGCGGTCGCAGGACCGACCCGCTGACGCCGTACGCCTCCTCGACGATCCGGGCGATCGCCTCGTCGGCGAACCGGGGCGCCGCGGTGCTGAGGACGGCCGTCCTGCGGTCGGGAACAGCGGCCATGGCCGGACTGTAGACCGGTGGTGCTGTCATGCTCACCCGCGTGCCCCGCGCCCAGGCCACCGCGTACGAGCGCCACGCCCCCGACCCCCGAGTGGTCGCGCGTGCGCTGGCGCCAGCCGAGCAGCAGGTGTTCTGGCTCGAGGACGCCGGGGTCCCGCAGGCACGCACGGCGCTGACGTCGTCGGTCCGCGCCGACCTCGCCGTCGTCGGCGGCGGCTACCTCGGCCTCTGGACCGCGCTCCTCGCCACCCGGCGCGACCCCGGTCGACGGGTGGTGCTCGTCGAGGCCGAGTCGCTGGGCTGGGCGGCATCGGGTCGCAACGGCGGCTTCTGCGAGGCGTCGATCACCCACGGCGAGGAGAACGGCCGCTCCCGGTGGCCGGACGAGTACGACGTCCTGGAGCGCCTCGGCGTCGAGAACCTCGCCGCCTTCGAGTCCGACGTCGAGACCCTGGGCCTGGACTGCCAGTGGGAGCGCACGGGCGTCCTCTCCGTCGCCATCGAGCCGCACCAGGTCGAGTGGCTCGGCGACGACGTCCTGGACGCCGCGTCGACGCGGGCGCAGATCGACAGCCCGCTGTTCCTCGCCGGGTCGTGGGAGAAGGAGCACACGGCTCTGGTCCACCCCGGCCGGCTGGCGCGCGAGCTCGGCCGGGCCGCGGCGGCAGCCGGTGTCGAGGTCTTCGAGGGCTCGCCGGTCCTGGACATGGACACGTCCGGGTCGAGCGGCCCGGTCACCCTGCGGACCGCGCGCGGCAGCATCCAGGCCGACCAGGTCGTGCTGGCGACCAACGTCTTCCCCTCGCTGGTGAAGCGGACCCGGCCGCTGACGGTGCCGGTCTACGACTACGTGCTCATGACCGAGCCCCTGAGCGACGCGCAGCTGGCCTCGATCGGCTGGGCGAACCGGCAGGGGCTCGCGGACCTGGCCAACCAGTTCCACTACTCGCGGCTGACGGCGGACAACCGGATCCTCTACGGCGGGTACGACGCGGTCTACTTCCGCGGCGGCCGGTTGAAGGCCGAGTACGAGGACCGCCCGGAGACCTTCGCGCGCCTGGCGTCGCACCTCCTGGCGACGTTCCCGCAGCTGGAGGACGTCGCCTTCACGCACAAGTGGGCCGGTGCGATCGACACGTGCACCCGCTTCTCGCCGTACTTCGGCACGGCCCGGCAGGGGCGGGTCGCGTACTCGGCCGGCTTCACCGGTCTGGGGTCGGTTCGACCCGGTTCGCCGCGGAGGTGCTGCTCGACCTGCTCGGCGGGACCGAGACGGAGCGGACCGGGCTGGAGATGGTCAGGAAGAAGCCGCTGCCCTTCCCGCCGGAGCCGGCCGCGTCGCTCGGCATCAACCTCACGCGCTGGTCGCTCGACCGGGCCGACCACCGCGAGGGACGGCGCAACGTCTTCCTGCGCACGCTGGACAAGCTGGGCCTCGGCTTCGACTCCTGAGCCCTCGCCCGCATCCGTTGACAACTAGAACACGTTCTACAAAACTGACGCGTGTCAACTAGAGACCCACGTCACAGGAGTTGCCCGGGTGACCATCGGCCCCACGTCAGACATGAAGCTCCAGCGCACCGCGCGCGATCCAGCGACGGTCCCGCCGCTGCTGGAGGCCTGGCTCACGGGGGCCCTGCCGGCCGGCGCCGACCCGAAGGTGACGATCCACAGCGGCATCGACTCCAACGGCATGAGCTCGGAGACGCTCGTCTTCGACGCCGAGTGGACCGAGGACGGTGAGCGCTCGACACGCGAGTTCGTCGCCCGGGTCGCGCCGTCGCCCGACGAGTTCCCGGTCTTCATGGACTACGCGCTGCAGGCGCAGTACGACGCCATGCGGATCGTCGGCGAGCGCACCAGCGTGCCGGTGCCCGAGGTCGGGCTCTTCGAGCCGACCGGGGAGGTGCTGGGCACGCCGTTCTTCCTGATGGACCGGATCGACGGGATCGTGCCGCCGGACGTGCCGCCGTACAACTGGGGCACCGCGCCCGACATCGACGGCAACTGGATCACCGACGCCACCGACGAGGAGCGCCGCCGGCTGCAGGACTCGACGGTCAAGGCGATCGTCGGGCTGCACGAGATCCAGGACGCCCCCGACGCCTTCGGCTTCCTCGACCGGCACGACTACCCGGGCGAGACCTACCTGGCGCGCAACCTGGCGTGGGCGCGGGCCTGGTACGAGTGGGCGGTACCGGACATCGGCCGCTCGCCGATCACCGAGAAGACGCTCGACTGGCTCGAGGCCAACATCCCCGACACCACCGGCAAGGACACGGTCCTCTGCTGGGGCGACTCCCGCATCGGCAACGTCATGTACCAGGACTTCGAGCCGGTCGGCGTCCTCGACTGGGAGATGGCCGCGCTCGGCCCGCGCGAGATGGACATCAGCTGGATGATGTTCGCCCACATGGTGTTCGAGTCGATCACCGAGGTCTTCGGCTTCCCGGGCATGCCGGACTTCCTCGCGGAGCCCGAGGTCAGGGCGACGTACCAGGACCTCACGGGCGTCGAGCTCGGCGACCTCACCTGGTACCACCTCTACAACGGCGTCCAGTGGTGCGTGGTGTTCATGCGCACCGGCGCCCGCTCGATCCACTTCGGCGAGGTCGAGAAGCCGGACGACGTGGAGTCCCTGTTCCACCACAAGCCGCTGATGGAGCGGCTGCTCAAGGAAGCTGGCGTCGAGTGATCACCGGGATGGACGAGTACCCGATCCACCAGCTGCCGCAGCCGATGGCCGACGTCGGCAGCAGCGACCGCAACTTCTACGACCGCTGGTACTTCAACGCCCACGACCGCACCGGCGACATCTTCGCCGTCTTCGGCGCCGGCTACTACCCGAACCTCGGCACCAAGGACGCGTTCGTCGTGGTCCGCCGGGGTGACGTGCAGACGGCAGTGCACCTGAGCGACGCGATGGACCACGACCGGCTCAACCCGCACATCGGCAGCTTCCGGATCGAGGTCCCCAAGCCGCTGGAGGAGGTCCGCGTCGTCCTCGAGGAGACCGAGGGCATCGCCATGGACATCCACTGGCGCGGCCTCTTCCCGGCCATCCAGGAGGCGCCGCACGTGATGCGCACCGGGACGCTGAGGAAGGTCCTCGACGCGCAGCGGTTCGCGCAGTGCGGCTCGTGGGAGGGCACGATCTCGATCGACGGCGAGGACATCGCCGTGACGCCGGACCGCTGGATCGGCTCGCGCGACCGCTCGTGGGGCATCCGGCCCTCCGGCGAGGCGGAGCCGCCCGGCCGCCCCGCCGACCCGGCGTGGAACGGCATGTGGTGGCTCTACGTCCCGGTCGCCTTCGACGACTTCGGGGTCTGCCTGATCATCCAGGAGGAGTCCGACGGCTACCGGCTCCTCAACGACTGCACGCGGATCTTCAAGGACGGCCGGATCGAGCAGCTCGGCTGGCCCCGCATCGAGACGACGTACATCTCCGGCACACGCACGCCCAAGAGCGGCCGCGTCTCGTGCACCCTGCCCGACGGCACACCGGTCACCATCGACCTGGAGGGCCTGCTGCCGGTGCCGATCCACGTCGGCGGCGGCTACGGCGGCGACCCGGACTGGGGCCACGGCCGGTGGAACGGCCCCGGCTTCACCGAGCGCCGCACGTACGACATGACCGACCCCGCCATCGTCGGGCTCGTCCCGTTCGGGCTGACCGACAGCGTCGGCCGGGCCGTCTGGAACGAGGAGGGCAAGGAGCCCCAGGAGGGCTGGGGTCTCTACGAGCACGGCGTGCTCGGGCTGCACGAGCCCACCGGCTTCACCGACTGGTTCATCCACGCACCCTGACCGACCTCCCGCTGGTTGAGCCGCGAGCGCGTCGAAACCACCGCAACCACGAATGGAACTGAAGTCATGAGCCACGACAAGGACACCTTCTTCATCGACGGTGGCTGGGCCGCGCCCGCCACCAGCGACACGATCGAGGTCGTCTCACCGCACTCCGAGCAGGTCGTCGCGACCGTGCCCGAGGGCAGCCCGGCCGACATCGACGCCGCCGTCGCGGCCGCCCGCCAGGCGTTCGACCACGGCCCGTGGCCGCGGATGACGCCCGAGCAGCGGATCGAGGTCGTCCAGAGCTTCTCGAACCTGTACGCCGGGAAGATGGGCGAGATGGCGGACCTCATCACGCTCGAGATGGGGTCGCCGACGTCGTTCTCCAACCTCGCCCAGAGCCCGGCGCCGTGGATGCAGATCGAGGCCTTCCTCGGCATCGCCCGCGAGTTCCCGTGGGAGGCGGAGCGGCCCGGTGTGATGGGCGCGCCCGTCGTCGTACGCCGCGAGCCGGTCGGTGTCGTCGCGGCGATCCCGCCGTGGAACGTCCCGCAGTTCACGATCATGTCCAAGGTCATCCCGGCCCTGCTGGCCGGCTGCACCGTCGTCGTGAAGCCGGCGCCCGAGACGCCGCTCGACGGCTACCTGATGGCCGAGCTGCTCTCGGAGGCCGGCGTCCCGAACGGCGTCGTCAACATCGTGGCCGGTGGCCGCGAGGTCGGCGAGCACCTGGTCGCCCACCCCGGGATCGACAAGGTCGCCTTCACCGGCTCGACCGCCGCCGGCCGCAAGATCGCCGCGGTGTGCGGCGAGCAGCTCAAGCGGGTCTCGCTCGAGCTGGGTGGCAAGTCGGCCGCGATCGTCCTCGACGACGCGGACCTGGCCGTCGCGATGGAGGGCCTGAAGTTCACCGCGCTGATGAACTCCGGCCAGGCCTGTGTCGCGCAGACCCGGATCCTCGCGTCGCGGAAGAACTACGACACCGTGCTCGACGCGCTCGTCGAGACCGTCGCCAAGATGCAGGTCGGCGACCCGTCCGACCCGGCGACCGAGATCGGCCCGATGGTCGCCCAGCGCCAGCAGGAGCGGGTCGAGAAGTACATCGCGCTCGGCCAGGAGGAGGGCGCGCGCGTGGCCCTCGGTGGCCTGGGCATGCCGGAGGGACTCGACCACGGCTGGTACATCCGGCCGACGATCTTCGCCGACGTCGACAACGGCATGCGGATCGCGCAGGAGGAGATCTTCGGCCCGGTCCTGTCGGTGATCCCGTTCGACGACGTCGACGACGCCATCCGGATCGCCAACGACTCGGACTACGGCCTGGCCGGGACCGTGTGGACCGGCGACGACGCGGCGGGGCTCGACGTGGCCCGTCAGGTCCGCGCCGGCACCTACGGCGTGAACACGTACACGATGGACTTCGCCGCGCCGTTCGGCGGCTTCAAGTCCTCGGGCGTCGGCCGCGAGTTCGGCCCCGAGGGCCTCGGCCAGTACACCGAGCTGAAGTCCATCTACACCTCCCCGCCCGCCCCCGCTGGTTGAGCCGCGAGCGCAGCGAGCGTGTCGAAACCACCGCAGCGAAGGCACTGACCTGACTACCGACCAGCTCAACGAGCTCGCCTACTACGCCGTCACCCACCACCCCGCGGACGCCCGCAAGATCTTCAGCGAGGCGACCGACGCGGAGGCGATGGGCCTCGGCTCGTGCATGATCAGCGAGCGGTTCACGGTCAAGGAGATGGGTGCCCTCGCGGGTGCCGTCGCCGGCCGGGCGCCGTCCCTGGGCATCGGCAGCGCGGCGATCAACCACCACACCCGGCACCCGGAGATCACCGCGGCCATGGGGTCGACGTTGAAGGCGATCACCGAGGGCAAGTACGCGATGTCCTTCGGTCGTGGCTCGTCGGCCCACTGGAAGACCCTCGGACTGCCCGTGGTGACCGAGGCGATGCTGCGCGACTTCATCACGCTGCTCCGGCAGCTGTGGACCGACGGCTTCGTGCTCGAGCACGACGGCCCGGCCGGCGCGTGGCCGGTGCTGCACAACCTGCACGGCCTCGAGGGCGGCGGACCACCGATCGGGCTGGTTGCCGTCGGCCCGAGGACGATGGCCCTGGCCGGTGAGACCTGCGACTTCGTCGTGATGCACACGTTCTTCTCCGAGCAGGCCACGACGTCGTCGATCTCGGCCATCCGTCGAGGCGCCGAGCAGGCCGGTCGCGACCCGGACGCGATCCGGATCTGGTCGTGCCTCGCCGCCGTCCCCGACGGGATGTCCGAGGACGACCAGGTACGCCGCGGCGTGGGCCGGCTGGTGACGTACTTCCAGGCGTACGGCGACACGCTCGTCTCCGTGAACGGCTGGGACCCGGGCGCCTGGCAGAAGCTCAAGACGTCCGACCTCTTCATCGAGGCCTCCAACGCGGGCGGCGCCATCGACGCGACCGCCTCGACGGAGACGCTGCTGAGGCTCGGCGAGATGGTCCCGTCCGAGTGGCTCGAGGCCTCCGCGCACGGCAGCTCCGAGCAGGCCGCCCGGACCATCGTCCGCGAGCTCGAGCTCGGCTGCCACTCGGTGATCCTGCACGGCGCCGAGCCGCACGAGATCGCACCGATGGTGGCGGCGTACCGTGCGATCCGGCCGGAGCTCAAGCGGCCGGTCGCGACCAACCCCGGTCTGTTCGCCTAGACCTCCGCAGTCGCTCCTGACCCCCTGAGCCCGAGCCGGGGGGTCAGGGGTCTTTATCGCGCAATAGTGACCGCGAACACACGTATTTCCCGGGTCAGTGACGACTTGCACAAATTCGCTGAATAGCGAGACGGCGGTCACACCCATTGGGGTGAGAATTCGCCACTCATGGCAGGTATTGCCCACGATGTGGTCATTTGCGGTCCGGCTTTTGGCAATTGGCTGCGCGAGGACTCAATCTCATGAGTGACGCCAGGGGGGTGTCGGCGCCGCCGTAGGCGTGGGGATTCACGGGGGAACGCTGCTGTGGCGGTATCTGTCGGCGCGCGCACGAGCGCGCCCGAAAAGCGCGACATATCGCGGAATGTCGGGCCGAGCGCTCGGCGGTTCAGGCCTGACATCCAGGGTTTGCGGGCCATTGCGGTGTCGCTGGTCGTGCTTTATCACGCGGGACTTCCGCTGATATCCGGCGGCTATGTCGGGGTCGATGTCTTCTTCGTCATCTCGGGATTCCTGATCACCCAGCACCTCGACCGCGAGGTCGCCATCAGCGGGCGGATCTCGCTGGTCCGCTTCTACGGTCGGCGTGCACGACGGCTCCTGCCGTCGGCAGCGCTCGTGGTCGTGGCCACCCTGGTCTTCGCGCGCCTGGTCATGCCGTACTCGCAGCTGGCCTCGCTGACCCGCGACGCCATCTACTCCTCGTTCTACGGCCTCAACTGGCACCTGGCGATCGAGGGCGTGGACTACCAGAACGCCAGCGCACCGCCCTCGGCCCTCCAGCACTTCTGGAGCCTCGCCGTCGAGGAGCAGTTCTACGTGGTCTGGCCGCTCCTGATCATCCTCACCACCGCCCTGGCCCCGCGTCGGTGGAAGCGCGCCGTCATGAGCGTCGCCATCTGCGCCCTGACCGCGTCCAGCCTCTACCTGTCGGTGACGACGACGTCGACCGACGGCCCGTTCGCCTACTTCGGCCTGCACACCCGGGCCTGGGAGCTGGGCGTCGGGGCGCTGACCGCGCTCGCCCTGCCCCGCCTGCTGAGGTTGAGCGACCTCGCCTGCCGGGCGCTCGGCTTCGCCGGCGTGGTCGCCGTCGTGGGATCTGCCTTCGTCTTCACCGAGGCCACACCGTTTCCCGGCTCGGCCGCCCTGGTGCCCGTGCTCGGAGCCGCCGCGGTCATCGTGGCCGGGGGGCGCCTCGTCGACCGGTCAGCCGAGTCGCGCCTGCTCAGCCACGGGGTCATGCAGCACATCGGCAAGACGTCGTACGCGTGGTACCTGTGGCACTGGCCGATGCTGATCCTGCTGCCGATGTGGGTCGGCCGGGACCTCAACCTGCCCGAGCGTCTCGAGGTCGTGGTCCTCGCGTACTGGTTCGCCGTGCTCACCTACTTCCTCGAGAACGCGAGCGCGAGGAGCCTCTGGTCGACCGCGCGGTGGGTCGTGTCCGGCCTCGGTCTGTCGGTCGTGATGGCGACGGTCGCCGCGCTGATCGCCACGTTCCTGCCGAGCGTGCAGGGCCAGGGCGACGCGGTGTTCGCCTCCGAGCTCACGTCCGGGGACCTCGACGTGGTCCAGGCGGCCGTCGTGGAGGGCCTGACCGTCAAGGCGGTCCCCTCGAACCTCACGCCGTCCCTCGCCGACGCCCCCGAGGACTCGCCGTTCGAGGGCAGTGCCGACTGCTTCGCGGACCTGCCGGTCACGGAGTCACCCCAGTGCACGTACGGCGCCAAGAACGGCAAGCGCGTGGCGGTCCTGGTCGGCGACTCGCACGCCGACCAGTGGCTCAACGCCCTCGGCACCCAGGCCGAGGCCAACGACTGGAAGATCATCCAGCTCACCAAGGCAGCCTGCCCGGTCACCCGGATCCCGATCGACAACGACGTCCTGGGGCGGGCCTACACGGAGTGCGCCACGTTCCAGGAGAACCGCGCGCAGCAGGTGGCGAAGATCCGACCCGACCTGGTGATCGCGAGCCAGGCCGACCCGATCGGCCTCACCAACGGGATCGCGGCCGACGAGTGGGCCACGACGACCCGCGAGGAGCTGGAGGAGCTGGCCGGTGACACCGCCCAGGTGGTCTACCTCGGCGACTCGTCGCTGTCGAACGACGACCCGGTGGTGTGCCTGCAGAAGAGCCTGGACAACGCCCAGGCCTGCATCACGCCCCGCTTCAACGGCGAGGGGATGCGCAGCTACTACGAGGCGCTCGGGTCCGAGATGAACGACAACAAGATCCGGTACGTGCCGACCCTCGACCTGATGTGCACCGAGGACCTGTGCCCGCCCATCGTCGAGGGGATGCTCACGCACCGCGACCCCGGCCACATCACCCGCACGTACGCCCAGTGGCTGACCACCATGTTCGCCCCGATCTTCACGACGGAGACCTCATGAGCATCCTGCCCTTCTCGACCACGGCCTTCGTCCCGGCCCACCGCGGACGCAGCACGCTGAGGCTCCTGCCTGCGGTGCGGGACGGCGGCTCGTCCGACCACCTGCCGTCGGCTCCGACGGACACCGAGAAGTACGTGTACTTCGGCAGCCAGCACCGGTGGTTCATCTGGCTCCGCACGCTGGCGACGGTGTGCGCCTGCGTCAGCCTGATGCTGTTCTCGAACGGCATGGTGGTGCTCTGGCTGTTCTGGGTCCCGCTGACGCTCGGGCTGATGTACCTGGTGGTGATGCACTACGCCTCCACCCGGCCCCGGCAGTTCTCGAGGGTCGACCACCTCCGCATCACGGAGATGTGGGAGCCCGACGCCTATCCGTCGGTCGACGTCTTCCTGCCGAGCGCCGGCGAGGACCTCGACGTGCTCGACAACACCTACCGCCACGTCGCCGCCCTGGCGTACCCGGGCGAGGTGACCGTGCACGTGCTGGACGACGCCGACCGGGGCGACGTGCGCGAGCTCGCGTGGTCGTACGGGTTCCAGCACCACGTCCGGGCGAACCGGCCGCACCTGAAGAAGGCCGGCAACCTGCAGTACGGCTACAACGTGTCCAGCGGTGACGTCATCCTCATCCTCGACGCGGACTTCTGCCCGAGGACCGACCTGCTCACCGAGCTCGTGCCCTACCTGGACGACCCCACCGTGGGGATCGTGCAGTCGCCCCAGTACTTCGACGCCGGCCGCGGCATGCACTGGCTGCAGCGGGGGGCGGCCGCCGTGCAGGAGAGCTTCTACCGCTGGGCACAGGTCTCCCGCGACCGGCTCGGCGCACCGATCTGCGTGGGCACGTGCGCGATCTACCGTCGCCAGGCCCTCGAGGCCATCAACGGGTTCCCGCAGATCGGCCACAGCGAGGACATCCACACCGGCGTGGACATGATGAAGGCCGGATTCCGGACCATCTACATCCCGGTGATCCTCGCGAAGGGCCTGTGCCCGGACAAGCTGGCGAGCTACATCTCCCAGCAGTACCGCTGGTGCCAGGGGTCGATGTCGCTGCTGCGCGACAAGGACTTCCACGACGCGCCGTTCCGCTACACCCAGCGGATGAGCTTCTTCGCGGGCTTCGGCTACTACATCTCCACGGCCGTCGGCGTGATCTGCCTGCCGCTCCCGACGCTCATCATGCTGTGGTGGATGCCGGAGCGTGTCCAGGCCGAGAACTTCCTCTGGATGGTCCCGGCGCTGCTGATGGTCCCCGTCGCGGGACTCATGCACCACACCGGCTTCCGCATCGGCGACCTGCGGCTCTACACGATCTCGTCGTTCACGCACGTGGCGGCGATCATCGACACCATGCGCGGTCGCGCCGCGGAGTGGCGGCCGACGGGGGAGACGCACCGCACGTCCATGACGAGCCGCGTCGTGACGGGCATGCTCGGCTGGCTGTTCGTGACCAACGCGGTGACGCTCGCCGGCGTGGTGCACTTCCTGCAGACCGGGCACGCCCTGGTCGACGCGCTGCCGATCCTGCTGGCCACCTGCTTCTTCGTGCTGATCTGGGGCCCGATCGCCGCGGTCGCCTGGGCCGAGCGTTCCGTACGCCGCGAGAAGGTCGTCACCGAGGACCTGATGGCCGAGGCCGCTGCCGCCTGACCCGACGGCGCGCCGAGTCAGGCCCAGACGAGCGAGGTGCCGCGGTCGACGTACGACGCGGGCGGGACGATCTCGCGACGGAACACGAGCTCGGCCAGTGCCCGCTCGCAGCCGGACTGCCAGCGCATGTGGCGGTCCTGGAACGAGACCACCGGCGGCTGGTCGCAGGCGTCCTTGCCGTGCTGGGAGCAGCGCCCGCTGGCGGCGACGGTGTCCCGGTGGTGACGCGAGGCGTCGTACGGGAAGCTCGGGTTCACGACGACAAGGTTCCCTCCTGGTGCCGCCTGCTCGCACGGGTTTCGGGGAATCGGGGCCCGCGTCGACGAGGTTCGCGCCGTCGACCTCAGCGGGGCGTCAGCCGCGGGTCCGGACGGCGGTGCCGGCGACGTCGCAGGTGACGCTCTGTCCCTCCCGCGCCACCTCGATGGCGAGCTGGACGGAGATCGTCTCCGTGCGTGCGTCGTCGTTGAACACCACGGTCCCGACGACCCGGGAGAAGTCCGTGTCAGGCGGGTTCGAGCTGCCCAGGATCAACGCATCGGTCCCGCTCGTCACACCTCCCGACGTCTGGCTCGGGCCGTCGCCGGAGCCGCCGCCCTGCGTCACGACCAGGTCGTAGTCCGTCGGGCCTCCAACGCTCCTGGCCAGGAGCTTCCAGACCGATGCGCCGGGAGCGCACTGGAAGCTCAGCCGGACGTTGCCGAGGCTCAGCAGGGGAGTGATGAGCACGGCGCCGGTGGCCGTCCGCTCGGACCGGAGTCGCACGAAGTCCCCGCTCGAGGCCACGCCCTTCAGCGCGGACTCCTTGATCTGCTTGCCGGTGAGGGTGTTCTTCTTCAGCTTGCCCCCGGACACCGACTTCGACTTGAGCTGGGAGCCGTCGATCTTGGCCGCGGCGTAGACACCGGCGCCGACACCGGCGCAGGCGATGATCAGCGCCACGACGGCGATGGCGGCGGTGGCGACCGGGACAGAGGCGCGGGGTGAGGGCATGCGCGCAAGGTATGGCCCGGGAAGGCGCCGTGCCATAGCCCCATCGAGCCATGCATCGGTCGCGATGCCCATGCGGCGCCGCTTGACACCCGGCCAGCGTGTGTAAAGCGCCACAGTCGGCTACTCGGCGGTAGTAATGCGCGTCACGCGCCCCTAGGCTCGGGGAATGAGTGCTCCCACTCCCAGCCCTGCCGGTGGTCCGCTGACCGAGGGGCCGGCCGATCCCGAGCACGACCCGCGCGCGTCGTACGCCCTCGAGCCCGACTACGTCGCCAGCCTGACCAAGCGCCTCGTCGCCTCCAGCAACCAGACGGTGCCGGTCGAGACGCCGCTCAACGGCGCTCCTCTCGCCCACATCCCGCAGAGCACTCCGGTCGACGTGGCGGAGGCGTTCAGCAAGGCGCGCAAGGCGCAGCAGGCGTGGAGCCGGGTGAGCATCGACGAGCGGGCGCAGTGCCTGCTGCGGCTGCACGACCTGGTGCTCGACCGCCAGGACGAGATCATCGACCTGATCGTGTGGGAGTCCGGCAAGGCGCGGAAGCACGCCTTCGACGAGCCGCTGCACATCGCGCTGACCGCCCGGTACTACGCGCGGACGGCGCACGAGCACCTCGACACCGACCGCAAGCTCGGCGTCGTCCCGGGCCTGACCCGGGTCGAGGTCAACCGCGTGCCCAAGGGCGTCGTCGGCATCATCAGCCCCTGGAACTACCCGTTCACGATGGCGCTCTGCGACGGCATCCCGGCGCTGCTCGCGGGCAACGCGGTCGTGGCCAAGCCCGACGGCCAGACGATGCTGAGCGCGCTGCTCGGTGCGCAGCTGCTCGAGGAGGCCGGCTTCCCGAAGGACCTCTGGCAGGTCGTCGCCGGCCCCGGCCCGGACATCGGCCCGGAGATCGTCGGCCGCGCCGACTACGTCTGCTTCACCGGCTCGACGGCCACCGGCAAGATCATCGCCAAGGGCTGCGCCGAGCGCCTGATCGGCTGCAGCCTCGAGCTCGGCGGCAAGAACCCGATCCTGATCCTGCGCGACGCCGACCTCGACAAGGCGGCGGAGGGCGCCGTCCGCGCCAGCTTCTCGAACGCCGGCCAGCTCTGCGTCTCGATGGAGCGGATGTTCGTCGCCGACCAGGTCTACGACCGGTTCGTCGACAAGTTCGTGGCCCGCACCGAGGCGATGACCCTCGGCGCGACCCTCGACTGGGGCAACGACATGGGCTCGCTGATCTCCCAGCAGCAGCTCGACACGGTCGTCCGGCACGTCGAGGACGCCGTCGCCAAGGGCGCCCGGGTGCTCACCGGCGGCCGCGCCCGCCCGGACCTCGGCCCGTACTTCTACGAGCCGACCATCCTCGAGGGCGTCACGCCGGACATGACCTGCTTCGGCGAGGAGACGTTCGGCCCGGTCATCTCGCTCTACCGGTTCCACGACGAGGCGGACGCCGTCGCGCGCGCCAACGACGGCGAGTACGGCCTCAACGGCTCGATCTACAGCCAGGACGGCGCCCGCGCCCGCGCGATCGCGCGCTACATCAAGTGCGGCACGGTCAACATCAACGAGGCGTTCGGCGCGACGTTCGCGAGCATCGACAGCCCGATGGGCGGCATGCGGCAGTCCGGGATGGGCCGCCGCCAGGGCGCCGAGGGCATCCACCGCTACACCGAGTCGCAGTCGGTCGCCACCCAGCGGCTGATCCGGTTCGCGCCGATGCTCGGGATGAGCGACGAGACCTACGGCAAGGTCATGACGCTCAACCTGCGCCTGATGAAGAAGCTGGGAAGGGCCTGAGATGGGCAGCAACGGGGAGCTCGACTTCGACGTCATCGTGGTGGGGTCCGGCTTCGGCGGGTCCGTCACCGCGCTGCGGCTGACCGAGAAGGGCTACCGGGTCGCGGTCATCGAGGCCGGCGCGCGGTTCGAGGACGACGACTTCTCGAACGGCACCACCGACCTCAAGAAGTACCTCTGGGCCCCGGCGCTCGGCATGTACGGCATCCAGCGCATCGACGCGGTCCGCGACACGATGATCGTGGCCGGCGCGGGCGTCGGCGGCGGGTCGCTGGTCTACGCGAACACGCTGTACGAGCCGCTGCCGGCGTTCTACAACGACCCGCAGTGGAGCCACATCACCGACTGGAAGTCCGAGCTCGCGCCGTACTACGACCAGGCGAAGCGGATGCTCGGCGTCGTCGAGAACCCGGTCCGCACACCGGCCGACGACGTGATGGAGAAGGTCGCGGGGGAGATGGGCGTCGCCGAGACGTTCCACCCGACCCCGGTCGGCGTCTTCTTCGGCGGACCCGGCCAGGCGGCCGGCGAGACCGTGGCCGACCCGTTCTTCGGCGGCGCGGGCCCCGACCGTCGTACCTGCCTCAACTGCGGCGAGTGCATGAGCGGCTGCCGCCACAACGCCAAGAACACCCTGGTCAAGAACTACCTCTACCTCGCCGAGCAGAACGGCGCCACGGTGCTGCCGCTGACCACGGTCACCCGCCTCACCCCGCGCGACGACGGCGGGTACGACGTCCGCGTGAAGTTCACGAAGGCGAAGACCGGCCGGTTCCAGAAGACCCTCACCGCCGAGCACGTCGTGATGGCGGCCGCGTCGCTCGGCACCCAGAAGCTGCTGCACCGGATGAAGGACGAGGGCCACCTGCCGCGGCTCTCCGGTCGCCTCGGCTACCTGTCGCGCACCAACTCCGAGTCGATCCTCGGCGCCATCGCCGCCAAGGACGACCCGACCGACTACACGTACGGCGTCGCGATCACCTCGTCGTTCCACCCCGACGCCGACACCCACGTCGAGCCGGTGCGGTACGGCAAGGGCTTCAACACGATGGCGATGCTGCAGACCGTGCTCACCGACGGCGACGACGACCCGTCGGCCGGCGGCAGCAAGACGCGGGTGCGGACGTGGCTCAAGGAGATGTGGACCGAGCGCCGGAACGTCGTGAACCTCTACGACTTCAAGCACTGGTCCGAGCGGACCGTCATCGCGCTGGTGATGCAGAGCCTCGACAACTCGATCACGACGTACGGCACCAAGAAGCTCGGTGTCTGGCGGATGACCTCCCGGCAGGGCCACGGCGCCCCGAACCCGACCTGGATCCCGGTCGCCAACGAGACCGTCCGCCGGATCGCCAAGCACCTCAACGGCACCGCCGGCGGCAACATCGGCGAGCCGTTCGGGATGCCGCTGACGGCGCACTTCATCGGCGGCTGCGCGATCGGGGACTCGCCCGAGACCGGCGTGGTCGACCCGTACCAGCGCGTCTACGGCCACCCCGGCCTGCACGTCGCGGACGGCGCCGCGATCTCCGCCAACCTCGGCGTGAACCCGTCCCTGACGATCACCGCCCAGGCCGAGCGGGCGATGGCGTTCTGGCCCAACAAGGGCGAGCCGGACACCCGGCCCGAGCTGGGGGCGGCGTACGAGCGGATCTCGCCGGTCGCCCCGGCCTCGCCGGTGGTGCCGGAGGGCGCCCCCGGGGCGCTGCGGCTCCCGATCGTCGGGGTCTCGTAGCTCCCGTTGGTCGAGCCGCGAGCGCCAGCGAGCGTGTCGAAACCACCGCAGGCCAGGGCTGGAGCTCTCGCCATCCGGACAGACCTGGAACGCGTTCGTTCCCTCGATGGGGGAGCGATCCACGCCTGATCCACGCTCAGGACTAGACCGCCCCAGAGATGCGGCATTTCTGGGCGTATCCCCACGTAACCCGCCTCGGGTGGCCTCGTTGTGACAGTGGGTCGGTCGTCTTGCTCCCTCCTTCAGACCGGCCCGACAGTCCAAGCGCTGTCCGCAGCGTGTGGACGATCAGGGCCCGGCCACCCTCCCTCCCCGGCCGGGCCCTGGTGCATTTTCCGGCCAGCTGTCCATGCTGAGCAGGAACGGCCGCAGCGACTCCTCCTCGTAGGTCAGGTGCGCGAGGAGGTGGCCGGCCAGCGCGTCGAGCGCGTCGACGACCTCGTCGTCCGCACGGGCATCGCCCGAGGTCTCCAGCGCGTCGAGGGCGCGCTCGACCCGGGTCAGCAGCGCGGCGACCCGCCGGTGCTCGGCCTCGAGACGGTCGACCACGGGTGCCAGGGACGGCGCCGTCCGGCGGACGACGGGGAAGAGGGTCTCGTCCTCGCCGTGGTGGTGGCGGTGGACCAGGCCGCAGAAGGTGAGGCAGTCGACGCCGAGGCGGAGGTGCGGACTGTGCTCGGTCAGCTGGCCGAGTGCGTCACGCACCTCGCCCACGTCGGCTCCGTGCCTGGCCGCGGCGGCGAGGTCCTGGCAGGTGCGCAGGTCGTGCCGGATCATGTCGTGGACGCGGAGCAGCTCGTCGACCAGCGGGTTCGTTGTCATGGGGACGAGTCTTCGGCCGGTGGAACCGCGTTGCCAAAGGCATGGTTAGCCGCTTACCTTGGATAAGTGCCTACTGCTCACACCGTGCCGCCGACGGCGGTGCACTTCGTCGTCGACGACGAGCGCTGCTCGTCGTACCAGGCGCTGCTGGAGTTCATCGGGCGCCGGTGGGCCGGGGCGGTGCTGCTCGCGGGATCGCAGGGCGCGCGACGGTTCACCGAGTACCGCGCGCTCGTGCCCGGCATCTCGGACCGCCTGCTCTCGCTGCGGTTGAAGGAGCTCGAGCAGGCCGGGCTCTTGCGGCGCGAGGTCGTCCCGAGCACGCCCGTCCAGATCCTCTACGAGCCCTCGGGCCTCGGTGACGGCCTCATCACCGCGCTCCAGCCGCTGATCGAGTGGAGCAAGGACCGTCGCCCGAGCACGTGACCGCGTGAGCGGTCAGACCAGCGACGCGCGGTACCCGTGCTTCTTCGCGCCGTCGCCGGACGCGAAGCACTCCTCGGGGTTGGTCACCGAGTAGTACTGGTTCGACGGCAGGTGGTAGATCCAGTCGTCGCTGCGGTTGCCCTTGATCGGCGCCTTCTTGGGGCAGCGGTTGTCCGAGACCGGCTGGTAGGACCTCAGGTCCGAGCTGCCGCAGTAGTCGCGGTTCTTGATGTCGGCCTTGCGGTACCTCGACTGCTTGGGGTGCGCGCCGTACCCGTCGCTCGAGTCGAACTTCGCCACCGAGCCGGCCTTGATCTGCTTCAGCCCGATGTCGGCCCCGCCGACGCCGACGTAGCGGAGCAGCCGGCCGTACTGGTCGGTGTCGTCGTGGCCGTCGGGTGCGGTGAGCACGACGGTCGACCCGACGGGTGCCAGCTTCTTCGCCGACCTCGTCGCGGCCCGGTAGCCGCACTGCTTCCTGTCCGGGGCGTTGATCCCGATCAGCCGGACCTTGCCGACCGAGGTCACGACGGTGTCGCCGTCGCTCCAGTGGTCGACGACGGCGGTGACGGTCGTGGTCTCCGCGTGGACGGGCGGTACGACGCCGATCGCCGCCGCGGCGAGCGCGAGGCAGGCTGCGGCGGCGATGCGTGACGTCACCTGCGGAGGGTAGATCGCCGGACCGGGGTCAGGTGGTCGGTTCGGCGAAGATCGACGAGCGGATCAGGTCGCCGAGCCAGCGCGCGTACTCCTCACCGGTCCAGCCGTGGTCGAGCAGCAGCCAGCGGGTCTGCGGCGAGTTGAGCGCCCAGACGGCGTCGATCGCGTGCTCGAGGGTGATGTCCTGGCGCAGCCAGCCGGTGGAGGCCCAGTGCTGGACGTAGAACGTCGCGCCGGCGCGGCGCTCCTGGTCGGTGATCCGCGCGAACTCGCCCAGCGCCCGGTCGGTGTCGCGGACGCCGAGGAGCAGGCGCAGCAACGGGTCGATCCGGGTCGAGATCAGCTGGGCCAGCTCGGCGTACGCCGCCGCGGCCTCGGCAGGGCCGGACGCGTCCCGGACGGCGAGGGCCTCGGGCCGCTGCGCAAGCGGGACGTCCTCGTCGTCGCCGACGAGCGCGACGTCGTACACCGCCTTGAGCAGCGCCGCCTTGCCGCCGAACGTCTTGTAGACCGTCTCCTGCGACACCCCGGCGTCGTCCGCGACCTGACGGATCGTCGTGCCGGCGTAGCCGCGGCGGAGGAACGACCCCTTCGCAGCCTCGACTACGAGGGCTCGGGTCGCGCGCGCCGACTGCTCGCGCTGGCTGTTGTCGTACGGCACCGCAGCCTCCGGGAATGAACTTGGGATCTGATTGATTACAGCCTACTGTAACTTCACTACTGTTCGCTGTATCGAAAGGATCGACATGACCACCAGCACCCGCGACGACCTCGTCGAGGTCGCCGAGGCCACCATCCGCGCCACCATCGGCGGCACGCTCGAGGAGCTCACGGCTCTCACGCACCCCGACGCGTTCAACCGCGAGTCCGCCGCCGAGCCGCCCGCCACGCGAGGCCGTGGTCCGGCCGCCTTCCACGCCACCGGTGAGTGGCTGCGCGCCGGATTCTCCGACCTCGTCTGGACGACCGAGCAGAGCGTCGCCGAGGGGGACCTCGTCGTCACCTTCGGCACGCTCTCGGGCCGGCACACGGGCGACTTCGTCGTCTGGACCGAGGACGCCGAGGTGGAGCGGGTCTTCGTCCCGACCGGCAAGCCGTTCACCGTCCGGCAGGCGCACTTCCAGCGCTTCCGCGACGGTCTCGTCGTCGAGCACTGGGCCGTCCGCGACGACCAGGGCATGGCGATGCAGGCCGGCTGGATCCCGCCGACCCCCGGCTTCCTGTTCCGGTGCGCGATGGCCACGCGCAAGGCGCGGCGCATCTCCGCCTAGACCACATTTTAAGTTGACAGAGTGTTTTGCGAATATCTATCGTCTGGTTCGCACTACACATCGTCCACTCAAAAGGAACTCGAAATGACTGCATCCACCGTCGCCGTCGACCGCATCGACGCACCGACGTCCCCACGCGCCGGCTGGCGTCGTGGTCTGGCCATCGCGGCACCGCTGCCCTGGCTCTTCCTCGCCGCGTCCAACGCGGTGACCCCCGACGACCTCGGCGGGTCCTACGGCACCCAGTACGACACGTTCGCCGAGCACCCGACCGCGGCCGGCGTCGCCGTGGCGTTCTCGATCCTGTGCGCCGTCACCCTGGTGCCGTCGGCGATCGCGATGTACGTCGCGCTCCGCTCCGTCGCCCGCCGGGCGGCGACGCTGATCGGCGGCCTCTGGATCGTCGGCGCCTGCTGCGGCGCCGCGGCCGCCTCCATGCAGGTGATCACCTACGTCGCCACGCAGAACGACCTCGACCGCTCGACGGTGATCGACCTCAACGAGGCGATCGAGTCGTCGTCGGTCTACCTGGTGATCCTGCCGTTCGCGCTGTCGATCATGATCGGCCGCCTGCTGCTCGGCGGGTTGATCTGGCGGACCCGCATGGCTCCCCGCTGGATGGCCGTCGCGCTAGTTGCGGCCGTCCCGGTCGAGTGGGTCCTCGGCGCCGCCATCGGCAACGCCGGCCCCGCCCTGGCGTACGTCCTCACGGCCGCGGGCTTCGCCGGCGCGTCCGTCGTGCTCAGCCGCCAGGCGCGTACGTCATGACCCCCCGCACCCACCACCACGTCCCGCGGTCATCCGGACCGCAGGCGCCAACCACCAGAAGGAATCCCACGATGAACCGCTCCATCCGCCGTGGCTCGACGTTCGCGAACGTCGCGGCCGGCACCGCACTCGTCCTCACGATCGCCGGAGGCGGTGCCGCCGTCGCCGCCGGTCTCGGTGTCGGCTCCGTCACCTCCAAGCACATCAAGGACGGGACGGTCCGCGGCATCGACGTCGCCGAGAGCTCGTTCGACACCGTCCCGCACGCCGAGTACGCCCGCGGGGCCGACGAGGCCCTGACCGCCGGCACCGCGGAGGCGGCCCACCGCCTGCTCGGGATGTCCCGTGCCGCCGTGCGCGCCGACGGGTCCCTGGTCGACCAGTCGGGTGGGGACATCGTCTCCGCGGAGCAGACCACGACGCCCGGCCGCTACATCGTCACGTTCAGCAGCCCGAACCTCGGCTGCGCCGTCCTCCCGGCGGTGTCGCACAACGGGACCGACGTGGTCGCCGGGTCGGCCTCGGCGTGGCGCCTGGGTCCCCTCCAGCAGACCCTCGGGCTGAAGCTCGTCGTGGAGACACACGCGCCCGACGGCAACGGCGTTCCGGACCCGCTCCCGTTCACCGTGCTGGTGGTGTGCTGATCGGCACCACCGCTGCTCCACCCCACTGATGCCCCGGCCGCGAGACGCGGCCGGGGCATCGCCGTACCCGCACAACCCGCGCACTAGGCTCGCCCCCATGACGGCCGCTGTCGATCACGATCTCGTCCTCGTCGTCGACTTCGGGGCGCAGTACGCCCAGCTCATCGCCCGCCGCGTGCGCGAGGCCCGGGTCTACTCCGAGATCGTCCCGCACCACATGCCGGTGGCGGAGATGCTCGCCAGGAACCCGAAGGCGCTGATCCTCTCCGGCGGGCCCTCCTCGGTGTACGCCGAGGGCGCACCGTCCGTCGACCCGGCGATCTTCACGTCCGGGACCCCGGTCTTCGGCATGTGCTACGGCTTCCAGCTGATGGCCCAGGGCCTCGGCGGCGAGGTCGCGCACACCGGCGCCCGCGAGTACGGCCGCACGCCCGTTCACCGTCGGCGAGGCCGGCACCCTGCTCGCCGACATCCCCGGCCAGCACAACGTCTGGATGTCCCACGGCGACTCGGTCGCCGCGGCACCCGAGGGCTTCACGGTCCTCGCCTCGACCGAGGGCACGCCCGTGGCGGCGTTCGAGGACGTCGGCCGCCAGCTCGCCGGCGTCCAGTGGCACCCGGAGGTGCTGCACACCGAGCACGGCCAGAAGGTGCTCGAGCACTTCCTGCTCGACATCGCCGGCTGCCGGCCCACCTGGACGATGGTCAACATCGTCGAGGAGCAGATCGAGACGATCCGCGCCCAGATCGGCGACCGCGGCCAGGCCATCTGCGGCCTCTCCGGCGGCGTCGACTCCGCCGTCGCCGCCGCGATCGTGCAGCGCGCGATCGGCGACCGGCTCACCTGCGTGTACGTCGACCACGGGCTGATGCGCCAGGGCGAGACCGAGCAGGTCGAGCGCGACTTCGTCGCCGCCACCGGCGTCGACCTCAAGGTCGTGGACGCCGAGAAGCAGTTCCTCGAGGCGCTCGCCGGCGTCACCGACCCCGAGGAGAAGCGCAAGATCATCGGCCGCGAGTTCATCCGCGTCTTCGAGGCCGCCGAGGCCGAGATCCTCGCGGACGCCGACGGCAAGGTCGCGTTCCTCGTGCAGGGCACGCTCTACCCGGACGTCGTCGAGTCCGGCGGGGGAGCGGGCACCTCCAACATCAAGTCCCACCACAACGTCGGCGGCCTCCCCGACGACCTCGAGTTCGAGCTCGTCGAGCCACTGCGAACGCTGTTCAAGGACGAGGTCCGCCTGGTCGGCGAGCAGCTCGGCCTGCCCGCCGAGATCGTGCACCGCCAGCCGTTCCCCGGCCCGGGCCTCGGCATCCGGATCATCGGCGAGGTCACCCGCGAGCGCCTCGACATCCTCCGCGAGGCCGACGCCATCGCCCGCGAGGAGCTCACCAAGGCCGGCCTCGACCGCGACATCTGGCAGATGCCGGTGGTGCTGCTCGCTGACGTGCGCTCGGTTGGTGTTCAGGGCGACGGCCGCACCTACGGCCACCCCGTTGTCCTTCGGCCGGTCACCAGTGAGGACGCCATGACTGCCGACTGGGCGCGGCTGCCGTACGACGTGATGGAGCGGATCTCGACGCGGATCACCAACGAGGTGCGCGAGATCAACCGGGTGACGGTCGACATCACGTCGAAGCCGCCGGGGACCATCGAGTGGGAGTAGCCTCACCCAGGGTCTTTTCGTATAGGTAGTGCCGGCGGCCACTACCGCCGGCATCGGCCGGCTGGATGCATGAAGGCCACTCGTCGCCGACGCTCGATAGCGCCGGACAGCAAGTTGGGGAACTGTTCTGGAGCCGTGAAGCACCCCGAACCCGGCCGCGCGCTCAACCACAGATGGAGAGGTCACGCCTAGTCGGCGTGACCTCCGACACCGGGGAGGGTCACGCCGACAAGGGGCCTCGATGGGGAGACCAGACCTTAAAGGTCACAGTGTGTGAAGTAGCCGTTCCACACGCCGTTGTACAAACCGGTCTGCTGATACCGGCTGATCCACTCGCCCTTGTACCGCCACCCCGCTGATGTGAGCCAGGCGTACTCCACGTAAATCTTTTGGAGTCCCTCCGGCGCCTGCAGAATGTTCCAGTAGCGGTAGGGCGTCCCAGGGAGGGTGGACGTGATCCCCACTTGCCAATTGGACCAGCTGGCGCGCCCTGCAGGTACGTCCTGCGTGTAGATGTGGAACGCCACCGTCTGTTGGGTACGGGCGGAATCCGGGAAAATCGTGACGCCGTAGGACAACTGATTGTTCCTGTCGTCGCATACGAAATATGAAGTTGCTGAGCCGCCCGTGGGGATTGCAACGTCCGCGGACGCTGATGGTGCCTGAAGTAGCGCAAGGAATACAAGCGTCGCAATGGCGACGACGCTGCGCCGTAACTGATTGATGTTCATGACCCACGCTTTCGATGGTGGAGACCCGGGTTGGTCTCGATGACGCCACCGTGTCGAGAGTCGCTGAAGGACTGCTGCAGGACCGCTGTAGCCCGGTCCCCTCACAGTCCGGGGTCACGCCCAGGCACATGCTGGCTGCTTTCGGACCAACTTGTGTGCATCAAGACGCGGCGCCGTGAAGGAGCCTTTAGGACCGTTCGCAAGGCGGCTAGTCGAGTTAGGAAAATTGGTGGTAGCTCAACGCGATGCCTTGCTGATGCCTGAACGGGCCCTTTGTGGGGGACAGCGCGCTTGCCCAAGCCCCAATTGACAGCATCCGCACTCGAGTCTCCCTAGTCATGTACATGCATCTGAGCCGATGGGTACGGTCGCGGCGTGCTGACGGTGCGCTTGCTGGGTCCGCTCGAGGTCGTTGTGGCCGGTGACACGGTGTCCATCACTGCGCCCATGCAGCGCGCTGTCCTCGCGGCATTGGCGCTCGCGCGAGGGACCGCGACTATGGATGCTCTCATCGATGCGCTCTGGGACGATCCTCCAGCCAAGGCAACGAATGTGGTGCAGCAGTATGTGTCGTCCTTGCGTCGTCAGCTGGGCCGACAGCATTTAGTGACGGCGTCGTCGGGCTATGACTTGAACCTCGAAGGGGGCTACCTCGATGCGGAAAGGTTCGAAACCTTGGCGCACGAGGCGACCCGGCGCAGACGTGCAGGTGATCTCGGCGGCTCGAGCAGGCTGTTGACCCAGGCCTCGGCGCTTGTCCGGGGCGAGGTGTTGGCTGACCTGCCCGATGTCCCGTTGGTCAGAGGGTCACGGCTATCCCTCGAGCGCGCTGTCGTAGAGACTGAGGTGCTTCGGCTGGCGGTCGGTAACGACCTGGGACTCAGTGCGGACCTGCTACCCGCCGCCGAGGAACTGGCGCTAAGGCACCCTCTGGATGAGGCGGTTGCGGCTCAATTGGTGCGTGCCCTCGCTGGCGTCGGCAGGCCATCAGATGCTCTAGAGGTGTATGCGCTGATGCGAGCGCGTCTGGCAGAGGAACTAGGCGTTGAGCCTGACGAGCAACTTCAGGTCAGCCCAAGCTGCGGTACTAAAGGCGGACTCGCTGATCGGTGTGGCAGCCGTTCACGACCTGCGCTTCACCCTGCCGCATCCACCGACACCAATGCGTGGTCGTGAGAAAGACGTTGCGGAACTCGAGGACCTGCTGAACGACCCCAGCGTGCGGGTCGTCACGATGACTGGCCCGGGTGGCGTCGGGAAGACGCGGCTCGCGCTGGAGTTGGCCTGGCGCGTCATCGGCACACGTGAGGTGGCGTGGGTCCCGTTGGGCAGCATCCAATCTCCCGAGTTGGTATTGCCGACCCTGGCAGCGAGCCTTGGCGTCAACGCAACGGGGGAGGCTGACCTGGTGCCGAGGATTGCACGGATGGTCCGTGGACGGGATCTCCTGCTGTTTGTTGACAACTTCGAACACCTCCTGGAAGCTTCGCCCGATCTTGCTGAACTCCTTGGGGCCGCCGATGAGGGTCTCAACGTGCTGGTGACAAGCCGGGAAGCGCTGCGAATCGGCGGGGAGTACGTCTTCCAGGTTGAGCCACTGGCCACCTTCGGCACGGATGGAGAACCGTCGTCGGCTGTGTCCTTGTTCTGGGAGCGGGCAGAGGCCGCTGAACCCACGATTTCGCCGCGAGTGCGATCAGGACGCGGTAGCGGAGATCTGCCGGCGACTCGATGGCCTACCCTTGGCGATCGAGCTCGCGGCTGCTCGCGCCAACCTGCTGCAGCCGGCGGCGATCGTCGAGCGCCTCACCCAGCGCCTTACCCTGCTCACAACCGGCACCCGGGACGCTCCTGCCAGGCAGAAATCCCTACGCTCGTGCCTAGCCTGGAGCGTCGATCTGCTGACTGAGGACGAACGCCGACTCTTCAGCGTCATGTCGGTTTTCGCCGGCGGTGCGACGCTGACTTCGCTTGAGGCGGTCTGCGCGAACGCGCTACCCGAAATCGACCCCCTGGCTACGGCGGACTCACTGGTGGCAAAGAGCCTGCTGCGCCCGGTCGACGGTCCGGCCGGGGCACGACTGTGGATGCTAGAAACCATTCGGGAGTACGGCGCCGAATTGCTCGTCTTATCCAGAGCTGAGGAGACAGTTCGGCGGGCCCACGCTCACCACTACCACGACCTTTTGGCGGATGATCCCAACCTGCTGTTCTGGCCGCCACGCAATGCGGAGGAGATCCGCGTGCAATCCGCAGAGCTGCCTAACGCGCGTGCGGCGCTGCGAACCCTTAGCGCTAGTGGCGAGACCGCCCTATACGCCGATCTCGTAGTCGGCGTCACCTGGCTAGCGCGCATTCAAGGCTACCGGGACGAACAGGAATCCTTCATCTCATCCCTGCTTGAGCGAGATGACCTATCTGTCCGACGCCGCATCGATCTGCTCTTCATGCGCGGAAGCGGACTCAGGGGACTCGCCGACTTTGCTGGTACGGCGCGGGCCTTCTCGTCGGCACTCGAGCTGCTAAAAAACCATCCGGATTCCGTGCAGGAAGCGGCGTTGCGCGGACTGATGGCGAATCTACCCAACCATCCGGGGGGCGAGCGCGGACGGCAGAAAGACCTGGCGCTCGCCAAGGAAGCGAGCCTCCGCAGCCGAGATCCAGAAGTCATCGCGATGACCGTCATCCATTCCGTGGGGCTGTGGGCCGACGGGGCTGTGGCCCACCTGAACGAGGCGGTCGCCGCTCTGGAGACGGTGCGCGAGTTGGATAACGAAATTTTGCAGGTGTTAGCCCTGATCAACCTGAGCGAGGAGGCGTTGGGCTGCCCGGATCCCACTTTCGTCCCGCGTGCCGAGGAATGGGGGCGGGAGGCCTTCACGATCGCGGCGCGGTTAGGCGATCCGCAGAAGATCGCGCTCAGCCTTTGTAACGCCGCAGGAGCCAGCCTGCTCGGCGGCGGTGACCCCGGCCGAGCTGCCTCCGACCTGAGACGCTCGCTGGAGATGGAACGTCGCATCAGGCAATACCGTTCAGGAGATCGAGTTGCTCCTCCGACTGGCTGCCGCCGAAGCGGCTCAGAAGAGTTCAAGACTCTCGGCATTCCTCTACTCCGCGTGGGTGACTCAGTCCGATCAGCACGGCATCGAACTGTCCCCGGCCAACCAGAGGATCCGTGACAGCTTCCTTGGCCCGATCGTGCCGACTCGATCGATTCGAACCTTTGAGCGGCAGCTCACGCTGGCACAAGCCGTCGAGGTCGCGCTCGGAGAGCGGCCCATCCCTATGTCGCGTGTGGAGGAAGTGTCCCGATCGTCACGTGACAGGACGCGGCGCTATAGTGCCAGCTGACCTGGTCGATCCTGTTCACTTTGCGTCACGGGTTCGGGGCCCAACGCCTCGTGAGTAGCGTTCCAAGAACTGACCCCCTCCGCCCGTTGAAGTCCACCCTCTTGGCCACGATCCCTGGTGACGACGCAGGTTCGCGGCTCAGCTCGCTTACTTTGAGCCGCTTGAAGTCGCCTCTGAGCGCGACGACTTCGGCGTGGTTGGCAGCGCGTCGATCATCTTGCGGCCGCGCGGTCATTTACCGAGACGAGGGTGGTCGATCCGCTTCGCGCCGAGATCTCAATCGTTCCAAGCCGACCAAATGGGCCAGCGATCTGGCAACTCGCCGTCAACCGTCTGCGGTAGGGGAGCAGTTCAAGACCACCGTTGACGTGGCTGCAACTGCGCTAAACGCGCTCATCCAGTCGATGCGTCGTCTGATCTCTGTCAGAAGCTAGGTACTCTCACCCGTCATCAGGAGGCCAGTCCATCGCTGGCCACAGCGTCGGTGACCAGTCTGCTAGGCGGGAGGCGCCTCCTCCTTTGGACAGGCGGAATCGGCAGCGGGGGCTGGCGAAGATGGAGTCGCGCGAGGTTGCGGCGATTCGGTCGCCACTGAAGCGCGATTCTTGCTTCTCGAGAGCTAGGTTCGCGCAGTGCCCGACTCTCGCCCACGCCGTACCTTCGCCGTCATCAGCCACCCCGACGCGGGCAAGTCGACCCTGACCGAGGCGCTCGCGCTGCACGCGCGGGCGATCACGGAGGCAGGGGCGGTCCACGGCAAGGGTGAGCGCCGCGCCACGGTGTCCGACTGGATGGCGATGGAGAAGGCGCGCGGCATCTCCATCACCTCGGCCGCGCTGCAGTTCGTCTACCGCGACCACGTGATCAACCTGGTCGACACCCCTGGCCACAGCGACTTCTCCGAGGACACCTACCGAGTCCTGTCCGCGGTCGACTCGGCGGTCATGCTGGTCGACGCGGGCAAGGGGCTCGAGCCGCAGACCCTCAAGCTCTTCCGGGTCTGCGCGCTGCGGGGCATCCCGGTGATCACGGTCATCAACAAGTGGGACCGCCCGGGCCTCTCGGCGCTGGAGCTGATGGACCTGATCGAGAAGCAGATCAAGCTCCGGCCCACTCCGCTGACCTGGCCGGTCGGTGAGGCCGGCGACTTCCGCGGCGTCCTGGACCGTCGTACGGGCGAGTTCGTGAAGTACACGCGCACGGCCGGCGGGGCGACGAGGGCGCCGGAGAGGCGGATGGCTCCCGACGAGGTGGAGGAGAACGACGCGCAGGTGTGGGCGGACGCGGTCGAGGAGCACGAGCTGCTCACCCTCGACGACGCCGACCACGACCAGGAGCGATTCCTCGCCGGGGCGACGACGCCGGTCATGTTCGCCTCGGCTCTGCTGAACTTCGGCGTCGCGCAGCTCCTGGACCTGCTGCTCGACCTCGCTCCGGCGCCGAGCGCGACCGAGGGCGTCGACGGTTCGGTCCGCCAGGTCGACGACGAGTTCAGCGCGTTCGTCTTCAAGGTGCAGTCCGGGATGAACGCCTCCCACCGCGACCGCCTCGCCTACGCGCGGGTGGTCTCCGGCACGTTCGAGCGCGGGATGGTCGTCACCCACGCCACCACCGGCCGGCCGTTCGCGACGAAGTTCGCCCAGGCGGTCTTCGGCCGCGAGACGACGTCGGTCGAGAACGCCGAGCCCGGCGACATCATCGGCCTGGTCAACGCATCGGCCCTGCGCGTGGGGGACACCGTGTACGTCGGCGACGCGATCGAGTACCCGCCCGTGCCGACGTTCGCCCCCGAGCACTTCATGACCGCCAGCGCCGGCGACATCGGCCGCTACAAGCAGTTCCGCAAGGGCATCGAGCAGCTCGACCAGGAGGGCGTCGTCCAGGTGCTGCGGTCCGACCTCCGCGGCGACCAGAACCCCGTCCTGGCGGCGGTCGGTCCGCTGCAGTTCGAGGTGGTCGAGGACCGGATGACCAACGAGTTCAACGCCCCGATCCGGTTCAGCCGGCTCGACTACTCGGTCGCCCGACGCACCGACGCGGCCGGCGCCGAGGCGTTGAAGGGGATCCGTGGCGTCGAGGTCCTGGCGCGCAGCGACGGCACGCACCTGGCCCTCTTCGTCAACGAGTGGCGCGCCACGGCCACCACGCGCGACCACCCCGACGTCATGCTCGAGCCGCTGCCGGCCGGCGGGAGCTGACAGTCGGCGCGACCTCAATGCTCACGTGGCATAGGTCTTATCGCCCACTATGACGCGCGTCTGGCGGATGACAGGGCAGATCAGCGAACGTTATCCGCGGTTTCCGCAGGTCCGAGGTTAGGTGCCAGATCGCTCTGGACAGCGACGGACGCGGATCTGAACTCGGCGCACAGGCCAGCCCGTTGCGCCCCGGGTCAGATGGTTCGATCCGTCGGTGGCAGCAGCGCGGCGGTGAGCGCCGCACTGACCCAGTGTCCGTACTGCTCGGGGGTCCACCCACGCTCGAGGACGAGCAGCTGGAATACCTCAGCCGAGTTGTAGGTCCACAGCAGGTCGCGGGCGATGTCGGCCGTCACGTCGGCACGCAAGGCTCCCGTGTCCGCGAGATGGGTGGCGAACAGCGTCATCCGGCCGAGACGCTCGTCCTGCATCTCGGCCCACAGGGCGGCGGCATCCCCGTCGGTGGCCGCGGCATCGCGGATGACGAGCTGCATGGGCACGTGCCGAGGTGCGACGTCGGCGAGGAAGCTCGCCGTACATGACGAGCATGGCGGTACGGGTCGGGCTCTGCGGCCTACTCGCACCCAGCCTCTCCCGGTCGACCAGCGGCTCGGGCTCGTCGTCCCCGGCGATGGCGACGCCGAAGACGGTCTTGGCGAGCCTGGCCTTGCTCCCGAACGCCTTGTAGACCGTCTGTACCGAGACCCCGGCGGCCGCCGCGACCGCCGGGATCGTGGTTGCGGCGAACCCGTCGGCGAGAAAGAGCCGGTGTGCTGCGTCGATGATCGGCGCGTCGGGTTCGGCGCGCCTGCTCGACCCGTGCCGGCGAACGGTATGCGCGAATGCTGGTTGAGTCAGCTTCAGACATTTGGGTAGATGCTCCTCTATCGGATAGAGAACACTCTATTCAATCTCTCGACCTGAGGAGGTCCGACATGCCGTACGTGGTGCAGTACGACGTTCCCGGCGACGAACGCATCTACGCACAGGTCAAGGAGGCCATCGGCACCGATAACCCAGCCGGGCCTCCAGGTGCACCTGGTCGTGACCTCTCCGGCAGGGGGTCTTCGCCACATCGAGGTCTGGGACACCGCCCACGAGCAGGAGGCGTTCGACCGCGAGCGTGTCGCACCGGCGGTCTACCAGGTCCTCCGCTCGATGGGCATCGACACGGTCCCACCGCGGCCCGCGCGCGACGTGCTGCGACGTCGTCGACCTGCACGTCGTCCGATGACCGGTCGTCGCCTCTCGTACGCTATCGCGGTCGCCCTGGTTCTCGCTGCCAGCCGGTTGTCCGTGGCGACGAGGCGGCGGACGACAACAGCGCTGCGTCTTCTTCGCCCACCGGTTCCGCCTGAGCCAACGGGGACCGGCGCCGTCAAGCAACTGACCGTGGGCAGTCATGCAGGCCGCCACAGTCTCGATGATGAACCACCCGGACTGGCTGTCCGTCGACGAGCACGGCATCTGGGTCAAACGTGACGCCGGTGTGACTCTGGTGGACCCGGCCACCAACCAGATCGTCGGGACCGCCGACAGTCAGGTCCAGCGGTCGTGTGTGCGAGGGGGTCGGGGCGTACGCCGGCTACGTGTTCGTGTGCTCCGGCCTCGCGAGCGTCGCGAAGGTCGACCCGGACACGTTCGAGGTGGTCGCCGACCTGCCCATCAAGAAGCAGGGATCCCAGGGCCACATGCCCGGCGGGTTCGGGCACGTCTGGGTGCTCACCAGCGACGGCAGCGGTCTCGCAGGCATCAACCCCGAGAAGTTCACCAGGTCGACCTCTCCTACGAGATCCCCTGTCGTGGGCGTCGACGTGACCGTCGGACCCACCGGCCTCTGGGTGCCGTGCACGGTCGACGACCAGGTCGTCCTGGTCGATCCCCAGACCGGCGACACCACCGTCCAGGCCGAGATCGCGAACCCCGTCGAGGTCGCCGCCGATCCGAACGACCCCGACCAGGTATGGGTGGGAACCACGACCGCCGTCGTCCAGCTGGATCCGCGCACCGGACGCCCCACGACAATCGTGGACGGAGGGGCGAGTAACGGAGGGGTGGCCGTCGCAGACGGTCTCGTCTGGATCCGAAGTGACAGCGGAGACTTCTTGTCCGTCCTCGACCAGCAGACCGGGAAGCTGATCGCCCGGGTGTCGAGCAACGTCCCTGGTGGCGGGGACGTCGTGCTGCTCGACGGCGACGTGTGGACCACCGCCTACGAGGAAAGCGCGCTGTACCGACTCGACGCGACGCTCGTCCGGCCATAGAAGTCGTGTGCCGAGAGGTTCCTGGTTGGACTTGGACTGCCGCACGGTGATCAGCAGACCGGCAGGCTCTTAATTGACGGTGAGCCGCTGGGCAGCAGGCCAGGGTGCGAGGTCGTCAGGCGCGAGGTCACGGGCCTTGGACGCCGCACAGTGGTGGTGCAGTGCCTGGCCGCGTCCCTGCCCGTCCGGTCAAACGACCGAAGGGCACACGCGGGTGGCCAGGCATCCGGAGATTCAGGCCTGACCCCTCTGATCAGTTTGAGGCGCGACCGGGTTGCCGCGGATGATTACCTCGATTGGTCGCTGAAGCGCAGTGATGTCATTCTCGAGGTTGCCGTCGACGATGAGAACGTCGGCAGCCAGGCCTGGCTCGAGACGGCCAGTCACCTGAGCGAGCCCGCAGGCATGCGCGGCGACTGCCGTGGCACTGGCGACCGCGTCGACGATGGAGAAGCCACCCTCGGTCAGAGCGGCCAGGGCGAGGCTGACGATGCCGTGCGGCTTTGCCGGTGCCGCGCCCGCATCGACACCGGTGACCAGCTGGACGCCGAGGCCGTGCGCGCGTCGCAGAACCTCGAGCCGTGTGACTTGGGCAGTCCGAGGTCGAGGCCGATCCGCTTCAACGAAGCCGCGACCCCTGCGCCGGCGCAGGCATCGAGGCGAGAGCCTCGCGGTCGAAACCGAGGGTTGGGTCCACGAAGACGCCGGCCTCCGCGACGGCCGCGAGCACCTCGTCTGGAACACGGATACCGATCTCGGTGAGGCCGGTGAAGTGCTCGATACCGTCGACACCGGCAGCCAGAGCGTGCCGAATGCCGGCGAGGGAGTGGGCGTGCGCCAGGACCGCTAGCCCGACCGAATAAGCTGCGTCGACGAGCGTTCGAAGATCAGCTGCATCGAACTGCACGCCGAACGGGTCAGTGCCGACCGTGGTCATACCGCCGCTGGCCATCACCTTGATCACATCGACGCCACGCTGCGCATGTTCGCGGACCGCGGCGCGGATCGCGTCCGGACCCTCCACGACTCCACCGAGGTAGTGGCAGTGGCCGTCGGGAACGGTCAAAGGCGGGCCGGCCGCACTGATGCGCGGGAGGCCTGCACGTGGTGAGTCACGAAACGCCAGCGTGCGGTAACCGACGTCGCCGAGGTCGCGGACCGTGGTCACGCCGGAGGCCGCTTGCTGCCGCAGCGACTGATCGATGATGCCGTCGACTGCGTCGTCATCAGCGACCCGGCGCGTTCCAGGCTTCCCAGTGATAAGTCGGATACGAGATGTACGTGCGCGTCGAACAACCCCGGGAGCATGGACCCCTCGAACGTCGTCAGTGGACAGTCGGCGGGAACTTCGTACCCGGCCGACTCCACGCCGATGATGAGACCGTCCTCGATCATGACGGTGGCACCGCCTGAAAGGAACCGCTCACCGCTGAAGGCGACCGACGCCCTAAGAGCGCGCATGAACCATGATGACAAACTCATCTCAGCCCGCACAACGCACAGAGCCCAGGACGACAACGTGAGGGTGCACCAAGTCCACCTCGTCCGCCCGAAGTCCTGCCAGGGCTCCCTTGTCCGGGGACGAACTCGCGTCTTTCCGCCGCCTGTGACTGGCTGTCAAAGTATTCCGTGTGTGGGCCGCGCCCCACTCACCAGGAGTGAGTCGACCTGCGGTCGGGTCGCCCCCGCCGGTCAAGGTTGCACGAAAGAGCGCAGGTGGAGTCGCACTCGGGTCGCAGCCCTCGGCCGCATCGACTGGATGCATCAGGAAGTTAGCGTCCGCACCACCGGTGCCTGAGCATCCAAGATCCAAGCCCGGCGACCAGGTACTCACAGCAGAATGCCTGTCGTGGCGCCCGGACTAGACCTCTCGACTAACGCCGAGGTTGTCACCGGGTCGCCTCGCTAGCGTGTGAGGGCGACCTCGTCGAGGTTCGCAGTCTCGGGGGCATCAACTCCCCCTCTGAGGTGCCGGATGGCCAAAGTCAGCATCGGCGTGAATGCGCTCATCCAGAGCGATTACGGCTCGCCCTCCAACTCCAACCTGGAGGCTCTTGTCCTGGTTTCCGGCGAGGTGGTCCACCTTTGGAACGACTTCGGGGATCAGTTGCCGTGGAGGTCTCCCGGGGCGATCGCCAGTGGATGCATTCATCCTCCGGCGCTAGTGCGTGCCGACTATCCAGGAGGGGCAGACCACGCGAACTTCGAAGCCCTACTCGTCATGCAGGACGGGGGCCTTCAGCACTGGTGGCGCGACAACGATGCCGATCCGTCGACTTGGAAAGTGGGTCATCTAGGCATCACGTCCGGGGTGACGGCCGCGCCCTCGCTCGCGGTTGGTGCGCTGCGTAGCGTGAAACGTTCCGGTACGAGGCTCGTTTGGGTGTGCAACGACTCCAAGCACAAGGACTTCGGGCGCAGCTCCACACAATCCTCGTGCCCCAGGGGTAACTTCGAGCAGCGAACGACGACGTGGACGGAAACGGCCGATCACCGCGACTTCGAGGCACTGGTGCCGAAGGCCGACGGACTGTGGCACTGGTCCCGCGACAACTTGGCCGACATGCAGTGGCTGCAGCGAGGACGGGTGACCGAACATCCGGGCGCCGTCGGGTGTCTGATCTTGGGCGATTACTCCGACAACTTGGAGGCTCTCGTCTATGAGCCTTGGCTCGACTCGGGGCACGGCTCACTGACACATTTCTGGTTCGATGGAGTCTGGCACCGGGGTGTGGTACTCACCGACCGCGCTGTCGGTGCGGCGGCCCTCATCCAGAGCGACTACGCCAAGGGAGCCGATCACCACAACCTGGAGGCCTTGATCCCGGAGGTGGATGCCGGCGCCGCGCTTGTTCGTCACTGGTACCGCGACAACAGCCACGGAGGGTCGTGGAAAGTGGCGTCCGGCAACCTTGCGTCGATTGCAGGGCCCGATGTAGAGGTGACGCTGATCCAGGGAAATCTGGGCGGCCACCCAGACCATGGAAACCTGGAGGGGTTCATCGTTTCAGGTGCCGGCGACCTCGAGCACGTCTGGCGGAACGCGGAGGACATGGCCTGGGGATCGGGCGGGCGAGCGTACCCGCCAGCTCCGTGATCGGCGCGACCGTACGGACCATCACCAATGCGGGTCTATTCCTGGGCGAACTGCCTGACATCGTCTTCACGACTTACGGCATGACCAAACCATTCTGGCCACAGCATGCTTGGCTGATCGGTCGCCGCCCTCTGTGTGCGCTGATACCGAGATCTGGAAGGGCGGCCCCGCGCAACGACACCAGAGAGCGTCTTTGGGTCCATCCACACCGCGTCAATTCGATGCGAAACGGCGACCGCCAACGTGCCGACGGTCAGGTTGTGAGTAGCCGGACTTGGTTGCGCCGGGGGCATGTGATCAGGCAGCAGGTGGTGTCTGAGTTCGTCACGGACTCCCCGCGCTCAGTGCCGGGTCACGCCGTTGCGGTTCCCCAGTCGTCGAACGCCTCGGCGTACATCTGCTCCACCAAGGCGACCTGCTCGTCGAGGTTGCCGCTGTCCAGTCGGTCGTCGAGACCGGCTCTAGGACACGGACCTGCACCGTGCCCGGCGCGAGGATCATCGAGTGGGCCGCCATGATCTCGCCGGCGTTGCGGATGACGACGGGGATCATCGGCACCCCTGCCTGCATCGCGAGGTGGAAGGCGCCCTTCTTGAACGGCAGCAGCCGCGGCGTGGGGGAGCGGGTGCCCTCCGGGGCGATCACCAGCGACGTTCCCGAGGCGAGGCTCGCCAGCGCGGGCGCGAGAGCCTCGCGGGCGGCCTTGTTGTCGGTGCGGTCCACGTAGGCGACGTCGGCGAGCCAGCCCATCGCGGCGAAAGTCGGGTCCTTGGACAGCTCCTTCTTGGCGACCGCGGTGAAGTCGCGCCGCAGGAGCGCGGCGAGCACGACGACGTCGAGCTGGCTCTGGTGGTTGAAGACGAAGACCGCCGGGCGCTGGCGCCACAGGTTCTCCTGGCCCTCGACCTCGAGCGAGACGCCGGCGCCGGCGAGAGCGAGCTCGGAGCCGATGGCGGCGGCCACCGTGAGCGCCGTACGGCGGTCGCGGTTGAGGAGTCCCATCGCCAGACCCGCGGTCACGCCGGCGCCCAGGCCGGCGAACGACGCGACCGAGCGGACGACGTTGGTCGGGGTCACGCGGCGCTCGCGGTGCAGCCGGTGCACCGGCCACCCTCGCTCCTCCGCTGCCTGGGTCAGCGAGCTGTCCGCGTTGAGCGGGCGGGGGCGGCCGACGGTCTCCAGGTAGTAGACGTCCTCGCCGCCGTTGCCGTAGGCGTACGACTCGCCGAGGTCCAGCCCCCGCTCGGCGGCGAAGGCCACGACCGCCTCGGCCTTGCCCGGTCCCCAGAGGATCGGGCCGTCGACCTGACCGGTGAGGATGCCGTCCAGCGCCTCCACCTCGGTGACGAGCAGGTGTGTGATGCCGAGGTCCTCGGCGGCGGCCTGGGCCTGGAACCTCGTGGCCGACGAGGCCAGGGCGACGGTGTGCCCCGCGCGCAGGTGGGCGCGGACGAGGCGGCGGGAGTCCGGGTAGACCGTGGCCGAGATCCGCGACCGGAAGAGCTGCTGGCCCATCTCCTCGAGGTCGTCGAGAGCGGTGCCGGTCAGGGCGCCGAGGCCGACGCCCACCAGCTTCGTGACGTCGTGCCCGCGCTGCTGCATGTTGAAGACCTCGACGAGGGTGCTGGCGAGCTCCTGAGGACCCATCGCCCCGCTCGTCAGCCGCTGCCGGAAGTACAGCGCCGCCGAGTAGCCGTGGATCAGGGTGCCGTCGAAGTCGAAGAAGGCACCGACCTCCGGGCCCTGCGGCCCTGCGGCGACGGCGGTGATGAGGTCGTCGATGTCGGCCACGGTTCAGGCCTTGAGTGCGTTGGCGCGTACGACGGCGATGGCCGTGACCACCTCGGCCAGCTCGTCGGCGAGCTGCTGCCGCGCCGCGACGAGGTCGTCCCCGCCGGGTCCCAGGAGGTCGCGGTTGCCGGCGAGCTTGAGGGCGCCGCCCATCAGGTCCTTCGAGATCGACTCCGGCGAGTGCAGGTCCTGCTGCAGCCACCGCTGGTGGGCCACGCCGAGGCTCTCGGCGATGAGCGCGTCGCCGTCCAGCGGCGCGGCCGGCTCGCGCGTGACCAGCCGGTCGGCCACCACCGAGTAGGCCTCCAGGAACGGACCGATGACGCGGTGGGCGAGCAGGAGGTGCGTGCTCGAGAGCAGCTCTGTGATCTCGGCCGGGTCGTGGGTCTCCTCGGCCCACCCGGGGCGGACCAGGTCGGTCTCGTAGCGCAGCTCGGCGTCGAACTCGGCCTTCGTCGCGAAGAAGAACTCGTACTTCAGCAGGTCGCGCAGGCACAGGGCCCGCTCCCACGTGGCGGAGATGATGTCGACCTCACCGGAGGAGTCGGCGGCCACCTGCACCAGCGCCACCTCGAGGATCGCGCGGTTGATGAAGTAGTGGGTGACCGTGTTGCGGTAGAACGCCGCCTCGTGCTGCCGGTCGGGCGCGATCGCGTAGACCGGCTCCAGCCCGCCGGCGTACTCCACGACGACGCCCTCGCGGACCAGCGTCGCCAGCGCCTTGCGCAGGCCCTCGGGGCGGCCCAGGTCGACGTCGGCGGTGAGTGGCAGCTGGCGGCGTCGTACGTAGGCGACGAGCGGCTCGAGGACGGCGAGCGTCTCGGCCAGGGTCATCGCTCGGCCGTCGTTGTCGAGCAGGCCGAACGTCACCAGGGCGGCCGGCGTGATCGGGGTGGCCGCGTTGATGCGGTGGGCCACCTCGAACGCGACGCGCGGCACCACCTCGGTCAGGTCGTCGGTGTCGGCCCGGGAGCCCGCGTCGGCCAGGGCGTCGCGCAGCGACAGCGGCGGGCCGAACCGCACGTGGACGCGCCCGCGGCGGCGTCCCTGGGCGCGGGCGAACCGGTAGACCCAGGTCAGCGACTCCGGTGTCTTGGTCCCTCCTCGTTCCTCCATCGAGAGGGCCGAGACCTCGTGCTGCTGGTCGTAGACGATCGAGACCGGCACGAGGTAGGCGTCGTCGGAGTCGGCGCCGTTGGCCCGGAAGGCGTCCACGAGGTAGCGCAGCACCCCCATCCGCGGCGGGCGGAGCTTGCCGGTGCGGGTGCGGCCGCCCTCGAAGTACCACTCCAGGTTGGCGTGCTGGCGCAGCAGGAAGCCGAGGTAGAGGCGCAGCATCGCGGGGTAGACCGGGTCGTCGCGGGTGGAGCGGCGGATGAAGATCAGGCCGCTGCGCTTGCCGAGCTCCGAGAGCGGCCACATCGCGAGGTTGATGCCGCCGAGCGTGTAGTTGCTGGGGAGCCCGTGCCCGACCGTGGCCGATCGCAGGACCAGCGGGTCGAGGTAGGAGCGGTGGTTGGGGAGGAACACCAGCGAGTGCTTGCGCCCCAGCTCGGCCAGCTCCTTGAGCCTGCTGGTGTCCACGTCGACCTCGTAGGAGCGCGTCAGCCAGCGGCCCATCCGGTCCCAGACCCGCGAGGCCGAGTCGTCGATGTACGCCGCCATCTCGGTCAGCGCGGTCTCCGAGTCCTGCCGGAGGTCCGCCTCCGTGCGACCGGTCCGCTCCACTAGCGCGGCCAGGGTCTCGGCGTACTGCGAGCTGCCCATCACGAGCTCGACGGCCCGGCGCTCGTGATCGGCGTCACTCATCGGTGCAGCGTAGTGGGCTAGCGCGTGTGGACGATCCGCACGCGAGTGACCTCGAACCCCGCGCGCTCGAAGGCGGCACGCATGGGCACGTTCGCCGCGTCGGTCGTCCCGACGATGCGCTGCTGCCCGTCGTCGTGGTGCAGGTGCACCATCTGCGCGAGCAGCTCGTCGACGTACCCGTGCCCGCGATGCTCCGGGAGGACCCCGAGGTAGCTGATGCTCGCGTCGTACGCCGTCCTGGTCGCGATCGTGAATCCCACCACCGAGCCGTCATCGCGCGTCGCGACCTGCCACGCGTCGCGGCTGCCCGGTAGGGAGAGGTAGAACTCCAGGGCGTCGTCGGCCACCGCGTCGACGCCCTCCTCGGCCAGCACGCTGAGGGTGTGCGCGTCGAGGCTGCCGTCCGCGACGGCGGCGAACAGCGACCGGAACTCGTTGTCGGGCGCGGGACGGAAACGAAGTCGCTGCGGGCGCTCGGGTCGCGTCACCGTGTCGGTGCGCGCGAAGCTGACCCGCTCGGTGGTGTGCGTGAGGCCGCCCCGGTGGGCGGCCAGCTCCCGCCACCCGACCGCCTCGACCGTGGCCGAGTCGTCAGCCCACGTGACGGGTACGTCGACGTTGAACTCCGACGCCCAGCCCTCGCCGAAGGCGGCGAGGCCTGCACGGATCAGCGCGGCTCCGACGTCCTCGGGGCGGGCCTCGCCCTCCGCCACGAGGAGGCAGTCCAGCGTCGAGGGACCGTCATCGGTCGAGCCGCCCCACCACAGTGCGCGACCGACCTGCCGTCCGGCGCGTTCCGCGAGCCAGGACCACTCGTAGCGGTAGTTGCGGGTCGCCAGCTCGTCCCGGAAGCGGGACTGCTCCACCCAGGCCACCTGGGCGTCCTGCGACCACTCGTCGAGAAGGGCCTGGTCGGCAGGCTCGGCGCGGCGAACGGTGAGCGAGCGGCAGCGTCAGTCATCGCGGCCAGCGTTGCTCACCCGGACGACGGCTCGCCACCGAGATTTCGCATGGGCCGCGATGGCGCATACTGGCCGACGTGTCAGCCTCGTCAGAGGCGGGCCACGCGGACGTGGTGTAGTGGCAGCACGCTTCCCTTCCAGGGAAGGGGTCGAGGTTCAAATCCTCGCGTCCGCTCCACGCACCTACGATCGCCGGGTGAGCGCGACACTCGTGGCCAAGGGCCTGGCCGGAGGACACGCCCACCGCACCCTCTTCGAGTCCCTCGACCTGACCGTCGCGCCCGGCGACGTGGTCGGCGTGGTCGGTGCCAACGGCGCGGGCAAGACCACGCTGCTGCGGATCCTGGCCGGCGACCTGGACCCGCTCGGTGGCTCCGTGACGACCGCGCCCAGCGACGCCTTCGTCGGCTGGCTGCCTCAGGAGCACGAGCGCGTCCCGGGCGAGACCGTGGGCCAGTACGTCGCCCGCCGTACCGGCGCCGCCGCCGCGACCGAGGCGATGGAGGCTGCCGCCGCCGAGCTGGGCGCCGACGAGCCGTCCGACGCGGCCGGCGACGAGTACGCCCGCAGCCTCGACCACTGGCTGGCCAGCGGCGCACCGGACCTCGACGAGCGGCTGCCGCCGGTGCTCGCCGACCTCGGCCTCGACGTCGGCCCGGACGCGCTGATGACGGCCCTGTCGGGCGGGCAGGCCGCCCGGGCCGCGCTCGCCGCGCTGCTGCTCAGCCGCTTCGACGTCGTCCTGCTCGACGAGCCCACCAACGACCTCGACCTCGCCGGTCTCGAACGCCTGGAGACGTTCGTCCAGGGGCTCCGGGCCGGGGTCGTGCTGGTCTCGCACGACCGCGAGTTCCTCTCGCGGGTGGTGACCCGCATCGTCGAGCTCGACCTGGCCCAGCAGCAGGTGGCGGTCTACGACGGTGGCTACGACTCGTTCCTGGAGGAGCGCGCGGTCGCGCGGCGGCACGCCCGCGAGAGGTACGACGAGTTCGCCGACAAGAAGGCCGACCTGGTCGGCCGCGCCCGCACCCAGCGCGAGTGGAGCTCGCAGGGCGTTCGCAACGCCATGAGGAAGTCTCCCGACAACGACAAGATCCGCCGCAAGGCGCAGGCGGAGTCGTCGGAGAAGCAGGCCCAGAAGGTCCGTCAGATGGAGTCGCGGATCGCCCGGCTGGAGGAGGTCGAGGAGCCGCGCAAGGAGTGGTCGCTGCAGTTCACGATCGGCAGCGCCCCACGCTCCAGCTCCGTCGTGGCGACCCTCGACGAGGCCACGGCGCAGCTCGGCGGCTTCACGTTCGGCCCGGCCTCGCTCCAGCTCAGCGCGGGGGAGCGGATCGGCGTCACCGGCCCGAACGGCGCCGGCAAGACGACGCTGCTGCGGCTCCTGCTCGGCCGGCTCGAGCCCGCCACCGGGCGGGCCAGCCTCGGCGCTTCCGTGGCGATCGGCGAGATCGACCAGGCCCGCACCGGGCTGGCCGAGGACCTGTCGCTGGGGGACGCGTTCGAGGCGGCGATGCCGGACATGGCTCCCGCCGACGTACGCACGCTGCTGGCGAAGTTCGGCCTCAAGGCCGACCAGGTCACGAGCCTGGTCGGCCGGCTCTCACCCGGCGAGCGGACGCGGGCCGCGATGGCGCTGCTCCAGGCCCGCGGGGTGAACCTGCTCGTCCTCGACGAGCCCACCAACCACCTCGACCTGCCCGCGATCGAGCAGCTCGAGGAGGCCCTCGAGTCGTACGACGGCGCGCTGCTGCTCGTCACGCACGACCGCCGGCTGCTCGACCACGTGCGTCTCGACCAGCGCTGGCAGGTCCAGGACGGTCGGGTCACCACCGCAGTCAGTCGGTGACGGCGAGCAGGATCCGGTCGATCGTCTCGACGGTGACCGGTTCGTCGAGGAACTCGGCCACCCAGTCCGCGTTGCTCGCACGCTCCTCGTCGGTCGTGGCGGACAGCCAGCGCTCGCAGCCGACCCGCGTGATGTTGCTGGTTTGCGCCACCAGCATCGTCAGGTCGCCGCGCTCGGTCAGGCGGCCGGGCCCGCCGGCGTCGTGGTAGGCGGCGCACAAGGCACGCATCCGGTCGGGGTCCCGGAGCCCGTACTCGAAGACGGCGCAGCCGAGCTCGCCGGCCACGTCACCGGGCCCGCTGTTCTCCCAGTCCAGGACGACGAGGCCACCGTCCGGCGTACGTCGGACGTTGTCGGCCCACATGTCGCGGTGGCACGTCTGGACCTGGCGCGGTGCTGTGACGATGGCCTCCGCGTCCAGGACCTCGGGGAGCAGCGCCAGCAAGCGGTCGGCGAACGGGGCATCAGCCACCTGCAGCCGGGCCAGCAGCTCCTGCCAGGCCTCGGCGCCGACCGGGGCGACGTACCAGTCGTCGACGGGCTGGTTGGTCGCCAACTCGACCGAGTGCATCGTCGCCAGCACCCGTCCGATCTCGCCGGGATCAAGACGGCGCTCCGCCGACAGGACGTCGACCCACTCGTAGACACGCACGGGGCCGCCGTCCAGCTCCGCTAGCACGGCTCCGTCGACGGTACGGACCACCGCTGGCATGGGCACCCCCGCCGAGCGGACGGCGTCCTGGTACGCCGCGTCGCGCTCGGCGTCCTCGACCGACACGGTGAAGCGGGCGTGCTTCACCGCGAACCGGCCTTGCTCGGTGACCAGCTGCCAGATCTCGCCGAGACGCCCGAAGGCGACCGGGCCGTCGAGCACCGCTCGAGCGCCGAGCCCGAACAGCTCGGCGACGAGGGCGGCGTCCGTCGTGGCCAGCACCATCCGACCGTAGCGATCGACGACCGACCTTGCTCGCGACGTGTCCCGGTGCCGCTGCGACCCATGGCCGCGGCGTCCTCGGTGCGCAGGTCGAGGACGGCAAGGTCACCACCGCCCAGATCACCTGAGGCCAGTTCGCCTCGGTGGACCGTCGTGCGTCACGAAGCCGCTGTGAAGGTGATGCTCCGGACGATCCCCGTCAGCGGCTCGATCTCGGCGGGGTCGCAGTCGTCGCAGAACGTCTGGGCGACGACCCGCTGTCCGGCGGAGTCGAGGATCCACCAGTCGCCGACGTAGCCCGGCGACATGTTGTTGTTGCTGCCGGGGTTGCCGGGCAGGGCGACCTGGCCGTCGGCGCACGAGGAGGCGTCGTACCCGCGGGGGACCTGCAGCTCGAGGAACTGGCCAACCGCGTCGCCGACCTCGACCGGTTCAGGGCGGCTGGCCCGGTAGATCGGGTTGGCGCGGATCGCGGCGACCAGGTCCTCGACCGACGGCCCGGCGGGCTCGATCTCGTTGAGGCTCGAGCACGGATCGGAGGGAATACCGTAGGCCTCGCCGGCGAGCTCGACCTTGAGGATGGCCTCCTCGAGGACCAGGTAGAGGCCGTCGCCGTTGACGGACACGCCTTCCGGCAGGTCCACGTCGAAGGCGTGGGTGGCGCCGAGCGGCACCCGGTAACGGCCCGCGGTCGTGATGGTGCCCTCGTCGCTGGACTCGGGCCCCGGAAGGGGCAGCACGCCATCGGGAAGGACCGTCTCCTCGGCCTCCGGGGTTGAGCTGGGCTCCTGCGACGGCCCCGCATCGGTTGAGGAGTCGCCGTCGCTGTCGCCGTCAGAGCAGGCGACCAGCAGGAAGCCGGTCACCGCGAGGGCGATGGCGGGAGCCAGGTTGTGACGTCGTGACATGAGTTCTCCTTGGCAGGCTGGAGGGCTCCGAGTCGCCCCTGTTACCTGCACGAGCACTCAGCACGGCACCTGGTTCCCGGCGCGGCCGATTTACTTTGCCGCAGCGTTCACGCCAGCCCGGCCTCGATCAGGTTCGTCCAGCAGGTGAGGAAGTCCTCGGTGAGCCGGGGGTTGCTGTCGAGCGCGCCCGAGACGACCGCGCCCGTGCGGACCATCATCAGCTGCTCGGCGGTCGACCGCGGGCTCCGGTGGCCCAGCTGCTGCAGGAGCTCCTCGATCCGGCCGGTCACCCACTTGCGGATGTCGTGGGCGTGCGCCAGCGCCGGGTGCGAGCCGGTGAACTCCGCCGAGGCGTTGATGAACGGGCAGCCGCGCTTCACCGCTCCGAAGTCGTCGCGTGTGAGCGCGGTGGCGAGCTCGTCGAGGGCGCGACGCGGATCGTCGGGGTGCGCGGCGATGATCCCGTCGACCTGCTGGTGGTCGTACTCACCCCGTCGCTGCAGGTACGCCGAGATCAGGTCGTCCTTCGAGGGGAAGTGGCGGTACAGCGTCACGCGCGTGACCGCTGCTTCGGCGATGACGCGTTGGATGCCGACGGCGTGGATGCCCTCGTTGTAGAACAGCCGGTCGGCCGTGGCCAGGATCCGCTCCCGAGCCGCGGACGGTCGGCCGCCGCCGACCGGTGTCCCGGTCGTCTCACTCATCGTGGTGGTGCTCCTCGCCGTTCGCGTCCCGCCCGACCCTTGCCAGGTCGAAGGGGCTGGGCCTAGGTTAGCGATCAAGTGGGTAGATCGATCGGTCTACCTGAGAAGAGAGGACATCGGATGAGCGCGCCTGTGCTGTTCATCCACGGTCTCTGGCTGCACGCGCGGTCGTGGGACACGTGGGTCGACCACTTCGAGAAGGCGGGGTACGCCGACAGCTCGGCGCCCGGCTGGCCCGGGGACCCCGACAGCGTGGAGGAGGCGCGGAAGAACCCGGACGCCATCGCCGACCACGGCATCGACGACGTGGTCGCCCACTACGCCGCGATCATCGAGGCGCTTGCCGGCCAAGCCGATCCTCGTCGGGCACTCCTTCGGCGGCATGATCGCCCAGCGGCTCCTCGGGGAGGATCTCGCGGCCGCGGCCATCGCGATCGACGCCGCCCAGATCAAGGGGGTGCTGCCGCTGCCGCTGTCGGCACTCAAGGCGACGCTCCCGGTGTTCAAGAACCCCGCCAACCGGCACCGCGCCGTCTCCCTGACCGCCGAGCAGTTCCGGTTCGCCTTCGGCAACGCCATCCCCGAGGAGGAGTCGGACCGCCTGTTCGAGACGTGGGCGATCCCGGCGCCGGGGAAGCCGCTCTTCGAGGCCGCCGCGGCGAACTTCAACCCGCACTCGCCGGCCAAGGTCGACACCGACAACTCGACCCGCGGGCCGCTGCTCCTGATCATGGGCGGCAAGGACAACACGGTGCCCGAGGCGGTCACGAAGGCGACGCTCAAGCAGTACCGCCACAGCGACGCGGTCACCGACATCTTCGAGTTCCCCGACCGGGCGCACTCCCTGACCATCGACCACGGATGGCAAGAGGTAGCGGACAAGTGCCTGTCCTGGCTGGCTGAGCAGGGACTCTGACCATGGAGCTCGCCCTGGCGGGACGGACCGCGGTGGTCACGGGTGCGAGCAAGGGCATCGGACTGGCCATCACCCGCGCCCTGGCGGCGGAGGGGGCAAGGGTGGTGGCCGGCTCCCTGACCGGTAGCCGCGAGCTCGACGAGCTGGCCACCCACGCCGACGTGCGGTCCGTGCTGGCCGATCTGTCCACACCGGACGGACCGGCCAGCCTGATCGAGGCAGCCACCGAGGATGGTGCCGGCCTCGACGTACTCGTCAACAACGTCGGCGCCGTGCGGCCCCGCCTGGCGGGGTTCCTCGAGGTGACCGACGACGACTGGGACTGGACGCTGACGATCAACTTCCTGGCCGCGGTCCGCACCATGCGAGCCGCCATCCCGCACATGGCGGGGCGCCCGGGTGCCAACATCGTCACGATCAGCTCGGTCAACGCGTTCCTGCCCGACCCGGGAGTGATCGACTACAGCGCGGCGAAGGGAGCGCTCACCAACCTGTGCAAGTCGCTGTCGAAGGAGCTCGGACCGGACATCCGCGTCAACACCATCAGTCCCGGCCCGGTGCGCACCGACCTCTGGCTCGGCGACAGGGGAGTCGCGGCCACGGTCGCGCACGGCAACGACGTGAGCCCGGAGGACGTCGTACGCCGCCAGGAGGCGGCCGCCCCCTCGGGCCGCTTCACCGCACCGGAGGAGATCGCCGATCTCGTCGCCTTCGTCTGCAGCACCCGGGCCGCGAACATCACCGGCAGCGACTTCGTCATCGACGGCGGCCTGGTCACCACCCTCTAGCGCCCAGCGGCCGACGCGAGGTGACTCGGTCGGCTCACGGACCAGCGCTAGAAGGCGATGCCGGCCCAGGCGGTGTCGGCGTCGGGCATGGCGGCGATCTCGTCGCGGACCCGCTCCGCGGCCGCCCGGTACGACGGGTCGCCGGTGACCTCGGTGACGGCAGCGCGGATCGTCTCGACCGCGAAGTCCTCGGGCCCGACCACCACGCCCGCCCCTGCCTGGGCGAGCAGGGCGGCGTTCTGCGGCTGGTCGGTCCCTCGCGGGAGGGCGACCTGGGGCACGCCGTACTCCAGTCCGCCCAGCATCGTGCCCGACCCGCTGTGGGAGACCAGGAGGTCGACGCGCTCGAGCAGGTTGGCCTGGGGCACGAAGTCCGCGACGACCACGTTCTCCGGCAGCGGTCCGAGCTCGTCGGGACCGAGCGGGCGTCCCGTCGTGGCGATGACGACGCCGTCGTACTCCGCCAGGGCGGTCAGCCCGGCCGTGAAGTCTGCGGTGTCGGTGTTCTTGACGGTGCCGAGGGTGAAGTAGGCGACCGGTCTGGTCGCCCGCGATAGCCTCCGCGACGTGGGGCGGGACCTGGCCGGGCTCACCGGCACTCGGCCGCAGCGCCGACGCGCGTGGCCACGGATGCGGGCCGTCGACGGGCTGCAGCGAGGGCGGGCAGATGTCCAGGGCGTGCTCGGAGGAGGCCTGGTCCCAGAGCCCGGGCTCTCCGATCGCGACGCCCGCGGGACCGAAGACGTCGCCGTAGAAGGGGAACATCGGGCCGATGGCGTGGACGACACCCGGCACGTCGAGATGCCTGGCCAGCAGCGACCCGCCGAGCTCCAGCACCTCGTGCACGACCACCTCGGGGCGCCACTCCTGGCTGATCGCGACCAGGTCGGTGAACCGGTCGAGCGCCGGTCTGCCGAACACCGCCGCCACGCTGTGCACCATCTTCTGGTCGACGGGGATGCTGGTGTCAGCCCACACCGCCTCGTTGGCGGCCCACGCCTCCGCGAACGTCCGACCGATAGGGGGAGTCGTGTGGATCCCTCGACCGGCCACCTGCTGGTGGAGGTCCGGGCCGGTGGCGACGCGTACGTCGTGGCCGGCCCGCTCGGCCGCCCGGATCAGCGGCAGCATCGGCAGCATGTGGCCGTACAGCGGGCCCGACGTGAAGAGCACTCTGGCCATGGATCTCAGCGTGGCAGGTGGATCTCAGGACGGTCCAGCGACTTCCTGACGTGGCCTTGCTCCCTCGGTCGCGCCGGTGCCACTGTGACCCATGGCCACGGCGTCCCCCAGCGTGCAGGTCGAGCGGCCACGCGGGGCGCTCGTCGTGGCCGTCGGCGCCGCGGTGGCGGTGGTCCTGGGCGTCTACGGCAGGGTCCACGACCCGGCGCTCCAGCCGCTGGTGACCCTGGGCTTCTCCGGGATGCTCCAGATGAAGGGCTGGCTGGCGACCCTGGCGGTGTTGCTCGTGGTCGTCCAGCTCGTCAGCGCCCTGTGGATGTGGGGGCGTCTGCCCCTCGGCCCGGCACCGGCGTGGAACACCCCGGTCCACCGATGGAGCGGCACCGTCGCCTTCGTCGTCTCCCTGCCGGTCGCCCTCCACTGCCTGTGGTCGCTCGGCCTCGCGACGTCCTCGCCCCGGGTGCTCGTGCACGGGGTCGCCGGGTGCTGCTTCTACGGCGCGTACGCCGCCAAGATGCTCGGCCTGCAGGGTCTCCGGCCTGCCGTCGTGGGCGCTGCCGGTGCTCGGCGGGCTGACCTTCGGGCTGTTCGTGATCATCTGGCTGACCTCGGCGCTGTGGTTCTTCACCCGGAGCGGGGTCCCGCTGACATGAGCGAGGAGCTGACTCGCCGCTCGGCCCTGCGCGGCGCCGGGGTGTTCGCCGTCGGCGGCGTGGCCGGGGCGGTCGTCGCCGCGGGCCGCGACGATCCGGCCGACAGCGCCAACGCCAACGCGTACGGCTACGACGACACCTCGGCCGGATCCGGGTCCGCCCTGGCCTCGGTGGACGAGATCCCGAGCGGCGGCGGCCTGGTGCTGGACGACGCGAAGCTCGTGCTCACCAAGGCGGACGACGGCACCGTGCGTGCGTTCTCCTCGATCTGCACCCACCAGGGTTGTCCGGTCGGCAAGGTCGACGGCGGGCGGATCATCTGCCCGTGTCACGGCAGCGAGTTCGAGGCCGACACCGGTGAGGTGGCCGACGGCCCGGCCTCCCGGCCGCTGCCGTCAGTGGCAGTGACCGTCAGGGACGGGGAGGTGTTCCCGGCATGAGCTCCAAGCTCAACACGATCCTGTGGCTGCTGGCGGCGGGGTTCGCCGTCGGCGCCCTCATCGTCCTGCGCTGACCCGCTTCAGGAGGCGATGTCCGGCGTCGCGTCGGTGTCGGACTTGGCGGCGACGCGGGCACGGTTCTCCGCGCGACGCTCGACGAAGCGGGTCGCCTGGGTGTCCAGGCCCTCGAGGAAGGCCGCGAGCTCCTCGCGCGCCTGCTCGCCGACCGGGCCGAAGTCGGTGCGGTCGAAGATCTCCCAGTGCCGGATGATCGGCATCACGACGTCGTCGTGGTGCAGCCGCAGGTCGTAGATGCCGGCCTTGGCGATGATCATCGAGCTGCGGCGGAAGCCGGCCATGGTGGCGCCGGGCATCTCGAACCCGATGACCTCGTCGGCGATCGCGCGCATGGTCTCGTCGGGGGCGATCTCCAGCGCCGCCGCGACGATGTTGCGGTAGAAGATCATGTGCAGGTTCTCGTCCTTGGAGATCCTGGCGAGCATCTTGTCGGCGATCGGGTCGTTGGTGACCTTGCCGGTGTTGCGGTGCGAGACCCGGGTCGCGAGCTCCTGGAACGACACGTACGCGACGGTCTCCAGCGGCGTCTTGTCGCCGGAGTCGTACCCGGACGTCATGTAGTCGATCCGGGCGCGCTCGAGCTCGACCGGGTCGACCCCGCGGGTCACGACCAGGTAGTCGCGCATCGCGATCCCGTGCCGGTTCTCCTCGGCGGTCCAGCGCCCGACCCAGGTGCCCCAGGCGCCGTCGCGACCGAACCGGGTGGCGATCTCGCGGTGGTACGACGGCAGGTTGTCCTCGGTCAGCAGGTTGGTGAACATCGCCGCCTTGGCCGTCTCCGAGAGCCGGGACTGCTCGGGCGCCCAGTCCTCGCCGCCGAGGAACGCGAAGTCGCGCCCCTGGCTCCACGGGACGTAGTCGTGGGGGTGCCACTCCTGGGCCACGCCGAGATGGCGGTCGAGGTTCTCCGCGACGACGGGCTCGAGCTCCTCGAGCAGGTGCTTCGCTGTACTCACAGGGACTCCCTCGGCCGACTGCTAGCGAGCGTAGCCCTCCGTCACTCGACCGCGCGCTGCTCGCGCCGCGCGTGCAACCGGCCTTGCGCCTCGGGTAGGAAGGTCAGGCACGGTGCGTCGACGCCCGGGTGCTTCTGGTCCAGGTGGAAGATCCAGCGATCCATCGCCGCGAGGTACGCGTTGTCAGTGCCGGCGCGGTACGTCGACCAGCTGCGGCCGCCCTTGGTCACGCACGACGAGCAGGCGATCTTGTAGACGAACTGCTGGTCGGCGCCGAGGTCGATCTTGACCGTCGCCAACGAGCCGGCGTCCGCGGCGGCCTTGCGCTGCCGGGCTGAGCGGCTGGCCACCATCCGTTGAGGTTACTGCGGCGACGGCGCCGGCTCAGTGCTGCTGGACGACGTTGAGCACGTTGCCGTCGGGAGCGCGGACGAAGAAGCGGGTCACGCCCCAGGCCTCGGTGGTCAGGGGATGCACGATCTCGTAGCCACGCTCCTGCGCCTGCCGGTAGGCGAGCTCGACGTCGTGGACCATCACCGAGACCACCGGGTCCACGGGCGCAGTGGCGTCGCTGGTCATCACCTGCAGCGTGGCCCTGGACTCCGGCGACGTGTGGCGCGCCACCCAGCCCAGGTTGAACTCCTCGTCGGCCAACCCGAGGTAGTCGCTGTAGAAGCTCCTGGCGGCGGGCAGGTCGGGTACGTGGAGGTCGGCGATGATCTGCGTGACGTGGACGCGTGAGGGGTCGACATCCTGGGCTGCGGCGGGCTCGCCGGTCGTCTCCGGCGCGGCGCCGAGGAGGTGGACCCACCGAGGATCCTGCTGACCCGGCCGCCGTTCGAGCTCGCGCACCAGCGGCTGAGGCCGGCTCGCCATGCGGTGCAGACACGCCTCGACCTCGTGCCGGTCGGCGAAGCCGTGCAGCCGTTCGGTCCGGGTCCGCAGCTCACCAGGCGCCTGCTCTCCTCGGAGCAGCAACACCGTGAGGAGCGCCCGCTCGTCGGGTTCGAGACCGAGGTGCTCGTCGAGGATCTGGTGGTACTTCAGCGTCCGGCGTCCGGTGTCCGACCACACGATCCGCAGCAGCCCGCGCTCCTTGAGCGACTTGGCGGTCCGCTCGACGGTCTGCTGGTCGAGGTCGGTGATCGGGTCCCGACTGCTCGTCTGGTTGCACGCCGACGTCAGGGCGTTCGCCGAGAGGGGGTACGTCGCGGGAACCGTCGTCTGCTTCTCCAGCAGGCTGCCGAGGATGCGCTGGTCCACCGCGTCGAGGACGGGGAGCTCGCTCACCGTCACGACCTTAGGTCAGATCTCAGGAGCCGTCTCTCCGAGCGGTCGTATCGAGGGGCGGCTCTCCCTCGGCTGATTCGGGTGGCGGCTGAAGCGAGCGACTCGGCCGTACAGGGATGTCACAGCGAGGCCGAGAAGCAGTCCGACGAGGCCTCCCAGGGCGACAGTGGCCCAGGCACTGCCGAGGCCGGCGCTGAGGTTGCCGTCGAAGTAGAACAGCGACCGGGTCCCGTCGACGATGTGCCGGTACGGCGCTATCGCGGAGAACGCCCTAAAGACGCTCGGAGTGGCCTCGAGCGGGACCGTGCCGCCGGACGAGACCATCGACATCGCGACGAAGAACAGCGTGTTCACCAGCGATCCGATACCCGATCCGAGGATCGCCAGGACTGCGAGTGCACTCGTGCCGACCGCGGCGATCACGGCCGTGGAGAAGGCCCACAGGGTGACCGGGTTCGTGACGGACACCCCGATGGCTCCCGACACAAGCTGGATGATCAACGCGGCCACGGGAGCGGCGCCGACGAGCGACCGCCACCTTGGCGAGGAACGTGGCCCGCCGGGACACCGCTGTGTAGGGCTGCCGCTCGACGAGCGGGCCCAGCTCGCTGGGCAGGAAGCCCAGGGCCGAGTCGACGAGCGGACTGACCAGGGAGGCACCGATGAAGCCGATCAGAACGAGCACCAGGGCGTAGTAGAAGGCGCTCATGCCCAAGCCGGAGTTCTCCGGGAGAGGCTCGTAGGGTCCTGAGGGCGATCTGGAAACCACCGACCTGCTCCGAGACCGAATGCAGCAGGGGAGTGACATTCCCGAGGAGCAGGGCGGTGCTCAGGCCGCCGTCGCCGGCGTTGGTCTTGATGGCGACGGGCTCGCGGAGATCGGCCGGGACCACGATGGCGCCGGCGACCTCGTCCCGCTCCATCGCATTGTCGAGCTCGTCAGCGCTCATGCGTTCGATCGCCAGGGTGTTCGGGGCGTCCGCCTCGACTGTGGAGGCCACGGCGTCAGCGCTCGAGCCGGCAGAGGTACCGCCCTGCTCGACGACCAAGGCGACCGGGAGACCCGAGAGGTGGCCCTGCGGGTCGACCGTGCTCGAGAGGTAGATGGCCGGCAGTGCTGCAGCCAGGCCGAGGATGAGGAGAACCGGCGTGACCCAGGTGCTCCGAGCTGTGAGAGTGCGGTCGATCTTCATCGCGCCGGCCTCGCCGAATTCGCGTTCGTCGGCCCCATCGGTGCCGGCGTCGAATGGCGCAGAGCCCGGGCCGCCGGCCGGTTGAGGATCGATCGAGTCGCCCGTAGGCACAAGATCGAGCTGTTGCTCTGGTCGCTGAGGATGGAGCAGTTGCTCCGCCGGCTGAGGATCGAGCAGTTGCTCTGTGACGACAGCATCGACATCACGGACGTCCACGATGCGATCGCCCCGACTGAGAACGCCGATCCGATCGAGCCGACCGAGGCGAAGGAGCCGATGCTGCCAATCGACAGGATCGACCCGTCCGAGCAGATCGAGAGGAGGGAGTTGCGAGAGCGGAACGAGCATCATGTCGACACCGCAGAAGGAGTCGGCGCAAGGACCGGTTGCACAACCACCGGCGGTGGCGCCGAACGGGGAACGGTCGCGACGAACAGGAGCAGGCCGACGCCCGTGAGCAGGAGTCCGGCCCAGGCTGTCGACAGCGTCCCCCAGCCGGCGCTCAGGGCCAATGCGCCGCCGACCGCGCCGAGCGCGTTTGCGAGGTTGAGCGAGGCCAGGTTCAGGGCCCCCATGAGGGTCGGAGCCTCCGGGGCGTACCGGGTGAGCAGGACCTGGATGGTCGGGATGGCCATCATCATGGTGGCACCGACGCCGAAGAGGCCGGGAACAGCAGGGCAAGCCGCTCTCCCCCCAGCGCGATCAGCACGAGGAAGACCAGGACCGAGGCGTAGCCCAGGACGAGTCCCCGGTAGTCGTACTCGTCGGCGAGGCGACCTCCGACCCAGTTGCCGAGCGCCATGCCGAGCCCGAAGACCGCCAGGGCGACCGGGATCAGCGCCAGTCGTCGGCTGCCGGCGGCGTCGGTGACGTAGGGGCCGATGAACGTGTAGACGGCGAAGATGCTGGAGATGCCGAGCGCCGCCACGGCCATGGTGACCCAGACCATGGGCCGTCGAAGGGCGCCGAGCTCCTGCTCGCACCGATCCGCCGTCGAGGGCGGCGTCCTGCGGAACGCAGAACCAGATCGCCAAGCCCGGCGCCGAGGCCGACGCGGCGACGGTCAGGTAGAGGGCCTGCCAGCCCGCCTGTTGACCGATGAAGGTGCCCGAGCGGGGACCCGAAGATGGTGGCGACGGTCAGGCCGGCCATCACGGTCGCGAACGCCTTGCCGCCCTTGCCGGGGCCGTAGGCGTGGGCGGCCACCACGGCCCCCGCTCCGAAGTAGGCGCCCTGGACGGTGCCGGTGATGAAGCGGGCGGCGCATGAGCATGCCGAGGTCGGCGGCGAGCGGCGGAGAGCAGGTTGCCGACGACGAACAGCACCACCAGTGCCAGGAGCAGCGTCCGGCGGTTGAGCCGGGCGGCCGCGATGGTCAGGATCGGGGAACCGACGACGACGCCGAGGGCGTACGCCGTGACCGCGTACGTCGCACCGGCACCGACACGTCGAGGTCGGCGGCGATCAGCTGGATGACGCCGTTGCTGCCGAACTCTCCGGTGCCGATGGCGAACGTTCCCAGAGCCAGCGAGAGCAGGATCGAGCGCGGTGTGCCGGTCGGGGTGAGCCGGGGTCGTAAGCGCTTCTCGGCGACGCGGCACTGAGCTTGGAAGGCGTGGTCGTGCATGCTGCCTCCTCGGACGGCGTGAGCCCGTCAGTCGACGGCGTGCGACGGCGGCGAGGATGAGCTTCGTGGTGGCCGCGGGCGCGGGACTGCATGGCGACGTGGGAGGAGCGAACCCGGGTCGACCGTGGCGTGCGGCGCGCTCGGCCATGTAGGCCTGGGTCTTCGGCGGGATCGTGTTGTCCTGGGTGGCGAGCAGGTACCAGGACGGGATCGGTGCGCCAGGCCGCGGGTCCGGCGGGCTCGGAGAACGCGGCTGCGGCGAGCGGCCGCTGGGTGGCCCACATCAGGCTCGTTGTCTGCGTCGGGGAGGTCGGCGGCGAAGGCCTCGCGGAAGATGCCGGGGCGCAGGTAGAGGTCGACGCCCGTCCCGCCGCGGCAACGGGTAGGGGCGAGCCTCGAGGCGTTCTCGGTGACGAGGCTTCCCGGGTTCAGCTGGGTCAGGAGGCCGACGGGTTCGCCCTCGTCCGGGCATGAACGCCGCCACATAGACCAGCGCCTTGACGTTGGTGGCGCCGGCGGCGGCGCCACTGATGACGGCACCGCCGTAGGAGTGGCCCGACCAGGACGACCGGTCCCGGGATCGTGTCCAGGACGCTGCGGATGTAGGCGGCGTCCGAGGACAGACCCCTGAGCGGGTTCGCGAGCGCGATCGCGTCGTACCCCTTGGCGCGCAGCGCCTTCAGCTCCGCGCGCTCCAGCCCGAGGAGTCGGCCCAGGCGCCGTGCACCAGCACGATCGTGGGCTTGGCGGTCGCGGTGGGTGGCGGCGTTCGGGCTCGGCGGTCCGCTGCCGAGCGGTGGTCGCTGGCCGCGCGGGGGTCAGCGGGGTCGCGTGAGCGACTGCGAGCAGCGCGACCAGGAGGACGAGCGCGCCCAGGATCGAGAATGGACGTCGGTGGCAGGAAGGACATGGAGGAGTCTCCTTCGGGTGACGGGTGTGCGGTCGGGTGAGTCGAGTTCAGTCGCTGACGGCCAGGACGGCCTTCTTGATCAGCTCGACGGCGACGGAGGGCTGCGAGAGCATCACCAGGTGCGAGGACTCGACCTCGAGCGCGGCCACGTTGGCCCGCTGGTAGCCGAAGCGTTGGACGTCGGGGTTGATCGTGTGGTCCGCGGTCGGCGACGACGCCCCAGGCCGGCTTGGTGTGCCAGGCGGCCGCCGCTGCCTTCTCCTCGAACGCGGCCGCCGAGAGCGGTCGCTGGCTGACGGCCAGGGTGCGGGCGATCGGCCGGGTCGACGTCGGCGGCGAAGACGGCGGGGAACTGGTCGACGGCGACGGTGAGGTCCACGCCACCCGGGACCGGCGTCGGGACCAGGGCGCTGGCCGAGGTCCGACTCGGGGAAGCGGGCCGCGAGCTCGCCCAGGCTCTCGCCTTGGTCGGGCACGAAACCGGCCAGGTAGACCAGGCTGGTGACGTTGTCGGCGGTGCCGGCCACCGTCGCGACGGCGCAGCCGTAGGAGTGGCCGACGAGCACGACGGGTCCGGGGATGGAGGCGAGCACGGCGCCGACGTAGGCCGCGTCGCCGTTCAGCGAGCGGTTCGGGCACGGCCGGGGCGACGAACGGGGATGTCGGTCGTCGAGCAGTTGTGGGATGACGTCGCCGAAGCTGGACGCATCGGCGAACGCGCCGTGGACGAGAACGACAGTGGGCTGTGACATGGGCTGGCCTTTCGGCTGGAGTGGTGCGTGGCACCCGCCCAGCAGGGCCACTGAACAACTTGTGCATCGGACGGCCGCGGTCGCCGTTCACTCAGTGCGGCGGCTAGCCTGTCGGCATCGGTGACCGGTTCGACCTCGAGGACGCGCAACGATGGCCGAAGACGTATCCTCTGCGCGATCAGTTCCCGCCTCGGGGCGCGTCTGTGTCGGACGACTCCGGCCCGCGATGTGCTTCGTAGGTCCTCGGTCCGCTGCGGGTGTGGCGTGACGGGGTCGAGCTCGACCCCGGACCGCGTCAGCAGGCGTACCTGCTGGCACTGTTGCTCATCCGGGCAGGGCGACCGGTCAGCACCTCGGAGCTCATCGACCTCATCTGGGGCGACGACATGCCCACGTCGGCGATGAACATCGTCCAGAAGTACGTCGGGACACTGCGACGGGTCCTCGAACCGGACCTGCCCGCCGGGCGCCGCGGGCTCCTACATCCACCGCCGCAGGACCGGCTACCAGTTCGACCTCCACGAGACGCGCACTCGACCTGGTCGAGTTCCGCAACCTCGTGACGGCAGCGCGCGCCGCCGCTGACGACGGCAACCGGCCGAGGACGCGGTCGCGGCGTACGAGCAGGCGCTGGCACCAGTGGCACGGCCCGCGGGCGACGGGCTCACCTGGGCGACCGCGCGCGACCTCGCTCTTCGCCGGCGATCAACCGCGAGCTCCTCGACGCCTGCGTCGAGGCCGCCGGTGCGGCCGTGCCCCAGGGTCAGGCCAGAAGCATCCTCCAGCCGCTGCGCCTGGCCGCCTGGATCGCGCCGTACGACGAAGACCGTGCAGGCGACCCTCATGCCTGCCCTGGCGGCCTCCGGTCAGCAGGCGGAAGCGCTGTCGGTCTTCGAAACGGTGCGCGCGCGGCTGGCCGACGAGCTGGGCATCGAGCCCGGTCCCGCGCTCCGCGAGGCGCACCAGCAGGTGCTCCGCCAGGCCGAGGTCGCACCACGGCCGCTCCGTGTCCAGCTGCCTGACCAGTCGGCAGAGCACCGGCGCCCGCGGCCGACCCACGCCGGACCCGAGGACGACTGACCTCGTCGGCCGCCGGCCGGAGCTCGCCCTGCTGCGCCACGCCGTCGACTCCGCCATGCTTCTCCCAGCCCAGGTGCGTCCTCGTCGAGGGGCCGCCGGGGGTGGGCAAGACGGCCGGCTCCTCGAAGAGACCGTCGAGGCTGCTGCGCGCGGTGCGCTCGTCGTCTGGGGACGGTGCCAGGACGGTGACGGCGCCCCGTCGATGTGGCCATGGGTCCAGATCGTCTCGGCATTGGTGGACTCCGCTGTCTGCCGAGGAGGCAGCAGCGTGGACCGGTGGCGTTCTCGGAGACCTGCTGCGGACACGTCGAGCGACGCGGTGCCGAGTCCCGGCGCGGCCTGATGCCGGCGCGCAGTTCCGTCTGTACGCTAGGGGCTCAGTGACTTGCTCGGCGACGGTGGCCGCGAGACAGCCCTTGGTCCTGGTGGTGGATGATCTGCACTGGGCCGACTCGGCGACGATCGCGATGTTCAGCGCACCTGGCCGAGTCGCTGCCGCCCAGGAGCGTGCTGATGGGCACGATGAGGGACCGAGCGCCGACGCAGAGCAAGAACGTCAGGAGCATGTTGGCCGACGTCGCGCGGTACGAGCGGCACCGTCGCATCACCCTCGGGCCGCTCGAGCCATCCGAGGTCGCGGAGCTGGTCCGACGCGAGAAGGGCCGTGCCCCGAGCGCCGAGGTCGCCCGCAGCATCCAGGCCCGCACGGAGGGCAACCCGTTGTTCGTGCGCGAACTCGCGAGATACCTGGCCAACGAAGGAGACCTCACCAACCAGGCGGCGGCCCAGGCGGCGGTCCCTGCCACGGTGCGGGACATCGTCCGCGACCGGATGAGCCGTCTGGACGAGCGTCGACCGTCGCCTTCTCGAGATCAGCCGCGCTGATGGGTCGTGACATCGACGTCCGGCTGCTGGCGAGCGCGGCCGACCTCGACGATCCCAGCACCTGCCTGCAGCGACTGGAGGCGCTTCGTCGACCTGGGCCTGGTCGAAGGGTCTCCGACGCCGACGTGCTGGCGCTTCGCTCACGACCTGGTCCGCGAGGCGGTAGCCCGCTCGACGCTCTCGTGCCGATGTCAGCCGCCTGCACCTGCAGCATCGCTGAGGCACTGGCCACCGGAGCCAGGACCGCCGAGCGTTCGTCGAAGCACTGGCTCACCACCTGCTGGCGGCAAGTCCGCTTGTCGAACCCGAACGCGTCGTCGAGGCATTGATGTCGGCAGGACGGGTGGCTGGCGAGGAGGTCGGCGTACGACAACGCGGAGAAGGGGACTTCGCTCTCGCTGCAGCGATCGCGCAGCGACACCGGGCCTGGCGGACCTGGAGCTCAGCGCGCTGACCGAGCTGACCGCCGTGGCGGGCATTCACGCCGGTCTCGTCGGCGCGTCGATGGAGCTATCTGGATCGCGCAGAGGCGATCGCGCGTGATCTGGGTCAGGAGCAGGAGGCCGCAGCCTTCCTCTTGTCCCGGTTCCTCGCCAATGCTCAGGGCATCCGGGTTGAGGCAGAACGGCCGCCTCGCCCGACGTCTGCTGGAGTTCGGCTCGCGCTCCTCCGACCCGGTGGTGCAAGCGTCAGGTTTCCTGGCGTGGGGCGTCCACCAGTGGAGCACCGGGCAGGCCGGGGAGGCGTGTCGTTACCTGGGGCGTTCGTTGCAGCTCATCCGTGCCCAAAGCGATGTCGGACCACTGGGCCAGCGCCTGCAGATGGTGACGCCGGCCATGCTGGCGCTCAACACTGCGCTACACGGTGATCTCGACGAGGCGCGACGTCAGTTCGCCGACCTCGAGGATCTCGCCTGGGACGACCCGTACGCCATCAGCATCTGGGGATCGTTCGCGGTGACCGCTGCGGCCGTGTCCGGCGACGTGCGATGGGCTCGAGACGTCGCGGACAAGAGCATCGCTTCGGACTCGGACTTCACGTTCGCCTTCTCCGGTGTCTACCCGAGACTCGCGCGCCAATGGGCGACGGGAATGGCTGATCCTTCGCCGCTCGTCAGTGCGTCGGAGATGGAGCACTTGATCGACGGCTACCTGCGGCAGCCCCTCCGGTCCAACCTGGCGACGTGGCATGCGCTCCGTGCCGAGGTCCTTCTCGTCGCCGATGACGTGGAGGGAGCCATGGCCGCGCTCGACGAGGCTGACGCGGTGATCCATGCCTACGGCGAGCGGTACGCCCAGTGCCTCGTGACCTTGGTGCGCGCTCAGGCGATGGCGATGCGCGGAGACGCAGAATCCGAGGTCCGGGCGCTCGCTGAAGAAGGTCTGGCTCTGGCGCGTGAGACGGAATCGCATCTCCTCGCAGCAAGGATCGAGCGTTTTCTCGAGGAGTAGTCCCACGGAGCAGCGAACCGCCCCGACCGCGGTGCGGTCGGGGGCGGTCCTGGTCAGACGATCAGCAGCCCGGGGGCACGGCGAGCGACTCGACCACCGTCGCTCCGCCGCCGGACACCTTCGCCGACGAGCCGAGGCCGACGCCGTACTTGGCGAACGCGTTCCACACGAGGCAGGTCCGGCCGGTGTTGGCGTTGGCGACCAGCCCGTCGAGGATGCCCTCGCGCATCTCCTCGAAGGTCGGCTTCGCGGGCGTGAAGTTCATGCCCTGGACGAGGTCGAACAGGATGTCGGACTGGCCGAGGCCGGCCGCCTGGTAGCGCTTCCACAGGTCTGCCAGGTGATCGCGCCGTACAGCTCGCCGGTCGTCGTGGACCTCGGTGAACAGGATGTCGGCGTAGGTGCGGCGTGAAGCCCTCGTACGGACTCCGAGGCGGATGCCCACCGGGTCGCTGAAGGAGTACTCGCCGACGACCGGTCGTCGTTGTTGATGATGATCGCCAGCGTGTCGCCCATGCCCTCGCCGATGCCGCCGGCGACCGCGCCGGACATGCTGGCCGATCATCCGCCAGGTCAGGCCGTGGCCGTACTCGTGGTAGACGATGTCCGAGTCGAGGTCGCCGTCGCTTGCGGAGCGGCGCCGGGTTGACCAGGCGGATCGTGGTCGCGATCCCGACGTTGGCCTTGAGCGCGGCGCCGTCGGCCTGGCCGACCATCACGGCCGGAATGCCGAACTTGCGGAGTCGGCACCGCCCATGCACGAACGGCGCTCCGGCGACGTTGTTGGCCACGATCATCCCCGCGGCGCCGGCCGCCTTCACGTTGGCTGCCTTGACCACGAAGTCGCAGGTGCCGCGGTCGACCACCACGAAGCTCCCGGCGGCCACCGGTGCGACGGTCTCGCAAGCGTCGGCGGTGGCACCGGTGCCGTCGTTGGCGATGGCCAGCGGCCCGGTCGCGCCGGCGACGGTCAGCGGTGCGCTGAACTCGGCGACGGGTGCGTTGTACGAGCTGGCGCCCTGGACGACCTGGCTGGTGCCGGGGACGCTCCAGAGGTACATCTGCATGCGGCCCGAGGTGCCGTCGCTTCGGCGTGGCGAAGTTGGCGTTGTCCGTGCCGCTGCCGTCCTGCGCCTCCGCGAGCACCGGGTCGCCGGCTCGGCCGCCGAGGCCGAAGTTGTCCATCCTGGAAGTTGCCCGCGGCCGCGGTGAACCCGGCCAGGTACAGGAGGTCGTGGATCTTATTGTTGAGGTAGAAGAGGTTCTGGACGGCGACCGCGCTTGTTGTCACCCGCCGACGGCTGGGTGCCGGCGTTGAAGACCTTGTCGAAGACACCGTCGTTGTCGGCCGCACCGACCGGGTCGGGCTTGTTGTTGGCGTCGGCATCGCGGTACGCGTGCGCGTTGTTGCCGGTGATGTCGTCGACGTACTGGTTCAGCCCAGTGAGCCACCCGCTGGGCGACGCCACCGCGTCGGCCGGGTTGGAGACCAGGGTCTGCGAGCCCTTGTCGGGGTCCTCCGGGAAGACGTTGTAGCCGTCCTCGGCGGTGCGCAGCTCAGACCCCACCACCGCGCCGGAGCCGTCGACCACCGTCTCGCGCAGCTGGTTGTCGCTGTCCCAGGTGGTCACCTCGAAACCCTCGGCAAGGCTGCCGTCGCTCATCGGCACGGCGACGCGCTCGACGCTGGGTGCCTGGAGGTACGACACGGCGCGGCCCTGGTAGATCGAGTCGATGGCGGCCGTCTTGGCCTGCGCCGCGGTGACGCGGGCGGCCTTCGGAGTCCCGGCCCTGCTGGCGTTCTCGACCACGCTGATCAGGCGTCCCTGCTTGTCGAGGGCCGCCTTGATGTCGCTGTCCACGACCCGCAGGCCGCCGGCGTACTGCTCGAGGCGGAGGTAGGTGACCCCCTTGGAGGCCCAGCTGTCCTTGCCGCGCAGCGAGTCGGCCGTGGCCTGGCCGAGTCCCTGGCCGGCGAGGTAGTTGCGCACGGCGTCGGCGCCCTTGCCCGAGGCACCGAGTGCCTTGCCGTTGGACCAGTGGACGCGGGTCTTGGCCTCGACGGCATGAGGGTCGGCCGCGCCGGAGGCTGTCGGGGCGATGGCCATGAGGCCGGCGGCAGCCAGGGCTGCGCTCGCCAGGGCCGCGACACGGCGCCTCGGGGTGGATGCGTTCATGCTGGGTTTCTCCTCTTCCGCGGGGACCGGGTCAACGTAGTCGCTCCCGTGCGCTGCGACGAGGGACCCCCAGGCGGGTCGGGTCGTCAGCGACCGAGGCCGAGCTGCTCGGAGGACTCCTCCCGCATCGCGACCTTCCGGATCTTCCCGGTCACCGTCATCGGGAACTCGTCGACGACCATCACGTACCGCGGGATCTTGTAGTGGCTGAGCCTGCCTGAGCAGAACTCGCGGACGGCGTCGGAGTCCAGGGGAGCAGCGCCCCCGCGCATCTTGATCCAGGCACAGAGTTCCTCGCCGTACTTCTCGTCGGGGACGCCGATGACCTGGACGTCCTCGATGTCGGGGTGCTGGTAGAGGAACTCCTCGATCTCGCGCGGGTAGATGTTCTCGCCGCCGCGGATGACCATGTCCTTGATCCGGCCGACGATGTTGCAGTAGCCGTCCTCGCGCATCTCGGCGAGGTCGCCGGTGTGCATCCAGCCGTCGGCGTCGATGGCCTCGGCGGTCTTCTCCGGGTCCTCCCAGTAGCCGAGCATCACCGAGTAGCCGCGGGTGCAGAACTCGCCGGTCTCGCCGCGCTCGACGGTCTCGCCGGTGGCGGGGTCGACGATCTTGATCTCCAGGTGCGGGTGGACCCGGCCGATGGACGCCGTACGCCGGTCGAGGTCGTCGTCGTCTCGGGTCTGGCAGGAGACCGGGGACGTCTCGGTCATGCCGTAGGCGATCGAGACCTCGGGCATGTTCATGTCGTTGATGCAGCGCTTCATCACCTCGACCGGGCAGATCGAGCCGGCCATGATCCCGGTCCGCAGTGACGAGAGGTCGTGGTCGGCGAACGTCGGGTGGTTCTGCATCGCGATGAACATCGTCGGTACGCCGTACACGGCGGTGCACTTCTCCGCGGCAATCGCTTCGAGGCGAGGTCTCGGGGTCGAAGCCCGGGCCTGGCAGCACCATCGTGGCGCCATGGGAGGTGCAGCCGAGGTTGCCCATGACCATGCCGAAGCAGTGGTAGAAGGGCACTGGGATGCAGGAGCCGGTCCTGCTCGGTGAAGTTGATCAGCTCGGTCGTGAAGTAGCCGTTGTTGAGGATGTTGCGGTGGCTGAGCGTCGCGCCCTTCGGGTAGCCCGTGGTGCCCGACGTGTACTGGATGTTGATCGGGTCGTCCGGGAAGAGCGGCCAGTCGAAGGCCTCCGCCAGCGTGATGCCCGGGTCGTGCGCGTTGAGCGCCGTCCAGTCTGGCGAGTCGAGGAAGACGACCTGCTCGAGCGTCGGGATGTCGCCGCGCACCTCGTCGACCATGTCCCGGTACGACGAGCCCTTGAACTCCTCGGCCGAGATCAGCAGCTTGGTCCCGGACTGCTTGAGCGCGTACGCGAGCTCGTGGGTGCGGTACGCCGGGTTGACGTTGACCAGGATCGCGCCGATCTTCGCGGTGGCGTACTGGGTGATCGTCCAGGCGGCGCAGTTCGGCGCCCACATGCCGACCCGGTCGCCCTTGGTGATCCCGACCTTGAGCAGGCCGATGGCCAGGTCGTCGACGTCCTGGTTGAGCTCGGCCCAGGTCCAGCGCCGGCCGGTCGCGAACTCCACCAGCGCCTCGCGGTCGGGCCAGGTGATGAACGTCGACTCGAAGCTCTCGCCGATCGTCTGCTCGAGCAGGGGAGTGTCGGTCTCGCCGCGGGCGTAGGACTCCATGCCTTCGCACGCTACGACGGGCCGGTTGGTCCTCGGTAGGGGCGAGGTCAGGACGCGAGGTGGTCGATCGGCAGCGGCTGCCGTCCCATGACGCCGAGCAGGATCGACTGCATCGGCGCCTCGACGACGGGACCCTCGCCGTACGACCAGTCGGTGTCGGTGGCCACGAGCTTCACGTGGGTCGGGGCGCGCCACAGCCGCATGGGCCCGCGGAGCGAGAGCATCCGGGTGGCGGTGACTGCGGCGACGTCGACCGGGATCTCGCGCTCGATCCCGAGCGGGATGCAGATGTCCTGCACGTGGACCATGACGTCGAGGAGGGGCTCGAGCTCGGTGATGAACGGCGCGAGCTGGTGGGTGTCGGCGAAACCGCGGATGGTCGCGACGATCTCGTCGTGCGACGCGCGGTTGCTCAGTGCGGCGCGCCGGACCATGCCGTTGTAGCTGAACCCGGACCGGATCGCCGGCCACAGGATGTCCCGGACCCGCGCCTCGGCCATCGAGACGTGGGCCCCGACGTCGCGGATCGTCCAGCCGTCGCACAGGCTCTGGCGCTCCCAGTCCTCGGGCGGCAGCGACGCGAGCAGGTCGGCGAGGTAGGCCCGCTCGCGGTCGATGTGGCCCCAGACCTCGTCGCTGTCCACACGCGCCTCCCACCAGTTAGACAGTTTATCTGTCTAAAATGACAAAGTGTCGTCCCCTCGTCAAGACCCCGGTCTCGGTGTCCTGCTGTTCATCGCCAACCGCGAGCTCGAGCAGCGCGCGTACGACGCCGTCGTGGCCGCGGGCGTCGACGACATCTCGCCGGCGCAGGCCCGGATCGCGGCCCGGATCGGCCCGGACGGCACCCGGGTCTCCGACCTCGCGGCCCAGGCGCGGGTGACCAAGCAGAGCGCGGCCACCCTCGTCGAGCAGCTGGAGGAGGCGGGGTACGTCGAGCGTGTCCCCGACCCCACCGACGGCCGGGCTCGGCTGGTCCGGCTGACCGAGCGCGTCGACCCCGTCATCGCCGCAGCCGGTGCCGAGGTCCAGCGGGTCATGGCCGAGTGGACCGCACACGTGGGGGCCGACCGCCTGCGACAGGTGCACGAGGTGCTGCTCGAGCTGCGCGAGATCGCCGACCCCTGGCGCTGAGGCCGGCACCGGCAGGCACTAGAACACGTTCCAGTTCTCACCTAGGGTCCGAGCGTGGACGACGACGCCTGGCTGGACCCGCTCGCGACCTGGCTGACCGAGGTGCTCGGTGAGCGGCCGACGCTGAGTGCCCGTGGCAGGCCGGGGAGCGGCTACTCGTCCGAGACGCTGATCGTCGACGCGGAGACCAGCACCGGCGAGCAGCGGCTCGTGCTGCGCCGCGACGGCCAGGACGCGCCGATCTACCCGGCCCAGGCCACCGGGCTGACGACCGGCGTGATGTTCCAGCGGATGGTCATGGCGGCGCTCGACGGCGCCGTCCCGCTCGCCCGCGTGCTCGGCGAGGAGACCGATGCGGGCGTGCTGGGAGCGCCCTTCTTCGTCATGGAGCACGTCGCCGGGCTGGTGCCGATCGAGGACCCGCCGTGCACGCGGGAGGGCTTCTACGCGGACGCGTCGCCCGAGGCGCGGTCGACGATGATCGACGACGGTCTGCGCGTGCTGGCCGCCGTCCACGACGTCCCCTGGAGGGGCACGGACCTCGAGGTCCTGGACCCGCCCGGGACGACTCCCGGCGCCCGGCGCCAGCGTGAGATCTGGGTCGACACCCTCCGACAGGCGCTCGGCGACCGCTCCAGCGAGGTCATCGACGACGCGATCGGCTATCTGGAGGAGCGCCAGCCCGACGACCCGGCGCCCGGCGACGTACGCCTGTCGTGGGGCGACGCGCGGCTCGGCAACATGATCTGGGACGCGACCACCCACGAGTGCCGGTGCGTGACCGACTTCGAGGGAGCCGCTCTCGCCGAGGCGGAGCTCGACCTCGGGTGGTGGCTGATGGCGGATCGGTGGATGCACGAGGGGTCGGGCCAGGAGCGGCTCCCGGGAGAGCCGACGCGGGCCGAGCAGGTCGCGATCTACGAGGGGCACGCAGGACGCGAGGCGGGCGACACGATCTGGTACGAGGTCCTCGCTGCGCTGCGGTTCGCCACGACGGCGGTGCTCGTGATGAACCGGTACGACGCCCAGGGGGTCATGCCCGAGGGGCACACGTTCTGGCGGGACAACCCGGCGACCGACGTCCTCGCGCTGGCGCTGGCGGAGGCGCGGACCAGGGGAGGGGCCGCATGAGCGACGACGAGTTCCACCCGCCGACCGACCCCGACGACCACGACTGGGCGGAGACCTGCTGGTTCACGTTCACGGTGCCGGAGCGACGGCTGTCCGGCCAGCTCTACCCGTTCTTCAAGCCGACGCTCGGGGTGGCGGCGGCCGGCGCCTACTTCTGGGACGACACGGGTGACCAGATCTGGAACTGCCGCTACGCCCGCAGCTTCTGGCACCTGCCGCTGCCCGACCAGCCGCTGTCGGACCTGCGGCTCGGCAACGGCGCGTCGTACCAGGTGCTGGAGCCGGCCAAGCGCTACGCGATCTCGTACGTCGACCCGGACGGCGGCGACCAGGTCAGCGTCGACCTCGAGTTCACCGGCGTGACCGAGCCGCACTACCTGGGCGAGACCCACCTCGACCAGCCGGGGCGGTTCACCGGCGTGATCCACCTCGACGGCGAGCGGATCGACGTCGACTCGTACGGCTTCCGGGACCGGTCGTGGGGTCACCGGACCCAGCACGGCATGGGCATCCACGGAACGACGAGCCAGAGCGGCGGCTACAGCTACGCGACCCTGTCGGAGAACGACGCCTTCCACGCGATCACCATGGACTTCGGCACCGGCGCGATCGTGATCCACGGCTACCTGCTGCGCGACGGCGTGTGGTCCAAGCTCGCCAGCGGCGAGCGGGTCGTCACCGAGCGGGACCCGGGAACGGGAGCCCCTACCAAGGTCCGGCTGACCGCGGTCGACCAGATCGGCCGAGGGCTGCACGCGGAGGGCCGGACGCAGAACCGGTTCGGGTTCGCGATCAACCCCAACCTCTGGACCTGGAACTGCCTGACCGAGTGGAGCTTCGAGGGCCTCACCGCGTACGGCGAGGACCACGACAACTGGAGCATGGCCGGCCAGCGCGCGTTCGCCCGCGACTTCTTCGCGGACCGGCGGGCCTAGGTCATCCGGGGGAGTGGACGGGGCGGCCCCGCCGGCCATCCGCTCGGACGGCTGGGTGGCGGCGCGAGCGCCGGATGACCCACTCGGCCACGGCGAGGTTGACGACCCAGCCGGCGGCCTGGAAGACGGCGGTGGTGAGCGGGGTGGTGCCGAAGACGCCCTGGCCGAGACCCAGCGTGAACGCCTGGGTGCCGGCGCCGAGGCCGATGGCGTAGGCGCGCGTCATCCACGCCATGTGGGTGCGGAAGTCGCGCCGGCGCACCGCCCGGACGCCGAGGACGAGGCTCCACAGCATCAGCGATCCGAAGAGGAGGCGGAACGCGTAGAGCAGCTCGTTGCGCCCCTCGGGGTCGACGTAGAACTGGTTCATCCACAGCGCGGACACGGCGGCGGCCACCCCCAGCGGGACGAGCAGCCTGCCCGCCCGGCGGTGCCACCCGGGCCAGCGCCGGCGTACGCCGCCGGAGAACTGGAGCGCACCCAGCAGGACGAACGGGATGGCGCTCACGATGTGCACGACGACCGGCGCCGGCGACTCCAGCAGGGCCGACTTGGCCGGCATCGTCACCGGACCGCCGAGCAGCTCGACGACGCGCAGGGTCCCGGAGACGACCGGGATCAGGCTGAGAGCGACCAGCCCGGCGGGCACCCGCCACGTCGAGCTCATCGGACCGTCCCCCACAGGTCACGCCCGGCGGCCACCACGAGCAGGCCGCCGGCCAGGACGAGGTGGACGGTGGTGGCCCGGTCGAACGGCGCCGACACCACGGTGGCCAGCCAGTCCAGGATCTCCATGCACCGGAAGCTAGGGACGCAACTGGTGAGCGGTGATCACACGATGTGGTGAACCGCTGCCACTCGCGGTCGAGCATCGCTCATCCCTCGGCCTCCCGCGCGTGCATCCGCTCTCCGGGCCGACCGAAGATGCTCAGCACCTCGGCCGGGCCCTCGCCGGTGCTGCCGAACCAGTGCGGCAGCGTCGTCTCGAACTCGACCACCTCGCCGGGCCCGAGCACGAGGTCCTGCTCGCCCAGCACCAGCCTCATCCGGCCGCTGAGCACGTAGAGCCACTCGTAGCCGTCGTGCACCCGGGGCTCGGGCGTCTTCTGCGAGGCGGGGATGACGATCTTCCACGCCTGGACGGCGCCCGGCTGCTTGGTCAGGGGGAGGACGGTCCGGCCGTTCACGCGCTTCGCGCTTCAGCCGGATCCGCGGGTCACCGACCTCGGGCGCCCCGACCAGGTCGTCCAGCGGCACCCGGTAGGCCTGGGCCAGCGGGAGGAGCAGCTCGAGGCTCGGCTTCCGCTGCCCGTTCTCCAGGCGCGACAGGGTGCTCTTCGAGATCCCCGTCGTCGCCGCGACCTCGGTGAGGGTGGCCCCACGCTGCTCGCGGACCTGCCGCAGCCGCGGCCCGACCTGGTCCAGGGTCGCCGCGATCGGTGTGCTGCTCACGGGGCCATTGCAGCGCGGGGTTCCCAGGTTTGGCAACGATCGTTGCCGCAGGGGTCAGCGCGCGGCAACCTCGACGACATGAGCGAGAACACGTCGTACGACGTCGTCGTGGTCGGTGGCAGCGCCGCCGGCCTGTCCGCCGCGCTGGTCCTGACCCGGGCCCGCCGCCGCGTCGCCGTGGTCGACGGCGGCCGTCCGCGCAACGCCCCCGCGGCGCACATGCAGGGCTTCCTGTCGCGCGACGGGATGCCGCCGTCCGAGCTCGTGGCCGCCGGTCGCGCCGAGGTCGAGGGGTACGGCGGGATGCTGCTGGCCGACGAGGTCGTGGCGGTGACCCCGCGCGGGTCCGCCTTCGAGGTCCGGCTCGCGAGCGGCTCCGTCCTGACGGCCCGCCGCCTCCTGGTGGCCACCGGTCTGCGGGACGAGATCCCCGACGTGCCCGGCGCCGCGGAGCGCTGGGGGCGCGACCTCCTGCACTGCCCGTACTGCCACGGCTACGAGGTGCGCGACCAGCCGCTCGGTGTCCTGGGACGAGGCCCCGAGACCGTGCAGCACGCGCTGATCATCCGACAGTGGTCTCCGGACGTCGTCCTCTTCACCCACGGCGGGGAGGTCTCCGACGGCGAACGCGAGCGGCTCGTGGCCCGGGGCATCGACATCGTCGAGAGCCCTGTGACCCGCCTGGTCGTCGAGGACGACGCGCTCCGCGGCGTCGAGGTCGACGGCGGTGCGGTGTTCGAGCGCTCGGCCGTCTTCGTGCGCCCACGGTTCGTGCCCAACAACGACCTGCTCGTCGGTCTCGGCTGCGAGACCGACGACGCGGGCTGGCCCCGCACGGACGCCACCGGCCGCACCTCGGTCCCGGGCGTCTGGGTCGCCGGCAACGTGGCCAACCCGCGAGCCCAGGTGATCACCGCCGCCGGCGAGGGCTCCTCGGCCGCCATCGCCATCAACAACGACCTGGTGGACGACGACGTCCGCCAGGCACTCACCCACGAAGGAGCAACACCATGACCGTCCCACCGCCCACCAAGCACCAGCTGGCCCTGATGATCTGGCTGGCCGTCGTCCCCACCCTGATCGGCCTCAACCTCCTGCTCCAGGACGCGCTGGCCGACCTGTCCACCGTCCCCCGGACGTTCGTCCTGGCGACCATCGCCGTGCCGATCGTGATCTACGGGCTGATGCCGCGCCTGCACCGGGCCCGTGCGCGCCTCATCGCACGCGCCTGACCGGCAGGATCGCCGCGGCCCCCAGCAGGGCGCAGGCCGCGGCGACGCCGTACAGCACGCCGTAGCTGCCCCCGCCGAGGTGGAGCACGGCCGGCGCGAGGGCCGGCGCCACCGAGAACGGGAGGGCGCCGGCCATGTTGAAGACGCCGAGGTCCTTGGCGGTGCTGGCCTCGTCGGGGAGCACGTCGGCCACCAGTGCGAGGTCGACGGCGACGTACACGCCGAAGCCGAGCCCGGCCAGCGCCATCCCGACCAGGAAGGCGTTGAAGCTCCCGGCCACCGAGATCGCCACCAGCGCCAGCCCGTACACGACGGAGCCCGCGAGGACGAACGCCTTGCGACGGCCGGTCCGGTCCGACAGCCGACCGCCCAGCAGCGACGCGGCGACGACCACCGAGGCCTGCACCAGCGTGCTGAGGAAGATCTCGTGCGGGACGTCGTCCTCGTCGCTGCCGATCCGGTCGATGAGGAAGTAGGCCTGGTACGTCACCAGGAACGCGTACGCCGTGACGAACAGCAGCTTGCTGACGAACACCCAGGTGAAGTCGGTGTTGCGGCGCGGGTCGACGTAGAACGTGCTGAGCAGCTCGCGCGTCGACCACGGCGGGCGGTCCTCGGGAGCCAGCCGCCGGTCGTCGAGGACGACGGCGAACGGGATCACCAGCAGGGCACCGATGGCGCACGGAGCCAGGAACATCGCGACCTGGCTGGCGTCGAAGAGCTGGACGACGTACGTGCCACCGACCGAGGCCACGGGCAGGCAGACGCCGAGCACACCGGAGACGAGACCGCGCTGCGAGACCGGGACCTGGTCGGGCAGCACCGCCACCATCGCGGCGAGCAGTCCGTTGAAGAAGAGCTGGGCCACGCACCACCCGACCAGCACGACGCCGACGTTGGGTGCCACGGCGACCAGCAGCACGCCGAGCGAGCCGCCCGCGAGCCCGATGCCCATCCACGGTCGACGCATCCCGAGGCGCGACGTCGTCCGGTCGCTCAGCCGGCCCAGCAGCGGGTTGCCGAACATCGCGACGAGCGCACCGACCCCGGTCACCAGCGACAGGTTGTGCGGTGCGGCGTCGATCCCGACGAGCGCGTTCACCTTGAGCGCGAGGGTGACGAGCAGCGGCGCGATCAGGACGAGACACGTGCCCATGAACGCCGCCGTGTAGAGCGCGATGAAGCGCCGGCCGACGCGGACCTCCGTCCGGACCGTGACACTCACTCGGGCCTCCGTCGCTGGAACGGTCGCCGGGCCCGAGCAGCGACCTAGAGTCTGACCATCATGCGCTCGCAGCCGCAGCCCGTCATCCCTCTCACGGTGCTTGAGACGAAGCTGTACGTCCCCCGGCCCCGTGAGGGCCAGGTGGTGCGGTCCCGGTTGAGCGAGCGGCTGGACCGGGGGACCGCCTCCAAGCTCGTCCTGGTCTCGGCCCCGGCCGGTTTCGGCAAGACCACGCTGCTCGCGGAGTGGCTGGCCGCAGCGCCGCCCGACGGCCGGCTGCGCTCCGCAGCCTGGCTGTCGCTGGACCCCGGCGACAACGACCCCGCGCACTTCTGGACCTACGTCATCGCCGGCCTGCGGACCCTCGCGCCGACCATGGGCGCGAGCGCCCTCGAGCTGCTGCAGTCGCCCCGAGCGCTCCCCGTCGAGGCGGTGCTCACCACGCTCATCAACGACCTCGGCAGCATCGACGGACACGTCGTCCTCGTGCTCGACGACTACCACGTCGTCGAGTCGCGGGAGGTCCACGAGGCGATGGCCTTCCTCCTCGACCACCTCCCGCCGCAGCTCCACCTCGTGATCGCCAGCAGGTCCGACCCGCCGCTCCCGCTCGCGCGGCTGCGCGCCGGCGGCGAGCTGGTCGAGGTCCGCGCCGCAGACCTCCGCTTCACCGCGGACGAGGCGGCGGCGTACCTCAACGGCTCCATGGGCCTGGCGCTCACCGGCGACGACGTGGCGGCCCTCGAGGGACGCACCGAGGGCTGGATCGCGGCGCTGCAGCTCGCCGCCCTCTCGATGCAGGGGCGCGACGACGCCACGGCGTTCATCGCCGGGTTCGCCGGCGACGACCGGTACGTCGTCGACTACCTCGTCGAGGAGGTCGTGCAGCGCCAGCCGCAGGAGGTCCAGGACTTCCTGCTCCGCACGGCGGTGCTGCGCCGGCTGAGCGGCCCGCTCTGCGATGCCGTCGCCGACGGCGCCGGAGGCCGGGCGATGCTGCAGGCCCTCGACCGCGGCAACCTGTTCCTGGTGCCGCTGGACGACCAGCGCCGCTGGTACCGCTACCACCACCTCTTCGCCGACGTCCTGATGGCGCGGCTGCTCGACGAGCGGCCCGAGCTCGTCCCCGAGCTGCACCGCCGGGCGAGCCGGTGGTACGCCGACAACGGCGAGCCCGCCGAGGCCATCCGCCACGCGACGGTCGGCGGGGACGTCGAACGCGCGGCCGACCTCATCGAGCTCAGCCTGTCGATGGCTCGCCGGGACCGGCAGGACGCCCTGCTGCGGGGCTGGCTGGAGGCGCTGCCGGACGAGGTCATCAAGGCCAGGCCCGTCCTCTGCATCGCCTTCGCCGGCTCGATGCTCTCCACGGCCGAGGTCGCCGGGGTCGAGGCCAGGCTGCAGGACGCCGAGCACTGGGTGGAGGCGATCGCCGCCAGCGACGACGGCCGGCCGCCGGGCATGGTCGCGGTCAACGAGCTGGAGCTGGCCCGGCTGGCGACGTGGGTCGCCGTCTACCGCGCCGGCCAGGCGCTCGCCCTCGGCGACGGCGAGGCGACCGTCGCACACGCGCGGCGAGCGCTCGAGCTGCGCGACGAGGAGGACCTCCTCGCCCTCGGTGCCGGCACCGCCCTCATCGGCCTCGCCTGCTGGGCGGAGGGCGACCTGCGGACCACCTACGACGCGTACGTCTCCTGCCTCGACACCTTCGAGCGGGCCGGCCACGTCGCCGACGTCCAGGGGATCGCGATCACGGTCGGTGACCTGTACCTGATCCGGGCGCAGCTCGGCGACGCCCTGCGAACGTACGAGGACGCGCTGCGCCTCGCCGCGACGGTGGACGGGCCGCCGCCGCGCGGCGTCGCCGACATGCACGTCGGGATGAGCGCCGTCCACCACGCTCGCGGCGACCTCGAGGCGACGCAGCAGGCGCTGCTCCGGAGCCAGGCGCTGGGCGACCACCTGGGCCTGCCGCAGAACCCCTACCGCTGGCGGGTGGCGATGGCGCGGCTCCGCGAGGCCGAGGGCGACCTCGACGGCGCGCTCGCCCTCCTCGACGAGGCGGACCGGGTGTACGTCGGCGACTTCTCGCCACGGGTCCGGCCCGTCCCGGCGCTGAAGGCGCGGGTCCTGGTCCGGCAGGGCCGCCTGGACGAGGTCCGGGGCTGGGCCCGCGACGAGGGCGTCGCGGTCGACGACGAGCTCAGCTACCTGCGCGAGTTCGAGCACGTGACGCTGGCCAGGGCGCTCCTGGAGGAGTCCAGGCTCGAGAACAGCCGGTCCTCGCTCGACGACGCCGTCGCGCTCCTCGGCCGGCTCCACGAGGCGGCCGACGCCGGAGGGAGGACCGCGGCGGTCATCGAGATCCTGGTCCTCCAGGCCCTCGCGCAGCAGCACCGCGGTGACGTACCCGCGGCGCTCGTCGCACTCGACCGGGCGCTGGACCTCGCCGGGCCCGAGGGACACGTGCGGGTCTTCGTCGACGAGGGAGCGCCGATGGCCGACCTGCTGCGCTCGGCCGCGGCCCAGGGCGGGTCGGCGCACGTCGGACGGCTGCTGGCGGCGCTCGGCCAGGCCGGACCCGCGCCGAGGCGGGCACCCGCGACCCAGGGGTTGGTCGAGCCGCTCAGCGAGCGCGAGCACGAGGTGCTGCGCCTGCTCGCCACCGACCTCAGCGGACCCGAGATCGCCCGGCGGCTGGTGGTGTCCCTGAACACGGTGCGCACCCACACCAAGAACGTCTACGCCAAGCTCGGCGTGAACAGCCGGCGCGCCGCGGTCCGCCGTGCCGAGGAGCTCGACCTCTAGCAGGATCACCACACGATGTGATCCGCACTCACCACATCCGTCCATAGCTTCGCCGGCATGAGCGAGATGTCGAGCGGTGACGACCACGGTCCGGGGCGCTACGAGATCCGCCTGACGGGGCACCTCGGCCCGCGCTGGGCCGCCTGGTTCGACGGCTTCACGATCACCACCCAGGACGACGGCACCACCGTCGTCAGCGGGGACGTCGTCGACCAGTCCGCGCTGCACGGGCTGCTCAACAGGATCCGCGACGTCGGGCTGCCCCTCGTCTCGGTCGTCCGCGTCGCTGCGGAACCGGCACCACCCACCACCTCTGAAACCACTCACTGAGAGGCACGACCATGAACAGGTTCACCCGTGGCATCGCCATGAGCAGCGCCAGGCACCCGTGGCGCACCGTCGCCGCCTGGGTCGCCGTCCTCGTCGGCGTGTTCTTCCTCGCCGGTGCGGCCGGCGGCACGTTCACCGAGGACTTCTCCGCGCCGGGCAGCGAGAGCGCCGAGGCGATCGACCTTCTCGAGACGAACTTCCCCGAGGCGTCCAAGGCGTCGGCGATGGTCGTCTTCGCCGCCGCCGACGGCGGGTCGCTGCAGGAGCACCGGGCGGACGTCGCCGCCGTGCTGGCCGACGTCGCCACCCTCGAGCACGTCGAGTCCCTGGCTGACCCGTTCGCGGCGGGGACGATCTCGGAGGACGGCACGATCGGCTACGCCGTCCTCACCTTCGACGCACCTGCTCGAGACCTCGAGAAGCCCGAGGTCACCGTGATCTCCGAGGCGGTGTCGGCCATCGAGGTCGACGGCATGCAGGTCGAGCTCGGCGGCGACACGACGTTCCTGAAGGCCGAGGACGACACCGGTCACATCGGGATCGGGCTCCTGGTCGCGCTGCTGGTCCTGGTCGTCGTGTTCGGCACCCTGCTCAGCGCGGTCGTGCCGATCGGCCTCGCCGTCGTCGCCGTCGGTGCCGGCATCGGCAGCATCACCCTGCTCGCCGGGTCCATGGACGTGTCGGGGTCCGCCATCCCGATCGCCGGGCTGATCGGCCTCGGCGTCGGCGTGGACTACGCGCTCTTCATCCTGGCGCGCTACCGCGAGAACCGCGCCGCGGGTCAGGACAACGCCGTCGCACTGGCCGGCGCCATGTCGACCTCGGGAGCGGCCGTCGTCTTCGCGGGCGGCACCGTCGTCATCGCCACCACGTCTCTCGCCCTCACCGGCCTGGGCGTGCTCACCTCGATCGGCCTCTCCACCGCCCTGATGGTGCTGTTCGCCGTCGCCACCGCCGTCACCCTGCTCCCGGCCGTGCTCTCCCTGCTCGGGGACAGGATCGACAAGGGCAGGGTCGGACGCCGGCACCGCCCCGCGAAGCGCCCCGAGGACACCGCTTGGTGGCGCTTCGGGCACCGGGTCGCCGGGCCGACCCTGGCCCTACCTGCTCGGCTCGGTCGTGGCTCTGCTCGCCCTCGCGACCCCGACCCTGTGGATCCAGACCGCGTTCCCGGGCGCCGGCGACGCATCGACCTCGACCACGCACCGCCAGGCCTACGACCTGCTGTCCGAGGGCTTCGGCACCGGCTTCAACGCACCTCTCCTGATGGTCGTCGACCTCACCGACGACGGGGTGGGTGTGGACGGCGTCGACGAGCTGACGGCCGACCTCGTCGCGCTGCCCGGCATCGTCTCGGTGAGCGAGTCGCTGACCTCGGCGGACGGCAGCACCCTCGTCCTGACCGCGATCCCGACCACCGGGCCGGGCGACACGGACACCTCGGCGACCATCTCGGCGGTCCGCGCGGTCACCCCGGGGAACGTCTACGTCTCAGGCATCACCGCGGTCACCGACGACCTCAGCAAGCAGCTCGACGACACGCTCCCGTTGTTCATCGGGGTCGTCATCGCGATGTCGTTCCTGCTGCTGATGCTGGTCTTCCGTTCCGTGGTCGTCCCGCTCAAGGCCGCGGTGATGAACCTGCTGTCCATCGGCGGCGCGTACGGCGTCCTGGTCGCGGTCTTCCAGTGGGGCTGGGGCAGCAGCCTGATCGGGCTCGAGGGTCCGACGCCGATCACCTCGGTGATCATCGTGATCATGTTCCCGATCCTGTTCGGGCTGTCGATGGACTACGAGGTCTTCCTGCTCTCCCGGGTCCGTGAGGAGTTCCGGCGCACCGGCGACAACGTCGAGTCGGTGGCGCGGGGACTGGCGGGCACGGGACGCGTCATCACCTCGGCGGCACTGATCATGGTCGTGGTCTTCCTCAGCTTCGTCACCAGCCCGGTGCCGTCGCTGAAGATGCTGGGCCTCGGCCTGGCGGTCGCGATCCTCATCGACGCCACGGTGGTCCGGATGCTGCTGGTCCCGGCGACCATGGCGCTGCTGGGCAACGCCAACTGGTGGCTCCCGAGCTGGCTGGACCGAGCACTCCCGCAGCTGCACGTCGAGGGGACACCCGACGACGGCGCCGGTCACGGGGAGACCGTGTCCGAGACGAAGGAGCTCGTGGCGGGCTGATCTCCGCACCCACTACCCGGGCCGGCTCCTGACGATCGTGTCGGAAGCCGGCCCGGACAGCGTCCCGGCGACGATGAGGATGGCGCTCGTCCCGGGTCTGCACCAGGACACCGACCGAGGAGGAACCATGGGCAAGGTCATCGCATCCATCACGACGTCAGTCGACGGCTACATCACCGGTCCCGACGACCACCCGGGCCAGGGCCTCGGTCGGGGTGGTGAGCGGCTGCACTACTGGGTGATGGGCGGCCCCTGGACGTACGACGGCGAGCACGCCTTCGCAGATGTCCGGGCCCGACAAGGAGTTCTTCGACTCCCTCGTCGCCGGCCTCGGAGCCGGTGTCTGCGGACGCGGGATGTACGACGCCGCGGGCGCGTGGGGTGGCGAGAACCCGTTCGACGGGCCGCTGATGGTGCTGACCCACCGGCTCGAGGACCAGCCCCCGGTCGAGAGCGGCTTCCACTTCGTCGACGGCTTCGACCACGCGCTGGACCTGGCGGTCCGGGAGGCGGGCGACCGCGACGTGAGCCTCGGCGGGGGAGCGGACCTGATCCGCCAGGGCCTGTCGTCGGGTCGCGTCGACGAGCTGGTCATCTCGACGGCGCCGGTGATCCTCGGCGCGGGCAAGCGGCTCTTCGACGGCTTCGAGGAGGACATCGACCTCGAGGTCATCAGGGTCGTCAGCTCGCCGTACGCCACGCACGTGCAGTACCGGGTGGTCCGCTGAGCGGACGATGCGACGCCCCGGGCAGCGCGGTGCTCAGCGACGCGGCGTGACCGCGCGGAAGTGGTGCCGGTGCTCGCTGGGCGTCGTGTCGAGGCGGCGGCGGAACACCCGGTTCATGGTCTCGGGTGTCCCGAAGCCGCAGGCCCTCGCGACCTGCTCGATCGTGCGGGTGGTCGTCTCCAGCAGCCGGCACGCCGACTCGAGTCGGACGGCCTCCACGTGGTCCGCCACGGTGCTGCCGACCTCGGACTTGAAGACCCGGCTGAACTGACGTTCGGACAGGTTGATCTGGCGTGCGAGGGCGGCCACCGACAGGTCGTCGGTGAGGTGGTCGAGCAGCCAGGTCAACAGGTCGCTGACCGGCGCGGTCTCGGCCGACTGCGCGGCCAGGAGGCTGGAGAACTGGGCCTGTCCGCCCGACCTCTGGAGGTAGACGACCAGACGCCGAGCCACCGTGGCGGCGGCGCTGGGTCCGTGGTCGTCGGCGACGAGCGCGAGGGCGAGATCGATGCCGGCGGTGACCCCGGCCGAGGTCCACACCTTGCCGTCGCGGACGTAGATGGCGTCGGCGTCGACCGTGACGCCGTCGTACCGCTCGTCGAGGAGCCCGCAGGCGTCCCAGTGCGTGGTGGCGCGCCGACCGTCCAGCAGCCCGGCGGCGGCCAGGACGAAGGCGCCCGAGCAGACGGACGTGACGCGACGTGCGTCGGCCGCGAGCCGTCGCACGTGGTGCAGGAGCTCGTCGTCCGCGGCTCGCGGTCTCCATGCCGATGCCGCCGGCCACCACGAGCGTGTCGACGGGACCGCTGACCTCGCTGATCGGTGACGACGCGAACTCCAGGCCACAGCTGGCCGTACGAAGCCGCCGCGGGTGGTGACGACCTCGGTGCGGTACGTCGCCGGCTCGAGGTAGCGCGATGCGGTGGAGAAGACCTCCAGCGGGCCCGGTGACGTCGAGGATCTGCGCGGCGTCGAAGGTGGCGATGACGATCCGCGGTGCGGTCATCGGGCGTCCATGCCGTCACAGTAGGTCCGCGCGACCGATGGCCGACATCGTCAACCCGTGTGTCCGCCCCGAGTCATGTGTGCCGAAGTTCGGCATCCCGGACCCGACGCTGAGCACGAGCGCCCCCAGCGCAGCGAGCACCGCTCGTCCGATCTCGGACCACCCCCGTCGAAGGCACACCATGAGCACCGTCGCGTCGCCACCCACTCCCAGAGTCTCCGCCAAGTCCTGGCCGGCCGCCCTCGTCCTGTCCCTCGTCCTCGGCACCTTCGGCGCGGATCGGTTCTACCTCGGACACCTGTGGCTCGGTCTGGCCAAGCTGCTCACCTTCGGGGGCCTGGGGATCTGGTGGCTCGTCGACCTCGTCCTGATCGCGTTCCGCCAGGTCCACGACTCGGACGGTCGACCGCTGTGCTGACCACCGCTCCGTCGGTCACCGGCAGGCTGGCACGCGCCTCGGCGAACCATCCGTGGCGTGTCGTCGCAGCCTGGGGACTGGTCCTCGCCGCCTCGGTGCTGGCCATCGGGTCACTGATCGGCTCGGCGTTCACCTCGGACGCGACCCTCACGACCAACCCGGAGTCGGCACGGGCTCACCAGGTGATGGCGGAGAACTTCTCCCGGGGTGACCGCATCGACGATGCGGTGATCGTCTACTCGGCTCGGCTGGGTGTCGACGACCCGGAGTTCCGCGGCTTCGTCGAGGAGGTCCGCGGAGCGATCGAGGACGACCGCGGCGGTCGAGAGGATCGGCGACCCGTACGCCGACGGCATGCGGGATCTCCGAGGACGGTCACGCGGCGGTGGTCACCCTGAGCTTCGGGCACGACGCGGAGACGGGTATCGCGCTCGTGCTGGACGAGGTGTCCGCGGCCGATGCGGATCCGACGTTCGAGGTGGACGTCACGGGCGCGAACACGCTCGACCACGACTTCACCGAGCTGTCGGAGTCCGACCTGACGAACGGTGAGCTGAAGTTCGGACTGCCGGCCGCCATGATCGTGCTGCTCCTGGTCTTCGGGGCGTTGGTGGCGTCGTTCATCCCGATGGGTGTCGCCATCCTCTCGATCATCGTCACCGTCGCGATCTCCACGGTGGTCGGGCAGTACACCCCCGTCTCGTTCTTCATCGTCAACATGATCACCGCGATGGGTCTCGCGCTGGGCATCGACTACAGCCTCTTCGTGCTGTCGCGCTACCGCGAGGAACGCCAGTCCGGACGCGACAAGCTCGACGCGATCGCCGCCACCGGCGGCACCAGCAGCAAGGCGGTCCTGTTCAGCGGCAGCTCGTTCGTCGTCGCGCTGCTGGGGCTCCTCCTCGTCCCCGACACGATCCTGCGGAGCCTGTCCCTCGGCGCGATCATCGTCGGCATCGTCACCATGGCTGCGGCGCTGACGCTGCTGCCGGCTCTGCTCTCACTGCTGGGGGACAAGGTCGACGCCCTGCGGCTCCCGATCGTCGGGCGCGCCCACCCGGCGGAGAGCCGCTTCTGGAGACGAGCCGTCAGTGCTGTCGTACGCCGTCCGGCAGCTGCACTGGCGGCCGGCGTCCTCATCCTGCTCGCCGCGGCCGCCCCGGTCGTCGGGTTGCAGACCGGCTCCTCCGGCGTGGACTCGCTACCCGACGACACCTACGCCAAGGCAGGCGCGCTCGCTCTCGAGCGCAGCTTCCCCGGCACCTCGACCAGCGATCCCGCCCAGGTCGTCATCTCCGGCGACATCGGCGCCGCGGACATCGCCGCGGCGATCGACGATCTCCAGGCTTCCGTGACTGACGACCCCGACTTCGGGCCTCCCGACCTGCAGGTCGCCGACAACGGTTCGGTCGCGGTCCTGAGCATCCCGCTCGTCGGTGAGCCCGACAACTCAGACGCGCGTCGAGGTCTCGACCGTCTGCGTGGGGATCTCGTCCCCGCCGCGTTCGACTCGACCTCCGCGTCCGTCCTGGTGGGGGGCGCCACGGCCGAGAACGTGGACTACTCCGACGTCATCAACCACTGGCTGCCGATCGTGCTGGTCTTCGTGCTGGGCCTGAGCTTCGTGCTGCTCACCGTGGTGTTCCGCTCGCTGGTCCTGTCCGCCACGGCGGTCGCCCTCAACCTGCTCTCGGTCGGCGCGGCGTACGGCCTGCTCGTCCTGGTCTTCCAGCACGGCGTGGGCGCCGAGCTGCTCGGCTTCCAGCAGGTCGAGAGGATCGAGGCGTGGGTGCCGGTGTTCCTGTTCTCGGTGCTGTTCGCACTGTCGATGGACTACCACGTGTTCCTGCTCAGCAGGATCCGTGAACGGTTCGCGGAGTGCGGAGACACGCAGGAGGCCGTCGTCCACGGCATCGCCGCCACCGGTCGGCTCATCACCGGCGCCGCGCTGATCATCGTCGTCGTCTTCGCCGGCTTCGCCGCCGGTCAGCTGGTCATGTTCCAGCAGATGGGCTTCGGTGTCGGCGTCGCGCTGCTCCTGGACGCCACCCTCATCCGGATGGTCGTCGTCCCGGCGGCGATGGCGCTCCTCGGGCGGTGGAACTGGTACCTGCCCGGTTGGCTCGAGTGGCTCCCCGAGCTCCACGTCGAGGGGCAGGCCCCGGATGTCGCGGTGTCGGGCGAGCCCGTTCCTGCGCTCGTCCGGACGGGACGCCGGCACGCCGAGTCCATCCTCTGAGTCGGCGGTCGGGCGTCACCCGCGCCCCGTTCGGCGGCCTGCTGAAACCGGTTGTCGCGAACCGGCGCCTCACGCGAGGCTCGACGACATGACGTCGTACCCCGTGCCGGCCGGCTTCGAGGCGTTCCTGGCCGCCGCCGAGCGGGCGGCGGCGAGCCGCCCCGAGGTCGACCTCGAGATCGCGCTCGAGCTGATGGCCGAGGCGGCGACGATGCTGCACAACGGGCTGGTGGTCGACCACCTCGACGAGCGCGACCAGCGGATCGTGATCGAGGGGCTGGCCGCCGCGCTCACGGATCAGGACCCGAGTGAGGCCCTGCGCCGAGCGGCCGACCGCGTCGACCCCGACCTGCACGACGCCGAGGGTGTCGCCGGCGCCTACCGGGTCGCGGCGGCGGTCCTGCAGATCTGAGACCCGGCGGTCACACCGTCACGGGGCCGAAGAGTCGGTGATAGCTCTCCATGTGCTCGACGTGCGCCTTGCGGGCGGCCCGTCGTGCGATGAGGTGCAGGCCCGCCGGCGCGACGCCGTGGACGACCTCGGACACCCGCGTCCCGTCACCGGCCGGCGCGAACGAGCGCACCTTGTGGACGCTGAGCTTGGCGCCGCCCTGGGTCTGGCTCCAGTAGTCGACGCGGTGGGTCTCGCTGTCGACGGTCTGCTCGACCTTCATCGTGACGTCGGCCGAGTACAGCCCACCCGGCAGCAGCGGGACGCGCTCGCCGAACTCGAAGCTGATGACCTGCGTCGACGGGGTCGGGCCCGGGATCGTGCTGTGGTGCGTGAAGCTCGTGACGAGCGGGGAAAGCCGGAGCAGCCGCTCGAGGTCGTCGGCCAGCGCCAGCGTCCTGAAGACCTCGTCGAGCGGGCGGTCGATCACCACCTCGTGCCCCGTCTCGAACTTCACGGTGCGGAGGCTATCCCGTGGCGGGCCTCAACCAGGCGGCCCACCGCTCGATCGCGACGAACCCCATCGCCTCGTAGACCGGCCGGCCGTCGTCGCTGGCGATCAGCATCGCCGGCTGGTCCGGCGCGCACAGCGTCGCCGCCCAGGTGACGGCGGACCCGGCGCCGCGCCCGCGGGCGACCGGGAGCGCGGCGACGTACTCGACGAGCGTCGCGCCGCCGTGCAGGTGGGCGGCCGAGACGGCGGCGGGCTCGCCGTCGACCCGGGCGAGCCACACCCTCGTCGAGGGACCCAGGATCGAGGGGTGCAGCACGTCGCCGGGCGTCAGGGGGAGGACGTCGGGCATCGGGTACCCGTCGACGAGCACCCGCTCGGCCACGGCCAGCTCGTCGGCGTCGTGGACCTCGACCACCTCGACGCCGTCCCGCTGCGGGACGTCGTACGGCGTCGGCAACCGGAGCATCAGCGGCGGGAACCCGATCCGGACGAGCCCGTGCGGCGCGAAGTCGGGCTCGTGCCACGGGCTGACCAGGAAGAACGGGACGCTCGGAGGGATCAGCTCGTCCATCTCGGCGACGAGTGCCCCCAGGTCGCTCGGCGGTCGGAGCAGGACGACCGGGTTGGACAGCTCGCCGCGGTCCGCGAGGAAGCCACCCACCCAGTCCTCGGACCGGTGCCACGGCCGCCCCTGGGCCTGGGCGACAGTCGTCGGCCACGACGCGTGGAGGTGGACCGCCTGGCGGACCAGCGTGTCCTCGACGGGGAGGTCCGGCTCCCAGCCGGTGGCCAGGTGCTCGCCGTCGTCCGGCGTGATCGAGTCGTTCACGCCACTCATGATGGCCCCCGGTCCAGACCGAAGGAATGCACAGGTTTGCCGATGACTTGAAGAGGGCATTGCAGGACATCCCCTCTGCTCCGCCCGACCCCGAAAGCCTCCGCCATGACCCTTCCGGCCGACGCCGACACCACCCGAGTCCTCACCCTCCGCCTCGAGTCCCTCCGCGCCGAGCGCGCCGCCGTCCTCGCCGAGACCCGGCACGACAGCAAGGGCGACGTGGCCGACCAGGCCGCCAACGTCGAGGCCCTGATCCGCCTCGCGCTGCTCGACGAGCGCATCGCCACCGTCGAGCTCGAGATCGCCGAGCTCGGCAACCGCGAGCACGTCGACGGCGTCGTCTCCGTCGGTGACGTGGTCACCGTCGACCTGGGCGACGGCGACGAGACCTACCTGATCGGCTCCGTCGAGCAGACGTACGCCGGCATCGACACGATCACGCCGGGCAGCCCGCTCGGCCGGGCGATCGTCGGCGCCGAGGTCGGCTCCACGGTCACCTACGAGCCGCGCCGACACGTGACGGTGGACGTCGCGATCAGGTCCGCGGGCGTGCCGCTTCCTCGCACGGCGTGACAACGAGCGGCTAGTCCAGGCCACCCTTTCGGGCTGGTCCGGCTGGGCCGTTGAAGTGGTCCGTAACGGCCATGCGGTGTGCGGCGGACGCCATCCCAAGAGGCCCCGGTGGTTCGTCGACTCGGACGATCCATTCGATCGTCACGCCCGCATACGGTTCTGCGCATGTCACGGGGAAGTCTTCTGTCATGCGCTGCGCTCGCTCTCGGTCTCACCGTTTCCGGTCTGGCCGCGACCACTCCTGCGAATGCCGTCAGCTATGTGTCGGTGAGCGTCAGCAACACCATTCGCCTGAAGAGTGGCGAGTGCGGAACCACGACCGTGAGCGCGACGGGCGACTGGTGGGCAGACGCCGAGGGCAACATCATCGACATCTCGGTCTACGACCCCAACGGTGACTGGGTGGATGGCGACGTCGCCTTCGACGAGTCCACAGGCTCCATCTCGTACGACGTCGAGCTCTGTGACTTCAACGATCCCGGCACGTACGACGTCGAGGTCGAGGTGACCGGTTTCGACAGCAACTACGGCTCGACGACCGCCTTCGGTTCTGACTCGTTCGAGCTGAAGGTCAAGCCCCCCAAGCAATCCAAGGTCAAGAGGGTGGTTCGGCGCATCCATCGGGGGCCATGGAGATACGCGGTGCCGGGCCGGCTGATCCGAGCGGGCCGGGCGTACACCAACCGTCCCGTGTGGATTCAGGCCAAGATCGAGGGTGACTGGTACGACATCGAACGTCAGTACACCAACAACGCCGGGTACTTCGGATGGGTCTTCAAGCCCAATGCGTTCTCGTTCCGGTACAGCTACGACGGCAACGCGACGACCGCCCCCAGCACCTCGCTGGCCTTCCGGGTCCCGCGTGGTCACGGGCGTGTGACAACCCTTCTCACCCCGGAGGCCGTGGCCGAGCTCGTGAAGCCAGCAGGAGGGCAGTGAGTCACTCAGCCGTTCTGGAGGCTCCACCACCGGCTCGCCACGTCGAACCGTGACGACGCCTGCCAGCGGTCGCGGATCGACGAGATATGGGCCTCGACGCTCTTGAGGCTGATCGCCAGCTCGGTCGCGATCTCCGTGTTGCCCTTGCCCGCGGCGATGAGCGCCGCGACGTCTCCCTGGCGAGGTGTGAGGTCGGTCCGCCGCCGCGGGGGTGGTGGCCATCGTGGCGGTGCCGGACGCTGTCCCCGCGCCGCCACGACAGGTCGTACCGACCTAGGCCTCGTGCACCTCGATGCGGTCGATGTGCAGCTCGCGCCGGCTGAACAGGCCGTCCTCGACGGTGTCGACGTAGTGCAGGTGCCAGTCGACGCAGCGGCCGCCCATGACGTGGTGGGCCACGCAGGCGACCCGGCCGTCGGGCTCGACGCCCAGCACCTCGTGGCGGGTGGCGTCGGTGGCCTCGAGCTCGGCCAGGGCGGCGCGGATCTCGGCGCGGCCGGTGCTGGCGTGCGTCGGGCCCAGGTGGTCGGGAGGGTCGGGGACGACGAGGACGCCGTCCTCGGTGAACAGCGCCGCGCCGGCGTCCCAGTCGCGGGCGTCGACCGCGGCGGCGTACCGATGCGACAGCACCTCGGCCCCGGTCACGACAGCCCCAGCCGCTCGGCGCAGGCGGACAGCTCGTCCTGGGCCTGCGACAGGTCGGAGGTGTCGGACGCGGCGAGGACGACGCGGACGGCGCCCTGGTCGGCCAGGCGCTGCGCCCGGCCGGCGTCGATGCGGGTGACCAGGTGGCCGAGCGTGAGCTCCAGGGTGCCGGGGTCGCGACCGGCCTCGGCGGCGGTCGATCGCATCAGCGCGAGCAGGTCGGCCAGGTCGTCGCCGGCGACCCCGAGCGGCTGGATGCCGGCGCCGTACCTGCCGGCCCGCCGGGCCGCCGCCTTGGTGTGGCCGCCGATGTGGACCGGGACGGGGGAGTGCGGCTTCGGGTAGGAGAGCGCGCCGGAGAAGCGGAAGAACTCGCCGTCGTGGTCGGCGGCCCCGTCGGCCCAGAGCCGGCCGAGGACCTCGAGCTGCTCGTCGGCCCTGCGGCCACGGGTGTCGAACTCGACGCCGCAGGCCTGGACCTCCTCGCGCATCCAGCCCATCCCGACGCAGACGCGCAAGCGGCCCTTCGACAGCCGGGAGAGGGTGGCGAGCCGCTTCGCGAGCACGACGGGGTGGTGGTCGGGCAGCACGAGCACGCCGGTGGCGAGGCCCAGCGTCGTCGTGCAGCCGGCGAGGTACGACAGCAGCTCGAGCGGGTCGGGGATGTCGGTGTCGTACGGGATGTCCATCCGGCCGTCGTTGCCGTACGGGTAGCGGTCCACGTGGTCGTCGAACACGACCGCGTGCTCGACCGCGACGACACCGGAGAACCCGCACGTCTCGGCGTGCTGGGCCCACGCGGCGATCCAGTCCGGGTCCGCGGTCGTGCCGGCGGCGGTCGGGGCGATCACGTCGTACTGCACGGATCGGACCCTAGTGGCCCGGGTCGCGGGGCTCGCCGGGCGGGGCGGTACCGCTCGGCCGGGGTGCCTCGGTCGGGCGGTGAGTGCGCGCCCGTTCGTGGTCACGAAACGGGCGCTGGCTCACCGCTGGCGAGTACGTTCCGACCGTGACCCAACGCTCGAGCATCGTCACCGGCGGCGCGCGCGGCATCGGCGGCGCGATCAGCCGGCGACTCGCGGCACGCGGCGACCACGTCGTCCTCAACGACGTCGACGACGTGGCCGCCGTCGAGGCGGAGGCGGAGATCGTGGCGGCCGGCGGCACCTGCACCGTGGTCCCGGGCGACATCACCGACGCCGACGTGGTGAGCGCGACGGTCGAGGCCGCCGGTGGCCGGGTCGACGTGCTCGTCAACAACGTCGGCGACTTCCGGCCGGCGTCCCGCGACTTCGCGCACAGCACGCCGGAGCAGTGGCAGCGGCTGTACGAGCTCAACCTCAGGCACGTCCTCGACGTCTCGCACGCCGCGCTGCCGCTGCTGGTCGAGGGCAGCAGCATCGTCAACGTCTCGACGGTCGAGGCCTACCGGGGGATCCCCGGCCATGCCGTGTACTCGGCGTTCAACGCCGGCGTCTCGGCGTTCACCAAGAGCCTGGCCGTCGAGCTCGGGCCCCGGGGTGTCCGGGTCAACGCGATCGCACCCGACCTCGCCGACACCGACCAGACCCCGGCCGCGGCGATGCTCCGCGGCCGCGACCCTGAGCTGGTCTCGAGCTGGGTCCCGCTCGGCCGCTTCGGCCACCCGGACGACTACGCCGCGGTGGTCGAGTTCCTGACCTCGGACGCCGCGCGGTTCGTGACCGGACAGACGATCCCGGTGGACGGGGGCACGCTGTCGGCGTCCGGCTGGTACCGCCGCGCCGACGGCAAGGGCTGGACGAACATGCCGGACCGCCCATAGCCGCTCGTGCGGGGTACCGGCACGACATGACGAACGCCGAGCCCACCATCGACGCGCCGCGCGAGCCCCGCGACCGCAACCGCGACGACCCGCTGCGCGGCTCGCGCACCAGCGGGTTCTGGGCCGCCGTCGTGGGATTCGGCGTGGTGCTGATCCTCCTGATCGTCTTCATCGCGCAGAACACGCGCGAGACGACGGTGTCGTTCCTGGGCTGGGACGGGCAGGTCCCCGTCGCCGTCGCGCTGCTCATCGCCACCGCGGCGGGCCTCTTCCTGGCCACCGCCGCCGGCTCGCTCCGGATCCTCCAGCTGCGCCGGCGGGTGAAGCGCGAGCGCTAGGCGATCGCCACCGGGTTCACCGGCGACCCCGACGCGCCGGTGATCGGCAGGGGAGCGGCCACGAACAGGAACTCCTGGACGCCGTCGCTCGCGAGCGGCTCGAGCACGAGGTGCTCGAGCAGGTAGACGCCGCGCCGTACCAGCAGCTCGACGTGCACCGGCATGAAGCCCCCGCCGTCGAAGGGCATCGACTCGACGGCGGTGTTGTCCGCGCCCACGGCGATGACGTCCTGCTCGCCCAGCCAGGCCGCGGCGTCGACGCCGAGACCGGGCTGCTCGTACGTGAGCCCGGCCAGCGGGTCGAAGGCCTCCAGCCAGCCGGTGCGGATCAGCGCCACCGATCCGGGCGTCAGCGAGACACCGCAGGACTCGAGCTCGGCCACCGTGACGACGTGGCCCGGAGGGAGGGGACCGACGTCGAAGAGGACGCCCCGCGCCACGATCGGGCCGGCCTTCTCGATGCCGCAGTGCCGGAGCCCGCCGTACGTCGACGCGGCGTCGTGGGGGAAGCCGTTGTAGAGCGCCTCGCCGTCGAAGACGTGGCCGAGCGCGTCCATGTGCGTGGCCTCGTGGGTCGGCAGGACGACGACGTCCTCGTGCGAGCCGGTGCCGGCGGCCGCGCCGAAGGCGGAGAACATCGAGTCGTCGCTGTGCGAGGTCAGCGTCAGCCGCTGCGGGACGGGCCGATGGCCGACGTGCGGCATGCCGGAGCGCTGCACCGGGAGTCCGAGGCTGTAGACCCTGCCGGAGTGCGCCGCGCCGAGGCCGGCCAGCACGGTCTCCGCGGTCTGCAGGTTGAGCGCACCACGCTCGTCGTCGTCGCCCCAGCGTCCAGCCACGCGCCGGACGCTAGCCCAGCGGCAGTCGCATGACGACACGAGGGAAGCCATCCGTGACGGACTGCGTGTCGGCCACCTTGGTGAACCCGGCGCTCTCGAAGAGCGCGCGCGTGCCGACGAAGGCCATCGTCAGGTCCACCTTCGCGCCCCGGTTGTCGACCGGGATCGCCTCGACCGCCGGGCGCGCCGTGCTGCCGCGCGAGGTCGACCGCGCCCGCGACGAGCGCGTGCGAGATGCCGCGGCGCCGGAAGCCGGAGCGGACCCGGACGCAGAAGATGTTCCACACCGGCTGGTCGTCGACGGCCTCGATCTTGGTCGACCTCGTGACCGGCAGGTCCGCCCGCGGAGCGATGCCGGCCCAGCCGCACACCTCGTCGCCGTCGTAGGCGAGCACGCCAGGTGGGACCTTGCGCCGGACCAGCCTGCGCACGTAGTCGCCGCGTTCGGCACCGGCCAGGGATCGGTTGGTCGCCGAGTCCACGCGGTGGCTGAGGCACCAGCACACGTTGGCGTCGGGGCTCTTCTTCGGCCCGAGCATGGTGGCGACGTCGGCGAAGCTCGTCGCCGGCCGGACCTCGATCGCCATGCGGCCGACGTTAGCCCTCGGGCTGCGGGCTCTCGGACTCCTCCGGCGCCGGGTCGCTGTCCCTCGGGGTCTTCGGCTTGATCACCACGACGCTGTCGCGGTCGGGGGCGTGGTCGTCGCTGCGCTCCAGCAGGGCGCCGTACCGGACCTTCCGGGCGGTCTGCTGGACCTGGAACGTCACCGAGCCGTCGGCGCCGAGGATCCCGGTCGCCAGCACGACGTTCCTGCCGTCGCGGCGGGTACCGAGCCTGACGACGTCGCCCTGTTGCCCGCCGACCGCGGACGCGGTGATGGTCACCGTCTCGCCCTCGACCGACGCGTCCAGGTCGAGGGTCGGCTTCATCGCCACCCGCCAGCGCTCGCTGCGCGCGCCCTTGGTCTTGAACCGCAGCTTGACCGTCTCGTAGACGGGCGGTGCGGTCAGGTAGACGCCGCCGGTCTCGTCGGTGGTGGCGAGGCCGACCTTGCTCCAGGTGCCGTCGGTCCGCGCCATCAGCGTGACCCGGACACCGGCGACACCGTCGCCGTCGGCGGTCCGGACCACACCGGAGAACGACGGCGACTCGCCGTACCCCGCCGAGTGCGAGCTGCCGCTCAGGCTCACGGAGGCGGCGAGCGGCGCGGGCGGGGGCTCGGGCGTGGGCGTCGGAGTCGGGGTGGGGGTCGGAGTGGGCGTGGGTGTGGGGGTCGGGGTGGGCGTCGGCTCGCCGCTCGTCGAGGACGACGGCTCCTCCGACGGCAGCACCGACGGGTCGGCCTCCTGGCTCGGCTTCCCGTCGTTCTTCTCCGGAGCGCCGGTGGGCTCGCCGGGCGTCGTCGGGCCGGCGCCCGCGGTCGCCTCGCTCGGTGTGGGAGTGGGCGACGGCGTCTCGTCGGCCTCCACGGTGGTCGTCGTGCGGTCGCGGCGCTCGGAGACGGCCGGGACGCCCACGGGCCGGAGCATCTCGTGGGCGAAGGTCTGCATCGGCTCGGGCAGGTGGTTGGTGTACGCCGCGGCGACGCCGCCGCCGGCGACCGCGAGCGCGATGCTCAGGGTGGTGCCGGCGCCGAACCGGCGCGCGGCGGCACGGCCACGACCTGACGTGAGCGGCACGACCTTCGCCCCGCGGCTGTCGCGGAACATCGCCCGGTAGTGGTCCTCGTCGGCGAGCTCGCCGGGCGTGCCAGGTCCGCGCAGCGCTCGGACGAGCTCGTCCTCGTCGAAGGGGTCGGTCATGGTCACACCACCTCTCGTGATCCGTGGCCGCCGATGTCGCGCGCCAGGGTCTGTAGCGCCCGGTGCACGGTGACCCGCACCGTCCCGGGCTTCTTGTCCAACATCTCGGCGACGTCGGCGACGTCGAGGCCGGCCACCACGCGGAGCATCACCATCTCCGCCTGGACGGCCGGCAGGGTCGCGACCAGTCGCAGCGCTCGCAACGTGCCGTCGTTGTCGACGGCATGCTGCTCCGCACTCGGCGCCGTCTCCGGCTCGCGGAGCTCGGCGACATCGGCCACGGGCACCGACGGACGGCGGGCCCGCGCCCGTCCGGCGTCGACCGCGCGGTTCCGCGCGATCGTGAACAGCCAGGCACGGAACTCGGGGGCGCCCCCCACGAAGCCACCGAGTCCACGCAGCACCTGCACCCACGTCTCGGAGGCCAGGTCCTCCGGAGCGTCGTCGCCGCGCACCCGGAGGTACCGGACGAGCCCGGGGTGGACGGCGCGCCAGATGCGCACGAAGGCCTCCTCGTCACCGTCACGGGCGGCGTCCAGATCGGCGGTGAAGGTCTCGTCCTGCGGGTCCGCAGGCGAGCGCTCACGGACCCGAGGGCGCGTGGCCTCGGGTCCGTGAGCGGCTTGGTTGCGGGCGTCGTCCAGCGCCGGCTCCTTCTCGGTGTCGGGGTGGAGATCAGCTGGAGACAACTCCGCTGACGCACGGCGCGAAGCGCGGCCCACCGGCATACGAGAGACGGTAGCTGCTGCCCTCGGACACCGGCTGGGAGAACTCCGCCTTGCCGCGCCGGTTGGTCGTGTCGAACGCCACCGCGGTCCAGGTGACGCCGTCCTCGGCGAGCTTCTGCAGGGCGACGATCCGCCCCTTGAGGGTCGAGCCACCGCCACGGAGCACGCCGCTCACCTTGAACTGCTCGTCCACGGTGCGCCCCCGGATGGAGAGCGAGCTCGGGAGGGTCACCCGGACCCGCACCGTGTCGGAGACGGCGCGGGGCGGGGTGCCCTCGCTGTGCCGGACGACCAGCCGGTACACGGTGGTACGGGAAGGCGACTGGTCGAACGACACAGCACCGGTCGCGTCAGTGGTGCTGGTCGCGAGCACGGCGAACGAGGCGTGCTTCTTCTTGGCGGGCCGGCCCACCAGGTCGACGGTCGCGCCGACGTACGGCGCTCCCTCGTAGGTCACCACCCCCGAGACGGTGGTGACCTCGCCCGGGTCGATCGAGGTCGGCGCGGCCGAGATCACGACCGAGGGCCGGACGCCGACGCGCACGACACCGCTGCGCGAGGGACGGAGCAGGCGGGTGCCCTCGAACTTGAGCCGGTACGCCGTCCGCACGGTCGGGCTGACCGGGAACCTCACGACGCCGTCGCGGTCGGTGCGCTGCATCGCGACCACGGCGAACGAGTCGGTGCCGGCGGTGCGGGAGAGGAGCAGCACCTCGCGGTGGGGGAGCTCGATCCGGCGGGTGAGGAGCTTGCCGCGGATCGTGCTGGTGCCGTCGCCCGCGACGGGGCGGTCCGTCGCGCGGATGGACAGCGTGGTCCTGAGCCGGTGGGGACCGCTGCCGTCGCCCTGACCGGGACCGACGACGATCCGGGCGACGCCGCTGCGGCTCGCCTGGGTCTTGTCGTCACCGGCGTAGTGCCACCGGTAGCGGGTGGTCACGTCGGGCGTGACGAGGAGCTGGACGCCGCCGTTCGCCCCGGCGACGGAGGTGCCGACGGCGGTGAAGCCTGCCGAGCCCTTCGGGCGCGCCTCGAGGGTCACGACCTTGCCGGCCTCGGCGTTGCTCTTCTTGATGTTCAGGTTGCCGCGGATCTTGCTGCTCTCACCGGCGTCGACGCGCTTGTCCGTCGTACGGATCGAGATCGTCGTGTCCTTCTTGACCGCTGCCTGCGCCGATCCCGTCGGGACGGCGACCAGCACCGGCGTCGCGACGACCGCCGCGACGGCGAGGAGTGACTTCCACCTTGTGCTCATCCAGCTCCACCTCTCGTCGGCGTCCCGAGTGGACCGCCTTCGCAGGGAGAAGCGCTGGGGGAGCATGGCCCGTTACAACGGCGGTTACCGTCGGGAGATGGCCTCCCCCCGGCTCGTGGCAGTGCTCCTCACCTCACTCGCGCTGATGCTCGGCACCTCGGTGCCGGCCGAGGCGCTGACGCTCGTCGGCAACGGCGGGCCGAACACCCTCAAGGGCAAGCGCGGGAACGACGTCCTCCGGGGCAAGGGCGGCGACGACCTCCTGCGGGGCGGCGGCGGCAGGGACAGGTCGTACGGCGGGGGCGGGGACGACACCATCAAGAGCGGGGCGGGCAACGACCTGAACGCAGGCGGGCCCGGCCACGACACCGTGAAGGCGGTCGGCGGCAGGGACGTCGTCAAGGGCGGTCCCGGGAACGACAGGCTCCAGGGCGGCCAGGGCAACGACGTCGTCGACGGCGGTGACGGCAACGACGACCTCGACGGTGGTGACGGCAACGACACCCTGCGTGACGGAGCGGGCGACGACAAGATCTCGGCCGATGCCGGAGCCGACACGATCTACCTCGGCCCCGGCGCGGACATGGTGTTCGGCGAGGAGGGCAGCCAGCACGTCTTCGCCACGAACGACGGCGTCCGCGACGAGATCTACTGCGGACTCAGCGACCACGACACGCTGACCTACGTCGGCGCGCGTGACCGTCTCGACTACCTGGGCCGGGGCGCGGCGTGCGAGCACGTCGAGGTGGTGCCGGCCAGGGCGTCGCTGCTGCGACTCCTCGGCGCCTGACGGGTCCTAGCGCGCCGCGAGCGGGGTGATGACCTCGTCGGCGAACCTGGTCATGCCCTCGAGCTTCTGCTCCAGGTTCGCGTCCATGCCGAAGTAGTAGGCCCACGGCATCGTCATGCAGTCCGTGACGCCACCCTCCTCCGCGCGCGCGAAGTGCTCCGGCAGCCAGGCGTCGGTGACCGCCACGAACACCGAGAAGTCGCCGGTGGCACCGGCCTCCTCGCGGACCTCGGCGAGCCGCTTGGCCCAGCCGATCGCCTCGTCGGTCTTGTACATGTCACCGACCCAGCCGTCGTGCCGGGCGGCGCGGGCGAAGGCGATCTCCGACAGCCCGCCGACGTAGATGGGGACGGGGGCGCTGGGGGTCGGCTCCATGACCATCCGCGGCGCGTCGTAGTGCGTGCCGTGGAACTCGGTCCAGCCCGGCTGCCACAGCTCCTTCATCAGCGCGAGGCCCTCGTCGGTGCGCTTGCCCCGGGTCCTGAAGCTCTGACCGAGCAGCTCGAACTCGTCCTCCTGCCAGCCGATGCCGACACCGAGCGCCACGCGGTTGTTCGAGATGACCGCGGCGGTGCCCACCGACTTGGCGACCTGGAACGGGCTGCGGGTCGCCGGCACGTACACCGTCGAGACGAAGCGCAGCCGCTCGGTCACCGTCGACAGGGCCCCGGCCATCACCCACGGGTCCGGCCAGTGCGCGTCGAAGCCCCAGCGGCGCTTGCCGTCCGGCGTGTAGGGGTACGGCGTGCGCAGCGTCTCGAGGTCGACGACGTGGTCGGGCATGGCCAGGCTGTCGTAGCCCAGCGCGTCGGCCGCCTTCGCGATCGCCACGAGCTGGTCGGTCGGCAGGTAGGCCGTGCTGATCGAGAAGCGCACGGGCACATGCTACGGCCGGGACTAGAACACGTTCTAGTCCCGGCCGGTGAGCCTGGTGCTACTTGTCGAAGATGCTGTAACCGCCCGGTCCGACGATGAACGCCAGGACGATCAGGCCGATCCCCCAGAGGATCTGCCCGCGGACGAGCGACACGATCCCTGCGATGCCGATGATGACGGCCAGAATCCAGATCAGAAACATTTGGTTCTCCTTCGTGGGCCCCACCTGTGGGCGGGGCCGTCCCTCCTTCAGTAGTCCCCGGGTTCGGGGACCACGTGCACGGCCGCCTCCTCGGCGGAGGCGGCGGCGCCGTCGATGCCGACGTCGTCGCCGATGAGGCTCGACTCGGTGTCCTCGCCGGCGCCTTCATCCGGATCGACGAGGCGTCCGGCGCGCTCCGCGCCGACCTCGCCGTCGTCCAGGTCCTCTTCACCCTCGAGTCGCTCGGCCTCGTCGTACGGGTCCGGCTCCTTCTCCTCCTGGGCGATGCGCTGCTCCAGCGACTCCCCGGTCGCCTCCTCGTACGGCGTGTTGCCGAAGCCCTGTCCGGCCGACCAGTCCTCGCGCGGCGAGTAGCCGCGGTCGAGCTCGTCGTCGACGTCCTGCTCCGGGTTCTCGAGGGTGTCCTCGGCCGTCAGCTGGTCCTCGTCGTCGACGCTGTAGTCGCCGTAGGTCTCACCCTCGGCAGGATCGTTGGTGCTCACGGCGCTGAGGTACCCCCGCAAACCTGGCCCTTGACATTAGTTCAAGACTCGTACTTATTATGGGGGTGTGACGTCCGTCCTAGGCGTGGACTCCTCCACGCAGTCGACCAAGGCCCTGCTGGTCGACGCCGCCGACGGCACCGTGCTGGCGTCGTCCGGAGCGCCGCACCCGCCGGGGACCGAGGTCGACCCCCGCGCCTGGCTGGCGGCGTACGACGCCGCGACGGCCGGGCTCGAGGAGCGCGCCGAGGCGGTCGGGGTGGCCGGCCAGCAGCACGGCATGGTCGCCCGCGACGCCGCCGGCGCACCGGTGCGCGACGCGCTCCTCTGGAACGACACCCGGTCCGCGGCCGCCGCCCTCGACCTGATCGCCGAGCTCGGGGGACCGCAGGGCTGCGCCGACGCCATCGGCAGCGTGCTCGTCGCGTCGTTCACCGCCACCAAGCTCCGGTGGCTCCGTGACCACGAGCCCGACGCCGCGGCGCGCGTGGCGGACGTGCTCCTGCCGCACGACTACGTCTCGCTCCACGCGGCGGCCACCGGGACCGCCCCGTTCACCGATCGCGGCGACGCGTCCGGCACCGGCTACTTCGCGACCGCGGCGGGGGAGTGGCGGCCCGACCTCGCAGCCGCCGCGCTCGGGCACGAGCCCGCGCTCCCGCGAGTGGTCGCGCCCGGCGCCGTCGCGGCCGAGAGCCGGACCGGGCACGTCCTCAGCGCGGGCACCGGCGACAACATGGGCGCCGCCCTCGGCCTCTCGCTCGCTCCCGGCGACGTGGTGCTGTCCATCGGGACGTCCGGCGTCGCCTCCACCGTCAGCAGCAGGCCGGTCGCGGACGGCACCGGCACCGTCACCGGCTTCGCCGACGCCACCGGCGGCTTCCTGCCGATGGTCACCACCATGAACGCCGCCGGCATCCTCGACCTCCAGGCTCGGCTGCTCGGCGTCGACCACGCCGGCCTGTCCGACCTCGCGCTCGCGGCGCCGGCGGGCGCCCGCGGGGTCGTGCTGCTGCCGTACTACGGCGGCGAGCGCACCCCCAACCGACCCGACGCGGTCGGCACCTGGACCGGACTCACACCGGCCACCACGCGCGAGGACCTCGCGCGGGCGGCGTTCGAGGCGCTGCTGTGCGCACTCGCCGACGCGGTCGACGAGCTCGTCCGGCACACCGGGCGGGAGCCCGAGCGGCTGCTGATGATCGGCGGCGCGACGGCCAGCCCCGCGCTGCGCGAGCTGGCGCCGACCGTGCTCGGCCGCCCGGTGACGTACCTGCCGGCCGGGGAGTACGTCGCGCTCGGAGCCGCCCGCCAGGCCGCGTGGGCCCTGTCCGGCGCGGCCGAGCCCCCGGCGTGGCCCGTCACCGGCGGCGTGACCGTCGAGGGCCGGCCCACCCCCGACGTCCGTGACCGCTACGCCGAGCTGCGCGACCGCACCCAGACCTGGCACTGAGAGAGAGAAGGAACCCATGAGCATCGAGATCCCCCAGCCCACCCCCGAGGACAAGTTCTCCTTCGGTCTCTGGACCGTCGGCTGGCAGGGCGTCGACCCGTTCGGCGGCGCGACCCGGCCGCCGATGGACACCGTCCACGCGCTCGAGAAGCTGTCCGAGCTCGGCGCCTACGGCGTGAACTTCCACGACGACGACGTCATCCCCTTCGGCAGCGACGACGCCACCCGCGACGCGATCATCGAGCGCTTCAAGAAGGGCCTGGCCGACACCGGCCTCGCGGTCACCACGGCCACCACGAACCTGTTCAGCCACCCGGTGTTCAAGGCCGGCGCGTTCACCAACAACAACCGCGACATCCGCCGCTTCGCGCTGCGCAAGGTCATGCGCAACATCGACCTGGCCGCCGAGCTCGGCGCCGAGATCTACGTCGCGTGGGGCGGCCGGGAGGGTGCGGAGTACGGCGCCTCCCAGGACACCGCCGTCGCGCTCGACCGGATGAAGGAGGCCTTCGACACCCTCGGCCAGTACGTCGTCGACCAGGGCTACTCGATCCGCTTCGCCATCGAGCCGAAGCCCAACGAGCCCCGCGGCGACATCCTGCTGCCGACGATCGGGCACGCGCTGGCGTTCATCAACGAGCTCGAGCGCCCGGAGCTCGTCGGGGTCAACCCGGAGATCGGCCACGAGGAGATGGCCGGCATGAACGCGGCCGCTGGCTACGCCCAGGCGCTGTGGGCCGGGAAGCTGTACCACATCGACCTCAACGGCCAGAACGGCCCGAAGTACGACCAGGACCTGCGGTTCGGTGCCGGCAACGTCCGCGGCGCGTTCTGGATCGTCGACGTCCTGCTGGCCGGCGGCTACGACGGCCCGGTGCACTTCGACTACAAGCCGGCCCGGATCGAGGACGAGGACGGCGTGTGGGTCAGCGCCGCCGCCAACATGCGCAACTACCTGATCCTGCGCGAGAAGGTGAAGGCGTTCCGGGCCGACCCCGAGGTGCAGGCCGCGCTCGAGGCGGCGCGGCTCCCCGAGCTCGCGCAGCCGACGCTGTCCGAGGGCGAGGGCTGGCAGCAGCTGCTCGAGTGGCCGCTGCCGGACCCCGAGGCCCTCGCCGAGATCGGTGCGGCGACGGAGTACCTCGACCAGCTCGCGCTCGAGCACCTGTACGGCGTGCGCTGAGCCTGGTCGTGACCGAGCCCGCCTCCACCGAGCGGCTCCGGCGGCAGAACGTGTCGCTGGTGCTGCGGTCCCTGCGCCGCGAGGGGCCGGCCACCCGGACCGAGCTCGCGCAGCGCACCGGCCTGGCCAAGGCGACGGTCGGGGCGATCGTGTCCGGCCTGGAGTCCGCCCGCGCGGTGACCGAGGAGGAGTCGCGACCCGTCGGCCGGGGCCGCCCCGGCCGCCCGGTGTCGCTGCGCGGCGACCGGTACCTCTCGCTGGGGCTCGAGCTCAACGTCGACTACGTCGCCGCGGTGCTGCTCGACCTCGCCGGCGACGTCCAGGTCGTCGAGACCCGGCCCGCACCCGGGGAGGCGCTCGCCCGCGAGCAGGCCCTGCTCGACCTGGCACGGGACGTCGCCGCGCCGGCCACCGGCCGCGTGCTGGTCGGCGCGACGCTGGCCGTGCCGGGTCTCGTCCGCGCCGACAACCGCACCGTCGCGTGGGCGCCCAACGTGGCGGTCGGCGGCGACTCGCTCGCCGACCGGGTCGAGGCGGTGCTCGGCGGTCGCTGCCGGGTCCGCGTCAGCAACGACGCCAACTGCGCGGCGTACGCCGAGACCCACCACGGCGCGGCGACCGACAGCGCCCACGTGCTCTACCTGACCGGCACCGTCGGCATCGGCGCCGGGATCGTGGACGACGGTGACCTGGTGCGCGGCGCGGCCGGGTTCGCGGGCGAGGTCGGGCACATGCCGGTCGGCGACCCCACCGCCGTCTGCGGCTGCGGCCGCCAGGGCTGCTGGGAGGCCTCGATCGGGCTGCACGCGATGCTCGACGCGGTCGGCATGGCCGAGCTGGCGACGCCGCTGGACACGGCCCGCGCAGTGGCGACCGCCGCCCTGACCGACGCGTCGGTGCGCGACGGGCTCGCCCGCGTCGGCCGCGACGTCGGCCTCGGTCTGGCCGTCCTCACCACGGTGCTCGACCCCGGCGTGGTCGTCCTCGGCGGCTACTTCGCCCCGCTCGGCGAGCTGGTGCTGGACCCGGCCCGCCGGACCCTCGACGAGCGGCTCGTCTCCGACGTCCAGCGCCGCCCCGAGCTGCGCACCGGTTCGCTCGGCATCCAGGCAGCGGCCCTCGGCGCCGCCGAGTGGTCCTTCGGCGACCTGTTCGCGGGCGAGCTCGACCTGTCGGCCTAGGGCAGATTCACCGGCTGAGCGGTGAAACCGGACGTCAGCCGGCGAGGCTGGCGCGGACGTCGAGCAGCGCGGTGCCGAGGGCGGCGACCGGGTCGGTGAAGAGCGGTTCGAAGGCGATCTCGGCGGCGCCGAGCAGCACGGAGTCGTCGCCGAGGCCGGGCAGGGTCAGCGTGACCGACTCCAGGGGCGCGGGGAGCGACCGGTCGGCCAGGCCCTGGTCGACCTCCTTGCCGACGAGCTCGTACAGCGCCCGGAAGTAGCCGCCGAGGACGACCATCCGCGGGTTGAACGCGTTGACGATGCTGGCCAGCCCGGAGCCGAGGTGGCCGCCGATCGCGCGCAGCTCCTTGGTCGGCTCCTTGTAGGAGTCGAGCACCTCGCCCAGCTGAGGGACCTTGTCCTCGGGGCAGCGGATCGCGGCCGCGATCGCGTGGGCGCCGACCTCGGTCTCCCAGCAGCCGCGGTTGCCGCAGTGGCAGGGCTTGCCGCTCGGGTTGAAGCGGAGGTGGCCGATCTCGCCGGCGTACCCGCCCGCGCCCTCGAGCCGCCGGCCGGCGGTGATCACACCGGCACCGACACCGACGTTGCCCGAGACGTAGATCAGGTCGTCGACGCCGACGCCCACGCCGCGCTCGTGCTCGGCGAGCGCGCCCAGGTCCGCGTCGTTGGCCAGGGAGATCGGCACGTCGAGGCCCAGCGCCGCCAGCACGATCGAGCCGAAGGAGACGTCGTGCCACTCGAGGTTCGGCGCCAGCCGGACCAGCCCGTCACTGCGGCGGACGAGTCCGGGGACGGAGATCCCGATCCCCACGAGCGGCGCGGACGCCGGTGCGCCCTCGGTGACCCGCCGGATCAGCGTCGCGACGGAGGCGCCGACCTGCCACGCCTCGGCGACCCCGTCGATCGGAGCCTGGGCGCGCTGCTGCATCGTCCCGCCGAGCCCGATCCGGGCCACCGACATCCGGTCCACGCCGAGGTCGACCGCGATGACGTACGGGCCCTTGTCGGTCAGCGCCACCCCGGCCGAGGGCCGGCCGGCACCGCGGCGGGCGCCGGACGGGATGCCGCGCTCGGTCACGCCGAGCGACTCGAGCTCGCCGACCAGGCCCGCGATGGTGCTGCGGTTGAGCCCCATCACGCTGGTGAGCTCGGCCCGGGATACCTGCCCGGCACGGTGGACGTGCCGGAGCAGGGTGCCCAGGTTGTGGCGGCGGACGGCTTCCTGGTTGGTGCCCGTCCCCGCCCGGCTGTTGGTGCTCATCGAGCGTCCGGCCTGCCCGCCTACACGCCTGCGGCGGAGCGACGACGACGGGAGATCGCGTCGACGCTCGCAGCGAGGAGAAGGACGCCGCCGGTCACGACGAAGTTGATGTAGCTCGCCTGGTTGAGCAGTCCGAGGCCGTTGGGGATGGTCGCGATCACCAGTCCGCCGATGACGGCGTTGCTCGCCTTGCCCCGGCCACCGAAGAGGCTGGTGCCGCCGATGACGGCCGCGCCGACGGCGTACAGCAGCACGTTGCCGCCGCCCGAGCCGGGGGAGACCTTGCCGACGAACGACGCGAGCAGCAGACCGCTGACCGCGGCCATCGACGAGCAGAGCACGAAGGCGGTGATCCTGATCCGCCGGACGTTGATGCCGGCCCGTCGGGCCGCCTCGGCGTTGCCGCCGACGGCGTACAGGTGCCGGCCGAACCGCGTGCGGTTGAGCACGAACGTCCAGAAGAGGAGCAGCGCGATCACCACGGGCAGGACGTACGGGACGCCGCTGATGTTGAAGAAGTCCGGGTTGGGCGCGCGGTTCTGGCTGAGCAGGAAGGTGAGCCCGAGCACGATCGCGGCGAGGACGCCGATCTGGATCATCACGAGCGCGAGCGGCTTGTGCACGAGGCCCCGCGACGAGAGCGAGCGGTACTGCCACAGGGACAGTGCCGCGAACGCGACGACGATCACCACGGCCGCGATCCAGCCCGTGGTGACGGGGACGTTCTTGATCGACAGCCCGCGCAGGACCTCGTCGTTGTAGCGCAGCGAGCCGCCCGAGCCGATGAGCTTCAGCGGCACGGCCTGGAGCGCCAGGAAGAACGCGAGGGTCACGACGAACGAGGGGATGCCCAGGACCGACACCAGCGAGCCGATCACGGCGCCGATCACCGCGCCGCACGCGATGCCGGCCAGGGTCGCCACCCACCAGGACTGTCCGTGATCGAGGATCGCCAGCGCGGTGATCGTGGCGCAGGCGCCACCGGTCACCCCCGCCGACAGGTCGATCTCTCCGAGCAGCAGGACGAAGACGAGACCCATCGCCAGGACGCAGATGGAGCCGGCCTGGATGACGAGGTTCGCCATGTTGTACGTCGTCAGGAACTTGTCGTTGAGCGAGCTGAAGACGACGAACAGCACGATGAGGCCGAGGATGGCGGGCAGCGAGCCCATGTCGCCGCCGCGCAGGCGGTTCAGGTACTCGCGCGCGGAGTCGCCGATGGTGAGCGCCTGCACGTTGTCGTTGTCGAAGCCGCCGGAGGCCGTGGCGCCGGCCGTGGTGGTCGCGGCGGGGCTGTCGGGCGCGGTGTTGCCTGACTCGATGGTCATGTCCGTCCTCCTCAGACGCTCGCGGTGGCGGGGTTCTCGGAGATGCCGAGGTTCCCGGATCGGCCGGCGGTGATCAGCTCGACGATCTGGCTGTGGCTGACCTCCTTGGCGGGGACGTCCGCGGCCACCCGGCCCAGGTACAGGGCGGTGATCCGGTCGGCGACCTCGAACACGTCGGTCATGTTGTGGGAGATGAGGACGACGCCGAGACCACGGTCGGCGAGCCGCCGTACGAGGTCGAGGACCTGGCGCGTCTGGGCGACACCCAGGGCGGCGGTCGGCTCGTCGAGGAGCACGATCTTGGAGTTCCAGAGGACCGCCTTGGCGATCGCGACCGTCTGCCGCTGGCCGCCGGAGAGGCTCGCCACGCTCTGGCGCACCGACTTCACGGTGCGGACGGAGAGGGAGGCGAGGGTCTCGCGGGCGCGGGACTCCATGGTGACCTCGTCGAGTCCGAGACCCTTGGTCTCCTCGCGGCCGAGGAACATGTTCTGGACGATGTCGAGGTTGTCGCACAGCGCGAGGTCCTGGTAGACGACCTCGACGCCGAGGGCGGCCACGTCGCGCGGACCGTGGACGTGCACCTCCTGGCCGTCGAACAGGTAGTCACCCGTGTCCCGGCCGTAGATGCCGGCGATGATCTTGACCAGCGTGGACTTGCCGGCGCCGTTGTCACCGACCAGCGCGGTGACCTGGCCGGGGTAGACGGCGAAGTCGACGTCGTGGAGGACGTGGACGACGCCGAAGCTCTTGTTGACGCCGCGCAGCTCGAGCAGAGGCTCGCTCATCTGGGCTCCCTCGTGGCCCCGAGAGGGCCGCTTGATTCGTTGTCTGGGTGAACGAAAAGGCGCCCGGGCCGGGTTGACCGACCCGGGCGCCTCGTTCAGTGTCTCGCGATCACTGTCTCGTCGGACGAGGCAGTGATCAGGAGATGCCGGCCTCCGTGCAGAGGGCGGCGTAGTCACCGGTGCAGACGTCGGCGGCGGACTGGCCACCGTCGTCGATGACGTCCTTGACGGTGTCCTTGGTGATCGACACCGGGTCGAGCAGGACGGACGGCACGTCGCGGCCACCCTCCTCGTCCGCGGTCACCCCGGTGGTCGGGGCGTCCTCACCGTTGACCAGCGCGATCGCCGTCTCGGCGAGAGCGGCGGCCTGCGCCTTGGCGGACTTGTAGACCGTCATGCACTGGGTGCCGGCGAGGACGTTCTGCAGACCCTCGACGGTGGCGTCCTGACCGGTGACCGGGACCTTGCCGTCCTGGCCGTTGGCCTCGAGCACGCCGATCGCGGCGCCGCCGAGACCGTCGTTGGCGGCGAGGACGCCGTCGACCTTGCCCTCGGCAGCGGTGTAGAGCTGCTGGAAGATGACGGCTGCCTCTTCGTTGTCCCACTCGGGAACGGCCTGCTCGCCGACCACGGTGTACTTGGTGATCGGGTCGAGGATCTCGTGAGCACCCGCCGCGAACAGCGTGGCGTTGTTGTCGGTCGGCGAACCGTTCAGGTAGATGATGTTCGCCTCCTTGTCACCGAGGCAGTCGGCCAGGGCCTGGCCCTGGAGCGCGCCGACCTTGGCGTTGTCGAAGGAGATGTAGGCCTCCGCCGAGCCACCGAGCGTGAGGCGGTCGTAGTCGATCGTGAGAACGCCCTGCGACTTCGCCTTCTCCTCGATCGCAGCACCCGACTCCGAGTCGAGGTTGACGATCGCGAGGACGGTGACGCCGTTGCCGATCATGGTGTCGGCGATCTGCGTCATCTTCTCGGCGTCACCCTCGGCGTTCTGGATGTCGTACTCGACACCAGCCGCCTCGAAGGCTGCCGAGAGGTTGGGACGGTCCTGGCTCTCCCAGCGCACCGAGGACTCGGTGTCGGGGAGGATGACGCCGATCTTGCCCTCGGCGCTGGTGTCGCCGTCGCCGCTGCCGGTCCCGGGGTCGTCGCTGTCCTTCTTGTCGTCACCGCATGCGGTGAGCGCCAGGGCGAAGCCCAGTACTCCCACCACGGCCAAGCTGAGCTTCCGCTGCACGCGAACCGCCTCCTGTTGGATCCTGCTGACGCCGGCAACCACCCCGGCATATGTTGTTCGGCACAACATATGGTGTGACCGTGGTCATGTAAATGGGCGGTCTCGGCCGTGATCATTTCGTGACCTACGGGTGGAAGAACGGCGGCGGTTTCCCCGGTCGACCGGGGAAACCGTCCTCAGCGGGCGCCGTACAGCGTGGTTCGTTCGCGGACCGGGCGGTCGATGCCGGCGCCGATCTCGACGAGCTCGGCGACGGTCTTGGCCGATCCGTGCTCGGAGCCGGCCATCCGGGAGATGGTCTCCTCCATCAGGGTGCCGCCGACGTCGTTGGCGCCGGCCCGGAGCATCGCGCGGGTGCCCTCGACGCCGAGCTTGACCCAGCTCGTCTGGATGTTGCGGATCCGGCCGTGCAGGAGGATCCGGGCCATGGCGTGGACGGCGAGGTTGTCGCGCAGGGTCGGGCCGGGGCGGGCGACGCCGGCGAGGTAGATCGGGGCGCTGGTGTGCACGAACGGCAGCGGCACGAACTCGGTGAAGCCGCCGGTCTCGTCCTGGATCCGTGAGAGCACCCGCAGGTGGTTGACCCAGTGGCGGGGGTTGTCGACGTGGCCGTACATCATCGTGGAGGTCGTCGGGATGCCGACCCGGTGCGCGGTGGAGACGATCTCGACCCAGGTGCTGGTGGGCAGCTTGCCCTTGGTGAGGATCCAGCGGACCTCGTCGTCGAGGATCTCCGCGGCGGTGCCGGGCAGCGACCCGAGGCCGGCCTCGCGGGCCTTGATCAGGAAGTCCTCGATCGACAGGCCGGTGCGGGCGGTGCCGTTGACGACCTCCATCGGGGAGAACGCGTGCACGTGCATCTCCGGCACCCGCTGCTTCACCGCGGTGACCAGGTCGAAGTACGCCGATCGCCGGGCAGCTCGGGGTCGATGCCGCCCTGCATGCAGACCTCGGTCGCGCCGAGGTCCCACGCCTCCTGGGCGCGGTCGGCGACCTCGTCGAGGGAGAGCGAGTAGGCGTCGGCGTCGGTGCGTCGCTGGGCGAACGCGCAGAACCGGCAGCCGACGTAGCAGACGTTGGTGAAGTTGATGTTCCGGTTCACGACGTACGTCACGTCGTCGCCGACCGTCTCGCGGCGCAGGTCGTCGGCCAGCCGGACCACCTGCTCGAGCAGCGGTCCCTCGGCGGTCATCAGGGTCAGCGCGTGCTCGTCGCTCAGGTTGCCGGGGTCCTTCTCGGCGGCCCGCAGGGCGGATAGTCCGTGACCGTTCAGCCCCACGGAGGCCGTTCCTGGGGCGGAAACGTCACGGACTATCCCGTCGGCCGCGGCCTGGACCGAGTCCCAGTCGCCGTACACGTCGGCGAAGTCGGAACGACGGTCGTCGGTGCGGCCCTCGGAGTCGACCGCCGCGAACAGGTCGGTTCGCCCGACGGAGGCGAAGCCGCCGTCGGGCTCCTGCCAGGGCAGGCCGACCGGTCGGACGCCGGGCTTCGCGAGCCCGTCGTCGGTGGCCAGCGCCGCGACGTGGGCCGAGATGCGCGGGTCGAGCCAGGGCTCGCCGGCGCGGACGTACTCGGGGTGCACCGTCAGCCGGGCCGTGAGCTCGAAGCCGCACTCGGCCGTGATCGAGCGGAGCCGCTCCAGCGACGGCCAGGGCCGCTCGGGGTTGACGTGGTCCGGGGTCAGCGGCGAGACGCCGCCCCAGTCGTCGACGCCGGCCTCGAGCAGGGCCCGGCACTCGGCCAGGTCGACCAGGTTGGGCGGCGCCTGGACGCGCGCCTTGGGGCCGAGCACGAGCCGGGTCACGGCCAGGGCGGCGCGGTACTCGTCGAGGTCGAGGTCGTCGGTGTGCCGCATCGCGGTGTCCGGCTTGGCCCGGAAGTTCTGGACGATGACCTCCTGGACCGCCGAGTAGGCGCGGGAGGTCGCTCGCAGCGCGAAGATCGTCTCGGCCCGCTCCTCGAGCGTCTCGCCGATGCCGACCAGGAGCCCGGTGGTGAACGGGATCGACAGCCGGCCGGCGTCCTCGAGCACCCGCAGCCGGACGGCGGGGTCCTTGTCGGGGGAGCCGAAGTGCGCCTCGCCCTTGGTCTCGAACAGCCGACGCGAGGTCGTCTCGAGCATCATCCCCATCGAGGGGGAGACCGGCTTGAGCCGGTTGAGCTCCTCCCACGACATGACGCCGGGGTTGAGGTGCGGCAGCAGGCCGGTCTCCTCGAGCACCCGGATCGCCATCGCGCGGACGTAGGCGAGCGTCGAGTCGTAGCCCTTCTCGTCCAGCCACTGCCGGGCCTCGGGCCACCGGTCCTCGGGGCGGTCGCCGAGGGTGAACAGCGCCTCGAGGCAGCCCAGCTCCGCGCCCTGCCGGGCGATGTCGAGGATCTCGTCGGGGGAGAGGTACGGCTCGCGGCCCTCGCGGGCGGCCTGGCCCGGGGTCTCGACGAACGTGCAGTAGTGGCACCGGTCCCGGCACAGCTTGGTGACCGGGATGAAGACCTTGGGGGAGTAGGTCACCACCCCGGGGCGGCCGGCAGCCACCAGCCCGGCGTCGCGGACCTGCGCCGCCGCCGCGGTCAGCCGGTCGAGGTCGTCGCCCGTGGCGGCCAGGAGGGCCGTCGCCTCGGCGACGTCGAGCGCGGCGCCTCGCTCCGCGCGGGCGAGCGCCCGGCGGATCTGCTGGGGTGTCACCTCGGCCATCGCGTTCACGGTAACGAGCAAGTGGGCCGGGGGATTCCCCCGGCCCACTTGATGGAACGTGTTCTAGTTCTCGTCGTAGAGGCCTAGACGCCGGCCTCGACCGGCTTCTTGTCCTCCGCGGGCGGCTCGATCGTGTGCCCGTTGCGGTCCAGGTTGCTGGGCCACCAGATCTTCCCGCCGAGGTCGAGGTTGATCGCGGTGACCAGGACCGAGCGGACGATCATCGTGTCGAGCAGGACCCCGAGCGCCACCGCGGTGCCGAGCTCCACGAGGAACACGAACGGCAGCGTCGAGAGCACCAGGAACGTCGCCGCGAGCACGAGCCCGGCCGAGGTGATCACGCCACCGGTCGACGAGAGGGCGATCAGCGAGCCGCGTCGGGTGCCGAACTCCGCCGTCTCCTCCTTGACCCTGGTCATCAGGAAGATGTTGTAGTCGACCCCGAGGGCCACCAGGAACACGAAGGCGAACAGCGGGAACCCTGGATCGGACCCGGCGAAGCCGAAGACGTACTCGAAGAGCAGCGACGACAGTCCGAGCGCGGCGCCGAAGGACAGGATCACGGTGCCCACCAGGATCAGCGGCGCGGTCAGCGCCCGCAGCAGCAGGATGAGGATCACCAGCACCACGATCAGCACGAGGGGGATCACCACCTTGTTGTCGCGCAGCGACGCCGTCTTGGTGTCCAGGTAGAACGCCGCACCGCCACCGACGAGGGCGTCGGCGCCCTCCACGGCGTGCACGTCGTCCCGTGCCGACTCGACGAGGTCGAACGCCTCCTGCGTCGCGTAGTCGAACCGGAGCGGGATCTCGAACAGCGTCCGGCCGCCCTCGATCTCCCGGGGCTCCAGCGGCTCCCCGAGCCCGTCGAGGCCGGTCAGGGCCTCCTGGGTCTCCGCCAGCCGGTCGGTGTTGGTGACCACCTGCAGCGTGTTGGAGTTGTCGACGAGGTCGTGCTCGAAGAGCAGCTTCTGGGCCGTCACCGAGTCGAGCGTGTCCGTGAACGAGTCCTCGGTGGACAGGCCGTTGGCGTCGAGGCGGACCAGCCCGAGGCAGGCCACGGCCAGGATCAGCGCGGTGCCCACCCAGACGGCGCGCGGGCGGACCTTGATCCGGTCGCCCACGCGGGCCCAGAGGCCGGTGTCGGTCGGCTCGGGCGAGCCGAAGGTCGGCCGCTTCGGCCAGAAGATCCAGCGGCCGAAGATGACGAGCAGCGCCGGCAGCAGCGTGACCATCACGAGGAGCGTGGTCGCGACGCCGACCGCGAGGACCGGGCCGAGGCTCGCGGTCGAGTTGAGGTCGGCGAAGGCCAGGCACATCAGGCCGACGACGACCGTGGCGGCGCTGGCGATGATCGCCGGCGCGGCCCGGTGCAGCGCGAACGCCATCGCCTCGTGCCGGTCCTCGTGGGTGCGCAGCTCCTCGCGGTAGCGGGCGACGAGCAGCAGCGCGTAGTCGGTGCCGGCGCCGATCACCAGGATGCTGAGGATGTACTGGCTCTGGTCGTTGACCACGAGCCCGGCGTACTTGGCCATCAGGTAGACCACGCCGCCGGCCATCGTGTTGGCGATACCCGCACTGATGATCGGCAGGATCCAGAGGATCGGGCTGCGGTAGGTGAACAGCAGGATCAGGATCACGACGCCGAACGTCATCAGCAGCAGCGTGATGTGGGAGTCGCCGAACGAGCTGATGAAGTCGTAGGCCTGTCCGCCGTAGCCGCCGATGTGGACGTCGACACCGTCGATGGCGGTGAGGTCCTTGATGTCGGTGACCGGGTCCTCGAGCTTGTTCCAGCCGTCCTTGCCGAAGTTGAAGGTGAAGTAGGTGTAGGCGACGTCGCCGTCCTCGGAGAGGAACCCGGGGTTGACCCCGGGCGTGACGGCGAGGTCGTCGACGACGCCGTCGAGGCCCGCGATCTCGGCGCCCTGGTCCTCGATGGCGGCCAGGTCGGCCTCGGTCAGGCCGCCGTCGCGGTGGTAGACGACGAGGGTCGGGATGTCGTTGGGGTTGACCTCGCGGGAGATCTCGTCCGCCACGCGGGTGGACTCCGCGGACGAGGGCACCCAGGAGGACTGTTCGTTGTTCTTGACGTCGGCGAGCTGGCCGCCCAGGTAGCCCAGCACTCCGGTCAGGAGGATCGAGGCCACCAGGACGATCCACTTCGTCACTGGTCCGGTGAGTTTTCCGGCGATCTGTCGATGCATGAGGGTCACTCCATCAGAAGGCGGGGACAGTCGGCATCGGGGTTTTCCCCGAGGTGTGGGACGTCTGACCGCCCCACCTTGCCGAACTCATCGACACCGGTGGGAAACAGGATGTGACAACGGCGTGAGCGGTCTGGACCAGTGGCCGCAATGCGCCGCCGAGTGGCCGCAGGACGTTGCGGCCAGGGTCGATCGGACCCCGGTCAGACCCCGAGCATCCGCCCGATGATCTCCTTCTGGATCTCGGTCGTGCCGCCGTAGATCGTCTGGATGCGGCTGTCGAGGAACGCCTTCGCGATGGGGTACTCGGTCATGTAGCCGTAGCCGCCGAACAGCTGGACGCCGCGGTCGACGATCTTGGTCTGCAGCTCGGTGGTCCACCACTTGGCCATCGAGGCGAGCGAGGTGTCGACCTCGCCGGCGTTCAGCTTGGTCACGCAGTCGTTGACGAAGACCCGCGCGATGTGGACCTCGGTCGCCATCTCGGCGAGCAGGAACCGGTTGTGCTGGAACGAGCCGATCGGCTTGCCGAACGCCTGCCGCTCCTTGGCGTAGTCCAGGCACAGCTCCAGGACCATCTCGGAGGCGGCGACCGCGATCGCCGCGATCGAGACGCGCTCCTGCGGGAGGTTCTCCATCAGCGAGACGAAGCCGGAGCCCTCGGCGCCGAGCAGGTTCTCCTTGGGCACCATCACGTTGTCGAAGAAGAGCTCGGCGGTGTCCTGGGCCTTGAGGCCGACCTTCTCGAGGTTGCGGCCGCGCTCGAAGCCCTCCATGCCGCGCTCGACCACGATCAGGCTGATGCCCTGGTGGCCGGCGTCCGGGTTCGTGCGCGCGACCACGACGACCAGGTCGCTCATGATCCCGTTGCTGATGAAGGTCTTGGAGCCGTTGAGGACGTAGTGGTCGCCCTTGTCGACGGCGCTCGTCCGGATCCCCTGGAGGTCCGAGCCCGCCCCGGGCTCGGTCATCGCGATCGCCGAGATCAGCTCGCCGCTGACCAGGCCGGGCAGCCAGCGCTGCTTCTGCTCGGGCGTCGCGAGGTGGCTGATGTAGGGGACGATCACGTCGTTGTGCACGGGGAACCCGACGCCGCTGGCGCCGGCCCGGGTGATCTCCTCGATCAGCACCATGTTGAACCGGAAGTCCTTCATCCCGGCGCCGCCGTACTCCTCCTCGACGTCGAAGCAGAGCAGCCCGGCCTCGCCGGCCCTGAGCCACACCTCGCGGCTCACCTGGCCGTCCTTCTCCCACTGGTCGTGGTGGGGGACGACCTCCTTCTCCATGAAGGCCCGGCAGGTCTTCCGGAAGTCCTCGTGCTCCTGCTCGTAGATCGAGGGCTTGTCAGGCAACGGACTGCTCCTTGTCGGTGGCGCGCTTGTTGAGCTCGTCGAGCATCTTGGAGGGGCCGATCTGGTCGAGCTGGTAGCCGTGGGGGTACGTCGGGTGCACGCGCTCGTACGGCGCCGAGCGGGGCGGGGCGAGGAAGCGGAGCGCCTTGGCGCGAAGTCGCAGCCCGAGGTCGACCGCCGCGACCAGCAGCCGCGGCTGCGCGGGCATCCCGAGCGCGACGCGCAACGGCTCGTCCATCAGCGCGATCGAGACCCGGCGGAACCCGGGCCGCAGGAACCACGGCGACGTCTGGCGGCCGATCCTGATCGTGGCCTCGGTGACGCGGGTGTTCGCCGGGTCGTGGGCGAAGTGCTCGCGCTCGTAGTCGACCAGCAGCGTCAGGTAGCCGTCGTAGGTGTCCGGCAGCCCGGTGATGTTCATCAGCTCGCCGAAGCGCGTCGTGAACCGCGTCAGCGCCACGACCTCCTTCGGGTCGAGCGGCCGCCAGCCGTACCGGTCGATCCAGCGGACCGGCCCGACGAGGGTCGTCGCGAGGACGTACTGGAACTCGTGGTTCGGGATGCTGTAGTGCCCGTGGATCCGGTTGAGCCGGTCGACCGCGGCGTGCGAGCGCTCGGAGTCGACGCCCTCGGCCACGGCCTCCTCCTGGAAGAAGAGCGTGTCGTCGTACCGCTTGATGCCGTCGTCCTCGAACTGCTTGGTCCGGTCGAGCAGCCGCGCGATCGAGGGCACGCCGTAGTCGCGGAGGAACGCGATCGCGGTGCCCTGGTCGAGGTCCCACGGGAAGTCGTGGCGGCCGGTCAGCGTGACGATCCGGTCGCGGTCGGCGTCGTCGTAGGGGTCGAGCGTGCGGATCTCGCGGAGGTTGTCGAACCGTCCGCGTCGCCCGATGCGCTCGACCGGTCGCACTAGGAGATCCACTCCTTGACCTGGCTGACCGTCTCGACCGGCTCGACCACCGGGACGATGTTCAGGTGGGTCACGCCGGCCTCGTCGAAGGCGGCGATCCGCTCCTTGACGTACGACGCCGGGCCGACCAGGTTGCTCGCCTCGATCCACTCCATCGGGACGAGTGCCTCGGCCTCCTTCTTCTTGCCGTCGAGGTAGAGGTCCTGGATCTCCTTGGCCTCCTTCTCGTAGCCGTACTGGCAGGCGAGCTCGTTGTAGAAGTTCTTGCCGCGGGCTCCCATGCCGCCGACGTACAGCGCGTACATCGGCCGGAGGAACTCCAGGAGCGACTTCGTCTCCGGGCCCTCACCGATCGCGAGCATGCCGCCGGCGCTGATCTGCAGCGGGCCGAGCCCCGGGTCGCGCTTGGCCGCGCCGGCGTCGAGCGAGCCGCCCCACACGTCGCGCGCCTTCTCGGGCACGAACATGATCGGCAGCCAGCCGTCGGCCAGCTCGGCGGTCATCTGGACGTTCTTGTCGCCGAGGCTGGCGATCCAGATCGGGATGGTGTCGCGCTCGGGCCTGACCAGGATCTTGAGCGGCTTGCCGAGCCCGAGGCCCCTGCCCGGCGAGAGAGGGATGTCGAAGAACTCGTTGTGGGACTCGAGCGGCTCCCGCTTCAGCCCGGACCGGACGATCCGGATCACCTCGCGGGTGCGGCCCAGCGGCTTCTCGTAGGGGATCCCGTGGAAGCCCTCGATCACCTGGGGGCCGGAGGCGCCGAGGCCGAGGATCGCGCGACCACCCGAGACGTTGTCGAGGCCGGCCGCCGTCTGGAGCAGCGCGCCGGGCGTGCGGGAGAAGACGTTGAGGATGCCCGCGCCGATCTGGAGCGTCTCGGTCTTGGCGGCGAGGTAGCCCATCAGCGTGGGGGCGTCGTACCCGTAGGCCTCCGCGACCCAGGCGACGTCGAGACCCGCCTTCTCGAGCGCGGCGACCTGGTCGGCCGTGTCGCGGGGGTTGCCGTCGTACTGGATCGGAGTCGAGAGGAGCACGACCCCATCGTGACAGTTTCACTGTCACGGTCGCAAGGGAGGGTCTCCCCGGCGAGACGATTCAGCCGGACGGTACGGCGACGCCGTCCGCCGGGAGCATCCGCAGCGCCCGGCCGAGCGTGGCCCAGAGGTTGGCGGCGTACTCGGTGGTGAGGTGGTCGGTGTCGCGGTAGCTCAGCAGGCCGCCGATCACGATCGGGCACTCGTTCTGGTAGCAGAGCCAGGGTGTGGGGTCGACCACCCGCGCGCCCGAGACGCTGGCCGACCCGACGGCGACGTCGCCGAGGACCTGCGAGCGCTCGGACGGCTCGAAGCTGCAGTCGCCGAGGGTGGGGTCGCCGGTGGTGAGGCACTGCGCCGGGTCCTCGGGGTTCTTGGGCACGTCGCGGATCAGCACGACCTCGTCGGCGGCCGCGTCGAGCTCGAGGAACAGCTCGTCGTAGCCGGCGCGGAGCAGCGGGATGGTGCCCTCGGTCGAGGTGACCCGGTCGCCGTCGTCGTCGAACACGCCGTTCACCGGCGGCGAGGAGGCCACGACCACGAGGTCCGGGTCCAGGTCCTCGACCTGCTCGATCACCCAGTCCTGGAAGTCGGAGCAGTCCTGGAAGACGTCGGTCGACGCGGTCGAGGCGACCGGTACGTGCGCCGCGGTGCACTGCGGCTTGACGAGGTAGTAGGCCTTCCAGTCGCCCGCCTCGGTGATCCGGTCGAACGCCGGGATCCACGCACGGGCGTGCGAGTCGCCGATCAGCACCAGCGTGCGCTCGCCGTCCTCCTCGCCCATGTTGCAGAGCTCGCGGACGTCGTCCTCGTAGTCGCAGTCCCCGACGCTGGCGATGCTGTCGCGCATGTCGATGATCGAGGGCTGCGTCTCGCCCGGGATCGCCTGGCGGTCGCGGGCGGCCTTCACCGAGGCCCGGACGACGCTGACCGTGTCGGCGTGGAGTCCCCTGGACGTGGTGCCCGGCACGGCGATCGGGGGGTTGTCGCTGTCCTGCTCGGCCTGCACACCGGTCCACACCCACCCGGCGGCGCCCACGCAGAGGACCAGCGCCGCGCTGGCGGGGTAGAGCACCAGCGCCCGGCGCTTCGGCAGGCGGTGCGCGGGCCGGCCGACGCGGAACGGCATCTCGACGTACTGGTAGGAGTACGCCGCGAGGGTGAGCGTGACGAGGACGGCGAGTCCGCTCTCGACGGCGGTGAGGTCCCGGTCCAGCGCGTACGCCGGGAGGACCAGCACCGGCCAGTGCCAGAGGTACAGCGAGTACGACCAGTCGCCGATGATCCGGAACGGCTCGGTCGACAGGCCCCGCGCCACGACCGTGGACGCGCGGTCGTGGCCGGCGAGCAGGACCAGCGCGGTGCCGCCGACCGGGAGCAGCGCGGCGATGCCGGGGAACGGCGTCGCCGACGTGATGACCACGCAGGCACCCAGCACCATCACCGCCCCGGTGGCCGCCAGCAGCTCGAGCGCCCACCTCGGCGTCCTGCGGACGGCGGAGACCGGCACCAGCGCGACCAGCGCGCCGAGTCCGAGCTCCCACGCGCGGGTGAACGTGGAGAAGTAGGCCGTCGTGGGCGAGGCGACGGTCTGGTGGACCGACCAGGCGAGCGAGGCGGCGATGACGACCAGCAGCAGGACGAGCACCGCGTGGCGGGGTAGCCGCTGCGCGTTGCGGCCGGAGAACCGGCGCGTGACCGCCAGGACGGCGAGGACCGCCAGCGGCCAGACGATGTAGAACTGCTCCTCCACGGCCAGCGACCAGTAGTGCTGCATCGGCGACGGGCCGGCGTCCTGGGCGAAGTAGTAGACGCCCTGCTGGGCGAAGTGGATGTTGGCGGCGAACGCCGACGACCAGCCGGCGTCGACGACGACCTCGCGGGCGTCGAGGAAGCTCATGACGACGAGCGAGCCCAGGACCGTGGCCACGGTGACGACCGTCGCCGCGGGCAGGATCCGGCGGGCCCGTCGAGCCCAGAACGAGCCGACCGAGACCGCGCCCGTGACCAGCACCTCGCGGAACAGCAGGCCCGAGATCAGGTAGCCCGAGATCACGAAGAAGACGTCGACCCCGACGAAGCCCCCGGGCGTGAGCGTGAGGCCCGCGTGGGCAGCGATGACCACAGCGACGGCGACGGCGCGCAGCCCCTGGATGTCCCCGCGGATCTCTCTCGCCATGGCCCTTACGTTTCCCCCGGTGGAACCCCACCTCTGCCGTGACAACTCTCGCACCCCCGTGCAGGTCACGGCGCGCACGTGCGAACATGCCCACGCTCGTGTCGGTATGGCCCCCAGGAGGTCCCAGATGTCGTTCCGCATCGCCGTGATCGGTGGCACCGGTCCCCAAGGCAAGGGCCTCGGCTACCGCTTCGCCAGGCACGGCCACGACGTCGTCCTCGGCTCGCGGAGCGCCGAGCGCGCCGTCCCCGTGGCCGAGGAGGTGACCGCACGGCTGTCCGGCGTCTCCGGGGCGGGATCCGTCGCCGGCATGGCCAACGCCGACGCGTGCGAGGCCTGCGACGTCGTCGTGCTGGCGGTGCCGTACGACGGCCACGACGAGCTCGTCGCCTCCCTGCCGCTCGCCGGCAAGACGGTCGTCTCCTGCGTGAACCCGCTCGCGTTCGACAAGCGCGGCGCCCACGGTCAGGTCATCGACGCCGGTGAGGGCTCGGCCGCCGAGTCCGCCCAGCGGCTGGCCCCCGAGGCCACCGTGGTCGGGGCCTTCCACAACGTCTCGGCCGTCCTGCTCTGGGGCGACGACGACTACCTCGACGAGGACGTCCTCTGCGTCGGCGACTCCGACGAGGGCAAGGCCGTCGCCATGGAGCTCGCGAGGTCCGTCACCGGCCGCGAGGGCATCAGCGCCGGCAAGCTCCGGCTCGCCCGCCAGCTCGAGCCGTTCACCGCCGTGCTGATCTCGATCAACCGGAAGTACAAGGCGCACTCGGGCATCCGGATCACGGGCCTGCCTGAGGAGGACTGAGGCCGCTCCGCCTCTGTGGATGACGGGCCGCGTCCGCGGCCCGTCCGTGTCAGCGTGACGGCGTGGCCGATCCCAGGACATCGCTCTCGCCGACCTCATGGTCGAGCTGGGCGGTGTCGCGACCCGGAGCGCAGCTCCTCGAACGTGTCGACCGTCGCAGACCTGGACGCAGTCGCTGGCCGTCAGGGGAGATCGTGCGAGTCTCGCGGGGCCTCTACGCCCTCTCCACCGTCGACGAGGCGACGCGAGTCGCTGCTCGGATCGGTGGCGCGTCTGACCTTGACCAGCGCCGCCCTGCGGCACGGGTGGGCGGTCAAGACGGTTCCGGATCGGCCACACCTGCTGTTCAGCAACGGGCGGCGGCTTCCCGGCAGAGGCGGGCGCGGTGCAGCGTCCACCGAGGGCGGCCTGCGCGAGACGACGTCGTCGGCGGGGTCACCGGCAAGGCGTCGACGCTGAGCGGTGCATGCGCCGACTGCCCGTTCGACGAGGCGCTGTGCGTCGCCGACTCTGCGCTGCGCTCGGGCTTTCCGCGTCACGAGCTCGTGCGGATCGGGCGAGCCGCGCGCGGGCCAGGCTGCTCCGCAGATACGCCGGGTCTCGCTCGAGGCGAGCGCGCTCAGCGCGAACGTGTTCGAGTCGACGCTGCGTGCCGAGGTGCTCGGCATCCTGAGCTTCGACCCCAAGCCGCAGGTGACGATCCAGGGCCCGGGTTGGTCGGTGCGGCCCGACCTCGTCGACGTGCGGCTGGGAGTCGTCCTCGAGGCGGACTCGTTCGAGTGGCACGGCGACCGCGCCGCGCTCAGTGCAGACGCGCGCAAGGTACGACCTGATGGTGGCCGCCGGATGGCTCGTGCTCCGGTTCTCGCTACGAGCACGTGATGACGCAGCCCGACTTCGTGCGACGGGTGACCACCGACGTGGTGCGTCCGTGCCGAACGGATGCATCAAGTCGGCATGCGGGTCGCGACTGCCGCCTGAACGACGGCGCGGCGACGGACTTCGATGCATCCGCTCGGTACGGCGCCCGGCTAGTGCTTGCCGTTCCAGCTGTCCCAGAGCGCTGCGTACGAGCCGCCGGCCGCGACCAGCTCGTCGTGCGACCCGAGCTCGGCGATGACGCCGTCCTCCACGACGGCGACCCGGTCGGCGTCGTGCGCGGAGAAGAGCCGGTGCGCGATCGCGATGACCGTCCGGCCCTCGAGGACGGCGGCGAGCGACCGCTCGAGGTGGCGGGCCGCGCGCGGGTCGATGAGGGACGTCGCCTCGTCGAGGACCAGCGTGTGCGGGTCGGCGAGGACGAGCCGGGCCAGCGCGATCTGCTGGGCCTGGGCGTCGGTGACGTGGTGGCCGCCGGACCCGACGATCGTGTCCAGCCCCTCGGGCAGCACGTCCACCCACTCGAGCGCGTCCACGGCGGACAGCGCCGCCCGGATGTCGTCCTCGGTGGCGCCGGGCTTCGCGGCCAGGGCGAGGTTCTCGCGCAGCGTGCCGACGAAGACGTGGTGCTCCTGGGTGACCAGGGCGACGTGGCCGCGCAGGTCGTCCAGCGGCAGCTCGACCAGGCCGACGCCGCCGACGGTGACCTCGCCGGTCCGTGGTGGGTGGATGCCGGCGAGCAGCCGGCCGAGGGTCGACTTGCCGGCGCCGGACGGGCCGACCATGGCCAGCCGCGAGCCGGGCTCGATGTCGAGGTCGATGCCGTGCAGCACGTCGCGGCCCTCGACGTAGGAGAAGCGCACGTCGGTGGCGTCGATGTTCTCGCCGTCGGGCTCGCGGCCGCTGACCTCGCGGTCGTCGGGCACCTGGGCGACGCCGAGCAGCCGCGCCAGCGACGCCGCGCCGACCTGGAGCTCGTCGAGGATCGCGACGATCCGGTCGACCGGGTCGATCAGCATCTGCACGTAGAGGACCGCCGCGGTGACCTCGCCCAGCGACGCCGAGCCCTGCGAGTAGAGGTAGCCACCGAGCAGCAGCGTGCAGACCGTCGGGATCAGGTACGACAGCTCCATGCTCGGGAAGAACACCGTCCGCAGGTACAGCGTGTACCGCTCCGCCGCGTAGGACCCGGCGACGTCCTGGTCGATCGCCTCGACCCGGCGCTGCCCGATCCCCAGCGACTCGATGGTGCGCGCACCCTCGACCGTCTCGGTGAGGGTCGCGTTCATGACGGAGTACGACGCGTTCTCGCGCAGGTAGCCGTCCTTGGCGCGCTTGAGGTACCAGCGCAGCCCGACCACCAGCGGCGGCACGCCGAGCAGGCACGGGATCGCGACCCACCAGCCCACGCTGATCGCCGCCGCGAAGGTGACCACGGCGGTGACCAGGGCGATCGTCCACTCGGGCAGCGCCCAGCGCACCGACCAGCCGAGCTGGTCGACGTCGCGGCTGGTCCGGGTGAGCAGGTCGCCGGAGCCGGCCGACTCGACGACGCCGACCGGCAGCGCGAGCGCGTTGCCGACGAAGTCCTCGCGCAGCTCGGCGAGGACCTTCTCGCCGAGCACCTGGCTGGCCAGCCGGGCGTAGCGCGTGAGCACGGTCTGGAGGACGAGGAAGCCGGCGAGGACGAGGATCACCTTGTCGACGTACGACGTCGTGGTGCCGGTCTCGACGGCCTCCACGAGGTCGCCGATCAGCCGCGGGGCGGCCAGTCCGGCGAGGGCGGCGAGGACGTGCAGGGCCAGCGCCGTCCACAGCAGGCGTGGGTTGCGGCGCGCGATGCTGCCGGCGTACTTGCGGACGGCAGGGGTGTCGGCGATCGGCAGGGTCGTGCTCACGACGGCACCGGCTCCTGCTCGCGCGTCACGACGGCGCGGTAGGCGGGGGACGACTCCATGAGGGCCGAGTGCGTGCCGGTCTCGACGACGCGACCGCCCCGCATGAACGCGACCTCGTCCACGGCGTCGAGCATCAGCGGGCTCGACGTCATGACCACGGTGGTCCGGCCGGCGCGGTGCTCGCGCAGGCGGCCCGCGATCCGTGACTCGGTGTGTGCGTCGACGGCGGACGTCGGCTCCACGAGGACGAGCACCTCGGGGTCGCGGGCGAGGACGCGGGCGAGCACGAGCCGCTGCCGCTGGCCACCGGAGAAGGTGCGGCCCTTCTCGGCGACGTCGGTGTCGAGGCCGAGCGGCAGCGCGTCCAGGATGTCGCCGCTCGACGTGGTGGCCAGGGCGCGCTCGACGTCGCCGGACCCGGTGGTGTCGAGCCCGTCGCCGAGCCGGCCGGAGAACAGCATCGACGCGGTGTCCGACACCACGACGAGCCGGCGCACGTCGTCACGGCGCAGTGACGTGAGCGGGACGCCGCCCAGCCGGACGTCGTCGTCCAGCTCGCCCTCGACCGGAGGGGCGTGCAGACCGAGCCGGTCGGCGAGTGCCACGGTCTCGTCGGGCTGGTCGCTGACCACCGCGGTCAGCGTGCCCGCGCGCGCCCGCAGGCCGGTCCGCAGGTCGACGAGGTCGGAGCCGGGCGGCGGCGGGTCGACCGGGTGCAGGGGATCGGGCCGGTCGGCCTCGAGGGCGAGGACCCGGCAGACGCGGGCAGCGGCGACGCGGGCGCGGATCAGCTTGTTGGCGTACTCGGTCGCCGTGCGCAGCGGGATCATCAGGAACGCGGAGTAGCCGTAGAAGGCGACCAGCTCGCCCGGGGTGATCGTGCCCTGCGCGGCGTACCGCGCCCCGACCCACACCACGACCACGACGAACAGCCCGGGCAGGAACACCTGGAGGGCGTCGAGCACCGACTGCAGCCGGGCGACGGCGACGCCGGCCTGGCGGGTCGTCTGCGACTCGCGCTTGTAGCGGTCGTGGAAGACCTGCTCGCCGCCGATCCCGCGCAGCACGCGCAGGCCGCCGACGATGTCGGTGGCGGTGTTCGAGAGCTCGCCCATGAGCTGGCGCTGGTGGGCGGAGCGGCGGTCGAGCGGCTTGAGCAGCGGGCCGATCAGCAGCACCAGCCCGGGGACGCCGATGAGCACCAGCAGGCCGAGCGTGGTGGAGGTCTGCAGCAGGATCACCGCGACCACGACGAACGAGACGACGGCACCGCTGAACCGCGCGGTCACGTCCATCGCGCCGCCGATGTGCGAGATGTCGTTGGTCCCGATGGCCACGACCTCGCCGGTCGAGACCTTGCGCGGGAGGGTGCCGCCGAGGTGCACGGCGTGCCGCCCGGTGAGCTGCACGACGCGGTACGCCGCGGTCAGCCAGTTCGTCACCGCGAACCGGTGCCGCATGATCCCGCTGACCGCCTGCACGAGCCCGATGCCGAACATCACGCCGGCGTACGTCAGCAGCGCCCGACCGTCCTTGTCGGCGACGCCGTGGTCGATGGCGCGCCCGATCACGGCCGGCATGACGGCCTGGCTGCTCATCCAGAGGATGCCGAAGACGGCGCCGCCCGCGAGGGTGTGCCACTGGCCCTTCGCGATCCACAGGAGGAACCGCCAGGGGGTGGTGTGGTCCGCCGTCCCGGGGTGTTCGAGAGGGAGGCGGCGCACCCTCACACGGTACGGACGGCGACCCCCTTCGGCCCAATCGTTTTCTAGCCCTGGGTGCTGCCGTCGACCGAGGTCAGCAGCCCGCACGACGCGCGCGCGTACCGGATCGCGTTGGCCGCTCCCGCCGTCGTCATGCGGAGCGTGATCTGGCCGGCCTCGCCGTCGAGGGTGAGACCGATCTTGAACGCCGTCGCGCCGCCGGACTCGGCGAACGCGTGGGCGTCGCAGCGGGTCGGCTTGAGCGGCAGGTCGATGCGCGTGGGCTCGTCGGTCCCGGTGACCGTCACGCCGGGACGCCAGGCGTCGCCGGTCGCGGGGGAGAGGATCGGCGTGCCGGAGACCGTGTCGATGCTGAGTCGTCCGCCGTCGACGCCGGTGGTGTCGAGGACCAGGGTCAGCGTGGCCTCGCTCCCGACGGGTGCCTCGAGCGGGTCGCCCTCGGTCACGTCGTCGGACCAGGAGAGGGTGACGATCCTCGCGATCGCGATCTCCAGGCAGCGGGCGCGTGTGTACCGACCGGCCACGTCGGTCTCGTCGGCGACCCTCAGCGTCTCGGTCCGGCCGGCGTACTCGACCTCGACGGTGCCGAGCGGGTCGTCGACCGTCGGGACGACGTCGTTCGACGCACCGCACGTGGGCCGGGACGGAAGCGGGAACTGGAAGCCCCGCGTCGACTGGGCCGGGATCTCGCGCAGCCGCTCCCCGGTGAGCGGCGTGCGGAACCGGCCGTCGACGTAGGTGATCCGCGTCGGCGTCACGTCCTCCGACGTGTCGTTGTCGATCCACACCTCCATCCGGCCGGCCGCGGCGTCGCGTGACGACTGGCGCATGTCGGCGATGAGGGTGTTCGTCGGTGGCGGCTCGGGGACCGGGGACACGGTGAGCGTCGGGATCCCGGTGTCCTCCGGCGTCGGCTCCGCACCCGTCCCGGACGGCTCGTCGTCCCCGCAGCCCGTCAGGGCGAGCACCAGGCAGGCCGCCGCGAACACGCCCCTTCTCACCCGGACAGTGTGCCGTCCCGGTGCCCGACGAGCATGAGCGGCACGACGACCAGCATCACGACGAGGACGACGGCCAGTGCCCCGCCCGCCACCACGGCGCTCGTGCCGTCGACCACCACGTCGAAGATGAAGGTGACGATGCCGGTCACCAGGAGCGCGAGGCAGGCGAGCACCGCCCGCATGATCCGGTCCGAGGCCTCGACCAGCTTGTCCTTGACGTGCCGGCCCGACAGCCGTCGGTGCATCGCCACGGGCGCCATCACCAGCGCCGTGATCAGGGCGGCCAGGAGCACCAGCCCGAGGTACCCGTTGCGCTGCAGCGCCGTCAGGTCCTCGAACCGCTGCTGGAACGGCAGCGTGAGCAGGAACCCTGCGGTGAGCTGCGCGCCGGTCTGCATGACGCGCAGCTCCTGCAGGACGTCCTCCCACTGGCGATCGGCGCGCTCGGTGTCCGTCTCGTCCCGGCCGTCGCGCGGATCGGCATCCGTGTCCTCCATGCGACTCAGGTACCCCCAAGTCCCTCCACGACCTCGGCGCCGGGCAGCTCGCCCAGGAGCGGGCCCGGCACGAGCAGCTTGGACCGGCGGACGCCCGAGCCGATGACCGCGACGTCGATGCCCAGCACCCGCGGGTCGACCAGCACCCGCCACCCGTCGGGCAGGCCCACCGGAGTGATGCCGCCGTACTCCATCCCGGACTCCTCGACGGCGCGGTCGAGCGGGAGGAACGACGCCTTGCGGACGTCGAGGGTGCGCTTCACGGTGTTGTTGACGTCGGCGCGGGTGTCGGCACGCACCAGGCAGGCCGCCACCCGCTCCTCGCCGTCGCGCTTGCCCGCGACCACGACGCAGTTGGCGCCGGTCGTGTCGGGCAGGCCGTAGGCCTCGTTCATGGCGGCGGTGTCGGCGATGGCCGGGTCGATGGCGACCACGGCGATCGCGTCCGTGTGCGGCCAGCCGGCCAGCGCCGCCGCGACCGACGGTGCCAGGAGGTCGGTGTGCGCGGCGACCGGCAGCGACTCGAGACCGGGGAGCTGGGGCAGGGTCACGGCGTCACCCTGCCACGCGGCCGCCCGAGGGGCGTCGAGCGACCCATTCGGCATCTTGAACGGGCGGATCGGCCGTCCAGATGGGTCACTCGACGCCGACCGGCCGCCCGACATTCACCTCCAGACCCCTGACCCGTCACCGGCCGGGGCTCCACTCGTGAGGTGACGACGATCATCGGGCACCGAGGCGCACCGGGGTACGCCGCCGAGCACACCGCCGCGTCGTACCGGCTGGCCATCGCGATGGGCGTCGACGCCGTCGAGCCCGACCTGGTGATGACGGCCGACGGCGTCGTCGTCGTTCGCCACGACCCCGTCGACTCGCTGACGCTGGCCGAGCTCACGGCCGCCGAGCCCGGTGTGCTCACCTTCGACGAGCTGCTGTTCCTGCTCCGGGGCGAGCCGGTGGGCATCTACGCCGAGCTCAAGGACGCCACCCGGCTGGCCGGGATCGGCCTCCGCCTCGAGGACTCCGTGCTCGGCTCGCTGCGCGACCACGGTCTCGCCGGCCGCGCGTCCGGGGTGCACCTCCAGTCGTTCGAGCCGAGCTGCCTGCGGCGGCTGCGCGAGGTCACCGACCTCCGCCTGGTCCAGCTCGTCGACCGTGGCGGGGCTCCGGCCGACCTGGTCGCGCAGGGCGACCCCACGACGTACGACGACCTCGCGTCCCCACGCGGACTCCGGCGGGTGGCGCACTACGCCGACGCGGTCGCTCTCCACAAGAGCCGGCTGCTCGACGGGCAGCAGACCGCTGCGGCACTCGTGGACATCGCCCACCTGCTCGGCCTGCGGGTGCTGTCGTTCACCGTCCGCGAGTGGACGTTCGAGCTGCTGGAGCTGCTGGACGCCGGCGTGGACGGAGTCTTCTGCGACTACCCGGACATGGCGCGAGCCGCCAGGGATTCCTGGCGGCTCGCACGAGTGGGGTAGGGATCAGTGCTCTTCGGGAGCGGGATCAGCCGCGGTCTCGGGCTGCGGCTCGACCCAGCCGGTGGCCCGGGTGGAGTACTTGCGGGTGCTGCCGACCGCCAGGGCGGTGAGGCCGCCGAGACCCGCCAGCACCCAGGGGACGGGCAGCAGGAAGCGGATCTCGTCGTCGTCGACGACGTCGTTGACGATCAGCAGCCAGATGCCGACCAGGCCGAGGAAGGCCAGTCCCATCACGAGGTGGCCGACGTTGACCGGGTGCCGGGCGCCGGCCAGGAACCGGGGCTGCTTCTCCGTGGTCGGGAGGCTCTGGGTGTCGGTCATCGGTCCGCTCCGTTCGTGGTGACGACGTACACGTCGACCTCGCCGAGACCGACCTGGATGTCCAGGTCGAGCTGAGCCGCGTCGGTGCCTCCGTCGTGCGTGGTGGTCAGGTTGACGCCGCCGCCGTCCTGGGACTCGCCGAACACCTCGGCGTCACCGAGACCCACGTGGCTCTCGACGGACACGTCGAGGCCCTCGGGGACGCGCACCTCGACCCGGCCGGCGCCGACGTCCAGCTTGACCGCGCGGCCGTCCAGGTTCGCCGGGTCCTCGACGTCGGTGAGGTCGAGGATCAGCTCGCCGGCACCCAGCTCGTACTTGCTGTCCACGCTCGCCGCCGTCGTCGGCGAGTAGTAGGTCTGGTCCTCCCAGCGAGCGTTCGCGGTCGCGCCGGCCATGCCGACGGCGGCGATCAGCCCGACCAGGATCAGGCCGCCGGGCCGGCCGAAGAACGCACCGACCAGCAGCATCACGCCGCAGATCGCGACGACCAGGGCGGGGTAGGCCGAGTCGGCGACGCCGGCGCCGGCGTTGTCGACCACCCCGAGGACGCCCAGGCCCAGCGCGGCCAGGGCCAGCGTCCACCAGAAGAGGATCGGCCCGGGCTTGCGCGGACGGCGCGGTGCCCGGACGACGGGCTGCTGGATCTGCTGGGTCGTGTACGGCTGCGCCTGCCAGGTGCCCGGCTCCACCCAGCCCTGCTGGGTCTGGGGCACGCCCGGGTTCGGGGTGTACGGCGGCGGCGGGTACGCCGGCGGGGCGTACGTCGGCGGAGCCGCGGTCCGGTTCCGGTTGCGGTCGCCGAACGAGACCACGAGGAGCACGACCAGCGCGATCACCGCCAGCGGCCACGGGAAGCCGTAGCCGCCCATCGTGTCGCCGACCAGGGCCAGCGCGGCGATCACGCCGGCGACCACCAGGGCGACGGTGCGGGTCCGCTCGTCGAAGTTGAACGGCGCCTCGGTGTCACCGTCCTCCGGCACGAGCAGCCAGCAGGCGCCGTACACGATGATCCCGGCGCCGCCGAAGAACACGAGCACGACGAGCAGCACCCGCACGAGGAGCGGGTCGATGTCGAAGTGCCGGGCGAGGCCGCCGGCGACGCCGGCGATCTTCTTGTCGGGACCGGTCGTGCGGCGGAGGCGGGTCAGGTCCTTGATGTCGGAGCTGGTGACCCGCGGTCCCTGCTGGGGGCCGGGCTGGGGGCCGGGCTGCGGACCGGGATCGCCGGCCGGCTCGGGACCCGTCGGGGCCTCTGGGGGAGTGGTGGTCATGGCATCAACTGTGGGTGCTGAGCGGAGGAGGCACCATCGGGGACGACCCTGAGTGGCACCCGACCCCCGGCGTGCGAGGTCAGGGTGGGCTCGGGGTGCTTCCTCATGGGGTGGAGCCTCCTGACCTGGGATGCTGGCAGTCTCATGACCACTGCACCCACCGACGCGCCGTTCACCTACCGGCGCGCGACCCGCGACACCGAGGCCCCCATCATCGGTGGCGTCGCGTCGGGCATCGCGCGCCACCTCGGGTGGCCGGTCATCTGGGTGCGCGTCGGCTTCGTCGTCGCCACCGCGCTGAGCGGGCTGGGCGTCGCGCTGTACGCCGGGTGGTGGCTGCTGCTGCCGGCCGACACCCGGTTCGAGACCGACACCCCCGGCGCCGAGAGCGCGACGCGGGGCGGCCGCCGCCCCGGCGTCCGCCGGCGTCTCGGCGACGTCGGACCGCTCATCGTGCTCGCCACCCTCGGCCTCGGCGCCGTCCTGCTCGTGCAGGCCACGTTCGGCCAGGGCGCGCTGTTCTGGGCCCTGATCATCGGCGTGGTGGGCGTGGCCCTGCTGTGGCGCCAGGCCGACGAGGCGCAGCGCGAGCGCTGGTTCACGCAGGGCCGGATGGACCCGGTGCGGATCGTCTTCGGCAGCGGCGGCTGGGCGTCGTACGCACGCGTCTTCGTCGGGGTCGGGCTGGTCGTGGCCGCGCTGTTCATCATCGGCTTCGACGGCGGGTCCCTGCAGGAGGCCCGCCTGGCCGTCCTGGCGGGCGGCCTCGGCGTGGTCGGGCTGCTGTTCGTGGTCGGTCCGTGGGTCTTCCGGCTCTCGTCCGACCTCAGCGCCGAGCGCGCCGAGCGGATCCGGACCCAGGAGCGCGCCGACGTGGCCGCGCACCTGCACGACTCCGTGCTCCAGACGCTCGCCCTCATCCAGAAGAGCTCCGGCGACGCGGCGACCGTCGCCCGTCTCGCCCGCGCCCAGGAGCGGGACCTGCGGTCCTGGCTGTACGCCGGCGAGGCGACCGACGACCGGAGCGTGGCGAGTGCCCTGCGTGGCGCGGCCGCCGAGGTCGAGGACACGCACGGCGTGAGCGTCGAGGTCGTCGCGGTCGGCGACTGCCCGATGCACGAGACCCTGCGCCCGGTCGTCGCCGCCGCCCGCGAGGCGATGACCAACGCCGCCAAGCACGCCGGCACCGGGCACGTCGACGTCTACGCCGAGATCGAGGACGCCGCCGTGTCGGTGTTCGTCCGCGACCGCGGCGTCGGGTTCGACCCGGACGACGTGCCGGAGGACCGGATGGGCGTCCGCAACAGCATCATCGACAGACTCGCCCGCCACGGCGGCACCGCCGAGGTGCGGTCCGCCCCCGGGGAGGGCACCGAGATCCGGCTCCGCCTGCCGCGCGAGCACCACGAGGAGAAGTCATGAGCAGCACCCCCGTCCCCGCCGTCCGCGTCGTGGTCGTCGACGACCACGCGATGTTCCGCAGCGGGGTGCGCGGCGAGCTCGCCACCACCGGCGCGGGAGTCGTGGACGTCGTCGCCGAGGCCCAGGACGTCGACGAGGCCGTCGCCGCGATCACCGCGCAGAAGCCCGACGTCGTCCTGCTCGACGTGCACCTGCCCGGCGGCGGCGGTGTCGAGGTGATGCGCCGGATCGGCATCTCGGACACCAAGTTCCTCGCCCTCAGCGTCTCGGACGCGGCCGAGGACGTCATCGGCACCATCCGGGGCGGTGCCCGCGGCTACGTCACCAAGACGATCACCGGTCCCGAGCTGGTCTCCGCGATCCGCCGGGTCGCCGACGGCGACGCGGTCTTCTCGCCGCGGCTGGCCGGGTTCGTGCTGGACGCCTTCGCCGGGACCATCGAGGTCGCCGCCGTCGACGAGGACCTCGACCGGCTCACCGAGCGCGAGCGGGAGGTGATGCGGCTGATCGCCCGCGGCTACGCCTACAAGGAGGTCGCCAAGGAGCTGTTCATCTCCATCAAGACCGTCGAGACGCACATGTCCTCGGTGCTGCGGAAGCTGCAGCTCTCCTCCCGGCACGAGCTGACCCGCTGGGCGAACGACCGCCGCCTGCTCTGACGTCCGACCCGTCGGGGTGAGCGTGCCCCGGGAGTTGGGTACCCGGTCGCACGTGAGTGTCGACGTCGATCAGCCAGCGTCCGCCGAGTCGCCCACCGAGCTCAAGCGAGCGATCACCGGCCGGCTCCTCTTCTTCTACGTCCTCGGGGACGTGCTCGGTTCGGGCATCTACGTCCTGATCGGGTCCGTCGCCGGCGCGGTGGGCGGCGCCTTCTGGTCCGCCTTCGCGGTGGGCGTCACCGTGGCGGCGATGGCCGGGCTCGCCTACGCCGAGCTCGCGACCAAGTACCCGCAGGCCGCCGGCGCCTCGCTGTACGTCGAGCGGGCCTTCGGCAACCGGGCCCTCACCTTCCTGGTGACGATCGCGATGCTGTCGGCGGCGCTGGCCGCGGCCGGCGCGCTCGCGTCCGGCTTCGGGGCCTACTTCGCCGAGGTCTGGTCGGCGCCGCCGCTGCTCCTGGTCTCGCTGGCGCTGGTGCTGGTCCTCTCGGCCATCAACTACCTCGGTATCACCGAGTCGGTGCTGACCAACGTCGCGATGACGTGCGTGGAGGTCGCCGGCCTGGTGCTGGTCCTGGTGATCGCGGCGGTCCACGTGGGGCGCGGCGACGCGGACTTCGCGCCGCTGACCGACTTCAACGCCCAGGACGGCGTCCTCGTCGCGATCGTCTCCGGCGTCGCCTTCTCGTTCTTCGCCATGACCGGGTTCGAGAACGCCGTCAACGTCGCCGAGGAGGTCATCGAACCCGAGAAGGCGTACCCGCGCGCGCTCATCGGCGGTGTGCTCACCGCCGGCGTGATCTACGTGCTGGTCTCGGTCGCCGCCGCGCTCGTCGTGCCCGTCGACACGCTCTCCGGTTCCGACGCGGCGCTGCTCGAGGTGGTCCAGGCCGGGGTGATCCCGGTCTCGGCGACCCTCTTCTCGGTCATCGCGATGACGGCGATCACCAACACGACGCTGGTCACGATGGTGACGCCGTCGCGGATCCTCTACGGGATGGCCAAGGAGGACGTCGTACCGCGCGTCTTCAGCCGGGTGCACCCGCGCCGGCAGACGCCCGCGGTCGCGGTCAGCTTCACCGCCGCCGTCGTGTGCGGACTCCTGCTCGCCGGGTGGGCGCTGAACAAGGCCGGTGTCGGCGTGGACGTCGTCGCCCGGCTCGCCACCGTGACGGTGGTCCTGCTGCTCTTCGTGTACGCGCTCGTCATCGTCGCCGCGCTGGCGCTGCGCGGCCAGGACGAGACCGAGCACACCTACCGGGCGCCCACGCTGCTGCTCGGGTTCGGCGTGCTCGCCAACCTGGTGCTGCTCGTCTACGTGGTCCAGGACGACCCGTTCGCCCTCGTCTGGTGCGGCGCGCTGCTGGGGCTCGGCTTCGTCCTCATGGCGGTGCAGATGCTGACCGCCAAGCGGCACGGCGTCGAGGTGGGCGGCCGGGGCCGGGCCGGGACCTCGTAGGGTCCGGCGCATGGAGACCGTGCGCCTCGTCCTGCTGTTCGTCCACGTCCTCGGGTGGGCCGCGCTCTTCGGCGGCCTGGTCGTGCAGAGCCGCGAGCCGGCCAAGCGGGTCAACGCCGCGATGCGCGACGGCGTCGGGACCGCGTTCCTGTCCGGGCTGGCGCTGGTGGGCGTGATCCAGGGCGGCGACCTCGGCGAGGTGGACAACGCCAAGGTCACGGTCAAGCTGGTGATCGGCCTCGTGCTGCTCGTGCTGGTGATGGCCAACATGCGCAAGGAGCGGATCCCGCAGGGCCTCTGGGCCGGGCTGACCCTGCTGACGGCCGCCAACATCGCGGTCGCGGTGTTCTGGTCCTCCGCGCACGCCTGACGGTCACTCCGGGATCGGCGGACCCACCACGGTCATCCCGTACGACGGAGCGACCTCGACCCACCTCGGGATCTCCTGCTCGGGCGAGAGTCCGTCCGCGCCCGGGAGCCGGCGCTCGGTCGCGGGCAGCCCGACCTCGTCGTACAGGTGCAGCAGCCCGGCCGGCGTGGTGAGGGCGAGGAACCTCGCGGGGGAGTCGCCGCGGATCCTGAACGCGTGCGGCACCTGCGCCGGCAGGTGGATGAAGCACCCGGCGTACAGCTCGAACCGCTCGTCGCCGGCCTGGTAGTCGAGACGGCCCTCCAGCACGTAGAACGCCTCGGCCTCCCGGTCGTGCCGGTGCAGGGGAGTGGCCACGCCCGGAGGCTGGGTGACCAGGGCGACGCCGAGGTCGGCGCTCTGGTGCGGCTCGAGGAGGTGCTCGAACAGCGACTGCATCGCCCACGTCGCTCGACCCGTCCCGGGCTCCCGCATCACGACCTCGGACACGCCGACCGCCCTTCGTCCCATATTCGTCCGAAGCAGATTCGGATGATTGCTACGGTAGGCAGCGTGACCGAGGGCGTCAAGAGCCGTCCCTACGACGGCAGCCGGCGCCGGGCGGCGGCGGAGCGGACCCGGCTGGGCATCCTGGCTGCCGCCCGGGACCTGTTCGCCGAGGGCGGGTACGCCGCGACGTCGGTCCAGGCGGTCGCCGCGCGCGCGGGCGTCTCCGTGGACACCGTGTACGTCAGCGTCGGCCGCAAGCCGCAGCTGCTCCTCGCCGTCCACGACATGGCACTGGCCGAGGGACCCTCGCCGGTGCCCGCGGCTCAGCGCGACTTCGTCCGGGCCGTGGAGGCTGCTCCGACGCTGGCGGAGAAGGTCGCGACGTACACCGCCGCCCTGGCCCGGGTCCTCCCTCGGACGGTCCCGATCATGAACGCGCTCCGCGAGGCCGGCGCCACGGACCCGGACTGCGCCGCGCTGCACGCCGAGCTGTCCGACCGCCGGGCGGGCAACATGCGGCTGCTCGCCGCCGAGCTGCGGACGACCGGCGAGGTCCGGCCCGACCTGTCCGACGACGACGTCGCCGACCTCGTGTGGTCGCTCAACAGCCCGGAGTTCTTCGGGCTCGTGACCTCGCGCGGCCGGACCCCCGAGCAGTACGCGTCCCAGGTCGCCGACCTGCTCATCCGGGCGCTCCGGATCGAGAGGTAGTCCACAGGCCGACGCCCCCCGGCCGCCCCGCACCCACAGCGACCGGTTCCCGGGACACCTGTGGAGGGGTGAGGGCCGGGGGTGGCCGACCGTAGGGTGGTCGGTGCGATGAGCACCGACGCGATCCCCGGCCTCGAGGGCCTCGAACCGACCCCGGAGAAGCGGCACGGCCCGTCCCGGGAGCAGCTGCTCGAGGGCCTCAACGAGCCGCAGCAGGCCGCGGTCGTCCACGAGGGCGCACCGCTGCTGGTCGTCGCCGGCGCGGGCTCGGGCAAGACCCGGGTCCTGACGCGACGGATCGCGTGGATCGTCTCGGAGCGGCGGGCCCATCCCGGCTCGGTCCTGGCGATCACGTTCACCAACAAGGCCGCGGCCGAGATGAAGGAACGGGTCGAGGACCTCGTCGGCCGGCGGGCGCGGCTGATGTGGGTGAGCACGTTCCACTCGGCATGTGTGCGGATCCTCCGCAAGGAGATCGAGCGGCTCGGCTACGGCAGGACGTTCTCGATCTACGACGCCGCCGACCAGAAGCGGTTGATGGCCCTGGTCGCGAGCGACCTCGACCTGGACGCGAAGCGGTTCCCCGCGGGCGCGCTCCTGCACTGGGTGTCCAACCACAAGAACGAGCTCCGCGACGAGGAGGCGGCCGCCGAGGAGGCCCGCACCAAGCTCGAGGAGACGTACGCCAAGGCCTACGCGCTCTACCAGCGCCGCCTGCGGGAGGCCAACGCCCTCGACTTCGACGACCTGATCATGCTCACCGTGCACCTGTTCCAGGAGCACCCGGACGTGCTGGAGACCTACCGGCGCCGGTTCCGGCACGTGCTGGTCGACGAGTACCAGGACACCAACCACGCGCAGTACGCCCTGATCCACCTGCTCTGCGCCGCCCAGCTCGACGACGGGGGCTCCGACCGCGGCGACGGCCCGCGGATGGAGCCGGCCGAGCTGATGGTCGTCGGCGACGCGGACCAGTCGATCTACGCGTTCCGCGGCGCGAGCATCCGCAACATCATGGACTTCGAGGACGACTTCCCCGACGCGCGGACGATCCTGCTCGAGCAGAACTACCGCTCGACCCAGACCATCCTCACCGCCGCCAACGCCGTGATCAGCCGCAACGAGGGCCGCAAGGACAAGAAGCTCTGGTCCGACGCGGGCGACGGCGAGCGCATCGTGGGGTACGTCGCCGACGACGAGCACGACGAGGCGCGGTTCGTCGCGGGGGAGATCAAGAAGCTCTCGGCCGACGCGGGCGTCCGGGCCGCCGACGTCGCGGTGTTCTACCGGACCAACGCCCAGTCACGTGTCTTCGAGGAGACCTTCATCCGCACCGGTCAGCCCTACCGGGTGGTCGGCGGCGTCCGGTTCTACGAGCGCCGGGAGATCCGCGACGCGCTGGCCTACCTGCGGCTGCTCGCCAACCCCGCCGACGAGATCTCGCTGCGGCGGATCATCAACGTCCCCAAGCGCGGCATCGGCGACCGCGCGATCGCCTGCGTGCAGATCTACGCCGAGCAGGAGCGGCTGACGTTCTGGGAGGCCCTGCGTCGCGCCGAGGAGGCGCCCGGCATCGCCACCCGGTCGCTGACCCAGATGCGGGCGTTCGTCGCGATGATCGAGGAGCTCCAGTCGATGGTCGACGCGGGGGAGCGCGCCGACGTGGTGCTCGAGACCGTGCTGGAGAGGTCGGGCTACCTCAAGGCGCTCGAGGAGTCGACCGACCCGCAGGACGAGACCCGCACCGAGAACCTCGCCGAGCTCGTCGCCGTCGCCCGCGAGTTCAGCGACGACCCCGTCGCCGGCCCCTCGGCCGACCCGGCCGACGTGGACGCCGGGTTCGTCGACCCCGGGCTGGGCGACTTCCTCGAGCGGGTCTCGCTGGTGGCCGACACCGACCAGATCCCCGACGACGAGGACGGCGTGGTCACCCTGATGACGCTGCACACCGCCAAGGGACTCGAGTTCCCGGTCGTCTTCCTCAGCGGCCTGGAGGACGGGATCTTCCCGCACTCCCGGTCGCTCGGCGACCGCCCCGAGCTCGAGGAGGAGCGCCGGCTGGCCTACGTCGGCCTCACCCGCGCCCGCGAGCGGCTGTACGTCTCCCGGGCGCTGGTCCGCTCGGCCTGGGGCGCGCCCTCCCACAACCCGGCGTCCCGGTTCATCGACGAGCTGCCGGTCGACCTGGTCGACTGGCGGCGCACCGAGTCCGACCAGACCGTGTGGCGGCGCGAGGGCTGGGACGACGGCAACGACAACTACCGACGTACCGGCCTCGGCACCCCGACCACCGCGGGCCGCCGCAACTTCTCGGCGGCCGCGGCGCGTGCGGACGCCCAGCGCAAGGCGAAGGCGTCGCGCCCGATCCCGGAGCTGACCGCCGGCGACAAGGTCACCCACGACACGTTCGGGGTCGGCACCGTCGTCGCCACGGAGGGCGAGGGCGAGAAGGCCGTCGCCTCGATCGACTTCGGCAGCGACGGCGTCAAGCGGCTGCTGCTGCGGTACGCGCCTGTTGAGAAGCTCTGAGGTGCCTGCGTTCCAGCCTCGGCTTGCGAAGGTTTCGACGCGCTTCGCGACGTCGTTCCTCAGTCGCTGCGCTTGCTCAACCTGATCGCGCCCACGCCGTCCGCTCGTTCCTCGCGAACGGCTGCGCGATCAGAAGAGCCCGTGCTGCTGCATCGCGGCGTACGGGTCGACCGGGTCGCCGCCGCCGGGGCGGACCTCGACGTGGAGGTGCGAGCCGGTCACGTGGCCGGTGGCGCCGACGGTGCCGATCACGTCGCCGCGGGTCACCGTGTCGCCGACACTCACGAACTGGGTGGTCTGGTGGCAGTACCAGAGCTCGGTGCCGTCCTCGAGCGTGACGACGGTCTTGTTGCCGTACGCGCCGTCGTAGCCGGCCTCGGTGACCACGCCGTTGGAGATCGAGTGGATCTCGTCGCCGGTGTCGCCGTTGAAGTCCAGGCCCGTGTGGTAGCTCGACCACAGGCCGTACTGGCCGAAGCGGGCGGTCAGGACGACCGGCTCGAGCGGGTAGACCCAGACGTCCAGGGCGAGGAACTTGGCCCGCTTCTCCACCTGGGCCGCGAGGTCCTTCATGGCGCCCTCGCGCTGGGCGGCGAGGTCGGTGACGGACTGCTGGAGGGCCGCGCCGGCGGCGTCGCCCTGGGCGGTGCGGTCGGTGTCGCGGGAGACGTCCGTACCGCGGTCGCCGCTGGTGACCTTGCCGATGCCGGCCGAGCCGCTCAGGGCGGACGCGTGCACGAGGCCGCCGCCGGCGACGTCGGAGGGGGCCGCCTGGTCGGGAACGGTGAGCACGCCGCCGATCGCGAGCGCGAGTGCGGCGACGCCCAGGAGGACCGGCGCGGACGGGAGCGCCTTGAAGAGGGGGCCGCGGGTGCCGGCGCGGCGGGGCGCCGCACGGCGCTTGCCGGCCGGGACGGGGTCGGCGTTGACGTACGTCGTGGAGACCGGGGCGGGCAGCGCGCGGTCGATGCGGAGCTTCGCGGTGTCCTCGTGCTCGAACCCGGTCGTCTGGTCGGCCGGCTGGAGCGCCTCGAGGACCCGGAGGACGTTGTCGTCGCTGACGATCTCGGCCTCGTGGGCCTGGATCTCGGGCGAGACGGGGACCGCGGCCCGGCGCCTGCCGACGTACGACGCCGCGGCGTCCGCGCGGGCCGCCTGGGCGGCCTGACGCTCGGCCTCGGCCTCGATGTCCGCGACGCGCAGGCTCGTCGACGGCGAGTCGACGGGCACGGCGGCCGCTCGGCGCCCCGGCGTGAGCGGGGTCGACGAACCGGCGCGTGCCGCTGGAGGCACGTCTGCTCGGTGGTGACCCACGAAATAAACCTCTTGCGAACGCATCGGGAACGGGCAGGCGAGCCACGACCATAACGGATTGACAACACGGCCCGAAATCGCCCTGACATCCGCGTGACGCACGAGTGCCATCCACCGCGGTGATGCCCCGCGGGGACACCCGGACGGCCGTGCGGCGGCGCTATGGCACTCGTCACGTCGGCCCCGGGGACCCTCGTCCCTCCCCGCGGCGCGGGGCTAGGGTGCCAACGACCCGGCCTGGGTCCACGCGAGCTACAACGCGATGTTGACGCGACGAACAGGTGCAGACCCAGTGGACTTGATGGAGTACCAGGCGAAGGAGCTCTTCGCCAAGCACGGAGTGACCACCACCCTCGGCACCGTGGTCACCACGGCCGAGGAGGCGCGAGCGGCCGCCGAGGAGTACGGCTTCTGCGTCGTCAAGGCGCAGGTCAAGGCCGGCGGTCGCGGCAAGGCCGGCGGCGTGAAGCTGGCGAAGACGCCGGACGAGGCGTTCGAGCACGCCTCGAACATCCTGGGCATGGAGATCAAGGGCCTGACCGTCAACCGGGTGCTCGTCACCCCGGCGACGCCGCCCGAGGAGGAGTACTACTTCTCCTTCCTGCTGGACCGCTCGAACCGCCAGTACCTCTGCATCGCCTCCGTCGAGGGCGGTGTCGAGATCGAGGAGGTCGCGAAGACCAACCCCGACGCGGTGAAGCAGATCCCCATCGACCCGGGCACCGGCGTCGACGCGGCCAAGGCCCGCGAGATCGCCACCGAGGCGAAGTTCCCCGAGGCCGTCTTCGAGCAGGCCGTGACCATGATCGAGAAGCTCTACACCGTCTTCGTCGAGGAGGACGCCACGCTCGTCGAGGTCAACCCGCTCGCGCGGCTGGCCGGCGACAAGCTCGAGGCGCTCGACGGCAAGGTGTCGCTCGACGACAACGCCTCGGAGGTCCGCCACCCCGACCACGAGGCGTTCGAGATCAAGGACGAGACGGACCCCCTCGAGGCCAAGGCCAAGGAGAAGGGCCTCAACTACGTCAAGCTCGACGGCGAGGTCGGGATCATCGGCAACGGCGCGGGCCTGGTCATGTCGACCCTCGACGTCGTGGCGTACGCCGGCGAGAAGCACGGCGGCGTGAAGCCGGCGAACTTCCTCGACATCGGTGGCGGTGCCAACGCCCAGGTGATGGCCGACGGCCTCGACGTGATCCTCAACGACGCGCAGGTGAAGGTCGGTGTTCGTGAACGTCTTCGGCGGCATCACCGCCTGCGACGAGGTCGCCAACGGCATCAAGGGCGCCCTGGAGATCCTCGGCGACGCCGCCACCAAGCCGCTGGTCGTGCGCCTCGACGGCAACAACGTCCTCGAGGGCCGCCGGATCCTCGACGAGCTGAACCACCCGCTCGTCACGCAGGTCCCGACCATGGACGGTGCGGCCGACAAGGCCGCCGAGCTCGCGAACAGCTGAGACGAGAGAACGAGATGTCGATCTACCTGAACAAGGACAGCAAGATCATCGTCCAGGGCATGACCGGTGGCATGGGCGCCAAGCACACCACCCTGATGCTCGAGGCCGGCAGCAACATCGTCGGCGGCGTGAACGCCCGCAAGGCCGGGACGACCGTCGAGCTCGCGGGCCAGGAGCTCCCCGTCTTCGGCTCGGTCAAGGAGGCGATGGCCGAGACCGGCGCGGACGTGTCGGTCGCCTTCGTGCCGCCCGCGTTCACCAAGGACGCGTGCATCGAGGCCATCGACGCCGGCATCGGGCTGCTCGTCGTGATCACCGAGGGCGTGCCCGTGCAGGACACCGCCGAGGTGTGGTCCTACCTGCAGGGCAAGTCCACCCGGATGATCGGCCCGAACTGCCCCGGCATCATCACGCCGGGCGAGTCGCTGGCCGGCATCACGCCGCACACGATCGCGGGCAGCGGCCCGGTCGGGCTGGTGTCGAAGTCCGGCACGCTGACCTACCAGATGATGTACGAGCTGAAGGACTTCGGCTTCTCGACCGCCATCGGCATCGGCGGCGACCCGATCGTGGGCACCACCCACATCGACGCGCTGGCCGCCTTCGAGGCCGACCCCGACACCAAGGCGATCGTGATGATCGGCGAGATCGGCGGCGACGCCGAGGAGCGTGCGGCGGCGTACATCAAGGACCACGTCACCAAGCCGGTCGTCGGGTACGTCGCCGGCTTCACGGCGCCGGAGGGCAAGACCATGGGCCACGCGGGCGCCATCGTGTCCGGCTCGTCCGGCACCGCCGCCGCCAAGAAGGAGGCCCTGGAGGCCGTCGGCGTCAAGGTCGGCAAGACGCCGTCCGAGACCGCCGCGCTCATGCGCGAGGTGCTCCAGGGACTCTGACCTGCCTCAGGCGGTCAGCTCCAGCACACCCGGTCCGCCGTACCGACGCAGGATCCTCTCGAGGCCCGCGTCCGTGCGGCGGATCCGGCGCGCCACCATGGCGCGGGAGGCCTGGTCGGGCAGGTCGTCGACGTTGATGATCGCCAGGCACTGGCGGCGGGTGGCCAGGGCGTCGACGAGCCCGGCGCGGTTGCCGAAGTACGCCGCCCAGCTGGCCCGCCAGGGCAGCCGTCCGGTCTTGTCGGAGACGGCGAGCGCCTCCACCTCGCGGATGATGCGGACTCGCTGCAGCTTGGCGTGCTCGCTCATGTGGGGGTCCTCTCGGGTCACGGGGTCTGATGCGCGCGACCGGGGATCGGTTCGCGCAGGGGGGATGGGTGGGTCGAGCCGACGTCCCGGCGCTCCCCCCTTAGCAGCGCCGGGACGTGGCTCGTCAGGCGGCCGCCACCGGTGATGCGGTGAGCGGCGTGCCGTCGGCCGGGAGGCCGACGAGACCGTGGTGCTCGAGGATCCGCAGGACGCCGGCGTTCGAGCGGCGGAGCCGGGAGGCGGTCTCGCGGACCGCCTCGGGGCTGGTCAGCTCGTCGAGCTGGGCGATGCACATCCGGTCCCAGCGGGCGTGGAGCGCGGTGAGCAGGGCGTCGCGGTCGGTGAAGAAGGGCGTCCACGAGTCGCGCCACGGGAGCCGGCCGCTCATGTCCACGGCGGCGTGCGCCTCGACCTCGCGGATGATGCGGGTGCGCTCGTGGGTCTCGAACCAGGTCATCGTGCGTTCCTTCCGGGGAGGGCGGCGGGGAGCTCGCCGCGGCTGAAGGAAGGAGCACCGGGACCGGCCGCTGATACGTGGATGCCGAAAAAGTCGAAAGAATTCTTTTCGGGGCGTCCCAGGTATCAGCCCGGTGGCTGATCGCTCTGTACATACGAGACGATGCCACCGACGCCGTCCCAGGTTCCGGTGGAGGAGGTTCGACCCAGTTGTCCGAGTCGCACCCCCTGGCTGTCCTCGTCTCGCAGGCCCAGGACGGGGATCAACATGCGTGGAACGCCATCGTCGAGCGGTTCCTCCCGCTCGTCGGCGCCATCGCCCGGCAGCACCGGCTGTCGGCAGCGGACGGTGACGACGTCGGGCAGACCGTGTGGCTCAGGCTCGTCGAGCACCTCGGCGCCCTCCGTGAGCCGGACGCCCTTCCCGGGTGGATCCGCACCACGGCGCGCAACGAGTGCCTCCGACTGCTGGCCGCACGCGGCCGCACCCGCGCCGTCGACCCGCAGGCCGGCGGCCTGGACACCGTCACGGACGACGTCGCCGACCTGGACCTCATCGCCGCCGAACGGCGCCAGGCCCTCCGGGACGCCCTCGCCGAGCTGCCCGACGCCCGTCGCGAGCTGCTGCTCCTCCTGCTCGTCGACCCGCCGCTCGCCTACGAGGAGATCAGCCGCCGGCTGGGCATCCCGATCGGCAGCATCGGCCCGACCCGCGCCCGCGCCTTCGCCGCGCTCCGCGACACGGCTGCCCTCCGACGTCTCTCGACCGACCCACAGGGAGGTCCGTCATGACCTCGTTCGATGACCTCTCGGACGACGAGCTGCTCGCCGCCCTCGCCGAGGCGGTGGCCGAGGCCGACCTGGTGACCGACCGCCAGCGCGAGGCCGCGCAGGCCGCGTTCACCTGGCGCACCGTCGACCAGGAGCTCGCCGAGCTCCTGCACGACTCCGCGCTGGAGCTGACCGGCGTCCGTGGCGCCGACGACGCGCCACGCACCCTCTCCTTCGCCTCGGGCGCGCTCACCCTCGAGGTCGAGATCGACGGCGACGTGGTGATCGGCCAGGTCGTCGGCGGGACCGCCGAGTCGGTGGTCCTGCAGCGCTCGGCCGGGGACGACCAGCCGCTCGACGTCGACACGGCCGGGTTCTTCCGCCTCGACGGCGTCGGCGCCGGCCCGATCAGGTTCGTCGTCCAGGCGGGCGACTGGACCCTGACCAGTCCCTGGGTCGCGATCTAGCCAGGGTCAGACGAACGGCGGCCCGACCGCGATGCCCTTGGACACCTTCGGCGAGCTGCTGAACGGCCGCGAGTGCTGCTGGAACAGCAGCTTCTTGGCCTCACGCGCGCTCAGGCCCTGCTCGACTCATGAGCGCGGCGATGGCGCCCGTCACGATGGGCGTGGCGAACGACGTGCCCGTCCACTGCGCCATCCCGGTGAAGTGCCGCTCCTCGCCCTGCGCCGGGCCGGGCTCCTTGACGCGGTACGTGCCCGACGGGAAGGCGTTGATGAGCCTCGTGCCGTGCGCCCACACGTCCACCCACGACCCGTAGTTGGTGAACGTCGGGGTGGTCATCTTCTCGTCGAGGGCGCCCACCGCGACCACCCAGTCGTACGCCGCGGGGTAGAACTTCCGGCTGGTGTTCTCGTTGCCGGCGGCCGCGACGACGAGCGGACCGTCGTCCTCGAGCCCGAACCGGTACGCCCGCGCGAGGAGCTCGAACGCCAGCAGGCCGGCGTCGTTGCGCGTGTACGTGCCCGCGGAGATCGAGATGAGGCTGGGCAGCCGGCCCTCCTCGACATCGGTCATCGCCTCGTTGAGCTCGGCGGCGATGTCGGACTCGTAGACCGCGCCGGCGTGCTTCAGGACGCCCTCGATCTCGAGCTCGGTCGCGGGCGCGAGGCAGCGGATGACCCCGGCCACGAAGGTGCCGTGCCCGACGTAGGACCCGATGTCGTTCTTGACCACGACGTCCAGGTCGCCCTCGATCCCGATCACGTCGTCGTCGAGCCACGTCGTCTCGGCGTTGTCCGCGGCCTCGGGGCACCAGCCGGTGTCCACCACCGACACCTTGATGCCGGCGCCGGCGCGGTCGTCGGGGTTGCGGGCCGGGACGGGACCGCTGCCCAGCGGCAGCTCGGGCTCGGAGGCGGGGCACAGCTTGCCGCCGCCGCCGATCGCGGGCGTCACGTGGACGATGTGGTCCGGGAAGGCGATCTCGCGGCCCACCGAGCGCTCGATCTCGTCGAGGAGCTGCACGATGTCGTGGGGCTTGTCGTCCGTGCGTGCCGGCAGGTCGTAGCGCGCCAGGTCGCCGAACAGGCGCCGGGGCGCGACGTCGCCGGCGTACTCGCCCCGGCGCTTCTCGAAGAACGGCTGCAGGGTCTTCTCCGCGTCGTCCCAGCGGCACACGACCCGCGCGGGGTGGGCGAGGAAGGCCGTCTCCTCGTTGCCCTTCTCGAAGGGGATCCCGCCCACGCCGCCGAGGTCGCGCAGGGCCTCCTCGAGGAGCCGGTGCTGGAACTCGGCGATCTCGGAGTCGAGCTGGTCCTCACCCTCGGGCTGTCGCGGGCCCTGGGGGTGGCGGACCGGCGGCCACCACGGGAACGGGCGACGGATGGCCTGGAGGAGACGCTGCCAGGGGGAGACGGGCGAGTCGGTCATGGACGATCCTCCGAGAGTCGCACGAGAATGCAGGCGGCACGATCGACACTGATCGGGCCCTGACACGCTAGTGGCCCCTGTGACGCCGGTAAATGATGTGGAAGGGCTATGGCACATCACCTGGTAGCCCTCGCGCTCGACGACCCGGTGCGCGCCGAGGGCAGGGCGCGTGCGTTCGTCGACTCGGCAGCGACCCCGGCGGACCGCGCGGTGGGGCACCAGGCGCTGGCCATCTCGCTGCGGGACCAGGGCCGCGTCGACGAGGCGGTCCTGCACCTGGGGCCGGCGCTGACCGCTGCCGAGCAGGCGGAGGACGTCGACCTCCTCGCCGACGTCCTCGGGACCTCGGGAGCGACCCTGGTCGTCGCCGGACGTCCCCGCCGGGGGCTGGCCCAGCTCGACCGGTCCGTGGACCTCCGGCCGACCCCGCTCGCGTTCATGCGGCGCGCCTACGTGCTGGTCCTGCAGGGCCGGAACCGCGAGGCCTACCGCGACAACACGGCGGCGCTGGCGGGTTTCCGCGACTCGGGTGACCGGGTCTGGGAGGCCCGGACCCTGCACAACCTGGGCTGGGTCGAGCTCTCGTGGGGACGGCTCGACGAGGCCGAGGAGCACACGCTCGCGGCGGTCGACAGGCTGACCGCGGAGGGCCTGGTCGAGGAGGCCTCCTGGGCCCGGCAGAACCTCGGTGAGATCGCGTACGCGCGCGGGGACCTCGCCGGTGCGCTCAGGGTCTTCAACGCCGTGGCCGCCGAGTACGAGCGCCAGGGGCAGTCGCCGCCCCACTTCGCCACCGTGCGGGCGCAGACCTGCCTGGCCGCAGGGCTGGTCGGCGAGGCCATCGACGTCGTCCACGACGCGCTGGCCCGCACCGACGTCGCGCCGTTCGACCGGGGACTGCTGCAGCTGATGGCGGCCTCGGCGCAGCTGGACGCGGACGCGCTCGACCAGGCAGCCGTCTCGGCGCGCTCGGCCGCGCGCACCCTGACCCGCTTCGGCGAGGACTGGGTGAGTGCCCGGGCCCGGCTCGTGGCGATCCGCGCGGGCGCCCGGCGCGGGGACCGGGGGCGGCGGCTCGCCAGGGAGGCCACGGCGGTGGCGGACATCCTGGACGACCGCTCGGCCGACGAGGCGCCCGTGGCCCTGATCGTGGCCTCGCGGCTCAACGACGACACCGCGGCGGAGCTGCTGACCCGCGCGGCGACGTACACGAAGCGGTCGACCGACCTGACCCGGGCCAGCGGCTGGCTCGCCCGCGCCCTGCTGCGGGCCCGCGACGCCGACCGGGGTGGGGTGCTGCGCGCCTGCGGTCGTGGGCTGGACTCCCTCGACGAGCACCGGCGGCTGCTCGGCAGCACCGAGCTGCGGGCGCTGGCGACCGGGCACGGCTCGGAGCTGGCGGCGCTCGCGCTCCGGCACGCCGCGGACCGGCCGCGCGACCTGCTGCGCTGGAGCGAGCGGTGGCGCAGCACGGCCCTGGCCCAGGCTCCGGCCACACCGGGCGACCAGCCCGTCGACGAGTCGCTCGCCGCCCTGCGCGACGCCACGCGACGGCTGGGTCGCGCGCGCAGCGAGGGCGAGCCGACCGACGACCTCGAGAAGGAGCGCTCCCGGCTCGAGCGCAGGGTCCGGGCCGAGCACCACCAGCTGGCCGGCGAGGGGGAGTCCGCCGAGCGGCTCGACGTGGACGATCTGGTCCGGCGCGTCGGCGACGGGACGCTGGTGGAGCTCGTCGACGTGGACGGTGACCTGCACGTGCTGGTGGTCCACGGCGGCCGGGTCCGCCGCCGGGTCGCGGGCACCACCGCCGACGCCCTGGCGATGGCGGGGTCCGCGCGCTTCCTGCTGCGCCGCAGCGCGCGGGGCCGGCCCTACGTGCCGGGGGACCTCGGCCCGCGTCTCGAGCAGACGTTGCTCGGCGACGTGGCCGGCCTGCTGCCCGACGGTCCGGTGGTGGTCGTCCCGACCGCGAAGCTGCACGGCGTGCCGTGGGCGCTGCTCCCGGCACTGGCGGACCGGCCGTTCACGGTGACGCCGTCGGCCGCCCAGTGGGTGCGGGCCTCCGACGCGGTGCCGACGACCGGCCGGGTCGCCCTGCTGGCCGGACCCGGGCTGGGGACGGGCGGGGCCGAGGTCCCGGTGCTCGCGAGACGGCGGCCGGACGCCATCCATCTCGCAGGTGCGGACGCGACGGTCGAGGCCGCCCTGCGCGCGCTCGACGGGGCGCGGCTCGCGCACATCGCGGCGCACGGGCGGTTCCGCGCCGACAGCCCGCTGTTCTCGTCCCTCGAGCTCGCCGACGGCCCGCTGACCGTGCACGACCTCGAGAGGCTGACCGCGGCGCCCCATCGGGTGGTGCTGTCCGCCTGCGAGTCCGGCGTGCTCGCGCCGGTCGGCGCCGACGAGCTCCTCGGCCTGGCGTCGGCGCTGTTCGCCCTCGGCACCGCCGGCCTGGTCTGCAGCGTCGCCGAGGTCAACGACGTCGCCACCGCCGCGCTGATGGTCGACCTGCACGGCCACCTCGACCGGGGGCTGGCCCCCGCCGAGGCGCTGCTCGAGCTGCGCCGCGCCGCCGAGGGCGACACCGCCGCCGCGACGGCGGCGGCGTTCGTCGCCCTGGGTGCCTAGCCGCCCGTCAGCCGCCGGTGTCCAGGCCCCTGAGCAGCACCGTGACGATCCCCAGGTCGACGGTCGCGCCCTTCCTGAGGGTGATCTTCCGGGCCTTCGCGGTGAACCAGTACGGCGTGCCCGGCTCGGTCAGCATGGCCGAGTCGACCAGCGTGTCTGGGATCAGCACGTCCGGGTGCTCGTCGTACAGGCCCTGGAGGTCGAGCAGCCGGGCGGTGGCCGGGCCCTTGTGCAGGCGCTCGACGCGGACCGGCTTGCCGAACTTCTGCCGCGACGAGACCGTCGGCATCAGCCACGAGAAGTCCCCGGCGTCGTACACCCGCAGCCCGACCGGCGCGATGACCGGGTTGCCGTCGGCGTACCGCATGCGGCCCTTGACGACGAGCCCCGCCGGTGCCGAGAAGCTCGCCTTCGGCGCCGTGCCCGAGACGGTCAGCGCGTGCTTGGTGGTGGCCACGTTGCCGCCGGTCGCGGTGCCCTTGTTGCCGCGGTCGCGGTAGGACGTCGTCTGGAGCACCGTGTAGGCGCCGGGCACCAGCCCGTGCGCGGTGTAGGTCCCGGCGGACGTCGCCTGCTCGGTCCACACCAGCGCCATCGGGGTCACCTGGTCGCCGTTCTCGTAGGCCTCGCGCAGCCACGGGTCCTGCGGGACCGCGGTGATCTTCACCTGCGAGCCCGCGGTCAGCCTGCCGGTGAGGTCGACGCTGGGCTGGTCGAGCGGCAGGGCGCCCAGGTCCGTGGCCGAGTCGGCGACGACGTCCAGCGTGCGCTGGGCCCAGGGGAAGACGGTGGCCTCCGGTGGCGCGAACGGGAACGCGGCGCGGCGCACGAACAGCTTGTACGTCGCGGGCGGGAGTCCCTTGAACACCACCTTGCCGCCGGGCTCGTCGGCGGGGACGCCCTGGTAGGCCTTCATGACCCGGCCGGCCTGGTTGCGGAGCTCGGCCGCGATCGCGCCGTTGCCGCCCGGGAAGGTCAGGTCGGCGGCGGAGAAGGAGACGCTGGCACCCGGGTCGAGCGCGAGGTCGACGGTCTTGGCCGTCGTCTGCTCCAGGGTCACCGGCTTGGTCACGGACACGTAGTCGGAGAAGCCGACCGAGGTGCGGATCGTGTAGGCGCCGGGCTTCAGCGAGGTGACGGCGTACTTGCCGCTGCCGTCGGTGACGACACCCGCGGCGAAGTCACCGGACTGGTCGAGGATCGCCAGGAAGACGTCGGCGACCGGGTTGCCGCCCGACGTCACGGTGCCCCGGACGACGCCGGCGTGCCGGGTGCGGAAGGACAGGTGCTTGATCCGGCCGGGCTTGAGCTTGAGCTTCTCGGAGCGGAAGCCGGGCACGGTGTGGTCGGTCCGCAGGCCCGGGTCCTTGTCGACCTCGACGCGGTAGGTGCCGCCGGCGACCTCGAACCGGTACTTGCCCTTCTCGTCGGTGAACGCCCGGTCCGCGACCGAGTCGTCGAGGCGGAGCAGGTAGACGGTCTGGTTCGCGCCGCCGCGGAACGTGCCCGCGAGCGCGGCCGACGACTTGACGGTCACCGTGCCGACCGATCGCGACCCGGCGCGCGGCAGGAACATCTCGGTCTGGCGCAGCCAGCTGACGGTCGTGCCGCCGGGGCCGAGGTACGACGACTGGAAGTTCTTGACCACGTTGTCGGTGCTGCACTCGACGGCGCCCTTCTCAGCCGGGCAGACCCGGACGAGGTAGCGCTCGGTCAGCTGCTTGAGCCGGAAGAACCCGTTCGCGTTGGTCCGCGCCCGGACCCGCCGCTCCTGGCTGAAGTCGATGGTGCGGCCGAGGTCGGAGAACCGGACGCCGTAGACGAGCGCGTTCTTGACCGGCTTGCCGCCCGGCCCCACCACCCGCCCGGCGACGTACCCCTGGGTGGGCGGCGGCGTCGGCTTGGCCCGCGCCTCGCGGTCGACGGGCCCGGTCTCGGCGAAGGGCGGCGGCGCCGAGTAGTAGGTGTCGTCGAAGGTCCGGGAGCCGTCGGCGGTGGCCGGCGGGGCCACGGCCAGGCCGGCGGCGACCAGGGCCGAGGCGATCGTGAGGGCGGGGAGGAGGCGCCGGGCTGGGGTCACGCGGAGGATTCTCACCCACCGCCGCATGAATGCCTACAGAGATGGGTGGGAAACCCTTACCTCGCCACCGGGCACTCGCACTAGCGTGCGTGGCATGACCTGGACGTTCCTGCTCACCGCGTTCGTCATCTGCGTGACCCCGGGGACCGGTGCCCTCTTCACGCTCGCCGCGGCCCTGGGTCGCGGCGCCCGTGCCGGGGTGGTCGCGGCGTTCGCCTGCACGATCGGCACGCTCCCGCACCTGCTCGCCGCGGTCACCGGTCTCGCCGCACTGCTCCAGGCGAGCGGCGTGGCGTTCCAGGTCGTGAAGTACGCCGGCGTCGGCTACCTCCTCTGGATGGCGTGGTCGACCTGGCGCGACACCGGCGCGCTCAAGGTCAGCGCCGACGACCGACCCGCCAGCGTCCGCTCCGTGGTCGTGTCCGGGGTCGGGGTCAACCTGCTCAACCCGAAGCTGACGATCTTCTTCTTCGCCTTCCTCCCGCAGTTCGTCCCGGCGGGGAGCGACAGCTCGCTCGCCTGGATGCTCGGACTCGGCGGGGTCTTCGTGGCGATGACCTTCGTGGTGTTCGCGGCGTACGCCCTGGCCGCCGCGGCGGTCCGCGAGCAGGTCCTCGCGCGGCCGCGGGTCGTGCAGCGGATCCGCCGCGGCTTCGCGGCCTGCTTCGTGCTGCTCAGCGGCCGGCTGGCCCTCGAGTCCCGCTGATGGCGCTCGTCCCCGAGGCGCGGGCGGCGGTCGCGCTCGCTGCCGCCGAGACGCCCGTGTGGACCGAGGGCTACGACGTCCCGGCCGCCCGCGCCGCCAACCGGGCGGCGGCCCTGGCCGAGGAGCGCGAGGACGTGGCGCACGTCTCGGACCACGACGCCGACGGCGTCCCGGTCCGGCTCTACCGGCCCGACGGAGCGCGCCCGGGCGTGGTCGTGCACCTGCACGGCGGCGGCTTCGTCTTCCACGACGTCGACGTGCACGACGCCGGCTGCCGGCGCCTGGCCAATCGAACCGGGCTCTCGGTGCTGAGCGTCGACTACCGCCGCCCGCCCGAGCACCGGTTCCCGGCCGCCCCGGACGACGTGAGCACCGCGGTCGGCTGGCTCGGGTCGCACGCGGCCGAGCTCGACGTCGCCGGACCGACGTACGTCCACGGCGACAGCGCCGGCGGCAACCTGGCCCTGGTCGCGGCCCTGCGCCACCCGGGGCGGTTCGCCGCGGCCGTGCTGGTCTACCCGTTCCTCGACCCCACGGCCGGCTACGAGTCCTACCGGCAGACCGGCAACGGCTTCGACCCGCGGGAGGCCCGCTGGTACTGGGAGCAGTACGCCGCGACGCCCGCCGACCTCGAGCACCCCGACCTGGCGCCGCTCCGCTCGGACGGGCTCGGCACGCTGCCGCCCACCCTCGTCGTCACCGCCGAGCACGACCCGCTCCGCGACGAGGGGGAGGAGCTCGCCCGGCGGCTCGCCGAGGCCGGCGTCGCGGTGACCGGGACCCGCTACCTGGGCCAGATCCACGGCTTCTGGCGGCACCACGCGGTGTTCCCGGCGGCCGAGCAGCTGCTGCAGCAGGTGGCGGGGTTCCTGCGCACGGTGGAGTGACAGGATCAGCGCCATGCGCGTGCACCTCGGCTCCGACCACGCCGGACTCGACCTCAAGGCCCACCTCGTCGGCTGGCTCACCGAGCACGGCTACGAGCCGGTCGACCACGGCCCGTTCGTGTACGACGCGGTCGACGACTACCCGGTCTTCTGCCTGCGCGCCGCCGAGGGTGTCGCCGCGGAGCGGGACCAGGGCCTCGACAGCCTGGGGGTGGTGATCGGCGGCTCCGGCAACGGCGAGCAGATCGCCGCCAACAAGGTCGCCGGCATCCGCTGCGCGCTGGCCTGGTCGGAGGAGACCGCCGCGCTCGGCCGCGAGCACAACGACGCGCAGGTCGTCTCGGTCGGCGGCCGGATGCACTCGCTCGAGGACATGACCAGGTTCGTCGAGGTGTTCCTCGAGACCCCCTTCAGCGGCGACGAGCGGCACGTCCGCCGGATCGGGCAGGTGGCGTCGTACGAGCGGACGCGTGAGCTGCCTCCGCTGCCGGAGTCCGCCCAGGGTGGGGCCTCGGCTGGAGCCACGGGTGCCTGAGGGCCATACCCTCCACCGCCTGGCCACCGCCCTCGGCGACGCGTTCGCCGGCCACCGGGTCCGCGCGAGCAGTCCCCAGGGTCGGTTCGCCGAGTCCGCCGCACTGCTCGACGGCCGGGTACTGGGCTCCACCGAGGCGTACGGCAAGCACCTCTTCGTCACCTTCGACGAGATCGACGTCGTGCACGTCCACCTCGGGCTCTACGGGAGGTTCGACGTGCACACGGGGGTCAACGAGGTGCCCGACCCCGTCGGCCAGGTGCGGTGGCGGCTGACCGGCGCGACGGCGTACGCCGACCTGCGCGGCGCCACCGCGTGCGAGCTGTTCACGCCGGCCGAGCGCGAGGCGATGCTCGCCCGTCTCGGCCCGGACCCGCTGCGGCCGGACGCCGACCCGGACGCGGCCTGGGCGCGGATCAGCCGGAGCCGGGCACCCATCGGCGGGCTGCTCATGGACCAGTCCGTGGTGGCCGGGATCGGCAACGTCTACCGCGCCGAGCTGCTCTTCCGGCACCGGGTCGACCCGCTCCGGCCCGGCCGGTCACTGCGGGCGCGCCAGTGGTCGGAGATGTGGGACGACCTGGTCGGCCTGATGGCGGACGGCGTCCGGACCGGACGGATCGACACCGTGCGCCCGGAGCACCTGACGGACGCCGAGATCGCCCATCGCGGCCCGCGCCGGGGCCTCTCGTACGTCTACCGCCGGGCCGGTGACCCGTGTCGTGTCTGCGGGACCCGGGTGCGGGCGGCCGTGCTGCAGGGCCGGAACCTCTACTGGTGCGCGAAGTGCCAGCGGCGGTTCCGCGGTGTGGCCGCCCCGTGACCCCTAGAGTTCCCGGCATGGTCTGGAGCCAGTCGCTCGCCCGGCGCGGGGTCTCGATGCAGACCCAGATCATGGTCGGCCTGGTCCTGTTCGGGCTCGTGCTCATCGTCGGCGTGATCGTCGAGACCGCGTACGTGCCGATCACCAGCATCATGGTGCCGCTGCTGCTGGGCAGCATCCTGCTCGGGCCTCGGCGGCTGCCGCTGTTCGTGGGGTTCATCGCCCTGCTGATCGCCGCCGGCGTCGCCGCCCAGACCGAGCGGAGCCCGAGGACGTGGGGCGCCGTCGGCATCCAGGCGCTGATGTGCCTGATCGTCCTGAGCCTCTCGCTGCGCCGCTCGTCCCTCGGCGTCGGCGGCGCCGCGGGCGAGTCGATGTTCGTCGACCTCCGCGACCGGATCAGCAGGCAGACCAGGCTCGACCACCTCCCGAACGGCTGGCACGTCGAGTCGGCGCTGGAGTCGGCCGGCGGCACGGCGTTCGCGGGCGACTTCATCGTCGCGACCCGGCCGAGCGCCGCGCGGCTCGAGATCGCGCTGGTCGACGTCTCCGGCAAGGGGGAGGAGGCCGGGGTCCGCGCCCTGCAGCTCGCGGGGTCGCTCGGCGGGCTGCTCGGCGCCCTGGCGCCCGCCGCCTTCCTGCCGGCCGCCAACGACTACCTGTTCCGGCAGGACTGGGACGAGGGCTTCGCGACGGCCGTCCACCTGTCCGTCGACCTGCGGTCGGGCGAGTACGAGGTCCGCTCCGCAGGTCACCCGCCGGCCGCGCTCCGGGCGGCGGGCAGCGGGCGCTGGACGGCCCTGCCGACGGAGGGCCCGATCCTGGGTGTGGTCCGCGACGCGTCGTTCACCTGCGCCCAGGGAGTGCTGCGGCGCGGCGACGTGCTGTTGCTCTACACCGACGGCATCGTCGAGCGTCCCCGTCGCGACATCGACCTGGGCATCGACCAGATGCTCGGCGAGGCCGAGCAGATGATGCGTCGCGGGGTCGTGGGGTCGGCGCAGCGCCTCGTCGACGGCCTCGGGTCGTCGTCCGACGACCGTGCCGTGCTGCTGGTCACGCGCCTGTGAGTTCGGGTCCAGGGGCCGATTTGTGGCACCATCCCGGGTGCGCGGATGTAGCTCAATGGTAGAGCCCCAGTCTTCCAAACTGGCTACGCGGGTTCGATTCCCGTCATCCGCTCCAGACCGGGACTCGACTGCCGCACGACTGGTGGTGAGGCCCTGTTTGCCGGGGCGTAGCGTAGTGGCTAGCGCGCCTGCTTTGGGAGCAGGAGACCGCAGGTTCGAGTCCTGTCGCCCCGACGCCGGACCCATGAAGATCTTGAGGAGAAACAAGTGAAGAGCGCCGTCGAGACCTTGAGCCCGACCCGGGCCAAGCTGACCGTCGAGGTGCCCTTCGAGGAGCTCAAGCCGAGCCTCGACGCGGCCTACCAGCAGATCGCCAAGCAGATCAACGTCCCAGGCTTCCGCAAGGGCAAGGTGCCGCCGTCGGTCATCGACCGCCAGGTCGGCAAGGGCGCCATCCTCGAGCAGGCCATCAACGACGCCCTGCCGGGCAAGTACCGCGAGGCGCTGGAGGCCAACTCCCTCGAGCCGCTGGCACAGCCCGAGATCGAGGTGACCAAGCTCGACGAGAACGAGGGCTTCGAGTTCACCGCCGAGGTCGACGTCAAGCCCGAGTTCGAGCTGCCGTCGTACGAAGGCATCTCGGCGAGCGTCGACGACCTCGTCGTGACCGACGCCGACGTGGAGGAGCAGCTCGCCGCGATGCGCGAGCGCTTCGGCACGCTGAGCGACGTCGAGCGCCCGGTCGAGGACGGCGACTTCGTCGTCATCGACCTCACCGCCACCCAGGACGGCGAGGTCGTGGAGGGCGCCGAGCTGACCGGGATGAGCTATCGCGTCGGCCGCGGCGGCATGGTCGACGGCCTCGACGAGGCCCTCGTGGGGATGTCCGCCGGGGACGCGAAGTCGTTCACCAGCCAGCTGGTCGGTGGGGACCTCCTGGGCCAGGACGTCCAGATCGCGGTCTCCGTGACCCAGGTGCAGGAGCAGGAGCTCCCCGAGCTCGACGACGACTTCGCCCAGGAGGCCTCCGAGTTCGACACCCTGGCCGAGCTCGACGCCGACCTGCGCGAACGGCTCAGCCGGGGCAAGCGCCTCGAGCAGGCCGCCGCCGCGCGCGACGCCGTCCTCGAGGCCGTGCTGGAGAAGCTCGAGATCCCGCTGCCCGACGCCCTCGTCGCCGACGAGCTCACCGCCCGCCGCCAGAGCGTCGAGCAGCAGCTGATGTACGCCGGCATCACGATGGACAAGTACCTCGAGGACGAGGGCCAGACCGTCGAGGAGTTCGAGGCCGACCTCGACCGCCGGGTGCGCGACGCCATCACCGCGCAGTTCGTGCTCGACGCGATCGCCGACAAGGAGGAGCTCGGCGTCGACCAGACCGAGCTCAGCCAGCACATGGTGCGTCGTGCCCAGCAGTCCGGCCAGGACCCGCAGGAGTTCGTGAACCACATGGTCGAGCACGGCCACCTGCCGGAGCTGGTCCAGGAGATCCGCCGCGGCAAGGCGCTCGCGCACATCGTGGAGGGCGCCACGGTCACCGACGCGTCCGGCAGCGAGGTCGAGCTCAAGAACCTGCGTCCCGACGGCACCATCGGCGAGGACGAGCCCGAGGCCGTCGACGAGGACGTGGCTGACGACGTCGCCGAGGTCGACGAGGTCGACAGACCGAGGACGACACCCGCGACTGAGCCAGTGCACAGTCGTGCACTCAGCCGTCTAGGCTGAGGGCATGTCCCCGGTCGCGACCCCCGGCCCGCTCCTGCTCGACGCGCTGTCCCTGCTGTCCGAGGTCGCCGACGACCTGGTCGTGAAGACGGTGCGCGACACCCACCTGGCCGCGCTCGACCGGGTCGGCTCGGTGACCCGCGGGCGCAACCCGCTCCACCGGGGGATCGCCGGCGCGGTCTACGGCTCGCTGAGCCTCGCGCTGAGCGCGGCGTCGCGGGGCCTGGACACGGTCGCGGCCACGGGCGTCGGGCCGCGGCTCGAGGACGGCGCGCGCGGCCGCTTCGTCAGCTCGGCCGTGAACGGGCTGATCGGCGACAAGCTGCTCGAGGAGCGGCCCCAGCTCGCGATCCCGATGGCGGTCCGGCAGGACGGCGCCGACGTCGACGTCTCGCCGGACGGGCTGGCGGCGGCGTACCCGGGGGCGACCGGGCAGCTCGTGTTCTTCCTGCACGGGCTGTGCGAGAACGAGTCGTACTTCCGGCGCGACCGGGAGCGGATGGGCACGACGTACGCCGAGATGCTCGAGGGCCACGGCTGGACGCCGTTGATGACGCGGGCCAACACCGGGCTGCCGCTGCGCGCGAACGGCGCCGCGCTGACCGCGCTCGTCCAGCGGGTCGTCGACGGCTGGCCGGTGCCGGTCACGCGGATCGCGCTCGTGGGGCACTCGCTCGGCGGGCTGGTGATCCGGGCCGCCGGCGTGGTCGCCGACGAGGTCGACGAGCCGTGGCGCGACAGGGTCACCGACGTGATCACGCTCGGCACCCCACACCTCGGCGCACCGATCGCGTGGGGCATCGGGCACGGCTCACGCGGGCTCGGGCGCCTCCCGGAGACGGCGGCGTTCGGGCGGATCCTCGACTGGCGCTCGCAGGGCGTCCACGACCTGGTGGCCGGCCTGGCCGAGGACGTGCCGCCGCTCCCGCACGCGCGCTACCACCTGGTCGCGGCCACGGTCACGGCCTCGCAGCGGCACCCGGTCGGCGACGTGGTGGGCGACTTCCTGGTGCGGCCGCGCTCGGCGTACGGCCGGGACCGGCGCGGGCGCGAGCTGTTCCCGGGAGCGGACGTGCTGCACGTGGGCCGGACCGACCACTTCGGTCTGCTCAACCACCCCGACGTGCATGCCGCGATGAAGCGCTGGCTCGCCTGATCGATGGGTGTCATGCTCCGCACCGTGAACGCACCCGCAGAACGCGAGCTCCGGGCGGAGTGCACCATCGCCGCCCCACCGGCCAAGGTCTGGGCCCTGGTCACCGACACCTCGCGGATGCCGGACTGGAGCCCCGAGCTCGTCAGGATGCTGCCGCTCAAGGGCGGCGGGATGCGCCGCGGGCAGTGGTACCTCGGCATCAACCGCCGCAAGGGCGTGGTGTGGCCGACCCGCAACGTCGTCGGCGTCCTGGAGCCCGGCCGCTCGCTCGCCTGGGACACGACGTCGAGCGGGGCCCGCTGGATCTGGGAGCTCAGCCCGTCCGGCGAGGGCACCCGGGTGGTCCACCGCCGTCCGGTGCCGGAGCGCCTGACGCTGATGTCCGGCCTCTTCGCCCGGTTCTTCCTCGGCGGCGCCGTCGACCACGCGGACGAGCTGGAGGCGGGCATGGCCCGCACCCTCGAGCGGCTCAAGGCCGTCGCCGAGGCCTGAGCGGGCTCCCGCGCGGGGGAGACCCCCAGGGGAAATCCGCTGTCCGCGAACAGGGGGGACACACCCGTGGATCGGGGCACTCGTCGGGCTAGGGTCGCACCGTGACCCAGACTTCTCCCACGTCCGGCGGCGGCCTCGGCCTGCAGGTGCTCGACGACCACATCTACCAGCGGCTGCTGCGCGAGCGGATCGTCTTCCTCGGCTCCGAGGTCCGCGACCAGAACGCCAACGCGATCTGCGCCCAGCTCCTCCTGCTCTCCGCGGAGGACCCGGAGGCGGACATCTTCCTCCACATCAACAGCCCGGGCGGCTCGGTCGACGCCGGCATGGCGATCTACGACACCATGAACTACATCCCGAACGACGTCGCGACCGTCGGCATGGGCCTGGCCGCCTCGATGGGCCAGTTCCTGCTCTGCGCGGGCACCAAGGGCAAGCGCTACGCGCTGCCGCACTCGCGGATCATGATGCACCAGCCGTCGTCCGGGATGGGCGGCTCGGCCTCGGACATCAAGATCCAGGCGCAGCAGTCGCTGCACATCAAGAAGGTGCTGCTCGAGCTGATCGCCCAGCACACCGGCCAGACGGTCGAGCAGATCGAGACCGACGCCGACCGCGACCGCTGGTTCACCGCCGACCAGGCCAAGGACTACGGCCTGGTCGACCAGGTCATCACGAGCGCGCGCGAAGCCGCCGACGACGGCCGCCCGGCGCGGCAGAAGAGCTGAGGACCACCATGAACGACCTGTCACCGAGCGCGAACTACTACATCCCCCAGTGGGAGGAGCGCACGTCGTACGGCTTCCGCCGCATCGACCCCTACGCCAAGCTGTTCGAGGACCGCATCATCTACCTCGGCACCCCGATCTCCGACGACGTCGCGAACGCCGTCATCGCCCAGCTGCTGTGCCTGCAGTCCATGAACCCGGACCAGGACATCAGCATCTACATCAACTCGCCCGGTGGCTCCTTCACCGCGCTCACGGCGATCTACGACACGATGAAGTTCATCAAGCCCGACGTGCAGACCGTGTGCATCGGTCAGGCGGCCTCCGCGGCGGCGATCCTGCTCGCGGCCGGCACGCCCGGGAAGCGCCTGGCGCTCCCCAACAGCCGGATCCTGATCCACCAGCCCTACACGGAGGGCACGTTCGGCCAGACCTCGGACATCGAGATCCAGGCCAACGAGATCCTGCGGATGCGCGAGCTGCTCGAGAAGATGATCAGCGACCACAGCGGTCGGTCGATCGAAGAGGTCAGCCGCGACATCGAGCGCGACAAGATCCTCACCGCCGACGGGGCGGTGGAGTACGGCCTGATCGACTCGATCCTCGAGTCGCTCAAGGGCACGCCGGCGCTCGCCACGACCTAGTCAGGACCTGACCAGACACCCCGCGTCTTCCCGCCCGTTCGGGGGAGGGAGAGGGTACGGTCAGGTGGTTCGACTGGGCCTGGTGGGGTACGTCCTGTTGGAGGGCGAACGAGAGGATGAGGACACGTGGCACGCATCGGTGACGGTGGCGACCTGCTGAAGTGTTCTTTCTGCGGGAAGAGCCAGAAGCAGGTCAAGAAGCTGATCGCCGGTCCCGGCGTCTACATCTGCGACGAGTGCATCGATCTCTGCAACGAGATCATCGAGGAAGAGCTCAGCGAGGGCACCGAGGTCAGCCTCGACGAGCTGCCCAAGCCGAAGGAGATCTTCGAGTTCCTCAACTCGTACGTCATCGGCCAGGAGCAGGCGAAGAAGTCGCTCGCCGTGGCCGTGTACAACCACTACAAGCGCGTGCAGGCCGGTCTCCAGCCCGTCTCCGGGCGGCACTCCAAGGAGGAGGTCGTCGAGGTCGCGAAGTCGAACATCCTCGTCATCGGCCCCACCGGCTGCGGCAAGACCTACCTCGCCCAGACGCTCGCCCGGATGCTCAACGTGCCGTTCGCCATCGCGGACGCGACCGCGCTGACCGAGGCCGGCTACGTCGGCGAGGACGTCGAGAACATCCTGCTCAAGCTGATCCAGGCCGCCGACTACGACGTCAAGAAGGCCGAGACCGGGATCATCTACATCGACGAGATCGACAAGGTGGCCCGCAAGGCCGAGAACCCGTCGATCACCCGCGACGTCTCCGGTGAGGGCGTCCAGCAGGCGCTGCTGAAGATCATCGAGGGCACCACCGCCTCGGTGCCGCCGCAGGGCGGTCGCAAGCACCCGCACCAGGAGTTCATCCAGATCGACACCACGAACATCCTGTTCGTGGTCGGCGGCGCCTTCGCCGGGCTCGAGCACATCATCGAGCAGCGGGTCGGCAAGAAGACGCTCGGCTTCACCGCCGAGGTCCGCGGCCAGGCCGAGAAGGACGCCGAGGACCTGCTCTCGATGGTGCGTCCCGAGGACCTCACCAAGTTCGGCCTGATCCCCGAGTTCATCGGCCGCCTGCCGCTCATCGCGTCGGTGAACAAGCTCGACCAGGCCGCCCTGATCCAGATCCTCACCGAGCCCCGCAACGCGCTGGTGAAGCAGTACCAGAAGCTCTTCGAGATCGACGGCGTCGAGCTCGAGTTCAACGAGGACGCCATCGCCGCCATCGCCGACAACGCCCTCGAGCGCGGCACCGGTGCCCGCGGACTCCGCGCCATCATCGAGGAGGTCCTCCTCCACGTGATGTACGACGTACCGTCCCGCGGTGACGTCGCGAAGGTGATCGTCACCAAGGAGACCGTCCTGGACGACGTCGCTCCCGAGATCGTGCTGCGCGAGGACAAGCCGAAGAAGAAGTCGGCCTAGGCCCCTGCGGCTAGTGGCGGAGTCCCCGGAGATCCGGTGACTTCGACGCTTCTGCACCGAGATGTCGGTGCAGAAGCGTGGGTCTGGATGCAGGAGTTGGAGCGTCAGCCCGCAACACGCTGAGCCGGGAACAGGAGTGCCCGGATCTTGCCCGCCGTGCGTTCCGGGTGCTCCAGGTCGGCCCAGGTGATGCGGATGCAACGCCAACCGGTCAGGCGCGCGATCTCCTCCTCGCGCCGCTTCTCGCGAAGGACCGCGTCGGTCACCGACTCACCCTCCTTGAGAAACTTCTCGTACTTCACCCGCCCGTCGAACTCGAGCCAGACTCCTTGCTCCGGCCACGCGAAGTCGAGGCGGTAGCGCTGGCCCGCTTCGTCGGTCACCTCGTGCTGAGCGTCAGGCCTGGGCAGGCCCTGCTTCCAGGCGAGGTAGAGGAATCTGCGCTCACCGACGGACTCGCATCGCGCATCGACCAGGTTGAGCACCAGGCGGATGCTCAGGCTGCCAGGCCACTGGCTCATGAACTTCTCCATGGCTTGCAGGTGCTCGACGCTCGTGAGGCCGCGATGCAGCAGATCGCTCACGACCACGAGCGCACGCTCAACGTCCAGCAGACACGCGCAGTCCAGGGCGGTGCGGGTCGGACTGGTGACGGAGATCCCGTTGCGAACCACGACGTCCTCGTCACGGAGCTCGCCGAGGTGCTGGATGACGCCTGCCTCGCGACGTCCGGCTTCCTGATCACAGCGCGTCAGGTGCACGACGTCGAGTGCGGCGTCCCAGAGGGCCACCTCCCAGTCGGTGGCGGCACTGATGTGAGACAGCACAACCTCGGCGTTCGCCCGCCGAATGACGGCCCTGGCCAGGATCGAATGCCGCTCGGTCTCCGATGCTCGTGCCCATGCTTCCCCGTTGATGTAGCTGCCGTACCGGACTCGGTGCAGCTCGCCGGCGGCCACCATCGCCGTGATGGACCTGTCGTTCAAGCCACTGGCGATGAGCTCCTTGCGGAGCCAGATGCGGCTGAGTCCGAGGATCGTCTGGCGGCCACTCTTTGGGCGGTCGATTGCTCATGGCCAGCACGTTGGTCGATCCGCGCACGCAAACTCGCGCCGAGACAGCCGGGCTGTGGACGGCGGCGATCGCGGACGTCTGTGGACGCTTTGTTGCCGTCCGTCAGCGGTGCTTCTGCACCGACTCCCCAACTTCTGCACCAAGATCTCGGTGTAGAAGTGAGGGAGTCACCGGATCTCCGGGGACTCCGCCGCCAGGCCGGCTAACTCGCAGACGAATCGGCGAGGGTGGCGGCGACGGAGATCTCGTTCGCAGACTCGTCGACCGTGAAGTCCAGCGAGCCGGTGATCTTGCCGGTCGCGCGGAGGTCGGCGGCGGCGAGCTCGGCGGCGCGGACGAGGGACTCGGGTCCGGAGACCTCGACGCGGGAGAGCTCGGCGCGCATCGAGACCTTGGCGGCCGACTTCGCGCCGCGGATGCCGACCAGGACGGCGGCGACGGCGTCGACCATGGCCGGGTCGGCGGCGGCGGCGGAGCCCAGGTCCATCGTCGAGGGCCACGAGGCGCGGTGGATCGAGCCCGGGCGCCACCAGGACCAGACCTCCTCGGTGACGTACGGCAGGAACGGCGCCAGCAGCCGGAGCTGCACCTCGAGCGCGATCGCGAGGGTCGCACGGGCGGAGTCGCGACCCTGGCCGCCGGCCTCGTCGTAGGCCCGCTCCTTGACCAGCTCGAGGTAGTCGTCGCAGAACTCCCAGAAGAACTTCTCGGTCGTCTCGAGCGCGGTCGTGTAGTCGTACGCGTCGAACGCCTCGGTCGCCTTGGTGACGACGACCGCGAGCCGGCCGAGCAGCGCGCAGTCCAGCGGCTCGGAGACCTCGTAGGGGTTGAGGGTCGTCGCCTCGACGCCGCCGAGGACGAACTTCGAGGCGTTGAGGACCTTCATCGCCAGCCGCCGGCCGACCTTCATCTGCGACTCGTCGAACGGCGAGTCCAGGCCGGGCCGCGAGATGGCGGCGCGCCACCGGACGGCGTCCGCGCCGTACGTCGACAGCAGGTGCTCGGGGTCGATCCGGCTGTTGCCCCCGGACTTCGAGAGCTTGTCCTGCTTGCCCTTGCCGGTGCCGGCGAGCACGAAGCCCGAGATGAGGACGTCGCGCCAGGGCAGCGTGCCGTTCTCGAAGTTCGCGCGGACGACCCGCGAGAACAGCCAGGTGCGGATGATGTCGTGCGCGTGCGTGCACAGGTCCATCGGGAACACCCGCGAGAACAGGTCGGGGTCGGTCTCCCAGCCGCCGGCGATGTGCGGGGTCAGGGACGACGTCGCCCAGGTGTCCATGACGTCGGGGTCGCCGATGAACCCGGACGGCTTGCCGCGCTGCGACTCGTCGAAGCCGGACGGCGCGGCGGTCGACGGGTCGATCGGCAGCTGCTCCTCGCGCGGCAGCAGCGGGTGCGCGTAGTCGGGCTCGCCGTCGGCGTCCAGCGGGTACCAGACCGGGAACGGGACCCCGAAGTAGCGCTGCCGCGAGATCAGCCAGTCGCCGTTCAGGCCGCCGACCCAGTTGTCGTAGCGCTGCTTCATGTGGCCGGGCGTCCAGTGCAGCTGGGCGCCCAGGTCGACCATCTCGGTGCGCAGGGCGGTGTCGCGGCCGCCGTTGCGGATGTACCACTGGCGGGTGGCGATGATCTCGAGCGGCTTGTCGCCCTTCTCGTAGAAGTTCGCCATCCGCTGGGTCGGCTGCGGCTCACCCTCGAGGTCGCCGGACTCCCGCAGCGCGGCGACCATCGCCTCGCGGGCGGAGAACACGGTCTTCCCGGCGAGCGGGGCGTACGCCGCCGAGGCGGTCTCGGAGGAGAGCCACTCGGGCGTCTCGCGCGAGAAGCGCCCGTCGCGCTGGATGACCGTGCGGACCGGCAGGTCGAGCTCGCGCCACCACGTGACGTCGGTGAGGTCGCCGAAGGTGCAGCACATGGCGATGCCGGCGCCCTTGTCCATCTCCGCGGCGGGGTGCGCCACGACGGGGATCTCGACGCCGAAGACCGGCGAGGTCACGGTCGTGCCGAAGAGCGACGCGTAGCGCTCGTCGTCCGGGTGCGCGATGAGCGCGACCACGCTCGGGATCAGCTCGGGACGAGTGGTCTCGATCGGCACGGGTCCGTTCGGGCCGTGGAAGTGGACGCGGTGGTAGGCGCCGGCGTAGTCGCGCGCCTCCAGCTCGGCCTGGGCGACGGCGGTCTGGAAGGTGACGTCCCAGAGGGTCGGCGCCTCCTGGAGGTAGGCCTCGCCGCGGGCGAAGTTGCGCAGGAACGCGCGCTGGCTCGCCTGCTGGGCCTTCGCGCCGATGGTCGTGTAGTCGTGCGACCAGTCGACGGAGAGGCCGAGCGTGCGCCACAGCTCCTCGAACTTCTTCTCGTCCTCGACGACGAGCTGGCCGCACAGCGCCACGAAGTTGGGCCGGCTGATCGACAGCGGCCGCTTCGGGTCCGGCTTCTCCGGCGGGGTGAAGTCCGGGTCGTACGGCAGCGACGGGTCGCACCGGACGCCGAAGTGGTTCTGGACCCGGCGCTCGGTCGGCAGGCCGTTGTCGTCCCAGCCCATCGGGTAGAAGACCGACTTGCCGCGCATCCGCTGGTAGCGGGCGACCAGGTCGGTGTGGGTGTAGGAGAAGACGTGCCCGACGTGCAGCGACCCGCTCACCGTCGGGGGCGGGGTGTCGATCGAGTAGACGTCCTCGCGCGACCGGGTCCGGTCGAACGCGTACGTCGCGTCGGCCTTCCAGGTCCCGGCCCACTTCGCCTCGAGGCCCTCCAGCGCAGGCTGCTCAGGTACGACGGCCGGACGTGGTGCGTCCGTCGTGTCCTGGGCCTGAGCAGGGAGAACCTCGGTCATGGAGGCAGCCTAGGGCGGCAGAGCGGTCAGCAAGAAAACGGTCCCAAGCCACATGGGCACCGTTAGCCTGCTCTTGTACCAGCGCGGGCGCCGGCAACGAATGGGGGACGCGTGCTCGGCAGCAGGCCCCTGACGGGGTGTGACCTCCAGCGGGTGGACGTCGTGAGCGACGCGATCCGCGACTTCGGCGCGCGCTACCTCGACCGCGTCTACACGCCCGCCGAGCAGGCGTCGTACGCCACCGGCGGCCCGTCCTCCCTCGCCGCCCGGTTCGCCGCCAAGGAGGCGGTGCTCAAGCTGATCGGCACCGCGGACGGCGTGGACCTGCGCAGCGTCGAGATCCGGACCCCGGACGGCGGCCGCCCCGAGGTGCATCTCACCGGCCGCGCCGCCGAGCTGGCCCTGGCGGCCGGCATCGAGGACATCGACGTCAGCCTCAGCCACACCGGCGACCTCGCCATGGCGGTCGCCGTCGGGCTCCGGCACCCACCCACCAGCAGTCCCACCAACGAAGGCAGCAGATGACCGTCAACGACCGGATCCGCGGCATCCTCGCCGAGCACGCCAAGCTCTCCACCGAGGTCGGCTCGCTGGCCGACGGCGACGACCTCTACGCCGCGGGGATGACCTCGCACGCGTCGGTGACCGTGATGCTGGCGTGCGAGGACGAGTGGGACATCGAGTTCCCCCAGCACATGCTGAAGAAGAGCACGTTCGCCTCGGTGGGCGCGATCGGCGAGGCCCTCGCCGAGCTCGACATCACCGACGAGTCGGTGGCTTCGTGAAGCTCGCCGACGAGCACGAGGGCGTGCGGGAGATGGTCGAGCTCGCACGCCGGATCGGCCGCGAGACCGCGGCGGTCCACGCGGCCGACGTCGACGCGAACGCGCGGTTCCCGAAGGAGACCGTCGACGCCTACCGCGCCGAGGGACTGCTCGGTGCGCTCGTGCCGACGGAGCTCGGCGGGCTCGGGCACGACCTGCGCCAGGCGGCCGCGGTCGTCCGCGAGGTCGGCCGCCACTGCGCGTCGAGCGCCATGATCCTGGCGATGCACCACATCCAGGTCGCCTCGATCGTCCGGCACGGCGCCTCGCCGAAGGTGCAGGACTACATCCGCCGGATCGCCGCCGAGCAGCTGCTGCTCGCGTCGGCCACCACCGAGATCGGCATCGGCGGCAACACCCGCAACTCGACCTGCTTCGTCGAGCGCGACGGGGACACGTTCACGCTCACCAAGCAGGCGCCGGTGATCTCCTACGGGCAGTACGCCGACGCGATCGTCGCGACCGCCCGCCGTACCGAGGAGAGCGCGCCCAGCGACCAGGTCATGGTGATCTGCGAGAAGGCCGGCGTGACGCTGACGCCGATCTCGGGCTGGGACACGTTCGGCTTCCGCGGTACCTGCTCGCTCGGCTTCACGCTCGAGGCGACCGGCGACGGCGACCTGGTGCTCGACGACTCGTTCGGCGACATCTCCAGCTCGACCATGCTGCCGACGTCCCACCTCCTGTGGTCGAGCCTGTGGCTCGGTCTCGCGGAGGAGGCGTCCTGGCGCGCGCAGCGGTTCATCCAGAAGGCGGCCCGCAAGGCGCTCGACCAGACCCCGCCCGGCGCCCCGCGCCTCGCGGCGCTGATGGTCACCCGCCAGCAGTTCGCCAGCTCCGTGGACGCCCTCATGAGCCGCTACCTGGAGATCAAGGACGACCCGGACGAGACGAGCTCGATCGACTTCATGGTGGCCATCAACACCCTGAAGGTGTCGGCCAGCACGCTGGTGGTCGACATCATCAACCAGGCCATGCTCATCGTCGGGATCCAGGGCTACCGCGAGGACTCCGAGTACACCCTGGGCCGGATCCTGCGCGACGCGCACGGTGCCGCCGTGATGGTCAACAACGACCGGATCGCCGGCAACACCGCGCAGCTGTCGCTCATGCAGCGCGAGTCATGAGCGCGCCGTACGCCACCCCAGAGGACCTCCGCGCGGCGTTGCTCGGCGCCGGACTCCTGGTGGAGACGAGGACGCAGGGCCTCTACCACCGCTCGGGCGACTTCGAGGGCGTGCTCCAGGCCGTCGAGCGGTACGCCGCCGCGCAGCGGTACGACGACACGGCTCCGCGGCGCTGGTTCCCGCCGATCATGGCGCGCGAGGACTTCCTGCTCACCGACTACCTGCGCTCGTTCCCGGACCTCGTCGGCTCGATCGACGTGTTCACCGGCGGCGACGCCGAGCACCGGGCGCTGCTGGCCGAGCTGGAGGAGGGCCGGGACTGGACGCAGTCCCTGACGCCCGCCGAGGTCGTGATGAGCTCGTCGATCTGCCACAGCCTCTACGGCACGCTCCCGCAGGAGGTCCCGGCCGGCGGCCTGCTGAACGAGTGCTGCGGCTTCGCCTTCCGCCACGAGCCGAGCATCGACCCGGCCCGCATGCAGTCGTTCCGGATGTACGAGTTCGTCCTGGTGGGGACGCCCGACGAGGCGGTCGCGCACCGGGACCGCTGGCTGCAGATCGGTCTCGACTCGCTCGGCGCGCTCGGACTGCCGGTGCGCAGCGACGCCGCCAACGACCCGTTCTTCGGCCGGGTCGGCCGGATGCTGGCCGCGAACCAGCTCGACGCCGAGCTGAAGTACGAGGTGGTCATCGACCTCACCGACGCCAGGCCGACCGCGATCTCCTCGGCGAACTACCACGAGGACCACTTCGGCCTGCCGTTCGGGATGCGCACGCCCGACGGCGAGGTCGCCCACAGCGCGTGCTTCGGCTACGGCCTGGAGCGGATCACGCTCGCCCTGTTCGCGACGCACGGCCTCGCGCTGGACTCGTGGCCCGGAGAGGTCCGGTCGCTGCTGTCGTGCTGACCGGGGGCGTCGTCGAGGGGACCGTCCACACCCAGGTGTGGTTCGGTCCGCCCGAGCGACCCCTCTACGGCTGGGTGTCGATGCCGGCCGGCGGGCTGGCCCGCGGCGGGGCGATCCTCTGCCCGCCGATGGGGGAGGAGGGCCGGTCGGCCCACCGGACGTTCCGCCGGCTCGCCGAGGAGCTGGCCGAGCAGGGCGTCGTCGCGCTCCGCTTCGACTACGACGGCACCGGGGACTCGTCCGGTCTGCAGGACGACCCGGACCGGGTCCCGGCCTGGCTCGCGAGTGTCGAGGCGGCCCGTCGCCACCTCCTCGACCTGGGTGTCACCGACGTCTCGGCCGTGGGCATGCGCCTGGGCGCGACGCTCGCCGCCTGCCAGGCCGCCGCGTCGGCGCCGTTCGACTCGCTGGTGCTCTGGGACCCGTGCCTCAGCGGCCGCACGTTCCTGCGCGAGGGCGAGGCGCTGTTCGCGCTCGGCGAGGACGACGGCCGGGTGCACGACGACGGTCTCCGGCACACCCCCGGCTTCCAGTACGACGAGGCGACCGCGAGGGCCATGCGCACCCTCGACCTCGCGAAGATCCCGGCGGACTCGCGGCTGGCGGGCCGGGTGCTGCTCCTCTCCCGCACCGACCGGCCCGCGCCCGAGACGATCGAGCAGCGGGTCCGCCTCGAGCCGGGCGAGGTCGAGCTGCGGCCCGCGACCGCTCAGCACGACCTGCTCGACCGCACGCCCAGCGACTGCTTCGTCCCGGAGGAGGCGCTCGCCGGCGTCGTGGCGTGGCTGGTCGCCGGTACCGACGAGGTCCCGGTGCCGGTCAAGGCCGCGGAGGAGCGCCCGGTCCGGGTGGCCTCGGCGGGTCCCGGCTCGGCTCCGGTGGTCGAGCGCTCGACGCGGATCGGCGGCTCCCGGATCTACGGGCTGGTCGACGAGCCGGTCGAGCCGGTCCGGTCGCCCTGGGTCGTCCTGGTCAACGTCGCTGCCGAGCACCACATCGGCCCGGGCCGCCGCTGGGTCGAGTGGGGGCGCCAGTGGGCGGCGCGCGGCTACCGCGTCGTCCGCATCGACCAGAGCGGCATCGGCGACAGCCCGACGCACGAGGGCCAGGTCGAGGACGAGGCGTTCGCGCCCGAGTGGATCGACGACATGCGCGAGGTCGTGCGCGCCCTGTCCGACGACGGTGCCCCCGTCGTGGTGATGGGCCTCTGCTCGGGCGGCTACTCGGCGTTCGAGGTCGCGCTCTGGGAGAAGGTCGACGCGGTCTTCGCGGTCAACCCCCGGCTCACGCTGTACCCGGCGGCCAAGGGCACCCACGTCTACACGCCGATCCGGCGGGCCGGCATCGTGCCCGCGCGGCCGGTGGCCGCGCTGGCCCGCAGGCACCGGCTCCTGGCCGGCGGGCTGTGGCGCATCTACCGCCAGGTCGCGGTCTGGCACGCCCCGTTCCGGGTGCTCCGGGCCGTCGCCAAGCAGGGCACCGCCCTGCACGTCAGCGCGTGCCACGACGACGCCCAGCACTTCACCGAGGTGCTCTTCTGGCGGCCGTTCCTGGCCCGGCTCAGGAGGGGCGGACGGCTCGTCCTCGAGCAGGACGAGGTCTTCGACCACTCGCTGCTCGCCCGGGAGGGCCAGCTGGCGACCTTCGAGCGGGCCTCGGCGTTCCTGGACCGGGTGGCTCCGCTGTGACCCTGACCAGCCTCCTCGGGCTCGACCCGGCGACGTACCGTCCGCACGCCCTGCACGACGGTGAGCGGACCTACCAGGAGACCAACTGCTTCGCGGACTGCGTGATCGAGCTGGTGGCCGCCGCCGGTCACGAGCCCGAGGCGATGCTGGCCGGGTGCGCCGCCGTCGACTTCGAGCTCGACCAGTGGACGTTCTTCAAGCCCGCCCCCGAGGACCTGCTCGCCCTCTACGGCCTCGACCTGCACGAGATGCAGCCCTACCGCTCGCTGCCCGAACAGATCGCGACCCGGCTCGCGGCCGGCCAGTCGCTGATGCCCGAGGTCGACTCGTTCCACCTGCCCGACGTCGCCGCCACCGACTACCACCAGAACCACGTCAAGAGCTCGATCGTCGTCGAGGCGATCGACACCGACGCGAAGGTGCTGCGCTACTTCCACAACGCGGGCTACTTCGAGCTGTCCGGCGACGACTACGACGGGCTGTTCGGGCCGCAGGCGCTGCCGCCGTACGTCGAGCTCGTCCGGTTCGGCGCGGCGCCGGCCCTGAGCGGCGACGCGCTGCGTGCCGCGTCGCGCGACCTGCTGGCGTCGTACCTCGCCAAGAGGCCCGCGGACAACCCGTTCCTGCGCTTCCGGGCCGCGCTCGAGGCCGACCTGCCGCGGCTGCTCGAGGGTGACGAGGCGGACTACCACGCCTACGCGTTCCACAACCCGCGGATGGCCGGCTCCTCGTTCGAGCTGCTGTCCGGCCACGTGCGCTGGCTCCTCGGCGAGGAGGGCGAGCCGGTGGCGGCAGCCCTGGACGACGTCGTCGGCGGCACCAAGATGCTGCTGTTCCGCCTGGCCCGGCGACGCGCCTTCGACGTCGCAGGCGTGGTCGGGCCGATGGCCGAGGGCTGGGAGACCGCCCTGGCCGAGCTCGACCGTCTGGTTCGCTGACTCCCATGAGGGAGGTCCTGGCGTTCGAGCGGACGACGCCCGAGCCCGGCGCGGACGCCGACGAGGTCGAGCACCGGTTCGTCGCGAACGCGACCGTCGAGACCGCGACCGGGGCCACACTCGAGATCGGCGGCATCGCGACCGTCTGGGACGTGCTGGTCAACGGCGACGTCGTCGCGTCCGGGCGCTCCATGTTCGAGCGCCGCGACGTGCCCGTGACGCTGGTCGCGGGTGCGAACGCCGTCGAGGTCGTCGTGCACCCCTTGACGGCCCTGCTCGACGAGGCGCCGCGGAAGCCGCGCGCCCGGTGGCGGACCATGGTCACCGACGAGCCGCGGCTGCGCTGGGCACGGACCCAGGTGATCGGCCGGGCGCCGGGGTTCGCACCCGGCCCGCCCGTCGTCGGTCCCTACCGGCCGGTCGTCCTGTCCACCGACGCCGACCCGCCTGGACAGAACAGGCGGGTCAGCGGGTCGTGGTCGCCGCACACCCAGGGGGACGAGCGAGGATCGACGCGATCGGTGGAGAACCGCGCGGCCGACTCGGTGGACCTCTGGGTCAACGGCGAGCAGGTCTTCGTGCGGGGGGTCGTGTGGACGCCGGGGGACCTGGCCGCCCTGGACACCGCGAAGGAGCTGGGGTTCAACCTGGTCCGGGTCAGCGGCATCACGGCGTACGAGAGCGACGAGTTCTACCGCCGCTGCGACGAGCTCGGGCTGATGGTGTGGCAGGACCTGATGTTCGCGACGTTCGACTACCCGCTCGCCGACGAGTCTTTCCGGGCGACCGTCGAGGCGGAGGTCCGCGACCAGCTCGAGCGGTTGAAGGAGCACCCCTGCGTCGTGGTCGTGTGCGGCTCGGCCGAGCACGAGCAGCAGGCCGCGATGTTCGGCGTCCGCCCCGACACCGGGTACGCCCGCGAGCTCGCCGCGCTGCTGCGGCCGGTCGTCGAGTCGACCGGGATCGACGCGGTCTGGGTGGACGGCTCGCCCAGCGGGGGAGACCTGCCGATCCGCGTCGACACGGGCGTCGCCCAGTACTTCGGCGTCGGCGCCTACCTGCGCGACCTCCCGGACGCGCGGCACAGCGGCGTGCGGTTCGCGTCCGAGTGCCTGGCCTTCTCCCACCTCCCCGAGCCCGTCGTCGAGGGCGGGGTGCCGCGGGACAACGGCGCCGACTGGGACTTCGCCGACGTCCGCGAGCACTACGCGCGCGAGCGGTACGGCGCCGAGGCGACGGTGGAGGAGCGGCAGCGGGTCACCGGCGAGGTGATGGCCGACGTCCTCGGCGAGTGGCGCCGCCCGGACTCGCCGTGCGGCGGCGGCATCGTGCTGTGGCTGCGCGACCTCGAGCCGGGCGCCGGGTGGGGGCTGCTCGACCACGCGGGCGCACCCAAGCCGGCCGCGCGCGCCCTCGCCCCCACGCTCCAGCCGACCGCGGTCTGGTTCGTCGACGAGGGCCTCAACGGGCTCGACGTGCACGTCGCCCACGACCCGGGCGCGGCCGTCGCGCTGACGCTCACGGTCGAGCTGCTCCGCGAGGACGGCTCGGTCGTCGACTCCGCCGAGGAGTCCTGGGAGATGGAGCCGCACGGCCACCGGCGCCGGACCGTCGACGCGATGCTCGGCCGGTTCGCCGACTCGTCGTACGCCTACCGGTTCGGGCCGCCGCCGCACGCCGCCGTGCGGGCCCGCCTGGCCGGCGAGGGGATAAATCGGGAGGCGCTCTGGCGCGTCCCGGGATCCAATAGCGCATGACCTACCGGCTGTCCTTCACCGAGGATCCCGCAGAGCTCCTGTCCACCGCCTCCGAGCTCCTGGCCGCCGAGCCCGTGGTCAGCACGGTCATGTCGACCTTCACCGAGCGCCTGGCGCGCGAGCGGGCCGAGGGGAAGCCCGCCCCGGAGCACCCGTGCTGGTGGGTGAGCGTCCACGAGGACGACAAGGTCGTGGGGGTGGCGATGCGCACCGCGCCGTTCGAGCCACACCCGATGTTCGTGCTGCCGATGCCCGACGAGGCGGCGCGGGCCATCGCCGACGCCGTCGCCGGGCGCGGGGAGGAGGTCGTGGGCGTGAACGGCGCGCTGCCCGCGGCCGAGGTCCTGGCCAGGACCCTGGCGGGTCACTACGGCGGGACCGCCGAGATCCACGAGCACACCCGCCTGCACGTCCTCGGCGAGCTGGTCGAGCCGCCGAGCCCACCCGGCCGTCTCCGGGCCGCGACCACCGCCGACGCCGAGCTGAGCCTGGCCTGGTTCCAGGGGTTCCTCGCCGAGGCCGCCGAGCAGGCCGGACGCCCGCACCCTCCGCTGAACGAGTTCCACGACGAGGACTTCATCGCCGGCAAGATCGCGCGTCAGGAGATCTGGCTGTGGGAGGCCGAGGACGGCGAGGTCGTGCACCTGACCGCCCACAACCCCCCGTCGTACGGGGTGGCGCGGGTCGGTCCGGTCTTCACCCCCAAGGGTCACCGCGGTCGTGGCTACGCCAGCGCGGGGGTCGCCGGCGTCTCCCGTCGGCTGCGTGACCAGGGCGCCGAGGTGTGCCTCTACACCGACCAGGAGAACCCGACGTCGAACAAGGTCTACGCCGCGATCGGCTTCGAGCCGCTCGTCGACCAGGGCAACTGGGTGGTCACCACACCAGGACGGGCTTGACGACCTTCCCGGACGCCGAGTCGGCGATCGCCTCGTTGATCTGGTCGAAGGGGTACGGCGTGACCAGCCGGTCGAGGTCGAGCTCGTCGGCCATGCCGAGCATCCGCGGGATGAACTCCAGCGGGTCCGCGTCGCCCTCGAGCGAGCTGCGGATGGTCTTGCCGTTCTGGAGCAGGTCGACGGCGTCGATGGGGTACTCCTCGGCGCCGAGCCCGATCGCGATCAGCGTGCCGCGGACGGCCAGCGACTGCTGAGCCGCCTTGACGACCTCGGGGATCGCGGTCGTGTCGATGCCGTAGTTGGCGCCGCCGCCGGTCAGCTCCTTGACCTTCTCCTGGATCGTGACGTCGCCGAGCGCGGTCGGGTCGATGGTCCGCGCGCCGTAGGACTCCGCGATCTCGCGGCGGCTCGCCAGCGGGTCGACGGCCACGATCGTGGCGCCGATGGTCCGGCCGGCCGCGATGGCCGACAGGCCCACCGACCCGGCGCCGAAGACCACCACGCTCTCGTCGGCCGACGGGTTCGCGGCGTTCAGCATGGTGCCGACCCCGGTCTGGAAGCCGCAGCCGTACGGGCCGAGCCGCGCCAGGTCGAGGGCCTTGTCGACCACGATGCAGTTGTCGGCGTACGCGATCGCGTGCTGCGAGAAGCTCGACTGGCCGAAGAAGGAACCGAAGACGCCGGCGCCGTCGCGCGTGTAGGTCGTCGAGCCGTCCATCCGCATGCCCATGTAGTTGATGAACAGGCCCTGCTCGCAGAACCCGTAGTAGCCGGCCGCGCACTGGGCGCAGGTGCGGCAGGAGCGCAGCGAGAGCACGACGTGGTCGCCGACCTCGATGCCGGCGACGTCGGCGCCGACCTCCTCGACGACGCCCGCGCCCTCGTGGCCGAACACGTTGGGGAACATCTCGGCCGGCAGGTAGCCGCTCATGGTGACGTCGGAGTGGCACAGGCCGGTCGCGACGATGCGCACCAGCACCTCGTCCGCGCGCGGTCCCTCGAGGTCGACCTCGGCGAGGGTGAAGGGCTGGCCGGGCGACTCGACGAGGGCGACGGTGGTCTTCATGGCGCTACTAGAACGTGTTCTAGGTACGTCGTCAATAGACTCCACAGCAACATGACCGACTTCCCCGAGACAGCCCCTGAGGCAGCCGCCGAGGCACGCGCCGCCGAGACCTTCGCGGAGGCCGAGGACGCGTTGCTGTCCCGGTGGCCCGAGACCAAGCTCGACCCGTCGCTCGACCGCATCCGCGCGTTCACCGAGCTGCTCGGCGACCCGCAGACCGCCTATCCCGTCATCCACCTGACCGGCACGAACGGCAAGACCTCGACGTCCCGGATGATCGACACCCTGCTGCGTGCGCTCGACCTGCGCACGGGCCGGTTCACCAGCCCGCACGTCGAGCGGATGACCGAGCGGATCTCCGTGGACGGCGCGCCGCTCAGCGACGAGGAGTTCGTCGAGGCGTTCAACGACGTCGCGCCCTACACACACCTGGTCGACCAGAGCTCGGAGCACCCGCTGTCGTTCTTCGAGACCGTGGTGGGCATGGCCTACGCCCGGTTCGCCGAGGCGCCGGTGGACGTCGCCGTCGTCGAGGTCGGCATGGGCGGCGCGTGGGACGCGACGAACGTCGCGGACGCCGCCGTGGCGGTGGTGCTGCCGATCGCTGTCGACCACGCCAAGTACCTCGGCGACACGCCCGCGGAGATCGCGGTCGAGAAGGCCGGGATCATCAAGCCCGGCTCGGTCGCCGTCCTGGCCGAGCAGACGCCCGAGGTCGCCGAGGTCCTGCTCGCCCAGGTGGCCGAGGTGGGCGCGACCCTCGTGCGCGAGGGCATGGAGTTCGGCGTCATCGCGCGCACGCCGGCGGTCGGTGGCCAGGTGCTGTCGCTCCAGGGGCTGCGGGCGCGGTACGACGACGTGTTCCTGCCGCTGTACGGCGCGCACCAGGCCCAGAACGCCGCGGTGGCCCTGGCCGCCGTCGAGGCGTTCCTCAGCGACCAGCCGCTCGACGACGACGTGGTGCGCGCGGCGTTCGCCGAGGTGACCTCGCCGGCACGGCTGGAGATCATCCGGCGCAGCCCGACCATCGTGCTGGACGCCGCGCACAACCCGCACGGGGCCGAGGCGACCGCCGCCGCACTGGCGGACTCGTTCGTGTTCTCGCCGCTGATCGGCGTGATCGGCGTGATGGGGGACAAGGACGCCGAGGGGCTGCTGGCGGCGTTCGAGCCGCACCTCGCGCACGTGGTGGTCACCCAGAACAGCTCCGACCGGGCGATGCGGGCCGAGCAGCTCGCCGAGACCGCGCGCGAGGTGTTCGGCGAGCACCGGGTGACCGTCGAGCCCCGGCTGTCGGAGGCGATCGACCAGGCGGCCGCGCTGGCCGAGGCCGGCGAGGCGGTCGGCGAGTCGATCGGCTCGGGTGCGGTGCTCGTCACGGGCTCGGTGGTCACGGCCGGCGAGGCCCGCACGATGCTCAAGGGGCGGCAGGCATGACCGACGTGCCGGAGCGGTCTCCTCGCCGCGGCATGTGCGCCGCCGTGCTCAGCCTCGAGGCGATCACCCTCGGTCTCACCACGCCGGTGATGATCAGCGTCGCGGACGTCGAGACGCGTACCGCCCTGGTCGTCGGGCTCGGGCTGGCCGTCGCCTGCCTGCTGGTCGCCGGGATGCTGCGCGGCGAGTGGGCCTACGCCCTGGGCTGGGTGGTCCAGCTCGGTGCGATCGGCCTCGGGGTGGTCGTCCCGCTCATGTTCTTCCTCGGCTCGGTGTTCGCGCTCCTGTGGGGGACGGCGTACTTCCTGGGCCGCAAGATCGAGCGCGAGCGCGCGGCGGCGTACGCCGCGATGGGCGACCGCTAGGCCGCCGCGCGTCGGGCAGGATGGGCCGGTGACCGACCTGTCCCCGACCCCGCGCACCCGGCTGACCCGCGAGAAGGAACGGGGCGTCACGGAGCGGGCCGAGCTGCTCGCCCTGCTCCGCGAGGGCCTGGTCGCGCACCTCGGTGTGACCGTCACCGGCGACGGGGGCAGCCACCCCGTCGTGCTGCCGGTCGCCTACGCCGTCGACGAGGACGGGCCCGACCAGGACGGGACGCTCTACGTGCACGGTTCCGTCGCGGCCGGCTGGCTGCGCAAGACGCCCGGCGCCCAGGTGTGCGTGACGGTGACCGCGCTCGACGGGCTGGTGCTGGCCCGGTCGGCGTTCAACCACTCGATGAACTACCGCTGCGGCGTCGTGATCGGCCCGGCACGCCTCGTCGAGGACGCCGACGAGAAGGCCAGGGCGCTCGACCTCATCACGGACCACGTCGTCCCCGGCCGGGCGGCCGCGCTGCGGCCGAACACCCGCAAGGAGCTCGCCGCGACCTCCGTGCTCGCCGTCCCGCTCCACGAGGCGTCGCTCAAGACCCGCTCCGGTGGACCGGAGGACGACCAGCCGGACATCGACGCCGGCTACTGGGCGGGGCACCTCCCGCTGCGGCTGGTCGCCTCGGACGTCGTCCCCGACCCGGAGGCCCCCGGCCCCGTCCCGGACCACGTGCTCAGGCGTCAGGCCGACTTCCCATAGGGTCACGCCCATGACTACAGGGGAGCGCACGCTCGTCCTTCTCAAGCCCGACGCCGTCCGCCGCGGACTCGTCGGCGACATCCTCGGCCGGTTCGAGGCCAAGGGCCTGACCATCGTGGCGCTCGAGCACCGCACGATCAGCGCGTCGATCGCCGATGCGCACTACGCCGAGCACGTGGACAAGGACTTCTACCCGCCGCTGCGCGACTTCGTGACGTCCGGGCCTCTCGTGGCCCTGGTCCTCGAGGGCGACTCGGCGATCGAGGTCGTGCGCGGGATCAACGGCGCCACCGACGGCCGCAAGGCCGCACCGGGCACCATCCGCGGCGACCTGTCCCTCTCGAACCGCGAGAACCTCGTGCACGGCTCCGACTCGTCCGAGTCGGCCGACCGCGAGATCGGCATCTGGTTCCCGGAGCTCTAGCTCAGACGCGGGTCCCGACCCGCTCCTCCGTGCGGTAGCGGTCGCCCAGCAGGTGGCGCATCGCGGCGAACGGCTCGCCTGCTTCGCCTGACGCCTGCCCGATCCTCACCTCCACCGTGAACCCGTCGACCTCGCAGAAGACGTGGCTCCTCCCGCCGGCCAGCTGCACCACCCGGAGCGTGGTGACGCTGTCCCACGGGACGTGGCGGGTGCTCGGAGCGGCCAACAGGTCGCGCACCGTGGGTGGTCCGGCGGTGCGCGGCAGCCGCTTCCAGTCCTTCTCGGACAGCAGCACGAGGCCGTCGTCGTGCACCACGAACGTCTCCTTGCGGTTCACGGGGGAGACGATGCCGAGGATCCTCGAGGTCTCGGCGTCGGCCACGCGCGGGCCGGTGGGCTCGTGGGCGCGCGCCTGGTAGCCGTAGCTCACCCCGCTGAGCCGCAGCAGCTCGTCCAGCTCCGCCGCGCGCGCCGGTTCCGTCATCACCTCGCGGACCAGGTCCTCGATCTCCAGGTCCTCGCCCTCCGCGTCGACCAGGACCCAGCCCTGCCGCCAGTCCAGCCGGTGGGTGGCCTGGCCGGCGTCCAGCAGGGCCGCGGCGAGGTAGCCGCCGAGGATGTCCGCGGTGACCTCGGTCAGCTTCTGCTCGTCGACGTCCTCCGCCAGCTCGCGCCGGACCAGCTCCCGCGACATCCCGTTGCCCAGGTAGGCCATCACGGTGCGGAGACCGGGTGCCCGTCCCTGGGACTCGAGGACGTCGTCGACGAGCCGGACGTGCCGGTGGGTCGCCTCGTCCGCGGCGAGCGGCGCCAGCACGTCCATCGGCGTGGCGACCAGGGACGCGTCGTACAGCTCCCGCTCGAGGGCGGCGAGGGTCTCGTCCGGCCGGTCGAGGAGCTCCACGGCCCAGCCGCGGCGGGCCCGGTCCACCGGGGGCGTCACGCCGATGGCCGCGACCCGACGGCTGATGGGCGGGTGCGTGTCGTAGACCGAGGGCTGGGTCTCGGGGGCACCGCGCACCTCGGCCATCGTCCCGGCGACGCGCTCGTCGTCCAGGAAGTCGGCGAAGCCGGCGAGGAACGCGTCGGGCCGGCGGCCGGAGAGCATGCCCATCCCGGAGAAGACCTGGCAGTAGAAGCCCCAGGCGGTCACCGCCGGCCGGATCTCGAGCAGGGCCGAGGCCATCACCTCGGCGCCGGCGACCTGGGCGCCGAGCTGGTCGGCCTCCAGCTCCTGGCGCCGGTTCACGGAGCGGGAGATCGCGAAGTAGAGCTGGCCGTAGAGCCGCAGGACCCGCGCGAAGGGGTTGTGCCGTCCGACCTGCGACAGGATCCGCCGGATCGACTCGGCGCCGCGGTAGGTCACCCCGACCAGGTGGGTGTGGCGGCCGCTGTAGTGGCCGAACTCGTGCGCGATGACCGACCGCATCTGCGGCTCGTCGAGCGCGAGGAGGAGCGGCACGCCGACGTACATCCGGCGGGTGCCACGGCTCAGCCCCAGCCAGGTGGACGAGTCCGACACCGCGGCGTTGGCGTCCGGCACGAGCCTGATCTCGTCGACGTCCTTGGTGCGGGCGGTCGCCGCGATCTCGCGGGCCAGCGCCCACAGGCGCGGCTGCTCGGACTCGGCGAGGCCGAGGCCCAGGGGCGGCGCCTCCTCGGTCCGGAAGAGGATGCCGTAGCCGATCGCGAGGACGCCGGGGACGGCCAGCACGAGGAGCTTGGCGCCGGCGAGCTCGCCGATGAAGAGCTCGAGCACCGCGACCACGGCGAACATGACGACCGTCATGAGGCAGATCGCGAGCAGGTAGAAGCCCACGAGCATGGCGACGGCCGCCACCGCGCGCAGGAGGTACCTCACCGGGTCAACGGTAAGTAGCCGATCCGGCTCCGGAGGGCGTTCAGGGAAGTTTCACCCGGTCGTCCATCGCCACATCAGTCACTCCCGTCACGGCGAGCCTGCGGCGTACCGAGCCGGGTATTTCCTAGCCTCGGGGTGCCGGGAGGGGCGCGTCCTGTCTCTCCCGACTTCCCCGCACGCTTCCCCGCACGAGGACAGGACGGATGGCGACCCTATTTTCTGGCCCGTTCGCCGGCGCCGTGGTCGGCCGGGACATGGCCGTGGACCTGGGCACGGCGAACACGCTGGTGTACGTCCGCGGTCGCGGCGTCCTGGTCGACGAGCCCAGCGTCGTGGCGGTCAACGACGCGACCGGTGAGCTGGTCGCCGTCGGGCGCGACGCCAAGCGGATGATCGGGCGGACGCCGGAGGACATCGCGGTCATCCGGCCGATGCAGGACGGCGTGATCGCCGACTTCGAGGCCACCGAGCAGATGCTGCGCCACCTCATCGCGCTGGTGCACCGGCGCCGCTACTTCACCAAGCCGCGGATCGTGGTCTGCGTGCCGAGCGGCATCACCGCCGTGGAGCAGCGTGCGGTGAAGGAGGCCTGCTACCAGGCCGGCGCGCGCCGCGTGTTCATCATCGAGGAGCCGATGGCCGCAGCGATCGGCGCCGGGCTGCCCGTGCACCAGGCCACCGGCAACATGGTCGTGGACGTCGGCGGCGGCACCACCGAGGTCGCGGTGATCTCCCTCGGCGGCATCGTCACCAGCCTCAGCGTGCGGACGGCCGGCGACGAGATCGACCGGGCCATCACCACCTGGATGAAGAAGGAGCACGCGCTGCTCCTCGGCGAGGCCACCGCCGAGGAGGTCAAGATGACCCTCGGCTCGGCGTTCCCGGGTCCGCTCGACACCCAGGCGGAGGTCCGCGGCCGCGACCTGGTCTCGGGCCTGCCGCGCACGGTGCTGGTCACCTCGGCGCAGGTGCGCCAGGCGATCGAGGAGCCGCTGCACGCGATCGTCGACGCCGTCCGCGTCACCCTCGACCAGACCCCGCCCGAGCTCGCCGGCGACATCATGGACCGCGGCATCGTGCTCACCGGCGGCGGCGCCCTGCTGCGCGGCCTCGACGAGCGGCTGCGTCACGAGACGGGCATGCCGGTCCACGTCGCCGAGGACCCGCTGACCTCGGTCGCGCTCGGAGCCGGTCGCTGCGTGGAGGACGTCGACGCACTGCAGCAGGTGTTCGTGAGCGAGCGCAGGCGGATCGCATGACCCAGGTGCAGGAGCGCGAGCGGCTCAACCGGCGGGGGAGCCTCGAGCCCCGGGAGCCCGGCCGGCCGCGCCGTTCGCGCGCCCTCGCGCTGGTGCTGGCGTGCCTGACGCTGATGACCCTCGACCTGGTCGGGGGCGAGTCGTCGCCCGTCGACGGCGCCCGCCGGGTGGTGGGCGAGGCCTACGCGCCGGTCGAGGCCGGGGTCGACACCGTGCTGCGTCCCGTCCTCGCGGTCGGGGGCTGGCTGCACACCCAGGACCGGCTCGTCGAGGAGGTGGACCGGCTGGAGGCCGAGAACGCGCAGCTGCGCGGCGACCTCGGCACCGTCGACTTCGACCGCAACCGGCTCCGCGAGTACGACGGGCTCACGGCGACCGCCGACCAGCTCGGCTACGCGCTCGTCCCGGCGCGGGTGGTCGGCGTCGGCGCGGCACAGACCTTCTCGCGGACGGTCACCATCGACGCCGGCACCCGCGCCGGGCTGCGACCGGACCTCACCGTGGTCAGCGCGGCCGGGCTCGTCGGCCGCGTCATCCGGGTCACCAGCACGACCGCGACGGTGCTGCTCGTCGTCGACGCCGACTCCACCGTCGGTGGCCGGGTCGGCAGCAGCATGAAGATCGGTTTCCTCCACGGGCGCGGCGACCTCGGCGACTTCGGGCGCACCGCCCGGCTCGACCTGGAGCTCGTCGACCAGACCTCGGTGCCCGCCAAGGGCGACACGGTGGTGACGTGGGGCAGCCAGGACGGCGCGCCGTACGTCGCCGGCGTCCCGGTCGGCACGGTCCGGTCCGTCTACACGAGCGTCCGCGACACGACCCAGCGCGCGGTGATCGACCCCTACGTCGACTTCGGCTCGCTCGACCTGGTCGGCGTGGTCGTGCCCTCCGGCACCGACAGCGACCGTGCCGTCATCGAGCCCGACGGGAGCCTGCGGTGACCACCCCGCGCGCCGCGGCGGTGCTGTGGGCGACGCTGACCGCGCTCGTCCTCCAGGTCTCCGTGCTGCCGCACCTCGCCTTCCACGGCGTCGTCCCCGACGCCCTCCTCCTCGTCGTGGTGGCGGTCGGGCTGCGGTACGGCTCCGAGACCGCGATGGTCCTCGGCTTCGCCGGCGGACTGCTGCTCGACCTGGTGCCACCCGCCGACCACGTCGCCGGTCGCTGGGCGCTCGCCCTCCTGGTCGTCGGGTACGTCGCCGGGCGGCTGTCCTCCCCGGCTCCCACGCGCTCGGTGCTCCTGGCCACCGTGGCCGCCTGCTCGTTCGTCGGCACGTCCGTCTTCGAGCTGACGGGGCTCCTGCTGCGCGACCCGGTCGTCGACGTGCCGGTGCTGCTCGAGACGCTCCTCGTCGCGCTCGTGTCGGACGTGCTCCTCGGCGCCCTGGTCGTGCCGGGGGTGCTGGCGCTCGACGAGCGGCTCGAGCCGGACCGCCTCCCGGCATGAGCCGCCCATGAGCACCGAGCGCCGCAGCCGGCTGCGCCTCGTCGTCATCCAGGCGCTGGTCTTCTCCCTGTTCGCGACCCTGCTGGTCCGGCTCTGGTACCTGCAGGTCGTCTCCGGTGAGGAGTACACCGCCCAGGCCGCGTCGCAGTCCGTCCGCGAGGTCGTCGTCCAGCCGCAGCGCGGGCTGATCGTGGACGACCAGGGACGCCCGCTGGTCACCAACCGCACCTCGTGGGTCGTCTCCGTCGACCGCGGGGTGCTCGCCAAGATGCCCGACGACCAGCAGCTCCGGGTGCTGCGCCGGGTCGCCAAGGTCACCGGACTGAAGGTCGGCCGGATCCAGCGCAAGCTGCTGACCTGCGGCGACGAGGGCAGCCGGAAGGGCGTCTGCTGGAACGGCTCCGCCATCCAGCCGGTGCCGGTCGCCGTCGACGTGGCCCAGCCCGCTGCCCTGCGCGTCCTCGAGCAGCCCGAGGACTTCCCGGCGGTGATCGCCGAGCAGCAGAGCCTGCGCTCGTACCCGCGCCCGTTCGGCATCAACCTCGCGCACGTGCTCGGCTACCTCAGCCCGATCACCGGTGACGAGCTGGACCTGTCCGAGGAGGACGGCGACCGCTCGGTCAACGGCGCCTCGGTGGTCGGCCGGGCGGGCGTCGAGAAGCAGTACGACTCCTGGTTGCGCGGCATGCCGGGCTACACCTCGGTCCAGGTGGACTCCATGGGGCGCGTCATCGGGGACGCCGACGAGCTCGCCGCCCAGGGCGGGGACACCCTGGTCACCTCGATCGACGCGAAGGTGCAGGGCGTCGTGGAGCAGCAGCTCGCCGACGCGATCGCCCGGGCCCGGGCGACCCGTGACCCGGTCACGGACCGGAACTTCGTCGCCGACTCGGGCTCCGTGGTGGTGCTGGAGGCGGACACCGGCCGCGTCGTCGCGATGGCGAGCCAGCCGACGTACGACCCCGAGGTCTGGGTCGGAGGCGTGTCCGAGCGCCAGCTGAAGCAGCTGTACTCCGAGAAGGCCGGCACTCCGCTGCTCGGCCGGGCCACCCAGGGACAGCTCGCCCCGGGCTCGACCTGGAAGCCCTTCATGACGGCCGGCGCCCTGAGCAACGGCTACTCCGAGGACACCGAGCTCAACTGCTCGTCGTCCCTCCGCGTCGGCAACCGCGACTTCAAGAACTACGAGTCGGACGCCTACGGCTACATCACGTTCGCGCGGGCGCTCGAGGTCTCGTGCAACACCTTCTTCTACCGGGTCGGCCTCGACTTCTGGCAGCGCTTCGGCTCCGACGTCGACGACGTGACGGCGCGCGACCCTCTCGTCGAGACGGCCAAGAAGTTCGGCTTCGGGTCCAAGACCGGCATCGACCTGCCCGGCGAGGCCGCGGGCCGGATCGCCGACCGGAAGTGGAAGCGCGCCTACTACGAGGACATGAAGGACTACTACTGCGAGCTCGGCAAGGAACCCGGCGACGACTTCCTGCACCGGTTCGCGCGCGAGTTCTGCGTCGAGGGCTACGCCTACCGGGCGGGCGACGCGGTGAACTTCGCGATCGGCCAGGGCGACACGATCCTGACGCCGCTCCAGCTGGCGCGGGGGTACGCCGCGATCGCCAACGGCGGCACGCTCTACGCGCCGCGGATCGCCAAGGCCGTCGTCAGCGAGGACGGCACCGTGCTGAAGAAGTTCGCGCCGAAGCCGGTCGGCAGGGTCGACGTCTCGAAGGCCGCCCTCGACTACGTCGACGACGCGCTGCTCGGCGTCCCGAAGCAGGGCACCCTCGCCTGGAAGTTCCCCGACTTCCCGCTCGACCGGGTCCACGTCCGCGGCAAGACCGGCTCGGCCGAGGTCTACGGCAAGCAGTCGACGTCCTGGGTCGCGACGTACGACGAGAACTACGTCGTGGTGATGATGGTCAGCCAGGGCGGCACCGGCTCCGGGACGAACGGCGACGCCGTCCGCACCATCTGGGAGTCGCTGTACGGCGTCCGCGACGGTGCCGTCCGCCCGGGCTCCGCGGCGATCCCCGGCACGGTCCCGCCGGACGGGCTGCCGACGTTCACCGACGACGGCGCGATCCTGCCGCCGTCCCGCACGGAGGGCCGCTCGTGACCAGACTCCCTCGGCTGGACTGGCTGCTGCTCGCGGCCGTCCTCGCCCTGCTCGTGATGTCCACGCTGCTCGTCTGGTCGGCCACCGCCCACCGCGTCGACCTCACCGACGGTGACTCGACGGCCTTCCTGCGCAAGCAGCTGGTCAACATCGTGATCGGGCTGGTCCTGATGACCGCGGTCACCGGCACCGACCACCGCTGGGTGCGGATCCTCGCGCCGGCCGTCTACCTCGCCTCGGTCGTCGGGCTGGTCCTCGTGCTGACGATGGGCTCGACCATCAACGGCTCGCAGTCGTGGCTGCGGATCGGCGGCCTCTCGGTCCAGCCGTCCGAGCTGGCCAAGCTCGCGGTCGTCGTCGGCATGGCCCTGGTGCTGGCCGAGCGGTCCGAGGGCCGGCGTCGCCCGTACGTCGGCGGTGCCGACGTCCTCGCGATGCTGGCGGTCGCGGCCGTCCCCGCGGTGCTGATCCTGCTGCAGCCCGACCTCGGCACGATGCTCGTCCTGACCGCGACCGTGTTCGGCGTGCTGGCGGTCTCCGGCGCCCGGCGCCGCTGGCTGGTGGTGCTCGTGACCGGCGCCGTCGGCGCCGCGACCGCCGCGGTCCTGGCCGGTGTGCTCAAGGCGTACCAGGTCGACCGCTTCCTCGCCTTCGTCGACCCGTCCCTCGACCCGCGCGGCGCCGGCTACAACGTCGAGCAGGCGCGGATCGCGATCGGCAACGGCGGCCTGTTCGGCCAGGGGCTCTTCGACGGCTCGCAGACCCGTGCCGGGTTCGTGCCCGAGCAGCAGACCGACTTCGTCTTCACCGTCGCGGGGGAGGAGCTCGGCCTGCTCGGCGCCGGCGTCCTCATCGCGCTGCTGGCGGTCGTCATCTGGCGCGCCCTGGTCATCGCCCGCCGCGCCGACGACGTCTTCGGTCGCGTCTGCGCCGCCGGCATCGCGTGCTGGTTCGGGTTCCAGGCGTTCCAGAACATCGGCATGTGCCTCGGGATCATGCCCGTCACCGGGGTCCCGCTCCCGTTCGTCTCCTACGGCGGCTCGTCGCTCTTCGCGGGCCTGCTGGCGGTGGGTCTGCTGCAGAACATCCACCTGCGCACCCGGACGGCGCCGTACGCCGCCGCGCTGGCCGAGCGGCGGGTGCTCGTCCGCCGCTGACGCCCCGGGCTCAGCTCGCGGCGAGGACCGCGGCGACCGCTCCGCCGACGGCGGCGACGCACCGCCACCGGTCGACCAGCAGGAGTCGAGCGACCAGGTCGTCGTCCCGGGCGCCGAGCCGGCCGTGGATCGGTGCCGCGCCGAACGCGGTGGCCGCGAACGCCAGGACGGCTCCGCCCAGGGCCGCCCAGCCGGCGGGGCCGGGTCCGTCGGCGACCAGCACCCCGCCCGTGGCCACCAGGGCGCCGTAGACGACCACCACGACCGGAGCGATGGCGCGGGTATGACGCCAATGGCTGTCGGCCCACTCGGCCGCGGAGCGCGTGGCCAGCGCCGGGTAGACGAGGGCGGTGACCGTCAGCTGGAACCCGGCGTGCAGCGCCGAGGCGAGGGCGAACGCGACGACGGGGCTCACGCGGTCCGGCCGCCGAACGGACGGCCCGCGTCGGGACCGGGCCAGACGAGACCGAGCGCCTCGACCCAGGGGAACGGCCCGCCGACGACCCCCATGTCCTCGAAGGCCTTCTCCGCGCGGACCTCGGCCGCGAGGACCCGCGCGGGGTCCGCGTCGAAGAGGAGGGCGACGTCGGCCAGCGCCTGGGGCCCGGCGACGTCGTCGTCCCGCGGCTCGTGCGGACGCCCGTCCCGCTCGAACGCCCTGAGGGCCAGCCGGACCTGGCGGCGGCTGCGCGGGTCGGCGTTCAGGAGGTACCGGCGGTGCACCGTCCGGGCGACGCCGCCCGCGGCCGAGAGGACCGTCCAGCTCGCCCCGAACTCGTCGTGGTCCTCGGCGATCGCGGCCCGGGCGTTCCCCGCCGTGGCGAGCACGGCCGCGATCTCGTCGCCGACCTCGACGCGGAGGGGGAGGTAGGTCGTGAGCCGTACCCAGGCGGAGTCGACGTCGACCCAGACCGGCTGGTCCGGCTCCACACCGTCGAGCGCCCGCGCCACGTCCGTGACCGGGCCGTCCGGGCGCACGTCGACCCAGACGGCGCTGGCGTAGGTGCTCATCGCCGACCATTGTTCGGCACGAGGGCCGCTACCCGACGACGCGGTGCCTCCGGCCGCGCTGCGAGCCGGCGAGGTCCAGCCCCTGGTCGGGCCACTCGAGCACCAGGGACTCCCCGTGCGCCAGGCCGGCCCAGCGGGCCGACACCTCGTGGATCCGGGCGACCGCGCGCGCCAGCCGGTCCGCGCCGACCTCGACGGTCACCGGCAGCCCCTGGTGCCAGGTGCGGCCGCCGACCTCCCGCTCCCACGCTGCCATCGTCACCTGGACGAGGCCCTCGGACCGGACCATGTCGTCGTGGCCGATCGCCGCGATCCGCCGGTCCCGGCGCCGCAGCGCCAGGGACCGGTGCTCCGGCGCCGGGTAGAACAGCCCGCTCGCGCCGGCGGCGAGCTGGCCGAAGACGCCGAGCTCGATGCCGTACGACTCCTCGACCAGGTAGTGGGCGAGATCGTGCGGCATCAGGTCGTCGTAGCCGGGCGCGTAGCGGGGGAGCAGCGCGGGTGTCGCGCGCCGCTCGACGCCGACGACGTAGCGCCGCGCGTCGGTCTTGGTGAACGTGACCCGCATGCCTCGACGCTACGAACCCGCGTGCGCGGCGTCACCCTGTTTTCGGCTGTGCCGGGCCGCGCCACGGTCCTCGCATGGTTGCCGATGGCAACCAATGAGGCCCAGGCGGCGTCGTCGCCCGCGGAGACCGGTGAGTACACGCACCGGCAGATCGTCACGATCCTGTCGGGCCTGATGCTCGGCATGTTCCTCGGTGCGCTCGACCAGACGATCGTGTCGACCAGCATCCGCACCATCGCCGACGACCTGGAGGGCCTGTCCATCCAGGCCTGGGTGACCACGGCGTACCTCATCACCGCCACCATCACGACGCCGGGTCTCGCCGTCGAGTGACCGATTCGGCTGGTCACCGGACCGGATCAGCCAGCCATCCGGGTCACTCGACGCCCGCGGGCCGCCCGCGGACCAGCACGAGCTCGGGACGACCCAGCGCCTCCACACCGGCTGACAGGTCGCCGGCGACCACGAGCAGGTCGGCGGCGTACCCGCGACGCAGTGATCCGGTCACCGAGCCGAGGCCGCACGACGCCGCGGCTCCGGAGGTGGCGGTGGCGAGTGCCTCGGCGACCGGCCAGCCCGCGGCCACGAGGTCGCTGATCGCGAACCGCACCTTGCCGTGCGCCTTGGCCGGCCCGATGCCGGCATCGGTCCCGGTCACCACCGCGATGCCGTGCTGCCGCAGCCGGCCGAAGTGCTCCCGGCGCGCGGCCAGGAAGGTCTGGAAGGTCAGGCCCAGCGCGTCGAGGGGAGCCCGCAGACCCGGCGGGAGCTGGTCGTGGGCGGGGACCAGGGCGGGGTCGCCGCCGGCGGTCGGGCACACCTGGGTGCCGGAGGCCGCGACAGCCGCCAGGAGGTCGTCCGGCAGGCTCAGGCCCCCTGGCGCCAGGCCGGTGAAGTGCTCGATCCCGTCGACACCCGCGTCCAGCGCGTGCCGGATCCCGGCGAGGGAGTGAGCGTGGGCCAGCACCTGCAGCTCCGCCTCGTGGGCGGCATCCACCGCCTCCCGGAGCACGTCGCCGTCGAACTGCGTCCCGAAGGAGTCGGTGCCGGGGGTCAGCATCCCGCCGCTGGCCATCACCTTGATCACGTCCACACCCCGCTCGACGCGCTCGGCGACAGCGGCTCGCACGCCGTCCCTCCCGGTCGTCTCACCGCCGAGGAAGTGGCAGTGACCCCCGGGCGTCGTGATGGGCGGCCCGGCCGCGACGACGCGAGGGAGTCCAGGGACCGCACGCGCGGCGAGGGTCCGGAAATGCCGGTCGCCGAGGTCACGAACGGTCGTCACACCGCCGGCCGCCTCCGCGGCCAGGCTGGCCAGGATCACGGCGTCCACCTCGTCGTCCGACATCCCGCCGACGCGTTCGAGGCCACCGAACGTCGAGTCGGCGACCAGGTGCACGTGGCAGTCGAACAGTCCGGGCAGCAGCGTCCCGTCGTACGTCGCCACCTCGGCGCCGTCCGGCGGCTCGGGATGTCCTGGCTGGATGCCCGCGATGTGCTCGCCCTCGACGAGCACGGTGGCGGCACCGCGGAAGACGTCACCGTCGAACACCTGGGCGGCCCGGATCGCCAGCATGAGGGGAGTCTGGCCCTTCCCCCGTAGGCTTGTCTGTTGTGTCGACGTCCCTGTTCACCCGCCTGGAGCCGCTGCTGCCCACGGTCAGCAAGCCGATCCAGTACGTCGGCGGCGAGCTGAACTCCACCGTCAAGGAGTGGGACTGCGCCGATCGAGGGGCCGACGGTCCGCTGGGCGCTGATGTACCCGGACGCCTACGAGGTCGGGCTGCCCAACCAGGGCGTGCAGATCCTCTACGAGGTCCTCAACGAGCGCGACTGGATCCTCGCCGAGCGCACCTACTCCGTGTGGCCGGACATGGAGGCGGTGATGCGGGCCAACGACATCCCGCAGTTCACCGTCGACGGCCACCGGCCGCTCGGCCGACTTCGACCTGTTCGGCCTGAGCTTCTCGACCGAGCTCGGCTACACCAACATGCTCGACCGCGCTCGACCTCGCCGGCATCCCGCTGCACGCGGTCGACCGCACCGACGACCACCCGATCGTGCTCGCCGGCGGCCACGCGGCGTTCAACCCCGAGCCGATCGCCGACTTCCTCGACGCGGCCGTGCTCGGCGACGGCGAGGAGGTCGTGCTCGCGATCTCCGAGGTGGTCCGCGAGTGGAAGACCGAGGGCAGCCCCGGCGGCCGCGACGAGCTGCTGCGCCGGCTCGCCGTCAGCGGCGGCGTCTACGTCCCGAAGTTCTACGACGTCGCGTACGACGACGCCGGCCAGATCGCCTCGGTCGCGCCCAACCGGCCGGGCATCCCGGCGCGGGTCCGCAAGCACACGCTGATGGACCTCGACCAGTGGCCCTACCCGGCCAAGCCCCTCGTGCCCCTCGCCGAGACGGTCCACGAGCGCTTCTCGGTCGAGATCTTCCGCGGCTGCACCCGCGGCTGCCGGTTCTGCCAGGCCGGGATGATCACCCGCCCGGTCCGCGAGCGGTCGATCGAGACGATCGGCGCGATGGTCGAGAACGGCATCCGGAAGTCCGGCTTCGAGGAGGTCGGTCTCCTCTCGCTGAGCAGTGCCGACCACTCCGAGATCGGGGAGATCGCCAAGGGCCTGGCCGACCGCTACGAGGGGCAGAACGTCTCGCTGTCGCTGCCCAGCACCCGCGTGGACGCCTTCAACATCGACCTCGCCAACGAGTTCTCGCGCAACGGCCGGAGGTCCGGGCTGACGTTCGCCCCCGAGGGCGGCTCGGAGCGCATGCGCAAGGTCATCAACAAGATGGTCAGCGAGGACGACCTCATCCGGACGGTCGCCGCGGCGTACTCCTCGGGCTGGCGCCAGGTGAAGCTGTACTTCATGGCCGGGCTCCCGACGGAGACCGACGAGGACGTCCTCGCCATCGCCGACCTCGCCAAGCGCGTCATCGCGACCGGCCGCGAGGTCTCGGGCCGCAACGACATCCGCTGCACGGTCTCGATCGGCGGGTTCGTGCCCAAGCCGCACACGCCGTTCCAGTGGGCCGCCCAGCTGGACCACGACACGACCGACGACCGGCTGCGCAAGCTCCGCGACGTGGTCCGCGACGACAAGCGGTACGGCCGGGCCATCGGCTTCCGCTACCACGACGGCAAGCCCGGCACGATCGAGGGACTGCTCAGCCGCGGCGACCGCCGCGTCGGCGCGGTCATCGAGCAGGTCTGGCGCGACGGCGGCCGGTTCGACGGCTGGAGCGAGCACTTCTCCTACGACCGCTGGGAGGCCTGCGCGGCCGCGGCGCTCGCGCCGCACGGCGTGGACCTGGACTGGTTCACCACGCGCGAGCGCGGGTACGACGAGGTGCTCCCGTGGGACCACCTCGACTCCGGCCTCGACAAGGACTGGCTCTGGGCCGACTGGGAGGACGCGCTGGCCGTCGCCGACGGCAGCGCGGACGTCGAGGTCGAGGACTGCCGCTGGACGCCCTGCTACGACTGCGGCGTCTGCCCGGAGCTGGACACCGAGACGCAGATCGGCCCCACCGGGCGGCAGCTGCTGCCGCTCGCCGTCGTCTGAGCTTCCCCAGCCCGAAACGTGCCTGGCTCACCGCTCAGGCCGGAGCGACCTAGAGCGGAGCGTCCAGCTTCGAGCCGTCGATCTTGTACGCCACGCACACGAGCTTGTCGCCCGCGTTGGGGTCGGAGTCGGTGGTGAGGCCGAAGTAGCCGATGTCCGGGCCGACCTTGTCGCCGGCCGGGCCGCCGGTGATCAGGTCGGTGCACAGGGTGCTCGACGACGGCTCGTAGCTCTCGGCGTCGTCCTGGGTCAGGTTCTTGGTGACCAGCACCTCGGCGTCGTGCGGCTCGTCGCACGGCTTCTCGCTCGATGTCCTCGACGAAGTCCTCGTCGTCCTCGGTGAGGTTGCTGGCGTTGAAGCACTCACCGGTCTTGAGGTTCTCGACGGGCAGCAGCGACTCGCCGACCTCGTCCCAGTCCACCTGGGTCAGGCCGTAGGCCCCGGCCGCGATGCCGATCGAGAAGACGGTCGAGACGACGATGGCGGCGATCGCCAGGCCGCGGCCGTGGTTCCGGCCGTCCTTGCTGCGGGACAGCACCACGAAGCCGAGGATGAAGCCCAGCGGGGTGCAGCAGAGCAGCGACGCGACGAGCGCCGTGATCGCCATCGCCTTGGACGGCTCGGGCTCGGCCATCGGCACGCCGTACTGGGGCTGGCCCGGCTGGGCGTAGGCCGGAGCGGCGGGCGGCGGCGGGGTCGCCTGCGCGTCCCCGTACGGCGGCTGGGCGACCGGCGGGGGCGGCGGCGGAGCGGCGGGCGTCTCGTACGGGTTGACCGGCGGCGCGGGCGGCCCCTCGGTCGGCGGCTGGGACCCGGACATGGGCTGGTCGCCGCCGGGAGGCGGGTTCTGCTCGTCGCTCATGCCCGCACAGTAGTGGGGCCGACGCCTCGAACCGGCGAGGCACGTCAGTGCGTCAGCTCGTCCTCGACGTACGTCACGCGGGCCACGTAGATGCCGAGCAGGAGCATCGGCGCGGTGAGCAGCGAGAGCGCCACCAGAGGGACGGTCCAGCCGCCGCTCGCCTCGTGCAGCACGCCGACGCCGAACGGGCCGAGCGCCGCCAGGAGGTAGCCGGTGGCCTGCGTGAAGCTGGACAGCGCCGCGGTGCCCTCGGGGGTGGCGGCGCGCAGGCCGATCAGGGTGAGCACCATCGGGAACGTCGTCGTGGCGGCGCCGAGGACCAGCGCCCAGACGACGGCCAGGTCGTGCGGCGCGGCCACGCAGGCCGAGGTAGCCGACCGGGTAGAGCAGCATCACCGTGATCAGCACCCACCGCTGGTTGCCCGGTCGCGCGATCAGCCGCGGGACCCACGCCGACAGCGGGATCGAGATGCCCGCGACCGCGCCGACCAGCGCGCCCGCGGCGGTCGCGCTGTAGCCCGCGTCCCGCCACAGCGTCGCGAACCAGCCGAAGATCGCGTACGCCTGCATCGACTGCAGCCCGAAGAACGCGGCCATCGCCCAGCCGAGCCGGGTGCGTGCGACGTCCCCGAAGCTGACCGCGCGTGAGGGCGGTGACCACGGCGTCCGGGTCGGGCGCGTCGTGGCCGGCCAGGCCCAGCCAGGGCACGGCGGCGACGACCGCGAGCACGGCCCAGGCGCCGAGCCCGGCCCGCCACGAGCCGAACGCCTCCGCGATCGGGCACCGTCAGGACGAACGCCGAGGTCAGCCCGAACGCCAGCGCGGTCGTGTAGACCGACGTCATCGTGCCGATGCGGTCGGGGTAGTGCCGCTTCACCAGCGACGGGAGCAGCACGTTCGCCATGGCCATCCCGCCCAGCGCGAGCAGGGACAGCGCCAGGAACGCCGCCTGGTGGCCGACGAGCGCCCGGCCCAGCAGACCGGCCGCCGCGGCGACCAGGCCGAGCAGGGTCACGCGGTGCGGTCCGATGCGGCGGGCCGCCGCCGGAGCCAGCGCCCCGAAGACCGGCGAACGCGATCACCGGCAGCGACGTCAGCAGCCCCGCTGCGGCCGCGGACATGCCGAGACCGCCGCGGACCTCGGTGAGCAGCGGCCCGACGCTGACCGCGGCCGGCCGCAGGTTGAACGAGAGGAGGACCAGCCCGACCAGCACGGGGGAGAGGACGGCGGCGGTCCACCGTCGCGATGCTGCCAGTCTTGACGTCATGCGCCACATCAGCGACCGACGAGCGCCGCACCCGGCTGGCGACGCGTCACGCGGTCGCGCCGGCCGCTCGCGTCGGCCGGCGCGGAGGCCGCGACCCGCGCGATGACGGTGCTGCACTCGACGGAGCCCGCCACCGTCTACCTGTCGCTGCACGCCCGCGTCGACGGGCTGACCGTGCCGGACGTCGACCGGGCGCTGTACGACGACCGGTCGGTCGTGAAGCAGCTCGCGATGCGGCGCACGCTCTTCGTCTTCCCGCGCGACCTCCTGCCGGCAGCGTGGGGGAGCGCGTCGCTGCGGGTGGCCGCGCAGCTCGAGGCCCGGCTGGTCAAGGAGCTCGAGTCCGCGGGGCACGCCGACGGCGCGGCGTTGCTGGCCGAGGCGCGATCCGGAGTGCTCGACGTGCTCCGCGGAACGGCCCTGACCGCGCAGGAGATCCGGCAGCAGGTCCCGGTGCTGGAGTCGCGGCTGGACCTGGCCCAGGGCACGAAGTACGCCGCCAACGTCTCGATCGCCCCGCGCGTGCTGACCCAGCTCGGCGTCGAGGGGCTGGTCGTCCGCGGCCGGAACGCCGGGCACTGGCGAATCTCCAAGCCGCGCTGGGCGCTGATGTCCGAGTGGCTCGACGACGTACCAGCCCCGGCGAAGGCCGACGAGGGCTACGCCGAGCTGGTCGGCCGCTGGCTGCGCACCTTCGGTCCCGGCACCGAGGAGCGACATCGTGTGGTGGCTCGGCGCGACGAAGGCCGCGGTCCGCGCCGCGCTCGCCGCCGTGGAGGCGGTCGAGGTCTCCCTGGACGGCGGCGCGACGGGCTGGGTGCTGCCCGACGACGTCGAGGCCCCCGACGACGACGTCGTGCCGTGGGCGGCGCTGCTGCCCGTCCTCGACCCGACCGTGATGGGCTGGAAGCAGCGCGGCTTCTACCTCGGCGGGCACGGTCCCGCAGCTCTTCGACCGGAACGGCAACGCCGGGACCACGGCGTGGTGGGACGGGCGGGTCGTCGGCTGCTGGGTGCAGGACGACGCGGGCGTGGTCGAGCTGCGGCTGCTGGAGGACCTGCCCCGGGCCGCGCACGCCGCGCTGGCCGTCGAGGCGGAGCGGCTGACCACCTGGCTGGACGGCACGAGGGTCGGGACCGTCTACCCTTCTCGGCGATGAAGGCAGTGGAGTGAGCAGCGATGGCTAGGGAGCAACCCGAGCAGCAGGCACCGCCGGTCCAGCGGCTCCGGGTCCGCTACGCCAAGCGCGGCCGGCTCCGCTTCACCAGCCACCGCGACTTCAGCCGGGCCTTCGAGCGCGCGGTGTTCCGGGCGCGGGTGCCGATGGCGTACTCCTCCGGGTTCAACCCGCACCCGCGGATCTCGTACGCCGGCGCGGCGCCGACCGGCTCGGCGAGCGAGGCCGAGTACCTCGAGCTCGCGCTGGCCGAGGTCGTCGACCCGGCGGACGTCCACGCCTCGCTGGCCGAGGCCCTCCCGGACGGCCTGGACCTCGTCGAGGTCGTCGTGTCGGCCGGCGGCAGCCTGTCGGACCTGCTGGAGGGCAGCCGCTGGCGGCTGGACGTGCCGGGCACGGCCGACGAGGTGCGGGCCGAGGTCGAGGCGTTCCTGGCCGCGGAGTCGGTGACCGTCCAGCGGATGACCAAGAAGGGCCTGCGGGACCTCGACGCGCGGGCCCCGGTCCTGTGGCTCACCGTCGTGGGCGAGGCACCCCCGACGGTCACGCTCGAGCTGGTGATCCGGCACCTCGTGCCGTCCGTGCGCCCGGACGACGTGCTCTCCGCCATGGCCGCCGTGTCGGGCCGCGAGTCCCGCGGCGTCCCGCTCCTGACCCGGCTCGAGCAGGGTCCGCTGGACCTGCGCGACACGGAGAACCCCCAGGTCAGGGACCCCCTGCACCTCGGATAAGCAGGTCCGGGACCGGTCGTGTGCGATACTCGCCACGGTCGACGATCAAGTCGGCCCGACGACGTTCTCGCAGTTCGGGAACCTCAGTCAGCGCCAGTCCGCGACGCGGCCCGGCATGGAACTGGGCAGCCGACCGCGGTCGGTGGTGGGAGAGCTCCGACGTGACACGCACCGCGCAGGGTGTCGCCGCCTGACAAGCTTTCTCGCCCGGTCCGTGACAGGGACTGCGGCGTACTACCCGCCAGGTCGCGTGACGCGGTCCCGGCTAGGAGCACCCACGCATGACCGACGAGACACCGGTCGAGGCCTCGGAAGCGCCCGCACAGGACGCCGCCGCGAAGCCCGCCAAGAAGGCCGCCGTCAAGAAGACCGCCGCCAAGAAGGCCACCAGGAAGGCGCCGGCCAAGAAGGCCGCTGCTGACCCCGTCGAGGCCGCCGAGGCCACGCCCCGACGGACGGCGAGCCGGCCAAGAAGGCCGCCAGGAAGTCGACGGCCAGGAAGACGTCCAAGAAGGCCGTCGCCGCCGACACCGGGGCAGACACGGGAGCGGACACCGGAGCCGACACCGGAACGATCCCGCTGTTCCAGGCACCCGAGGTGCCCGCCGACGCGAAGCCCGCGAAGAAGGCCGCCAAGAAGTCGACGGCCAAGAAGACCTCGAAGAAGGCCGCGAGCAAGGACGTCGCCGCCGACGAGCCGGCTCCGGAGCCCGCCGAGGCCCAGGAGCCGTCCGGCGACGACTCCGACCAGGGCGACTCGGGCGACGGCGGCTCACGTCGTCGGCGCCGCCGCGGCGGGCGTCGCCGTCGCAAGCCCGGTGAGGGCGGCGGGGGAGACCAGGCCGACGGGTCCGACGACGAGTCCGACGACGACGGGGACAGCGGGGGTGAGGGCTCCGGCGACGGCGGCTCGAAGCGCCGTCGTACCCGCGCGCGCAGCCCGCGCACCGGCGACGACCAGATCACCGCGCTCGCCGGCTCCACCCGGCTCGAGGCCAAGAAGCAGCGCCGCCGCGAGGGCCGCGAGGCCGGCCGCCGCCGCGCCCCCATCGTCAGCGAGGCGGAGTTCCTGGCCCGCCGCGAGTCGGTCGACCGCGTCATGGTCATCCGCCAGCGCGAGGACCTGACCCAGATCGGCGTCCTCGAGGACAAGGTCCTCGTCGAGCACTACGTCGCCCGCGAGTCGCAGACCTCGCTGATCGGCAACGTCTACCTCGGCCGGGTGCAGAACGTGCTCCCGTCGATGGAGGCCGCGTTCATCGACATCGGCCGCGGCCGCAACGCCGTGCTCTACGCCGGCGAGGTGAACTGGGCGGCGCTGGGCCACAAGGAGGGCCAGCCCCGCAAGGTCGAGTCCGTGCTGTCCTCGGGCCAGGCCGTGCTCGTCCAGGTCACCAAGGACCCGATGGGTCACAAGGGCGCCCGCCTGACGAGCCAGATCTCGCTCGCCGGCCGGTTCCTGGTCTACGTCCCGGACGGCACCACGAGCGGCATCTCCCGCAAGCTGCCCGACACCGAGCGCAACCGCCTCAAGACGCTCCTCAAGGAGATCGTCCCCGACACCGCCGGCGTGATCGTGCGCACGGCGGCCGAGGGTGCCAGCGAGGAGGAGCTGACCCGCGACGTCGAGCGGCTCAAGGCGCGCTGGGAGGACATCGAGGCCAAGACCAAGGGCAGCGCCCCGCAGCTCCTGTACGGCGAGCCGGACCTGACCCTCAAGGTCGTCCGCGACCTGTTCACCGAGGACTTCGCCCGGCTCGTGATCCAGGGCCAGGACGCCTGGGACACCGTGCAGAACTACGTCGAGCACGTCGCCCCCGACCTGTCGGACCGGCTCGAGCGCTACGACGTCGCCGACCACGACGGCGTCGACCTGTTCGCGACGTACCGCGTCGACGAGCAGATCGCGAAGGGCCTGGACCGCAAGGTCTGGCTGCCGTCCGGCGGGTCGCTGGTCATCGACCGCACCGAGGCGATGACCGTCGTCGACGTCAACACCGGCAAGTTCACCGGCTCCGGGGGCAACCTCGAGGAGACGGTGACCAAGAACAACCTCGAGGCCGCCGAGGAGGTCGTCCGCCAGCTCCGGCTGCGCGACATCGGCGGCATCATCGTCGTCGACTTCATCGACATGGTCCTCGAGTCCAACCGGGACCTCGTCCTGCGCCGCATGGTCGAGTGCCTCGGCCGCGACCGGACCCGGCACCAGGTCGCCGAGGTCACCTCGCTCGGCCTGGTGCAGATGACCCGCAAGCGGATCGGCACCGGCCTGCTCGAGGCGTTCAGCGAGACCTGTGACCACTGCTCGGGCCGCGGGCTGGTGCTCCACGACATGCCCGTCGCACCCAAGGGCGGCGGCGGCGACGACGAGCCGCGCCGTGGCCGGGGTGGCGGCGGCGGTGGCGGTGGCGGCGGCGGGGAGAGCAGCGGCGGCGGGCGTCGCGGCCGCGGCCGTGGCCGGGGCCAGGGCGGCGGCGAGTCGAACGACGGCGGGAACGGCAACGGTCGCGGCGGGGTGCCCTCGCCGAAGGACGTCGCCGCGATGGCCCGCGAGCACGCCCACGACGACGAGGACGCCCCGGGCGAGACCTCGGACTCGCCCGAGACCACCGACGAGGCGGTCGAGGCCGTGGAGGTCGTGGAGGTCGTGGAGGTCGTCGACGCTCCCGAGGTCGCCGAGATCGAGGAGCCCGAGCCGGAGCCGGAGCCCGAGCCGGAGCCCGATCCCGAGCCGGCCGCACCCGAGCCGCCCAAGGTGGTGACCCGGACCCGCAAGCGTGGCGGGACCCGGACCGCCGGCGCGGCCACGGTCGCCGCCGACGTCCCGGAGACCGCCGAGGCCGCCGCGATCGACGCCGCCCTCGGCGTCCCGCCGGAGGACGGCCTGGTCGAGCCGGGGACCGCGGAGTCGGAGCCCGGCAACGACGCCGAGGTGCCCGCGCACGTGCCGGTCAAGCGCAAGGGTCGCAAGCGCTAGGACCACGGCCCGGAATTGTCGTTTTGCGCCGGACTGGGCCGATCCGTACGATTGACCCTTGGTGCGCCTCGATCTGAGCGGCGCCCCCACATTCATCGAGCAGTCCAGCATCAACCGAGGAGACCGCGGTGTACGCGATCGTGCGCGCAGGCGCCAAGCAGCAGAAGGTTGCCGTCGGCGACGTCATCGAGATCGACAAGATCTCGACGGAGGTCGGCAAGACGGTCGACCTGCCCGTCGTGCTCCTGGTCGACGGTGACGACGTCACCAGCGACGCGAAGAAGCTGGGCAAGGCGTCGGTGACGGTCGAGGTCCTCGGCGCCACCAAGGGCCCGAAGATCGTCATCCAGAAGTTCAAGAACAAGACCGGCTACAAGAAGCGCCAGGGTCACCGCCAGAAGTACACCCAGGTCAAGGTCACCAAGATCTCCGCCTGAGCGGACGTCGCGGGATAACAGAGGGACACAGACATGGCACACAAGAAGGGCGCGGCGTCCACCAAGAACGGCCGCGACTCGAACTCCCAGCGGCTCGGCGTCAAGCGCTACGGCGGCCAGACCGTCAACGCGGGCGAGATCATCGTCCGCCAGCGCGGCACCCACTTCCACCCCGGCAGCGGCGTCGGCCGCGGCGGTGACGACACCCTGTTCGCGCTCGTCGGCGGTGCCGTCGAGTTCGGCACGCGTCGTGGCCGCCGGGTCGTCAACATCGTCCCGGGTGACGACGCCTGACGTCGTCTCCACCGACTGACTTCGAAGGGCGTCCCGTCTCGGGGCGCCCTTCGTGATTTTCTCCACCAAAGGAACCCCATGGCCATCCCGACCTTCGTCGACCAGGTGACGCTGCACGTCGCCGCGGGTCGGGGCGGACACGGTGTGGCCTCGGTGCACCGCGAGAAGTTCAAGCCGCTCGGCGGACCGGACGGCGGCAACGGCGGACCCGGCGGGTCGATCATCCTGCGGGTCGACCCGGACGTCACGACGCTGGTCGACTACCACCACAGCCCGAAGCGCCGGGCCGACAGCGGCGGCATGGGCGCAGGTGACCACCGCAACGGCGGTCACGGCGCCGACCTGGTGCTGCCGGTGCCCGACGGCACCATCGTGCGCGACCGGTCCAGCGGCGAGGTGCTCGCCGACCTCATCGGGCCGGGGACCGAGCTGGTCGTGGTCCAGGGCGGCCGAGGCGGACTCGGCAACGCGGCGCTGGCCTCGAGCAAGCGCAAGGCGCCCGGCTTCGCCCTGCTCGGCGAGCCGGGCGAGGAGCTCGAGATCGTGCTCGAGCTCAAGGTCGTCGCGGACGTCGGCCTGGTGGGGTTCCCGAGCGCCGGCAAGTCCAGCCTGATCGCCGCCATCTCGCGCGCCCGGCCCAAGATCGCCGACTACCCCTTCACCACCCTGATCCCGAACCTGGGCGTGGTCAGCGCGGGCGACACGACCTTCACCGTCGCCGACGTGCCCGGGCTGATCGAGGGCGCCAGCGAGGGCCGGGGGCTCGGCCACGAGTTCCTCCGCCACGTCGAGCGCTGCGCCGCCCTGGTGCACGTCGTCGACACCGCCACCCTCGAGCCGGGCCGCAACCCGGTGGACGACCTCGAGATCATCGAGCGCGAGCTCTCCAACCACGGCGGGCTGGAGGACCGGCCGCGGCTGGTCGCGCTGAACAAGGTCGACGTCCCCGACGGCCGCGGCATCTCCGACATCGTGATCGACGACCTCCGTGAGCAGGGCCTGCGGGTCTTCCCGATCTCCGCCGCGTCGGGCGAGGGCGTGCGGGAGCTGACCTTCGCGATGGCCGAGCTCGTCGCCAACGCGCGGGCCGCCACACCGGTCGCCGAGGCCACCCGGATCGTGCTGCGACCCCCGAGCGTCGACGGCGGCGAGGACTTCACGGTCAGCCGTACCGACGACGGCTGGCGGGTGCGCGGCAGCAAGCCCGAGCGCTGGGTGCGCCAGACCGACTTCAGCAACGACGAGGCCGTGGGCTTCCTCGCCGACCGGCTCGACCGGCTCGGTGTCGAGGCCAAGCTGCTCAAGCTCGGCGCCGAGGAGGGCGACGCGGTCATGATCGGCCAGGACGACAACTCCGTGGTCTTCGACTTCAAGCCCAGCATCCTCGCCGGCGCCGAGATGCTCGGCCGCCGCGGCGAGGACCAGCGCTTCGACCCGTCCCGTCCCGCCCGGCTGCGCCGCATCGAGATCGACGAGGCCATGGAGGAGCGCGAGGAGGGCGAGACCCGCGCGGACGTCGCCCGTCGCCTCCGCTCCCGGGAGCAGGCGAGCAGCGGCGCCGGCCCGACGTCGTACGAGATCGGCTCCGCCGACGACCCCGACTGGCTCGAAGAGCACAGCGATGACGAGGGCTGAGGTCACCTCGGCCAAGCGCGTCGTGGTCAAGGTCGGCTCGTCGTCCCTGACCACCGCCGCCGGTGGCATCGACCCGGAGAGGGTCCGCCTGCTCGTCGACGTGCTCGCGGACTGCCGGGCCCGCGGTCTCGAGGTCGTCCTCGTGTCCTCCGGTGCCATCGCCGCCGGGCTGGCCCCGCTCGGTCTCAAGCGCCGGCCCACCGCCCTCGCCGCGCAGCAGGCCGCGGCGTCCGTCGGCCAGGGGATCCTGGTGCACCGCTACACCGAGGAGCTCGCCCGGCACGGCGTGGTCGCCGGGCAGGTGCTGCTGACCGTCGACGACGTGACCCGGCGGTCGCACTACCGCAACGCCTACCAGACCTTCGCCAAGCTCCTCGAGCTCGGCGTGCTCCCGATCGTCAACGAGAACGACACGGTGGCCACCTCGGAGATCCGGTTCGGCGACAACGACCGGCTGGCCGCGCTCGTCGCCCACCTCGTGCACGCCGACCTGCTCGTCCTGCTCTCCGACGTGGACGGCCTGTACGACGCCGTCCCGGGCACCGAGGGCAGCGCGATGATCACCGACGTCCGCGGCCCCGCCGACCTGGCCGTCGTACGCGTCGGGAAGACCGGCGGCGCGGGGGTCGGCACGGGTGGCATGGCGACCAAGGTCGAGGCGGCCAGGATCGCCACCGGGGCCGGGATCCCCGCCGTCCTCACGAGCACCGAGCGGGCCGCGGCCGCGCTCGCCGGCGACCAGGTCGGCACCCTGTTCCACGCGACCGGCAAGCGTCGTCCGACCCGGCTGCTCTGGCTGGCGCACGCGACCGAGCCCCAGGGCACGCTCCTGCTCGACGACGGCGCCGTCCGCGCGGTGACCCAGCGCCGCGCCTCCCTGCTCGCGGCCGGCGTGACCGGCGTGCTCGGCGACTTCAAGGCCGGTGACCCCGTCGACATCGCCGGCCCCGACGGTGTCGCCATCGCACGCGGCCTGGCCAACTTCGACTCCGACGAGCTCCCACGGCTGCTGGGCAGGTCGGGGGAGCGGGAGGTCGTCCACCGGGACGCGCTGGTGCTCCTGTGACCCGAGCCGTCTTCTGGCTCGTCGTCGTGGCGCTGCTGGTCCCGGCCGTCCCGCTGACCCTCAACCGGCTGGTCGACTCCGGCGCCGGTGCGGCCGTGCGGATCATGGCGTTCACGCCGTACGCGACGCCGTTCTACCTGCTCGTGGTGCTCCTGGTCGGTGGCGCGCTCGCGCTCGGCTGGGCGGGTCCGCGCCAGGTCGTGGCCGCGCTGCTCGTGCTGCCGGCCGCAGCACTGGGGCTGCACCTGTGGTGGCTCGCCCCGCTGTACCTCGGCGACGCGCCGACCCCCGGCGAGGGCCGGTCCGCGCTCACGGTGATGAACCTCAACATGTACGAGGGACACGCGGACGCGGACGACGTGCTGCGCCTCGCCCAGGACCGCGGCGCCAGCGTGCTCGTGCTCGAGGAGATCACCTTCGGGGCTCTCGAGGACCTCCGGGACGCGGGCATCGACGAGCTCTACCCGAACACCGTCGGCGAGCCCAACGGCGCGGTCGACGGGACGATGATCTTCACCTCGCTGCCGGTCGCGGACCCGGTCAGGCTCGACACCCTGTTCCAGTCGTGGCAGGTGACCCTCGGCGAGGGCGACGACGCGCTCACCCTGATGGGGGTCCATCCGCGGGCGCCCGTCGACCTCGGGGGCGTCGACCAGTGGAGCCGTGAGAACGCCGCGATCCTGGCGGCCGCGGAGGCCTCGGACGCCGACCTCGTGCTCGGCGACTTCAACGCCACCCCGGACCACGCCCCCATGCGTGCGTGGAGGGACGCCGGGTGGCGCGACTCGCTCGAGCTGACCAACCACGGCTGGAGCCGGACCTGGCCGGCCAACGGCATCTCCCCGGCGCGCGGCGTGCACCTGCCCGCCCTGATCCAGATCGACCACGTGCTGGTGGGGCACCGGTTCACCACGACCGGCAAGTCCGAGGTGGTCGAGATCGCCGGGACGGACCATCGGGCCGTGCTGGCCACGGTGGCCCGCCGGTAGCGATGATCGTGCGGTGACCGACGTCTGGAGCTGCCGCACGACCCGGAGGACGCCGACTTCTTCCGCTGGTACGGCGCGTGGGAGCCGCTCGACCCGGCCGGCGTGGCCGAGGTGCTGGCGGGCTTCGACCGGCCGTGGTGGGTGGCGGGCGGCTGGTCCATCGAGGCGTTCACGGGTGCCCGGCGCGAGCACGAGGACGTCGACGTCGGGGTCCTCGCCTGCGACGTGCCGGCGCTGCGCGAGCACCTGGCCGGTGACTGGACCCCGTGGAGCAACGACGGCGGGACGTTCCGGCCGCTGAACGACACGTTCCCGGACGCGTTCCACGACGAGAGCCAGATCTGGTTGCGCCGGGACTCGGCCTCGCCCTGGGTCGTCGACATCCTCGTCACCCCCGACGAGGACGGGCGCTGGGTCAACAAGCGGTGGCGTGAGCACGTCGCGCCGCTCGACGAGGTGACCTGGGTGGCCGACGACGGGATCCGCTACCTCGACCCGGAGATCTCGCTGCAGTTCAAGGCGAAGCACCGGCGGCCCAAGGACGAGCGTGACCTGGAGACCGCCTGGCCGCTGCTCTCGGCGGCCCAGCGGGAGTGGCTCGTGGGCGCCATCCGGTCCACGGAGCCCGGCCATGCGTGGCTCGAGCGCCTCGCGCCGTACGCTTGAGGACGCGATGCCGGGTGCCACTCACTACCTCGACCACGCCGCGACCACCCCGATGGTCCCCGCGGCCATCGAGGCGATGGCCCGGCACCTGCAGCGAGGTCGGCAACCCCAGCTCGCTGCACGCCTCCGGCCGCAACGCGCGCCGCGTCGTCGAGGAGTCCCGCGAGACCATCGCGCAGGCCCTGAACTGCCGCCCCGGCGAGGTCGTCTTCACCTCCGGCGGGACCGAGGCCGACAACCTCGCGATCAAGGGCATCCACTGGTCGCGGCGGGCCAAGGACGGGCAGCGGCGGCGGATCCTGGCCACGGCGGTCGAGCACCACGCGGTCCTGGACCCGCTCCTCTGGCTCGGTGCCTCGGAGGACGTCGACGTGGAGCTGCTGCCGGTCGACGGCACCGGCCGGCTGCTGCTGGACGCCCTGGTCGGCGCGATCGAGCGCGACCCGGCGTCCGTCTCCCTGGTCTCGGTGATGTGGGCCAACAACGAGGTCGGCACCCTGCAGCCGATCGAGGACGTGGTCGCGATCGCCTCCGCGCACGGCATCCCCGTGCACACCGACGCCGTGCAGGCGGTCGGGGCGGTGCCGGTCGACTTCGCCGCGTCGGGCGTGGACGCCCTGACCCTGACCGGTCACAAGGTCGGCGGTCCGTACGGCGTCGGGGCGCTCGTCGTCGGCCGCGACGTGGAGGTGACCGCGCTCGCCCACGGCGGCGGTCAGGAGCGCGACATCCGCAGCGGCACGATCGACACCCCGGCGATCGCCGGGTTCGCCACCGCGGTCGAGCTGGCCGTCAAGCACCAGGCCGAGCACGCCGCCCGTGTCGCCGCCCTCCGCGACGACCTGGTCCGCCGGGTCATCGAGGTCGTCCCGGACGCGCACCTGCACGGCGGCACCATGGCGCCGGTCGGCGTCAACCGGCTGCCCGGCAACGCCCACCTCGGGTTCCCCGAGTGCGAGGGCGACTCGCTCCTCATGCTGCTCGACGCCCGCGGCATCGAGTGCTCCACCGGGTCGGCCTGCTCCGCGGGCGTCCCGCAGGCCTCGCACGTGCTGCTCGCGATGGGCTGCACCGAGGACCAGGCCCGGCACTCGCTGCGGTTCTCCCTCGGCCACAGCTCGACGCAGGCCGACGTCGACGCGCTCGTCGACGCGATCGGCCCGGTCGTCGAACGCGCGAGGGCGGCGAAGGCCAGGTCATGAGGCTCGTCGCTGCCATGTCCGGCGGCGTCGACTCCGCCGTCGCTGCCGCACGGGCGCACGAGGCCGGCCACGACGTCACCGGCGTCCACCTCGCCCTGTCGCGGAACCCGGCGTCGTACCGCTCGGGCGCGCGCGGCTGCTGCACGATCGAGGACGCCAACGACGCCCGTCGCGCCGCCGACGTCATCGGCATCCCGTTCTACGTCTGGGACCTCTCGGAGCGCTTCCACGAGGACGTGGTCGAGGACTTCATGGACGAGTACGCCGCCGGGCGGACACCCAACCCGTGCCTGCGGTGCAACGAGAAGATCAAGTTCGCCGCGGTGCTCGACCGGGCCGTCGGGCTCGGCTTCGACGCGGTGGCGACCGGCCACTACGCGCAGCTCCGGACCGCGGCCGACGGAGTCGTCGAGATGCACCGGGCGGTCGACCACGGCAAGGACCAGTCGTACGTGCTCGGCGTCCTGACCCAGGACCAGCTGCGGCACTCGATGTTCCCGCTGGGCGGCTCCCCGAAGGCGTCGGTGCGGTCCGAGGCTGCGGCTCGCGGTCTTCTCGTCGCCGACAAGCCGGACAGCCACGACATCTGCTTCGTCGCCGACGGCGACAACGCCGGCTGGCTGCGCGAGAAGCTCGGCGACCGCGCCCCCAACCACGGCGGCCCGATCGTCGACGCGGCGTCCGGTGAGGAGCTGGGGCGGCACGAGGGCACCTACGGCTTCACGATCGGCCAGCGGAAGGGCCTGCGCATCGGCACCCCGGCGCCCGACGGCCGGCCCCGGTTCGTGCTCGACATCGAGCCGGTGTCCGGCACGGTCCTGGTCGGACCGCGCGAGCGGCTGGCGGTCGACGCGCTGAGCGCGGTCAGGCCGCGCTGGTGCGGACCGGCTCCCGAGGTGGTCGAGGGAACCGTCCAGCTGCGCGCGCACGGCGACGAGCACCGCGCCGTCGTCCGGGTCGTCGGAGACGCCGTGTCGGTCGAGCTGCTCGACCCGGCGTACGGCATCGCGCCCGGCCAGGCGGTCGTCGTCTACGACGGCACCCGGGTCGTCGGGTCCGCGACCATCTCGGCGACGCGACGGGCGGGGGAGCGGGCCTGATGACCCTGGCCACCGGCGTCGGGTCGCACCCCGGCGACGACCAGCGCGACTTCGACGAGGCGGTGCGCGTCGTGCTCGGCGAGGTGCCCGGACCTCGGTCTACCTGCCCGAGGTGCCGGGCCGCGGGATCGCGGCGGGCATGACCGGCCGGGCGCTGGCCGTGGTCAGCGGCCTCGGGGTGGACCTCCAGCCGGCCGGCTGGCGCCTGACCGACGCGTCCGGCGTCGACCACCGGCGGGCGCGCAGCCTGCTGGCCCAGGACCTCGACGGGTTCGAGGAGCAGACCCAGGGCTACGAGGGCGTCCTGAAGATCCAGGTCGCCGGCCCGTGGACCCTGGCCGCCACGGTCGAGCGGCCGCGGGGCGACAAGGTGCTGGCCGACTACGGCGCGCGCCGTGACCTCGCCCAGGCGCTGGCCGAGGGCCTGGGCGACCACGTCGCCGACGTACGGCGGCGCGTGACGAGCGCCGCGCGGTACGTCGTCCAGGTCGACGAGCCCGCGCTCGCGGCGGTGCTCGACGCCGCCGTCCCCACCGCGTCCGGGTTCGGCCGGCACCGCGCGGTCCACCCGCCCGAGGCGTCGCAGGCGCTGGAGTGGGTGCTCACGGCCATCACCGAGGCCGGCGCCGAGCCGTGGGTGCACACGTGCGCGCCAGGCACGCCGCTCGACCTCCTGCGCGGGGCGGGCGCGCGCGGGCTGTCCGTCGACCACGCCCAGCTGTCCGCCCGGGACCACGACGAGCTCGGGAGCGCCCTCGAGGCGGGGGAGACGGTGGCGCTCGGCGTCGTCGCCTCGACCGACCCGGCGACCCCGCCGACCGACACCCAGGTCACCGAGGCCGCGCTGCGGTGGCTCGACATGCTCGGCATGGACGCCGAGGAGGTGGGCGACCGGCTCGTGCTGACCCCTGCCTGCGGGCTGGCCGGGGCGTCCCCGGCCTGGGCGCGGCAGTCCCTCTCGCTGGTGCGGGCGGCGGCGGACCACCTGTCCGGGTGAAGTTGGCGGCCGAGGCGAGGGGTACCTGCCTCGCATGGCCGACCTGAGTGGAAAGACCGTCGCGATCATCGTGGCCGACTTCGTGGAGGACGCCGAGCTGACCACGCCGCGCGATGCCCTCCGCGATGCCGGCGCGGAGGTGCGGATCTACTCCGTCGGCGGCGAGCAGGTGCAGACCGTCGACCACGACACGGACCCGAACCAGAAGATCGACGTCGACGGTTCACTCGACGACCTCGACGCAGACGCCGTCGATGCGCTGGTCGTGCCCGGTGGCACGGTCAACGCCGACAAGCTCCGGGTCGAGGAGCGGGCCCAGGACATCGCCCGGAAGGTCGCGGAGTCGGGCAAGCCGCTCGCGGTCATCTGCCACGGGCCGTGGCTCCTGGTCTCCGCCGGTCTCGCGAAGGGCCGGCGGCTCACGTCGTACCCCTCCTTGCGGGTCGACGTGCACCATGCCGGCGGCGACTGGGTCGACGAGGAGGTCGTCGTCGACGGCAACCTGATCACCAGCCGCAACCCCGGCGACCTGCCGGCGTTCGTGAAGGCGATCGAGCACGCCCTCACCTAGACGCACGAAGTGGCTGTCCCCATACGCTGGGGACAGCCACTGTCGTGTGCCTGGGTCCGGTCAGACGCCGACGTGCGCGCCCTCGGGACCGTCGGTCGCCAGCTCCTCGTGCTTGACGTTGAGCAGCGACCAGATGATCGCCGAGGCGAGCAGCATCATGAAGCGAGCCCACCAGGAACGCGTTGGACGCGCCCTCGGTGAAGACCATCTGGCCCACGCCGGGCTTGGCCATCTCCTGGCCGAGCTCGGCCGAGCGGTCGGTGACGATCTGCGTCGCCGCACTGCCGAGGATCGCCAGGCCGAGCGCGCCGCCGACCTGCTGCATCGTGTTGAGCACGCCCGAGCCGATGCCGGTGTCCTCCTCGCGCAGGTGGTGCACCGCGGTCAGGGTCAGCGGCACGAAGGTCATGCCCATGCCGAACGACATCAGCACGATGAACGGCAGCAGGTCGGTGACGTACGAGCCCTCGACGAAGTTCACCGGGGCGGTGGTGTCGTAGGGCAGCCGGGAGAACCCGAACAGGCCCGGCGGCCGCCATGATCGTGCCGATGCCGCCGAGGATGCGCGGGTCGATCCGGTTGACCAGGTTGGAGCTGAGCCCGGCGGCGAACACCAGCGCGACGCAGAACGGCAGGAACGCGACGCCGGTCTTGATCGGGCTGTAGCCCATGACGTTCTGGATGTACTGGCTGAGGAAGAAGAACATCGCGAACATCGCGGCCGGGGCCAGGAACATCGCCGCGTAGCTGGCGGCCCGGGTGCGGTGCATGAACACCCGGAACGGCAGCAGCGGGTCCTCGGTGCGGCTCTCGACGAACACGAACACGACGAGGACGACGGCGCCGGCGATCAGGCTGGCGAGCGTCCACTGGTCGGTCCAGCCGTCCGAGCCGGCGCGGCTGAAGCCGTAGACCAGGCCGAGGAGACCCAGGGTGCCGAGCACGGCGCCGGGCAGGTCGAGCGCGTGGTCGCGGACCTCGGACTCACGCAGGAAGCGCGGCGCGAGGAAGGCGGCGGCCAGGCCGATCGGCAGGTTGATCAGCAGCGTCAGGCGCCAGCCGTCGATGTCGAGGCCGCCGATCGACGGGTTGAGGCCGGTGAGCCAGCCGCCGAGCAGCAGGCCGACCGCCGCACCGGCACCGGACATCGCGGCGTAGATCGCGAACGCGCGGTTGCGCGCCGGTCCGGCCGGGAACGTCGTGGTGATCAGCGCGAGCGCCGCCGGGCGAGGCGAGCGCGGCGCCGAGGCCCTGGAGGCCACGAGCGGCGAGCAGCATGCCCTCGTTGGTGGCGAGGCCACCGAGGCCGGAGGCGACGGCGAAGATCGCCAGACCGATCATGAAGATCTTGCGGCGGCCGTAGAGGTCACCGAGCCGGCCGCCGAGCAGCAGCAGGCTGCCGAAGGCGAGGGCGTAGCCGGTGACGACCCAGGTCAGGTTGGCGCTGGCGATGTCCAGGTCGGACTGGATGTAGGGGAGCGCGATGTTCACGATGGTGCCGTCGAGCACCACCATCAGCTGCGCGACGGAGATGAGGACGAGGGCCCAGCCCAGGTGCAGGCTGCCTTCCGGTCGAGGCGTCCTCGGCCGTCGACCTCGTCGTCGGTCTTGGTGTCGGTCATGACTTCTCCTCGGTTGATCTCAGGTGGGGCAGGGCAGCAGGCAGGATGATCTGGTCGATCACCCGGCGGACGAGGTCCTCGGTGGGCTGCTCGCCCATGAGGAACACGCGGTGGAGCACGATCCCGGCGAGCGCCGGTTCGAGCAGGGACAGGTCGGCGTCCGGGCGGATCTCGCCCCGGGCGCGGGCGCGCTCCCAGATCTGCTGGGAGGCGGCGATCTTGGGGCCGATGACCTCGGTCCGGAACGCCTGGGCGAACTCCGGGTCGCGGCCGACGGCGGTGATGATGCTGGCGAACGTGCCGACCGCCTCGCGGTCGGTCATGCCGCCGATGCCGCAGAACATCCCGTAGAGGTCCTCGCGCAGCGAGCCCGGTGTCGGGGACCTCGGGCGCCTGCTTGGTGGTGAGCAGCGCGTCGATGACGAGGCGGAGCTTGGAGTTCCAGCGGCGGTAGAGCGTGGCCTTGGAGGCCCGGGCGCGCAGCGCGACGGCGTCCATGGTGAGCCGGTCGTAGCCGACGTCGACGAGCACCTCGAGGGTCGCCTCGAGGATCTCGGCCTCGCGGACGCCCTCGATGCGCGGCCGGGTGACCGTGCTCTCGGAGGCGCGTGGGCGGGTCATCTGGGGGCTTCCTGTGTCGTTTACCTGGATGAAACGAAACGGTTTCGTTTCATCCCGAACAAGGTACGACCGGCCGCCCATTCCGGACCAAATGACTTTTCTCGACCGGTCTGGACCGGAGCCTGGGACCAGGCGTGGCTCACTGCTGCAGGGTGGCGGCGATCACGGCGAGCGACTGCTGGGACGCGAACCCGTTCCAGGCGCCGACCCGGCGGAACATGTAGTGGCCCGACCCGGCCCATGTCGGTGAAGCGTCGCGTCCGCGCCGGCCGCGCGTTGGCTCGCTCGACGTAGGCGGCCGTGGCGCGGTACGACGTGATCCGGTCGCGGCTGCCGTGCGCGGCGCGCAGCGGCTTGCCGGCCAGGCCGGCGACGGTCTCGCCGCCGGGGAACCACGGGGCGAGGGCGACGACGCCGAGACCGACGGGTCGTCGGCGACGTGGACGGCGGTCCGGCCGCCCATCGAGTGGCCGAGCAGCACGACCGGGACGTGGCCGAGCTCGCGCCGTACCTCGTCCAGCGCCCAGCGGGCGTCGGCGACCGGCTGCGCCGCCGTTCCAGCCGCGCACCCGGTAGCGCAGCAGCCAGGTGCTGGCGCCCGCCGCGTGGGCGGCCGGGGTCACCGCGCGCTGCAGCGCCGCCATCCGGCGCCAGGAGGCGCTGCGGCCGTCGACGGGCTCGTCGGAGCGCTCCTTGCCGCCGTGCAGCAGCAGCACGACCGCTCGGGGCGAGGGCGTGTCGAGGCGGGTGAGCTCGGGTCCGGCCACGGTGTCGATTCGTACCAGACGGGCCCAGGGATGGGTGCCCTCCCGAGTGTCGGTGGCCACAGGCATGATGAGCGGGTGAGCGACCCGAGCCAGGCCACTCCGGAGGCGCGCGACGAGCACCAGCGGATCAGCGAGGAGATCGAGGAGGCGCGCTGGCGCTACTTCGTCCTCGACGACCCGACGCTGTCCGACGCCGACTACGACACGACGGCTGCGCCGGCTCGCAGGAGCTCGAGGAGGAGTTCCCCGAGCTGCGCACGCCGGACTCGCCCACCCAGAAGGTCGGCGGCGCGGTCTCGACCGAGTTCACCGCCGTCGACCACCTGCAGAGGATGGAGAGCCTCGACAACGCGTTCTCCTACGAGGAGCTCGAGTCCTGGCACGCGCGGCTGGCGCGTGAGGGCATCGAGAAGGCCGACCTGCTGTGCGAGCTCAAGGTCGACGGGCTGGCCATCAACCTGCTCTACGAGAAGGGCCGGCTGGTCCGCGCGCTGACCCGCGGCGACGGCGTCACCGGCGAGGACGTCACGCCCAACGTCAAGACGATCGACTCGATCCCGCACCGGCTCACCGCGACCGACGACTACCCCGTGCCCGACCTCATCGAGGTGCGCGGCGAGGTGTTCCTGCCGGTCGAGGCGTTCAACCGGCTCAACGAGTCGCTGGCCGACGCCGGCAAGCCGATGTTCGCCAACCCCCGCAACTCCGCCGCCGGCTCGCTGCGCCAGAAGGACCCGCGGGTCACCGCGTCGCGCGCCCTCGGCATGGTCTGCCACGGCATCGGCAAGCGCACGGGCTTCGAGCCGACGGCGCAGTCCCAGGCCTACGCCGCGCTCGCGGCCTGGGGCCTGCCGACGTCCGAGCTCGTCGAAGGTGCTGCCGACCCTCAAGGAGGTCGAGGCGTACATCGAGCACGCCGGCGAGCACCGCCACGACATCGCGCCGTACGAGATCGACGGCGTCGTCATCAAGGTCGACGACGTCGCGCTGCAGCGCCGGCTCGGCTCGACCAGCCGGGCGCCGCGCTGGGCGATCGCGTTCAAGTACCCGCCCGAGGAGGTCAACGCCAAGCTCCTCGACATCCGGGTCAACGTCGGCCGTACCGGCCGCGCGACGCCGTACGGCGTCATGGAGCCGACGCTGGTCGCCGGCTCGACCGTCGAGAACGCCACGCTGCACAACGCCCACGAGGTCAAGCGCAAGGACGTCCGGCCCGGCGACACCGTGATCCTGCGCAAGGCCGGCGACGTGATCCCGGAGATCCTCGGCCCGGTGCTGCCGCTGCGGCCGAAGGGCCTGAGGCCGTGGAGGATGCCGACGAAGTGCCCGGCCTGCCGGACGCCGCTCGCCCAGCAGAAGGAGGGCGACAAGGACCTGCGCTGCCCCAACCACCAGTTCTGCCCGGCCCAGGTGCGCGAGCGCGTCTTCCACGTCGCCGGGCGCGGCGCGTTCGACATCGAGGGGCTCGGCTACGAGGCGGCGGTCGCGCTGCTCGACGCCGAGGTGATCGACAACGAGGGCGACCTGTTCGCGCTGACCGAGGACAAGCTCAAGCAGGCGCGCGCTGTTCACCCGCGCGCCCAAGAAGGGCGAGGACGGGCCCCAGCTGTCCGCCAACGGCGAGCGGCTGCTCGCCAACCTCGGCTCGGCCAAGCAGCGTGCCGCTCTGGCGGGTGCTGGTCGCGCTGTCGATCCGGCACGTCGGGCCCGACCGCCGCCCGGGCGCTGGCGCAGGAGTTCGGCTCGATGGCCGCGATCCGCGGCTGCCTCTCGCGAGGCCCTCGCGGCCGCCGAGGGCGTCGGGCCGACCATCGCCGACGCGGTGATCGAGTGGTTCCAGGAGCCCTGGCACGTCGAGATCGTCGACAAGTGGGAGCGCGACGAGGTCTCCCTCGAGGACGAGCGCGACGAGTCCGTCGAGCGCACCCTCGAGGGCCTGACCGTCGTCGTCACCGGCTCGCTCGTCGACTTCAGCCGCGACTCCGCGCGCGAGGCGATCCTGGCCCGGGGCGGCAAGGCGGCCGGCTCGGTCTCCAAGAAGACCGACTACGTCGTGGTCGGCGAGAACGCCGGCTCCAAGGCCGACCAAGGCCGAGGAGCTCGGCGTCCGATCCTCGACGAGGCCGGCTTCAAGCAGCTGCTCGAAGCCGGTCCGTCCGCGCTCTGACGGCGGCGGTCGGCTTTTCGGCGTCGAGCGACCCATTCGGACGGCTCGGAGGGTCGATTCCGCGGCCAAATGGGTCACTCGACGGCCCGACGTCGGCCCTAGAACTCCTCGTCGAAGCCGACGGCGCCGGTCACGCCGACCTGGTACGCCGACACCTTCCGCTCGAAGAAGTTCGAGAGCTCCTGCACGTCCTGGAGCTCCATGAACGCGAGCGGGTTCTTCGAGCCGTAGATCTCCGGCAGGCCGAGCCGGCGCATCCGCTGGTCGGCGACGAACTCGAGATAGCTGCGCATGTCGGTCGTCGAGAGACCGGCGACTCCGCCGCCGAGCAGGTCCTCGGCGAACTGCGCCTCGGCGTCCACCCCGTCGATCAGCATCTGGCGTACGTCGGCGACCATCTGCGCGTCGAACAGGTCCGGCTCCTCCTCGCGCACGGTGTCGACGACGTCGAACGCGAAGGCCATGTGCATCGACTCGTCGCGGAACACCCAGTTCGTGCCGGACGCGAGGCCGTTGAGCAGCCCGCGCGAGCGGAGGAAGTAGACGTACGCGAACGCGCCGTAGAAGAACAGCCCCTCGATGACCGCGGCGAAGCAGATCAGGTTGAGCAGGAACTTCCGCCGGTGCTGCTTGGTCTCGAGCTGGTCGAGGTCGAAGACCGAGTCGATCCACCGGAAGCAGAAGTCGGCCTTGGCCTTGATCGAGGGGATGTTCTCGACCGCGGCGAACGCCTCGTGCCGCTCCTCCTCGTCGGTGACGTAGGTGTCCAGCAGCGTCAGGTAGAACTGCACGTGCACGGCCTCCTCGAAGAGCTGGCGGCTCAGGTAGAGCCGGCCCTCCGGGGAGTTGATGTGCTGGTACAGGTTGAGCACCAGGTTGTTGGCCACGATGGTGTCGCCGGTCGCGAAGAACGCGACCAGCCGGGAGACCAGGTGCCGCTCGGCGTCGGTGAGCCGCTGGAGGTCCTTGAGGTCGGAGTGCAGGTCGACCTCCTCGACCGTCCAGGTGTTCTTGATCGCGTCGCGGTAGCGGTCGTAGAAGTGCGGGTAGCGCATCGGCCGCAGGGTGAGGTTCATCCCTGGGTCGAGCAGCATCCGGGTGTCGTGGGCGGTGGTGGTCACTGGCAGGCCTCGCAGCTCTCGGGGTTCTCGAGGGAGCACGCGAGTGCTTCCTCGTCAGGAATGGTCGGAAGGGCAGACACCGTCGTCTGCTGGATGCGCGTGGCCGGGCGGGACCTCAGGTAGTACGTCGTCTTGAGGCCGGCCTTCCACGCGTAGAGGTACATCGACGAGAGCTTCCCGATCGACGGACCCGCGATGAACAGGTTGAGCGACTGGCTCTGGTCGAGGTACGGCGCGCGGGCGGCCGCCATGTCGATCAGGGCCTTCTGCGGCAGCTCCCAGGCGGTCCGGTAGATCGTCCGGATGTCGTCGGGCAGCTCCTCGACGCCCTGGACCGAGCCCTCGGCGCGCTTGATCGCGTCGCGGACCTCGGGCGTCCAGAGGTCGCGCGACTTGAGCTCGCGCACCAGCGCCGAGTTGACCTGCATGAACTCGCCGGAGAGCGTCTCGCGCTTGAACAGGTTGGACACCTGCGGCTCGATGCACTCGTAGCAGCCGGCGATCGAGGCGATCGTCGCGGTCGGCGCGATCGCCAGCAGCAGCGAGTTGCGCAGCCCGTGCTCCGCGACGGCCGCCCGCAGGGCGTCCCACCGCTCGGTCTGGGTCACCTCGGTGCCGGGCCACAGGTCCGGTTGGAGGTTGCCGTTCGCGGCCCGCGTGACGTCGTACGCCGGGTGCGGGCCGTGGCGACGCGCGAGCTCGCACGACACCTCGAGCGCGGTCAGGTAGACCTCCTCCTGGATCCGCGTCGAGAGCTCGCGTGCCTCCGCCGAGTCGAACGGCAGGTGCAGGGCGAAGTAGACGTCCTGCAGTCCCATCAGGCCGAGGCCGACCGGACGCCACCTCGGGTTGGAGGCCGCCGACTCGGGCGACGGGTAGAAGTTGACGTCGATGACCCGGTCCAGCAGCGGTAGCGCCGTCCGGACGGTCTGCCTCAGCTTGTCCCAGTCGATGCCGTCGCCCGCCAGGTGCTGGGCCAGGTTGATCGAGCCCAGGTTGCAGACCGCGGTCTCGCCGTCCGAGGACACCTCGATGATCTCGGTGCACAGGTTCGACAGGTGCACCACCGGACCGCCAGGGGCGTCCGACGTCTGGTTGCACGTCCGGTTGGACGCGTCCTTGAACGTCATCCAGCCGTTCCCGGTCTGGGCGAGGGTGCGCATCATCTTCCCGTAGAGGTCGCGGGCCTTCACCGTCCTCACGACCCGGCCCTCCTCCTCGGCGAGCCGGTACGCCGCGTCGAACGCGTCGCCCCACAGGTCGGGCAGCTCCGGCGCCTGGTCGGGATCGATCAGCGACCACTCCGCGTCGGCCTCGACGCGACGCATGAACTCGTCGGGGATCCAGTTGGCCAGGTTGAGGTTGTGCGTGCGCCGGGCGTCCTCGCCGGTGTTGTCGCGGAGCTCGAGGAACTCCTCGACGTCCGGGTGCCACGGCTCGAGGTAGACGCAGGCCGCGCCCTTGCGGCGTCCGCCCTGGTTCACGGCAGCGACCGACGAGTCGAGCGTGCGGAGGAACGGGACGATCCCGTTCGAGGCGCCGTTCGTCCCCCGGATCAGCGCCCCGCGCGAGCGGACCCGCGAGAACGCGATCCCGATGCCCCCGGCGAACTTCGAGAGCCGGGCGACCTGCTGGTAGCGCGAGTAGATCGAGTCGAGGTCGTCGCGCGGGCTGTCCACCAGGTAGCAGGACGACATCTGGGTGTGGGCCGTCCCGGAGTTGAACAGGGTCGGGCTGCTCGGCAGGTACGCCAGCGACGACATCAGCCGGTAGAGCTCGATCGCCTCGCCCGGCGACTGCGCCAGCCCGCAGGCGACGCGGAGCAGGAAGTACTGCGGCGTCTCGATCACCTGGCGGCTGGACGGGTGGCGGAGCAGGTAGCGGTCGTAGACGGTACGGAGGCCGAAGTACTCGAACCGCTGGTCGGCGTCCGGGTCGACGGCGAAGTCGAGCTTGCGGGCGTTGTCCTTGACGAACCGGGCCGTCGCCTCCCCGATCAGGCCCTCCGCGTGGCCGAGGGAGATCGACTGGCTGAACGCCATCACCGACTGGTTGCGGACCTCCTTGTCGATGTAGCCGGCCAGGAGGCGGGCGGCGAGCCGCGAGTACTGCGGCTCCTCGCCGATCATCTCGGCGGCCGTCTGGATCGACAGCCGGTCGAGCTCGGCGGTGCTGGCGCCGTCGTACAGCCCGCTGATCGTCCTGGTCGCGACCCGCATCGGGTCCACGTCGACCAGGTCGCCGCAGACGCGGTCGACGGCGCGCACGATCTTGTTGACGTCGACCGGCTCGGTGTCGCCGTTGCGCTTGCGCACGCCCATCGTGGGTCGTGCGGGTGACTCGGTGACCGTCATGTCTCTCTCCTCGCGAGATCGGTCCGGGGACGGTCCGAGGTCGCGCGGGAGGAGACGGTCGTACGACGAGGAGTAGGGGCCGCGCCGTACCAGCCGTCGGCCGTCCCACGAGGCCTCGGACCACCGCACCCGACGGGTGCGGTGCGCTGGCAGGTCTTCGGACTCGTGGGCACACCGGACTCACGTCCGATCCCTACTGGCCGTCGCTTCCCAGATCTGGCTCGATCCAGTGCGTCTGACGGCGGTCGTTCCCACTCACCGCTGCGGGGCAGTCCCCGATTCGCACGGGGTTCCCTCTTGCCTCGCCGCGCCTGGATGACGCGGCGAACCAGCTACGTCGAGCACCATATGTAGGGGTTCGGAGAAAGTGTGGGACCACATGTTGTGTCGGCGTGTCAGGACCCGTCCTCGAGCGCCCGGGAGTGCAGCCGGGTCGTCAGGAGCCGCCGCTCGGCGTCGTTCGCGGTCAGGGTCAGCGCGGTCCGGTTCGCCGCCGCGGCCTCGTCGTCGCGGCCCAGCAGGCCGAGCAGGACGCCGCGCGTGGCGTGGAACAGGTGGTACGCCGCCAACGGCCCGGCCAGCTCCTCGACGTCCGCCAGGGCGGCCGCCGCCTGGGCCGGACCGAGCTGCGCGACGGCGACCGCGCGGTTGAGCCGGGTCACCGGCGACGGGTCGAGGCGCAGCAGCATCTCGTAGAGCGTGACGATCTGCAGCCAGTCGGTCTCGTCCCAGGACGGAGCCGTCGCGTGCACCGCGGCGATCGCGGCCTGCAGCTGGAAGCGTCCGGGCCGGCGGAGCGAGGCGGCGTGCTCGAGGAGGCGGTCGCCCTCCGCGATCCCGGCGCCGTCCCAGCGTGATCGGTCCTGGTCGCGCAGCAGCACCAGGCCACCGTGCTCGTCGAAGCGGGCGGCGCTGCGCGCGTGCTGGACGGTGAGCAGGGCGGCGAGCCCCCAGGCCTCGGGCTCGCGGGGGAGCGACGCGGCGACGACGCCGGCGAGCCAGACGGCGTCCGCGGCGAGGTCGCGGTCCTGGGTCGCGCCGGTCGAGGAGACGAAGCCCTCGTTGAACATCACGTAGACCACGGCCAGCACGTCGTCCAGTCGCTCGGACAGCTGGTCGTCGGGCGGGACGGTGAGCGCGATGCCGGCCGAGACGATCTTGCGCTTGGCCCGCACGATGCGCTGGGCCAGCGTCGTCTCGTTGACGAGGAACGCCCGCGCGATCTGCGGCGTCGTCAGACCGACCACGGCGCGGAGCGTCAGGGCGAGCCGGGCCTCGGGTGCCAGGGCCGGGTGGCAGCAGGCGAACAGCAGGGCCAGGCGGTCGTCGGTGCCGGACGACGGCTCGGCGGGCGGGTCCGCGCGCGCCGCGAGCCCGCGCTGGCGGTCGCGCCGGCGCAGCGCGTCCATCGCGTTGCGGCTGGCGGCGGTGTGGAGCCACGCGGCCGGCCGCTGGGGCGGCCCGTCGCGCCGCCAGGCCACGAGCGCCTCCGCCACCGCGCTCTGCACGGCCTCCTCGGCGAGGTCGAAGTCGCCGTACCGCCGGGAGAGCGAGGCGACCAGCGGACCGGCCTCCTCACGCAGGGTCTGCGCGAGGAGGCTGTCCGTGGTCATCGGGGCATCACTGCTCCATGTGCGAGTAGTCCTCGACCATCGGCCGGATCTCCACGGCGTTGCCGGGCAGGCCGAGCAGCGGCCAGGTCTTGGTGATCGCGATCGCGGCGTCCATGTCGGGGACCTCGATGACGCTGAAGCCGCCGATGACCTCCTTGGCCTCGTTGAACGGGCCGTCGACCACGACGGGGCCGTCCGACGCGAACTTCACGCTGGTCGCCGTCTCGATGCCCAGCAGCTCGGCGCCCGAGTCGGCCATCACGCCCGCGTGCGTGCCGAACCACTCGTAGACCTTCTTGTAGAGCTCCTGCGCGGCCTCGGGGTCGGCGTTCGCGTCGAGCTCGGGGGTGGACGTGTACATCAGGACGTACTTCATGCTGGGTCCTCTCTGCGTGCGGGTCCCGCCGTTCAGGACCCGGTCACCACCTCGTCGCCGCGGGTGGCCGGAAATCGACAGGTACGGCTGAGACTCTCACCGACCGGTCACCACCGGTGGTTCGTCCCGTGCTCGATGTTCACGTACATGCCGATGTGCGTGTAGAAGTTCATGGCTCCGAAGAGCATGAACACGACACCCCCGACGACCCAGGCCCAGATGGCCCACCGCAGGAGCTGTGGCCGGTCGGTCAGCAGCGCGATCGCGAAGAGCAGGGCGCCGATGGCGACGGCTCCCCAGAGCCCGCCGAGGAACAGGGCCTCGAGGATGGGCAGGTGCCCGAAGCGGCCGCTGATGGGCTCCTCCGGCGGAGCGGCTCCCAGCTGGAAGCGGACGAACGTGATGGCGAGGACCGCCATGGCCAGGCCGAGAGCCCCGACGAAGATCGCGACGGGCTTCAACCCCGCCAGGGCGGTCCTGTTGGCCTCCTCGGTGTCGCCGGCGAAGAGCGGTCGGTGCCGCCACAGGTACACCGCAGCGAACACGAGCAGCGCGCCGAAGGCCGCCGCGGGCTGACCGAACGCGATGTTGGCGTACTCGAAGCCTCCGCCGCCGAAGGGCCAGGTGACCGTGGTGTGCAGTCCCATGGCCAGCAGCAGCAGACCGGTGAGGCCGAAGAACGCCGCCCAGCCCTCGCTGTCGATGCGTGTGTTGCGGATGAGCTGAGCCAGGAACCAGGAGAAGCCCAGCAGTCCTGCGCCGGCCGTGAGGGCGACCAGCTCGTTGTAGACGACCATGTCGTCACTTCCCTTCGGTGAGGGGGGCCCGACGTGTCGTGCCCCGGTGGGTGATGCGGGTAGCGGCTCGGTCCCGCGCGCGTCGGCGCGGGAGGAGGTCGGCTGCGGCGAGGGTGCTGATCGTCAAGATCGCGACCGTGGCCACGGCCATGCCGATGAGCCAGACGAGAGATGCGGTGACGGACATCCGGGAACTCCTTCGCAGTGGTGGTTGTACTTCCACAACGCGACGCGTAGCGTATCTATTCCACCGTCGAAGGAGAGTGCTCATGACCCAGCCACCGGGCCGTCCGCGCAGCGCCGACACCGACCTCCGCATCCGCACAGCGGTGCTCGGCCTGCTGCACGAGCACGGGCCGTCTGCCGTGACGGTCGAGGCGGTCGCGGGAGCCTCGGGGGTCGCCAAGACGACGATCTACCGGCGGTTCGCCGATCGGGAGGATCTGCTCCGCCGCACCCTGGCCGAGCTGATCGACCACCCGGGCCGACCGCCGGAGGCGTCGACGCGCGAGAAGATCCGTTGGGCGATGGGACTGGTCTGGCAGCAGATGGCCGAGGTTCTCGGCCCGGGAGGCGTGGCGGCGCTGATCGCGACCGACGATCCCTACACCGAGCTCATCCGCGGCGTCGTGGCGCCCTACACCGAGGCGCTCGCCGACCTGGTGCGTGCGGACGTCGACGCCGGCGCGCTCCGTGCTGACCTCGACGCGGACGCGTGCGTCAGCCTCCTGGTCGGCGCGTACCTGGGCGAGCTGGTCAGGCGCGGCACCGTGGCCGACACGTTCACCGAGAGCTGCCTCGACCTGATGTGGATCACCATGCGCGCCGCCGGCTGACCGGCGGCGCGCCCACATGGTGCCACTGTGCTGGCATGCGGGTTCTGGTGGTCGAGGACGACAAGCGGCTCGCGGCGGCGCTCCGGCGCGGCCTCGAGGAGGAGGGGTACGCCGTCGACGTCGGCGCTGGACGGCGAAGGAGGGCGAGTGGCTGGCCACCGAGAACAGCTACGACGCGATGGTGCTCGACGTCATGCTGCCCGGCGCTACGAGGCGACGAGCTGTGCGCACGACGCCGCGAGGCGGGCGACTGGACGCCGATCCTGATGCTCACGGCACGCTCGGGCCCGGAGCAGGAGGCACAGGCCCTCGACGCGGGCGCCGACGACTTCCTGGCCAAGCCGTTCTCCTTCGTGGTGCTCCTCGGCGCGGCTGCGGGCACTGCGTCCGGCGAGGTGCGCGAGAACGGCCGGCGGTGCTGGAGGTCGGAGACCTCCGCCTGGATCCGGCCGCTCACCGGGTCAGCCGGCGGCGACGCGTCGATGGACGCTGACGCCCCGCCAGTTCTCCATGCTCGAGTTCCTGATGCGCCGAGCCGGTGAGGTGGTCAGCAAGGCCACGATCCTCGAGCACGTGTGGGACTTCGCCTTCGAGGGCGACCCGAACATCGTCGAGGTCTACGCCCGGCAGCTGCGTCAGCGGATCGACATCCCGTTCGACCGCGCCAGCCTGCAGACGGTCCGGCTGGTCGGCTACCGGCTGGTGGCCGACGCACTGATGGCTGGACGCGGCGGCTCAGCCTGCGCATCCGGGCCACGGTGGTCGGCGACGTTGCTGTGCGCCGTGGTGCTGGTCGGCCGGCGGCGTGCCTCCTGGTCGACACGCTGGACCGGCAGCTGACCTCGACGCGCGACGACCTGTCGCGGTCGCGGGTCCGGGACCTGCTCGACCAGGCGGCGGCCGGCGACCTCCCGGCCGTGCTGCGCAACGTCGACGACGACTCGGTCGCCCAGGTCTTCGCCGCGGACGGCACGGTGCTCGCGGCCTCGGCCGAACATCCAGGGGCGTCACCGATCGTCGACGCACGGGGTCGACGGGCCAGGGAGGCGCGCACGATCCGAGGCGCCCGACGACGGCGAGACCGAGACCTACCGGGTGTGGGTCCAGAGCGGCCCGTGCCGACGGTGCGGTGACCGTCGTGCGAGGGGACCAGCCTGGAGTCGGTGCGGGAGGCCACCGCCGCGCTCCGGCGGGCGCTGCTGCGTCGGCGTCCCGCTCGCGTTGCTGGCCCTGGGCCTGGTGATGTGGGTGGTGCTCGGGCGGGCGCTGGCCCGGTTCGACAGGATCCGGGCGGAGGTGGACGCGCATCGGTCCGACCAGCTCGACCGTCGCGTCGCCGGACGACGGGCGGCGCGACGAGGTCGGCACGGCTGGCGGCGACGATGAACCGCGATGCTCGGCCGGGTCGACGCCTCGGCCCAGCGACAGCGGCGACTTGGTGGCCGACGTCTCGCACGACCTGCAGGGGCCGTTGGCCGCCCAGCGGGTGTCGCTCGAGCTCGCGCTGGCATCGCCCGGCTCGGTCGATCCGGAGGTCCTCCGGAGAGCGTCACGTCGTACCGAACCACCCAGCGAGCGCCGGGACCCGTCGGAGGACGAGGTGGTCGAGGGCGAGCACGGCGAGCAACGACAGGCCGAAGTAGGGGAGGAAGACCCCCAGGGCGACCAGCAGCACCACGAGCGCCGGCGTCGTCCGCAGCGGCATCCGTCCCCGCGGAGCCCCCACCTGGGATGCGCCCTTCGGCCGGCGTCGCCACCACATGAGCGGCCCGGTGACGCACATGAAGACCACCGCCAGGCACGTCAGCGCCGAGCCCCAGAACGACCAGAGCCCGAGGCTGCGGCCCTCGTGCAGCCCGATGCCCTGCGAGACGACCTTGGCGAGCGTCGGGTAGTCGTCGAAGCCGTACGTCGACACGACCTGGCCGCCGTACTGGTCGACGTGCAGCGTCTTCTCGTCCGAGGGCGCGTCGAAGGCGTAGCCGATCACCGAGTACACGCCTCCGTCGTCCCCCGGCAGGGCGACGGTCATCGGGTGCCGGAGCCCCTCCTGCTCGGCGACGACCACCGCCGTGTCGAGGTTGGCGACGTTCCGCCCGTCCGCGCTCGCCGGGTCGGACGTCGGCACCTCCGAGTCGCCGAGCGCCCACGGCACATCGGTCTGGTGGCTGTGCGGGAGCGACTCGTCGAGCGAGGACGCCGGGTCGGACAGTGCACCGTGGTCCTCGCTCCACATCGACGAGCCGCGCTCGGTCGCGAAGGTCTGCACCTTCTCGCCCCAGAACCCGGTCCACGGAAGACCGGAGACGACCAGGTAGAGCAGGCCGACGCCGACGACCGAGCCGACCAGGGCGTGCCTGGACCGCAACCTCGCCGCGGGTCTGCCGGACCTCCGGGCCTTGCGGCGGGCCCGCCAGCCGCGGGCGAACAGCACGTAGCCGGTGAGCGCCATGACGATCGCCCAGCAGGCGGCCAGCTCGATGAGGTGGTCGCCCCACCGCCCGGCCATCAGCTCCCCGTGCAGCCGCACGGCCGTGCCGGAGAGCGTGGTGTCCGGGTTCATGGAGCCGAGGACCTCGGGCGTGTACGGGTCGACGTACACGTCGCGGGTCTCGCCGCCGACGGTGACCACCGAGAAGACCGTGCTGCGGTCCTCGTCGCGCGGTTCGGCCATCGAGACGATCTCGGCGTCGGGGTAGGCCCGGGCCACCAGCGCCTCCTGGGTCGAGTACGGCTGGAGCCGACCCGTGCCCCCGTCGGGGTCCACCTTCATCAGGTCGGCGTGCAGGAGCGGTTCCAGCTGGAACCGGAACAGGTAGATCAGCCCGGTCACCGCCAGCAGCAGCAGGATCGGGACGACGAGGAAGCTGGCGAAGAAGTGCCAGCGCCAGAACGCCCGGAACCAGCCACCGCGGGTCGGGCTCGAGCTCTTGTCAGGTCGTGCGGGGTCGCGCGGACGCGCGAGGACGTCGGTCATGTCTCTCCTCGGAGACGCAGGGACGACCCGCCGACGCGACGGTCGGCGGGTGGGGACTAGGCAGCGAGGAGGAGAGGTGGCCCGCGCCGGGAGTCCGGGCGGGTGAGCCACACCGAGCGGGGCCCGGCGGGGGAGTGCAGCGCGTCGTACGACGCGAGCGAGCGGGCCGGCACCACGACCGGCAGCACGAGCTGGACGACGGCCAGCAGGTGACGCGCGGTCAGCGCTGCGACCGACCAGAGGAGTCGCTCGCCGTGCGCCAGCCAGAGACCGACGAGCGCGGCCGCGACGAGGTGCACCGCCATCATCGGCGCGTGCGCCTGGAGGTCGGTCACCAGGTTCGCCGGCAGGACGGGCACCGCCGAGTCGCTGGCAGTGCCGAGGTACGCGTCCTGCAGCGACCCCACCCGGCGGCCGTCGACGGTGGGCAGCGGGCCGAGGCCGGCCGGCGTCGACGCGCTGACGTGGGCGCGGGCGTCACCCGCGTGACCGGCGGTCATGGTCAGGCAGAGGTGGATGAAGGTCTGCCCGCCCACGAGCAGCGCGACCGTCCGGACCGACGAGACCCGGCGGCCGAGCACGGGCAGGGCGAGGAGCGTCGAGAGAGCGAACAGGACGGACAGCCCGATCGGTCCGGGGAGCAGTCCGTCGGCCTGGACGTGCCCGGTGACGCCCAGCAGGAAGGCGACCGAGCCCACGACCAGGGCGCGCAGCCACCGCAGGCGCGCGTCGAGAACGGACTCCATGGCGGACCCATGGTCCCATGGTCGACTGATCGAGTCGACTTAGGACTCGTACGGGTTGCCGCCGAGCTTGACCGTGCCCGAGCCCAGGTCGTAGGTCCGGTCCTCGCAGGTGTCGGTCAGGACCTCGCAGATCGAGACCGTGTCCCCGTCCAGCACGAGGAGGTGGCCGTCGGGCGTCCAGCCCAGGTCGTCCTCGACCCCGGGCAGCTCACGGCTCGTGTCGGTCGCCACGTCGTGCGCGATCGCCACGATGTCGTCCTTCGACTCGGACATGTTCGGGAAGCTGCGCATGAAGCGGCCGTCGGGGGAGAAGAACGCGTACCAGCCCTTGCGCATGGTCACCTGCCCGACGGTCGTCGGTGCCGGTCGAGCGGATCTCCCAGACGCGCCCGCGCTGGACGGCGTACCGGCCGTTCTGGATCTCGTAGGTGTCGGCGGTGTCCGGCACGTCGCGGATCTCGCCGGTGCGCCAGTTCACCTCGCTCCACCCGTCGCCGTCGCGGACCCACACGAGGTCGCCGTCGATCGACACCGGCGGCGCGTCCCAGCCGCTGTCCACCGGGTGGTCGAGCACCGTGACCCGGGCCAGCTCCTCGTCGCTCACCGCGTCGTGCACCACGATCTCGAGGTTCCCGTCGCGCTGGGTGGCGTAGGCGAACCGCGTGCTGTCCGGCTCGAATCCGGCGATCCGGTCGCTCATCTGTGCATGGATCTCGGAGCGCTCGCCGGTCGGGGTGACCAGCTCGTAGCTGGACCGGCCGCCGTCACCCGTGTCCGGCGTCTCGCCGCTGCGCACGACCACGCCCGCCGAGGTGTAGTAGAGCGCCCGGATCGACTCGTCCCAGCGGAAGTGCTCCTCACCGATGTACAGGTCGCGGCCCACCGCGAACGCCCCGTCCGAGGCGTACGCGGCGGCCGCGACCTCGGGGTCGATGCCCCGCGCGTCCTGCGAGAGGTCGCGCACCACGACGGCACCGGCGCCGAGCACGAGGACGGCGGCACACCCTCCGACGACGGCCGTCGCGCGCCGTCGCCTGCGGAGCCGACGCCCCTGGTCCAGCAGGTCGGCCGTGGGTGGCCGCGGGACGGCGATGTCCTCCGCCTCCTCGTGGAGGAGGGTGGCGAGTCGCTCAGTCATGGGTCGCTCCTTGCTCCTGCGGGACGACGGCGTCGCCCAGCTGCACCCGGAGCCGGTCCAGGGCGTGCGCCGTCTGGCTCTTCACGGTGCCCTCGCTGATCGAGAGGGCGTGCGCGACCTCGCGGACGGAGAGGTCGTCGAAGTACCGGAGGACGACGACGGCGCGCATCCGCGGAGGCAGCGTCCCCAGTGCCTCGATCACTGCCGGGCGGTCCGAGTGGTCGGGACTCGAGACGGCCTCGGGGAGGACCTCGGTCGGTCGCTCGTTGCGCCACGAGCGCCGCCGGAACCAGGTCGCGGCGGTGTTGGCCATCACCACGCGGGCGTAGCCGACGGCGGCGCCCGGCTCGCGCACCTTGCCCCAGGACGCGTACGTCTTGGTGAGCGCCGTCTGGGCGAGGTCCTCGGCCAGCTGGTGCTCGCCCAGCATCAGGAAGGCGGTCCGGTAGAGGCCGGGCCACGCGGCCTCGACGAAGTCGCTGAACTCAGCGTCCGTCGGCATCCGTCCCATGGCACCGTCCCGTCATCTCTCGCGGTCAGTGTTCAAGACGCCGCGAGCGCGGAAGGGGTTGGTCCGGCTAGGCGGCGAGTTTCCGCGCCACTCCGATCGCCCGCGAGACGAGGTGGTCGATGGCGTCCGTGTCGGCGTCCTCGAGCTCGGTCGTGTCGCCGGTGACCTTCCCCGCGCCGTACGGGTTGCCGTCGGCGAACTTCAGCTCGTCGGTGTAGCCCGGCGCGACGATGATCCCGCCCCAGTGCATGAACGTCGTGTACAGCGAGAGCAGCGTCGACTCCTGGCCGCCGTGCTCGGTCTGGGTGGCCGTGAAGGCGGCATAGACCTTGTCGGCCAGCGCACCCTCCTGCCACAGCGGGCCGGTCGAGTCGATGAACGCCTGGAGCTGGCTGGCGGCGCTGCCGTACCTCGTCGGGGTGCCCATCAGCACCACGTCGGCCCAGGCGATGTCGTCGGGCTCGGCGACGGGGTCGCCGTCGACCTCCTCGCGGTGCTTCGCCCACTCGTCCTGGCTCTGGATCGCCTCGTCGGGGGCGTTCTCGGCGACGTGCCGCAGACGGACCTCGGCGCCCTCCTTCTCGGCCGCCTGGGCCGCGCGGCGAGCCATCGCGTCGACGGTGCCGGTGGAGGAGTAGTAGATGATCGCTGTCTTGGTGGCCATGGAGCCCCGGTAACCGGCGGGTCACGACTGATGCGCTGTGCCTGGGAGCATGGCGCTGATGAGCGTCTCGACGGCACCGCGGCAGCTGGCGCAGGTGACGCTCGGCTGCGTCGTGCTGGGCGTCGGCGTCGCGATGCTGCTCACCGCCGACCTCGGCTCCGACGGCTTCTCCACGCTCGTGAACGGGGTGTCGATCACGACCGGGACGTCCTTCCTGGTGGCCAACCTGCTGATCAGCCTGCTCTTCCTGGTCGTCGCTGCGCTGCGCAAGGTGTTCCCGGGGCTGGGGACGGCCATCCAGGTCGTCGTGGTCGGCTGGACCGTCTCCGTCCTGATCGAGCTGCTCGACACCCCTGCCGACCTCCCGTGGAGACTCGCGCTGCTCGCCGCCGCGCTTCCCGTCCTGGCCGTCGGGATCGCGGTCTATCTCGGCGGCAACACCGGGGCCGGTCCGGCCGAGGCGGCGGCGCTGGCGTGGGACCCGCCCGTGCCGTTCAAGTGGACCTACAGCCTGGTCCAGGGCGGGGGAGCACTGGTCGGCTGGCTGCTCGGCGCAACCCTGGGGATCGGCACCATCGCCGTGATCGTCGTCCTGGGTCCCGCGGTCGACCTCACGAGCCGGCTGCTCCGCCTGGACGTGCATCAGGGCGCCGGAGCCGACACCCGGTCAGCCTCCTAGGATTGCCGCCATGGCTGAGATCACCCGGGACGAGCTCGCGCACCTCGCGACGCTCGCTCGGATCGACCTGTCCGACGCCGAGCTCGACCACCTCGCGCCGCAGCTGTCGGTGATCCTGGACTCGGTCGCCTCGATCAGCGGCGTGGCGGGTGACGACGTCCCGCCGACCTCGCACGCGCTGCCGCTGACGAACGTCTTCCGCGAGGACGTCGTCGAGCCCTCCCTGACGCCGGAGCAGGCGCTCTCGGGCGCCCCCGCGCAGGAGGAGCAGCGCTTCGCCGTGCCGCGGATCCTGGGGGACGAGCAGTGACCGACCTCCGCAGGTCCGCGGCCGAGCTCGCCGACGACCTCGCCTCCGGCGCCACCACGAGCGTGGAGCTGACCCAGAGGTCGCTCGACCGGATCGCCGACGTCGACGGCGCCGTCCACGCGTTCCTGCACGTCGACACCGAGGGTGCGCTCGCCGCCGCCGAGGCGTCGGACGCGCGCCGCGCCTCGGGCACCCTCGCCTCCGCGCTCGACGGCGTGCCGATCGCGGTCAAGGACGTGCTGGCCACGAAGGGCCTGCCCACGACCTGCGGGTCGAAGATCCTCGAGGGCTGGATCCCGCCGTACGACGCGACCGCGGTCGCCCGGGTGAAGGCGGCCGGCCTGCCGATCCTCGGCAAGACCAACATGGACGAGTTCGCCATGGGCTCCTCGACCGAGCACTCGGCGTACGGCACGACGCACAACCCGTGGGACCTCGACCGGATCCCCGGCGGGTCCGGCGGCGGCTCGGCGGCGGCGGTGGCGTCGTTCGAGGCCCCGATCGCCCTGGGCACCGACACCGGCGGCTCGATCCGCCAGCCCGGGGCCGTGACCGGGACGGTCGGCGTGAAGCCGACCTACGGCGGCGTCTCCCGCTACGGGCTCGTCGCCCTGGCCAACTCGCTCGACCAGGTCGGCCCGGTCACCCGGACCGTGCTCGACTCCGCGCTGCTCCACGAGATCATCGGCGGCCACGACCCGAAGGACTCCACCTCGATCGACCAGCCGCTGCCGTCGCTCGTCGAGGCGGCCCGGCAGGGTGCCTCCGGTGACCTGAGCGGACTGCGCGTCGGCGTCGTCAAGGAGCTCGGCGGCGAGGGCTACCAGGACGGGCGTGCTGACCCGGTTCCAGGAGTCGCTCGACCTGCTGGTCAAGGCGGGCGCCGACGTCGTCGAGGTGTCGTGCCCGCACTTCGTGCACGCGCTGGCGACGTACTACCTGATCCTCCCGGCCGAGGCGTCCAGCAACCTGGCCAGGTTCGACGCGATGCGGTACGGCCTGCGGGTGCTGCCCGAGGGCATTGACGCGCCGTCGGCCGAGGACGTCATGCGAGCGACCCGCGAGGCCGGCTTCGGCGACGAGGTGAAGCGCCGGATCATCCTCGGCACCTACGCCCTGTCGAGCGGCTACTACGACGCCTACTACGGCCAGGCCCAGAAGGTGCGCACCCTGATCTCGCAGGACTTCGCGACGGCGTTCGGGCAGGCCGACGTCCTGGTCTCGCCGACCGCGCCGACCACGGCGTTCCCCATCGGCGACAAGGTCGACGACCCGCTGGCGATGTACCTCAACGACCTGGCGACCATCCCGGCCAACCTCTCCGGCGTCCCGGGGATCTCCGTGCCCAGCGGCCTCGCCGACGAGGACGGCCTGCCGGCGGGGTTCCAGATCCTGGCGCCCGCGCTGGCCGACGACCGGTGCTACCGGGTCGGCGCGGCACTCGAGGCGCTGCTGCTCGAGCAGTGGGGCGGCCCGCTGCTCGACAAGGCCCCGGCCCTCGAGGGAGGCGCGCTGTGACGACCGAGACGCTGGTGCCGTTCGACGAGGTGCTCGAGCGCTACGACCCCGCCCTCGGGCTCGAGGTCCACGTCGAGCTCAACACGAACACCAAGATGTTCTGCGGCTGTCCCGCGGCGTTCGGCGGCGAGCCGAACACGCACGTCTGCCCGACCTGCCTCGGGCTGCCCGGCTCGATGCCGGCGGTGAACCGTGTCGCCGTGGAGTCGGCGATCCGCATCGGCCTCGCGCTCAACTGCGAGATCGCCGAGTGGTGCCGGTTCGCGCGGAAGAACTACTTCTACCCGGACATGCCGAAGAACTTCCAGACCTCCCAGTACGACGAGCCGATCGCGTTCGAGGGCTGGATGGACGTCGACGTGGACGGTGAGACGTTCCGCGTGGAGATCGAGCGCGCCCACATGGAGGAGGACACCGGCAAGTCCACCCACATGGGCGGCGCGACCGGCCGGATCCACGGCGCGGACTACTCGCTCGTCGACTACAACCGCGCCGGCATCCCGCTGATCGAGATCGTCACCAAGCCGATCACCGGCGCGGGGGAGCGGGCGCCGGCCGTGGCGAAGGCGTACGTCTCCCAGCTCCGCGACCTGATCCTCGCCCTCGGGGTCTCCGAGGCGCGGATGGACCAGGGCAACCTGCGGGCCGACGTGAACCTGTCGCTCGCACCCAAGGGCTCGGGCGTCCTGGGCACCCGCACCGAGACCAAGAACGTGAACTCGTTCCGCTCGGTCGAGCGCGCCGTCCGCTTCGAGATGCAGCGGCACGCGGGCATCCTCGACGCCGGGGGCTCGATCCTCCAGGAGACCCGGCACTGGCACGAGGACACCGGCATCACGACGAGCGGCCGCGAGAAGTCGGACGCCGAGGACTACCGCTACTTCCCCGAGCCCGACCTGGTGCCGGTCGCCCCGTCCCGGGAGTGGGTCGAGGAGCTGCGCGGCACGCTGCCGGAGAACCCGACGGAGAGGCGCGCACGGCTGCAGGCCGCGTGGGGTTTCTCCGACCTCGACATGCGCGACACCGTCGGCGCCGGCGCGCTCGGGCTGATCGAGGAGACCATCGCCGCCGGAGCCTCGCCCCAGGCCGCCCGCAAGTGGTGGCTGGGGGAGATGGCCCGCCGCGCCAACGACCAGGGCCTCGAGATCGCCGACCTCGGCGTCAGCCCGGCCCAGGTCGCCGCCGTCCAGGCCCTCGTGGACGCGGGGACGCTCAACGACAAGCTCGCCCGCCAGGTCTTCGACGGGCTCTTCGCCGGCGAGGGCACGCCCGAGGAGATCGTCGCCGCCCGCGGGCTCGCGATCGTCTCGGACGACGGCGCGCTGTCGACCGCGGTCGACACCGCGATCGCGGCGGACCCCGACGCGGCCGACAAGATCCGCGAGGGCAAGCACGCGGCGGCCGGAGCGCTCATCGGCGCCGTCATGAAGGAGATGCGCGGGCAGGCGGACGCCGGCCGTGTTCGCGAGCTGATCCTGGAGAAGCTCACCTGACCGCAGCGGGGTACGCTGCCCAGCGCTACAACTCCATTCATCACCACGCCCGTGGCGGGGGAAGCCGGTTCGACTCCGGCGCTGACCCGCAACCGTAGGCCGCCCTCGGGGCGGCGAGCCGGAGCACCTGCCACGTGGCGTGCCTGATCACACGCTGTCGAGGAAAGCAGCGGGTGGCCCCGTCGGAGCACCGCTCCCGGCCTCCCGTTGTCGCAGCGGGAAGGAACCATGAAGAAGCTCGTCCTCAGCGCGCTGGCGCTGACCCTCTCTGTCGGAGTGACGGTCGGCTCGGCCGCTCCTGCCAACGCCGGCGACCCGATCGACCAGACCGAGCGCTGGCTCAACAAGCAGCTCACCAACGGCCTGGTCCACAACAACGAGTTCGACTACGACGACTACGGGCTGTCGATCGACGTCGGCCTCGCGTTCCGCGCGCTCGACGAGAAGAAGCAGGCCCGGACGGTCCGCAAGGCGATCGCCAAGCACGTCGACAGCTACACCACCGGCGTGGACTTCATGAGCAGCGACATCTACGCGAACGCCACGGCGAAGGCCGCCGCGTTCGCCCAGGTCACCGGCGCGGACGCCTCGAAGTTCGGCGGCGTCGACCTGGTCGCGCGGCTCAACAAGCGCGTCGGCAACAAGAAGCCGATCTCCGGCCGGATCCAGGACAAGACCACCGGCGACGACTTCGCCAACACCATCGGCCAGGCGTTCGCCGTCCAGGCCCTGGCGACGGCGAAGTCGAAGAAGGCCGGCGAAGGTCGCCAAGTTCCTGCTGGCGCAGCAGTGCAAGCCGGGCTACTTCCGGCTGGGCTTCACCGCCGACAAGACGGCGGCCGACCAGACCTGCGACGGCGGCAAGCGCAAGACCACCAGCGCTCCGGACACCGACGCGACCGCGCTCGCGGTGCTCTCGCTGCTCGAGCACCCGAAGCCGTCCAAGGCGGTCAAGGCGCGATCGCGAAGGCGGTCACGTGGCTGACGAAGCACCAGGCGAAGAACGGCAGCTTCGGCGGCGGCACGGCGACCGAGGCGGCCAACGCCAACAGCACCGGTCTCGCCGCGTGGGCGCTCGGCGCCGCCGGCGCCTGCAAGCAGGCGCAACAAGGGGGCCCGGGTCGGGTCGTCCAAGCTGACCGTCTCCGGTGTGTCGGGCGAGAACGGCGCGATCGCGTACGACAAGGCCGCCCTCGCCGGTGCCCAGGACGGCATCAGCGCCACGGAGGAGGACCAGTGGCGCCGGGCGACCGCCCAGGCCGCGCCGGCGCTGGTGTTCACGATCATCGACGGTTGCGACTGATCGTGCCTCGCGCAGCGTTCGCCGCCGCGGTCCTCGTGACCGCGGCGGCGGGTCTCTCCCTGCCGGTCGCTCCGGCGACCGGCGCCACCTGCGGCGACGCGGGTGGCGTCTCCGTGGTCGTCGACTTCAAGGGCCTCGGCGGCGGCACCCAGTCGGTCTGCGACCCGGCGGGCGGCGGGACCCAGGCCTCCACCCTGTTCACCCGCAACGGCTTCGACCTCACCTACGCCCAGCGGCAGCCGGGCTACGTGTGCCGGGTCGAGGCCGTGCCGGCCAGCGACCCGTGCGTCAACACCTCGCCGGCCAGCGCCTACTGGGGGCTGTGGTGGTCCGACGGCAAGACCGGGACGTGGAGCTACTCCTCGCTCGGGGTCACCTCGCTCAAGGTCCCGGCCGGTGGCTCGGTCGCCTTCGCCTGGGACGACGTCGACGGCTCGGTCAAGCCGGGAGTGGCGCCGCCGAAGACCGCTGCGACCGCACCCACCCCGACCGAGACGCCCACCGACAAGCCGACGCCCAGCCCGACGGTGAAGCCGACGCCGACCAGCAAGCCGACACCGGCGCCGACCGCGGAGGCGACACCCTCGCCGACGGAGGAGTCGAGCACGAGCCCCTCGGCCGCGCCCACGCCGACGGCGACGCCCAGCGCCACGCCGACGGCGAGCGGGACGCCCACCGCGACCTCGAGCCCGACGCCGAGCGACACGCCGTCGCCCGACACCGTCGAGCCGAGCAGCGCGGCGGCCGACGTCGAGGACGACGGCCTGCCGGGCTGGGTCCCCGTCGCGGTGGTCGCCGCCCTGTTCGCCGCATCGGCGGGCGCCGTCGTCCTGCGCCGTCGACGGGCCTAGTCGACCGTGGCCGCCCGCCTGCCGCGAGACCTGCACCCCGTGGCCTGGTGGGTGTGGGCGATCGGGCTCGCGGCGGCCGCCTCGCAGACCACCAACCCGTTCGCGCTGCCACGCTGATCGGGGTGGCGACGCTGGTCGTGATGCTGCGCCGGTCGGACCAGCCGTGGGCGCGCTCCTTCCGCCTGTACGTCTGGCTCGGGGTCGTGATCGTCGTGATGAGGGTGCTGTTCCGGATCGTGCTCGGCGGCGGCGTCGAGACCGGGCGCGTCCTCGTCGGGCTGCCCGAGATCCCGCTGCCGGACTGGGTGCTCGGGATCCGGCTCCTGGGACCGGTGACCCAGGAGGCCGTGACCGCGGGCCTCTACGACGGGCTGCGGCTGGCGACCATCGTGATCTGCATCGGCGCGGCCAACGCGCTGGCGAACCCCAAGCGGCTGCTGCGCTCGGTCCCGGCCGCGCTCCACGAGGTCGGCACCGCCCTGGTGGTCGCGGTCACCGTGCTGCCGCAGTTCGCCGACAGCGCCCGGCGGGTGCGGCTGGCCCAGTCGCTGCGCGCGGGCGACACCCGCCGGGTCGGCCGGCTGCGCCGCTACCTGGTGCCGATCCTCGAGGACGCGCTCGAGCGCTCGCTCCGGCTCGCCGCCGGGATGGACACCCGTGGCTACGGCCGGTCGGGCAGGTGCGACCCGCGGTGAGCGGCGGACGACGGGCGGCCTGATGCTCGCCGGGCCTGTGCGGGATCTGCGTGGGCGTGTACGCCGGGCTCGACCAGACGGCGCCGCGGATCCTCGCCCTCCCGATGCTGGCGCTCGGAGTCGTCGTGGCCGTCGTCGGCCTGGTCAGCGCCGGCCGGCGCGTCCAGCGCACGCCGTACCGGCCCGACCGGTGGCGCGTGCCCGAGCTCGTGGTGATGGCCTCGGGCGTGGCGGCCGCGGTCACCATGGTCTGGGTCTCGAGGAACCAGATACCCGTCGCGTACCCCGACCTGACCTCGCTGCCCACCCTGACCGTCGCCGCGCTGCTGGCGGCTACGGTCGGTCTCGTCGCCGGCCCGGCGTCTCCCGAGCCGAAGCTGGTGGTCGCCGCATGATCGAGCTGCGCACCATCACCGTCTCCTACGACGACACCCCGGTGCTGACCGACGTCGACCTCACGATCGGCGACGGTGAGCTGGTGCTCGTGTCCGGGCCCACCGGCTCCGGCAAGTCGACGCTGCTCGGGGTCGTCACCGGGCTGGTACCGCGGTTCACCGGCGGTCGGCTCACCGGTGACGTGCTGCTCGACGGCGCCAGCATCCTCCAGAAGCCGCCGCGCGAGCGGGCCCACGTGATCGGGTACGTCGGCCAGGACCCGCTCGCCGGTTTCGTCACCGACACCGTCGAGGAGGAGCTCGCCTACGGCATGGAGCAGCTCGGCCTGCCGGGCGAGACCATGCGCCGCCGGGTCGAGGAGACCCTCGACCTGCTCGGCATCGCCGAGCTCCGCGGCCGCGACCTGCGCACGCTCTCGGGCGGCCAGCAGCAGCGGGTCGCCATCGGGTCGGTGCTGACCATGCACCCCCGCCTGCTGGTGCTCGACGAGCCGACGTCCGCGCTCGACCCCACCGCGGCCGAGGACGTGCTCGCGACCCTGACCCGTCTGGTGCACGACCTCGGCGTCTCGGTGCTGCTGGCCGAGCACCGGCTGGAGAGGGTCATCCCCTTCGTCGACCGGATGGCCCTGCTCACGGGGGACCGTCTCGAGGTCGGCGACCCGGCCGACGTCCTGTCCCGCTCGCCGATCGTGCCGCCCCTCGTCGAGCTCGGCCGCAAGGCCGGCTGGTCGCCGCTGCCGCTCACCGTCCGGGAGGCCCGGCGGCGGCTGGCGGCGTCGAGTGACCCGTTCGGACTATCGAAACCGCCCTCGGACCGTCCGAACGGGTCACTCGACGCGCCGGTGCTGCGCGCGAAGGACCTCACGGTGGTCCACGGCCGGACGGTCGCCGTCCGCGACGTCTCGCTCGACCTCGCGGCGGGGGTCACCGCGCTGATGGGCCGCAACGGCGCGGGCAAGTCCTCGCTGCTGTGGGCCCTGCAGGGGTCGGGAGCGCGCGGCGCGGGCACGGTGGACGTGGGCGGGACCGACCCCGCCCAGGTCAAGGCCGGCGTACGACGCACGCTGGTCGGGCTGCTCCCGCAGAACGCCGACGACCTCCTGTACCTCGAGACCGTCGACGAGGAGTGCGCGGCCGGGGGAGCGGGCACCCGGGAGGTCCTCGACTCGCTCGTGCCGGACATCCCCGGCGACCGGCACCCTCGCGACCTGTCGGAGGGCCAGCGGCTCGCCCTGGCCCTCGCCCTGGTCCTCGCGGCGAGGCCACCGGTGGTCCTGCTCGACGAGCCCACGCGCGGACTCGACTACGCGGCCAAGCGCGCGCTGGCGGCGAACCTGCGCGGGATGGCCGAGGCCGGCCGGGCGGTGCTGGTGTCCACCCACGACGTCGAGTTCGCGGCCCTGGTCGCCGACCGCGTCGTGGTGATGGCCGACGGCGAGGTCGTCTCGTCCGGGCCGGCCCGACGCGTGCTCGCGGAGTCCCCGGCGTTCGCGCCCCAGGTCATGAAGGTGCTCGGCCCGCCCTGGCTGCGGGTGGAGGAGGTGGCGTGAGCGCCGTCGAGACGGTCCGAGCCGTCCCGCTGTCGCGCCGGTCGGCGGTGATCCTCACCGTCGCCTCCCTCGGCGGCCTGATGATGCTGGTCTGGCCGCTGCTGGTGCAGGTCGCGCCCGAGGACCGCGTCGACCCGCCGTTCATCTTCCTGGCCCTGCTGCCGGTGGTCATCGCGGTCGTGCTCGCGGAGCTCAGCGAGGGCGGTCTCGACACCCGGGTGCTGGCGATGCTGGGCGTGCTCAGCGCGGTCAACGCCATCCTGCGCGGTGTCTCGCCCGGCACCGGAGGCGTCGAGCTCGTGTTCTTCATCCTGGTGCTGGCCGGACGGGTCTTCGGCCCGGGCTTCGGCTTCGTCCTGGGCGTCACGAGCCTGTTCGCGTCCGCGCTGATGACCGCCGGCGTCGGCCCCTGGCTGCCCTTCCAGATGCTCGTCTCGGCCTGGGTCGGCATGGGCGCCGGGCTGCTCCCGCGGCGGGTGACCGGGCGCTGGGAGATCGCGATGCTCGCGGCGTACGGCGTCGTCGCTGCCTACCTCTACGGCCTGCTGATGAACCTGTCCGGCTGGCCGTTCCTGCTCGGCATCGCGGTGCCCGGCCACAGCGCCACGTCGATCTCGTTCGACCCCATGGCGTCGCTGGGCGACAACCTCCAGCACTTCCTGGCCTACACGCTGATCACGTCGACGACGAGCTTCGACACCGGTCGCGCGATCTCGAACGCGGTTGCGATCGTGGTCCTCGGGCCGGCCGTCCTCGCCACGCTCCGGCGCGCTGCGAGGCGTGCGACCGTGACGGCGGACGTCTAGGGCGCGACCCGCAGGATCCGGTCGTCGTCGTCCGCGGGCGTGCCTCGCCCGTCCTGGTTGGACGTCGTCAGCCACAGCGAGCCGTCGGGTGCGGCGACCACGGTGCGCATCCGGCCGTACTCGCCGACGAAGTACGCCTCCGGCTGGTCGGCCTCGCCCTCGGAGTCGAGCGGGATCCGCCAGAGCCGGTTGCCGCGCAGCGCGGCCATCCAGAGCGCGCCGTCGGTGAACGCGAGGCCGGACGGCGACGCGACGTCGGTGCCCCACACGGCCTGCGGGTCGACGAAGCCGTCCGCCTCCCCGCCCTCGCCCTCGTGGTCCGGCCAGCCGTAGTTGGCGCCGGCCTCGATCCGGTTGAGCTCGTCGAACGTGTTCTGCCCGAACTCCGAGGCCCACAGCTGGCCGTCGTCGGTCCAGGCCAGACCCTGCACGTTGCGGTGGCCCCACGAGTAGATCTCGTCGGCGTTCGGGTTCAGCCGGACCGGCTTGCCCTTCTTGGTGACCCGCAGGATCTTGCCGCCGAGGCTGTCGAGGTCCTGCGCGAGCGCGGGCTCCCCGGTCTCGCCCGTCGACGCGTAGAGGTAGCCGTCGGGGCCGAACGCGATCCGGCCGCCGTCGTGGATGCCGCCGAGCGGGATGCCCGTGAGGATCGGGTTGGTCCTCGAGAGTCCGCCCTTGTCGTACGTCGCCGTCACGATCCGGTTGTCGCGGTCGGTGCTCACGTAGAAGTAGAGGAGCCGGTCGCGGTCGAACGTCGGCGACACCGCCACGCCGAGCAGCCCGCCCTCGCCCTGCGGGGCCGCCTCGCCGATGGTGCCGATCTCGGTCACCTCGTGCGGGGCGTCGCCACCGACCAGCAGCACCTTGGCGGTGTCTCGCTCGGTGACGACCGCGTCGCCGTCCGGCAGGAAGGCCAGCCCCCACGGCGCGACCAGCCCGGTCGCGACCGTCTCGACGACCTCGGGAGCGCCGTTCGCCGGCGGCTCGCTCGTGGGCGGCGTCGAGGTGGGCTCGGTCGGCGACTCCGACGTGGTGGCCGACGGTGACGTCGCCGACTCCGTGGGCTCGTCGACGTCGATGGTGGTCTCGTCGCCACCCTGCGAGCACGCGGCGGTGGTGAGGAGCAGGACCGCGGCGGCCACGGCGAGACGGCGCATCAGCCGACCCGCTCCAGGAACTCGACCAGGAGCTGGTGCACGCGGTCGGGTTGCTCCATCTGGATGAAGTGGCTGCCGCGGAGCTCGTCGTACGTCGCGTCCGGGATCCGGGAGGCGGCCGACTGCATGTCGCGCGTCCCCGAGAGGACGTCCCAGCTGCCGGCCACGAAGGCGACCGGCACCCCGAGACCGCTCAGCGACACCCGGCCGTGCTCGGCGGTGGCGATCGCCAGCCTCATGTACCACTCGATCGGGGTGGTCAGGAACTCCCGGACGGCGACGGCGGCGAGCTCCGGGTCGGGGACCGGGAACATGAATCCGGTGTGCGTCAGCACGTTGATGGCCCGGGTCCCGACCGGCAGCCGGGTGGTGAGCGGGGTGAGCGCGCGACCGGCCACCTGCAGCGTGCGCGCGAGCCCCACGGTCACCGTCTTCGTGACCAGGCGGGGGAGGCGGAGCGGGCCGAGCATCGTCGCGAACGTGTCCCCGGGGACGCCCGCCACCGCGAACAGGCCCCGCACGCGCTCGGGGTGGTGGAAGGCGAGCTCGAACATCGTGTTCACCCCCATCGACCAGCCCATCAGCACGGCCCGGTCGACGTTGAAGTGGTCCATGACCGACAGCGCGTCCTCGACGAACGCGTCGATGCCGCAGTGGCCGGCGTCGTCCGGCCGGTCGGAGCCTCCGGTCCCGCGGTGGTTCCAGGACACGACGCGGACGCCGCACTCGGGCCGGAGCAGCGCGGGCCAGGCCCACGGGTTCGTGCCGAGACCGTTGCACAGCACGACGGTCGGCCCGTCGATCACTCCGTCGGGGTCGTTGGTCCAGGCGGCGAGGCGGGTCCCGTCGTCGGAGAGCACGTCGTGGAACGAGAGACGTGACTCGGTCGCGGCACGCGCCGCTGAGGTCGGCATGCGGTGATTGTGCCCGAGGGACGCATGCCGACCTCGGCGACGTGCGGTGCTCAGCCGTGCGCGACGGCCTCGGAGGCGTAGGTGGAGGAGGGGGTGCCGTAGAACGACTGCAGGAAGTCCTCGACGTCCTGACGCTCCATCCGTCGCTGCGTGAGCGACGTGCAGGCGAGCATCGCGTTGCGTCGGGCCTTCTGCTGGGACGCGACCGGCCACGCGCGAGCGGCGCGGACGGCGGACATGGCGAGCGAGCGGGGGCTGGCGGGGAGGGCCATGGCCGCAACGCTAGGGACCACGCAAGTCGTGACCGTCACCACGATGTGACGTCTGGATGAACTGTGGTCAGTCCGGATGTGGCTCGGCCAGGGTCGATCCCGAGCGCGTCGCGCCGATGCTCGCCGCGACGACGCACGCGATCGCGACCACCTGCGGCGGCTCCAGCACCTCGCCGACCACGACGAAGCCGGCCAGCGCGGCGGCCGCCGGCTCGAGGCTCATGAGCACGCCGAACGTCGACGGCCGCAGGCTGCGCAGGGCGACCATCTCGCAGGCGTACGGGATCACCGAGCTCATCACCCCGACCACCGCGCCGAGCAGGACGATGTCCACCTGGCCGAGCTGCGACCCGTGCTGCACGAGTGCCAGGGGGGTCAGCAGGCCCGCAGCGATGACGCTGGCCATCGCCAGGCCGTCGAAGTCGGCCCAGCGTCGCCCCGTCGCCCCGGCGATGTAGATGTAGGCCGCCCACGCCGCGCCGGCGAGCAGGGCGAACGCGACGCCGGCGGCGTTGAGCCGGCCCGGCTCCAGCCCGAGCAGCACGACGCCCAGGCCCGCGAGCCCGACCCAGACCAGGTCCCGGGCCCGGCGCGAGCCGATGACCGCCACGGAGAGCGGGCCGATGAACTCGATGGTCACCGCGAGGCCGATCGGGATCCGCTGGAAGGACTGGTAGAACGACCAGTTCATCACCGCCAGGCACAGCCCGAACGCGACCACGACGCCCCAGTCGGACCTGCTGTGGCCGCGCAGCGCCGGGCGGGCGAGCACGGCCAGGACGACGGCGCTCGTGGCGAGACGCAGCCACACGATCGTGGTCGGGTCGGCCTGGTCGAACAGCGTCTTCGCGAGCCCGGCGCCCCACTGGACGGACAGGATGCCGATCAGGACCAACCAGATCGGGGAGACGCGCACCGATGACTTCGGCGGCTCCACGCGGTCAACTTAGGTCATGGCGACGACAGTGGTGATGGTCGGCACCCGCAAGGGGCTGTGGATCGGGACGAGCGACGAGGCGCGTGAGGACTGGCAGTTCACGGGCCCGCATCACGACATGGAGGAGGTCTACTCCTGCCTGGTCGACACGCGGAGCTCGCCGCCCCGGCTGTACGCCGGCGCGTCGTCCAGCTGGCTGGGCCCGCAGGTCCGCTGGTCCGACGACCTGGGCGCGAGCTGGCAGGAGACCCCGGGCGGGTCGGTCCGCTTCTCCGACGACATCGACGCCTCGGTCGAGCGGATCTGGCAGATCGTGCCGGGCCAGGAGCCCGACAGCCTCTGGGCGGGCACCGAGCCGGGCGCCGTGTGGCGCTCGACCGACCGCGGGGCGACGTTCGAGCTGAACCGTGGTCTCTGGGACCACCCGCACCGCCCCCAGTGGGGCGAGGGCTTCGGCGGCCAGGCGTTCCACACGCTCCTGCCGCACCCGGACGACCCGCAGTCCGTGACGGTGGCGATCTCGACCGGCGGCGTCTACCAGTCGGCCGACGGGGGTGCGTCGTGGGAGCCGCGCAACCAGGGCATCCGGGCCGACTTCCTGCCCGAGGGGCAGCAGTACCCCGAGTTCGGCCAGTGCGTGCACAAGGTCGCCCGGCACCCGTCGCGGCCCGAGCGGCTCTACCTGCAGAACCACGGCGGCGTGTACCGCTCCGACGACCACGCCGCCAGCTGGCAGTCGATCGCCGAGGGGCTGCCGAGCGACTTCGGGTTCGTGATGGTCGTGCACCCGCACGAGCCCGACACGATCTTCGTCTGGCCGAACGGGGCCGGCGAGGGCCGCTACCCACCCGAGGGCAAGGCCCGGGTCTGGCGCTCGCGGGACGCGGGAGGGTCGTGGGAGGAGCTGTCGAACGGGCTGCCCGACGACTTCTACGTCTCCGTCATGCGCGACGCGATGTGCCACGACGGCCACGACGACGCGGGCCTGTACGTCGGCGCCCGCAACGGTGCCGTGTGGGCCTCCGCCGACGGCGGCGACTCGTGGAGGCAGATCGTCGCCAACCTGCCCGACGTGCTGGTGGTCCGGGCGGGGGTCGTCGGCTAGAGCACCCAGCGCACGGCGCGGCCGGGGTCGGGCTCGTACCGGCACACGACGCCGGTCCGGATCCCGTCGCGCAGCAGCCGGGCGACCGGTGGGTCCTGCGCCTCGACCCGGCGCAGGGCCGCCGTCACCGCCTTGCGGACCGCCATCCGTGCGCGTTCGGCGGTCGCCCCGGGCCGCCGGTCACGCCCGGCCAGCCCGACGGCCGCCGAGAGCTCGTCGAGCAGCGCCTGCCGCTCGTGGTTCGCCCGCTCCGACCGGGCCGGGTCGGACCACGCGTCGGCCTCGTCGATCTCGGCGTCGAGATCGGCCAGCCGGGCGCGGTAGGCACGCTTCGCGGTGTCGTCGAGCACCGGACCCAGGTCGGACTGCACCGTCTCGGCGCCGACCAGGTCCAGCGCCGGCACGTCGGTCCCCGGGTGCTGGAGCAGGGTCCGCAGGTGGTGCAGCCCGCGCAGGTCGGGCAGGGCGAACGTCGCGCCGGCGCGACCCACGGTCCAGCCGGCGTCGGACGGCTCGAGGTGGACGACGAGCTCACGCGGCTCGGGAGCGGCCGGGGTCGCACCGAGGTGGTCGACCCACCAGGTGGCGCCGAGGCGTCGGTACGCCGCCAGCGCCTCTCCGCGGCGGCCGATGAACTCGTCCACGACGCCGTGGAAGGCCACGGCCCCGGCGTTGACCACCGCGCGGCCGGCGTACGGCTCGAGGACCGCTCGGGCCCGCTCGGCCAGGTCGTCGCGGCCGGTGGCGGCGGCGACGTACTGCACGCAGCTCCCCATGAGGAGGAGGTCGACGTCGACCGGCCAGGTGTCCGGCTCGGGCAGCGAGTCCAGGACGAGCCCGGCGCGCTCGGGGTCGCCGCCCTCGAGCCAGAGCACCGCCGACTGCGCGATCACGGAGGCGACTCCCTCGGACCTGCCGTACTCCTCGAACAGCTCGCCCTCCTGGAGCAGCCCGGCTGCGTCGCCCTGCCGCCGGAGGAGCTCGGCCAGGAGGGTGTGGGTGACCCCGAGGACGTCCGCCTCGGCCAGGTGCTCGCCGATCTCGAAGACATCGGCGACCTGCGCGTTGGCGATGTCGAGGTCGCCCGCGACGATGGTGTGGGCGGCGCGCCGTGACCGCGCGTAGAAGGCGATCCGTGGTGAGCCGGTCTCCTCCTCGAGACGCTCGAGGGCGCGGATCTGGCGGGCGATGGCGACGACGTCGAGACACTCCCACGCGGTGGTGAGGCGCCAGAGGATCGCCGTGAGCCGCGCCTCGGGGTCGTCCAGGTGCAGCGCGACGTCCTCGAGCCGCGCGGCCAGGCTCACCCGCTCCGCGAACTCGTCCGGGTTCCAGCGGGCGAGCAGGGCCGCGTCGAGCGCGTCCGCGGTGAGCCGCGGGTCGTCGAGGTCGGCCGCCAGCGCCAGGGCGTCGTCGGCGAAGTCCCCGGCGCGGGCGAACTCGCCGCCGTACGACCAGGCCCTGGCCAGGCCGCAGAGCAGCCGGGCCCGGACCGCGAGGTCGTGGGTGGCGAGCAGCGTCTCGTGGAGGTACGCCGGGCCCTGGCCGGGATGCTCGCCGAAGCCCTGGACCGTGGTGAGCCCCAGCGCGGCCGCGGTCATGGACTCGACGTCGTCGACGGACCGTGCGGCCCGGAACGCGGCGACGAGACCGGAGCGGACCCCGGCCAGGTCACCGGCGGCCCGGGCCGCCTCGGCCTGCGTCAGCAGCGACGCGGCGTCGGTCATGGCCGCATCGTAGGACCGCATCAGGGTCGGATCAGGGTGACGGCCTCGCGGTGCTCGGCGACCCTGGCCTCGTCCCAGTCGCCCGTGCAGTAGACGGTGATCTGGGAGACGAGGCCGTCGGTGACGTCGCAGCGGACCAGCTCGCGGCAGTACCACTGCTGGCCGGCGTCCACCCACTCCTCCTCGAGCTCGAGGACGAAGCCGGTGCCGGTCACGTCCAGCCGGCTGCGTGGGACCCGCCCTCCGGCGGGATGCTGGTCCCGGATGGCGACGGCTCCGGTGACGCCCTCGGACTGCAGGCGCCACTGCGGGAAGCTGATGTCGAGGAAGACGTCGTCGGCGAAGAGGCCGTCCGGCGGCAGGTTCGTCTCCATGAAGGTGACCAGCTTGTCGGCGAGGTCGTGGGCGAGATCGGTGTCGAGCATCTGTGTGGTGGTCATACCCGAGAGGCGTGACCTCGCGACGTCACATCGTGACGCGGGCCGGACGAGAGCTCAGATCGGCGGGTCGACGAGCGGGACGTCGGCCGGGCCCAGCTCCTGGTGGTCCTCGAAGGGGATCGGGTCGGGGACGCCGGCGGTGATCGTGGTGCCGTCGGCCCGGGTACCCCCGATGAGCGGCTTGTCGCCCAGCCGACCGTCGATCCGCGGCCCGTGGCCGTCGAGGTCCACGGTCACCGAGCCACCGGCCGCCACGTCGTACGACGTGCCGTCGACGGTCACCTCGACGACGTCGTCGCCCTCGTTGGCGATCTCGATGACCTCGGTCCGGACCGAGACCTGGAGCCTCGACCCGTGCCAGCACAGCGGGAAGGCGATCTCGCCCCACGCGTCGGGCAGCCGCGGGTCGAAGGACAGGGTCCCGCCGATGTCGCGCATGCCCGCGAAGCCGTTCACGACCGCCCGCCACACGCCGCCGGCGGAGGCGATGTGCATGCCGTCGCCGGTGTTCTCGTGCAGGTTCATCAGGTCGACGTACAGGCCCTGGAGGAAGTAGCGCCAGGCGTCCTCGTGGTAGCCGACCTCGGCCGCCATGATCGACTGCACGACCGCGGACAGGGTCGAGTCGCCGGTGGTGATCGGGTCGTAGTACTCGAAGTCGGCGCGCTTCTCCTCGGCGGTGAACCGGTCGCCCTGGAGGAACAGCGCCATCACGACGTCCGCCTGCTTGAGCACCTGGAAGCGGTAGATCACCAGCGGGTGGTAGTGCAGGAGCAGCGGCCGCGTCTCCTCCGGGGTCTCGGACAGGTCCCACACCTCGCGGTCGAGGAAGAAGTCGTCCTGCGGGTGGATGCCCAGGCCCTCGTCGAAGGGGATGGTCATCCCCTCGGCGCAGCGGGCCCACTCCTCGATCTCGTCGTCACCGACCCCGAGCCGCGCGATGACCTGGGCATGGCCCTCGGGGTCCTCCTCGGCGATCCGCGCCAGCTCCGCCACGGTGCGCTCGAGGTTGTAGCGCGCCATCACGTTGGTGAACAGGTTGTTGTTGACGACGGTCGTGTACTCGTCCGGCCCGGTCACGCCGTGGATGTGGAACGACGGCTCGCCGCCGTTGCTGCGCCAGAACCCCAGGTCGGCCCACATCCGCGAGGTCTCGACCAGGATGTCGATGCCGTCGCGGACCAGGAAGCCGCGGTCGCCGGTGGCCGTGACGTACTGGACCAGCGCGTAGGCGACGTCCGCGTCGATGTGCACCTGCGCGGTGCCGGCCGCGTAGTAGGCCGACGCCTCCTCGCCGTTGATGGTGCGCCAGGGGAACAGGGCGCCGCTCTGAGCCATCTCGCGGGCGCGGTGCCGGGCGGCGGGCAGCATCCGGTTGCGGAAGTGCAGCAGGTTCCGGGCGGCGTCCGGCATCGTGTAGGTCAGGAACGGGACGACGTAGATCTCGGTGTCCCAGAAGTAGTGCCCCTCGTAGCCCGACCCGGTGACGCCCTTGGCGCCCACCCCCTGCTGGTCGGCGCGTGCGCTGGCCTGGGCGAGGCTGAACAGGTTGAACCGGATGGCCTGCTGCACCGCGAGCTCGTCGCGCTCGGGGGTGCCGTCGGCGCCGCTGACCCTCACGTCGGACGAGTCCCAGAACCCGTCGAACCACTCCCGCTGCTCCTGGTGGTGGTGCTCGACGTCGTGGTGGGCCGCCCGGTCGAGGGTGCGGTCGCAGCGGTCGGACAGCTCCTTGACGGGTACGCCGCGGGAGGAGTGGTACGCGACCGTCTTGACCAGGCGGACGGTGTTGCCCTGGGTCGCCTCGACCCGGAACACCATCTTGGTGAGGTCCTCGTCCTCGCGCAGGATCGTCTCGACGCCGTCCGCGGTCCCGATGCCGTGGTCGGCGGCGACGGCGATCGTCATCCGCGAGTTGGCGCACTGGTAGCCCAGCAGCATCCGGTCCTCGCGGGCGTAGTGCAGCCGTGGCTCGAGGACGCGGCCCTCGAAGGCCGCGGCCTTGCGCGGGTCGGTCGCCTCGCCCATGGACTTGTTCGGGTCGTGGTACTCGTCCTTGCCGTCCTGGCGGTTGAGCAGCTGGGAGGAGATGACGATGGGGGCGTCGCCCTCGAGCATCGTGACCTCGAGGGTCATGACGGCCAGGTGCCGCTGGGTCATCGACACCATCCGGGTCGAGTCCACCTGCACCCGCTTGCCGGCCGGGGTCCGCCAGACCACGGACCGGCGCAGGATGCCGTCGCGGAAGTCGATCGACCGCTCGTAGTGCTCGAGGTCGGCGATGCTCAGGCTGAGGGGCTCGTCGTCGACGTACAGCTTCATCAGCTTGGCGTCGGGGACGTTGACGATCGTCTGGCCGGTGCGGGCGAAGCCGAACGCCGCCTCCGCGTGCCGGATCGGCCAGGTCTCGTGGAAGCCGTTGACGAAGGTGCCGTGCGCGTAGGCGTCGCGGCCCTCCTCCGGGTTGCCGCGCATGCCCAGGTAGCCGTTGGCGACCGCGAACAGCGTCTCGGTGACCCCGAGGTCGTCGGGGTCGTGCTGGGTCTCGACCAGCCGCCACGGGTCGACCGGGAAGCGGCTCCGCGGCATCGGGTCCGGCGGCACGGTCCGGAAGCTCACGGGACCAGCTCCTGGAGGTCGGCGACGACCAGGTCGGCTCCCGCGTCGGTCAGCGTCTGCTCGCCCGCGCCGCGGTCGACGCCGACGACGAGTCCGAAGTCGCCGGCGGCACCGGCCCTCACCCCGGAGACCGCGTCCTCCAGCACGACGGACGTGGCCGGCGTCGCGCCGAGCACCTCGGCGGCGTACTCGAACGTGTCGGGCGCCGGCTTGCCCGGCAGTCCCCGCTCCTTGGCGACCGCGCCGCTGACCACGGTGACGAACCGGTCGGCGAGCCCGGCGGCCTCCAGGACGGCCGGGGCGTTGTTCGACGACGAGACGACCGCCAGGGGGGTGCCGAGGTCGCGCAGGTGGTCGAGGAGGGCGACCGAGCCGGGGTACGCGGTCACGCCGTCCCGCTCGAGCACCGCGTTGAACGCGTCGTTCTTGCGGTCGCCGAGCTCGACGACCAGGTCCTCGGGCGCCTCGAGGCCGCGGGAGGTGAGGAAGTCGCGGACCCCGTCGTACCGCGGCTTGCCGTCGACGTGCGCGAAGTAGTCGGCGTCGGTGTACGGCGCCTGACCGTCCTGCTCCGCGAGCCAGCCGTTGAACATCTCCGACCAGGCCCGCATGTGGACCTCGGCGGTCGGCGTCACCACCCCGTCGAGGTCGAACAGCACGGCCGCGTACTCGTTCCAGTCGACGGTCACCCGCGAAAGCGTAGGCGGTGGGCGCGGCTACCCTCGACGGCGTGAGCGACGCACCCGACATCAAGCCCCGTTCGCGGGACGTCACCGACGGCCTCGAGCGCGCCGCGGCGCGCGGGATGCTCCGCGCGGTGGGCATGGGGGACGACGACTGGGAGAAGCCCCAGATCGGTGTCGCGTCGAGCTGGAACGAGATCACGCCCTGCAACCTGTCGCTCCAGCGGCTGGCACAGGCCGTCAAGAACGGCGTGCACGCGGCCGGCGGCTACCCGCTCGAGTTCGGCACCATCTCGGTCTCCGACGGCATCTCGATGGGCCACGAGGGGATGCACTTCTCGCTGGTCTCCCGCGAGGTCATCGCCGACTCGGTCGAGACGGTGATGATGGCCGAGCGGCTCGACGGCTCGGTGCTGCTCGCCGGCTGCGACAAGTCGCTGCCCGGGATGATGATGGCTGCCGCGCGGCTCGACCTCGCCAGCGTCTTCCTCTACGCCGGCTCGATCATGCCCGGCCAGGTCGACGGCCAGGACGTCACGATCATCGACGCCTTCGAGGCCGTCGGCGCCTGCCTGGCCGGCAAGATCACCCGCGAGCAGGTCGACAAGATCGAGCGGGCGATCTGCCCGGGCGAGGGTGCCTGCGGCGGCATGTACACCGCCAACACGATGGCCGCCGTCGCCGAGGCGATCGGCATGAGCCTGCCCGGCTCGGCGGCGCCGCCCGCGGTCGACCGGCGTCGCGACGGGTTCGCGCACCGGTCGGGCGAGGCGGTGGTCAACCTGCTCCGCCAGGGCATCACCGCGCGCCAGATCATGACCAAGGAGGCGTTCGAGAACGCCATCACCGTGGTCATGGCGCTCGGCGGCTCGACCAACGCCGTCCTGCACCTGCTCGCGATGGCCCGCGAGGCCGAGGTCGACCTGACCCTCGACGACTTCAACCGGGTCGGCGACAAGGTCCCGCACATCGGCGACCTCAAGCCCTTCGGCAAGTACGTCATGAACGACGTCGACAAGGTCGGCGGCATCCCGGTGGTCATGAAGGCGCTGCTCGACGCCGGTCTGATGCACGGCGACTGCCTGACCGTGACCGGCCGGACGATGGCGGAGAACCTCGCCGACATCGCGCCGCCGGAGCTCGACGACGACGTCCTGCGCAAGCTCGACCGGCCGATCCACGCCACCGGCGGCCTCACCATCCTCAAGGGCACGATGGCGCCCGAGGGCGCGGTCGTGAAGACGGCCGGCTTCGACGACTCGGTCTTCACCGGCACCGCCCGGGTCTTCGACGGGGAGCGCGCCGCGATGGACGCGCTGGCCGAGGGCAGGATCGTGGCCAACGACGTCGTGGTCATCCGCTACGAGGGCCCCAAGGGCGGCCCGGGCATGCGCGAGATGCTCGCCATCACCGGCGCGATCAAGGGCGCCGGCCTCGGCAAGGACGTGCTGCTGCTGACCGACGGAAGGTTCTCCGGGGGCACCACCGGCCTGTGCGTCGGGCACGTCGCGCCGGAGGCCGTCGACGCGGGACCGATCGCGTTCGTCCAGGACGGCGACAGAATCACCCTCGACGTGCTCAACCGATCGTTGGAGCTCGACGTCTCACCTGACGTGATCGAGAAGCGCAAGGACGGCTGGCAGCCGAACCCGCCGAAGTACACCCGCGGTGTCCTCGGCAAGTACGCAGCGATGGTGCAGTCCGCCGCGCACGGCGCCGTCACGGGGTGAAGAAGGACGCCACCTGGGCGGTGCTGGTCCTCCTGGGACTGGTCTTCCTGGGCATGCTCGCGCTGAGCTCGGTCGCGGCGAGCTCGGGGGACGACCGGACCTCACCGTCACCGTCGTCCAGGCCCACGCCGACGCCCAGCCACACGTCGACGCCCAGACCCACGCCGACGCCCAGCCCCACGGTGCTGCCGACCGAGGTGCCGACGGTCGAGCCGACCGAGGTCCCGGAGCAGGCGACCCTGCCGCACGGCGGGACGAAGATCTTCGGCGACAAGCGCTTCCTGGTCGCCTACTACGGCAGCGCCAACACCGGCGCGCTCGGCGTGCTGGGGGAGACCCAGCCGGACACGATGGTCAAGCGGCTGCGCCGGGCGGCGGCGCCGTTCGCGAGGCCGCGGAGCAAGACGCAGATCGTCTTCGAGCTGATCGTCACGGTGGCCGACGCGGGTCCGGGCCCCGACGGCGACTTCAGCCACGACATCGCCCGCCAGGACGTGCAGCGCTACATCGACGCCGCCCACGAGCACGACGCCCTGCTGCTGCTCGACGTCCAGCCCGGGAGGTCTGGGTTCCTGAAGGTCGTGCGTCGCTGGAAGTGGGCGCTGGAGGACCCGTACGTCGGGCTGGCCCTCGACCCCGAGTGGCGGATGGGCAGGCGCGGCGTGCCGGGCCGCAGGATCGGCTCCGTCTCGGCGACCGAGGTCAACAGGGTCTCGAGGTGGCTGAGCACCCTGGTGAAGATCGAGAAGCTGCCGCAGAAGCTGTTCGTGCTGCACCAGTTCCGCACCGACATGATCGAGGACATCGAGAAGGTCAGTCCCCGGGCGGGGCTGGTGATGGTGCAGCACGTCGACGGCTTCGGCACCCCCGGGCAGAAGCTCAACACGTTCCGCACGGTGGTCAGGCCGCGACAGTTCTTCCTCGGCTTCAAGCTGTTCTACGACGAGGACCACCGGCTGATGCGACCCGGCGAGGTCCGCCGGATCAGTCCTAGGGTTCGGTTCGTGAGCTACCAGTGAACGACCCGCTCGTGTCGTACCGGGACCGCTTCGTCGGCGCGGAGACGCCGCTCGTCTACTTCGACGGGAACTCGCTCGGCCGCCCGCTGAAGGTCACCGGGCAGCGCCTGGCGGAGTTCGTCGAGCGGGAGTGGGGCGGCCGGCTGATCCGTGGCTGGGACGAGCGCTGGTTCGACCTGCCGCTGACCCTGGGTGACGAGCTGGCGCGGGTCGCGCTCGGCGCCGCTCCGGGTCAGGTGGCGATCGGCGACTCCACGACGGTGCTGCTCTACAAGCTGATGCGCGCGGCGGTCGCCGCCCGCCCCGGCCGCACCGAGATCGTGCTCGACCGCGACCAGTTCCCCACCGACCGGTACGTCGCCGCAGGGGTCGCGGAGGAGTGCGGGCTGACGCTGCGCTGGATCGACGTCGACACCGCTGCGGGCGTGACTGCGGAGCAGCTCGCGGACGTGGTCGGCCCGCAGACCGCCCTGGTGGTGCTCAACCACGTGGCGTACCGCTCCGCGTGGCTCGCCGACGCGCCCACCCTCACCGCGATCGCGCACGAGGCCGGCGCACTGGTGCTCTGGGACCTCTGCCACTCCGCCGGGGTGGTCCCGACCGAGCTCGACGCGTGGGGCGTCGACCTCGCCGTCGGCTGCACCTACAAGTACCTCAACGGCGGCCCGGGGTCGCCCGCCTTCCTGTACGTCGCCGAACGACTGCTCGGCGAGCTCACGCAGCCGATCCAGGGCTGGATGGGCGCGCTCGACCCGTTCCTGATGGGGCCGACGTACGCGCCGGCGGCCGGCATCCGGCGCTTCCTGTCGGGGACGCCGGCCGTCGTCGGGATGCTCGCCCTCCAGGACATGCTCGAGCTCGTCGCCGAGGCCGGTCTCCCGGCGATCCGGGCGAAGTCGGTCGCCCTGACGTCCTACGCCGTCGAGGTCGCGGACGAGCTGCTCGTGCCGCACGGGGTCGTGCTCGCCTCACCGCGCGACCCCGAGCAGCGGGGTGGTCACGTCACCCTCAACCACCCGCTGATGCGCGAGGTCACCGCCGCGCTGTGGGAGCGGGACGTCATCCCCGACTACCGAGACCCGCACGGGCTGCGGATCGGGCTGTCCCCGCTGTCGACGTCGTTCGACGAGGTGCGGGCCGGGGTCGAGGCGGTGGCCGACGTCCTTGCGAGGATGTCGGCATGATCCGGTTCCCCCGACCCCTGGCGCCCGGCGACCGGATCGCGGTGACCTCGCCGTCCAGCGGCGTCGGTGATCCGCTCCGGCCGCGCATCGAGGTCGCGCTGCGGCTCCTGCGCGAGCAGGGGTACGACGTCGTCGTCGGCGACTGCATGGCCGACGACCGGATCGTCTCCGCCCCCAAGGAGCAGCGGGCCGCGGAGCTGGTCTCGTTCCTGACCGACCCGGACGTGGCAGCGGTGATCCCGCCGTGGGGTGGCGAGACCGCGATCGACCTGCTCGACCAGATCGACTGGGACGCGCTCGCCGCCGCCGAGCCCACCTGGCTCGTCGGCTGGAGCGACATGACCACGGTGCTGCTGCCGCTCACGCTGCGCGCGGGGTGGGCCGGCCTGCACGGCTGGAACCTCGCCGACACCCCGTACGCCGCACCCGAGGGTCTGCTGCACTGGCTCGACCTCGCGGCAGCGACGGGCGAGGTCACGCAGACGAGCCCCGGCCGCACACGTGACGGCTGGGACGACTACGTCGGGCACCCGGGCGTGCGGAAGATGACGTTGGACCGGCCCTCCCCGTGGTCGGTCCTGGGCGGTGGCGACGCCGACTTCTCCGGGCGGCTCATCGGAGGCTGCGTCGAGGTGGTGTCGCCTCTCGCGGGCACGCCGTACGGCGACGTCCCGGCGTTCGGGCAGTGCGCACGCCGACGAGGGGCTGATCGTCTACCTGGAGGTCTGCGAGCACGGTGCCTACGACGTCGCCCGGTCGCTGCACGCGCTGCGCCTCGCCGGCTGGTTCGAGCACGCCAACGGCGTCCTGATCGGCCGCACCTCGGCCCCGGACATGGACAAGATGACCCAGCACGAGGCGGTCGCCGACGCGCTCGGCATGCTCGACGTCCCGGTCGTCCTCGACGCCGACATCGGCCACACGCAGCCGTTCCTGCCGCTCGTCAACGGTGCGCCGGCTCGCGTCGCCGTCAGCGACGGCGTCGGTGTGGTGACCCAGCATGTCGGCTGACGAGCGCCTCGACCTGGCCCGCGGGCCGTCGTGGCCCAACCGGCTGGCGCTGGCACCCCTCACCAACAAGCAGAGCCACGCCGACGGCACGCTGAGCGACGACGAGCGGCGCTGGCTCGTGGCCAGGGCACGAGGGGCCTTCGGACTGGTGATGACCTGCGCGACGTACGTCGCCCCGGAGGGCCAGGCGTGGCACGGCCAGCTCGGCATCAGCGACGACCGGCACCTGCCCGGGCTCACGCAGCTGGCCGACGACCTGCGTCGCGCCGGCGCCGTGTCGTCGGTGCAGCTGCACCACGGTGGTCTCCGCGCCGACGCAGGCGTGTCCGGCGTCCAGGCGGTGGCGCCGTGGCACGACGAGCAGAAGGGGGTCCGTGCCCTCACCACGACCGAGGTGCGGGCGTCGGTCGAGGCCTTCGTCGCGGCCGCGGTGCGGGCGGAGCGGGCCGGCTTCGACGGGGTGGAGGTCCACGGCGCGCACGGGTACCTCGTCGCGCAGTTCCTGGACGGCCGGAACAACCACCGCGACGACGGCTACGGCGGCTCGTCGGAGGACCGGGCCCGGTTCCTGCACGAGGTGCTGGACGGCATCCGGCAGAGCACGAGCAGCGACTTCCAGGTCGGGCTGCGACTGTCGCCGGAACGGTTCGGCATCGACCTCGGCGAGGCGACCGAGCTGGCGGGCGAGCTGATGGCCGGCGGTCGGCTCGACTACCTCGACCTGTCGCTGTGGGACGTCAGGAAGCGCCCGCACGGACTCGACGACGACGGTCTGCTGCTCGAGCACTTCTCGACCCTGCCGCGACACGGCGTGCGGCTCGGCTACGCCGGCCAGGTCCTCTCCACGGCGGACGTGGACTGGTGCCTGGCGCACGCGGCCGACTTCGTGAGCGTCGGCACCGGCGCGATCATCCACCACGACTTCGCCCACCGGGTCGTCACCGACCCGTCGTTCGTCAGCGAGCCCCAACCGGTCACGCGCGAACACCTCGCCGGCGAGTCCGTGGGTCCGGCGTTCATCGAGTACCTGGCCACGAACTGGGACGACTTCGTCCGCTAGTGGATGTGGTCCTGCCAGTCGTCGGGCACCCGGCCGGCCGGCCCGGGGACCGGCTGGTCGTCGGGCCGGCTCGTCGGCGGCTCGAGCGGCTCGCCGAGCACGCCCTTCTCCCTCTCGTAGTCCCAGAACCAGTCCTCGCCCGGCTCGAAGCTCTGGACGACGGCGTGGCCGGAGGCGTGGAAGTGCCGGGTGGCGTGCTGCATCGGCGAGGAGTCGCAGCAGCCGACGTGGCCGCACTCGACGCAGCGGCGCAGGTGCACCCACCAGCCGCCGGCCGCCTCGCACTCCGCGCATCCAGTACCGCTGGGACCAGTCACGGTGTCTCCTTCGTCCTTCGGTCGACGAGCCGCCCCACGACGTAGAAGGCGACGAACAGGGCGGTGATCCCGACCGCGGTCACGAGGACACCGAGCCAGCCGTCCTCGTCGGGGTCGAGGAACGGGTACGGGTACCAGCCGTCGACGGCGCCGACGACCAGGCAGTAGAGCAGGTAGGCGATCGGCCACGCGAGCGACGGGACCAGGGCCCGGCGGTCGATCCGCGGCCGCGGTCCGACGAGGGCCCAGCCGAGCACGGCCAGCGCGGGCACCACCATGTGCAGCAGCTTGTCGGCGACGTAGTCCGCGCCCTCGAGGTCCAGCAGCGGCCGGAGCAGGGTGAAGTGCACGACGCCGGTGACGCTGATGCCCAGCAGCCCCGCGAGCCGCAGCGCGCGGAACCGGATCGTGTCGGCGACCGGGTCGCGGCTCAGCCACACCGCGGCCAGGGCCACGAGGATGTTGCTCTGGATCGTGAAGTAGGAGAAGAAGTGCCAGAGCCGGGTGCCGAGCGGGTCCGGCCGCCCCGTCTCGTCGAGCACCCTGCCGCCCTGGAACACCAGCACCAGCTGGAACACGATGGCGAAGATCGTCACCGCAGCGGTGAGCGCGTGGATGCCCCGAGCGCGTTGCATGGCACAGACCCTAGGGCCGTACGGTGCTGGTGTGCCTGAGGTGAACGAGTTCGGCCAGCAGGTCGGCGACGTCGTGCCCGACTGGAAGCCCCGTGAGCGGCCGGTCCGGATCGGCCTGATCGGTCGGTACGTCGCGCTGCAGCCGATCTCGGTCGTCCACGTCCCGGCGCTGCACGCCTCCGTCTGCGGGCCCGGCGACGACGCCCTCTGGACCTACCGGACCACGCCGCGGCCCGAGACCGAGTCGGCCCTGGCCGACCTGGTCGACGAGTGGGAGGCGCCGGGGGAGAACCTCACCTGGGCGGTGGTCCCGACGGCGACCGGTGAGGCCGCGGGGATGACCTCGTTCTACCGGATCGACCCGGACCAGGGGCAGACCGAGGTCGCCGCGATCGTCTACGCGCGCTCGCTCCAGCGCACCCCGGGCGCCACGGAGGCGACGTACCTGCTCATGCGCTACGCCTTCGACGGGCTCGGCTACCGCCGCTTCGAGTGGAAGTGCGACTCGCTCAACGAGCCCTCGCGGCAGGCCGCGCTGCGGCTCGGCTTCGGCTACGAGGGCCGGTTCCGCCACCACCTGGTGACCAAGGGCCGGAACCGGGACACGGACTGGTTCTCGGTGACGAGCGAGGAGTGGCCGGCGGTCAAGCTCGCGCTCCAGACGTGGCTGCAGCCCGACAACTTCGACGAGGACGGGCAGCAGCGGCTTGCGTTGTCGGACGTGCGTGACAGATTGGGCTAGATGGACCAACGCATCAGCTTCCTGACGCTCGCGGTCGCCGACCTCGCCGCGAGCCGCCGCTTCTACGTCGACGGCCTGGGGTGGACACCCGACGTCGAGGTCGAGGACGACGTGGTGATGATCAGGGCCGGTGAGCACGTCGTGCTCTCGCTCTGGAACCGCGACCACTTCGAGGCCGAGGTGGGCCCGATCGGCTGGCAGCCGGGCAGCGGGGTCGCGCCGTTCACGATCTCCTACAACACCCGCACGGAGGCCGAGGTGGACGACGTGCTGGCGACCGCGAGGGCCGCGGGCGCCGACCCGGTGCACGACGGCGAGAAGCGGGAGTGGGGCGGCTACTCCGGCTACTTCGGCGACCCCGACGGGTACCGCTGGGAGATCGCCCACAACCCCCAAGAGATCGGACAGGCAGTCATCCCATGAGCGGACCGACCGAGGACCAGAAGCAGATCGTCCGCTACCCGGCGGTGCGCGACTCCGGGCTCGACGACTGGCGCTGGCTGCTGGGGATCCTGCACGCGCGGTTCAGGACGGGCAGCTTCGTCAAGGGCCTCGAGCTCACCCAGCGGATCACCGAGGCCGCCGAGGAGGCCAACCACCACCCGGACGTCGACCTCTCCTACCCGACCGTCGACGTACGCCTGTTCAGCCACGACGTCGACGGCGTGACGAGCCGCGACATCGACCTGGCCCGGCGGATCAGCGAGATCGCGGCCGAGCTCGGGATCGCCGCGGCGCCGGACGAGCTCACCGTGCTCGAGCTCGCGCTCGACGTGCCCGCGCCCGCGGACGTCCGCGACTTCTGGGCCGCGGTGCTCGGCTACGAGGTGCGCGGCGACGGCCGTCAGGTCGAGGACGCGGGCGGTCGCCGGACCGCGCTCTGGTTCCAGGACTCGCCCGGCTCGACCGGTCAGGTCGAGCAGCGCTTCCACCTCGACGTGGTCGTCCCGCCCGAGGCCGCCCAGGCGCGGATCGACGCCGCCCTCGCCGCCGGCGGCACGCTCACCACCGACGAGCACGCCCCCGCGTTCTGGGTGCTCGCCGACCGCTACGGCAACACCGCCTGCATCTGCACTCCCGAGGGCCGGTACGACGAGCGCGACGAGGAATGAGACTCCCGTTCCGGATCCTGGGACGGTGCGTTACCGTTTCCTCCATGCGGCACCACCTCCTCGTACTCGTATGACGCGTCCGTCTCGGACGCGTCGCCCCTCGTTGCTCTGACAACCGAGGGGCTTTTTCATGAGTACCGCCGACATCCAGCAGGAGACCCAGAACCATGACTGAGCAGATCACCGGGGCACAGAGCCTGATCACCTCCTTGGAGGCCGCCGGTGTCGAGCACATCTTCGGCATCCCGGGCGGCGCCATCCTCCCGGCGTACGACCCGCTGATGGACTCGAAGATCCGGCACATCCTCGTCCGGCACGAGCAGGGCGCCGGGCACGCCGCGCAGGGGTACGCCGCCGCGACCGGTCGCGTGGGCGTGTGCATGGCCACCTCCGGGCCGGGCGCGACCAACCTGGTCACGCCGATCGCGGACGCCCACATGGACTCCGTGCCGATGGTCGCCGTGACCGGCCAGGTCGGCGCCGCGTCGATCGGCACCGACGCCTTCCAGGAGGCGGACATCCGCGGCATCACGATGCCGATCACCAAGCACAACTTCCTGGTCACCGACCCCGACGAGATCCCGCGGCGGATCGCCGAGGCGTTCCACATCGCCTCGACCGGCCGCCCCGGCCCGGTCCTCGTCGACGTCGCCAAGTCGGCGCTCCAGTCGATGACGACGTTCGACTGGCCGAGCGAGCTGCACCTGCCCGGCTACCGCCCGGTGACCCGCCCGCACGCCAAGCAGATCCGCGAGGCGACCCGGCTGATGCTCGAGTCGCGCCGTCCGGTCCTCTACGTCGGCGGCGGCACGATCCGCGCCGGCGCCTCGGCCGAGCTGCGCCGGCTCGCCGAGCTCACCGGGATGCCGGTCATCACGACCCTGATGGCCCGCGGCGCGTTCCCCGACAGCCACCCGCAGCACCTCGGCATGCCGGGCATGCACGGCACGGTCGCCGCCGTCGCCGCGCTCCAGAAGAGCGACCTGATCATCAGCCTCGGCGCCCGCTTCGACGACCGCGTCACCGGCAACCTCGACTCGTTCGCGCCCGGTGCCCTCGTCATCCACGCCGACATCGACCCCGCCGAGATCGGCAAGAACCGGCACGCCGACGTCCCGATCGTGGGCGACGTCCGGGAGGTGATCGCCGACCTGGTCGCCGCGCTGACGACCGAGGCCGACGCCGGCAACACGGGGGACTACGAGGGCTGGGTCGCGTTCCTGTCCGGTGTGAAGAGCAAGTACCCGCTCGGCTACGACACGTCCGAGGACGGGCTGGCGCCGCAGTACGTCATCGAGCGGCTCGGCGCGATCGCCGGCAGCGACGCGATCTACACCTCGGGCGTCGGCCAGCACCAGATGTGGGCCGCGCAGTTCATCGGCTACGAGAAGCCCAAGACCTGGATCAACTCCGGTGGCCTCGGGACGATGGGCTTCGCCGTCCCCGCCGCGATGGGCGCCCAGGTCGGCATGCCCGACTCCGTCGTGTGGGCGGTCGACGGTGACGGCTGCTTCCAGATGACGAACCAGGAGCTCGCCACCTGCGCGATCAACGACATCCCGATCAAGGTCGCGATCATCAACAACGAGTCGCTCGGCATGGTCCGCCAGTGGCAGACGCTCTTCTACAACTCGCGCTACTCCAACACCGACCTCGAGTCGAAGCGGATCCCCGACTTCGTGAAGCTCGCGGAGGCGTACGGCTGCGTCGGCCTGGCCTGCGACAGCCCCGAGGACGTCGACGCGACGATCACCAAGGCCATGGAGATCAACGACGTCCCCGTGGTCGTGGACTTCCGCGTGCACCGCGACGCGATGGTCTGGCCGATGGTGGCCGCCGGCACCAGCAACGACGACATCAAGTACGCACGAGACCTCGCGCCCGACTTCGACGAGAACGATCTCTGACATGAGCAAGCACACGCTGTCGGTCCTCGTCGAGAACAAGCCCGGCGTCCTCGCCCGCATCGCGGGCCTGTTCAGCCGCCGCGGCTTCAACATCGAGTCGCTCGCCGTCGGCCCGACCGAGTCCGCGGACGTGTCGCGGATGACGATCGTGGTCAACGTCGAGGACTCGCCCCTCGAGCAGGTCACCAAGCAGCTCAACAAGCTGGTCGAGGTGATCAAGATCGTCGAGCTCGACCCGGACTCGTCGGTCACCCGTGAGCTCGTGCTGGTCAAGGTGGCCGCCACGACCGAGAACCGCGGACAGGTGCTCGACACCGTCCAGCTCTTCCGCGCGAAGGTCATCGACGTCGCCTCCGACGCCATCACCGTCCAGGTGACGGGCAACGCGGGCAAGATCGCCGACTTCCTCAGGATCATGGAGCCCTTCGGCATCCGTGAGCTCGTCCAGTCCGGCATGGTCGCCATCGGCCGCGGACCCCGCTCGATCTCGGAGCGCACGCTGCGCCCCGTCCCGATCCCCACACAGAAGGAGCCCATCAGTGGCTGAGATGTTCTACGACGACGATGCCGACCTCGCTCTGATCCAGGGCAAGAACGTGGCCGTGATCGGCTACGGCAGCCAGGGGCACGCGCACGCGCTGTCGCTGCGCGACTCCGGCGTCGACGTCCGCGTCGGCCTGCAGCCGGGCTCGTCCAGCCGCGCCAAGGCGGAGGCCGAGGGCCTGCGCGTCGTCACGCCGGCGGAGGCGGCCGAGGAGGCCGACGTCATCGTGATCCTGGCGCCCGACCAGCACCAGCGGAAGCTGTACGCCGAGGAGATCGAGCCGCAGCTCGCCCCGGGCGACACCCTGGTCTTCGGGCACGGCTTCAACATCCGCTTCGGCTTCATCACCCCGCCCGAGGGCGTCGACGTGTTCATGGTCGCGCCCAAGGGTCCCGGTCACCTGGTGCGCCGCGAGTACGTCGACGGCCGCGGCGTGCCCGTGCTCGTCGCCGTCGAGAAGGACCCGTCCGGCACCACCTGGCCGCTCGCCCTGTCGTACGCGAAGGCCATCGGCGGACTGCGCGCCGGCGGTATCAGGACCACCTTCACCGAGGAGACCGAGACCGACCTGTTCGGTGAGCAGGCCGTCCTCTGCGGTGGCGCCTCGCAGCTCGTCATGTACGGCTTCGAGGTCCTCACCGAGGCCGGCTACCAGCCCGAGGTCGCGTACTTCGAGTGCCTGCACGAGCTGAAGCTGATCGTCGACCTCATGTACGAGGGCGGCATCGCGAAGCAGCGCTGGTCGGTCTCCGACACGGCCGAGTTCGGCGACTACGTCTCCGGTCCGCGCGTCATCACGCCGGACGTGAAGGAGAACATGAAGCAGGTCCTCGCCGAGATCAAGGACGGGTCCTTCGCCAAGCACTTCATCGCGGACATGGACGCCGGCTCGCCGGAGTTCAACGCCTACCGCGAGAAGGGCGCCGCGCACCCGATCGAGCAGACCGGCCGCGAGCTGCGGAAGCTGATGGCCTGGGTCAAGAGCCACGACACCGACTACGTCGAGGGCTCGTCCGCTCGTAGCTGACGCGGCGCGCCCACCGACATGGAGATCCTGGAGCCCGGCCACAGCGGCGCCGAGGGCGCCGTGTTCACCCTCGTGGTGGGCGGCCGGCGCATCGAGCTGCCCTGGGTCGAGTACGCCTCGCTGCGCGACGGCGTGCTGGTCCTCGAGGCGGAGTCCTCGGGGTCCGGCCAGGCGGCCTTCACCTGGGTCCGGGAGTGGGAGCAGGCCACCTGGCAGCCGTCCCTGGGTGAGGACGCCGCACCCACACCGGGACGCCGGGCACGGCGCGACTGAGGTGCCGACGAGCGATCGACCCGACGAGGTGCTCTGTCCCGCGTGCGGAGCCTCCCGCGACCAGAGCACGAACCCGCGCAACCTCCGCCGGGCGGTCTGCTTCTGTGGGCACCCGCGCTACTACGACTACAAGCACCTGGACGGGACGTGCCCCTGCCTCAGGCGTTCCTGAGTCAGTGCCTGGTGACGGTGCCGCGGGTGTCGAGGGTGAACCGGTGTCTGTGTGGGCTGGTCCAGGTGTAGGTGCCGTCGCGGTGGCGCACGTAGGCCCAGTCGTCGTGGGTCTTGGTGCGGTGGTGTCGTCGACACAGGGGCGCGAGGTTGCCGGGTCGGGTCTGGCCCGGTGGGCCGCCGTCGTCCATCTCGACGTAGGCCTCGATGTGGTCGAGGTCGCAGGTGCGGGAGCTCTGGTGGCACCAGGGGAAGACGCACTCGGGATCGCGGATGACGACCAGCTCGCGCATCCAGGCGGGTGGGTCGTGCTGGTCGACGCCGTTGTCTCGGTCCGTACGGATGACGGGTTGAAGGGTGAACCGGCTGGTGCCGAGCCACTCCTTGAGCGTGCCGATGGTCAGGGGGCCGAGCTTCTCGACGCGTCCGAAGGCGAGATCGTCGGGGAGGTCGGCGTAGTCGATGTGGACGTAGGCCCGGGTCGGGACGCCGGTGGTGGTGGCCGAGATGAGTGAGTTGAGGGCCGCGACCTTGCGGTGCGCCAGGCTGGGCTGTTCCTCGGTGGGTCGGGTGGGGTCGAGCTGGTCGTGGGCGCCCGCGGCCAGGAGGTCGTGGAACCGGTGCAGGGTCGGGGTGTCGCCCGTGATCTCCAGCCGCGAGGTGCCGGCCCAGACGGGTCCGCGGTAGTCGTCGAGCCGGACGCCCCAGGCGGCCTTGGCCTCGTCCTCGGCCTGGGCCTGCTCGACGGGGTCGAACCTGGCCTGTGCCTCCGTCACGATCCGGTCGAGCTTGACCGGACCACACGAGTCGGCGATGGCGAGGACGTGGTCCTCGACGTGGGCCGCGGCCTTCGGGGAGAGGGCGTGGGTGGCGGACGCGATCTTGCGAGCCCGCCACGGTGCGACCGCGCCGTCCTCGACCAGCCACCACAGCCGGCGGAGTCGGAACCACAGGTCCAGAGCGTCCGAGAGCAGCTGCATCGCGGCCCGGCTGCTGATGCCCAACGCGGTCGCGAACGTCTCGACACATCTGGCGGCGACCATCGGGGTGCCCTCGCCGCCGATGGTCTCCTCGAGGTCGCGCAGGTCGGCGTCCGACCAGTGCGCCGCCTCCAGCACCTCGGTCACGACGTTCCGCAGGGCCCACTCCAGGGCCAGCCGGAGCTTGCGCCGGTCGGCCTCACGACACTGCAGCTCCGAGTCGGTGATCATCTGGAGCAACCGCGCCTCGTCGACCTCGGTCGTCTCGACCGAGTCGCCGCAGAGCTCCGTCTCCATCACCATCGTGCCTCCACTCAAGCACCGACCACCGACAGTTCGAGGTCCCCGAACGGTGCCCTGTGGAGACGAGCGGAACGGCCGCTCATGCCGACGACAGGGTTCGGGGTGGTGGCGCGAAAGGCGGTACATGACACGCTCGCGCCCTGCTTGCGCGCGATCTGCCGCCTTTCGAGAACGCCCTCATCGTTGAACTCGACTGGATGGCAAGCCGTCCGCTCATGGGGCGTCCCGGTGATGCTGGGTCGCCACGCCTCCGCAGACGTCAGCGATGGACGCGGACGGCGCGCGAGGTCGAGCCGGCCAGGTAGCCCGCGTGCGCCGTCACCGCGCGGACCTTCGTGCCGGGGGCGACCCGGACGACGGCCGAGGCGAGGCCCTGGGTCGTCTGCGGTCCGACGAGCCCCTGATCCGCTTCCAGGCCCCGTCGACCTTGCGCTGGAACACGACCTCGGCGCTGTCGGTCGGCTTGAAGCCGTGCTTGCGCTGGTCCGTGACCGTGGCGACGAGGCGGTAGCGGTTGCCCCGCACGTGGCTGCTCGCGAGCGCGGTCCGGGTCGCCGTGCGGCGGACCTGGAAGGGACTCTCGGCGACGGAGATCGGGAGGTTGACGGCCGGCAGGACCTGGTAGAAGCCCGTGGTCCTCACGGTCCAGGTGCCGGGGGCGTTGGAGCCGCAGAAGAGGAAGTGCACGGTGCCGCTCGTGGGCGAGCCGACGACGGAGGAGACCTCGATGCCCTCGGACGGTGCGGCCCGAGGGACCGACCAGGCTGATCGTGGTCTTCCAGAGCAGGGTGCCCGGGCCGACGACGAACGAGTAGTCGACCGGGTGCTGGACGCACTTGTTCTTCAGCACGACGTCCTCCGACGAGGTGCTGCCGACCAGGTCGGCGTGCGCCGGGGGCGCCGCGAGGAGGACGGCGGAGAGCGCGAGGGCAGGCGTCAGGGCCACGAGACGAGGGAGCACCCGACGACGGTACGCGGAAGCGGCCGGCTCCGCCGTGGTCTGCGCCACGTGGAGCCGGCCGCTGCCGGGTGGACCTGGGAGCTACTTGACCTCGGACCGGCGGACCAGGAACAGCCCGACCGCCAGGGGGAGGAGCAGCCAGATCGAGCCGCTGACCGCGAGGTGGGCCCAGTCCGTGCTGGTGAGACCGCCGTCGTCGTACAGCGGGCCCTGCGCGAAGTTGAAGTCGAGCCAGGGCTGCGCGTCCTTCCACCAGTCGTTGAGCTGCGCGAGCAGCATCGTCAGCGGCGGCAGCACGAACCCGTAGACGAAGTAGCCCACGACGGCACCGGGGGAGTTCCGGATCAGGACCCCGAGCATGAAGCCGATCATCAGGTTCAGCACGTTGGCGAAGACCAGGGTGACGGCTTGGTTGAGCGAGATGTCCCACACCGGGTCCACGCCGGCGATGCCGGCGCCGACGAGGTTGCCGAGGGCACCGATCGCGAGGGCCACGCCGATGGCGACGGCGCCCACCGCGATCGCGACGATCGCCTTGGCCGCGAGCACCCGGTTGCGGTGCGGGACCAGGGTGAACGTCGTCAGGCCGCTGCGCTGGCTCCACTCGGAGGTGACCGAGAGGATGGCCATCACCGGCAGGAGGAACACCATCGGGATGCCGATGGCCGCCCCGAAGTTGTCGTAGGTGATCTCGTTGTCGGGCGCGAAGGCGATGACGGCGCCCGTCGCGATCAGGGCCGACGCGGCGATGCCGATCATCAGCCAGAAGCCCGACCGGGTGTCGAACATCTTCTGGAGCTCGACCAGGAGCACGCGGCCGAACGGGATCCGGGCGGGCACCTCCCGGGCCGGGCGGGCGGCGGGGGCGGTGGCCTCCGTCGGGGCGGCGAGCGTGGCGCTCATGCTGCGACTCCTTCTCGTGCGGTCTCTGCGGTGAGCTCGAGGAACATCTCCTCGAGGCCGGCACCGTCGGCGGTGCGCAGCTCGGACAGGGCGATACCGGCGGACAGCGCGACCTTGCCGACGAGCTCGGGCTCGCCGTCGACGCGCAGGATGTCGTCGCCGGAGCGGGTGACGGTCATGCCGGAGGCGGTGAGCGCCTGGCCGAGCTCGGTGGCCGAGCTCGAGCGGACGAACGTGCCGGCCGCGGCCAGCAGCTCGGCCTTGGTGCCCTGGGCGACGATCTTGCCCTGGCCGATGACCACCAGGTCGTCGGCGATGACCTCGATCTCGTGGAGCAGGTGCGACGAGAGCAGCACGGTGCCGCCCTGGTCGGCGAACCCGCGGAGCAGGTCGCGCATCCAGCGGATGCCGGCCGGGTCGAGGCCGTTGGCCGGCTCGTCGAGGATCAGGACCTCGGGGTCGCCGGTCAGCGCGGTCGCGATGCCGAGCCGCTGGCGCATGCCGAGCGAGTAGTTCTTGACCCGGCGGCCGGCCTCGGTCGGGGTGAGCCCGACGAGGTCGATCATCTCGTCGGCGCGCGTGGCCGGGAGGCCCATCGTGCGGGCCGCGATGCGGAGGGTCTCGCGGCCGGTGCGGCCGGCGTGCTGGGCGGAGGCGTCCAGCAGGACGCCGACCTCGCGGCCCGGGTTGGGCAGGTCGGCGTAGCGGCGGCCGAGCACGGTGGCCGAGCCGGAGCTGGCCGGGGTCAGGCCGACCATGACGCGCATGGTGGTCGACTTGCCGGCGCCGTTGGGCCCCAGGAAGCCGGTGACCCGGCCCGGGGCGGCGGTGAAGGTGACGTCGTCGACGGCGTGCAGGCCGCCGTACGTCCTGGACAGGTGGCTGACTTCGATCATGTGGACAAGACTCGTGTCGCCACGGGTCGGCCACATCGGGGACGGGTCCCGACGGCACCCCGGTCCGACCCTGAGGGGACCTCGGGGTCGACCCCGGGAACACGGGTGCCCGCGGCGGCGTTCCGTCCCCGTGCGCATCGAGATCTGGTCCGACGTCGTCTGCCCGTGGTGCTACATCGGCAAGCGCCACCTCGAGGAGGCGCTGGCGCAGTTCCCGCACCGTGACGAGGTCGAGGTCGAGTACCGCTCCTTCGAGCTCGACCCGAGCGCACCCCAGGTGCCGGTGGAGACCACGGTCGAGTCGCTCGCCAAGAAGTTCGGCACGGACGTCGCGGGTGCCCGCGACCTGATGACGCGCGCGGACGGCGCGGCGGCAGCCGTGGGGCTGACCTTCCGGCACGCCGACACCCCGCACGCCCGCACCGTCGACGCGCACCGGCTGCTGCACCTCGCCAAGGAGTCGGGTCACCAGGGTGTGCTGAAGGAGGCGCTGCTCGCGGCGTACTTCGGCCGTGGGGAGTCCGTGGGCGACCACGACGTGCTCCGTCGGGTGGCCGTGGCCGCCGGCCTGGACGCCGGACGCGTCGACGAGGTCCTGGCGTCCGACGAGTTCGCGGACGCCGTGGAGACCGACATCGCCCAGGCCCGCGCGTACGGCGCCGGGGGAGTCCCGTTCTTCGTCGTCGACCAGAGGTACGGCGTCTCGGGGGCCCAGCCGACGGAGGTGTTCGCCCAGCTGCTCGAGCGCGCGTGGGCCGACACCCACCCGGCGATCCAGCTCGTGGGCGGGGCCGACGCCGAGGCCTGCGGGCCGGACGGCTGCGCCATCTGAGTCGTGCGCGGTGAGGGTTACCTCACCATGGTTAGGCACACCTAAGCCCACAGGCGTATCGTGCCGAGTTGTGTTCGCCAACTACCTGATCGGGCTGCGTGAGGGCCTCGAGGCAGCGCTCGTCGTGAGCATCCTCGTGGCGTACCTCGTCCGGACCGACCGGCGGCACCTCCTCCCGCGGATCTGGGCCGGCGTCGCGCTCGCGGTCGCGGTCAGCCTCGCCTTCGGCGCGCTCCTGACCTTCGGGCCCCAGCGCCTGACCTTCCGGGCGCAGGAGCTGATCGGCGGCGGCCTCTCGATCGTCGCGGTCGGGTTCGTGACCTGGATGATCTTCTGGATGGCGCGGGCCGCGCGCAGCCTCAGCGGTGAGCTCCGCGGCCGGATCGACGACGCGGCGGACGCGGGCCGCTGGTCGCTCGTGCTCGTGGCCGTCCTGGCCGTCGGGCGCGAGGGCCTGGAGACGGCACTGTTCCTCTGGGCGTCCACCCGGGTGGCGTCCCAGGGCACGCGGTTCAGCGAGCCGACCTGGGAGCCGCTGCTCGGAGCCGGGCTCGGCATCGCCACGGCCGTGGTGCTCGGGTGGCTCATCTACCGCGGCGCGATCAGCATCAACCTGACCCGGTTCTTCACCTGGACCGGCGGGTTCCTCATCCTGGTCGCCGCCGGCGTGCTCGCCTACGGCGTGCACGACCTCCAGGAGGCACGCTTCCTGCCCGGGCCTCGACGACCTCGCCTTCGACGTGTCCGACACCGTCGACATCAACAGCTGGTGGGGGACCCTGCTCAAGGGGATCTTCAACTTCTCGCCGGCCACCACCAAGCTCGAGGCAGCAGCGTGGCTCCTCTACGCGATCCCGGTGCTGGCCCTCTTCCTCGTGACCATCCGCCGTCGCCCGACGGCCAAGCCGGCCACGGCCGTCCCCGTGGCCTGATCCACTCCTCCTCGAAAGCGACTGCCTCCATGCGCAAGCCCCTGTCCCTGGTCGGCCCGATGGCCGCGCTCCTCCTGGCGGCGCCGTTCCTGGCCGCCTGCACCGAGAACACCGACGGCGGCGACACGAACGACGGCGACGCGGGCGACGCCCGGGCGCTGGCCGTCGAGTCCTCGGACGACGCGTGCAACGTCTCGGCCGCCGAGGCACCGGCCGGCACCCTCACCTTCGACGTCACCAACACCGGCTCGCAGGTCACCGAGTTCTACCTGCTCGGCGAGGACGGCCTCCGGATCGTGGCCGAGGTGGAGAACGTCGGGCCCGAGCCTGAACCGCGAGCTCACCGCCAACGTGCCCGCCGGCAGCTACGTGACCGCCTGCAAGCCGGGCATGAAGGGCGAGGGCATCCGCGCCGACTTCACCGTCACCGAGTCCGACGACGAGCCGGTCGTCGACGCCGACGACCAGGCACTCGTCGACCAGGCGGTCGCCAACTACGCGGCGTACGTCGAGGACCAGAGCGCCCAGCTGCTCGAGAAGACGACGGAGTTCGTCGACCTCTACAAGGCCGGGGACGACGACGCGGCCCGCACGCTGTACCCGGTCGCGCGCACGCACTGGGAGCGGATCGAGACCGTGGCCGAGTCCTTCGGTGACCTCGACCCGATGATGGACGCCCGCGAGGCGGACCTCGAGCCCGGCCAGGACTGGACCGGCTGGCACCGGATCGAGAAGGACCTCTGGCCGGCCCGCGCGGAGGACTACACGGCGCTGACCCCGGAGGAGCGAGCGACGTTCGCCGACGACCTGCTCGTCAACACGACGGAGCTCGACTCCCGGGTGCAGGAGCTGACCTACACGGTCGACCAGATCGCGAACGGTTCGCGTGGCCTCCTCGAGGAGGTGGCGACCGGCAAGGTCACCGGCGAGGAGGAGTACTGGTCGCGGACCGACCTGTGGGACTTCCAGGCCAACGTCGACGGCGCCAAGGTCGGCTACGAGGGTGTCCAGCAGATCGTCGAGGCCAAGGACCCGGAGCTCGCCTCCGAGCTCGAGTCGCGGTTCGCGGAGCTCCAGACGCTGCTGGACGCCACCCGTGACGGCGACGGCTTCAAGTACTACGACGAGCTGACCGAGGACGAGGTCAAGGCGCTCTCCGACGCGGTCAACGCGCTCTCCGAGCCGCTCTCGCGACTCACGGCCGCGGTGCTCTCGTAGCCGTGGCGGCCATGAAGGTCTCTCGACGCGGGCTCCTCGGCGGCGGCGCAGCCGCGGCCGGGGTGGCGGGTGCGTTCGCGGTCGGTCGCGCGAGCGAGGCCGAGCCCGGCGTGGTGCACGAGACCCTGCAGTACGACTTCCACGGAGCGCACCAGGCGGGCATCGTCACCCCGGCCCAGGACCGGTTGCACTTCGCGGCGTTCGACGTCCGGACCGAGGACCGCGACGAGCTCGTCGACCTGCTGACGAAGTGGACCGACGCCGCCCTGCGGATGACCCAGGGCCTCGACGCGGGGCCGATCGGTGCCGTCGACGGCGCCAGCAACCTGCCACCGGACGACACCGGCGAGGCGATCGGCCTGCCGCCCAGCGGGCTGACCATCACGTTCGGCTTCGGGCCCACGCTGTTCCGCGACGCCGACGGCAACGACCGGTTCGGCCTCGCCGACCGGCAGCCCGAGGCGCTCAAGGAGCTGCCGCACTTCCCGGCCGACAACCTGGACCCGCGCCGGTCCTCCGGCGACCTCTGCGTCCAGGCGTGCGCCAACGACCCGCAGGTCGCGGTGCACGCGATCCGCAACCTCGCCAGGATCGGCTTCGGCACCGTGGCGGTCCGCTACTCGCAGCTGGGCTTCGGCCGGACCTCGTCCACGACCACGAGCCAGGACACGCCGCGCAACCTGTTCGGGTTCAAGGACGGCACCGCCAACATCAAGGCCGAGGACGGCGCCGAGCTCGAGGACCACGTCTGGGTCGCCGAGGGGGACGACGCGAAGGCCGAGTGGCTGGCCGGCGGCTCGTACCTGGTCGCCCGCCGGTTCAACATGACCATCGAGGTCTGGGACCGGCAGCCGCTCGGCGACCAGGAGGCGTTCGTCGGCCGCTCGAAGGGCACCGGGGCGCCGCTCTCCGGCGGTGACGAGTTCACCGAGATGGACTTCGACATGCCGGGCAGCAACGACCAGCCGGTCATCGCCACCGACGCCCACGTCCGGCTGGTCCACCCGGACCAGAACGACGGCGCGATGATGCTGCGGCGGGGCTACAACTTCGTCGACGGCAGCGACCCTCTGGGCGGTCTCGACGCCGGCCTGTTCTTCCTGGCGTTCGTCCGCAACCCGGACACCCACTTCATCCCCATCCAGAACCGGATGGCGACGCAGGACGCGCTGATGGAGTACCTCAAGGTCACCGGCTCGGCGCTGTTCGCGGTGCCACCCGGCACCAAGCCCGGCGAGCACGTCGGCCAGGCCCTGTTCGCCTAGCGCGCTCGATCAGCCGAGGTCGACCACGACCACGGCGGTCTCGGCTCGCCTGGCACCGCGCTGCCACCACTTCTCCGCGTCGCGGGTCCGGCCGCGCACCTCCTCGTACGCCGTCCCGGACCGCAGCACGTTCGCGGTCCCGGTGATGGTCGGGTCGGTGTCGCCGTCGGCGTAGAGCAGCACGGGAGCACGGTCCAGCTTGCGCACGTCGATGATCCGCGCCGAGAAGCCCGGGCGGCCGTCGTGCAGCGTGACGACCAGGGCGTCCGCGACCACGGGCGACGCCTTCGGCGCCGTTCGGACCGCCATCCGCCGGGGCTCGCTCAGGGGACCACGGGGAGGCACGCGGCGAGTATGGCTCAGCCACCCAGCACCAGGCGCCGCTCGACCCCGATGTCGGCCAGGAACCGGTCGTCGTGGCTCACGACGAGCAGGGCGCCGCGGTGGTCGGCGAGCGCGGACACCAGGGCGTCGTACGACGTGAGGTCGAGGTTGTTGGTCGGCTCGTCGAGCATCAGGAGCTGCGGCGCGGGGTCGCGGAGCAGCACCGAGGCGAGCGTGGCCCGGAAGCGCTCGCCGCCCGAGAGCGTCCGCACCTCGCGGTCTGCTGCCGCGCCGCGGAACAGGAAGCGGGCGAGACGGGCGCGATCACGCACGTTCTCGGCCACGCTGCGCTCGTCGTCGAGCACGTCGAGCCGCTGGGGCAGCAGACCGAACGGCACGTGCACGTCGACGGAACCGGCCCGCGGAGGGAGGATCCCCGCGACAGTCTCGAGCAGGGTCGTCTTGCCCGAGCCGTTCGGCCCGACCACCGCGACCCGCTCGGGTCCGCGCAGGTCCAGGTCGACCCTGACACCGGTCCTGAGGACGAGGCCGTCGGTCGTCAGGACGACCCGCCCGCGCGGGACCTCGGAGTCGGGCAGGTCGACGCGGATCACCTGCGCCTCCCGCAGCCGGGACTCGGCCTCGTCCAGGCGCTCCCTGGCCGACCCGAGGCGCTCGTCGTGGACCTTGCGGTACGACGCCGAGCTCTTCTCGGAGCGGTTCTTGTAGAAGTCGCGCGCCGCCTTGCCCATGTTGCTCCGGACCGCGTTCCGCTGCCCCTGCTGCGTGCGCTGGGTGATCACGCGCTCGGCCTGGATGCGGTCCGCGCGCTGGCGGCGCACGTCGGAGCGCGCCGCGACGACCGCCTGCTCGGCTGCCTCCTGCTCGGCGCGGACCTGCTCCTCGTAGGCCGAGAACCCGCCGCCGTACCACCGGACCGAGCCGTTGCGCAGGTCGCCGATCCGGTCCATGCGCTCCAGGAGCTCGCGGTCGTGGCTCACGACGAGGAGCGTGCGGGACCAGGCGCCGAGCACGTCGTGCAGGCGGCCCCGGGCGGCGGCATCGAGGTTGTTGGTCGGCTCGTCGAGCAGCAGGACGTCGGGCTGCCGGAGGAGCAGGCGTGCCAGGCCGAGTCGCACGACCTCACCGCCCGACAGCTCGCCCAGTCGCCGGTCCAGGACACCGGCGGACAGGCCCAGGCGGTCGAGCTCGACCGTGACCCGCTCCTCGACGTCCCAGTCGTCCCCGACCACCTCGACGTCGGCGGCCTCGCCGGTGCCGGCGTCGAGCCGGCGCAGCGCCCTGATCACGGCGCCGACACCGAGCAGGTCGTCGACGCGCGCCTCGCGGTCGAGCGTGAGGTCCTGGGGGAGGTAGCCCACCTCGCCGCCGACGCTGACGGTGCCCGACGTCGGGGGCAGGACGCCGGCCGCGATGCGCAGCAGGGTGGACTTGCCGGAGCCGTTGACGCCGACCAGGCCCGCGCGGCCGGTGGGGACCACGAGGTCGAGCCCGTCGAGCGCGACGGCGCCGTCCGGCCACGTGTGGCGGACGGCGGAGAGGACGAGGGCGTGACCCTCGGGGGACGAGGACATGGTGCTCCTGAGGACGGACGGAAGGCGGGCGTCACGACTCAGAACACGACTCGAGACTAGGTCGTCGCCTCCCCGGACGCATCCGATTTCCGGCGTCGGGGTCGGGTACTGTGGCCGACTGGCACAGCGTCGTGCGACACCCCTTTCCTCCACCAGGGAGAACCCCGCTGTGAGCAAGCCCGTCGTCCTGATCGCGGAGTCGTTGAGCCCGGCGACCATCGAGGCCCTCGGACCCGACTTCGAGGTGCGCGAGTGCGACGGCGCCGACCGGGCCGCGCTGCTCGCCGCCATCGGCGACGCCGACGCGCTGCTCGTCCGGTCCGCCACCAAGGTCGACGCGGAGGCGCTGGCCGCCGCGCCCCGGCTCAAGGTCGTCGCCCGCGCGGGCGTCGGGCTGGACAACGTCGACGTCAAGGCCGCGACGCAGTCCGGCGTGATGGTCGTGAACGCGCCGACGTCCAACATCGTCTCCGCCGCCGAGCTCGCCGTCGCGCTCATGCTCGCCGCCGCCCGGCACATCTCGCCCGCGCACGCAGCGCTGCGCGGCGGTGAGTGGAAGCGCTCGAAGTACACCGGCACCGAGCTCTACGAGAAGACGGTGGGCATCGTCGGCCTGGGCCGGATCGGCGTCCTCGTCGCCCAGCGCCTGAGCGCGTTCGGCATGTCCGTCATCGCCTACGACCCCTACGTGCAGGCCGGCCGGGCCGCGCAGATGGGCGTCCGCCTCGTCGACCTCGACACCCTGCTCGCCGAGTCCGACTTCATGTCCGTCCACCTGCCCAAGACGCCGGAGACGGTCGGCCTGATCGGCGACGAGCAGCTGCACCGCGTCAAGCCCTCGCTCGTGCTGGTCAACGCCGCCCGGGGCGGGATCGTCGACGAGTCCGCCCTGTACGCCGCCCTCAAGGAGGGTCGCGTCGCGGCCGCCGGCCTCGACGTGTTCGCGTCCGAGCCGTGCACCGACAGCCCGCTCTTCGAGCTCGAGAACGTCGTGGCCACGCCACACCTCGGCGCCTCCACCGACGAGGCCCAGGAGAAGGCCGGGATCGCGGTCGCGAGGTCCGTCCGGCTCGCCCTGTCCGGCGAGCTCGTCCCCGACGCCGTCAACGTGCAGGGGGGCGTGATCGCCGAGGACGTGCGCCCCGGCATCCCGCTCACGGAGAAGCTCGGCCGCGTCTTCACCGCCCTCGCCGGCGAGGTCGCCCAGCAGATCGACGTCGAGGTCCGCGGCGAGATCACCGAGTACGACGTCAAGGTGCTCGAGCTCGCCGCGCTGAAGGGTGTCTTCACCGACGTGGTCGAGGAGCAGGTCTCCTACGTGAACGCACCCCTGCTCGCGGGAGAGCGCGGCACCGCCGTCCGTCTCGTGACCGACAGCGAGAGCCCCGACCACCGCAACGTGATCACCATCCGCGGCACGCTCGCCGACGGTGCCCAGGTCTCGGTCAGCGGCACGCTGGTCGGCATCCACCAGCGCGAGCGGATCGTGGAGGTGAACGGGTTCGACGTCGACCTCGAGCCCACCGACCACCTCGCGTTCTTCCGCTACGCCGACCGCCCCGGCATGGTCGGCACGGTGGGGCAGATCCTCGGCGACGCGGGCATCAACATCGCGGGCATGCAGGTCGCGCGGGACGCGAAGGGCGGCGACGCCCTGGTCGCGCTGTCTGTCGACACCGTCATCTCCGCCGACACGCTCGAGGAGATCGAGCACGCCATCGAGGCGTCCTCGGCGCGCGCGGCCGACCTGAGCTAGGCGACCATCACCCGGCGGCTGTCGCGGTCGGGTCCGCGGCTGCCGGCCACCTCGTCCCAGGCCTCGGCGACGCGCTCGACGGCGAGCAGCAGCTCGTCCTCGCGGCGCGTGAAGGGGAAGCGGATGAACCGGTCGAGCCCGCCGTCGGGCGCGAAGACCGGGCCGGGGGCCAGGATCACGCCGCGTCGCTCGGCGGCGTGCGCGAGGGCGACACCCAGCCCGCGGCCGGGTCCGGGCAGCTCGCACCAGAGGGCGAGGCCGCCGTCGGGCACGCGGAAGCGCCAGTCCGGCAACGACGTGCGGACCGCCGTCACGAGAGTGTCGCGGAGCTCCCGCAGGCGGGCGCGGTGGGCGGTCAGGACGGGCACCGGGTCCTCGAGCAGCTGGGCGACCACGAGCTGCTCCATCACGGCGACGCCGAGGTCCAGGGTCACGCGGGCCCGGGTGAGCCGGTCCATCTGGTCGTGCGGTGCCCGGATCCAGCCGACCCGCAGGCCTCCCCAGAAGCCCTTGCTGGTGCTGCCGACGGTGATCGTGTCGGGCGCGAACGCGGCGAACGGCCGGGGCATCTCCTGGCCACCCAGGGCCAGCAGCGCGTGCGACTCGTCGACGATGGGGATGACGTGCGCGCGAGCCAGCGCGGCGGCGTACCGCTCCCGCTGGGCCTCGTCCATCAGCAGCCCGGTCGGGTTCTGGAAGTCGGGGATCAGGTAGGCGAGACGAGGTGCGACCTGGCGGAGCCGGGCCTCGGTGGCGTCGAGGTCCCAGCCGTCGGGGTCGACCTCGGTCGTGGCCAGCCGGGCGCCGGCGATCCGGATCCGCTCGGCGGCGTTGGGGTAGCCGGGGCTGTCGACCAGCACCCGGTCGCCACGACCGGTCAGCGCCTGGGCGACGACGGAGACGCCGGACAGCGCGCCCGGCGTCACCATGACCTGGTCCGGGTCCGTCGGCAGGCCGCGGGCGTCGTACATCGCCGCGATCGCGACCTGGAGCTCGGGCAGGCCGGCGGGGTAGTAGCCGTGACCTCCGAGGTAGGCGGGCAGCCGGGTGGCCGCCTCGGCGTAGGCCGTGGCGATCTGCGGCGGGGCGAACGGCGCCGCGCAGTTGAGGTCGATCGCGGCACGGTCGCTCTGCTTGGGGAGGAGGGCCCGGTCGTGCACCCGCGCCGCCCCGCCGGGCACGTCGGTGTAGGTGCCCGAGCCCTGTCGGGCGTCGGCGTAGCCGGCGTCACGGACGCTCGCGTAGGCGCGGGTCACCGTGGTGCGCGAGACGCCGAGCGCCTCGGTCAGCTCGCGCTCGCTCGGCAGCCGGGTGCCGACCGGGATCCGGCCGTCGCCGATCAGCAGCACGAGCGCCTCGGCGAGCCCGGCGTAGGCGGGGGAGCGGTCGAAGGCGCCGACCAGGGTGGCCACGCGGCGGGCACTGATGGAGCGGTCCATGCAGGCCACTGTTTCACGATTGGCTATTTATGAAAAGGCCACTTGTCGCCACGCTGGGCACATGAACGGCCTCGCCACCCTCGGTCCCATCGCCCAGCTGCGCGCCGGGCGCCTCGCGCGCCGGCTGCCCCAGCTGTACGCCGGGCTCGTGCTCTACGGGCTCTCGATCGCGCTGATGGTGCGCGGCCACCTCGGGGTGGCGCCGTGGGACGTGCTCCAGACCGGCCTGACCAAGCACGTCCCGATCACGCTCGGCGAGGCGCTCATCATCGTGAGCTTCCTGGTGATGCTGCTCTGGATCCCCCTGCGGGAGGTGCCCGGCCTGGGCACGATCTCCAACGCCGTCGTCATCGGCGTCTCGGTCGACCTCTTCCTCCCTGTCATCAGCGAGCCGGACGCGATGTGGCTGCGGGGGGTGCTGACGGTCGGCGGCGTCGTGCTCTGCGGTCTCGCGACGGCGATGTACATCGGCGCGCAGCTCGGACGCGGCCCGCGCGACGGGCTGATGACCGGCCTCGCCCGCCGGACGGGGTTGTCGCTGCGCCTGGTCCGCACCCTGCTCGAGATCACGGTGGTCGTGATCGGGCTGCTCCTCGGTGGGGTGGCCGGCCTGGGGACCGTGCTGTTCGCGCTGGCGATCGGGCCGCTGACCCAGGCGATGCTCCCCGCGTGGATCGTCAGCGTCGAGTGGCGATCAGGGTCGACGCGTCAGAGGCGACCATCACCTCAACCGTCGTGAAGCGCTCGTCGGTGAGCCACTGCTCGCGCAGGGTGTCCACCCGTCCGTAGGTCACCGGGGGCCACACCTCGCAGGGCGTGAAGTCGTCCAGGACGACGATGCCGCCGCCCTCGACGAGGTCGGCCACCGCGTCGACGCCCACCTCGGTCGGCTGGCCCGAGTCGAGGAACAGCAGCGAGTAGGGGCCCTTGTCGAGCAGGGTCGACCAGTCGGCCGCCAGCACCTCGACGAGGGGATCGTCGGCGAAGATCTCGGAGGCCGCCCTGGCCAGCTTCGGGTCGAGCTCGGCCGTGACGATCCTGGCCTTCTCGCCGCGGACGCCGGAGCGCAGCCAGGCGGTGCCGACGCCGCACCCGGTGCCGAACTCGGCCATCGTGCCGTCGCGGGACGCCGCCAGCATCGCGAGCAGCCGGCCGGTCTCGTTGCGGCAGAAGGAGACGTACCCGGCGCGCCTGGCCACGTCGAACGCGCGGTTCACGATGTCCGGCAGCTCGGGTGGGTGGCTCACCCCCCGAGTGTCCCTGCCCGGGTCTCGCATTTCGGGTACGCCGTCTCGGATGTCGGAACACACCGGCAAACCAGGCGCGGGATCGGGTGACCCGGGAGTAGCCTCGATCCACCATGCGGAGCGTGTTCGTACTCATCGAGCGCCGCGGCGAGGCCTGACGAGAGGCCACCTCGCCGCGGTGGTTCGGCGTTGCGTGGCTTCTCACCCCGGTCCTGACCAGGACCAAGCAGGTCGAGACGCCCCCGCGATGCGGACTCCTCGTTGCATGTCAGATTCTTGGCAAGCGTGATCCGCAGCAGCCAGGCTCCACCCCTCGTGCGATCCACGAGTCGGAACGTCCCCGTCGCGGGGCGTCCTCGGCCACCACCCGACTCAGCAGTGATCCACTCCACGAGGAAGAAGCACCCGATGTACGACATGTACCCCGACTGGGGCCCCGCGAGCCACGACCCCGAGAACCCGCGCAGCCACGAGAACACCGTCGCCGCGCTGCAGGTCTCGCTCGACCTGCGGGACAACGGCGGCCAGCGCCCGGACGACAACTAACGTCTGCGCGTGACGTCAGTGAAGCTCGCAGTCATCCCCGGCGACGGCATCGGGCCGGAGGTGACCGACGAGGCCCTCAAGGTCCTCCAGGTCGCCGTCCCGGCCGACGTGAAGGTCGAGCAGACCCGCTACGACCTCGGCGCCGAGCGCTACCTCGCCACCGGTGAGGTGCTGCCCGACTCGGTGCTCGCCGAGGTGCGCGACCACGACGTCATCCTGCTGGGCGCGGTCGGCGGCAAGCCGAACGACCCGAACCTGCCGCCCGGCATCCTCGAGCGCGGGCTGCTCCTCCGCCTGCGCTTCGAGCTGGACCACTACGTGAACCTGCGGCCGTCGCGGATCTTCCCGGGCGCCACCTCCCCGCTGGCCGACCCCGGCGAGGTCGACTTCGTCGTCGTGCGCGAGGGCACCGAGGGCCCCTACACGGGCAACGGCGGTGCGCTGCGCGTCGGCACCCCGCACGAGATCGCGACCGAGGTCTCGGTCAACACGGCGTACGGCGTCGAGCGGGTCGTCCGCGACGCGTTCGCCCGCGCCCAGCGCCGCCCCCGCAAGAAGCTCACCCTGGTCCACAAGACCAACGTGCTCGTGAACGCCGGCGCCGTGTGGTGGCGGCTGTTCCAGGAGGTCGCCGCGGAGTACCCCGAGGTCACCACCGACTACATGCACATCGACGCGGCGATGATCTTCATGACCACCGACCCCGCGCGCTTCGACGTGATCGTCACCGACAACCTCTTCGGCGACATCATCACCGACCTCGCCGCCGCCATCACCGGTGGCATCGGCCTGGCGGCCTCGGGCAACGTCAACCCCGACCGGACCACGCCCTCCATGTTCGAGCCGGTCCACGGCTCGGCCCCCGACATCGCCGGCCAGCAGAAGGCCGACCCGACCGCGGCGATCCTGTCGGCCGGCCTGCTGCTCGACCACCTCGGCCACGCCGAGGCCGCCGCGACCCTCGAGACCGCGGTGATCGCCGACCTCGCCGAGCGCGACCCGAGCAGCACGCGCCGTACGTCCGAGGTCGGCGACGCCATCGCCTCTCGCGTCGCTGGGTAGAGAGAACTACTTTGATGTCCATGCAGATCAGCACGACCCGCTCCGAGCGCCCCGTCGACGACGCCCGCCTCGCCGAGATCCTGGCCAACCCCGGCTTCGGGGTGCACTTCACCGACCACATGTTCACCGTCGAGTGGACGCCCGAGCAGGGCTGGCACGACGCCCGCGTCGAGCCCTACGGCCCGCTGACGCTCGACCCGGCGACCGCCGTCCTGCACTACGCGCAGGAGATCTTCGAGGGGATGAAGGCCTACCGGCACGAGGACGGCTCGATCTGGGCCTTCCGACCGGAGGAGAACGCCGCGCGGATGCTCCGCTCGAGCCACCGGCTCGCGCTGCCGGAGCTCCCGGTCGACGACTTCCTGGCCGGCGTCGCCGCGCTCGTCGAGGCCGACCAGCGGTGGGTCCCCGACAACGAGGGGGAGAAGAGCCTCTACCTGCGGCCGTTCATGTTCGCGTCGGAGGCCTTCCTCGGCGTCCGTCCGGCGCAGCACGTCACCTTCATGGTCATCGCGAGCCCCGCCGGCTCCTACTTCAAGGGCGGCATCAAACCGGTCTCGCTCTGGCTCTCCGAGGAGTACACGCGCGCCGGCCGCGGCGGCATGGGCGCGGCGAAGACCGGCGGCAACTACGCGAGCTCGCTGCTGCCGCAGTCCGAGGCCTACGAGCAGGGCTGCGACCAGGTGGTCTTCCTCGACGAGGAGGCGACGTACGTCGAGGAGCTCGGCGGCATGAACCTCTACTTCGTCTTCAAGGACGGCCGGATCGTCACGCCCGCCCTCGGCACCATCCTGGAGGGCATCACCCGCGGCTCGATCATCGAGCTCGCGGGCAAGATGGGCTACCAGGTCGAGGAGCGCCGCTTCTCGATCGACGAGTGGCGCGAGGGTGTCACCAGCGGCGACATCGTCGAGATCTTCGCGTGCGGCACCGCCGCCGTGGTCACCCCGGTCGGCGAGCTGAGGTGGGCGGGTGGGGCCGCGCCGGCCCCCGCCTCCACCGACCTCACGTTCAAGATCCGGCAGGCCCTGGTCGACGTGCAGTTCGGTCGCGCCGAGGACACGTTCGGCTGGATGCACAGGATCGTCTGAGGCTCCCTTGTAACGCTTCTGGCCCCCGTGGCCAAGGAGTGTTGTGACCACCGGCGTCTCCCAGCACCTGGCTCCGGCGCCCTCGAGCTGAGCCGCGGGTCAGTAGCGCAACTCATTCGTCACACCAGCACCAGCGTCCCGACATTTCCTTCACAGTGTCGGGGCGCTGGGGCATGCTGGCGGCACACGACTCGCTTCTGGGGGAAACGAGACCGATGCGCCCTGCGCTGACTCTTGACCGTCCGCCGCCGCCACCGATGGCCGCGGCGCGGCCCGGCGTCGTCAGCCGGTTCCGGCTCGCGCACGTCGGGCTCGGCGCCATCCACCTCGCCCAGGCGATCCTGGTCGTGGCGGTGGCGAGCGACATCAGCATCGACATCACCCACTCGGTCGGCGCCGGTGGGTCGGAGTCCCTGGTCGCGGTCTCGATCGGCGCGGCGATCGCGGCGTACTTCCTGGCCGCCGCGCTGCAGCACCTCCTCTGCGCGACCGCGCTGAACGGTCTCTACGAGGCCGACCTCCGCCGGGGGCGCAACCGGATCCGCTGGGCCGAGTACGCCGTGTCCGCGCCGATCCTGATGGTGCTCATCGCGCTCTACACGGGCGTCACCGACGTGACCGCGCTGATCGTGGTCGGTGCGGCGACCATCGTGATGGTCTGCTGCGGCTGGATGCAGGAGGCGCTCAACCCGCCGGCCCGCCGCGCGACGACGATGGTGCCGTTCTGGGCGGGTGTGGCCGCGGCGCTCGTCCCCTGGGCGATCGTCGTCAACCAGCTGATCGGCTCGTCGCGCACGCCCGACGCCAGCCTCTCCGTCTTCCTGTCCCTGTTCATCCTCTGGGCGAGCTTCGGCGTGAACCAGTGGCTGCAGTACCACCAGGTCGGGCCGTGGGCCGACTACCTCTACGGGGAGCGCACCTACCTCGTGCTCAGCCTGGTCGCGAAGTCGGCCCTCGCCTGGCAGATCGTGGCGGGCTCCTCGCTCCTCTGATCCACGGAACCCGACCGCCACCGATCTAGTCTGATCCGCGTGAGCAGCACGAGCCCGTCGGTGACCGTCGGCGACTACACCCTGCTCACGAAGATCGGCGAGGGCGGGATGGGCGTCGTCCACCTGGCCCGGCGCGGTGCCGACGGGGACCGGGTCGCGCTCAAGGTGCTCCGCCCGCACATCGTCGGCGACGACGAGGCGCGCGCCCGGCTGGCCCGCGAGGTGTCGTCCCTCAGCCGGATCCGCAGCCGCTGGGTCGCGGAGATCGTGGACGCCGACCCGTGGGGACCCGTGCCGTACGTCGCCACCCGCTACGTGCCCGGCCTGTCCCTGCACGACCACGTCCACGAGGAGGGCCTGATCGAGGGTGCGGACCTCACCTGGTTCGCCTCCTGCCTCGCCGAGGGCGTGGCGTCGGTGCACGCGGTCGGCGTCCTGCACCGGGACGTGAAGCCGAGCAACGTGCTCATGGAGGGCCGCACGCCGATCGTCATCGACTTCGGGCTGGCGCGCGTGGCGGACGACCCGAAGCTGACCCACACCGGCTGGCTGCTCGGCACGCCCGGATACCTCGCGCCGGAGATCCTGTACGGCGACGACGCCACGACCGCCTCGGACGTGCACTCGTGGGCGGCCACGGTCGCCTTCGCGGCCACCGGCCGGCCGCCGTTCGGGCGCGGCCCGTCGATGGCGATCATGGACCGGGTCCGCCGGGGCGAGCACGACCTGTCCGGCATCCCCGAGCCGCTCCGCGGTCTGCTGGCCGACGCCCTCGACCCCGAGCCGCACCAACGTCCGACGCTCACCGAGATCCGCGACCAGCTCGCGCCCAGCCCGCCGGCACCGCTCGCCGAGCCGGTGCCCGAGCCGCTGACCATGCCGCTGGTCGCGGGGTACGGCGCGGTGCCGCCCGAGGCGGCCGACGCGACCGAGGTCACCGACGTCCTGCCCGAGGACGACTCCCTGACACGGCCGTTCACCGAGGAGCACACGCTCCACCAGTGGTCCGACGAGACCGTCGTGACCACCGACCTGCCCTGGCGCGAGCGGATCCGCCGCGGCACGCTGCTCTCGGCCGCGGCGCTGGTGTGCGGAGCGCTCGTGGCCGCCTACCCCTGGTTCGGCACGCTCGGGCTGCTCCTGGTGGTGTGGCTGCTGCGCAGCGGCTCGCTGGCGGCCAGCGCAGCGGGGGAGCGGCGTCGCCTCCGCGGCCGCAAGTGGTACGACGGCGCCCAGTTCCTGCTGCGCACGCCGTACGACCTGGTGCGCTCGATCCCCGGCACCGTGATGCTGATCCTGTGGAGCGGCGGGCTCGCCGTCGCGGCCGCGCTGCTCTGCTACGCCTTCACCGCCGGCGAGGGCGTCACGCTGGCGGTCTGCGGCACGACCTTCGCGGTGGCCGTGTGGACCGGCCCGGGCGGCGGCCGGGTGCGCTCGCCGCTCTCGCGGGTGGTCAACCCGCTGTCGACGGCGTGGCAGCCGTGGGGGGCGGCCCTGACCGTCACCCTGGTCGTCGCGATCGTGGTCGGGCTGGTCGCGGAACAGCGCGGCACCCAGTGGACACCCGGGCAGGACCGTCCGCTCTCTAGTAGCCTGAACCCGTGAAGCAGCAGCTGATCATCATCGTCTAGCGCGTCGAGCCCCGCTCGCCGCGCCACCTCTCGTACCCCGAGAGGTTTTTTTGTGCCCTCAACCTGATGCCCGACCCGACCGAGAGAGCTCCGATGGACCTGCACGGCTCGTTCCACGTCTACGACACCACGCTGCGCGACGGCGCCCAGCAAGAGGGGCTCAACCTCTCGGTCGCCGACAAGCTGACGATCGCGCGGCAGCTCGACGGGCTCGGTGTCGGGTACATCGAGGGTGGCTGGCCCGGGGCGAACCCGAAGGACACGGAGTTCTTCCGCCGCGCTGCCGCCGAGCTCGACCTCAAGCACGCCAAGCTCGCGGCGTTCGGTGCCACCCGCCGGGCCGGCCTCGTCGCGGCGGACGACCCGATGGTCGCCGCCCTGCGCGACAGCGGCGCCCCGGTGGTCACGCTGGTCGCGAAGTCGCACGACCGGCACGTCGACCTCGCCCTCAGGACCACGCTGGCGGAGAACCTCGAGATGATCCGCGACACCGTCGGCCACCTCACGGCCGAGGGCCAGCAGGTCTTCCTCGACGCCGAGCACTTCTTCGACGGCTACCGCGCCAACCGGGACTACGCGCTGGAGGTGCTGCGCACGGCGTACGAGGCGGGCGCCGACGTGATCGCCCTCTGCGACACCAACGGCGGGATGCTGCCCGACTGGGTGTCCGACGTCGTCCACGACGTCGTCGACACGACCGGGGTGCGGGTCGGCATCCACGCCCACAACGACAGCGGCTGCGCCGTCGCCAACTCGCTGGCGGCCGTCGACGCGGGCGCGACCCACGTGCAGGGCTGCATCAACGGGTACGGCGAGCGCACCGGGAACGCCGACCTGGTCACCGTGGTGGCGAACCTCGAGCTCAAGCTGGACCGCCAGGTCCTGCCCGCCGGGCTGCTGGGCGACTCGACCCGGATCGCCCACGCGGTCGCCGAGGTGACGAACTTCCCGCCGGCCTCGCGCCAGCCGTACGTCGGCTCGTCGGCGTTCGCGCACAAGGCCGGGCTGCACGCCAGCGCGATCAAGGTCGACCCGGACCTGTACCAGCACACCCAGCCCGAGCGGGTCGGGAACGACATGAGGCTCCTCGTCTCCGACATGGCCGGGCGCGCCTCGATCGAGCTGAAGGGGCGCGAGCTCGGCTTCGACCTCTCCGCCGACCGCGAGCTGGTCACGGCGGTCACCGGGCGGGTCAAGGAGCTCGAGTCGAAGGGCTTCACGTTCGAGGCGGCCGATGCGTCGTTCGAGCTGCTCCTGGCCGAGATGGTCGAGGGGCTGCGGCCGTCGTACTTCGAGGTCGAGTCCTGGCGGGTCATCACCGAGACCCGGCCGGGGGAGGAGGCCGTCTCCGAGGCGACCGTGAAGCTCAAGGCCGAGGGGGTGCGGTACGTCGTCACCGGCGAGGGCAACGGCCCGGTCAACGCCCTCGACCAGGCGCTGCGCACCGCCATCGGCCAGGCCTTCCCGGAGGTCGCGAAGTTCGAGCTGATCGACTACAAGGTCCGGATCCTCGACCAGGGGCACGGCACCGACGCGATCACCCGGGTGCTCATCGAGACCAGCGACGGCGCCTCGTCGTGGGTGACCGTCGGCGTCGGCCACAACGTCATCGAGGCGTCGTGGGGCGCGCTCGTCGACGGCCTGACCTTCGGGCTGCGCAAGCACCACACGGAGGCCTGACCGCAGGGTGGCTTGACCTCCACCGCGCTTGAAGTCCTACGGTGGAGTGCATGTCTGTCACCGTCCTCGGTACGGGTTCGATCGGCACCGCGACCGCCAGGGTGCTCCTCGGCGCCGGGCACGAGGTGCACGTCTGGAACCGCACACCGGAACGCGCGGCGCCGCTCCTCGACGAGGGCGCGCACCTCGCGCCGAGCGTCACCGACGCCGTCCGGGCGAGCCCGCTGACGCTGGTCTGCCTGACCGACCATGCCGCCGTCCAGGCGCTGCTCGACGACCTGCCTCACCAGCCGTCGGAGGACCGGACGGTGGTGCTCCTCACGACCGGCACGCCGGACGAGGTCGGCCGGAGCGCCGCCCTCGCGGGACGACGCGGCCTGGCGTGCCTCGGTGGCGGCGTGCAGACGGGGCCGGACGACATCGGCACGCCGCGCGCGCTGTTCCTCTACGCCGGGGACCCGGACGTCCACGAGCGGCATCGCGGCGTGCTCGACCTGCTCGGGCCGGGGCGCTGGGTCGGTCCGGAGCCCACCGCCGCCGCCGAGCTGGACCAGGCCCTGTTCGGGCTCTGGTACGACGCCCAGCTCGGCCTGCTCCGCGCGTTCGAGATGGCCGGCCGGGCCGGCGTGCCGCCGGCCGAGCTCGCCGTGCTGGCGGCCACCCAGCTCCAGCACGTCGTCGACGGCGTCGAGGACACGTCACGCGAGGTGGCGGACGGCGAGTACCCGCGAGGCCCCGCGACGCTCGCCGAGCACCTGCCGGTGCTGTCCGGGCTGGGCGAATCGCGTCGGACGGCCCGCCTGGGGGACGGCGGCGTCGCCGACATCGCGCGGCTCGTGGAGGAGCTGGCGACCGGCCCCGGCGCGGAGCAGGGGCTCACCGCCCTGCTCGACCGCCGATCGTGACCTGAGGGGAGGTGCGCACCATGGATCCCACCGTCGTCATCTGGGTGATCGCCATCATCATCGTGGGGGCGATCGCCCTCCGGGTGTTCGGTCGCAAGCGGTAAGTATTGACTTACCGTTAGTCCATACTTACGCTTTGGATCATGTCCACCGCAGCCGTCTTCGACGCCCTGGGTGACGCGACCCGCCGCGAGATCGTGCGGCTGCTCGGCGAGCAGCCGAGCTCGGTCGGGCAGCTCGCCGACCGGCTGCCGGTGAGTCGGCCCGCCGTCTCGCAGCACTTGCGCGTGCTGGCCGCGGCCGAGCTGGTGGCCGCTCGAGCGGAGGGGACGCGTCGGGTCTACCGGCTCGACGGCGCCGGCGCCGCCCGGGCGCGCGAGTTCCTGGACCTGATGTGGGACACCGCTCTCGACCGCTTCGCCGACCTCGCCGACTCGACCGCCCAGGAGAACCCGTGACCGTCACCGACACCTCGCCGCTGATCAAGACCCGCCGGCTCGCCTGCTCGGCGGACCACGCCTTCGACGTGTTCGTCGAGCGGATGGCCGACTGGTGGCCTCTCGCGCAGCACTCGGTCTTCCGGGCCGGGAGTGGCGGGGTGGTCGTGCACCCCGGTGTGGGCGGCCGGATCGTCGAGACCGGGCCGGGTGGCGAGGAGTCGGTCTGGGGGACCCTCACGGACTGGGAGCCGCGCCGTCGTCTGGCCTTCACCTGGCACCCGGGCGCGGACGCGGGGAGCGCGACCTGGGTCCAGGTCACCTTCGCGCCGGACGGCGACGGGTCCGTGCTGACGCTGTCGCACGAGGGCTGGGAGCGTCCGGGCGTGGTCTCGACGCGCGCCGGGTACGACGAGGGCTGGCCGCTCGTCCTCGACGCCTACGCCGGCCGCGTGATCCGGTAGGCCAGGTCGGCCCAGCCGGCGTGGATCCGGTCCACGTCGATCTGCTCGAGCCGGACCTGCTGGTCGAGGATCGGGAGCTCCAGCGGTGCCAGCAGCGCGACCGCGAGCAGTGCGACGTCGCCGCGCACGCCGAGCTGGCCGAGCAGGTAGCGCACGTGCGTGGCGGCGAAGGAGTAGGCCGCGAACGACCGGTGCGCGCCACCGAAACCTGCGTTCCGGATCAGGTCGGCGTGCTCCAGCGTGATGTCCAGCCGGGACCGGCCGAAGGCGAGCAGCCGGTCCATCGGGTCGGCCCCCGGGCCGAGCGGCGGGTCGCCGCGCATCACCGACTCCTGCCACGCGGACTCCGAGGCGTTGAGCAACGCGCCCATCAGGCCCTCGCGCGAGTCGAAGCGCCGGAACACGGTGCCCTTGCCGACGCCGGCCCTGGCCGCGACCGCGTCCATCGTGACCGCGTCGTACCCGCACTGCTCGACGAGCTCGCGCGCGGCGGACAGCAGCAGCTCCCGGTTGCGGGCGGCGTCGCTCCGCTCGCGGGGCTCGTCCCCGAGCAGGGGCAGCAGCGGGTGATCGGTCATGGCGCGGACAGCGTAGGGCGAGCGGGGCCGGATCTGCCGGGAATAGAAACGGACCGTGGTCCGTTTTGGCCCGCATGACCACTTCCATCCTCGTCCTCGTCGGCTCCCTGCGGGCCGGCTCCGTGAACCGTCGGCTCGCCGAGGCGATCCGCGACCAGGCGCCCGAGGGCGTCGCCATCGAGCTCGTCGAGGGTCTCGACGCGCTGCCGTTCTACAACGAGGACCTCGACACGGACGACGTCCCTGCCGTTGTCACCGCCCTGCGCGACCGGGTCGCCGCGACGGACCGCCTCCTCGTCGTGACCCCCGAGTACAACGGCACCATGCCCGCGGTGCTCAACAACGCCATCGACTGGCTCTCGCGCCCCTACGGCGCCAGCGCGATCACCGCGAAGCCGCTCGGCGTCATCGGGGTCACCCCCACGCCGTACGGCGGCAAGTGGGCCCACGAGGACACCGTCCGGTCGGCCAGGATCGCCGGGGCCGCGGTCGTCGAGGACGTCGTCGTCTCGCAGACCAGCATCGAGGTCGACGTGTTCAACGACACCGACGTGCGCAGCCGGATCGACGAGGCCGTCCGCCGCCTCGTCGCCGCCGGTCGCGAGACCGTCGCCGCCTGACGGCTACCGTCGGCCCCGTGGCCGAGCTGCACGACCTGAGCGCCCTCGAGCAGGGGGCTCTGGTGCGCCGCCGTGAGGTGTCGCCCGTCGAGCTGACCGAGCACTACCTCGAACGCGCCCACCGTCTCGACGACGTGGGCGCGTTCGTCACGCTCACGCCCGAGGTCGCGCTGGAGCGGGCCAGGTCGCTGGCCGCCGACCCGGAGGCGGGGCCGCTGCACGGCGTCCCCACGGCGATCAAGGACCTGAACCTCACGGCCGGCGTGCCGACCGCCTTCGGGTCGCCCGCTTTCGCGGACTTCGTGCCGGACGTGAGCGACGCGGTGACCCTGGCCATCGAGGCCGCCGGGATGATCAGCCTCGGCAAGACGTCCACGCCGGAGTTCGGCTCGCCCTGCTACACCGAGCCGGAGGGCCACCCGGCGGCCGTGACGCCGTGGGACCGGACCCGGATGGCCGGCGGCTCCTCCGGCGGTGCGGCCGCCGCGGTGGCCGCCGGGCTCGTCCCCGTGGCCCAGGGCTCCGACGGCGGCGGCTCGATCCGGATCCCGGCCTCCTGCTGCGGGCTCTTCGGGCTGAAGCCCACGCGCGGGCGGATCAGCGGGTTCCCGATGTACGGGGACCCGGTCGGGTTGGCGACGGCCGGGCCGATCTCCCGGACCGTGCGCGACGCGGCGGCGATGCTGGACGCACTCGCCGGTCGTCGGGCTGGGGATCCGTCCTGGGCACCACCTCCGTCCTCGTCGTTCCTGGCGGCCTGTGATCGGTCGCCGGGGACGCTACGGATCGCGACCTTCAGCGAGCCGGTGATCGCGGACACCCCTGTGGATGCCGCCTGTCTCGAGGCCGTGGTGGACGCCAGGCGGCTCCTGGAGGACCTCGGGCACGAGGTGGTGGACGTGCCGGTCCCGGTGCCGGCCGAGGCGGTGCCGGTCTTCGAGACCTGCTGGGCCGTGCTGACCGCACTGTCGGTCGTGCCTCCGGACCGCGAGCACCTGCTGCGACCGCTCACCCGCTGGCTCACGGACCGCGGCCGCGCGGTCAGCGCCCCGGACTTCGGCCTGGCGCTCGGCGCGATGCGCCGGTTCGCGGCCGGCGCCCTCGAGGCGCTGGCGCCGTACGACGCGGTCCTCACCCCGACCCTCGCCAGCCCGCCACTGAAGGTCGGCGCGCTCCGCGACGACGCGGACCCGGCCGCCGACTTCGAGGCGCAGAAGGCGTTCACTCCGTGGACCTCGGCGTGGAACGTGACCGGGATGCCCGCGGCGTCGCTGCCGCTGCACTGGACCGACGACGGCCTGCCGGTCGGCGTGATGCTGGCAGCCCGTCCGGCCGAGGAGGAGCTGCTGCTGTCCCTGTGCGCGCAGGTCGAGGAGGCCGCGCCCTGGATCGACAGGAAGCCGCCGGGATGGTGACGCTCACGGTCCACCACACCGCCGACGTCTCCGCGGACGACCTCGTCGCCGCCCAGGAGCTGCTGACCGTGGCGTTCTCGCACCTGCCGGCCGACGAGGCCTTCGGCCCCGAGGACTGGGAGCACGCGCTCGGAGGCACCCATGCCCTCGTCCACGACGAGGGTGTGCTGATCGCCCATGCCTCCCTGGTGATGCGCCGGCTGCTCCACCGGGGCCGAGCGCTCCGGTGCGGGTACGTCGAGGCGGTCGCGGTCGCGCCCGACCGCCGACGTCGCGGTCTGGGCGGGCGGGTGATGTCCGCCCTGGAGGCGATGGCCCCGGCGTACGACCTGCTCGCCCTGGGCGCGACCGACGAGGGCATGGGCCTGTACCTCTCGCACGGCTGGGTGCCCTGGGAGGGCCCGCTCCTCGCGCTCACCCCCGACGGGGTGGTCGCGACGCCCGACGAGGAGGGCTACGTCCTGGTCCTGCCGGGCACCGTCCCGCTCGACCTCGAGGGAGAGCTGACGTGCGACTGGCGCGACGGGGACGTGTGGTGAGGGCGTTTCGGCCTTGCTCCTGACGTGGCGTGAGGTCCTAGCGTCGGCGACATGGACCTGACCATCGGCGACGTGGCTACGCGCACCGGCCTCACCCAGCGCACCCTGCGGTACTACGAGGAGCTGGGGCTGCTGGGCCCGGACCGGGACGCCGGCGGGCGGCGGCGGTACGACGCGACGGCGATCGACCGGCTGTACCGGATCCGGCTGCTGCGCGACCTCGGCACACCGCTCGGCGACGTCGACCCTGAGGGCGCCGACCTGCTCGCCCTCACGCGCCGGCACCTCGCCGACCTCGACGAGCGGCAGGCCTCGCTGGCCCGGCAACGGGAGCGGGTCCGCTCGGTCGAGGCGAGGCTGCTCGCGGGGGACCGACCCCGCGACGACGAGCTCCTGGACCTGCTGGCCGGGCTCGGCGACGAGCCGGCGGCCGTCCGGCGCCTGACCCTGCTCGTCTACCGCGACATCGAGGCGGCCCAGCGCCACCTCGTCGACGTCTTCGGGTTCGAGCCCGGTGAGCTGACCCGTGACGGCGACGGCCGGGTCGTCCACGGTGAGGTGTTCGCCGGGGACGGGGTGATCTGGATGCACCAGGAGTCGGCCGAGTTCGGGCTGGCGTCGCCCGCGACGAGCGGCAGCGCCTCGCACTGCATGGCGGTCGACGTCGACGACGTCGACGCGCACCATCGACGGTCGGTCGCCGCGGGCGCCGAGATCGTCTACGCGCCGACCGAGATGCCGTACGGCGTCCGCGAGTACGCCGCGCGCGACAGCGAGGGCGGACTGTGGTCCTTCATGCAGCCGATCGAGGGGAGTGACGATGACTGACCTGACACCGTTCCTGTGCGTCACGGACGGGCCGGCCGCGATCGACTGGTACGTCGAGGTGCTGGGCGCCGAGGTGACGCTCGGGCCGATGCTGATGCCCGACGGGCGGCTCGGTCACGTCGAGCTCGCGGTGGACGGTGCCGGGTGGATGATGTCCGGAGAGTTCCCGGACCACGGGGTGGAGGGCCCGGGACGACGCGCAGGCGGGCCGGGTGGCCGTGCTGCGAGATCCCTTCGGCCACCGCTGGTTCCTGAACGGTCCGCTCAGCTCCGGGTGATCTCCGCGGCGAGCAGGAGGTCGCCGTACGCACCGCTGGTGCTGATGCTCACCGAGAAGCGCCGGCCGCCGTCGCTCACCGTCACCGACGACGGACCCGCGTCGCTGTGGAAGTAGGAGCCCATGTCGTCCGCGTCGGCGAAGTCGGCCCCCCACTCGAGGAAGTCGGTCGACCAGCCGGTGGCCTCCCGCCGGCGCAGGAGGTCGACGAGGTCGTAGGTGCCGTCGCCGTGCCAGCCGTAGAGCTGGAAGCTCCAGTGCCGCAGCCGGTGCCCGTCGAGCACCGGCTCCTCGCCGGAGGCGGCGAACAGCTCGAACCAGAGCAGCTTGTCGAGGCCCTCGCCGGAGATCTCGTTCCAGCCGTGGTGCATCCGTCCCGACCACTGGCCGTTCATCCAGCCGCTCGCCGTGAGCTGCACCTGCGCGGTCGGCAGTGACCGGATCTCGGCCTGCTCCTGCTGCTCGGCCTGGACCGCCTTCTGGCTCTGCTTGGCCTTCTGCTCCTCGGCCAGGTCCTGCAGCTTGCTGATGCCGTCGGCGGCCTGAGTCACGAACTTCTTGAGGTTGTCTCCGAAACCCATGCCGGGACACTAGACCGGAACTCGTCCGCCGTCAGGAGCCCGGATCCCGCCGGCACGACGGCCATCAGCGGCACGCCGGTGACCCGCGGCAGGTCCAGGAGGTTGCACCGCGCCGCGAGGTCGGGCTCGGCCGGCCACGCCCCGACGACGACGCCGGACGGCTCGATGCCGCGCGCACGCAGCGCACCGACCGTGAGCTCGGTGTGGTTGAGCGTGCCCAGGCCGGCCGCGGCGACCACGACCACCTCGACGTCGTGCCCTTCGGCGACGAGACCGGCGGCGAGGTCCAGGAGCGTCCCGTCCGCGAGGTCGAGCCGGACGAGCAGGCCGCCGGCGCCCTCGACGACCACGGTGTCCGCATCGAGACCGCCCAGTCGCGCGACGTACGACGCGACGGTCGGGATCGTGACGCCCTGCCGGCGGGCGGCGGTGTCCGGGGCCAGCGGCTCGTCGAGGACGGTCCACTCCTCGACGTCCGCTCCGCTGAGCCGCGCGATCTCGCGGGCGTCCGAGTCGCCGTCCGCGGCGCCGGTCTGCACCGGCTTCACCACGAGGGCGCCGGGGTTGAGCACCGCGAGCGCGGCCGTGACCACGGTCTTGCCGACACCGGTGGAGGTGCCGGTGACGACGACGAACCTCACGCGTGGTCCTTGGCGACCCCGACCAGGACGGTCACGGCGCGGGCCCAGTCGTCGTCGGGCACGCCGGCACTGACCGTGATGCGGAGCCGCGAGACGCCGTCGGGCACGGACGGCGGCCGGAAGCAGCCGACCAGCACGCCCTGCGCGCGGGCGGCGGCCTGTGCCGCGACGGCTGCCTGTGGTGTCGGCATCGGCAGTGACACGACGGCCCCGGCGGGGGCCTCGACACCGAGGGCTCCCGACAGGTCGTCGACGCGGGAGCGGACGACACCGGGAAGCCCGGGCCGGTCGCGCAGGACGCCCAGCGCGGCGAGTGCCGCACCGGCGGCGGCGGGCGCCAGGGCGGTGTCGAAGATGAACGACCGCGCGGTGTTGACGAGGTGGTCGACGAGCTCCGGCGGCCCGAGCACGGCGCCGCCCTGGCTGCCGAGTGCCTTGGACAGGGTCAGCGTCAGGACGACGTGGGGGAGGCCGTTGAGCCCGAGCCGGTGCACGACGCCGGGACCGTGCACGCCGAGGCCGTGCGCCTCGTCCACGACGAGCAGGGCGCCGTGCTCGGCGCAGGCCTCGGCGAGCTCGACGAGGGGCCCCTCGTCGCCGAGGACGGAGTAGATCGACTCGGCGAGCACGACCGTGCGACGGCCGCCCGCCCCTGCCAGCGCACGGCGCACCGCGTCGACGTCGGAGTGCGGGACGATCGCGATCTCGGCCCGCGACAGCCGGGCCGCGTCCACGAGCGACGCGTGGATGTGGGCGTCCGACACGACCAGGCAGTCCCGGTCGAGCAGCGCCGTGACGACGGCCAGGTTGGCGGCGTAGCCGCTCCCGGTCACCAGCGCCGCGGGCTGGCCGGTGTACGCCGCCAGCGCGTGCTCGAGGTCGGCGTGCAGGTCGAGCGTGCCCGTGACGAGTCGTGAGGCCCCCGCTCCGGCACCCCACTGCTGGGCCGCCGCGACGGCTGCGGCGACCACCGCGGGGTCTCGCGAGAGGCCGAGGTAGTCGTTGCCGGCCAGGTCCACGAAGCCGTCGGCACGCCCGCGGGGGACGAGCGACCGGCGCAGGCCGGCGTCGTCGCGCCGGACCGCCTGCTGGGCGAGCCACTCCGGCCAGGTGGTCATGCGACGTCCACCGCCCGCCCGATCGCGCGGCAGATGCGCGCGACGTCCTCGGCCGAGGTGACGTAGGGCGGCATCGCGTAGATCAGGTCGCGGAACGGCCGCAGCCACACGCCCTCCTCGACGGCGGCGTCGGTCGCCTTGACGACGTCCACCGGGTGGTCGAGCTGGACGACGCCGACGGCCCCGATGGTCCTGACCTCGTGGACGCCGGGCCGGTCCTGCAGGTCCCGGAGCCCGGCGGTCAGCCCGGCGTTGATCGCTGACACCTGCGCGCGCCAGTCGTTGGCCTCGAGCAGGTCGAGGCTCGCCAGCGCCACGGAGCACGCGAGCGGGTTCCCCATGTAGGTCGGGCCGTGCATCAGCACGCCGGACTCCGAGGCGGAGACACCTCGCGCGACCTCGCCGGTCGTGAGGACCGCCGCCAGCGTGAGGTAGCCGCCGGTCAGTGCCTTGCCGACGCACATGATGTCGGGGGAGACGCCCGCGGCGTCGGCGGCGAACATCGTGCCGGTGCGGCCGAACCCGGTGGCGATCTCGTCGAAGACCAGGACGAGCCCGTGCTCGTCGGCGACGGCCCGCAGCACCGAGAGGCAGCTGACGTCGTAGACGTACATGCCGCCGGCACCCTGCAGGAGCGGCTCGACGATGATCCCCGCGAGCTCGTGCGCGTGCTCGGCGGCGAGCCGCCGCACCTCGGCCTCCCAGGCCACGACGTCGCCGTCGCCGTCCGGGGGCTGCGGCGCGAAGACCTGCTGCGGCAGCACGTCGCTGAACATCGTGTGCATCCCGCCGACCGGGTCGCACACGCTCATGCAGCCGAACGTGTCGCCGTGGTAGCCGCCGCGGACCGTCAGCATCTTCGTGCGCTCGGGTCGCCCCAGGCCGCGCTGGTGCTGGATGACCATCTTGAGCGCGACCTCGACCGACACCGAGCCCGAGTCGGCGAGGAACACGTGCTCGAGCCCCGTCGGCGAGATCTCGACGAGCCGCTCCGCCAGTCGCAGGGCCGGTGCGTGGGTCAGGCCGCCGAACATCACGTGGGCCATGTCGCCGAGCTGACGGCGTACCGCCTCGTCGAGCTCGGGCACGGCGTACCCGTGGATGGCCGCCCACCAGGACGACATGCCGTCGACCAGCTCGGTCCCGTCCGTCAGACGCAGCCGGACACCCGACGCGCTCTCGACGAGGCGCACCGGTGTCGGCTCCGTCATCGACGTGTACGGGTGCCAGACGTGCCCGCGGTCGAACGCGAGCAGCTCCTCGGACGACTCACGCATTGGGTGCAGCGGCGGTGCCCGCGCCGCGGCGGCGCTTGGCGGGGTCGTGCGACTCCGCCTGCGGCGTGCCGGGGGAGTCCGCACCGAGCACCACGAACCCGTGGTCGCGGATCAGCTCGAGGTCGGTCTCGGCGGCCTGGCCCTCGGAGGTGAGGTAGTCGCCGAGGAAGATCGAGTTCGCGACCTGCAGCGCGAGACCCTGCAGCGAGCGCAGGTGCATCTCCCGGCCCCCGGCGATCCGGATCTCCTTGTCGGGGCACACGAACCGCGCCATCGCCAGGATGCGCACGCACTGCCTGGGCGTGAGGTTCCAGGTGTTCTCGTACGGCGTGCCGTCGAACGGCATGAGGAAGTTGACCGGGATCGAGTCGGAGTCCATGTCGCGGAGCGCGAACAGGGCCTCGACCAGCTGTTCGTCGGTCTCGCCCAGGCCGGCGATCAGGCCGCTGCACGGAGACAGGCCGGCGGTCTTGGCCTTCTCGACGGTGTCGACCCGGTCGGCGTACGTGTGCGTCTGGACGATCTGGTCGTGGTGCGACTCGGCGGTGTTGATGTTGTGGTTGTAGGCGTCGACGCCGGCGTCGCGGAGCGCCTCCGCCTGGCCCTCCTTGAGCAGGCCGAGGCACGCGCAGATCTCGACCTCGGGGTGCTCGGACTTGATGGTCCCGACCATGTCGGCGACCCGCTCGACGTCCTTGTTCGTCGGTCCGCGGCCGCTGGACACCATGCACACGCGGGTCGCACCGCCGCGCAGGCCGGCGGCCGCCTGCTCGAGGGCCTCGTCCTTGGTCAGCCACTTGTACTTGAGGATGTCCGCGGTCGAGCCGAGCGCCTGGCTGCAGTAGTTGCAGTTCTCGGGGCACAGACCGGACTTGAGGTTGACCAGGTAGTTGACCTTGACGGTGTTGCCGAAGTGCTGGCGCCGCAGCCGGCCGGCCGCCGCGACCAGGTCCAGGAGCTCGTCGTCGTGCGCCTGCAGGACAGCGAGCGCGTCGTCCTCGGTGGCGGGCTTGCCGTCGAGGACGGAGTCCGCGAGCTGGTCGAAGAACGACGAGGTCATGCGGTGATTATGCCGACCCGAGCACCTCGAGCCGGACCCGGACCACATCGCCGACACCGAGGCTCTCGGCCGCGCGCACCGCCTTCTTCACCGGGAGCACGAAACCCTCGCTCCGGTTGTCCGGGAAGACCGAGGTCCGCCAGGTCGTGGCGCCCACCGACACCTCGACCTTGTAGGAGCCGAAACCGGCCGGCATCGCACCGCTGAGCCGGATGTCCTCGCTCGGCTCGGGCGGCACCGTCACGAAGCACCACGCGCCCTGCCCGTCGTGCTCCCACAGCTCGGCCTCGAACTCGACGGGTCGCATGACGGACAGCATGCCGAAGGTGGGGCACCCGTTCTGTCGCTGCCTCTGACCTGGGCGCCGGCGCCGTGGATCAGGCGTACTCTCCGGGCATGGGCCCCCAGTGAGCAGCCGGATGCGGCTGGCGATCGTCGATGACTACGCCGTGGTCGTCGCGGGAGTGGCGGCGTTCCTCGCCGACGAGCACATCGACGTGGTGGAGACCAGTGCCTCGCGGGCGGTCGTCACGGACGTGGACATCGTCCTGTACGACACCTTCGGCCAGATCGAGGGCCAGGGCATCGACCTGGAGGACTTCGTCCGCGACAGCGACGCGAAGGTCGTGATCTACAGCTGGAACCTCAAGCCGGACCTGATCCGGGAGGCCCTGCGCGGAGGTGCCCGCGGCTACCTGTCCAAGGTGCTCACCGGACCCGAGATCGTCCGCGCGCTGGAGCAGGTCATGCAGGGCCGTGTCGTCGTCCTGACCGGTGACCACGAGACGAGCGTGGGTGGCGAGGGTGACTGGCCCGGCCGGGCGGCCGGGCTCTCCTCCCGCGAGGCCGAGATCATCGCGCTGATCACCCAGGGGCTGAGCAACCAGGCGATCGCCGACCGGGCCTACCTGAGCATCAACTCGGTGAAGACCTACATCCGATCGGCCTACCGCAAGATGAAGGTCTCCACCCGGTCGCAGGCGGTGCTGTGGGGTGTCGAGAACGGCTTCAAGCCGGACAACCTGCGGACCATCGACGCGGCCCTGCTCCGGCGTCCGAGAGAAGGATCCTGAGCTAGCCGACCAGCGCGGTGCAGGCCTCCAGCAGCCGTGCCCGCAGCGGCGCTCCACGCTCGGCGAAGACGCGCTGCGCGCCGGCGTACTCCTGCTTGCCCTCCGGGGTCTCGATGCGGACCGGCTCGAGGCCGAGGTCGGCGAGGTCGTACGGCGCCGCGCGCATGTCGAGGACCCGGATGTCGCGCGCGAGCTCGAAGCAGTCGGCGACCAGCTCGGACGGGACGTGGGGCGAGAGCCGGAACGCGTGCTTGTAGAGGTCCATCCCGGCGTGCAGGCAGGCCGGCTGCTCGAAGGCGGGCCGGTCGTGCGAGGCGGGGGACAGCGTGTTGAGAGGTCGCGCCTCGGGCGTGAAGAAGCGGAACGCGTCGAAGTGCGAGCAGGCGATCCGGTGCGACTCGACGACCTCGTCGGTGCCTGCGTGGCCCAGGCGGAGCGGCCAGGGGTGCCGGGTGTCGGGCGCGGGCCGGCCGTAGACCATGGCCCACTCGTGCATCCCGAAGCAGCCGAAGTTCGCGGGCCGGGAGGCGGTGGCCGAGAGGAGGGTGCGGATCTGCGTCACGAGGTCGCGCCTGACCGCCGCGGGAGGTTCGTCCTCCCGGCCCTCCAGCCGGATGCCGTGCCCGGGGTGCCAGCGGCGCAGCTGGGCAGGGCGGAACGAGTAGTAGGTGAAGAGGAAGTCGTGCACCGGGTGCGGCACGCCGTCGCGGCGGCGGGCGAGGTGGTCGGCGACCAGTGCGTCGACGCGGGCGTGGTGGGCGGACTCGCGGGCGCGCCACTCGCTCTCGGGCAGGACCTCCACCTCAGACCTCGACGGTCCCGCCGGTGCGCCAGTAGTTCCCGTCCTCGCGCGACAGGAACAGGTCGTCGACGAGGTAGCGCCGGAGCGCCGCGTGGTCGGGGTGGAACCGGGTGAGGATCTCCACCACCTCGGCCTCCGGGTAGACGCGCCCGGGGTCGAACTCCTGGGCCAGGTGGTCGAGGACGACGAGCCGCTTGGCGCGGCGGGTGGGGATGGTGTGCAGGCGCCCGTCGTCGTCCAGGAAGTTCGCCAGCACCCGCTGGGTCGTGGCCTTGTCCACGACTCTATGCTCACACGGCTGGCCGTGCTCATGCCGCTGCCGCCACCGCGGCCAGGGTCAGCAGCGCGACCCCGCCCGCCCGGTCGATGCGCCGCTGCACGAGCTCGCCCGTCAACCGCCTGACCAGCGCGGCCGACAGGACGGCGTACGTGACGTCGACGACGAGCGCGATGGCCACGAACACGCCGCCCAGCAGGCCGACCTGGAACGCCTCGCTCCCGGCCCGGTGGTCGACGAACTGCGGCAGGAACGCGAGGAAGAACACCGCGGTCTTGGGGTTGAGCGCCTCGACGAGGCACCCCTGGCGGAACGCGGCCCAGCCGCTCGACCCCGTCGTCCGCCCCGCGAGCATGTCGGGTGCCCCGCTCTCGGTGCGGCGCCGGAGCTGGCCCCAGGCGAGGAACACCAGGTACACGACGCCGGAGTACTTGACGACCGCGAACGCGGCGGGTGACTGGGCGACGAGCGCCGACAACCCGGCAGTCGCCGCCGCGACGTGGAGGAGCGTGCCGCACTCGACGCCGAGGGCGGCGGTGAGCCCGCGAGCCAGGCCGAGCCGCGCGGTCTGCGAGACCACGTAGATCACGGCCGGCCCGGGCAGGACCATCAGCAGGAGGCTGGCCGAGCAGAAGGTGATCAGCGTGGCTGCGTCAGGCATGGCGGCGCTCATGGCAGGAGGAGGCTGAAGTCGGCCTCGCGGTTGATCGCGGTTCCGCACTGCCGGAGGTTGACCTCGAAGGCACCCTTGTCGGTGCCGTCGGCGACGATCCGGCGGACCGCCGCACACACGTCCGCATCGGCTCCCTCGCCGTCGTACCGGACCTGCGCGAAGGCGAGCCAGGCCGGGTTGCTGGGGAACTTGACCAGGTAGCGGCCCACCGCCAGTCGCCGGGCGAGGACCAGCGAGCTCGAGCAGTTCCCCACGCTGTCGACGTAGGTGCTGGACGACGTGTACGAGTCCGGCATGGAGCCGCTGTTCGCCTTGATGCGCGCGAAGCCGAGCACCTTGCCGCTCTGACAGCCGGCGGTCTGCAGGAGGTCGTGCGCGTTGAGGCCGCCGACCGCGTTCGAGTTGTCGGCCTTGACGGCGTAGGGGACGTCGACGAGCGTCATCTCGTCGACGTCGGCGCCCGTCAGGCTGCCGTCCTTCACGTCGTTCCCCGTCAGGTTCCTGACGTCCTTGCCGGTGATCGACTCGTTCTTGATCTGCTTGCCCGTGAAGAGGCCTGCAGCGTGGCTGGTCGAGCCGAGGGCCACGAACAGGGCGAGGAAGGCGACGATCGTCGCCATGGCCGGGCGGGGCCGGCCGGAGGTGGTGCGGTTCATCAGGTCTCCTGGGAGCGGTGGTTGTTGACGCTCCGAGACTCGTTCCGCGGCCCCCTCGCGGACATCGGTGAGACCCCTCGACCACCCCCTCGAACCCCTAGGCTCGGGCGCATGCCCGCGTTGACCGGCCGCGACGCGGAGCTCAGCCGTCTGGCGGACGTGCTCGACCGGGTGACCGGCGGGGAGCCGGCCGCAGTGCTGGTCGAGGGCGAGCCGGGGATCGGCAAGAGCCGGCTGCTGCGTGAGCTGTCCGCCCTCGCGCTGGAGCGTGGCTTCCGCCTGGTCGAGGCCCGTGCCGACGAGTGGGCGCGCGACGTGCCGTTCGCGTCGCTGGCCGAGGCGCTCGACCCGGTGCTGAGGGGGGACCGCGCCCTCGTGACCTCGCTCGACCCACGCGAGCAGCGCGGGCTCGCCGCGGTCGTCCCGGGACTGCTCGACGGCGAGCCGGAGCCCCTGGGCGACGGGGAGCGGCATCTCGTCCACCAGGCCGTGGGCTCGGTCCTGGAGTCCCTGGCCAAGCGCAGCGGGTGCCTGTTCGTGCTGGACGACGTCCAGTGGTCGGACCCGGCGACGGTCGAGGTCCTCGCCGGTCTGCTGCGTCGGCTGCCGGAGGGGCAGGTCCTCGTTGCCCTCGCCAGCCGCGCCGGCCAGGTCCCGCCGCGGCTCGGGTCGGCCCTGGGCGCGCTGCTGCGCGAGGCGGAGGCCGAGCGGATCGAGCTGGGTCCGCTGAGCAGGCAGGACGCCGAGCGGCTGCTCGGCGGGCCGGACGCCGCGGCGCGCCTGGACCGCATCTACGCGCTGAGCGGCGGCAACCCCTTCTACCTCGAGCAGCTCGACCGGACCACCGTCAGCCCGGTCAGCGCGGCCGACGGGTTGCCGGTGCCCTCCGCCGTCCGCGACTCCCTGGTCGCCGAGCTGGCGGAGCTGGACCCGGTCGAGCGGATGGTGCTGGAGTGCGCGGCCGTCGTCGGTGACCCCTTCGACCTGGACCTCGTCGAGGCGGTCGCCGACCGGGAGGTTCTCGACGCCCTGGACGGCCTGCTGGCCCGGTCGCTGGTCCGACCCGCCGCCGCGCGACGCTTCCAGTTCCGGCACCCGCTGGTCCGCGCCGCCGTCTACGAGCACGCCGGCGGAGGCTGGCGGATCGGGGCGCACGGACGGGCGGCGGCCGTCCTGGCGGCCCGAGGCGCGCCCGCCGTCGTCCGCGCTCCGCACGTCGAGCACATCGCGCGCTCCGGGGACGTCGAGGCGCTCGCCACGTTCGCGGAGGCCGCCAGGGACGCGCTCTCGCGGTCACCGGTGGCGGCGTCCCACTGGTACGACGCGGCGCTCCGCATCCTGCCCCCGACCGGCCACGACGACCTGCGACGTGAGCTGCACCTCGGCCGGGCGCGGGCGTTGAGCAACGAGAGCCGGTTCACCGAGACCCTGGCCGAGCTCGAGGAGGTCATCGCCGGCCTGCCTGTCGACGACGTCACGACGCGGGCAGCACTCGCGTGGGAGTGCGCCCACATCGAGATCCTGATCGGCTACCCGGCGGCCGCGCTGAAGCGGTGCCGCGACGTGCTGGCCGGGATGGAGGACCGCCGGGACGTCCACGCCGTGCGCCTCTGGCGGGGAGCGGGTCTCGCCGCGGTGTCGATCCGTGACTTCGAGACGGCGACCTCCACCGGACTGCGCGCGCTGGAGCTGCTCGCGGACCTCGACGAGCCGGGCCTGGAAGCGGACGTCCGCGCCCAGGTGGCGCTGAGTCTCGCTGCCGAGGGACCCGACCTGGACCGCGGTGGGGTCCACCTCGACGCGTCCGTAGCCTGGCTGCGGCGGGCCGGCGGACCCGACCTCGCCGCGCACATGGACGCCGTGCTCGTCCTGTGGTTCGCGGCCCTCTGGCTCGAGCGCTGGGAGGACTACCTGGCGCTCGTCGACCTCGGCCTGCACGCCGCGTACGAACACGGCGTCCCGCGCGCACCGCTCCCACTGCTCTCGAACAGGGCGGAGGCGCTGGTCATGCTGGGTCGCCTCGACGACGCGCTGGTCGCCAGCACCGCGGCTCTGGACACCGTGCGCAGCAACGACTACCCCCAAGCGAGGTGCGTCGTGCTGCGCAGCCACGCGCGCGTCCTCCGGTGGCTGGGACGGACGGCGGACGCACTCGCTGCGATCGAGGAGGCCCTCGCGGTGATCGAGGGCGAGCCCAAGGGCTTCCTGGCCGACGCGGAGCCGGAGTGGACGGCCGCCCTCGTGCTGCTGGACGTGGGCCGGCCTCAGCGCGCGCAGCCGCTGATGCTGTCCGGCGTGGGTGGGCCCGAGCTGCCGAACGTCGTCCCGGTGGACCGGGCGGCGGCGCACGAGACGCTGGCCGAGGCGGCCCTGGGGGTCGACGACGTGGAGACCGCGCGCCGGCACGCGGCCGCGGCGGCGTCGGTCGCGACCGGCCCTCTCGGGCGCGCTGCTGCGGCCCGGAGCCTGGCCGAGGTGTCCCTCGCTGCTGGCGAGCCGACCGAAGCGGTCGCTGCGGTGGACGCCGCTCTGGCAGGGCTCGAAGGTACCCAGGCCGTGCTGGAGCAGGCCCTGCTCCTCCTCGCCTCGGGCCGGGTGCGCGCAGCCTGCGGCGACCGGGACGGCGCGATCGAGCACCTCGAGCGGGCCGAGTCGGTCTTCGGTGCGGCCGGGGCCGAGCCGCGGCGCGCGGCCTGCGCCCGCGAGCTGCGCCGGCTCGGCCGTCGCGTCGCGTCGGTCACGCGCCGTCCGGGCACCGGCGCGAGCGGCATCGCGTCGCTCAGCGCCCGCGAGCGCGAGGTCGCCGACCTGGTCGGCGAGGGCGAGACCAACAAGAGCATCGGCAAGCGGCTCTTCCTGTCGGAGAAGACGGTCGAGGCCCACCTGCGCAACGTCTTCCTCAAGCTCGGCGTGACCTCGCGCGCCGCCGTCGCCCGCGAGGTCGGACGCGACGGTGTCCCCGGATAGGGTCGAACGCGTGCGCATAGCCCGATTCACCACCGGCGAGGACCCCCAGTACGGCGTCGTCACCGGCGACCTCGACGAGCACGGCCAGCCGGGGGAGGACGCCGTGGTCGTGGCGCTCGCCGGCGACCCGCTGTACGTCGGCGTGAAGCTCCTCGGCGGTGCGGAAGGCGTGGAGCACCGGCTCGCCGACGTCCGGCTGCTCGCGCCGGTGCTGCCGCGCAGCAAGGTGGTCGGCATCGGCCGCAACTACGCCGCGCACGCGGCCGAGATGGGCAACGACGTCCCCGACGAGCCGCTGATGTTCATCAAGCCGAACACCAGCGTCGTCGGCCCGGGTGACCCGATCCTCTACCCGCCGCAGTCGAGCAACGTCCACTACGAGGGCGAGCTCGCGGTGGTCATCGGCCGGATCTGCCGGGACGTGCCCGCCGAGCAGGCCACCGACGTGATCCACGGCTACACGATCGCCAACGACGTCACGGCGCGCGACCTCCAGAAGAGCGACGTGCAGTTCACCCGGGCGAAGGGCTTCGACTCGTTCTGCCCGCTCGGCCCCTGGATCGAGACCGACCTCGACCCCGACGACTTCAGCAAGGGACGGCGCGTGCAGACCCACCTCAACGGCGACCTGGTGCAGGACGGCACCACCGCCGACCTGATCTTCGACATCCCGACCCTGGTCGCGCACGTGAGCAGCGTGATGACCCTGCTGCCGGGCGACGTGATCCTCACCGGCACGCCCGAGGGCGTCGGCCCGATGGAGGTCGGCGACGAGGTCGAGGTGTCGATCGAGGGCCTCGGCTCCCTGACCAACGTGGTGGCGCGCCGATGAGCGACAGGATCGAGGGCGTCCGGGTGCGGTTCTGCCCCTCGCCGACCGGGTCCCCGCACGTCGGGTTCGCCCGCACGGCGCTCTACAACTGGGCCTTCGCCCGCCACCACGGCGGCACGTTCGTGTTCCGCATCGAGGACACCGACAAGGAGCGCAGCACCGAGGAGTCGTACGACGCGATGCTCGGCGCGATGGAGTGGCTCGGCCTCGACTGGGACGAGGGCCCCGGCAAGGGCGGCCCGCACGCGCCGTACCGCCAGAGCGAGCGCGGTGACCTCTACCGCGACGTGCTCGCGAAGCTGACCGCGTCGAGCTACACCTACGAGTGCTACTGCACGACCGAGGAGGTCGACGCGCGCCGCAAGGCCGCCGGCTCCAAGGTCCAGGGGTACGACGGCCACTGCCGCGAGCTGAGCGCCGAGCAGGTCGCGGCGTTCGAGGCCGACGACCGCAAGCCCGTTGTCCGCTTCCGGATGCCCGACGGCTCGGTGACCTGGAACGACCTGGTCCGGGGCGAGATCACGTTCGAGACCCAGTTCGTCCCCGACTTCGCGCTCGCCCGCGCCAACGGTGACCCGCTCTACACGCTGGTCAACCCGGTCGACGACGCGCTGATGGAGATCACCCACGTGCTGCGTGGTGAGGACCTGCTCTCGTCGACGCCGCGGCAGATCCCGCTGCACCAGGCGCTGGTCGAGCTGGGCATCTCCAAGGTCGTGCCCGAGTTCGGCCACCTGCCGTTCGTGATGGGGGAGGGCAACAAGAAGCTCTCCAAGCGCGACCCGGAGTCGCACCTGTTCCTCTACCGCGACGAGGGCTTCCTCCCCGAGGGCCTGCTCAACTACCTGGCGCTGCTGGGCTGGGCGATCGCCGCGGACCGCGACGTGTTCACGGTCGCCGAGATGGTCGAGGCCTTCGACATCAAGGACGTGAACCCCAACCCCGCCCGCTTCGACCTCAAGAAGGCCGAGGCGATCAACGCCGACCACATGCGGATGCTGTCGATCGAGGACCTCACGCACCGGGTCATCCCGTTCCTGAAGTCCGAGGGGCGTGCTGACCGACCCGGTCAGCGATCCGGACGCGCAGCTGCTCGAGCTGGCCATGCCCCTCGTCGCCGAGCGGATGAACAAGCTCACCGAGGCCGCGCCGATGCTCGGCTTCCTGTTCACCGACGAGCCCGAGCAGGTCGACGAGCTGGACGACGCGGGACGGGACGTCGTCCGCGCCGCCCGCGACGCCCTCACGGCACTGCCCGCCTGGTCCACGGCGGACATCGAGGCGGCGCTTCGCAGGCGCTGGTCGACGGCTCGGGATCAAGCCCAGGCTGGCCTTCGGCCCGGTACGGATCGCGGTGACCGGGCCGCAGGTCTCGCCGCCGCTGTTCGAGTCGCTGGAGCTGCTCGGACGCGAGCGCAGCCTGGACCGGCTGGCCCGGGCGGCCGGATGAGCAACCCGTACGACGACCTGCCGCCTCCACCGCCCCACGAACAGCCGTACGGCGCACCGCCGCTGCCGGGCGCCTCGGCGTACTACGCGCCGCCGGCGCCGCCCGCTCCTGCCGAGACCGGGCCCGTCGAGTACCACCGGATCCTGCGCACCGGCCGGTGGGGAGCGAGCGGCTGGTGGCGTCCGGCGGTCGGCATGTTCACGCTGCTCGTGCTGGTGTTCATCGCGGCCCCGCTCCTGCTCATCGTCGGGTTCCTCGTCTTCTTCGCCGCCCGGGGGACCGACGACCTCCAGCAGAGCCTGGAGAACCTCCTCGACACCGACGACGTGACTCCGTCGGTGCTCGCGTACATCAACCTGTCGTGGGCCGCGGCGATCCCGTGCACGTTGCTCGTGCTGTGGCTGCTTCCACCGGCTCAAGCCGGGCTGGCTGTCCTCGGTCGCGCCGCGGCTGCGGCTCGGCTGGCTGGCCGGCTGCTTCGGTCTCGCGTTCCTCGCGCTGATCGCGACCGTGGTCGTCTCCGCGCTGCTCCCGTCGGCCGGTGACGCCTCCGAGATGAGCGGTGAGCTGAACGACTGGACCTCGACGACCCGCGACTTCGTCCTCGTCGTCGTGCTCCTCACGCCGTTGCAGGCGGCGGGGGAGGAGTACGCCTTCCGCGGTTACCTCACCCAGGCCTTCGGCGGGCTGTTCGCGCCGCTCGGCCCGCAGGTGTCCCGGGCGGCCGCGGTGCTCCTCCCGGCGACCCTGTTCGCGCTCGCGCACGGCGCCCAGGACGCCCCGATCTTCATCGACCGCTTCGCGTTCGGCCTGGTCGCCGGGATCCTGGTGATCACGACCGGCGGGCTCGAGGCCGGCATCGCGATGCACGTCCTCAACAACTTCCTGGCCTTCGGGGCCGCGCTCGCCTACAGCGACATGACCACCGCGCTCACGCCCACCGACGGCGAGCTGGTGGCAGCTGCCGACGACGCTCACCCAGTCGGTCGTCTACCTGGCGCTCGCGACCTGGGTGGCGAGACGCGCCGGGATCGCCCGGACCACGCCCCCGCTTTTGGAGGCCCCCGCGGCGCGCGTGTAATGTTTCGCCTCGGTCTGGGGCCCTTCGGCAACCGGGCCATACACCAGTAACACAGTGGGATATGGTGTAATTGGCAGCACGACTGGTTCTGGTCCAGTTAGTCTAGGTTCGAGTCCTAGTATCCCAGCGAGATCGCGGCCGTCCGGCCGCGATTTTCATGTCCGCAGGGCTCACTTGTAGAGTTCTGCGGGTTGTCCGGCCCCCGTCGTCTAGTGGCCTAGGACGCCGCCCTCTCAAGGCGGTAGCGCCGGTTCGAATCCGGTCGGGGGTACCAACCACGAAGACCCTCTGAGCCGCGGCTCAGAGGGTCTTCGTGATGGAAGCAGTTGCTGTGCTGGATGTCAGCGGCGGATCGTGTGGCTCCGGTTTCGGCTGGTGAAGGTGGACGCCAGCACCACGAGCACTGCCGCGATGGCGATCGAGACCGCCCAGCGGGTCCAGTCGACGCCCGGCGATCCGTTGCCGCCGAACGCGGAGTAGACCAGCATGCCCAGCAGGACGCCGCCGATGCCGCAGAGCACGGTGAGCCAGATGGGTGTGTTGTCCTTGTCGCCCGGGGCGACGAGCTTGCCGAGCAGGCCGATGATGAGTCCGGCGATGAGGATGCCCAGGATCTCCATGGCGATCTCCTTCTCACTGAGGTTGAGCGGCGCGGTGGCGCCGATGGGAGACCGGTTCCCGAAGAGCCCGGTACTTCAAACCTCTACCGCTGTGCGGCGCCGCTCGTGGGCGCCAACCTCGTGATGGCTGCGGACGCCAGGACGGGCAGCAGCACCCCGCCGACGACGACGGGATAGGTCACCACCGCGGCGGCGCCCTCCGCGTACAGCTCGAACCCGATCGCCGTGGTCATCGCCGCCACGACCAGACACATCCCCCAGACCACGCGCATCGTCACCCGCCAAGGCTCGCACCCCCGGACGGGGTGCGACATGGCACGAAGGTGCCATTCGAGGGCCCCGCCCACGGGACGGGTCGGACGGCGTCGGCGGGGGCAGGAGCGGGCTGACGCATACTGCGAGCCATGGAGCCGCCCCCGGAGACCGACACCCGGCCGCGGGCGACGAGCGCCGTGGTGGTCACCGCGGAGTCCAAGCACCGGACCCGCTCGCTCCAGCCGACGGTGATGCGACGGGTGGGCGGCGTGACGCTGCTCGACCGCACCGTCAAGGTGCTGCGCGAGGCAGGAGTGACCCGGATCGTGGTGGTGGCCGGCTACCGGAGCGAGGACGTGGCCGCGACCATCCACTCGCACGCCCTCCCGGTCGAGCTGGTGGTCAACCCGGACTGGCAGCAGGGCACCTCGAGCTCGGTGCTGGCCGGCCTGCAGCAGATCGACGAGGACCGGTGCCTGGTCGTCATGGGCGACCACGTGTTCGAGGCCGACGACGTACGACGGCTGATGGCGGCGCCGGGCCGCAACGTGCTGGCCGTCGACCGTGACCTGCAACGCCAGGTCGGCGGCCTGGGAGGGGTGCCCCCCGTCCGGGTGCGGATCGCGCCTGACGGCCGGCTGCTCGGGCTGGCCGACGACCTCAAGGAGTACGCCGCGGTCGATGCGGGCCTCAGCTCCGTGCACGTCGCCGACGTCCTGGACGCGACGGCCGACGCACCGGCGCTGCCGTGGGCCGCAGTGCGGCGGCGGATGCTGGATCAGGGCTTCGAGATGACCACGTGCGACTTCACCGGCCTGTGGGCCGCTGTCGACACACCCGAGGGAGTGCGCGCGCTGGAGCGGGTGATGTGGCATCGGTACGGGCCCAAGCCGACCGACCAGATCATCGCCCGGACCGTCAACCGGCGGATCTCGGGGCCCCTGACCCGTCAGCTGCTGCGGACCGGCCTCAGCCCGGACGTGGCCACGGTGCTGGCCTTCGTCACCACGCTGCTCGCTTCCGGGCTGATCGCGGTCGGCGACCGGTGGGCGATGGTCGCGGGCGGACTCGGGGTGCTGCTCGGCTCGGCCCTCGACGGCGTCGACGGGGAGCTCGCACGAGTGAGCGGCAGGGCATCGCGCCGCGGCGCCACGCTCGACACGCTGCTGGACCGCTACGCCGACCTCGCGGTGGTGGTCGGCCTGGTCATCGGCGCCGGCCACACGCAGGCCGCCTGGGCCTGGGGGTTCGCCGCCGGATGCGGCTGCCTGTTGATCCCCTACATCCACGCGGTGGGCCGCGACACCGACGTACGGCTGCTCTTCCGCCGCGAGGTCCGGCTGCTGATCTTCGCCCTCGCGGCGATCAGCGGCCTTCCCCTGTGGGGGCTGGCGGTCGTCGCGGTCGCGGCCAACCTCGACACGGCGCGCGGCGTCGTGCTGCTCCTGCGCGCCATGCGCACCTGAACGTTGCACGATGTCCACCGCGTCAGTCGCGGATGCCGATGGCGTCGACCGGGCGGGCGCGCATGGTGCCTCGGGTGGGCATCATCGTCGCGAGCCAGGCCAGCAGCGCTGTGCTCACGAGCACGGCTCCCACGGTGGTGACCGGGAGGCTCGGCAGGAACGAACCGGTGACGGCGTAGGCGAACGGCATCAGCGTGGCCGCCGCGACCGCAGCGCCCACGGTCCACCCCAGCAGGACCAGGAGCAGGCCCTCGATGCGCATCATCCTGCGCACCTGCTGCCGCGAGGCACCGATGAGCTGCAGGAGTGCGTACTCCCGGCTCCGGCCGCGGATCGCCAGCATCATCGTGTTGAGCACGGCGAAGGCGGCGAACGCGATCACCAGGCCGAGCAACAGGTAGTTCACCCAGGCCTGGGTGTCGGCGTTGGCGTCCTCGGCGGCGGCGATGATCTCCGACCCACCGACCACCACGGTCGGGTGGTCACGCTGCAGGGACTCGACCGCCGCGGTGGCCGCTGACGGGTCGCCGCCGTCACCGACCAGCAGCAGAGACAGCAGGCCGTCGGTCAGATGGCCTCCCGCCGACTCCCACGGCAGCAGGACGTCGGCGAAGCCGAGGGACTTGTCGTAGACGGCGACCAGCGTGAAGTCCTGCTCCGTGCCGTCGCCGAGATGCAGGTCGACGGGTTCGCCGACCTTCGCTCCGAGGCCCGCTGCGGCGTCCTCCGAGAGCGCGACCTCACCCTCGGCGAGGGTCGCGAGGGAGCCGCGCACCACGCCCAGGTCGAGGAGGCCGTCGAGGGTCTCGCCCAGCATCACCTTCGCCGCGTAGGGGTCGAGCTCGACGTCGGCGTAGACGCTGGTGTCGGCGAGGCCGACCACGTCGTCCGACGACCCGGCCAGGTCGTCGACCACCGTCGGCGGGAGCCCGGCGGCACCCGTTGCCACCACGTGCTCGGCCGTCACCCGGTCCGCACGCTGGGCGCGCGACTCCTCCTCGAGGGTGGACTGCTGGAAGAGGGTCATCCCGGCGACCCCGACGGTCAGGGCCATCGGGATCACCGCCGATGCCACGCGCCTGACCTGCGTCCGCACGTTGGCGAGCGCCAGGAACCCACTGGCACCGGAGACCGGCCGGATGAAGGGCGCCCGCGATGCGAGTGCCCAGCCACACCAGCACGGGTGCGAAGAGCGCGACGGTGACCACGGCGGCCATCAAGGTCGCCGGAACCAGTGCCGGCGCGATCGAGGCCCGCACCGACATCGCCACGAGGAACAACGCGCCCGTACCCGCAGCACACACCAGTCCCGCGAGCGCACGCAGCCAACCGATCCCGCGGACGGGCCTCGCGGACTCCATGAGCGCCTCGACGGGCCGCACGCGGCCGGCCCTGCGGCCCGCGGCGTACGCGGCCATCCGGCTGACGGCCAGCACCGCCACCACGGCGGCGACCGGTGGCCAGACACCCGGCTCGATCTCGAAGGTCCCGGGGAGCAGACCCTTGTCCTGCATCGCCTCGGCCAGGAGTCCAGCGAGCCAGAACCCGGGCCAGACGCCCCACGAGCGCACCCAGCAGGGTCACCATGACGGTCTCGCGGGCCAGGAGCCTCCGAACCTGGCGCGGCGTGGCGCCGATGGCGCGGAGCAGAGCGATCTCGCGCTGCCGCTGCTGCACGAACAGGGTGATCATGCCGGCGAGCACGAGCGCGGCCACGAAGAGGGCGATGCCGCCGAGCGAGCCGCTGATCGCGATCAGCCGGATGCTGGACTCCGAGGAGTCCAGGAACTCGGCGCGCCCCCGCTCGTCGCCGGTCAGGACGACGAACTGGTCGTCGAGGACCTTGTCGAGCGCCGTGGCGACGGTCGCCGCGTCCGCACCCTTGCCCACCGTGACCACGAGCAGATCGGCCTGGTCGGAGTGTGCGTAGAGAGATCCAGCCGCGGCGTCGGAGAAGAAGACCGCGGACTGCTCGGTGAGCGGCCGTCCCCCCGACGGGTCAGCGACCCCGGTGACGGTGACCTCGACGGTGCGGCCGGACACCACCGCAGTGGTGCGGTCCCCGACGCCGAGACCCGACCGGTGCGCTAGCGCGGAGTCGATGGCGACCTGGTCCGAGTCGTTCGGCGCGTCACCGTGGACCAGCCGGAACCCCGTGGCGTCGGCACTGCTCCAGGAGTGACCCGTCGACGGCGTCCCTCCCGGCCCTGCGACCTGATCGCCGTCCACGACGACGTAGGCGGGGAAGGAGACGTCGGCCACCACGCCGGCCACGCCGGCGACCGACTCGACCTGCGCCGTCACGTCGGTGGGGATACGGACCCGCTCGACGACGGAGCCGCCGAAGGTCTCCTTGTCGTCACCGCGGCCACGCGTCTCACTGATGTCCTGGTCGGCGGCGACGACGATGTCGGCACCGACGAGCCGTTCGGGCGGGACGGCTCCGCGGATGCCGCCCTCCAGGAGTGACCCGGTGGCGGTCACCAGTGTCGTGGCGGCCATCACCGTCACGAAGATGCCGACGAAGCTCAGCCACCTGAAGCGCAGGCTGGCCAGGGCGAGGGTCCACATGGCTCAGCCCTCCAGGTGGGTCATGCGGTCGGCGACGGAGTCAGCGGTCGGTGCGACCAGGTGGTCGACGATCCGGCCGTCCGCGAGGAACAGCACGCTGTCCGCGCGGGCCGCCGCCAGCGGATCGTGGGTGACCATGACGATCGAGAGTGCGTGGCGCTCGACGGACTCGCGCATCAGGGCGAGGATCTCGCCCCCGGTGCGGGAGTCCAGAGCACCGGTCGGCTCGTCCGCGAACACCACCGCCGGACGGGTGACCAGCGCCCGGGCGATGGCGACGCGCTGCTGCTGGCCGCCCGAGAGCTCGGCCGGTCGGTGTCGCATCCGGTCCCCGAGCCCGACGCGCTGGCCGACCTCGGCGAGCCAGGCGCGGTCGACGCGGGTGCCGGCCAACCGTGCCGGCAGGCCGATGTTCTGTGCGACATCGAGGGACGGGATCAGGTTGTAGGCCTGGAAGACGAAACCGATCCGGTCGCGGCGCAGTCGGGTCAGCCCCTTCTCGGACATGCTGGAGAGGTCGGCGTCCCCGATCCTCACGTCGCCGCTCGTGGGGCGGTCCAGTCCTGCGGCGACGTGCAGCAGCGTGCTCTTGCCGGAGCCGGACGGGCCCATGATGGCGGTGAAGGACCCCTGGGCGAACGAGGCCGTGACGTTGCGGAGCGCGTGCACCGCCTGCGCTCCGCGGCCGTAGGTCTTCGAGACGTCGACGACCTGGGCGACCAGTTCCTGGCGCATCGTGTGCTCGGGTCGGAGGATCTGAGTGGTCATGGCAATCCCTTTCAGAGACGGGGTTCGGCCCTCTGGTGCGGCGGTACGACCAGCACACGACACCGGCGACGGAGAGCCCATGGGGCTGCGCGCACGAGGCGAGGTGGTGACCGTCCATCGTGGGGACGGTCACGGTGCGGGTAGCACCACCCCCCGCGCAGGGCTACCCCCGGCAGCCCGGCTGTCGTCAGCTCCTCCGGCACACTGGGCGCGACGGAGGAGCGAGGCTCACATGAACCCACCAGGCGCGACCCACGAGACGCTCGCTCTTCACCACGTCGACGTCTTCTCGGAGCGAGCGTTGGCCGGCAACGGACTGGCCGTCGTGGTGGCCGGCCACCCGCTCGCGGCGGAGGCGATGCTGGCGATCGCCCAGGAGCTGAGGCAGTTCGAGACGATCTTCCTCTTCGAGGTGGGGGACGACCGGGCCCAGGCGCGCATCTTCACGCCGGAGGAGGAGCTCGCGTTCGCCGGACATCCGGTGCTGGGTGCGGCCGCCGTCCTGCACACCCGGTCGCGGCCCGGCACAGATCGCCGTCGGTGGACCATCGGGGTCGGCGGTCGACCGCTCTCCGTCACGACGAACGTCCGGGTGGACGGCGTCGTGGAGGCCGAGATGGACCAGGGGCCCGCGGTGCTGTCGCCGCCCCTGCCCCGCGACGCGGCACTCCGGTTCGCGACCGCTCTCGGGGTCGGTCCGGAGCACCTTCGTGAGGATCTGCCCAGCCAGGTCGTCAGCACCGGCCTGCCCTACCTTCTGCTCCCGGTGACTCCCGAGGGTCTGGCGGGCAGCCGAGTGGCTGTCACCGACCTGCCCGACATGCTCGGCGACATCGGAGCCGACTTCGTCTACGTGCTCGACCCGGACGGGCCCGAGGGCCGCACCTGGGACAACCGCGGAGTGACCGAGGACGTCGCCACCGGCAGCGCCGCGGGGCCGACCGCCGCGTACCTGGTCAGCCACGGTCTGCGCTCCGCCTCCGAGTCCTTCCAGGTGCACCAGGGGCGCTTCGTCGGCCGGCCGAGCCGGATCGACGTCCGCCTCGCCGACAACGGCTCGATCTTCGTGGGTGGCTCGGTGGCGCCGTTCAGCTCGGGCACGATCGGGATGGCCGGAGGCTGACGCGACGCGACCCGGAGCGTCCCTCGGTCTCGCCGACAGGCGGCGAGGGCCCGGTCAGGCGAGCGGGATCCGACCACGCACCGTCGTACCGCGGCCGGGGGAGCTCTCGACGAGCAGCGTGCCTCCGACCGCGGCGACCCGGTCGCGCATGCCGAGCACGCCGCTGCCGTCCGGGCCGGTGAGGTCCGGGTCGAAGCCCGGCCCGTCGTCGGCGACCTCGAAGGCCAGCCCGTCGGCGTCCCGGTCGAGCCGGACGACGACCGACGCGCCGGGCGCGTGCTTGGCCGCGTTCTGGATCGCCTCCAGGCAGCAGAAGTACGCCGCCACCTCGAGGCCGGCCGGCAGCCGGTCGGCGTCGAACGCGGGCGTCGAGACCACGTCCACGTCGTTCGCCGCGGTGCGGACCTGGGCGCGCAGGGCCGCCGCGACGCCCCGGGCGGTGAGCAACGGCGGGTAGATGCCGCGTGCGAGCTCCCGCAGCCCGTCGATGCACCGCCCCAGGTGGTCACCTGCCTCGACCAGCCTCGTCCTCGCCGCCCCGTCGGCGTCGTCGCCGACGAGCTCCTCGGCCTGCCTGATCAGCACGGCGAGGCCGACGAGCTGCTGCTGCGCGCCGTCGTGGATGTCGCGCTCCAGCCGTCTGCGCTCGCCGACCTGGGCCTCGACGATCCGCTGCCGGCTCTCGCGCAGCTCCTCGGCCTGGCTCTCGATGAGGTCGAGCCGTCCCCGGAGCGCGGCGTCGAGTGCCACCGCCCGCAGGGCCGGTCCGGCCTGGGCGGCGAGGTCGCCGAGGAGGCGCTGGTCGCCGGCCCCGAGCGGCCGGTCAGGGGAGACGAGCACCGCCACGTCGCCGACCTCGCTGCCGGCGTGGCGGACCGGCAGGACCACCAGGTCCGCCGCGTCCGCCACGGACGGGACCGGCGCCCACGACTCCAGATGGGTGCCGTCCTCGAGGCGGCAGCGCACTCGTGCGGCCGGGACACCGAGGCCCGCGGCGATGGTCTGCGCGGTCCGCGGCAGCACGTCGGCGACCGCGGCCGCGTCGACGAGCTGGTGGGGAAGTGCCGTCAGCACCGCGTACGGGTCCGAGCGGACGCCGTACACCAGACGGCGCGCGACCCGCTCGAGCTGCTGCTTGGCGGGGCCGAAGAGCACGGCGACGACGGCCGTCGCCACCACGGACGGCAGCAGGTCGGGCGTGGCCACGCGGTCGCCGGCCACCTCCGACACGACGACCACGACGACGATGTAGGCGCCCGTCACGAGGGCGGCCAGGCCGGTGTAGACGAGCGTGCCCACCACGACCGGGTCGAGGTCCCAGACGCGGTAGCGCAGCGCCCCGACCGCCAGGGCCAGCGGCACCGCGACCGTGATGCCCGCGACGAAGACGGCCACCCCGGCCGGGCGCAGCCCCGGGACCAGCTGGACGAGCAGCCCGGTCGCCACGACCAGGCCCGCCACGGCGAGGGGCTTGAGCCGCTGGCGCCCGCCCGGGTCCGCGCGCCGGAAGCGCACCACGAGGGACGCGATGGCGACGGGGATCGTGAGGATCGCGAGGAGGTCGAGCAAACCGGTCGGGCCGGACGTGTCGGCCACCCCCGCCCAGGTCACCTCGATGTCGTGCGACTCGGCGGTCAGGGGTCCCTCGGCGAGAGCCCTCAGCGCGACCCGGGCGGCGGCGAGCACCAGGACGAGCCGGACGAGGAGGCGCCACCGGGGGGAGACCGGTCGCCCGTCGGGGAACAGCAGCAGGAGCAGGACGACGCCCAGCGGGAACCAGACGACGTCGCAGACCAGCGACAGCCAGACGGCGGCGCGGGCCCAGACCGGGTCGGGACCGTCGAGGCCCACCAGGGCGAGCTCACGCAGCGCGAACTCGAGGATCAACGCGCACCCGCTCACCGTGAGGACGTGGCCGAGCCGGTTGCCGGCACGCAGGCCCACCAGCAGCCAGCCGGTGAGCGCGAGTCCGGTGCCGCCCAGCAGGCTGAAGAGCACGAACGGCACCTCCACCCGGCCGTCGCCCTGGTGGCCGACCACGGCCACGGCAGCGGTGACGGCGACGACGGTGGTCAGGACCGCGCCGGCCCAGGAGGCGTTGAGGCGTGTCAGCACACCAGAACTCTGGGGCAGCCCCGGCGGGCGCGACTAGGGGTGCAGGCACCACAACGTCGTGGGATCGGGCCCTAGGGTTCCCGCATGACGCTTCGCGTGGTGCTGGCCGAGGACGACCTGCTGACCCGCGAGGGACTCCGCAGCCTGCTCGGCGGTGCGGACGACGTCGAGCTGGTCGCCGTGTGCGAGACCTACGACGAGGTGATCGCCGCCGTCGACGAGCACCGGCCCGATGCGCTGCTCACGGACATCCGGATGCCGCCGACCGGCACCGACGAGGGGGTACGGGCGGCCGACGAGCTGCGGCGCACGCACCCGGAGATCGGCGTGGTGGTCCTCAGCCAGTACGACGACCCGGAGTTCGCGCTCGCCCTGCTGGACCACGGCTCGGAGGGACGCGCGTACCTGCTGAAGGAGCGCATGTCCGACCCCGCCCAGCTGGTCGAGGCCCTGCGCGCGGTGGCGTCCGGAGGGTCGGTGATCGACCCGAAGGTCGTCGACGCGCTCGTGCGCGGGCGCAACGCCCGGTCGCCCCTCGCCGCGCTCAGCCCGCGGGAGCGCGAGGTGCTCGAGCAGATGGCCACCGGCAAGGACAACTCGGCCATCGCCGCGTCCCTCTTCCTCACGGTCCGCGCCGTGGAGAAGAACATCAACGCCATCTTCACCAAGCTCGACCTCGCGGCCGAGACCGAGGTGCACAAGCGCGTCAAGGCCGTGCTCGTGCACCTCAGCACCCAGCACTGACCAGGTGCAGCCACCCGGCGGGCCGTGGTGCGGGCCTCCGGGGACTGTCGTGTCGCCACCCTCGTCGGACGGGTCGTCCGGCCGGGAGCGTTGACCTCAGTCGCGCCGAGCATCGGCGCACCGTCAGAGGAGTCGCCGTGAGCACCCAGATCACCACCCAGAGCAGCACCGACCGGACCGGCACGCAGGCCACCGGACACCTCGACCGCGTCCTGGCCAAGGTCGCCGCGGGCGCCGCCTTCGCCTTCGCCGGCGGCGTGGCCATCGCCGGGGCGCTCGACCCGGGCTACAGCCACCGCAGCGAGGCCATGAGCGCGCTCGCCTCGACGGAGTCCGAGTCGGCGCCGGTCATGATCGTCACCTTCCTCTTCCTCTCGCTGACCGCGGTGGCGTCCGGGGCGGTGCTCTTCCGCACGCTGAGGGGCAAGGCGGCACGCACCGGCTCGGTGCTCGTCCTGCTCGCCGGCGCGGCCATGCTCGTGGTCGGCTTCGCGCGGCAGTCGTGCTCCACCCTGCAGCAGGCCTGCCTCGACCGCGAGAGCGCCGAGCAGGTGTCAGGTGCGCACGTGGTGCACAACCTCGTGTCCCTGGTCGTGTTCGTGCTCCTGGTCGTCGGCGGCTTCGTGCTGGCCTCCGGCCTGCGCCGCAACCCCGCGTTCGCGCGCCTGGCCCGCCCGACGCGGATCGCGGCGAGCGCCAGCCTGCTGTTCATGGTCTGGTTCGGCTCCGAGGCGTACGGCGAGAACGGCGGCATCGTCCAGCGCGTGTTCCTGCTGCTGGCGTTCGGCATCCCCGTGGTGCTGGCGCTCAAGGTCACCAAGCGCTGACCTCTCTCCACCAGCGAGCCCCCGGCGATCCGTCGCCGGGGGCTCGCTGCCGTCTCCACCCCGTCCCCGGGGGAGGCCAGCACGCCCGCGGTCGTGGTGGTCGCACCCTCGTGAGGGCACCGGGCCCGCGGCCAGTGTTGAGCCATGAACACGACACTCGACACCCCGACCACCACCTCTCCCTGGGACGGCATGGGCCGCACCTCGGGCTGGCCCTTCCCTCCTGCCGTTCCGAGCCGACTGACGTGGCTCGCGGCCGCTGCCGCGGGCGGCGGCGCCCTGACCGGCGGGACCTCGTCACACCTCGGGCTGGCCGCCCTGGGACTCGTCACGGGCAGCGTCGGGCTGGTGCTCGCCGCTGTCGACCTGCACCGGCGGCTGCGCGGGCACGAGGTGCCGGGTGCGGTCATGCTGATGGTCGCCGGCGGCGTGCTCCTCGCCGGCGCCGGCCTGCTCGGCGCGGTGGGTCTGGAGCTGCACCGGCCCGTGGCGCTGCTCGCCTGCGTGACGCTCGTCCCGGCGGCGTTCCTCGTCGCCCGCTCGGCCCAGCAGAACGGCTTGCGCCGTCTCGGACTGGTCGTGCGGTCCGCGGGCTCTGCCGCCGTCGTCCTCATGGCGCTGCTGGTCGTCGAGCCGGCGTTCGTGGACGACGGCCGGGAGGCGGTCCGGCAGCTCCTGGTTGCCGTCGTCCTCGGCTGGCCGGCGGCCGCGGTCCTGCTCCTCCGGGCCCGGCGCTGAGTGGACAGCGCCCCACTCTCGGCTGTTTGGGAGCGGGGCCCGCCGGATTTACGCGGACCGTGGTGCGTCGACCAGTGGTTCAGTTGCACTCGACGCTGGTGCCGGAGTCGGTCCCCGTGGCCGTGCAGTCGAACGAGTCGGAGACCGCGGCGCCGAAGGCGAAGACACCGATCACGACGAGGGCGACGAGACCGGTGATCACGGTGCCGGCGAGGCCGGTCCAGAAGCCGGCCTGGGCGATCCCCTTGCCGCCGTACGTCCCGTTCGAGGCGTCGACGGCCTTCATCGCCCGGCGTCCGATCACCATCGCGGGGATGCCGGTGACGAAGCCGCACGCGACGATCGACACGATGCCCAGGACCAGCGAGGTGACGGCGCCGTCGGCGTTCTGGAGTACGGCGCCCGCGCCACCCGGCTGCGTGTGGGCCGTCCAGCCCGCGCCGTCCCAGTAGCGCAGCTGCCCGGGCGTCTGCGGGTCGGGGAACCAGCCGGCCGGCGTCTGAGTCACCGGGCAAGCATGCCTCAGGTGCAGAGCCCGTTCGCGCGTTTGTCGGCGTTCGCGTCGCCGCCGGGCGTGCCCTCGCCGCCGGCGGAGTCCGACGGGGAGCCGACGGGGTCGTCGGCCTTGATGATGCCGCTCAGCTTCTTGTCGAGCGGCTTGTCGGCGAGGATCCGCGCCCAGAGCTGGTCGGCCTGCGGAGCCCAGACCAGGCGGTTCGGGTCGGGCTCGTACTCCATGAACGGCACCGTCACGAACTCGATCTTGTCGAGGTCGGTCTCGCGGAACTGCCGCGCGAGCACCGCCATCTTGTGGAGCGAGGCCAGGTCGGGATCGGTGACGATCGACTGGGCGACCGCCTCGACGAAGTTGTAGACGCGGTACGGCTTGGTGAGCGTCTGGGCCGAGACCACCTTGTTGATCATCGAGGCGACGAACGACTGCTGGCGCTTCATCCGGCCGATGTCGGCGTTGGCCGAGAGCTGGGACCGCTCGCGCACGTAGTTGAGGGCCTGCTGGCCGTGCAGCTCCTGGGTTCCGGCGTCGAAGTAGATGTCGTGCTCGGGGTCGTCGACCTTCTCGGGGATGCAGACGGTGACGCCGTCGACCGCGTCGACCATCTCCTTGAAGCCGTTGAAGTCGACCGAGATGTAGTGGTCGACGAAGATCCCGGTCAGGGCCTCGACCTGAGCCACCGTGCACGTCTCGCCGCCGACCGAGAAGGCGTCGTTGAACAGCTGGAGCTCCTCGCCCGGGACCACCTTCCCGTCCTCGCCCTCGCACTCCGGCCGGGTGACGAGCGCGTCGCGGGGCAGGCTGACGCCGTACACCTGCTGACGGTCGGCGGAGATGTGGACCAGGATCGTGGTGTCCGAGCGCCGGCCGATGCCGGTCTGGCCGTCGAGGTCGTTGCCCGCCCCGTCACGGGAGTCGGATCCCATCACCAGGATGTTGAGCTCGGACCCGCCGATCCGCTTGACCTTGTGCGGGATCGGGTCGCCTGGATCGAACTTTGCGTCGAGCGAGCGGTAGGCGAGGGCCACGGTCGATGCGGTCACCAGTGCGAGCACGACGAGCGTGATCACGATGACGCGCAGGACGATCCTTCTCGGATCGTCGTCCGCCACCTCCACCACCATGGCCCGATGGTGTCAGGCCGTGGCAACAGTCACTCCCTCGCCGTGTCCGATTCCCGCCAGAACGTGTCGGTGGCGTAGGACAGGATGGTCGTCATGAACATGGACGGCGAGAGCTGCTACCGGGCGGTGAAGTCCCGGGACCGCCGCTTCGACGGCGTCTTCTACGTCGCCGTCCGCACGACCGGGATCTACTGCCGGCCGTCGTGCCCGGCCCGGACGCCGGCGTACGCCAACGTCACGTTCCACCCGAGCGCCGCGGCCGCCCAGGCCGCGGGCTACCGCGCCTGCAAGCGCTGCCTGCCCGACGCGACGCCGGGCAGCCCCGACTGGGACGTCGCCGCCACCGCGGCCGGCCGCGCGATGAGGCTGATCGCGGACGGCGTCGTCGACCGTGAGGGCGTCGAGGGCCTGGCCCAGCGGGTCGGCTACACGCCGCGGCACCTGAGCCGGCTGCTCACCGCCGAGCTGGGAGCAGGACCCCTGGCCCTGGCCCGGGCCCGTCGCGCCCAGACGGCGCGGGTGCTGATCGAGACCACCGACCTCGGCTTCGCCGACGTGGCGTTCGCCGCCGGCTTCGCGAGCGTGCGCCAGTTCAACGAGACGGTGCGCGAGGTCTACGCCGGCAGCCCGTCCGACCTGCGCGGCCGGCGCGGCGGCGTCGCCAGTCCCGGGGCGGTCTCGATGCGGCTCGCCGTGCGCACCCCGTTCGCCGGTCAGCGGCTGCTCGACTTCCTGGCGTACCACCTGGTGCCGGGCGTGGAGGTGGCCGGCGCCGGTTGGTACGCCCGCACGCTGGACCTGCCGCACGGCCCGGGCACGGTCCGCCTCGACCTGTCCGACGCCCCGGTGGCGGGGGAGACCGCGTTCGTCCCGGCCCGCTTCGTGCTGTCCGACCTGCGTGACACGACGGCCGCGGTCGAACGGGCCCGGCGCCTCGTCGACGCCGACTGCGACCCGCTCGCCGTCGACGACCAGTTCGCCGGCGACCCGGTGATCGGGCCGCTGGTCCGCGCCACGCCGGGGCTGCGGGTGCCCGGTCAGGTCGACGGCGACGAGACGGCGATCCGGACGGTGGTCGGCCAGCAGGTCAGCGTCGCCGGTGCCTGCACCGTCACCGGCCGCCTGGTCGCCGAGCACGGTCGACCGATCGACAGCGACGTCCCCGGGCTCACCCACCTGTTCCCCGACGCGGCGAGGCTCGCCACGGTCGACCCGGAGTCGCTGCCGATGCCGCGGGCCCGCGGTCGCGCGCTGGTCGCGATGGCGACAGCGCTCGCCTCGGGGGAGGTCGCTCTCGACCGCGGCCCGGACCGCGACGACGTCCGCGCCGCGATGCTCGCCCTGCCCGGCGTCGGCCCCTGGACCGCCGACTACGTCGCCATGCGTGCCCTCGCGCACCCCGATGTCTTCCTGCCCACCGACATCGGCGTCCGCAACGCACTGGTGGGCCTCGGCTTCGACCCGGTCACCACGATCGCCGAGAGCGACCGCTGGCGACCCTGGCGCTCCTACGCGCTGATGCACCTCTGGAACACCCTCATGCCTGCCACACCGAAGGAGAACTGACATGTGGACCGTCATCGAGTCGCCCGTCGGCGACCTGCGTCTCGTCGAGCGCGACGGCGCGATCACCCAGATCGAGTTCTCGCCGTTCCGCGACGGCGACGGCAAGCCCCGCGGTGACCGCGACGACGCGCACCCGGTGCTGGCCGAGGCGGCGCGCCAGCTCGATGCGTACTTCGCCGGCGACCTGACCGACTTCGACCTCCCGCTCGCACCGGTCGGCAGCGAGTTCCAGCAGCGCGTCTGGAAGGAGCTCCAGCTGATCGACTACGGCGAGACCGCCTCGTACGGCGCGATCGCCCTGAAGCTGGGGATGACCAACGCGGCCTCGCGCGCGGTCGGGCTGGCCAACGGCCGCAACCCGATCCCCATCGTCATCCCGTGCCACCGGGTGATCGGTGCCAACGGCACGCTCACCGGGTACGCCGGCGGGCTGCCCCGCAAGCAGCAGCTGCTCGAGCTGGAGCAGGACGCGCTCTTCTGAGGTCAGTGCGCGGGCTGGGCCTCGCGGCCGCGACCCCCGAGGGCCCAGGCGAGCCCGGCGCCGAAGATCGCGGGGACGAGCACGAGCTGGGCGGTGAAGACGATGCCGCCCACCTCGACGTCGGCCAACGACCCCTCGGCGATGACGAGCTCCCAGCCGAGGCCCAGTGCGGCGCCGGCGACGACCCACGCGACCGCCCACACGAGTGGGCGGAGACGAAGGCCGTCCAGCAGGCCCCACATGAAGCAGACGCCGGCGATCATGAGGAACGCCAGGAGTCCCTTGCCGATGTCGGCGTCGCCCTGGGTGGGGGTCACCAGCCGGTCGTACACGACGTCGTAGGCGACGAGCAGCAGGGCGACGGCACCGCCGCGGAGAACGGAGTGGGCGAGGATCCGGAGGGCGATCATGCGTCCACCGTGCGCCATCTCCGGCCAGGTGTCGTGAGGCCGGGTGCTCAGATCACTCGGCCGCTGCGCGGCGCAGCGACTCGGACAGCCGCTCGGCGGCCGCGAGCACGGCGGGTGCGTGCATCCGGCCGGGCTGACGGGAGAGCCGCTCGAGCGGGCCGCTGACCGACACCGCGGCGATGATCTTGCCGCCGGGGGAGCGGACCGGGGCGGACACCGAGGCGACGCCCTGCTCGCGCTCGCCGACCGACTGCGCCCAGCCACGCCGGCGGATGCCGGAGAGGGCGGCCGCGGAGAAGGCGGCGTTCTGGAGGCCGCGGTGCATCCGCTCCGGGTCCTCCCAGGCGAGCAGGATCTGGGCGGCCGAGCCGGCGCGCATCGTCAGCTGCGAGCCGACCGGGATCGTGTCGCGCAGGCCGGACGGGCGCTCGGCGGCGGCGACGCACACGCGGTGGTCGCCCTGGCGCCGCCACAGCTGGGCGGACTCGCCCGTGATGTCGCGCAGCCGGGCCAGCACCGGGCCGGCCGCGGCGAGCAGCCGGTCCTCGCCCGCGGCCGCCGAGAGCTCGGCGAGACGGGGGCCCAGCACGAAGCGGCCCTGCATGTCGCGAGCGACCAGACGGTGGTGCTCCAGCGCCACCGCGAGGCGGTGCGCGGTCGGCCGGGCGAGGCCGGTGCCCGCGACCAGACCGGCGAGGGTGGCCGGTCCGGACTCGAGGGCGGTGAGCACGAGGGCGGCCTTGTCGAGCACGCCCACTCCACTGCTGGTGTCCATATGGCAATACTGCCGTCTCGGATGATGGGACGCAAGGTCTATGCTCTACGCCATGGCAAAGACGCTGTCCGAGAAGGTCTGGGACGCGCACGTGGTGCGCTCGGTACCCGGTGAGCCCGACCTCCTCTTCATCGACCTGCACCTCATCCACGAGGTCACCTCGCCCCAGGCCTTCGACGGCCTGCGCATCGCCGGCCGCCAGGTCCGGCGACCCGACCTGACCCTCGCGACCGAGGACCACAACGTCCCGACGCTGGACCAGGACAAGCCGATCGCCGACATCGTGTCGCGCACCCAGATCGAGACGATGCGCCGCAATGCCGAGGAGTTCGGCGTCCGGCTGCACCCGCTGGGTGACATCGAGCAGGGGATCGTGCACGTCGTCGGCCCGCAGCTCGGCCTGACCCAGCCGGGCATGACGATCGTGTGCGGCGACAGCCACACCAGCACGCACGGCGCCTTCGGCGCGATCGCGTTCGGCATCGGCACCTCGGAGGTCGAGCACGTCCTCGCGACGCAGACCCTGTCGCAGGCCAAGCCGAAGACGATGGCGGTCACCGTGAACGGCAGCCTGCCGGCCGGCGTCACCGCCAAGGACCTCGTGCTGACGCTGATCACGCACACGGGCACCGGCGGCGGCCAGGGCTACATCGTCGAGTACCGCGGCCAGGCCATCGAGGAGCTCTCGATGGAGGGCCGGATGACGGTCTGCAACATGAGCATCGAGTGGGGCGCGAAGGCAGGCCTCATCGCTCCCGACCAGACGACGTTCGACTACATCGAGGGCCGCGCCGAGGCGCCGAAGGGCGACGACTGGGACGCCGCGCTGGCGTACTGGAAGACGCTGGTCACCGACCCGGACGCGACCTTCGACGAGGAGATCGTCCTCGACGCGTCCGAGATGACGCCGTTCGTCACCTGGGGCACCAACCCCGGCCAGGGCGTCGCGCTGGGTGGCACCGTCCCGCGACCCGAGGACTTCGACGAGGACATCGACCGGATCGCCGCGGAGAAGGCCCTGACCTACATGGACCTCGAGGCCGGCACCCCGGTCCGCGACATCAAGGTCGACACGGTGTTCGTCGGCTCGTGCACCAACGGCCGCATCGAGGACCTGCGCCTCGCCGCCGACATCATCAAGGGCCGTCACGTCGACAAGGACACCCGGATGCTCGTCGTCCCCGGCTCCGTGCGCGTGCGACTGCAGGCCGAGGACGAGGGCCTCGACGTGATCTTCAAGGAGGCCGGCGCCGAGTGGCGCGGCGCGGGCTGCTCGATGTGCCTCGGCATGAACCCCGACACCCTCCAGCCCGGCGAGCGCAGCGCGTCGACGTCCAACCGCAACTTCGAGGGACGCCAGGGCAAGGGCGGCCGCACCCACCTGGTCTCGATCCCGGTCGCGGCGGCCACCGCCGTCCGCGGCACCCTGTCCTCTCCGTCCGACCTCGAGGAGCTCTGATGGACGCGTTCACCTCGCACACCGGCGTCGGCGTCCCGCTGCGCCGCAGCAACGTCGACACCGACCAGATCATCCCGGCGGAGTACCTCAAGCGCGTCACCCGGGACGGCTTCGAGGACGGGCTCTTCGCGGCCTGGCGCAACGACCCGGCGTTCGTGCTGAACCGCGCGGAGTACGCCGCCGGCTCGGTGCTCGTCGCCGGCATCGACTTCGGCACCGGCTCGTCGCGCGAGCACGCCGTGTGGGCGCTGCAGAACTACGGCTTCCGGGTCGTGATCGCGCCCCGCTTCGGCGACATCTTCCGCGGCAACTCCGGCAAGGCCGGGCTGCTGGCGGCGCAGGTCGACGAGAAGGTCGTGCAGCGCCTCTGGGACCACCTCGAGGCCAACCCTGGCGCCGTCGTCACCGTCGACCTCGAGTCCCGGACCGTGCGCGCCGGCGACGGCCACGACGCGATCGAGGACTCGTTCGACATCGACGACTACACGCGGTGGCGGCTGCTCGAGGGTCTCGACGACATCGGCATCACGCATGTCGCACGAGGACCTCATCTCGGCGTACGAGGCCGAGCGCCCGAGCTGGAAGCCGCAGACGATCCGTTCGTGATCAGGGCCTGATCGCCAGCTGGGTCGCGTAGGGCTCGAAGCCGATCCGCGCCGCGGTCCGGAGCGACGGCTCGTTCGTGGTGGTGCAGGTCCAGCGCGCCCAGCCGTGCCAGGTGACGGCGTACGACGCGGCAGCCGTGCCGAGCCGCAGGCCGACGCCTCGCCGGCGCGCGTCAGCGGCGACCAGCAGGCCGATGTCGCGGTTCGCCCCGGCGGTGTCGGTGAGGACCGCCCCGCCGAGCAGTGCCGGCACCCAGGGTCGGGAGGGCTCGCCGGTCGCGCCCCACACGGCCAGGGCCTCGCCTCCGTCGGTGAGCGCCTCGGGGACGCCGGACTCCTCCCACTCGTCGGTGGTCGTCGCGGCGCGCAGCAACGTGAGCCGCGCGGGGTCGACCTGCTCGACGTCGTCGGGGACTCCCGGGTCCTCGTCGAGGTAGTGGTGCACGGCGGGTCCGATCACCCGCCCGGACCGCTGGTGTGCGAACGCGTGCCAGAACTCCGGACGCTGCAGCTCGACGGGACTCGCGTCGCGCAGTGACGCGATCTCCCCGGACTCCGCGACCGACGGGGCGGACACGTGCACGCCGTGGTCGCGCCAGGCGACGTACCACCCCGCGTAGTCACCGAGACGGCCGTGCGGATGCGTGACCGTGACGTCACGCCACAGCTGGTCGGGCTCGATGCCGAAGAGATCGGTCCAGAAGTTCTCGACACTGCTCCGTGTCTCGTCGCGCACACCACGAGCCTATGCGGAATGCCGAAAGCCCTTCAGTTGACAGGGATTCTCGTTCACCGACTCTGTTCGACGCGTCAATGAGGCATAAACGCCCCCGTAAAAACCTGGGTGTGCAAACGGCGTGGTGATTGTGACAACGCCAGCCAGTACCTAGCGTGCATCGCAATGAGACGTGCGCATGTGCGAGCTCAGACCTTTCGAAAGGGAAAGACGTGAACAAGTCACAACTCATCGACGCGCTGGCCACGCGCTTCGAGGGCAACCGCAGGCAGGCGCAGCACGCGCTCGAGTCGGTGCTCGACACCATCACCCGTGAGGTGGCGAAGGGGAACAAGGTCGCGATCACCGGCTTCGGCTCCTTCGAGAAGCAGCTCCGCAAGGCTCGTATGGTCCGCAACCCCCGGACCGGCGAGAGCATCAAGGCCAAGGCCGTCAACGTGCCGAAGTTCAAGGCCGGCGCGGAGCTGAAGAACGTCGTTTCCGGAGCGAAGGCGCTGCCGGCCGTTGCCGTCGCTGCTGCTGCTCCGGCGGCCAAGAAGGCGACCGCGGCCGCGAAGAAGGCGGCAAAGAAGGCACCGGCCAAGAAGGCCCCTGCGAAGAAGACTGCGAAGAAAGCGGTGAAGACGGTGGCGAAGAAGGCTCCGGCGAAGAAGGCTCCTGCGAAGAAGGCGCCCGCGAAGAAGGCTCCTGCGAAGAAGGCGCCGGCTGCGAAGAAGGCGCCGGCCAAGAAGGCTCCTGCGAAGAAGGCGCCGGCCAAGAAGGCTCCTGCGAAGAAGGCGTCCTGCGAAGAAGGCTCCGGCGAAGAAGGCTCCTGCGAAGAAGGCGCCGGCCAAGAAGGCTCCTGCGAAGAAGGCGCCGGCCAAGAAGGCCCCCGCCAAGAAGACGGCGAAGAAGGCCGCCAAGAAGAAGTAGCTAGTCCACGTCCGACGGGCCGTCCCCCACCAGGGGGGCGGCCCGTCGACGCGTGCGGGGTCCGACCCCGAGGTCCCAGGCCGAGCGCAGGTCGGCCAGGTCGTCGACGTCACGACGCAGGCCGGCCAGCTCGCCGGTGATCGCGCGGGCCACGGCGCCGTGCGCCGCCGCCGATCCCGCGCCGAAGCGCGGCTCGAACGAGTCGTACGGCGCGGTGTACAGCGTCGTCCCGAAGCCGTCGGCGTCCGCGACGAACGCCGCCTCGCCGACAGCGACCGACCCCAGCGCCTCGTCGAGCTCCTCGGCCATCAGGGCGGGGACGTCGCCGAGCAGCGCCGCCGGCACCAGGTCGGGCCACCGGCGGTGCGCCTCGGCCGCGGCCTGGCGCAGCGTGCCGTTGAGGTCGTCGCTCGTCCCGTCGGGGATCGTCGCGCAGCCGACGGCCGCCAGCTCCGCGGAGAAGTGCGCGTCGTCGGTGATGCCGAGGACCTCGCCGACCAGCGACGCGGCCCGGCAGGCCTCGACGGTGTCGAGCGCGAACGCCGCGGCCAGCGCTCGCCGGTCGTCGTCGCCGAGACCGGTCAGCCGGGACTTGCCGACGGCGGGCGGTTTGACGGGCACCAGGATCACGAACATCGCGGGTGATCCTCTCAGCAGGTCCCACAGCGGTAACGTGCGCCCGTGGCAGTCCGGCGCGTGCGGCGCAACCAGGAGCCCCGGGGCTGGGCCTGGGCCGTGGGTGTCGCCATCGCGAAGCCGGCCCTGCTCGCGACGACCAAGCAGCACTGGATCGACGGCGAGAAGATCCCGGCGACGGGCGGGTGCCTGATCGTGCTCAACCACATCTCGCACGTCGACCCGCTGACCGCCGCGCACATCCTCTGGGACCACGGCCGGATCCCGCGCTACCTCGCCAAGTCGGGGCTCTTCAAGACCAAGGCCCTCGGCGGCTACCTCAAGGCGGCCGGCATGATCCCGGTCGACCGGTCGAGCAGGAACGCGGCAGGGGCCTTCGACGCCGCGGTCGCCGCCGTCCGCGCCGGCGAGTGCGTGGTGGTCTACCCGGAGGGCACCATCACCCGGGACCCCGCGACCTGGCCGATGACCGGGAAGTCCGGCGCGGCCCGCATCGCGCTGGAGACGGGGGCTCCCGTCATCCCGATCGGGCAGTGGGGCGCCAACGCGGTGCTCGCGCCGTACGGCAAGCGCCCGCACCTGTTCCCGCGGTCGACGATCACCATGAAGGTCGGTGACCCGGTCGACCTCGGCGACCTGGCCGCCCAGGAGCACACGCCCGCCGTGGTGAACCAGGTGACCGAGCGGATCATGGACGCGATCACGGCACTCGTCGCCGAGGTCCGGGGTGAGGCCGCCCCGGCCGAGCGGTTCGACCCGCGCACCGCGGGCGTGTCATCGATCGGCAACCCGAACAAGAAGGCAGGCACGAGTTGAGCGCATCGCTGGGCAAGGTCGCGGTCTTCGGGTCGGGCTCGTGGGGGACCGCCTTCTCGATCGTGGTCGCCGACGGCGGCAACGACGTGACGATGTGGGCGCGCCGCGAGGAGGTCGTCACGGCGATCAACGAGACCCGCGAGAACGCGGAGTACCTGCCGGGCATCGAGCTGCCGCCGTCGATCTCCGCGACCCACGACGTCGAGAAGGCCGCGCACGGCGCCGACATCGTCATCCTCGCGACGCCTTCGCAGACGCTCCGCGGCAACCTGGAGGAGTGGGCGCCGCACATCTCGCCCGACGCGGTGATGGTCTCGCTGATGAAGGGCGTCGAGCTCGGCACGCTCAAGCGGATGAGCGAGGTGATCGCCGAGGTGACCGGCGCCGGACCCGAGCGGATCGCGGTGATCAGCGGGCCGAACCTGGCCAAGGAGATCGCCCGCCGCGAGCCCGCCGCGTCCGTGGTCGCGTGCGCGGACGAGGACGTCGCCAAGATGCTCCAGGACCGCTGCCACTCGCCGGCGTTCCGGCCCTACACGAGCACCGACGTGCTCGGGTGCGAGCTGGGCGGCGCCTACAAGAACGTCGTCGGCCTGGCCGTGGGCATGGCCGTGGGTCTCGGCTTCGGCGACAACACCACGGCGTCGGTGATCACCCGCGGTCTCGCCGAGACGGCCCGCCTCGCGATGAAGCTCGGCGCCAACCCGCTGACGCTGATGGGCCTCGCCGGGCTGGGCGACCTGGTCGCCACCTGCTCGTCGCCGCTGTCGCGCAACCGGTCCTTCGGCGAGAAGCTCGGCCAGGGGATGACGAGCGAGGAGATCTACGCCTCGACCCGCCAGGTCGCGGAGGGCGCCAAGTCGTGCTCCTCGCTGCGCGCCCTCGCGGAGCAGTCGGGGGTGGACGCCCCCGTCGCGCAGTACGTCGACGACGTGGTCGCCGGCCGGATGACCGCGCCCCAGATGATGGACGACATCCTCGCCCGCGAGACCAAGAGCGAGTCGGACTAGCCGAGAGCCTGCGCCAGGTCGGCCCAGAGGTCCTCGACGTCCTCGATCCCGACCGAGAGGCGGAGCAGGGTGTCCGGCACCTCGCTGGGCTCGTGCGCCCAGCGCCGCCGCCGCTCGAGCGTCGACTCGACGCCGCCGAGCGAGGTGGTGTGCACCCAGAGGTCGGTCGAGGCGGGCACCCGGTCCGCGGCCTCCACGCCACCGGCGACCAGGATCGCCACCATCGCGCCGAAGCCGGGATAGCGGACCTCCGCGACGGCGGGGTGGTCGGCGAGGCGACGGGCCAGCTCGGCGGCGTTCGCCTGCGCGCGCTCCATCCGCACGTGCAGGGTCCGCAGCCCACGGGTGGCGAGCCACGCCTCGAGGGTGCCGGGGACCGCGCCGAGCAGGTCGCGGCGACCCTTGAGCACGTCCCAGAGCCCGTCGTCGCCCACCACGACCGCACCCATCAGCAGGTCGCTGTGGCCGCCGAGGTACTTGGTCGCCGAGTGCACCACGATGTCCGCGCCCATGGTGAGCGGCTGCTGGTTGAGCGGAGTGGCGAAGGTGTTGTCGACGACGACGTTGGCGCCGGCCTCGTGCGCGGCCGCGGCGATGGTCGCGATGTCGGCGAGCTCCAGCGACGGGTTGGTGGGGGACTCCAGCCACACCAGCGCGACGTCGTCGTCCAGCGCGGAGACGAAGCCGGCGGTGTCCTCGGTGTCGACCAGCACGGTCTTCACGCGGTCGCGCGCCTCGAGGTCGGCGAGCTGGAGCAGCGTGCCGTTGTAGGAGATCCGCGGCGCGACCACGGTCGCGCCGTTCGCCACCAGGTCGAGCACGGTCGACACCGCGGCCAGGCCAGACGAGAACGCGAGCGCCCGGCCTCCCTCGAGCCCGCCGAGCGCCGCCTCGAACGCCTGCCAGGTCGGGTTGCCGGTCCGGCCGTACTCCCGGTCACCGCCGGCGACGTACGTCGACGCCATCGTGATCGGGGCGCTGAGCGGCTGGTCCGGCTCGTGCGGCGGACGGCCGCCGTGCACGACACGGGTGGCGGGACTGAGGTCGGACATGCCACAACCCTAGGGTGGGCAGGTGATCCCGCTGACGCTCGTGGAGGTCGCCGAGATCGTCGGCGGCAGGATCGAGGGCGACGCCGCCGTCACGGTGACCGGCCCGGTCGTGATCGACGGCCGGGAGGCCGGACCCGGCAGCCTCTTCGTCGCCTTCGTGGGCGAGCACACCGACGGCCACGAGCACACGCCACAGGCGGCCGCGAACGGCGCCGTCGCGGTCCTGGGAACCCGCGCCACCGACCTGCCCACCGTCCTCGTCGACGACCCGCAGACCGCGCTCGGCCGCCTCGCGGCGTACGTCGTCGCGCAGGTGCGCAAGCGCGGCGACCTCACGGTGCTGGCCGTGACCGGGTCGCAGGGCAAGACCTCGACCAAGGACCTGCTGGCCGCCGTCCTCGCCGACGCCGGCCCCACCGTCGCGACGCACGGCTCGTTCAACAACGAGCTGGGCATGCCGCTCACCGCGCTCCGCGCGGACCTGGGCACCCGGTTCCTGGTGCTGGAGATGGGCGCGCGCGGCCGCGGCCACCTCACCGAGCTGACCGACCTGGTCGCACCCGACGTCTCGGTCGTGCTCAACGTCGGCACGGCGCACCTCGGCGAGTTCGGCTCCCGCGACGCGATCGCCCAGGCCAAGGGCGAGCTCGTCACCGCGCTGAGGACCGACGGCGTGGCGGTCCTCAACGCCGACGACGAGCGGGTCGCGGACATGACTCACCTGTCGCCGGAGAAGGCGCTGACCTTCGGCACCGGCGCCGGCTCCGACGTGCGGCTGGGCGACGTCGAGCTCGACCGGCTGGGCCGCCCCAGCTTCACCCTGACCACCGCGGATGCCAGCGCCGACGTGGTGCTGAGACTCGTCGGCGCGCACCAGGCGATGAACGCCGCGGCCGCCGCCGCCGCGGGGGTCGCCGTCGGCCTCCCGCTCGCGGACGTCGCCGCGTCGCTGTCGCGCGTGGAGTCGCTGTCGAAGTGGCGGATGGAGCTCCACGACCTGCCGAGCGGCGTCGTCCTGCTGAACGACTCCTACAACGCCAACCCCGAGTCGATGCGGGCCGCGGTCGACGCGCTGGTCGCGATCGGCGTGGACGCGTCGGTCCACCGCACGGTCGCGGTCCTCGGGGTGATGCGCGAGCTCGGCGACGACAGCGAGGCCCGGCACCGCGACCTCGGCGAGTACGCCGCCGCGCGGGTCGACCAGCTGCTGGTGATCGGCGCCGACGCCCATGGGATCCACGACGGCGCCGCCGGGCAGAGCGTGTTCGTCGACGACAACGCCGCGGCCGTCGAGTGGCTGCGCGAGAACCTCGCCGAGGGTGACGCAGTTCTCGTGAAGGCCTCCCGGGGCGCGCGCCTCGACGAGGTCGCCGCGGCCATTCAGTAGCGTTGGACCACATGAGCGAGGACCGGAGCCAGGCCAAGGTCCGCGTCGCGCTGCTGTTCGGAGGACGCTCCGGCGAGCACGCGATCTCCGCCGCGACGGCGGCCGGTGTCCTCCGGGCGATCGACCGCGACAAGTACGACGTGATCCCGGTCGGCATCACCCGCGAGGGTCGCTGGGTGGTCGCCTCCGACGACCCCACGGTCTGGGAGCTGCGCTCCGACCGGCTCGCCGAGGTGACCGCGGCGTCCGGCTCGGAGGTCGTCCTGTCGGCCTCGACCGACGGCCCGCAGCTGCAGGTGCTGGAGTCAGGCGCCGTGCCGGAGGTGCTCAGCCAGGTGGACGTCGTCTTCCCGGTGCTGCACGGCCCGTTCGGCGAGGACGGCACGGTGCAGGGCCTGCTCGAGCTCGCCGACGTCCGCTACGTCGGTTCGGGCGTGCTCGCCTCGGCGGTCGGCATGGACAAGCACTACATGAAGCTGGTCTTCGCGGCCCACGGCCTGCCCGTCGGGCCGTACGTCGTCGTCGGTCCTCGCGACTGGTCGCAACGGCGGGAGGACGTCCTCACCCGGGTCAAGGCGCTGCGTCTGCCGCTCTTCGTCAAGCCGGCCCGCGCCGGCTCGTCGTTGGGGGTCACCCGCGTCGACGACCTCGCCGACCTCGAGCGCGCCGTCGAGTACGCGCAGGCCCACGACCCGAAGGTCCTCGTGGAGGAGGGCCTCGACGGCCGCGAGATCGAGTGCGCCGTGCTGGGCGGGCGCGGCGGCGCGGCGCCGCGCGCGTCGGTGCCGGGCGAGATCGTGGTGGACCACGCCGCCCGGGAGTTCTACGACTTCGAGGCGAAGTACGTCGACGAGTCGACGGCCCGGATCGACGTCCCGGCCGACATCCCTCCGGTCGTGGCCGAGCGCGTGCGCGACCTGGCGGTCCGGGCCTTCGAGGCGATCGGCGCCGAGGGGATCGCCCGGGTCGACGTCTTCGTGACGCCCGACGAGGACGTCGTCGTCAACGAGATCAACACGATGCCCGGGTTCACGCCCATCTCGATGTACCCCCAGATGTGGGAGGCCTCGGGCGTGGCTTACCCGGACCTGATCGACGAGCTGATCCAGCTGGCCCTGGAGCGGCCGACCGGGCTGCGGTAGGCGGGTCAGCCGGCGCGCACGGCGCGCAGCAGCAGGTCGCGGGCGACCTCGCCCAGCGTCGTACCGCTGGCGGTGCAGGCGTAGGGGAACACCGACGTCTCGGTCGTGCCCGGCGTGATCGCGGTCTCGAGGACGACGAACGAGCCGTCCTCGCCGACGATGAAGTCCGACCGCGAGACGTCGCGCAGGCCGAGCGCCCGGTGCGCGTCGCGGGCGACCGCGCCCAGGTGCTCGAGCCGGTCCTGGGGGAGGTCGAGCGGGTTCAGCGAGACGAACTCGGCCGTGTAGCGGGCGGAGAAGTCGAACTCGTGGCCCTTCTCGTACTCGATCGCGATCGGCTTGAGCGACGTGAGGCCGTCGTCCGTCTCGAGGACGACGACGCTGACGTCGACACCGTCGTGGAAGCGCTCGATGAGCGCGTCCTCGCAGTAGGCGTAGGTGCCGACCAGGGCCGAGGGCAGCGCGGCCAGGCCGTCGACGCCCGAGACACCGAGGGCGCTGCCCCCGCGGGTGGGCTTCACCACGACCCGCTCCCCGAGGCGGTGCATGACGTGCTCCATCAGTGCGCTGGCGCCGATGTCGCGGAACGTCTCGGCCGACAGCCCCACGCTGTCCGGGACGGGGATGCCGGCCCGGCGGAGCAGCTCGCGGGCGGTGCCCTTGTCGTAGGCGACCCGGCAGGCGTTGCTGTGCGAGCCGACGTACGGCATGTCGATCAGCTCGAGGAGCGTCTGGATCTCGCCGTCCTCGCCCAGCGAGCCGTGCAGCGCCGGGAGGGCCACGACGACCTTGTCCCGCTCGAGGGTGCTGAGCAGGTTGCGGTCGAAGTCGTACGGGTGCGCCTCGATGCCCAGGCCGCGCAGCTCGCGCACCAGGTTCCGGCCGCTGGCCAGGGAGATGTCCCGCTCGTGGCTCAGGCCGCCCGCGATGACCGCGATCGGTCCACCGAACTCCTCCGCCGACACGGCGGCGCTCAGATGTGCACCACGGGGCAGGTCAGCGTGCGGGTGATGCCGTCGAGGGTCTGCACCTTCGCGACGACGAGCTTGCCGAGCTCGTCGACGTTGCGCGCCTCGGCGCGGACGATCACGTCGTAGGGACCGGTGACGTCCTCGGCCATCGTCACGCCCTTCACCTGGGCGATCGCCGTGGCGACCTCCGCGGCCTTGCCGACGTCGGTCTGGATGAGGATGTAGGCCTGGACGACCATGTCGCTCTCCCTGCTGCTGGTCTGGGGGACGGTCCGCCGGTCAACCTACTCGATCTGCTTGGCTGGCTCCATGGCCCTCCCCCCGGACGCGACCCTCGGGGACGCTGGAGAGTTCGGGCTGATCGGTGAGCTGACCGCCCTGTTCGACCAGGGCGAGCAGGTGCTGGTCGGGCCCGGGGACGACGCCGCGGTGCTCCGGGTGAAGACCGGGCACGTGGTCGTGTCGACCGACCTGATGGTCGAGGGCAGGCACTTCCGGCGCGACTGGGCCTCCGCCGAGGACGTCGGGCACCGGGCCGCCGCCCAGAACCTCTCCGACCTCAACGCCATGGGCGGGCGGGCGCACTCGCTGACCGTCGGGCTCGCCGCGCCCGCGGACCTCCCGGCCGCCTGGGCCCTCGAGTTCGCCCGCGGCTTCGCCGACGAGTGCGCCCTGGTGGGCGCGTCCGTCGTGGGCGGTGACCTCACCGCCGCGTCCGAGGTCGTGATCGCGGTGACCGTGATCGGGGCCTGCACGTCGCCGCCGGTGCTGCGCTCCGGGGCTGCGGCCGGGGACGTGCTGGCGCTGGCCGGGCGCCAGGGCTGGGCCGCCGGGGGACTCGCGGTGCTCGGCCGGGGCTTCCGGTCGCCGCGCGTGCTGGTGCAGGCCTACCAGCGGCCGGAGCCGCCGTACGGTGCCGGGCCGCAGGCCGCAGAGGCCGGCGCCACCGCGATGATCGACGTCTCCGACGGGCTGCTGGCCGACGCCGCGCACCTCGCCGAGGCGTCCGGGGTGGCGATCGACGTGCACACCGCCGCGCTGGACGTGCCCGAGCCGCTCCAGGCGGTGGCCGCCGCGACGGGCGCCGACCCCGTCTCGCTCGTGCTCGGTGGCGGCGACGACCACGCGCTGCTGGCGACGTTCCCCGCCTCGGTGTCGCTGCCGGAGGGCTGGACGGTGATCGGCGCCGTCACGGCCGGGTCCGGGGTGACCGTCGACGGTGCGCCGTACGACGGCCCGGCCGGGTGGACGCACTTCTAGCTCGCCTTGCGCCTCCGGCCCGCCGTCGGAGTCCCCGGATATCCGGGGACTCCGACAACGGCGACGTGGACTGGTGCACCGACCCCGTCGCTTCTGCACCGAGATCTCGGTGCAGAAGCGTGGGAGTCACCGGATCTCCGGGGACTCCGCCCGTGCTCGCACCCGGGCGAAATGACGAAGGCCGCCACCCCGAGGGGCAGCGGCCTAGGTGCGGGTCAGCGACTAGCGGGACACCTTGCCGGCCTTGAGGCAGCCGGTGCAGACGTTGAGACGCTTGGGCGTGCCGTTGACGGTCGCGCGCACGCGCTGGATGTTCGGGTCGAAGCGGCGCTTGGTGATCTTGCGCGACCACGGCCGGTTGTTGCCGAAGCCGGGCTTCTTGGCGCAGATGTCGCAGACGGCGGCCACTGGGAACTCCTGGATAGACGATCAGAGATTGAGGAGGCCTGCTGGGCAGGCAACCGCACGAGGATATCCGAGACGGACGCTCCCACCCAAAACGGAGCCCAACCCCTAACGTTGCGCTCCGTGGAACCCACACCAGACGGTACGGCGGGCATCCAGCTCGGCACGGTGCTGCGGTTCATCGACATCGCGGTCGACGCCCTCGCCGGGGCGCGCGAGGAGATCGACGCGCTCAACGTCTACCCGGTCCCGGACGGCGACACGGGCACGAACCTGTACCTGACGATGGCCGCCGCCCGCGACGCCGTGCGCGAGCGGACCGGCGGGGCCCACGACGCCGACCGGGCGGCGACGCTGGAGGCGTTCACGCGGGGCGCGCTGCTCGGCGCCCGCGGCAACTCCGGGGTGATCCTCAGCGAGATGCTGCGCGCGATCATCCGCCGGATCGCGCTCGCGACGCGGGACGAGCGGAACGCCGCCGTCATGGTCGACGCGCTCCGCAAGGCCACCGAGGCGTCGTACGCCGCGGTCGGCACGCCGGTCGAGGGCACCATGCTCAGCGTCTGCCGTGCCGCGGCCGAGGCGGCCGAGGCGCTGCTCGTCGAACGGCCGGACGTCCGGTCCCGCGACGTGCTCACCACGTCGGCGGCCGCCGCGCGCGAGGCGCTGGCGCGCACACCGGACCAGCTCCAGGCGCTGCGCGACGCCGGCGTGGTGGACGCCGGCGGACGCGGGGTCGTGGTGATCCTGGACGCCGCGGAGACGGCGCTCACCGGCCGGATGCCCCCGAAGGTGGTCGGCCCGCACCGCATCCCGCGGCCGCTGGTGAACCCCGGTGGTGACTTCGTGGCCGGGGGACCGGCGTACGAGGTGATGTACCTGCTCGACGCCTCCGACGAGGCCGTCGGTCCGCTCCGCACGACGCTCGGCGGGCTCGGGGACTCGCTGGTGGTCGTGGGCGGCGAGGGGCTGTGGAACGTCCACGTCCACGTCGACGACGTGGGCGCCGCGATCGAGGCGGGCATCAGCGCGGGCCGGCCGCACCGCATCCGGGTCACCCACTTCGCCGACCAGGTCGCCGGGCAGGCGCCCCGGGCGCGGACCGGCCGGGCGATCGTCGCCGTGGCCGCCGGTCCCGGACTGGCGAGCCTGTTCGAGGAGGCCGGCGCCGTCGTCGTGCACGGCGGCCCGGGCAACCGGCCGTCGACGGGCATGATCCTGGCCGCGGTCGAGCAGACCGGCGCCCAGGAGGTGCTGGTCCTGCCCAACGACCCGGACTCCGTGCGCGTCGCCCAGATCGCCGCGAGCACCGCCGAGGCCGACCACGAGATCCGGGTCGCGGTGATCCCGACGACCGCGCAGGTCGAGGGGCTCGCCGCCCTCGCCGTCCACGAGCCCGGACGGACCTTCGACGCCGACGTGCTCGAGATGACCGCGACCGCCCGGCACGCCCGGCAGGGCGCGGTCACGGTCGCGGCCAAGCAGGCGATCACGATGGCCGGCCCCTGCGAGCCCGGTGACGTGCTCGGCGCGATCGGCGGCGACTTCGTGGTCGTGGGCCACGACCTCGTCGAGGTGGCCCGCGACGTGCTCGACCGGCTCCTCGGTGGCGGCGGCGAGATGGTGACGCTGGTCTCCGGCGCGGAGGACGCGGACGGCGGGCTCGCCCGGGCGGCGAGCGCGTGGCTGGAGGCGCAGCACCCGACTGTCGACGTCGTGGTGTACGACGGAGGCCAGGAGCGCTACCCGCTCCTCGTCGCCGTCGAGTAGGACCAGGAGCAGAGGTGGGCCAGTGATCGACCTCGGCTCTCCCGTCGAGTCGGTGCTCGGCGTCGCGAAGGGTGCCAAGGCCCAGAAGCGCAACGAGGGCATCACCGAGCGCCTGGGCATCGAGACCGTCGGCGACCTGCTGCGGCACTTTCCGCGCCGCTACCTCGAGACCGGCTCCCTGTCGAAGCCGGAGGCCCTGGAGGAGGGGCAGCTCATCACGGTCGTCGGCGAGATCTCCCAGTCGCAGAAGAAGACCTACAACGACCGCCGCACCGGCCGCCCGGCGTACCGCCAGGAGGTCGTGCTCCGCACGGACGGCCCCTCGCTGCGGATGACGTTCTTCGCCCAGAAGGCCCACATCGGCGCGTACAACGAGAGGCGCTTCGAGCCCGGGCGCCGCGGCATCTTCATGGGCAAGGTCGGCACCTTCGGCGGCCAGTGGCAGCTGACCAACCCGCAGATGGTGCTGTTCGGCGCCGACGGCGAGAGCACCGAGGACCTCGCGACGTTCTCGCTCGAGGACATCGGGCCGCTCTACCCGCTCTACCCGGCCACCAAGGACGTCGAGTCCTGGGACCTCCAGCGGGCGATCGGCTTCGCGCGGAGCGTCGTCGACGACGTGCCGGAGCTGCTGCCCGAGCCGGTGATGGACGAGTACGACGTCCTGGACGCCCGGACCGCGCTCGACCTGATCCACGCGCCCGAGACCTGGGGCCAGATCAAGCGGGCCCAGCACCGCTACCGCTTCGAGGAGGCGCTCGTCACCCAGCTCGTGCTGGGCCGGAGCCGCCGTGCCATCAAGCGGGCCGGCGCCAAGGCGCGCACCGGGGGCGACGGCGCCCTGCTGGCCGCGTTCGACGCCAGGCTGCCCTGGGAGCTCACCGCTGGGCAGCGCGAGATCGGTGTGCAGGTCGAGCACGACCTCGCGCAGCCGCACCCGATGAACCGGCTGCTCCAGGGCGAGGTCGGCTCCGGCAAGACCCTGGTGGCGCTGCGGGCGATGCTGCGGGTCGTCGACTCGGGCGGGCAGGCCGCGCTGCTCGCCCCGACCGAGGTGCTGGCCCAGCAGCACCACCGGTCGATCACCGCGCTGCTCGGCGACCTCGCCGGCGGCGGCATGCTCGGTGGGGCGGCGGAGGCGACCACGGTCGAGCTGCTGACGGGCTCGATGACCAGGTCCCAGCGCACCGCGCCGCTGTCCCGGCTCGCGACGGGCGAGGCCGGCATCGTCATCGGCACCCACGCGCTCCTCGAGGACAACGTCCAGTTCTTCGACCTCGGGCTGGTCGTCGTCGACGAGCAGCACCGGTTCGGCGTCGAGCAGCGGGCGGCCCTCACCGACAAGGCGGGCAGCCCGCCGCACGTGCTGGTGATGACCGCCACGCCGATCCCGCGGACGGTCGCGATGACCGTCTTCGGCGACCTGGAGGTCTCCACCCTGACCGAGCTCCCGGCCGGCCGCGCGGCGATCCAGACCAACGTCGTGCCGCTCGCGGAGGCGCCGACGTGGCTGGGGCGCGTGTGGCAGCGGGTCCGCGAGGAGGTCGACAAGGGCCACCAGGCCTACGTCGTCTGCCCCCGGATCAGCGGCGACGAGCTGGAGGCCGGCGAGGTCGACCCCGACTACGAGGACGACCCGGAGGACGGCACGCCCCGGCCGCAGGCGCCCGCACCGCCGCTGGCCTCCGTCGAGGCGACCCTGGCGGAGCTCACGAGCCACCACCTCACGGGGCTGCGGGTGGCTCCGCTGCACGGCCGGATGACGCCCGAGGAGAAGGACCGCACCATGCGGGCCTTCGCCGCCGGTGAGGTCGACGTGCTCGTCTCGACGACGGTCATCGAGGTCGGCGTCGACGTCGCCAACGCGACCACGATGGTCCTGCTGGACGCCGACCGCTTCGGCATCTCGCAGCTCCACCAGCTGCGCGGCCGGGTCGGCCGTGGCGGGCTCCCCGGGCTGTGCCTGCTGGTCTCCCACGCGCCCGCGGGCACCGATGCCCGGGAGCGGCTCGACGCGGTCGCCGGCACCACCGACGGGTTCGAGCTGAGCCGCGTCGACCTCGACCAGCGCCGCGAGGGCGACGTCCTCGGCCGGTCCCAGTCGGGGTACCGCTCCAGCCTCCAGAACCTCCGGGTGCTGCGCGACGAGGACACCATCGTCGCGGCCCGCACCGCGGCCGAGGCCCTGCTCGACAGCGACGAGACCCTGGCGCAGCACCCGCTCCTGGCGGAGAGTGTCCTGGTGCTCGAAGCGTCCAGGGAGAGCGACTTCATGGAGAAGTCGTGAACGGCCGATGACGCGCATCATCGGCGGGGACTCCGGCGGCCGCCGGATCAACACCCCCGCCGGGCAGCACACCCGGCCCACGACCGACCGGGTGCGCGAGGCGCTGTTCAGCGCCGTCGAGGCGTGGTGCGGCTCGTTCCAGGGGCTGCGCTTCCTCGACCTGTACGCCGGCTCGGGTGCGGTGGGGCTCGAGGCCTGGTCGCGCGGCGCCGGGGCCGTCACCTTCGTCGAGTCCGACCGGCGCACGTCGCGACTGGTCTACGAGAACGCCAAGCTGCTCGGCTTCCACCGGGCCCACGTGATGACCGTGCCTGTCGCGTCGGCACTCGACCGGTCCCCGCCGGCGCCGTACGACATCGTCTTCAGCGACCCGCCGTACCACCTCTCCGACGAGACCGTCGCCGGTGACCTGCGGCTGCTGGCCGACCACGCCTGGGTCGTCCCCGGCGGGATGGTCGTCGTCGAGCGGTCCGCCCGGAGCCCGGAGCCCGAGTGGCCGGAGGGCTACACCGAGACCCGGGAGCGGAAGTACGGCGAGACCACGCTTTGGTACGGTCACGCCTCGTGAAGCGTGCCGTGTGTCCTGGTTCGTTCGACCCGGTCACCAAGGGCCACCTGGACGTCATCGGCCGAGCGGCCGCCCTCTTCGACGAGGTCGTGGTCGCGGTGGGCGTCAATCCCTCCAAGAGCCGGCTCTTCGGGCCGGAGGAGCGGATCGCGATGCTCGAGCAGGGCATCGGCCACCTGGCCAACGTCACGGTGTCCGGGTTCACCGGCCTGATCACGACGTACTGCCAGGAGATCGAGGCCACGGCGATCGTCAAGGGGCTCCGCTCGGGCACGGACTTCGACTACGAGGCGCAGATGGCCCAGATGAACGCCGAGCTCACCGGGGTCGAGACGGTCTTCGTGATCGCGGACCCGCAGTTCGGCTTCGTCTCGTCCAGCCTGGTGAAGGAGGTCGCGTCCTTCGGAGGCGACGTCGCGGGCCTCGTCCCGGACTACGTGCTGGAGCCCCTGACGCAGCGATTGGCCCAGGTCACGGGCTGATTGTTAGTCTTGACGACGGATCTGCCTTGAACCGGACCCGGAAGTGAACAACTCGAACCGTCTGGACCCGAGAGCGCCGCTCGTGCTCGATACACGCGAGCTCGGCCGCCGCCCGGGGTCCATGCGCGAGATGACGCTGACGGAGCCGGCCCCGGCCGATCTGGGCATCGAAGTCCTCGGTGTCGCCGAAGGTTCGCCGGTCGAGCTCGACCTGCGTCTCGAGGCGGTCATGGAGGGTGTGCTGGTCACCGGGACGGCGCGCGCCACGCTCACGGGCGAGTGCGCGAGGTGCCTGGAGCCGCTCGTCGACGAGATCGACGTGAGGTTCCAGGAGCTGTTCGTCTACGAGGACCACGCATCCGACGACGAGGAGGACGAGGTCAGCACGCTCCAGGACGACCTGGTCGACCTGGAGCCGCTGTTGCGGGACGCGGTGGTGCTTGCACTGCCGTTCCAGCCGCTGTGCAGGGACGACTGTCCCGGCCTGTGCACCGAGTGCGGAGCACGCCTGGCCGACGACCCGGACCACGCACACGACGCGGCGATCGACCCGCGGTGGGCGGCGCTGACCGAGCTCGAGACCAACGACGACCAGTCGACACGCAGTACAGAGCAGTAGGAGAAGAACAGTGGCTGTCCCGAAGCGGAAGATGTCGCGCAGCAACACGCGCCACCGTCGCTCGGCCTGGAAGGCCGTGGCCCCGACGCTGGTCACCTGCGCGAACCCCGCCTGCGGTGCCAAGCACCTCCCGCACCGCGCGTGCGGAGCGTGCGGCCAGTACGGCGCCCGCTCCGAGCGTCGCCAGGTCCTCTGAGCCGTACGTCCCGGCCCTGACCGACTACGCGGAGCTGCGCGCCGCGCTCGGGGACCCCGTCCTGGACCCCGGGCTGCTCGACCGCGCCCTGACGCACCGGTCCTACGCGTACGAGAACGGCGGCCTCCCGACCAACGAGCGTCTCGAGTTCCTCGGTGACTCGGTGCTCGGGGTCGTGGTCACCGAGTCGCTGTACCGCGAGCACCCCGACCTGTCGGAGGGCCGGCTCGCCAAGCTCCGGGCCGCGGTCGTCAACGCGCGGGCGCTCGCCGAGGTCGGTCGCGGCATCGAGCTCGGGCAGCACATCAAGCTCGGCCGCGGTGAGGAGACGACCGGCGGCCGCGACAAGGCCTCGATCCTGTCCGACACCGTCGAGGCCGTCATCGGTGCCGTGCACCTCTCCGGTGGCATCGAGGTCTCCTCGGTCCTCGTGCACCGCCTGTTCGACCCGCTGATGGAGGCGGCCTCCGCCCTCGGCGCCGCCCTCGACTGGAAGACCTCGCTGCAGGAGCTCGCCGCCGAGCACGCCCTCGGGGTCCCCGAGTACGTCATCGAGGACGAGGGCCCCGACCACGCCAAGACCTTCACGGCGCGGGTCCGGGTCGGGCCGAACCTCTACGGCAACGGCATCGGCAACTCGAAGAAGGAAGCCGAGCAGGCCGCCGCCGAGACGGCGTACAACGAGATCAGCGTCCTCCACGGGATCGACCCCGTGCAGGCGGCCGCGGTGGACGCGGTCGAGTCCGCCGCGCACGAGTCCCGCTAGCGGCCCGTGCCCGAGCTGCCCGAGGTCGAGGTCGTCCGCGCCGGCCTCGAGCGCCACGTCGTCGGCGCGACGATCCGCCGCGTCGACGTCCTCCACCCGCGACCGGTCCGCCGCGACCCCCGCGGCCCGGCCGGCTTCGCGACCGCGCTGACCGGGCGTCGCATCGAGTCCGCGCAGCGGCGCGGCAAGTACCTCTGGCTGCCGCTCGACAACGGCGACGCCCTGCTCGGCCATCTCGGCATGAGCGGCCAGATGCTCGTCCAGCCCCCGTCGAGTCCCGACGAGCGGCACCTGCGGGTGCGGCTGGCCCTCGACGGCGCCGCGGAGGGCCGTGAGCTGCGGTTCGTGGACCAGAGGATGTTCGGTGGCCTGTCCGTCTCGGCCGGGGGAGCGGTGCTCCCGCCGGAGATCGCCCACATCGCCCGGGACCCGCTCGACCCGGAGTTCGACGACGACGAGTTCGTGCGGAGGGTCAGGAAGCGCATCTCCGGCATCAAGCGGCAGCTGCTCGACCAGAACCTCGTCTCGGGGGTCGGCAACATCTACGCCGACGAGGCGCTGTGGCGTGCCCAGGTCCACGGCGAGCGGCCCGGCGACCGGCTGACACGCGCCCAGGTGACCGAGGTGCTGCGTCACTCCCGCGAGGTGATGGCGGCCGCGCTGGGGGAGGGCGGGACGTCGTTCGACGCGCTCTACGTGAACGTCAACGGGGAGTCCGGCTACTTCGACCGGTCCCTGCACGCGTACGGCCGCGAGGACGAGCCGTGCGACCGCTGCGGGACCCCGATCCGGCGGGTCCAGTTCATGAACCGCTCGTCGTACTTCTGCCCGGTGTGCCAGCCCGTTCCGCGCGCCCGGAGGGTGCCCAGACCGAGGGTCTCCGCAGATTGACCCGAGCCCCCGCGAGTGGGACTCTTGAAGACGGTCCCCGTTCGGGATCCTCGACAGCACTTCCGGAAGGTTCATCTATGGCCAAGGCGCTGATCGGCTACATGAACAGCGACCTGCGTGACCCTCGCCTGACCGCCGAGAACAGCCGGCTGCGTGCGCGAGTGGGCGAGCTGGAGGCAGTGATCCTCCGGCTCAGCGAGGAGAACGACCGTCTCGTGGCCGCCCAGGCCGCCGAGCTGCTCTCCCGCGACAGCGAGCTGCAGCCCGTCTGACCAACCGCGTCGCCACGGGCGTCGCGGCCTACTAGCGTCCCCTCGTGACGTCGGTACTGGCGAGGCTCGCTCCGGAGCGCCTCGGGCACGGGTTCCGCTGGCTGATGGCGTCGACCTGGGTCAGCAACCTCGGCGACGGGATCGCGATCGCGGCCGGTCCGCTGCTCGTCGCCTCGCAGACGGACCAGGAGTTCCTGGTCGCCCTCGCCGCGCTGCTGCTCTGGCTGCCGCCGTTCCTGTTCGCCCTGCTCGCCGGGGCGCTCGCAGACCGGCTGGACCGCCGGCTGATCGTCATCACCGTCGACACCCTGCGCGTCGGCGTCCTGGCCCTGCTCGCCGTCTCGATCGTGACCGACACCGTCTCGATCGTGCTGGTGCTCGCGGCGATGTTCCTGCTCGGGACGGCCGAGGTCTTCGCGGACAACACGGCGAGCACGTTCGTGCCGATGCTGGTGCACCGCGACGACATCGGCCTCGCGCAGTCGCGGCTCCAGGTCGGCTTCATCACGCTGAACCAGCTGGTCGGGCCGCCCATCGGCGCCTTCCTGTTCGCCGCCGGCATGGCGTGGCCGTTCGTCGCGCAGGGCGTCGTCGTGCTGCTGGCGGTCGTCCTCCTCACCCGGATGGCGCTGCCGCCGCACGGCCGCGACGCGGACGCCGAGCCGACGCGGATCCGGCACGACATCGTCGAGGGCATCCGCTGGACGTGGCACCACGCCGCGATCCGCACGCTGGTGCTGACCATCCTCATCTTCAACGTGACGTGGGGCGCCGCCTGGTCGGTGCTCGTCCTCTACGCGGGCCAGCGGCTCGGGCTCGGCGCGGTGGGCTTCGGCCTCATCGCCACGGTCGGGGCGTGCGGAGGCGTGCTCGGCACGCTGTCGTACGGCTGGATCACCCGGCACGTCAGCCTCGGCAACCTGATGCGGATCGGGCTGATCATCGAGACCCTGACCCATCTGGTCCTCGCGCTCACGACCAGCCCGTACGTCGCGATGCCGGTGTTCTTCGTGTTCGGCGCGCACGCGTTCATCTGGGGCACCACCGCGATCACGATCCGGCAGCGCTCCGTCCCGATGGAGCTCCAGGGCCGGGTCGGCAGCGTCAACCTGATCGGGATCTTCGGCGGGCTCGTCGTCGGCGCCGGCATCGGCGGGGTGCTCGCCCAGCACTGGGGCGTCACCGCGCCGTTCTGGTTCGCCTTCGTCGGCTCCGCGATCTTCGTCGTGCTGATCTGGCGGCAGCTCCGGCACATCGCCCATGACGAGCCGGCGGTGGTGGCGGAGTCCCCGGAGATCCGGTGACCGCTGCGCTTCTGCACCGAGATCTGGGTGCAGAAGCGGGGGACCGGGTGCAGGAGTCGGCGCCGAGGCCGTCGGAGTCCCCGGATATCCGGGGACTCCGCCAGTCCTGACACGCCTGTCCGCAGGCGCCCCGGATGCGCGGGATGGGGGTGTGCCCCCGTTAGGGTTGGCCTGCTGGCTTCCCCCGCCGCAGCGCCAACCGACCGACCGACGATCCACCTGTGGTTCGTCGACCGCCGAGGGAGCCCCGTGTACCTGAAGAGCCTGACCCTGAAGGGGTTCAAGTCCTTCGCGTCGTCGACGACGCTGCAGCTCGAGCCCGGGATCACCTGCATCGTCGGACCGAACGGCTCGGGCAAGTCCAACGTCGTCGACGCGCTCGCCTGGGTGATGGGTGAGCAGGGCGCCAAGTCGCTGCGCGGCGGCAAGATGGAGGACGTCATCTTCGCCGGCACCTCCGGCCGCCCCCCGCTGGGCCGGGCCGAGGTCGTCCTCACGATCGACAACTCCGACGGCGCCCTGCCGATCGAGTACGCCGAGGTGACGATCAGCCGCACGATGTTCCGCAGCGGCGGGTCGGAGTACGCCATCAACGGCACGACGTGCCGCCTGCTCGACGTCCAGGAGCTGCTCTCGGACTCCGGCATCGGCCGCGAGATGCACGTCATCGTCGGCCAGGGCCAGCTCGACACGATCCTGCACGCGACGCCGGAGGACCGGCGCGGGTTCATCGAGGAGGCCGCGGGCGTCCTCAAGCACCGCAAGCGCAAGGAGAAGGCGCTCCGCAAGCTCGACGCGTGCGAGGGCAACCTGACCCGCCTCAACGACCTGCTCGGCGAGATCCGCCGCCAGCTCAAGCCGCTGGGCCGCCAGGCCGAGGTGGCGAGGCGCGCCGCCGGCGTCCAGGCCACCGTCCGCGACGCGCGGGCCCGGATCATGGCCGACGACCTGGTCACCGCCCGCACGGCGCTCGACCAGGAGCTCGCCGACGAGACGCTGCTCGTGGCCCGCCAGCAGGAGGTCGAGGCGCAGAGCGAGGCCGCGCGCGACCGGGAGGCCCGCCTCGAGGCCGCCCTGCGCGAGGACCTGCCCGCGCTGGCCAAGGCCCAGGAGACCTGGTTCGGGCTCGCCGGGGTCAAGGAGCGGATCCGCGGCACCCAGTCGCTCGCGATCGAGCGGGTGCGGAACGCCCAGTCGAGCGTCGAGTCCACGTCGTCCCCGGGTCGCGACCCGGAGCAGCTCGAGGCCGAGGCCGCCGAGCTCCGCCTCCAGGAGGAGCGGATCGTCGACGAGGTCGCGGCCCACCGCGCCGCCCTCGACGAGGCGATCGGCGCCCGCCACTCGGCCGAGAGCGCCGCCGCCGAGGAGGAGCGGCGCGTGGCCGCCCTCGAGCGCGCCGCCGCCGACCGTCGCGAGGGCCTGGCCCGGCTGCACGGCCAGGTCAACGCCGCCCGCTCGCGCGCCGCTGCCGCCTCCGACGAGATCGGCCGGCTCGAGCAGGCCCGCGAGGAGGCCCTGGCCCGCGCCGGGCGCGCCCAGCACGACTTCACCTCGCTCGAGACCCGGGTCGCCGGCCTCGACGCCGGCGAGGAGGGCCTGGACGCCGAGCACGAGGCCGCGGCCTCGGTCCTCGGCGACCTCGAGGACCGCCTCGCCAAGGTGCGCGACGAGGCGCTGCGCGCCGACCGCGACCGGTCCTCCCTGACCGCCCGCGTCGACGCCCTCGAGCTCGGGCTGTCGCGCAAGGACGGCGCCGGCGCCCTGCTGGCCGCCTCCGACGACGTCTCCGGCCTGCTCGGCTCGGTCGCCGCCCTGCTCACCGTGCGCGGCGGCTACGAGACCGCGGTCGCCAGTGCCCTGGGCGCGGCCGCCGACGCCGTCGTGGTCGAGGGCGCGGCGGCTGCCGTCGACGCGATCGACCACCTCAAGACCGACGACCTCGGCCGCGCCGGGCTCGTCGTCGCGGGCGGCCCCGCAGCAGGCGGACCGGCCACCTGGCCGGCGCTGCCCGCCGAGGCGTCGTACGCCGTCGACGCGGTCGAGTGCCCGGACGCCGTCCGTCCCGCGCTGACCCACCTGCTCGACCGGGTGGCCGTGGTCGGCGACCTGACCGCGGCCCGCCAGCTGGTCGCGCTGCAGCCCGAGCTCACCGCCGTGACGCTCGAGGGCGACGTCCTCGGCGCCCACGTCGCGGCCGGCGGCTCGTCGAGCCAGCCGAGCCTGCTGGAGATCCAGGCCGCCGTCGACGAGGCGAGCCGCCAGCTCGCCGAGGCCACCGCGGCGTCCGAGCGGCTGTCCTTCGACATCGCGCGGCTGGAGCACGAGCGGGCCGACGCCCACCAGCGCGTCGACGTCGCGCTCGCCAAGCTGCACGAGTCCGACGCGACGCTGGCGGCGGTCGCCGAGGAGCTCGGCCAGTTCGGGTCGCAGGTCCGCTCGGCCCGCGGCGAGGCCGACCGGCTCACCAAGGCGATCGAGGAGGCCGAGGCGGCTCGCGAGCAGGACCAGGCCGGACTCGCCGAGCTGGAGTCCCGCCTCGCCAACGCGCGAGACCGACCCCACCGCCGAGCCCGAGCTCGACGCGCGCGAGCGGCTGGTCGAGGCGGCGCGCGAGTCGCGCACGGCCGAGACCGAGGCGCGGCTGGCGCTGCGCACCTCCGAGGAGCGGGCCCGCGCGCTGCACGGCCGCGCCGACCAGCTCACCCGTGCCGCTCAGGCCGAGCGCGAGACCCGCGCGCGCGAGATCGAGCGCCGCGAGCGGGTCGCCCGCGAGGGCCGCAACGCCGAGGCGGTGCTCCTGGGAGCCGGCCTCGTCCTGAGCCGGCTGGAGATCTCGCTGGAGCAGGCCGTCGCGGCCCGCACCGCCGTCGAGCAGGCCCGACAGGACCGCGAGCAGAAGCTGCTCGACGTCCGTGCGACCCTGCGCGAGCTCACCAAGGAGCACGACGAGCTGGTCAGCTCGGTGCACCGCGACGAGATGGCGCGCACGCAGCAGAAGATGCGGATCGAGCAGCTCGCGGAGAAGGCGCTCGAGGAGCTCGGCCTGGACGTCGACGGGCTCGTCTCCGACTACGGGCCCGACCAGCTGGTGCCGTTCTACGGCAACGTCGAGGACGGCGAGGAGCCGCCGGAGCCGGCGCCGTTCGTCCGCGACGAGCAGGCCAAGCGGCTGCGCACCGCGGAGCGCGAGCTCGCGATGCTGGGCACCGTCAACCCGCTGGCGCTCGAGGAGTTCTCGGCCATGGAGGAGCGGCACCGCTTCCTCACCGAGCAGCTCGAGGACCTCAAGAAGACCAAGAACGACCTGCTCGACATCGTCCGCGAGGTCGACTCGCGTGTGGAGCAGGTCTTCACCGAGGCCTACGCCGACGTCGAGAAGGCCTTCGAGTCGACCTTCTCCCGGCTCTTCCCCGGTGGTGAGGGCCGCCTGGTGCTCACCGACCCCGACGACATGCTCAACACCGGCATCGAGGTCGAGGCCCGCCCGCCCGGCAAGAAGGTCAAGCGCCTCTCGCTGCTCTCCGGTGGCGAGCGGTCGCTGGTCGCCGTGGCGTTCCTCGTCGCGCTGTTCAAGGCCCGGCCGTCGCCGTTCTACATCCTCGACGAGGTCGAGGCGGCGCTGGACGACACCAACCTCGGCCGCCTGCTGGAGATCTACGAGGAGCTGCGCGAGAACTCGCAGCTCCTGGTGATCACCCACCAGAAGCGGACGATGGAGGTCGGCGACGCGCTCTACGGCGTGACGATGCGGGGTGACGGCGTCTCGACGGTGATCAGCCAGCGGCTGCGCGAAGCCGTCTCGGCCTGACATGCCGGCCCCGCGTCCCGCCCGCGACGAGTACGCCTACTGGGAGCAGCGGTCACGACCCGCTGGGCGGACATCGACGTCCTCGGCCACATGAACAACGCGCGGTACTTCGAGCTGATCGACACCGTCGTCAACAACCAGATGGCGCGCGGCGATCGGTGCCGACGTGCGCACCCTCCCCGCCGTGGGCGTCGTGGCGGAGGTCGGCTGCCGCTACTTCGCCGAGGTCACCTACCCCGAGCCGGTCGACGTCGGCGTCTACGTGGAGAAGGTCGGCACCTCCTCGGTCGATCTACCGCGTCGGGCTGTTCCAGGGCGACGACCCGCTCGCCAAGGCCGAGGGCAGGTTCGTGCACGTGTACGTCGACAACACCGACCCGGCCCGGCCGGTCACGCCGATGCCGGACGAGATCCGGGCCGCGGTCAGCGCGCTCGTCCGCGCCTGAGCCGACGCTCGCCCGGCTGCGCGCTGCGGCAGCGCACGACGCCGGGCTCCGTGCGCGGGCCTGGCGAGCTGCCTGGCTATGACGCGGCGCTGACGCTGGTCGTCCGCTTCCGCTTGTCGAGCCGGCGCTGCTGCCGGCCAGCCGGCTGCGCAGCCGAACCGTCTGCGGCGAGCCAGTCCGGCATGTCGGCACGCGGGCCGGCACCTCGGACTCCAGCCACGGTGCCAGGGCCGCGCGAGTCCCGCGGCAGCCGACGGAGCACGACGTAGAACTCGAGCTCGTCGCGTCTGCGTCCGGCGCATCCGGTCGACGGTCCACACCGACCGCTCGAGCGCGCGCAGCTCGACGAGCTGCTCGACGAACGAGTGTCGGGAGTGAACGTCCAGCACGTGCGCGTCGACGTACTCCCCGGTGCGGGCCTCGTCCAGGTGCTCGAGCACCGAGGCCAGGGACGCGAGAGCGCCGGTCGTAGGCCGGCGGGCGTCGCCGGCCCAGGTCTCGGCCGTGTCGGTGAAGACGTGGCTGCGGTAGTGGTCGTAGACGGCGCGGATGGACGGCGTGACGTCGCCTTGCTCGTGGGCCTGCAGCAGCTGGCCCACGGTGGTGCCCGGCCGGTGGACGTCGAAGCAGTAGCGGCGGTCGGGCACGATCAGCACGAGTGCGCCGCCGTCGGCGGTGACCTGCGGCCGACCTGGTCGAGCCAGCCGATCACGTCCGGGACGTGCTCGATCACGTGCGAGGCCACGACCCAGTCGAACGGGCTCGCTCGTCGCCGATCGCCTCCGGGATGGAGCGGACCCGGCCGCCGTCGAGCAGGAGGTAGTCGATGTCCGGGATGAGCTCGATGGGCACGACGGGGTCGTCGCGGTAGTTGCGCGACGCAGCGTCTCGTGGTCGAAGACGTCGAGGTAGTGCGACGTCCGCGAGCGCGCGCGGGACCGAGGCGCTTGTGCAGGGGGCCGATCTCAGGCCACGGCCCGTCGCCGAAGTCGTGCAGCGACCAGAGGCGTCGCTGCCGCGAGGTTGAGCTGGCGGCCAGGGCCGGGTCCAGGCTCATACCGAGTGCTTCCTCTCCATCACGCCGCGGACGGTCTCCTCGTCGAAGGCCTCGCCGAGCCAGTCGAACATCCCACGCAGGCCGGCCGGGTCCGCCACGTAGTCGTCGTAGTGGACCCGGTAGGCCGCGTCGCCGAGCGTGTCCGCCAGCCGGAGGATGCCGTCCTCGGCGCGCGCGAGCCCGCCCGCGTGGTCGCCCTCGGCCCACCAGCCGCTCTTGAGCACGTCCTCGTGGTTGCGCGTGTTGACCAGGAACCTCGCACCCGGGAAGACCTCGCGCAGCCACGCGACGTACTCCTCGAGGTCCGGCCCGTACCAGCGGATCTCCTTGAACCCGGTGACCCGGGTGTCCTCCCTCGGTCGCAGGACGGTGTCGAGCACCAGCCCGCGGACCCGCTCGATCGAGACGTCGAGCGGCACGTCCCCGATCCCGAAGTAGGGATGGGTCCTCTGGCGGCCACGCTTCGGGCCCGACGCGCGCCTTCTCGGCGGCGAGCGTCTGGTGGAAGAGGAACAGGTGGTGCAGCGCGTCCCGGTTCTCGCCGCGGATGAGGAAGCCCGGGATCGAGTTGAGGATCCCGGACAGGAGCGTCGAGCCGGACCTGCCGTAGGTCACCACGAAGACGTACGAGAGCTCGCGCGGGCGACGTCGCCGAACTCGCCCGAACATTCCCGCACCCTATCCAGCGTCACCCGGGGCGCCGTCCGACGTTGAACCCGTGTGTTGTGGGCCGTGGTGGCGATGGTCGCCGTGCTGCTGGTCGCCTTGGTCGTGATCGGCAACGTCTCCGAGGACGAGCGGCGCGAGCCCGGCGAGGGTCACCTGGAGGACCTCCTCGATCCGTGAGGTTGGATGGTCCCCATGGAGATCGGCCTGCTGATCCTGATCGTCGCCGTCGTCGGACTGGTGCTCGTCGCCATCGTGGCGGGCCTTCTCGTCTCGGGGCGCCGCAAGCCCGACCCGCTGCCGAACACCCACACCGACGTGCTCGTCACGCCACCGCCCGAGATCGGCGACGAGCTGCCGCCCGTCGAGCTCAGCTCGCCTCCGGCCACGATCGACAAGCCGGAGGCCACGGCCTCCCGGCTCCAGCGGCTGCGCCAGCGGCTCGCCGGCTCGCAGGGTGCCCTGGGTCGCGGGCTGCTCGCGCTGCTCAGCAAGGACAAGCTCGACGAGGACACCTGGGAGTCGATCGAGGACGCCCTGCTCAGCGCGGACGTCGGTGTCGGCCCGACCCAGGAGCTCGTCGAGAGGCTCCGCACCCGGCTGCGGGTCGAGGGCGGCGACGCGCCGGACCCGAGGACGGTGCTGCGCGAGGAGCTGGTCGCGCTCGTCGACCCCTCGATGGACCGCCGGCTCCAGGTGAGCGGCGAGGACGGCAACCCCGGTGTGGTGCTCGTGGTCGGTGTCAACGGCGCCGGCAAGACCACGACCGTCGGCAAGATCGCCCGGATCCTGGTCGCCGAGGACCGCACCGTCGTCCTCGGTGCCGCGGACACGTTCCGCGCGGCGGCCGTCGACCAGCTGGCCACCTGGGGCGAGCGGGTGGGGGTCGAGGTCGTCCGCGGGCCCGAGGGCACCGACCCGGCGAGCGTCGCCTTCGAGGCGGTCAAGGAGGGCGTCGAGCGCGGTGTCGACACCGTCGTCATCGACACGGCCGGGCGGCTCCAGAACAAGGCCGGCCTGATGGACGAGCTGGGCAAGGTCAAGCGGGTGATCGAGAAGCAGGCGCCCGTGACCGAGGTGCTGCTGGTCCTCGACGCGACCACCGGCCAGAACGGCATGGTCCAGGCGCGCGTGTTCTCCGAGGTCGTGGACGTCACCGGCATCGTCCTCACCAAGCTCGACGGCTCGGCCAAGGGCGGCATCGTCGTCGCCGTCCAGCGCGAGCTCGGTGTGCCGGTCAAGCTCGTCGGCCTGGGCGAGGGCGCGGACGACCTCGCACCCTTCGACCCCGGGGCGTTCGTCGACGCGATGCTCGGCTGAGCAGTCGGATGGCTGCGCTCGTCTCGGTGGTCCTCGACCCCGGCCAGGACGCGGGGATCCGCGCGCGGTCGGTGGCGAGCCTCGAGGCGCAGACGCACCCGTCCTGGGAGCTCGTCGACGGGCTCGACGCGGCGACGGGGGAGTACGTCGCGTTCCTGGACGCCGGCGACACGTGGGTCCCCGAGCGGCTGGCGCGCCTGGTCGCCGCGGCCGCACCGGTCGTCGCCGACCGGATGGAGGGCATTCGCGGCAACGGGGACACCGAGGTCTACCAGCAACCCCGGCCCACCGAGGCCGCGCGGCTGATGTACCGGCGTGAGGTGCTGGTCGGGGGCGGGGGGATCGATCCGACAGCCGGACCCGCGTGGCCGCTCGACTTCCACCTCCGTCATGACGATGTCGAGGTCCGTGCCGTCGCCGCGATCGGCGTACGACGCTCGTTCCCGGACCGCCGTCGTGCTGGTCTCCACGGCCGGGCAACTTCCGGCACGCCGTGCTCAACAAGCACCTGGTCTGGGAACCGGAGGACCAGCCGCCGCGGATGCCCGGCGTCACCTCGGTGATCGTGCCCACCTACGAGGACTTCGAGCTGACGACCGCGTGCGTGCGCTCGGTGGTCGAGGCCGGGGGCGACATCCAGGTCGTCGTCTGGGACAACGGCTCCGTCGGACGGGATCTTCGCGAGGCTCAGCGAGCTCGAGTCCGAGGACGTCCACGTCTTCCACTCGCCGGAGAACTACGGGTTCGCGCTCGGCAACGACATGGCCTTCTCGCACTCCGTCGGTGACGTCATCGTGTTCCTCAACAACGACACGACGGTGCCGCCCGGCTGGCTCGCGCCGCTGCGCGCAGCCCTCGACGACCCCGAGGTGCTCGGAGCACAGCCGCTGCTGCTCTACCCGACCGGTGAGATCCAGTCGGCAGGCGTCGCGTTCCCCTCCACCGGTGGTCTGCCCGCACATGCTGCTCCAGGGCTTCCCCGTCGAGGACGCCGTGGGCCTCGACGAGCTGCGCTTCCACGCACTCACCGGCGCCGCCCTCGCGCTGCGGGCCGACGACGTCGTCGCCCTGCGCGGGTTCGACCCGATCTTCACCAACGGCATGGAGGACGTCGACCTGTGCCAGCGGCTCGAGGCGTTGCGTCCCGGTCACTTCCGAGTCGTCACCGCCGCGCCGGTCGTCCACCACGAGTCGCGCAGCCCCGGCCGCTACCTCAAGCACCTGGCGAACCGGCAGGTCTACCTCGACCGCTGGTCCGGCGTCGCGGAGCCGCGCGACGACGAGTCGCTGTGGGGGAGCGTCGGCTACACCGTGGTCGAGCACCGCGTCGTGCCTCGCAAGAACGAGCCGAGCGAGCTGGCGATCCCGCAGCCGGTCCTGCGTCGGGACGCGCGCGCCGAGGTCCGGGACAGGCCATTGCGCTGGGCGATCAAGAACCCGGCACCGGGCGGCGAGGGCGGCGAACGCTGGGGCGACACGCACTTCGCGTCGTCCCTCGCGGCGGCCCTGCGCGATCTCGGCCAGGAGGTCGTCGTGGACCGCCGCGCCCGAGTGGGACCGGAGCACGGGGGTCCGCGACGACGTCGCCCTCGTGCTGCGCGGGCTGGAGGCGCACGCGCCGCACCCCGGCCAGGTCACGATCGCCTGGGTGATCTCGCACCCGGGCGAGGTCACGGCCGAGGAGCTGCGCCGCTACGACGCGGTGGCCGCGGCGAGCATCCCGTGGGCCGAGCGGCCACGCGCGAGTGGGGCATCCCCGTCGAGCCGCTGCTCCAGGCCACGGACCCGGCGCTCTTCCACCCGCGCCACGAGCCCGACGTCGTCGGCCACGAGGTGCTCTTCGTGGGCAACTCCCGGCGGGTGCTCCGGCCGATCGTCCGGGACGCCCTCGAGGCCGGCCTGCCGCTCAGCATCTACGGCGACCTGTGGGCCGGGCTCGTCCCCGACGACGTGGTCGTCGCCCGCTCGATCCCCAACGACCGGCTGTCGGCGGCGTACGCCGCGGCGGGTGTGGTGCTCAACGACCACTGGGACGACATGCGCGAGGCCGGCTTCGTCTCCAACCGGCTCTTCGACGCCGTCGCCAGCGGCGCCCGGGTCGTCACCGACGAGGTCGCCGGGCTCGACGGGCTGTTCGGGCCGTCGGTGCAGGTCTACCGCGAGCCCGCAGACCTCGCACGTCTGGTCGCGGACCAGTCCGTGTTCGGGGACCAGCAGCTCCGCTGGGCCGCCGCGGAGCGGATCCGCCGCGAGCACTCGTTCGCGGCCCGGGCCGAGGCGCTGGTCCGGATGGCCGTGACCGCCGTCAGCCGGGCTGGTCGAGGCTGAGCTCCCGCACCTTCCTGACCACCCGCGCGGCGTTGCCGTCGTCGAGGTGCTCGAAGAAGATCCGCCGCTTCCAGTCGTACTCCTCGTCCTGCGCCGGCGTCCGCGGCTCGAAGACGGTGTCGAGCGCGGCGGACAGGTCGCCGAAGTCACGGCAGACCGGGCCGGGCAGGACCTCGTCGAGGTCGTAGAACAGACCGCGCTCCTCGGTCGAGTAGCGGTCGAGGTCGTAGGCGAAGCTGACCACCGGCTTGCCGGTCAGCATGAAGTCGACCAGGCAGCTGGAGTAGTCGCTGATCAGCGCGTCCGCGGCGCCGTACAGCACCTCGAGGTCGGGGTAGCGGCGCGACGAGAGGTTGACCGGGTCGCAGCGGCCCGAGCATGCGAGGAGTAGGTGCGTGCCTGGTCGGCCATGTGCTCGCGCAGCGCCGATGACGGCGTCGTGCCGCTCGCACCAGTCCGCGAGCCACGCGAGCTCGTCGTCGGTGAACTGGTAGTAGGCGTCCGCCTGGTCCTTCTTGAACGTCGGCAGGAACATCACCAGGCGGCGACCGCCGAGCTCGTCGACGCAGCTCGCTGCCGCTGCGCCGCGAGGTCGGCGGGCAGCTGTCGGGGGTCGGCCGGACCACGAAGTCGTTGCGGGGGAGCCCCGTCTGCCACATGTGCTCGCGCGTCAGCGGGTAGAAGGCCGCCGTCATCGCGAGCGATGTCGATCGCCGACGACGTGATCACGCTGCGGCAGCCCATGTGCTCGGCGATCACCTTGTCGGCGTCGGACGAGTCGACCGACGCCATGCCGAAGCGCTTCAGCGGGATGCCGTGCCACAGGTTGACGAAGTCGTGCCGGTCCTGGTCGAGCGGGTACGGGCACGTTCACCTTCGGCGCGTGCTTGATGAAGACGTAGCGCGACCGCACGGCGTGGTCCTGCCCCTCCGGGCTCGTCAGCGGGAGCATGACCACGTTCTCGCCGGTCGACCTCGATCTTGCGGGACCGGGTCAGGATGATCTTCTTGATCGACGGGTCGTCGCGGACCATCTCGAAGACCGCCCGCTCGTTGCCGGCGAAGGTGTGGTCGTAGGCGCACACCGGGAACGCCCACCAGTGGTCGTACGTCGGCGTCGCGCGGTCGAGCGCCGAGCACCGCGTCGTCGTCGCAGCCCGGGCGGGACGACCACCGTCCCGTCGGCGTCCACGTCGATCGCGAAGCTGCGCTGGAGCCGGTCGTCGGCGCGACGACCCGCAGCAGGTTGCGCTCGAACATGTCGACGTCGGCGCCGGGCACGGCCTCGAGCACCCGCTCCTTCCAGCGCGCGAGGCCCGGGGCGTCCCGGGCGTTCTCGGCGATGAAGTTGCGCTTGAGCAGCGGGAAGCCCGTTCGCGGCGAGCTCGAAGTAGTCCGACGGTGTAGAGCGGGTGGTACGGGTAGAGCCCCTCGACGAACGTCGCGAACCGGTGCCCGGTGGAGAGCAGGACCCGGCTCAGCCCGATCTCGTACTTGAGGATCACCTGGCTCTTCATCCGCTCCGGGCGGACCTCGCGCGAGGAGCCGGCGGACGCCCGGGCTCCAGGAGCGCCGGCCTGCGCAGGCACGATGAAGTACGAGCTCACGTGCAGCTGGTTGACCTGGTGCCACTCCGGCTGCGCCGACCATGCCGCGCACCACCTCGTCGGGCAGCACCTCGGTCGGGTCGCCGGCTCCGGGGACCGCTCGAAGTCACGCTTCGTCGCCTGCATCCCCCACCAGTCGCAGTCCTGGGCGTCCATCCGGGCGAACAGCTCGTCGAGCGGGCGCAGCAGGTAGGCGCTGTCGTTGGCGAACATCAGCTCGTCGTAGGTCTCGATGACGTCCCAGCCCACGAGCTCGTCGGCGAGGATCGCGAGCGACCCGAAGTCGTAGGCGCCGTGCGGACGCGACCAGGCGCCCCTGGTGTACGGCGCCAGCTTGGCGAGCTCGTCGTCGGGGACGAACCCGTCGGCGAGGTAGTAGACGTCGGCGAACCGGCTCAGCTCGCGGAGGTAGGCGACCACGTAGTCGTCGACGATCCCGTCGAGGTCGTACGCCGCGAACAGGCAGATCCGGCGGGGCGCCGTGCTCCCGGGCGCGGGCGCCGGGGCGAGCTCGGCCGCCTGCGGGCGGCCGCGGGACCGCACCGTGGTGCCGGCCGTGGACCAGGTAGTGCACCAGCGGGTTGACCTCACGCTGCTCCAGCCCGAGGTACTCGTAGCGGTACCACCACGTGTCGAACTCGAGGCTCGGGTTGGCCTGCGAGCGCCAGCCGCGCCGGCAGTAGTGGTCGATCGCCTCGGTGCCGGGCTCCGACCTCGGGCACGTAGTGGTCGAGGTAGCCGGGCTCGGTCAGGGCGCCCGCCGTGCGGATCAGGGCGACCTCGCAGCGCCGCCGCTGGAATCCTCGCGCGGCCGCGGGCGGGACCGAGCTCGCCGCGGACCGCGTCGCAGGCCTCCGTCGAGCGCCCGCGCGCAGCAGGGCTGCCGCGGCTTGCTGGTCGCTCTTGCGCAGCGCCAGCCACGCGGCGGCCAGCCGCTCGAGGTCGGAGAAGAAGTCGTCGAGCCCGTCCTCGGACACCGCGGTCATGCCGTGCACCGCCGCCACGACCCGGGCCGCGCTGCGGCCGTCCGGCGGCGCCGCGAGCAGCCGCCGACGTCGTACGTCGTCGTGCTCGTCGGAGCCGTCCCAGAGGGCGTCCAGGGCCGCCATCAGCTCGTCCGCCGTCCGGCAGAGCGGGCCGGGAAGGACGTGCTCGAGGTCGAGCAGCAGGAGCGGTACCCGGTCGACGTCGTGCGCGAGGCTCGACGACGGGCCGTCCCGCGACGGCGCGCGTCCAGCGCGATCCCGGACCAGTCGGTGAGCACCGCGTCGGTCGCCCGCAGCACCGCGTGCAGCAGCGGGTAGCGGTGGTGGGACAGGTCGAGCGCCACGCCGTCGAGCACCGCGCGACGTACGGCCGCCCGAGGTCGAGCGGGTGCTCGCGCAGCCCGATCGCGGTGCCGGTCCGGTCCGCCCAGGCAGCGAGGGCGTCGACGTCCGCCGGCGTGAAGGGGTACGGCGCCGCGCGGTCGTCGCGCCGGGCGGTCGCGAACAGCAGCAGCCGCCGCCCGCCGAGCTCGGCGCGGAGCCGCTCCTCGTCGGCGGCGAGGTCGGCCGGGACCGAGTCGCCGACCAGGAAGTCGTGGGCGGGGATGCCGGTGCGCCACGCGTTGCCCGAACAGGCCGGGGTAGTGGGCGCCCAGCGCGGCGAGCCGGTCGACGTCGGAGGCGGTGAGGACCGCGTGCCAGCGGGGGACCGGGACCTTCTGGACACGCGGGGGCACCGCGTCGGGGCGGTACGGCGTCGAGCAGCAGGCCGTCGCGGACGAGGACGATCCGGTGGTCGGGCCGCAGCGGCTCGCCCAGGGTGCGGCGCGGCTTGTGCCTTCACGAACACCGTGCCGCAGCGCATCAGGTGCTGCTGGCCCTCCGGGCTCTGCAGCGGGAGCACGACCACGTTCGTCGCCCGGCGAGGTCGACCGACCGGGAGCGGGTCAGCACGACCTTGGTGACCGCAGGGTCCGACCGGACCTGCTCGAGGATCGCGCGGCTGTTGGCGGGCAGCGTGTGCTCGTCGGGGCACACCGGGAAGGCCCACCAGGAGCCGTCCTTGGGTGCCGCCTTGTCGGCGCGCCCGGAACGCGCCGCCGGTCAACGGTGTCGGCACGACGACGGAGCCGTCGGCCGCGCGCCGGATCGCGTAGCTCCGGCGCAGGCGGTCGTCGGGCGCGGTGCGGAGCAGGTCGCGCTCGAACACCTCGACCGGCGCGTCCGGGACCAGGGCGCGGACCCGGTCGGGCCACGTCGGCGAGGCCGGGGACGTCGTAGTGGTTCTGGTAGAGGAAGTACTTCTTGAGCAGCGGGAACCCGCGCTCGACCAGGGTGAAGTGCCAGTCGCTGAAGAGCGGGTGGAACGGGTAGAGCGCGTCGGCGTGGGTGGCGAACCCGTAGCCGTTGCCGATCAGGAAGTGGGTCGAGCCCGATCTCGTACTTCTGGATCACCGCCAGCTTGCCGCGCTGGGGACCGACGGAGTCGAGGATCGCGCGGAACCGCGGCTCGTCGAGCACCGGCCTGCGGTAGGCGACGAAGTACGAGCCGACGTGGAAGTCGTAGATCGCGTCCCGCTCGAACGCGTCGAGCGGCCCGTCGTGCAGCGAGGCCACGGGCACCGGCTCGGTGAACCCGTTGGAGGGGACGTCACGCGTCCTGCGCCAGGCCCTTGGTCGCCTGGAGGCCCCACCAGTCGCACGGTGTCGCGTCCATCCGCGCGAAGACCTCGTCCAGCGGCCGCAGCAGGTAGCAGCTGTCGTTGACGAGCAGCAGCTCGTCGTACGTCTCGACGACGTCCCAGCCGACCAGCTCGCTCGCGAGCATCGACCACGAGCCGAAGTCGTAGGCGCCGTGCCGGATGCCCCAGGCGCCGCGCGGCGATCCCGTCCAGCCGGGCCAGCTCCTCCGCGGGCAGGTAGCCGTCGTGCAGCACGTAGACGTCGGCGTGCCGCGCGAGCTCGCGGACGTAGCGGACGACGTGGTCGTCGACGCGCGCGTCGCGGTCGAACGCCGCGAACAGGCACATCCGCCGGGCGCCCGGAGCGAGGGCGGTGCGCCGTCGTCGGTGCGCGTGCTCGTCGGGGGGCCCGGTCGAGCCCGGCGGCCCGGCCCTCGGTCACCCAGTGGACGAAGGGGTTGACGTCCTCCGAGCGGGGGTCGAGGTGGGTCGTCCAGTACCACCAGACGTCGAAGTCGGCGCCGCGGGCGGCGCAGCTCGCGCCAGCCCGACTCGCAGAAGTGCTCGAGCGGGTCGGCGCCGCCGTCGACGACGTCCGGGTTGTGCCGTGCGTAGTAGTCCGCGTCGAACAGCCCCGAGGACCGGACGACGTCAGGTCGCTCGTCGGAGCGGCGGGGTCACGGACGGCTGCCTGCGCAGGCGGTCGGCCAGCCGGCCGAGCACGGCAGGACGGGCGGCTGCGCGCTCCGGTGCGCCGCCGAGCGCGGCCGAGCTCCGCCGCCGTCGCTCAGCGGAGAGCGCGCTCGGACGCCGCCTCCTCGAGCGCCGTCTCGAGGCGTTCGCGGGCGGCGGCGAGCTCGCGGCGGCTGAGGTCGAGCTCCTCGCGCAGCCGGGCGACATCGCTCTCGGGGCTCAGGTGCTGGTTCACAGTGCTCTCGAGTCGTGCAGCGTGCTTCTCTGCCCAGGGGATCGGGACGACGGCGACGCTAACACGCGGGGGATGTCAGGACGTGCCGGTGGCGAGCAGGGCCAGCGTGGCGGCCAGGGCAGCGACGCCGACGAGGACGGCCACGTGGGCCGCGGTCAGCCATCGACCCAGGGGCGAGGGGGTGACGTCCGCGGGGGCCCGGACCGCTGACCAGACCCACACCGCCAGCAGGGTCAGGAGGGGTGCGAACACCGGCCAGTAGCGCGGGGTGCCGATGTGCAGGAACGGCTGGACGAACAGAGCCAGCACCCCGAGCTTGAGCAGCAGGCCGCTGAGCTGCAGGTCGGTCCGCCGACGAGCGAGCACGAGCAGGGAGCCGGCGGCGACGACCATCGCGGCGAAGTGGCCGATCCGGGTCGTCGTGGTGATCACCCGGGACGCCGTGTCCGGCGGCGAGCCGGGGACCTCTCGGAAGACCGGCTCGAGCCCTCCGGCTCGAGCGCGTAGCGGTGCAGGTTGTCCAGGACGTCGTGGGCGATGCTGCCGGGGTCGCGGGCTGGAGCGCATAGTCCGACATCTGACGCTGGACGACGAGCTCGCTGACCCCCGTGGCCCGAGCCACCTCCTGGGAGTAGCGCGCGGAGGCGAACCAGATGTTGCTGTCGCCGCACGGCCCGAAGCAGATGCGGTCCACGTCGCCGAAGGCCACTGCCGTCGACACCGGCACGGTCGAGGTCGTGACGACCCGCCCGCCCAGCACCTCGCTCGCCCCCAGCGACCAGGGGGCCAGGAGGAACGCGAAGACGCCACCCGCAGCCACCACGCCGAGGGCCACCCTGCGCCTGCTGCCGCGGCGGGCGAGCAGCACCGCACCGAGGGCCAGCAGCACGAGCATGCCGAGCACGAGGGGGAAGGTGCTCGAGCGGAGGTACAGGGCGGCTGCGGCCAGCGCCCCGATCCCCGCCACGCTCCGCGGGCGGGGTGCCCGGCCGGCCACCAGGTCACGCCCGACCTCGGTCATCAGGCAGACGAGGATGACGGCGACCAGACCGGCGGCGTGGTCGCCCCACGCGGTGAACGAGAACAGCACCCACACAGGGACCAGGCCGGGGACCACCAGGAGCGCCAGCGTCCAGGGACGCCCGAAGGTGCGGTCCACCGACCGGAGGGTCAGCGCGAACAGGGCCAGCGTGAAGAGGCCGAGGTAGAGACGCACCGCGCCGAGGTCGGGATCCGGGAGCACCACGAGGAGCGGCGCGAGGACGACGGCCATCCCTGGCATGAACCAGCCGTTGCCCACCACGTTGTCCGCCAGCTCGGCGCGGTCCGGCGACCCGAGGGTCGCCGCGTCCCGCAGTAGGTTGGACAGCGCCTTGGCGGCGTCGAAGTAGGCGACCTCGTCGCCCTGGAGCGGGGCGTCGAGCACCCGGGGGAGGAGGAGCAGCTTGAGGAGCAGGTGCCCGAGGAGCAGGGCGACGAGCAGGTTGCGGCCGTCCACCCACCCCGGGAGCCGGGGGCGGGGAGCGCGGACGCCGACGACGGGCTCGGTCGTCGTCATCGCTCCTCCTGTAGCGGGCACCCGCTGGCCTCGAGCTGGTCCCGGGCAGCAGCCGCGGGCAGGTCGAGCTCGAGGTCTCCGCGGACCAGGGTCTCGTCAACGGTTTCGGGCAGGGTCGTCACCCGGACGCGGACCGTCCCGTAGCCGTCGAGGCTGTAGACCACCGGTCCACCCGTGCCTGCGCTCGGCCCGGTCGGGACGAAGCCGGCCGCGGTGAGCAGGTCGTCGAGCCGGGCCGACACCTCGTCGGCGTCGACCCGGTCGTACTGCAGTCTCAGGACGCGTCGACGCTCACCGTCGGCGTCGCGGACCTGCTTGTCGTCGTCGCGCACCTGGTAGCCGAAGCCCAGGTGCTCGGTGGGCAGTGGCCAGCACCGGCCCGCGATCGGGTCGGGAGCGGGGTCCGGACGGTTGACTCCGGTGGGCACCGCCCGGTCCGTGGTCGCCGCCGCGACCAGCAGCAGGACGACCAGGACGCCGACCAGGACGGAGGTCGCGACGAGGGCGGCGCGCGGGTGTGCGCCCGGCGCCCTCGAGGTCATGGGACGACAGTAGGTGGGCCCGGCGGTTCGTCCGAAGTCGACAGGCTTGGCATCATGCGACGCGTGAGCACCGCTGGTTCGCCGTCCATCGACGCTCCGACGTACTGGTGGTACCGGGCTCGGGCCGAGCTCCTGCAGGTCGTGATGGAGCCGCACGTCGGTGACCCCGGACGGCTCCTGGACGTGGGGAGCGCGGACGGTCCGAGCGTCGGCTGGCTGCGCGACAAGGGGAGCCGGGTCGCCCTGGACCTGGACCCGCGCGGCCTCGTCCCCGGCGACGTCTGCGGCTCGGTGACCCGGCTGCCCTTCGCCGACGACACGTTCGACGTCATCGGCGCCTTCGACGTCATCGAGCACTGCGCGGACGAGTCGGGGGCGCTGACCGAGATCCGCCGGGTGCTGACCCCTGGGGGGCGCCTGCTGATGTCCGTCCCGGCCTACGAGTGGGCGTGGACGCACCACGACGTGCTGAACCACCACCAGCGCCGCTACACCCGGCCGCGGGCGGTCGCGGCGGTGCAGGCCGCCGGTCTCGACGTGGTCCGCGCGACGTACGCCTTCGCGGGCACCTTCCCGTTCTTCGCAGCCGACCGCGTGCTGACCCGGCTCCGCGAACGACGCCAGGACGAACCGACGCTCGAGGACGACGTGGTCGCGCCCCTGCCGGAGGTGGGCGGCACGGTGGAGAGGTCCTGCTCGGCGGTACCCGGCTGGACCGCCGACTCCTGCGACGCCGCGACCTGCCGTTCGGCTCGTCCGTGCTGGTCGTCGCGCGCAAGCCGTAGGTTGGGGCCCGTGAACCGCCCGGCCCAGGACCACCAGATCTCCGTGGTGATCCCGGTCTACCAGGGCGAGCGACGCTCGCCGGCGTGCTCGCGCGAGATCGACGCCGCTGGACCAGCCGTTCACCACCGCCGGACGGCCACCGGGCCGTGGTGAGCCGAGGTGCTGCTCGTCCACGACAACGGGCCGGACGCCTCCGACCGGGTGATCCGCGAGGCGGCGCGCGCACCTACGACTTCGTCCGGCCGATCTGGCTGAGCCGCAACTTCGGCCAGCACGCGGCCACGCTGGCCGGGATGGCGTCCTCCGGCGGCGACTGGATCGTCACCATGGACGAGGACGGCCAGCACGACCCGGCCGACATCGGGCGCATGCTCGACGCGCGCGATGGCGCGAGCAGCGCCGACGTCGTCTACGCCAAGCCCGCTCAACCCGGCCCCGCACGGCTTCCTGCGCAACGCTCGCGTCCCGGCTGGCCAAGCGCTCGATGCGCGCTGCTCGAGCGGGCGCGCGGACGCCGACGATGTTCCAGAGCTACCGGCTTCGTGCTCGGCGAGGTCGGCCGTCGCGTCGCCGCCTACGCCGGGCCCGGGGTCTACCTCGACGTCGCGCTCGGCTGGGTCGCCGGCACGCCGCCACCTGCCCGGTCGAACTGCGCGAGGAGGGGGACCGGCCGTCCGGCTACTCGCTAGCGCACCCTGCTCTCGCACTTCTGGCGGATGGTGCATGTCCAGCGGCACCAGGGTGCTGCGGCTGGTCAGCGTGCTCGGGGTCGCCTTCGCCGTCGCTCGGCGTGCTTGCTCGCCGCTCGTCTCGTGGTCGCTGCGGCTCTCCGGCGAGATCGCCGGCAGCGGCTGGCCGTCGATGATGGTCGTGGTCCTGCTCAGCACCGGCGCGATCCTGTTCTCGCTCGGCGTCATCGCGGAGTACATCGGCGTCGCGGTCAACATGGCCATGGGCAAGCCGCTGTACCTGATCGTCAGCGACCCGGCCGCGGCCCGCTCGGGCGCGACGCCACGACGCTGACGGCCAGTGACGACGCTCTCGTCGGGCCGGGGCTTCTCGGCGGGCCGTGGCCCGCCGGCCCGCCGTGCTTCGTCGTCCGAGCACGGGGCTGTCGGTGCAGCTGGTCCGACCCGGCCTGGCCGTGCACGGCTCGCTGGAGGCCGCCTCGCTCGCCGCCGACCGGGCAGGGGCCGACGGGTGGGGCCGTGGGGCCTGGCCTGGTGCGCGGGCGCCGGTGTCGTCGGCACGTCGGAGGACGCGCTCCACGGCGAGGTGCGCTGCTCGAGGCGTTCCTCGGCCGGCTGGGCCGAGCCGCCCCGGGCGCTGTTCCTCGCGTCGTCGGCCGGCGGCGTGTACGCCGGCGCGAGCAGCCCGCCGTTCACCGAGCGGCACGAGCCACGTCCGCTTGCGCCGTACGGGCACGCCAAGCTGGCCACGGAGGCGGCCGTGGCGCGGCTGGCCGCCGAGGGCGGTACCCGCGTCGCGATCGGGCGGATCGCCAACCTCTACGGGCCCGGACCAGGACCTCACCAAGGCCCAGGGCCTGATCTCCCAGCTCTGCCTCGGGCGCGTGACCGGCCAGCCGGTCGGCATCTACGTCTCGCTCGACACCCTCCGGGACTACGTCTACGTCGACGACGCGGCCGCCGTGGTCGTCGCCATGCTCGAACGGGTGGGTCGAGAGCCGGCGTCGACGGTCGTCACCAAGATCGTCGCCTCCGGGCACGCTGCCTCCATCTCGGAGCTGGTCGGTGCCTCCACCAAGGCGTTCCGCCGGCGGGCGCCCCTGGTCCAGGCGGTCACGCCGAGCGCCGGCCAGGTGCGCGACCTGCGGCTCCGGTCGCAGGTGTGGACCGATCTCGACGCGCTGGTGCGGACGCCGCTGGTCGTCGGTCTGCGGGCGACGGCCGAAGGGGTCGCGTCCCAGCATCGCGACGCACGGCTGGGCGTAACACGGAAGTAACGCCGCCGGGGATGTCGTTTCCTGCCCGCAACATGGCACCTGCCGGGGTGAAACCTGCCGCCCCGAGGGTTGCGAGCAACAGGAGGGGGTCCGCCCGACAGCGCTGTCGCGAGTCAGGTCCTCGTTCAAATCCCGAGTTCTCCATGGAGGTTCTGTGGACGGCTATTACGCCTTCATGCTCATCGCGACGGCATTCGTGCTGATGATGACCGTGCCCGCGCTGGCCCTGTTCTACGGCGGCATGTCCCGCTCGAAGTCCGTGCTCAACATGATGATGATGAGCTACGTCGCCGTCGCCATCGTCGGCATCCTGTACGTCGCGGTCGGCTGGTCGATGGGCTTCGGCGGCGAGGGCACCTTCTTCGCCGACCCGACCGAGCTGCTGTGGCTCGACGGGGTCACCACCGACAACTACATCTACGTGATGTTCCAGATGACCTTCGCGATCATCACCGTCGCGCTGATCAGCGGCGCCGTCGCGGACCGGCTGAAGTTCTCGGCGTGGGTCGTGTTCGTGCCGCTCTGGGCACTGGTCGTCTACTTCCCGATGGCCCACATGGTCTTCAGCTGCACCGACGACTCGCTCATCTGCGGCCGGATCGGCGCGCAGGACTACGCCGGTGGCACCGCGGTGCACATCAACGCCGGTATCGCCGCGCTCGTCCTGGTGGTGCTGCTCGGCAAGCGCGTCGGCTTCGGCAAGGAGGCCATCCGGCCCCACAACCTGACGCTGACCATGCTCGGTGCCGGTCTGCTGTGGATGGGCTGGTACGGCTTCAACGTCGGCTCGATCGTCTTCGCCGACGCGACCTACACCGAGGAGCAGTTCCTCGGTGAGACCGGCCGCACCTTCGCCAACACGACGCTGGCCACGATGGCCGCCATCCTCGGCTGGCTGCTCATCGAGTTCATCCTGCACAAGAAGGCCACCTCCCTCGGCGCCGCCTCCGGCATCGTCGCGGGCCTGGTCGCGATCACCCCGGCCGCCGGTGCGGTCAACCTCTCCGGGGCGGTCGCCATCGGCGCCGTCGCGGGTGCGGTGTGCGCCTGGGCCGTCGGGCTCAAGTTCAAGCTCGGCTACGACGACTCGCTCGACGTCGTCGGCGTGCACCTGGTCGGCGGCATCATCGGCACCATCCTGATCGGCGTCTTCTCGACGTCCGACGGTGCCGGCGGCGTCGACGGCCTGATCTACGGCGGCGGCATCGACTCCCTGTGGGCGCAGACCCGTGGTGTCGGCGTGGCGATCCTGTTCTCCGGCATCCTCACGCTGGTCATCGGCCTGGCGATCAAGTACACGATCGGCCTGCGCCTCTCCGAGGAGGACGAGGTCGAGGGCATCGACTTCGTCGCCCACGGCGAGTCGGCGTACGACATCCATACCAGCGGCGGCGGCTCGTCCAGCGTGCTCGCGGCCAAGACGGCTCCCGTCGTCACGGAAGGGGCGAACGCATGAAGCTCGTCACCGCGGTGATCAAGCCGCACAAGTGGGAGGACGTCCGCGAGGCCCTCGAGACCTTCGGCGTGACCGGCATGACGGTCAGCGAGGTCAGCGGCTACGGCCGCCAGAAGGGTCACACGGAGGTCTACCGGGGCGCGGAGTACGACATCGCCCTGGTGCCGAAGATCCGGATCGAGATCGTCGTCGACGACGGTGACACCGAGGACGTCGTCGGGATCATCGTCAAGACGGCCCAGACGGGCCGGATCGGCGACGGCAAGGTCTGGGTCAGCCCGATCGACACCGTCGTCCGGGTCCGGACCGGCGACCGCGACTCCGCGGCCATCTAGGTCCGACACGAAGCGTCCCGCACGGACACGTTGACGCCCCGGCCGTCCCTCCATGAGACGGCCGGGGCGTTAACACGCCTGAAACATTCGCTGGGTTGGCTGTGGGCCCGTGATCGATTCGGGGAACACCGCCTGGCTGCTCGCGGCCTCAGCACTCGTCCTGCTCATGGCACCCGGCCTGGCGCTCTTCTACGGCGGCCTGGTCCGCTCCAAGAGCGTGCTCAACATGATGATGATGACCTTCGGGTCGCTCGCGGTCATCTCGGTGCTGTGGGTGCTGGTCGGCTACTCGATCGCCTTCGGCGACGACGTGGGGCTCGGGCTGCTCGGCGACCCGACGCAGTACGCCGGGCTCGGCCAGCTGATGAGCGTGGAGAGCAACGGCGACTCGGGCATCCCGCTGATCCTGTTCGCGGTCTTCCAGGGCCTGTTCTGCGTGATCACCGGCGCCCTGGTGTCCGGCGCGATCGCCGACCGGGCCCGCTTCGGCGCCTGGATGGTGTTCGTCGCGGTCTGGACGCTCGTCGTCTACGCGCCCGTGGCGCACTGGGTCTTCGACTTCTCCGCCGGCGACCACGTCGGCGGCTGGCTGGCCAACGAGGTGAGGATCATCGACTTCGCCGGCGGCACCGCTGTCGAGATCTGCTCGGGCGCCTCGGCGCTGGCGCTGGCCCTGGTGCTCGGCCCGCGGATCGGCTTCGGCAAGGACCCGATGCGTCCGCACAACCTGACCCTGGTGATGCTCGGGGCCGGGCTCCTGTGGTTCGGCTGGTTCGGCTTCAACGCCGGGTCGGCGCTCGGCGCCAACCAGACCGCGGCCGTCGTCTTCACCACGACCCTGCTCGCCGGGTGCGGCGGCTCCCTGGGCTGGCTGGCGATGGAGCGGGTCCGCTACGGGCACGGCACCTCGCTCGGTGCGGCGTCGGGCGTCGTCGCGGGCCTGGTCGCGATCACCCCGTCGTGCAGCTCCGTCTCGCCGATCGGCGCCATCGTGATGGGACTGGTCGCCGGTGTCGTCTGCGGGCTCGCGTGCAGCCTCAAGTACCGGTTCGGCTACGACGACTCGCTCGACGTCGTGGGCGTCCACCTGGTCGGCGGCCTGGTCGGCACCTTCGGCATCGGCCTGATCGCCACGGCGGCCGCCCCGGCGGGTGTGGACGGGCTGTTCTACGGCGGCGGGGTCGACCAGCTCGGCCGGCAGCTGCTCGGCGGTGGCGTGGTGCTCGTCTACGCCTTCGTCGTCTCGGGCATCATCGGACTCGTCGTCCACAAGACGATGGGCTTCCGCATCGACGAGGAGCACGAGGTCAGCGGCATCGACCTCGTCGTCCACGCCGAGTCGGCCTACGACCTGCACGGCACCAGCAGCTCCACCACCCCAGGAGGACTCGGAACATGAAGCTCGTCACCGCGGTCGTGAAGCCGCACAAGTGGGAGGACGTGCGGGTCGCGCTCGAAGCGGTCGGCATCACCGGGATGACGGTCAGCGAGGTCAGCGGCTACGGGCGCCAGAAGGGCCACACCGAGGTCTACCGCGGCGCCGAGTACGAGATCGCGCTCGTGCCGAAGATCCGGATCGAGATCGTCGTGAACGACGGCGACGCCGACGCCGTGGTCGACGCGATCACCCGCAGCGCGCACACCGGCCGGATCGGTGACGGCAAGGTCTGGGTGCAGACGGTCGAGTCGGCGGTGCGCGTGCGCACCGGCGACAAGGACGACGCGGCGATCTAGGCCAGGGTGACGGCAGCCGAGCGGGCTGAGCGCACGGCTGCGGCCGATGCGCTGTGCTCCAGCGCCTGGGAGTCGGTGTCCGGGCCGGACGTCGGGGCGGCGCTGGTCGCGGTCGGCGGCTACGGGCGCGGCGAGCTGGCGCCGTACTCCGACCTGGACCTGGTGCTGGTCCACGACGAGGACCCGGACTTCGACCTCGCCGAGGTGGCCGGCAAGGTCTGGTACCCGCTGTGGGACTCCGGGGCGAACCTCGACCACTCCGTGCGGACGCTCGCCCAGATGGTGGAGACGTCGGGCCAGGACCTCAAGGTCGCGCTCGGGCTGCTCGACGTCCGGCACGTCGCCGGCGACCCGAACCTGACCCTGCGCCTGCGCACCACGATGCTCACCCAGTGGCGCCGCGAGGCGCGCGAGCGGCTGCGCGCGCTGCGTCAGCTCGTCGACTCGCGGCACGAGCTGATGGGCGAGCTCGCGCACGCGTCCGTGCCCGACCTCAAGGAGACCGAAGGGGGAGTGCGCGACGCGACGGTGCTCAAGGCGCTCGTCGCCACGTGGCTGGTCGACGTCCCGCACGTCGAGCTCGAGCGCAGCCGGCTCGCGCTGCTCGACATGCGCGACCACGTGCAGGGGCTGGCCGGGCGGGCCTCCGACCGGGTCACCCCGGAGATGTGGGCCGACCTCGCGCCGCTCCTCGACGTCGCCGACGCGCGAGCCGCCCAGGTCGCCGTCCGCGAGCTCGGCCGTCGCATCGCGCACCTGTCGCGGCTCACCTGGCGGCGCGTGGACGACGCCCTGGACCGAGCCACCTCGGCGCGCCGTCCGTCCCTGTCGCCGGTGGCGCCCGGGGTGGCCCTGGCGGCCGGCGAGATCGTGCTCGACCGCTCGGCGCGGCCCGCCGAGGACCCCGCGCTGCTGCTCCGCGCCGCCGCGGCCGCCGCCGAGCTGAACGTGGTGCTCGCGCCGCCCACCGCCGCCCGCCTCGCCCGCGAGTGCGGGCCGCTGCCGACGCCGTGGCCCGCCGAGGCCCGGGACCTCCTGGTGCGGCTGCTCGCCTCCGGCCGCGGGCTCCTCGGGACCTGGGAGACGCTCGAGGAGACCGGCGCCCTCTCCGGCTTCCTGCCCGAGTGGGAGCGGATCCGGCTGCTGCCGCACGCGTCCGAGATCCACCGCTTCACCGTCGACCGGCACGTCGTCGAGACCTGCATGGAGGCCTCGTCGATGATCCGCCGCGTCGACCGGCCGGACGTGCTGATGGTCGCCGCGCTCCTGCACGACATCGGCAAGGGCAGCCTCACCGAGCACAGCGTCGCCGGTGAGCCGATCGCCCGCGAGATCGCCGCCCGGATGGGCTTCGACGCCGACGGCGTCGGCCTGATCGCCCAGCTGGTCCGCTGGCACCTGCTGCTGGCGGAGACGGCGACGACCCGCGACCCGGACGACCCCGCGACCGTGCAGGCGGTCTCCGGCAAGGTCGGGACGCGGCAGGCGCTGGACCTCCTGACCGTGCTGACCGAGGCCGACGCCCGGGCGGCGTCGCCCAAGGCGTGGTCCACCTGGCGGGCGGGGCTGATCCTCGACCTCTCGCGCCGGACCGCCGCCGCCCTGTCGACGGGGGAGGCGCTCCCGCCCGTGGTGTCCGAGGCGGTCTCGATCCCGGCGGAGGCGCGCTCGGGTGTCGTGTTCACGGTCGAGGACCTCGACGACGGCGCCCGCGTCACCGCGATCGCCCCGGACCGGGTCGGCCTGCTCGCCGACACGTCGGCCGTCTTCGCGATGCAGCGGGTGCGGATCCGCGGGGCCCGGGCGTGGTTCCAGGACGGCTTCGGCGTCTCGGTCTGGGAGGTCGCCGAGGGCGGGCTCCAGCCGGCCACCCTGCGCCAGACGTACGACGGCATCGTCGAGGGCCGCCTCGACCCGGCGTCCCGGCTCCGGCCGTCGTCGCCGACGCTGCTCCCGCCCTCGGTCGAGATGCGGCCGGAGGCGTCGGCGCACGCGACCGTGCTGGAGGTGCGGACCACCGACCGTCCGGGCGTGCTGCACCTGGTGTGTGCGGCGCTCGCCCGGCTCGACGTGACGGTGCGCTCGGCGCACGTGGACACGCTCGGACCGCAGGCGGTCGACGTGTTCTACCTGCAGGAGTCGTCGGCGGGGGTGCTCAGCGACCAGCGGGCGGCGGCTGCGGCGCACGCGGTCCGGGAGGCCCTGACGGCGGCTTCCGGATCGTGACCCGCATCCGGGCCGCGTCGATCGTCATCGGCGGGTCCTCGTCGTCCGGCGAGGGCACGACCTGACCCTGGTTCTGCTTCTGCTTGAGGTACCGGTCGGCCCGGGCCTGCCCGGGGTCGAAGACGTCGATGAAGTTGCCGAGGGCGTCCGAGGCGCCGCCGCTCTTCGAGCGGTCGGCCGTGACGATCCGGGTGCCCGCCCAGACGACCAGGCCGAGCACGAGGACGCCGGCCACGACGAACGCCAGCGCCTCCATGCCTCGAGCGTAGGCGCGCGTCGTTAGGCTCTGGGGGTGTTCGCCACTCTTTCCGACCGGCTCGCCGACACCTTCAAGAACCTCCGGGGCAAGGGTCGGCTGTCCGAGGCGGACATCGACGCGACCGCGCGCGACATCCGGATCGCGCTGCTCGAGGCGGACGTCGCCCTGCCGGTGGTCAAGGAGTTCGTGGCCGCGGTCAAGGAGCGGGCGCGCGGCGAGGAGGTCAGCGGGGCGCTGAACCCGGGCCAGCAGATCATCAAGATCGTCCACGAGGAGCTCGTCGGGATCCTGGGCGGCGAGACCCGCCGGCTGCGCTACGCCAAGAGCGGCCCGACGGTCATCCTGCTCGCCGGCCTCCAGGGCGCGGGCAAGACGACCCTGGCCGCGAAGCTCGCGCTCTGGCTCAAGGAGCAGGGCAAGAGCCCGCTGCTCGTCGCCTGCGACCTCCAGCGCCCCAACGCCGTCCAGCAGCTCCAGGTCAACGGTGAGCGCGTCGGCGTTCCCGTCTACGCGCCCGAGCCCGGCAACGGCACCGGCGACCCGGTGTCCGTGGCCAGGGCCTCGATCGAGGAGGCCAAGCGGACCCTGCACGACGTGGTCATCGTCGACACCGCCGGCCGTCTCGGCGTCGACGCCGAGCTGATGCAGCAGGCCTCGGACATCCGCGACGCGGTGCAGCCCGACGAGGTGCTGTTCGTCGTCGACGCGATGATCGGCCAGGACGCCGTGCAGACCGCGCAGGCGTTCCTCGACGGCGTCGGCTTCGACGGCGTCGTCCTCACCAAGCTCGACGGCGACGCCCGCGGCGGCGCCGCGCTGTCGGTCGCCTCGGTCACCGGCCGGCCGGTCATGTTCGCCTCCGCCGGCGAGAAGATGACCGACTTCGACCTGTTCCACCCCGACCGGATGGCGTCGCGGATCCTCGACATGGGCGACATGCTCACCCTGATCGAGCAGGCCGAGAAGGCCTTCGACTCGGAGCAGGCCGCCAAGGCCGCCGCCAAGCTCACCGGCCAGGGCGGGGAGTTCACGCTCGACGACTTCCTCGAGCAGATGCAGCAGGTCCGCAAGCTCGGCTCGATGTCCAAGATCATGGGGATGCTGCCCGGGATGGGGCAGTTCCGCGACCAGCTCGAGAACTTCGACGAGCGGGAGATCGACCGGATCCAGGCGATCATCCAGTCGATGACCCCGTCCGAGCGGGCCAACCCGAAGATGATCGACGGCTCGCGCCGGGCCCGGATCGCCAAGGGCGCCGGGCGCCAGGTCTCCGACGTCAACAGCCTCGTCGACCGCTTCTTCGAGGCCCGCAAGATGATGATGTCCTTCGCCAAGGGCGGCATGCCCGGCATCCCGGGGATGCCCGGCATGGCCGGCGGCGGCAAGCGCGGTGCGGCCAAGCAGAAGGCCGCGCAGAAGAAGGGCAAGGGCAGCCGGCGCTCCGGCAACCCGGCCAAGGCCGCCCAGGAGGCCGCCGCGGCCGAGGAGAAGGCCGCCGCCGCGTCCGCCAACCCGTTCGGCGTGCCCGGCGGCGAAGCGGAGGAGATCGACTACGAGAAGGCCGCCGCCGCGCTCGACCTGCCGAAGGACTTCTCGAAGTACCTCAAGTAGCGGGTCGCCCTGGGGTTCAGGTTTGAGCGACGGGACACCGAGGAAGTGTCCTTGTGCACGCCACTGAGCCGACGACAGAGAAGGTGCCCGTCCATGAACGAGTTGAGCGACCTGGTCCTCCTGGTTCTCGCACTCTTCACATCGATGACGATGCTGCTCTACGTCCTCGCGATCATCGATCCCCAGACGAACCGCCCGGCGCAGGAACAGGCGCACGCTGGTCACGCGCCGGCCCGTCGCTAGGCGATCCACCCCGACGGGTGGTCTGCCGGTTGGTCGGGAAGGGCACCTGATGCCTCGCAGCGGCATGGCCTCCGGGGGGAAGGCCGGGCCGCTGCTGCGCGGTCCGGCCCACTCACGCAGTGATGGCCGGACCGCGATATCAAAGCCGAACGCCCGCCCCACCAACGTTTGGGGACGGGCGTTTCCTGCGTCCCTCGGTCGGCAGGTAGGCGCTCAGAGTGTCAGGCGAGCGGACAGTGCGGGGACTCGGGCGCTGCGATGGTTTCACCAGTCGAGGCCGCCGGGTCTCATCCGAACCTGAGGAGCAGATCATGGACAGCAACCCGATCGACGAGGCCATCGGCAGCGGCCGCATCGAGGCCGCCGAGGACGTCGAGGGGCACGCCGCTGGCGCGGGCCGGATCGATGGGCCCGACACCGAGGACGTCGAAGCACACGGCGCCCGGGCCTCGCACGTCGACGGTCCTGAGAACGCCGACGTCGAGGGGCACGGCCGATTCAACGTCCTCGACGGGGCTGACACCGACGACGTCGAAGGTCACGCCGCCAAGTACCGCGGGCTGGTCGAGGACGACCCCGACACCGAGGGCCACGCCAGCAAGTTCGGCGGACTGGTGGCGGACGACCAAGACGTCTCGGGTCACCGAGTCAGCCGGGTGACGGGCGAGGACGACGACACCGAGGGTCACGCCGTCCGCGCCGGCGGCTGATCATCCACCAGGGCCCCTTTCCCGCGTCGCGGACGAGGGGCGCTGCCGCTCGCCGGGGCGCCATCTACGGTCAGGTGGTGAGCAGAGTCCTGGTCGTCGACGGCGCGAACGTCGTCGGTAGCCGGCCGGACGGCTGGTGGAAGGACCGCGCCGGTGCCGCACGCCGGCTGCACGAGTCGCTGATGGTCGCCGACACGTCGTACGACGTGATCGTGCTGGTGCTCGAGGGCGCGGCCAAGGGCGGTGTCCGGGCCGGACGGGACGGGCACGTCACGACGGTGCACGCCCCGAAGGACGGCGACGCCACGATCACCGCCGAGGCGAAGACCGCCGTCGAGCGCGGCGACACGGTCACCGTGATCACCGCCGACCGTCTGCTCGCCTCCGCCGCGAACGCGGTCGGCGCGTCGGTCATGAGCCCGTCCTGGCTGCTCGATCAGCTGTAGTCACTTCGCGGCCGCGGGTCTTCGGCCACGAGTGTGGAAGATCCGATCAACCAGGTTGATCGGATCTTCCACAGATGGGTCCTCGAGAAGAGGCGGCCGTCCGCGAGTAGCGTCGGCCGGGTGACTGCTCTGAAGGTCTCCGGCCCCGTGCTGCCCGACGGGGAGGTGCGGGACCTGTACGTCGTCGACGGCCGGGTCACGCTGGAGAAGCAGGCGGGTGCCGAGACCGTGGCGAGCGGGTGGGTGGTGCCCGGACTGGTGGACGCGCACTGCCACCTCGGGCTGAACGACGACGGCGGCACGAGCGTGGAGGAGACCGAGCAGCAGGCGGTCGACGACCGCGACGCCGGGGCGCTGCTGATCCGCGACGCCGGCTCCGCGGCGGACACGGCCTGGATCCACGACCGTGAGGACCTGCCGCGGCTGATCCGGGCCGGACGGCACATCGCCCGGACGAAGCGGTACATCCGGAACTACGCCCACGAGGTCGAGCCCGAGGACCTCGCGGCGTACGTCGCCCAGGAGGCGCAGCGCGGCGACGGCTGGGTGAAGCTCGTCGGCGACTGGATCAGCCGCGAGACCGGCGACCTGGCCCCGTCGTTCGCTCCCGAGGTCTTCGCCGACGCCATCCGGGTGGCCCACGACCACGGCGCGAAGGTCACCGCGCACTGCTTCGGCACGGCGGTGCTGCCGGGCCTCATCGAGGCCGGCATCGACTGCATCGAGCACGGCACCGGCCTGACCGAGGACCTGGTCGAGGCGATGGTGGCGCACGGCACGGCGCTGGTCCCGACCGTCATGCAGGTCGACAAGTTCCCGGAGTACGCCGAGGCGGGGGCCGAGAAGTTCCCGACGTACTCGGCCACGATGTCCGACCTCTACGCGCGCCGCACCCGGACGATCATGACGGCCTACGAGGCGGGGGTGCCGCTCTACGCCGGCTCCGACGGCGGGGGAGTGCGCAAGCACGGCAACATCGCCGGCGAGGTCATGGCGATGGCGGCCCTGGGCATGCCCGCCGAGGCTGCCCTCGGCGCCGCGTCCTGGCGGGCGCGCGAGTGGCTCGGGTGGAACGCCGCGCTCGGGGAGGGTGCCCCGGCAGACCTGGTCGTCTACGACGCCAACCCGCTCGAGGACCTCTCCGTGCTGGCGAGCCCGATCCGGGTGATGCTGCGCGGCCGCGTGGTCGCCTGATCCGCCTGAGGCGCGTCCCGGATCAGCTCCGGTGGCGGCAGGTACTTCACCAGCGCGTGGTTGCGCTTCACGAGCTCGTCGGCCACGACGTCGCCGGTCCGCTTGTCGCGGGTCGTCCGCCAGATCTCGTTGCGTCGGTAGACCCGGCCCTCGATCCTCAGGAACTCCTCGTCACGAGCCTCCACGGAGTACGACGTGGGCACGGCCCGGTCGGCGCGGAGCTCGCCCTCGAGATGCCGCTCGGCGACCCAGGTGCGGAGCTGGAACACGGTGTCGGTGTCGTTGCGCACGACCAGGTCGACGTAGTTGTAGACGATCGAGCAGCCGACGCCCCAGGGCAGCACCCGGCCCTTGTCGGGGAACGGGTCGAAGCTGTGCTCGGACCGCTCGACGACGGTCAGCGGCGAGTGCAGCACCATCCAGTGCACGAGGTTGGCCAGCTGGCAGATCCCGCCGCCGACGCCGGAGATCGCGTCGCCGTTGGAGAGGCGCATGCCCTCGACGTACCCCTTGGCCTCCGTGCAGTTCCCGACCACCTTGTTGAACGAGAAGGTCTCGCCGGGGCGGATCAGGAGTCCGTCGGTGCGCCGCGACGCCAGGCGCAGGTTCACGACCTTGTTCCGCTGGAGCACCATCTCGTCCTCGGAGAGCTCCCGCATCAGGAGCGACGCGTGCTTCTTCACGCGGACGGCGAGGTGCTGGCCGTCCCGGTCGGCGGACCAGTCGGTGCCGGGCCTGAGCCACTGCACGTGACGTCGGGCCTGGTGGGCCCGGACGGCCCAGGGGAAGAGCCAGGGGTGTCGCTCCGTCAGTCGGGTGCCGGTCATGCCCGTAGGACACCGCGGGTGGCCCGGAAGTTGTCAGCCGGTCGGCTTCGGCCGGGTGGCCCAGAGGATGCCGACGCCGATCAGGACGGCGAGGCCGAGCCCGCCCAGCAGCAGCGGGACGACGACCGCCAGCACGATGGCGACCACGAAGGCCTTGATCCGGAGCGCGGGCCCGATCTGCGCGGGACCCTCGTCGGGCGAGCAGGTGACGGACAGCCGACCCGAGCCCGGGTCGAACGAGGCCACGGCCTGCCAGGCGTCCGCGTCGTACGAGCGCGTGAACGTCCCGTCGACCGGCTGGAGCGTGATCGTGCCGCCGGTGTCGGCGTCGAGGACGACGCAGTCCGCCGTCCCGTACTGCGGCTCCCAGAGGAACCGGTCGCCGTCGGTGTCGACCGTGACCAGGTGCTCCGTGCCGTCGGCGGGGACGGTCGCCTCGACGGTGAGGAAGCCGCTGTCGAAGATCCGGACGAACAGCACCACCCCGGCCACGACCCCGGCCACGACGAGCAGCCCACCGACCACGAACCACATCGCGCTGGGACGCGCCTTCGCGGGCCTGGCGGGTCCGGGTGTCGCGCTGATGTACTCGGTCATCGAGGGGGAGTCTCGCCCAATTCGGTGCGACCGGCGAGGTCTGGCAGACTTGCCCGCTGAGTCTCGCGACCGAACGGACCCTCTCACCCGGACGGATGCGAGCCCCGGAGCCCCGGCTCGTGCGCCCCACGCGCCTGCCGACTCCACCACCTGAGCAACACAGAACTCTGAGGAGACACCACAACCGTGGCCGTCAAGATCCGTTTGAAGCGCCTGGGCAAGGTCCGGGTGCCGCAGTACCGCATCGTCGTCGTCGACTCGCGCAAGAAGCGCGACGGCAGGGTGATCGAGGAGATCGGCAAGTACCACCCGAAGGAGGACCCCTCCTACATCTCGGTGGTCTCCGAGCGGGCGCAGTACTGGCTGGGCGTGGGCGCACAGCCGTCCGAGGCCGTCGCGAAGATCCTCAAGATCACCGGTGACTGGCAGACCCACAAGGGCCTGAAGGGCACCGAGGGCACGCTGAAGGTGGCCGCCCCGAAGCGCGACAAGCTGGAGATCTTCAACGAGGCTCTCGCCGACGCGCACAACGAGCCCAAGGGCGAGGCCGTCACCAAGAAGGCCGCCGCCAAGAAGGCCGCGCCCAAGGACGAGGCTCCCAAGGCCGCGCCCAAGGACGCTCCCAAGGACGACGCACCGAAGGCCGAGGAGGCTCCGGCCGCCGAGGCTGTCGCCGAGGAGACCCCGGCCGAGGAGACCCCGGCCGAGGCCGCTCCGGTCCCGGAGGCGGAGACCCCTGAGGGTGCCGCCGAGATCGCCGAGACGGCCGAGGCCGCCGAGGTCGACGCCGAGGCCAAGACCGAGGGCTCCGACAGCTGATGCTGGCCGAGGCGCTCGAGCACCTGGTGCGCGGGATCGTCGACAACCCGGACGACGTCTCGGTGCGCGACAAGGAGCTCCGCCGCGGGTCGATCCTCGAGGTCCGGGTCCACCCCGACGACCTCGGCAAGGTGATCGGCCGCGGCGGGCGCACCGCCACCGCGTTCCGTACCGTCGTCTCGGCCCTCGCGGGCCGGGGCGGCGCCCGGATCGACTTCGTGGATGTCGACCGCCGGCGCTGAGCCCATCGAGGTCGTCGTCGGCCGGGTCGGCAAGCCGCACGGACTGCGCGGCGAGGTGACCGTCGACGTGCGCACCGACGAGCCGGAGCTCCGCTTCGCCGCCGGTGCCGCGTTGCGGGCCGTCCCTCCGCAGGGGTCGGCCAGCAGGTCGTCCGGTGCAGCGAGCACGCTCACGGTGTCCACCACGAGGTGGCACCAGGGCGTGCTCCTCGTGCGTTTCGAGGAGCTCCCCGACCGCGACGCCGCCGAGTCGGCGCGGGGCACGCTCCTGCACGCCACGCTCGCCGCGGACGCGGCGCCCGCCGACCCGGACGAGTTCTACGCCCACCAGCTGATCGGGCTGGCGGCGTACGACCTCGAGGGGACCCCGCTGGGCGAGGTCACCGCGCTCACCCCCGGCGCCCAGGACCTGCTGACCGTGCGGACGGCGGACGGCCGGGACGCCCTGGTCCCCTTCGTGGCCGCGCTCGTGCCCGAGGTCGACGTCGCCGGAGGTCGCATCGTGATCGCCGACCGGCCGGGCCTGGTGAGCCCGTTCGAGGACGAGTCCTGATGCGACTCGACTACCTCACGATCTTCCCGGACTACCTGGCCCCGCTGCACCTGTCGTTGACCGGCAAGGCGATCGACCAGGGCCTGGTCGAGGTCCACGTCCACGACCTCCGCTCCTGGACGCACGACAAGCACCACACCGTCGACGACTCGCCGTACGGCGGCGGTGCGGGCATGGTCATGAAGCCCGACCCGTGGGGCGAGGCCTTCGACGAGCTCGGGCTGGACGGCGCGACGCTCGTCGTCCCGACCCCGGCGGGCAGGCGCTTCACCCAGGCGCTGGCCCGCGAGCTCGCCACCCGGGATCGCCTGGTCTTCGCCTGCGGCCGCTACGAGGGGATCGACCAGCGGGTCGTCGACCACGCCGCGTCGCGCGCCGAGGTCGTCGAGGTCTCGCTGGGCGACTACGTGCTCAACGGCGGGGAGGTCGCGGCCCTCGCGGTCACCGAGGCGGTCGTGCGCCTGCTCCCGGGCTTCATGGGCAACCCCGACTCCCTCGTGGACGAGTCGCACGAGGGCGGGCTCCTCGAGAGCCCCGTCTACACCCGCCCGCCGTCCTGGCGCGGGCTGGACGTGCCGGCCGTCCTGCAGGGCGGCGACCACGCCGCGATCACGGCCTGGCGCGCCGACCAGGCGCTGCGCCGTACGGCGGAGCGGCGGCCGGACCTCGTGCACCCGAGCCGGGTGGGGGAGTGGGAGATCGTCCCCGCGGTGCGCGGCGACGCCGGCGAGATCCTGACCCTCCAGCGAGCCTGCTGGGTCCAGGAAGCCCTCGCCAACGAGATGCTCGAGATCCCGGCGCTCCACGAGTCGCTCGCGGACGTGGAGGCGTCGCTCGACGAGTGGACCTACTTCGTGGTGCGCTCCGAGGGCCGCCTCGTCGGCGCCGTGCGCGGGCAGCTCGACGCCGACCACTGGGACATCGGCCGGGTCATGGTCGCCCCCGACCTCCAGGGCCGCGGGCTGGGCCGGGCGCTGCTCGAGCACATCCAGGCGGTCGCACCGGCCGAGGCGACGTCGTACGTGCTGTTCACGGGCGCCCGGAGCGCCGACAACCAGCGGATGTACAAGAAGGCCGGCTTCCGGCTGCGCAAGGACCTGAACGCACCGCCCGGCGCCGTCATCCTGACCAAACTGGTTTCGAGACGCGTCACTCAGGCCTCTCGCAAGCTCGGGGACTGAGTCGACGCTCCTCAACCTCCTCGCTGATCGGGATCCTCGCACGCTCGGATTCCGCGCTCGGAGATTGGCCGGGCCGACCGCGACTGTGGCAAACTCGTCCCTCGGCCCAGTCGGCCGAAGGATCGCCCGGAGCCACACCCCGGGGATCCGCGTCGGGCTCCTGCCACAGGGGGTCCCCGGCGCCGCCGGCCACCACGACTGATCCGCCCATCTGAACACGCACCACCATCCGACACCGCGGCTGACCTGTGGCACTCGCGAGGAGCACCTCATGGTTAGCAACGTCATCGCCGATCTCGGCGCCGCCATCAAGCGCGACGACGTCCCGGCCTTCCGCGCCGGCGACAACATCAAGGTCCACGTCAAGGTCGTCGAGGGCAACCGCTCCCGCGTCCAGGTCTTCCAGGGCGTGGTCATCCGCATCCACGGTGCCGGCGTCGGCCGCACCTTCACCGTCCGCAAGGTCTCCTTCGGCGTCGGTGTGGAGCGGACCTTCCCGCTGAACTCCCCGATCTTCGAGAAGATCGAGGTCGTGACCCGCGGTGACGTGCGCCGGGCGAAGCTCTACTACCTGCGCAACCTGCGCGGCAAGGCCGCCAAGATCAAGGAGCGCCGCGAGGCCTGAGGGCCCGCGCGTCAATCGCCCGCGATCCTCGGTCCGGCTACCTAGACTCGGCGCGTGACGTCCGAAGAGACGGCGGCGAAGCCGGCCGACGAGCCTGCCCAGGAGCCGTCTCGCCAGCCCGGGAAGCCCCAGAAGGGCAGCCTGCCGGTCTGGCAGGAGACGCTGCTGCTCCTGGGCATCGCCGTCGTGCTGGCCGTGGTCATCAAGGCCGCCCTCGTCCAGGCGTTCTACATCCCGTCGGAGTCGATGGAGCCGGGCCTGGTCGAGAACGACCGGATCCTCGTGCAGAAGTGGTCCTACTGGTCCGGCTCGCCCGAGCGCGGCGACGTCGTGGTCTTCGAGGACCCGGGCGGCTGGCTCGGCCCCGACGAGGAGTCGGGCCCGTCCAACGGCTTCACCAAGGCGCTCGCCAAGGTGGGCCTGTTCCCCTCGGGCGGCCACCTGGTCAAGCGGGTGATCGGCGTCGAGGGTGACGTCATCACGTGCTGTGACGAGCAGGGCCGGATCTCGGTCAACGGGGTGCCGCTCGACGAGAGCGAGTACGTCAAGAAGGAGGCCGGCGTGGACTGCGCCGGCCCGATGACCGGGAACTGCAGCTGGAGCGCCGGACCGGTGCCCGACGGCCACGTGTTCGTGATGGGCGACAACCGCGCCCACTCGGCCGACTCCACCGTGCACATGTGCACCGACGGCGAGACCGACTGCGTGGCAGCGCGCGCGTTCGTCGACGTCGGACTGGTCGTCGGCAAGGTCTGGGTCCTGCTCTGGCCCTTCGACCGGTTCGGCGGCGTCGACGGTGGCGACGTGTTCGACAAGGTGCCCGACCCCCGGTGAGCGATCTGCCCAGGGGAGCCACCGTCCGCCGCGACGCGGGCCTCTACGGCTACGAGCGCGCCCTGCGACGGCACGGTGTCGAGGTCATCGCCGGCGTCGACGAGGCCGGCCGCGGCGCCTGCGCCGGCCCGCTGGTGGCCGGTGCCGCGATCCTCCCGCCCGGCAAGGCCGGCATCGTCCCGGGGCTGGCCGACTCCAAGCTGCTGACCGAGAAGGCCCGGGAGAGGGCCTACGCCCAGATCGTCCGCCGGGCCGTGTCCTGGTCGGTCGTCGTGGTCTCGCACGACGAGTGCGACCGCCTCGGCATGCACGTCGCCAACGTCGAGGCGCTGCGCCGGGCGGTCGCCAAGCTCACCGTCCCGCCGGAGTACGTCCTGACCGACGGGTTCCCCGTCGACGGGCTGGGGGTGCCGGGACTGGCGGTCTGGAAGGGCGACCGGGTGGCGGCGTGCATCGCCGCGGGGTCCGTCCTCGCCAAGGTCACCCGGGACCGGCTGATGGTCGAGCTGGACGCCGACTTCCCGGAGTACGACTTCAAGACGCACAAGGGCTACATCACCGACGTCCACAGCGCCGCGCTGACCGAGCACGGGCCCTGCCCGGCGCACCGGATGCGGTTCGTGAACGTCAGGCGGGCCGCTGGCCTCGAGACCGACCTGGCCGGATTAGAGTCGGCCTCATGAACACCCCACGAAAGCGCGCGAGCGGGGCGCTGCGCGCAGAGGCACGCTTCCGCGGGGACCCCGGAAGCGCATGAGCGCCGAGGATCTCGAGAAGTACGAGACCGAGATGGAGCTCACGCTCTACCGGGAGTACCGCGACGTCGTCGGCATCTTCAAGTACGTCGTGGAGACCGACCGCCGCTTCTACCTGTGCAACCAGGTGGACGTGAAGGCCCGCAGCGAGGCCGGCGAGGTGTTCTTCGAGGTCTCGATCTCCGACGCCTGGGTCTGGGACATGTACCGGCCCGCCCGCTTCGCCAAGAGCGTGAAGGTGCTGACGTTCAAGGACGTGAACGTCGAGGAGCTCAACCAGACGGACATCGACCTCCCCAAGCCCTCCTGAGCCGACTGACTGGTCCAGACACCTGCACGGCTGCGGTTACTAGTCCGATCGGGCCATTTGACCCGAGAAACCACGGCGCACCCGTAACCCGCACGGATACCGTCAGGGACGCGGTTGAGGGACCGCGTACTCGCGGTTGAGGGACCGCGATTCGTTTGGGGGAGCAAGGAAAAGTGCATCGTGGTGATGCTCCACGGACGGACATCTCGGAGTCGCGATCAACGCGGAGCGGCAGCCGTGGAGTTCGCACTGGTCGCCCCCCTGCTCATCCTCTTGGTGATGGGCGTCATCAGCTACGGCTACATGCTGAGCTTCCGTCAGGCGCTGAGCCAGGGTGCCGCCGAGGGCGCCCGGGCGGCCGCCGTCTCGCCGTACCCGGCCGCCGCTGACAAGCAGGCAGCCGGCCTCGCTGCCCTCAACGAGGCCTTGGACGCCTACGGCGTCTCGTGCGACGGGGCGGCGGTCGGGTCGCACCTGAAGAAGAACAGCGTGAACGTGGGCACCTGCGCGGTCACGACCACACCGTGCTCGAACGACGCGACGAAGGACTGCGTCACGGCAGCGCTGAACTACCTGTACCAGGACCACCCCCTCACGCCGAAGTTCCCCGGCGTCGGCCTGGTGCTGCCCGAGAACCTCGCCTACGACGCCGTCGCGAGGATCAGCTGATGGGTCGTCTCTCGGGCGCCCGGCGCGGCCGCGAGGAGCGTGGCGCGATCATCCCCATGGTCGCGATGCTGCTCGCCGTCCTCATCCCCTCCACGGCGATGGCCGTGGACCTCGGCATGCAGCGCGTCGTCCGTCGCGACATGCAGGCCCTGGCGGACGTCGTCGCCCTCGACCTCGTGCGCCTGGTCGACGGCCGCACGGCGGCCCAGATCAGGAGCGGCTACAACGGGCTCACGACGTCGGACGCCGCGATCGCCAAGAGCGTCGCGCGCAACAGCGACGTGCTCGGTGACGCGCCGATCGTGACCTACAAGCTCGCCTTCATGAACCCGACGACGCACGAGCTGGAGAAGGAGGTCGGTCCCGGCGGCCTGATGGTGACGAAGGAGGCCCTCGGCCCCGAGGTCCCGACCGCCGTCGAGGTCATCGCCACCGGCGGTGTCGACTTCGCGTTCGTCCCCGGCCACGGGGGCGCCCAGCGCCGGTCCGTGGCCGTGCCGGCGCCGTCGACGTGCTTCCGGCTCGGCTCGTTCGCGGCCGGTGTCTCCCTCAGCGAGGCGAACCTGCTGGTGTCGCTGTTCCCCGGGCTCATCAACAACTCGACCCTCTCCGCGACGGCGGTGGGCTACCAGGGTCTCGGCGCCCTCGAGCTGGACCTCATCGACCTCGTCGGCGTGAGCGGCCTCGGCGTGGGCACCCCGGATGCCCTCCTCGAGCTCGACGGGCTGACCCTCGGCCAGTTCTACGCCGCCGTGGCGAGCGCCGTGCAGGCCAACGGCGGCCCGACCGCGTCCGTGACCCTGCTCCAGCAGCTGAGCACGAAGGCCAACCTGACCAGCCAGATCGCGATCCGCGACATCCTCGACATCGCCTCGGGCGACACCGCGGCTCTGGCGGCCAAGTTCAACGTCCTCGACCTCGTCACCGGGGCGGCGTACGCGGCGAACGGCACCAGCTCGCTCGCCGTACCCGGCCTCGCGACCCAGATCCCCGGACTCACCAGCTTCGTGACGTCGCTGTCCGTCGGTGACCAGCCGAAGCTCGCCTGCGGAGGCAAGGGGACCGCCAAGGCCCAGACGGGGCAGGTGTCCCTGTCCGTCAACGGCGACCTGACCGACGTCAACGCCCCCGTCAGCCTCCCTCTGCTGGCGGGCGGCCTGATCGTGCACACGGCCACGGACACGGACCTGATGCTCGCCAAGGCCGAGGGCACCCTCACCAACATCGTGTGCGGCGACGCGACCGCGGCGACGAACGCCGAGGGCATCGACGTCGAGGTGCGATCGTCCCTGCTCTCGACGGTGTCGACCTCGGCCGCGATCACCATCAGCGGCTCGCTCGACCTGCGCCAGGCCGTCCCCCTCCTCGGCACGATCAAGATCGCCACGATCACGGTCAACCTGACCTACAACGCCTCGCAGGCGACGTCCCACGGCACCACCACCGGCACGATCTCCTTCCGGCACCCGACCGACGTCTACGGCACCCCGAAGTCGTACGGCTCGGGCATCGTGCTGAACAACCTGACCGCCCCGGCCGCCACGACCGGTGGCACCGTCCACGTCGCCTTCCTGCCGACCTACGGCACGTCGGGCAACGTGAGCGTCTCCTCGATCGCGGGTCTCAGCGCGGTCCTCAGCGGGCTGCTCACCACGGCCGTGAACACGGTCAACTCCACCGTGGTCACCCCGCTCAACACCGTGGTGACGCCGCAGCTGCAGAAGCAGCTCGGGGTCAAGGTCGGCGGCGCCGACCTGTTCGCCCTGCCGCGGCCGTCGTGCAACGACCCGGCGCTGGCCGGCTGATCACCTCCGCCCCGCGCCTGTGCGGCGGGGCAGCGGACATGCCGTCTCCCCCCGCGACCGGTGGGGTGGCGCGGAGGGAGAGCGGCACCGTCCCCTCCCGGGACGGAGCCTGATGCCTACCTGACCAGGCGGACCGGGTCGCCACCGATGTTGGCGGACCAGGTCGTGAAGTCGGTGACGTTGCCGCTGTAGGCCATCTGCACCCGGAACCAGCAGCCGCCCAGCGTGCTGTTGTTGCAGCTGTAGTCGTTCGGGATCGGGATGACCATGTGCATGACCTGGCCGTCGGTCAGGGAGCCGGTCACGGCGACCGAGCAGCCGGTCAGGGACGTGTACGACGCGGGGGCGAGGTTGTTGAGGCCGGCCTTGCAGCCCGGGATCCCGCTGCCGCTGGCCACCGTGCCGGTGGCGTCGACCGGGGGCAGCACCTTGACCGTGCCGTTGGCGCCGTCCGAGGCGTCGAAGAAGTCGAAGGTGAGGTACTGGCCCTTGGAGTTCGGCAGGGCGCGCACCAGGTTGAAGACGGCCGTGGAGTTCGGCGCGATCTGCAGGAGCGGCATCCGCTCCCAGGCCGAGACGGCGACCTTGTCGCGCATGGTCGTGTTGGTCGGCACGGCGCGCAGCGAGAACGAGTTCGCGCCGTGACCCTGGGTGCTGTCACCGGGCTCGAGGTAGGCCGCACTGGGGTTCGTGTAGACGACCGGGCTCTTGGTCTGGCCGTTCGGGTTCACGTTCGCGGTGAACGTCGAGCCGGGGCCGCCGAGGGCGATGTTGGTGCGCACCTGGAGGAAGTAGTCGCCGGCCCTGGTCGGGGTGAACTTGCACAGCGAGTACCAGTTGTGGAAGACCGACGCGAACTGCGGGTCGTACGCGTTCTGGTTGCTCCGCAGCATCGCCGCGGTGGGGGCAGTGGAGAACCCCCGGAACTGCTTGGCCGGGCAGGCGGCCATCGGGGTGGCGAACGCCGGGTTGTTGGTGTCGGTCTGGTTGCGCATCACGAACGTGGTCGTGGTCGGCTTGGTGGTGTCACCGCTGCCGGGGAACAGGTCGCCCGCGCAGAACTTCTGCGCTGCCGCGATGCCGCCCGTCCCGCCGAAGCGTGCGTACCGGATGTTGGAGTCCGTGGTGGCGTACGGGTTCATGTTCGCCTGCATGTTCGTGCTGCCGGTCGTCGGCAACGTGTCACAGGTGACGCCGGTCAGGGTGAACTGCGGGTCGTAGGCCTGCACGTCGATCTCGGTGCCGACCGCGGCCGGCTCGACGTGCACGATGAAGTAGTAGCCGTTGGAGTTGTACTCCGCGCTCGTCCCGCCCAGGCAGCCCCACGTGGCGCCGCCGGTGTTGCCCGTCGCCGAGCAGACCTTGGCCTGGTAGCGGTCGCCCTGGAGCTTGTCGGTCCCGGGACCCTCGATACCTGCCCAGAAGAGCGGGTTCGACATGCCGGTGTTGACGGCCGTCGTGTCCTTCGGGCAGTTGGCGAACGTCGTGCTCGGGAGTGCCGTCCCGGTCGGGGTCGCGGCGCCGGTCCCGCTCGGGGGCTCGTTGCCGAAGGTGTTGCACGGGCTTCCCATCGGCGCGGGCGCGGTGAAGTCGGCCGTCGCGGCGCGCTCGATCCAGTCCGTCGTGACGCCGATGGCGCCGCCGAAGAAGTTCCTGACCCGCTTGCCGATCTCGACCCGGAGCTCGCTCGGCCGCGACCCGACGGTGACGGTGATCCTCGAGCTGCCGGCGTTCGGGTAGCCGTTCTTCGTCGCGATGGCGATGGCGGCGGCGCGAGCCTTCGGCAGGTCGTTGGGCATGTACGTCACGCCCGCGAGGGCGGCGGCGTCCGCGGCCTTCTGGATCTTCTCCGCCTCCTGGTACCAGCGCGCGGTGTCCACGCCGATCGCGGCCATGCCGACGAAGACGGTGCCGAACATCATCGACGCCAGGACGGCGGCGTACCCCGCCTCGGTCCGGCGCCGGCGCAGGTGCGCCATCCGGCGGGCCAGCCGGCGTACGGGACGTCGGCGAGCTCCGCCGGTCATGCGTGCTGCCCCGGGGCGCAGGTCAGGGTCGGCAGGGGCTCGAACGTGAAGACCGCGTGGTCCTCGATCGCCACCTTGTCGACGAAGAAGCCGGTGAGGAACCGGTGCTCGGCCCGCATGTAGATGCCGACGGAGTCAGGGTTGTTGTTGGCGCACGCGTTGATCGTGCTCGAGGTCCAGGTGCCGCTGAGGTACCGGAACTGGTCCTTGGCCTTGACCCACTTGAACTTCACGCAGTTGCTGCCGCAGACCCAGGTCTTGTTGCCCGTGGACCCCGGGAAGCCCTCGTCGTTCGCCTTGTAGACCCAGAGCTCGATGATCGAGTCCTTGGGCATGGCCGAGCCGGCGTGCTCGATGGCGTTGGCGGCCAGCTGCGAGAACATGGGCGCGTTGGCGGGGGAGCAGGGGGAGATGCAGTCCCCGCCCTCGTTGGTGCCGCCGACGCCGGCGCCCGGGTTGGCCGAGGCGGTGCGGCCGCCGTTGCGGACGGCCGAGGTGAGCGCGACGTCGTCCCGCATGAGCAGGGCGAGCTCCACGATCCCGACGATCAGCAGCAGGATCAGGGGCGTGACGAGCGCGGCCTCGACGGCTACGGCTCCTCGATCGCCTCTGCGTGTGCGCGCTGGCATATGCCCACGCCTTCCCTCGTCCTGACAAGAACAGGTCCACGGTAGGGACGCGCGAGGGGCCGCGTACGTGAAACAGCGCGACTCGTCCGATCGGTTAGTCCACCTGGGCTACACAGCCTGGGGTGGCGGCCGATCGTCCACAGCTCGCACGCCGTAGCCCCGACCATGTCGACGCGCCTGCCGATCCTGCATGTCAGGAGGTCGACGACATGACGACGGCAGCACAGCGACAGGCCCTGGGGGCCTACGGCGAACGGGTGGCGGCCACCCACCTGACGGGCCAGGGCATGGTCGTCCTCGACCGCAACTGGCGGTGCGAGCAGGGCGAGCTCGACCTGGTGCTGCGCGACGGAGAGGTCCTGGTCGCGTGCGAGGTCAAGACCCGCTCCAGCGGGGTCTGCGGGGCACCGCACGAGGCGGTCGACGGCGACAAGCTCGACCGGCTGCACACCCTGCTGTGGCGGTGGTGCGAGGAGCACCACGTGCGGCCCGAGCACACGCGGGTGGACGTCGTGGGCGTGCTGACAGCCCGCCGCGGTCGCGCCTGCCTCGACCACGTGCGGGGGCTGTGCTGATGCCGTTCGCCACCACGCACTGCGTGGCCCTCGACGGGGCGACCGGGCACCTGATCGACGTCCAGGCCGACGTGTCCGCCGGCAAGGTCGCCACCGTGCTGGTCGGCCGCCCCGACGCGGCGCTCAGCGAGGCCCGCGACCGGTGCCGGATGGCGCTGATCAACAGCGGCTGGGACTGGCCCAACACGCGGCGCACCACGATCCTGCTGTCGCCGGCGGACCTGCCGAAGCGCGGCACCCACTTCGACCTGGCCATCGCGGTCGCCGTCCTCGGCGCGCTGGACCAGGTGCCGCGGGAGTCGCTGGAGGACACCGCCTTCGTCGGCGAGCTCACCCTCTCCGGAGGGCTCCGATCGGTCCCCGGCGTGCTGCCGATGGTGCTCGCGGCCCGCGACCGCGGCGTGGTGCGGGTGTTCGTGCCCGAGCCGCAGGTGAGCGAGGCCGTGATGGCGGGCGGCGTCGAGGTCGTCGGCATGAGGTCGCTCCGCCAGGTCGTCGCGGAGCTCTGCGGCGACGAGGTGCCCGAGGCGCCCCCGGTCGCGGCGATGTCCGGCAGCCGCCTGCTCGCCTGGCGCGGTCGTGACCGGCTCGACGACGTGGACCTGTGCGAGGTGCGCGGGATGCTCGACGCCCGCTTCGCCGCGGAGGTGGCCGCGGCCGGCGGCCACCACCTGCTCCTGTCGGGGCCGAAGGGCTCGGGCAAGACCACCCTCGCGGAGCGCATCCCCGGTCTCCTGCCCGACCTCACGCGCGAGGAGGCGATCGAGCTGACCGCGCTCCACTCCCTGGCCGGTGCCCTCGAGCCCGGCGACGCGATGATCACCCGTCCGCCCTACGCCGCTCCGCACCACGACGCGAGCAAGGCCGCCCTCGTCGGCGGTGGCAGCGGCCAGGTCCGGCCGGGCGAGATCTCGAGGTCGCACTGCGGGGTGCTGTTCATGGACGAGTTCCCGCTGTTCCGCACCGACGTCATCGACGCGCTGCGCGAGCCGCTCGAGAGCGGCGACATCACCATCGCGCGTGCGGAGGAGTCGGTGACCCTGCCTGCGCGGAACCTGGTCGTGCTGGCGGCCAACCCCTGCCCCTGCGGCAACTTCGCCGTCCAGGCCTCGAGGTCCCGGTGCACGTGTGCCGAGACCCAGCGCCGCCACTACCAGTCCCGGGTACGCGGCCCGATCACCGACCGCATCGACATCACCCGCCACCTCGTGCCGCTGACGGCCGCGCAGGTCGACGACCTGGCGCGGCCGGAGCCGACCGCGGTGGTCCGGGCCCGCGTGGAAGCGGCGCGCCTGCGGCAGGAGGACCGGTACGCCGGCGAGGGCTGGCGGCTCAACGGTCAGGCGCCGGGTCCCGCGCTGCGGGACCGGTGGCGGCTGGCCAGGCCCGCCCAGACGATGCTCGACCAGCGCATGTTCGCCGGCCGCATCACCCAGCGCGGCGCGGTTCGCGTGCACCGGATGGCCTGGACGCTCGCCGACCTCTCCGGCGTCGACGAGCCGGGGGTCGCCGAGGTCGACGTCGCGCTCCGGCTCCGTTCCGGCGAGCCGCTGGACCTGGCCACCGTCGTCAGGCAGGCGGTCTGAGGTGGACGAGCTCACCCGCGAGCGGCTCGCGCGGCTCGCCCTCGCCCGGACCCGCGAGCCCGGCGACCTGTGGTTGGCCCGCTCGGTCGCCGAGATCGGCGCGGTCGACCTGTACGACCACCTGCGCTCGACTCGACGGTCCAGCGGCACCGCCGCCGTCGTCGCCGGCCGGCTCGCGGAGGTCGACGCCGGTCGCGAGCTCGCCCGCGGCGAGCGGGTCGGGCTTCGGTTCGTGGTTCCCGGCGACGAGGAGTGGCCGGACCAGGTCGACGACCTGGACCGCGCGGAGGATCCCCTCGGCACGGGCGGTGCGCCGCTCGGGCTGTGGGCGCGCGGACCCCTGCGCCTCGACCAGCTGGGCCGGTCCGTCGCCATCGTGGGCTCGCGCTCGGCCACCACCTACGGGGCCGACGTCGCGGCCCAGATCGCCGCGGAGTGCGCGGCCGACGGCTGGACGGTCGTCTCCGGCGCCGCGGTGGGGATCGACGTCGCCGCGCACCGGGGAGCCCTCGCCGGCGGGGGGCCGACCGTCGCCGTGCTCGCCTGCGGGGCCGACCGGGTCTACCCCGTGTGTCACGAGCGCCTCGTCGAGCACATCGCCGCTGAGGGCCTGGTCGTGTCGGAGTCGACGCCGGGCGGCGCGCCGTTCAAGGGCCGGTTCCTCACCCGCAACCGGCTGATCGTCGGGCTCACGCGCGGGACGGTCGTCGTCGAGGCCGCCGTGCGAAGCGGCGCTCTCAACAGCGCCACCTGGGCCTCGCGCATCAACCGGCCCCTCATGGGTGTCCCAGGCCCCGTCACGAGCGCGACCTCCGAGGGCGTCCACGAGCTGGTGCGGAGCGGGCAGGCCTCGCTGGTCGCGTGCGGCCGGGACGTCCTCGAGCTCGTCGGAGAGGTGGGCGAGCACACCGTCTCGGTGCCCCGGGGGCCCGAGCGTCCGCACGACCGGCTCTCGCGGACGCAGCGGCAGGTGCTCGAGGCGGTGCCGGTCCGAGCGCCGGCCGTGGCCGGCTCGATCGCCCGCACCGCCGGCCTGGGGCGGGAGAGCACCCTCGAGACGCTGCACGAGCTCCAGGCGGCCGGGTTCGTCGCGGCCGCCGGGCACGGGTGGCGGCTGGCGCGGCAGCCCCAGGAGGTGCCGGTGGACACCTAGCCTGGAGCGGTGGCGACGGAGGCAGCGGAGCAGCACGCGCTGCCCGAGGCGATGGCCCGGCTGCTGGCGGACTACGAGCGGCACCTCGTCTCCGAGCGGGACCTGACCCCGCACACGGTCCGTGCCTACGTCGGCGACATCGGCAGCCTGCTCGACCACGCCACCCGGCTGGGCCTGGCGGACATCACCGAGCTGGACCTGCGCTCGCTGCGGAGCTGGCTGGCCCGCCAGCAGACCAGTGGCCTGTCGCGGACGACGCTCGCCCGCCGGGCGACGGCGGCGCGGGTGTTCACCGGCTGGCTGGCGCGCACCGGCCGGGTCCCCGGCGACGTCGGTGCGAGTCTGGGCTCTCCGCGGTCGCGTCGGCCGCTGCCCGCGGTCCTGCGTGCCGACGAGGCCACGGAGCTGGTGCGGGCGGCGGCGGTGCGTGCCGACGACGGGAGCCCCACCGGGCTGCGCGACGTCGCGATGCTCGAGCTGCTCTACGCGACCGGGATCCGGGTGGGGGAGCTGGTGGGCCTCGACCTGGACGACGTCGACCGGGACCGTGACCTGGTCCGTGTCCTCGGCAAGGGCCGCAAGGAGCGGTCGGTGCCGTTCGGACGCCCCGCGGGCCGGGCTCTCGACGACTGGCTGGCCCGAGGGAGGCCGCAGCTGCTCGCGGCGACGTCCGGACCGGCGCTGTTCCTCGGCACGCGCGGTGGCCGGATCGACCAGCGCGCGGTGCGCACGATGGTGCACCGTCGGATCGCCGATGTGCCGGGGGCGCCCGACATCGGCCCGCACGGTCTCCGGCACACCGCGGCGACGCACCTGCTCGAGGGCGGGGCGGACCTTCGGTCGGTGCAGGAGCTGCTGGGGCACGCCTCGCTGGCGACGACCCAGCTCTACACCCACGTCACCACCGACCGCCTCAGGGCGGCCTACCGCCAAGCGCACCCACGAGCCTGAGCACGGCGTCGCGGAGCGCCACGGCGTCGATCGGCTCCTCGCGCCACAGCGGCAGCAGCCGCACCGGCCCGGCGCCGACCAGCCGCAACGGGTCGAGGTAGGTGCGACCGGCGATCCAGCCCCAGTGCAGGCACCACCGCGGGAAGCAGTGCGACCCGGGGAGCTCGAGCGTGCCGATCGGCGCCCCGCGGGAGAGCGGCTGCCCGACGGTGACCGAGGCGCTGACCGGCTCGTAGGTCGTCCGGGTGTCGCCGTGACCGACGACCACGACGCCGCGACCGGCCAGCCGGCCGGCGTACGTGACCGTCCCGGCGAGCGCCGTGCGCACCGTCTGACCAGGGCCGCCGAGCAGGTCGACGCCCCGGTGCCCGGCGCCGTAGGGCGAGTCCGGAGGGTCGAAGCCGCGGACCACCGCGGGCTCGGGCTCGAGCGGCCAGACGCCGACGGGGTCCGCCGCGGGGGAGGTCCCGAGGACGAGGGCGAGGAGGACGTGGTGGAGTGCCATGCCCATGACGCTGGGACACGTCGGGGACCGTGCGGCGGCGAGCGCCCGGTGCCGGTGAAGAACGGGGCGGGAGAGGTGGCTGTGGACGGCGTGCGGCCGATTCGCTCCCGAGACGGCCGTGAACTAGTCTGGAGGGCGCAGTGCGGAACGTTCGCACTGACTTCGCACGCAGGCAGACCACGACGGTTCCACACTCCTGGGACCGATCTCCCGTGGGCGTCGGCCTTCGGTCCCCGGCCAGCACGATTTCGGCCAGGGTCGGGTCGCGCGCAGGCGTCAGGGCGACCGGCACCCGCCGGGAGCGACAAACTGAACACACGACCGGGCTCGGCTCCGGTGCGGCCTGCCTGGCACCAGGTGGAAGGTCGCACTCACGGAGGCGTGCCCACACAGGAGAAGAAGATCCATGGCAGTCGTCACCATGCGCCAGCTCCTCGAGAGCGGCGTCCACTTCGGACACCAGACCCGTCGCTGGAACCCGAAGATGAAGCGCTTCATCATGACCGAGCGCAACGGCATCTACATCATCGACCTGCAGCAGTCGCTGGCCTACATCGACCGCTCGTACGCCTTCATCAAGGACACCGTCGCCAAGGGTGGCGTCGTGATGTTCGTGGGCACGAAGAAGCAGGCCCAGGAGGCCATCGCCGAGCAGGCGACGCGCGTCGGGATGCCCTACGTCAACCAGCGCTGGCTCGGTGGCATGCTCACCAACTTCCAGACGGTGCACCAGCGGATCAACCGCCTCAAGGAGCTCGACGAGATCGACTTCGAGGACGTCGCGGGCAGCAGCCGCACCAAGAAGGAGCTGCTCCAGATGCGCCGCGAGCGCGACAAGCTCAACAAGTCGCTCGGCGGTATCCGTGAGATGACCCGCACGCCGTCCGCGGTCTGGATCGTCGACACGAACAAGGAGCACCTGGCCGTCGAGGAGGCCCGCAAGCTGCGGATCCCGATCATCGGCATCCTCGACAGCAACTGCGACCCGGACCTCGTCGACTTCCCGATCCCGGGCAACGACGACGCCATCCGCGCGGTCGGTCTGCTCACCCGCGTGGTCGCCGACGCCGTCGCCGAGGGCCTGATCGCCCGCTCCGGCGCCAAGACCGACAGCACCGAGCCCGGTGCCGCCGAGCCGCTGGCCGACTGGGAGCGCGAGCTGCTGGGCGGCGACGCCGAGAAGGCCGCCGAGGCCGCCACCGCCGGCGAGGCCCCGGAGGCCGAGGCCGCGTCCGAGTCCACCGGTGCCGCCGTCGAGGGCGAAGCTGCCGCCGAGGTCGCCGACACGGCGACCGAGGCCCCGGCCGAGGGAGGCCGGCCGTCGAGGCTGCCACCGAGGAGCCGGCCGTCGAGGCTGCCGCCGAGGAGCCGGCCGTCGAGGCTGCCACCGAGGAGCCGGCCGTCGAGGCTGCTACCGAGGAGCCCGTCGCGGAGGAGGCCCCCGTCGAGGAGCCGGCCGCCGACGAGACCACCTCCTGACCACCCACACGCGAGAAGAAGAGGGACCAGCACCACATGGCTGACTTCACCGCTGCCGACGTCAAGCGGCTCCGGGAGCTGACCGGCGCCGGGATGATGGACTGCAAGAAGGCGCTCGACGAGAACGACGGCGACTTCGACAAGGCTGTCGAGTACCTGCGCATCAAGGGCGAGGCCAAGGCCGCCGCCCGTGCAGGAGAGCGCGAGGCGAGCGCCGGCCTGGTCGCGCACGCCCCGGGCGTGCTGGTCGAGCTCAAGAGCGAGACCGACTTCGTCGCCAAGAACGCCGACTTCATCGCGGCCGCCCAGAAGATCGCGGACGCCGCGTCGGAGGCCAAGCCGGCCGACGTCGAGGCCCTGCGTGCCGTGCCGGTCGACGACTCCACGGTCGGCGACATCGTCGACGGCCTGGCCGTCAGCATCGGCGAGAAGATCGAGCTCGGCCAGTACGCCGCCTTCGACGGCGAGGTCGTGGCCTACATGCACAAGCGTGCGGCCGACCTGCCGCCCGCCGTCGGCGTCCTCGTCGAGTACACCGGCGACGCCGCGGCGGCGCGCGGTGCGGCCATGCAGATCGCCGCGATGCGCCCGCAGTACCTCACGCGCGACGAGGTCCCCGCGGACATCGTCGAGCACGAGCGTGCGATCGCCGAGGCGACCTCGCGCGAGGAGGGCAAGCCCGAGCAGGCGATCGCCAAGATCACCGAGGGCCGGCTCAACGGCTTCTTCAAGGACGTCGTCCTGCTGGAGCAGCCGTCGGTCACCGAGAACAAGAAGAGCGTCAAGGCGGTCCTCGACGAGGCCGGCACCACGCTCCTGCGGTTCGCCCGCTTCGAGGTAGGCGCCTGACGAGGTCGGACCTCGATCCGATAGGTTCGGCCACGACGTGAGGAGGCCGGTTGCGATGACGCGAGAGCGAGCATCGCGGCCGGCCTTCTCGTTTCTCGGGGTCATGACGGCTGCATGGAGGGGAGTCCAGGGATGACGTACAAGAGGGTGCTGCTCAAGCTGTCGGGCGAGGAGTTCGGCGGCGGCAAGCTCGGAGTCGACCCCGACGTGGTGGCCCGGATCGCCAAGGAGATCGCCTCGGTCGCCGAGGCGGGCACCGAGATCGCCGTGGTCATCGGCGGCGGCAACTTCTTCCGCGGCGCCGAGCTGCGCCAGCGCGGCATGGACGGCGTGCGCGCCGACTACATGGGCATGCTCGGCATCGTGATGAACTGCCTGGCCCTCCAGGAGTTCCTGGAGCAGCGCGACGTGGACACCCGGGTCCAGACGGCGATCACGATGGGCCAGATCGCCGAGCCGTACATCCCCCTGCGGGCCATCCGCCACCTGGAGAAGGGCCGTGTCGTCATCTTCGGCGCCGGCATGGGCCTGCCCTTCTTCACCACCGACACCGTCGCCGTCCAGCGGGCACTGGAGACTCACTGCGAGGCGGTCCTGTTCACCAAGAACGGCGTCGACGGCGTGTACTCCGCGGACCCGAACCTCGACCCGACCGCGACCAAGTTCGACGAGCTCACCTACGACGAGGCGATCAGCCGCAACCTGCGGGTGGTCGACCAGACTGCGTTCACCCTCGCGGCCGAGAACAAGATGAAGATGATCGTCATGGGCCTCGAGCCCGAGGGGAACATCCTCCGCGCCGTCAAGGGTGAGAAGATCGGCACACTCGTCAGCCCCGCCTGACGCGAGACATTTCGACGGAGCAGGAGCACGCCGTGATCAACGACATCCTCAACGAGGCCGACGGCAAGATGGACAAGTCGGTCGAGGCCACCCGCGAGGAGTTCGCCACCATCCGGGCCGGCCGCGCCACCCCGGCCATGTTCAACAAGATCATGGTCGACTACTACGGCACCCCGACGCCGCTCCAGCAGCTGGCGTCGTTCACGGCCCCCGAGGCCCGGATCATCATGATCTCCCCGTACGACATCAACGCGATGAACGACGTGGAGAAGGCGATCCGCGACTCCGACCTCGGCGTGAACCCGTCCAACGACGGCAAGGTGCTGCGCTGCGTCTTCCCCGAGCTCACCGAGGAACGCCGCAAGGACTACATCAAGCTCGCCCGCACCAAGGCCGAGGACGGCAAGGTCGCGGTCCGCAACCTGCGCCGCACCGCCAAGCAGGGCCTGGAGAAGCTCGAGAAGGACGGCGAGGTCGGCAAGGACGACGTCACCGGCGCCGAGAAGCGTCTCGACGGGATCACCAAGAAGCACACCGACGAGATCGACGACATGCTGAAGAACAAGGAAGCCGAGCTCCTCGAGGTATGACCAGCAGTCCCACGCCGGCACCGGCCAAGGACCACGGCCGGGCCGGCCGGGACCTGCCGGCCGCCATCGGATCCGCGGTCGTGCTCCTGGGGGCGATCGCCCTCTCGCTGCTCTTCTGGAAGCCCGCGTTCATCGCGATCGTCGCGGTCGCGATCGTGGTCGCGGTCTGGGAGCTCCGCAGGGGTCTCGCCGCGCAGGACATCGACCTGCCCGAGCAGCCGCTGATGGTCGGCGCCGTCGTGATGATCGTCGTCGCCTACTTCTGGGGCGCGCCGGCCCTGGTCACCGCCACGGCCGTCACGGCCCTGGTCACGATGCTCTGGCTGCTGCGCCGCGGCATCGACGGCTACGTCAAGAACGCCACGGCCTCGGTGTTCACCGTCGTCTACCTGCCGTTCCTGGCCTCGTTCGTGGCCCTGCTCCTGGCCGAGGGCGGGCGCGACGGCGCCGGCCTGGACGACCAGGGCGTGGGCGGCGTGATCACGTTCATCCTGGTCACCATCGCCTCCGACACCGGCGGCTACGTCGCCGGCGTGCTGTTCGGCAAGCACCCGATGGCCCCCGTCATCTCCCCGAAGAAGTCGTGGGAGGGCTTCGCCGGCTCGGTCGTCGCCACGATCGCCGCGGGCGTCGTGCTCGTGGTCTACCTCCTCGAGGGCGACTGGTGGGTCGGCGTCGCCCTGGGCCTGATCGCGGTCGTGATGGCCACGCTGGGCGACCTCTGCGAGTCGGTCATCAAGCGCGACCTGGGCATCAAGGACATGAGCCAGGTCATCCCCGGGCACGGCGGTCTCATGGACCGTCTCGACTCCCTGCTCGCGACCGTCGCCCCGATCTGGCTGCTGCTCCACTACGCGGTGTTCTAGCCCCGAACCCCTAGGCTGGACACGATGAGCAGCGACGAGACCGAGGTCGATGACCCGGTCGAGACGGACGAGCAGGACGACGACCAGACGGCTGACCAGCCGAGCTGGTGGCACCGCGACCACCCGACGTTCTCGGCCCTCTCCGGGTTCTTCGCCGGGTTGCTGTTCGTGCTGCTGGTGCCGGCGGCGTTCGTCGGCATCCTGAGCCTGGCCTTCGACGACAACGACCGGATCCAGGAGCTGTTCCCGCTGGTCCTGGTGACCCTCGTGGTCCCGCTGTTCCTGGTGCTCTCGCCGAGGTCGCGACGGTTCGGCACCTACATGTGGATCGGCATCGTCACGACCGGTCTCGTCGTCGGCGGCGTCAGCGCGCTCGTCCTCTACGTGCTGATCAACGGCTCCTGAGGTGTCCGGCACTCCGCTCCCGCTCGTCTTCGACGAGCCCAAGGGCCGCAAGAAGCCGCCCCGGCACCTCGCCGACCTCACCGCCGACGAGCGCGCTGCGCTCGCCACCGAGCGGGGCCTGCCGGCGTTCCGCGCCAAGCAGCTGGCCACCCACTACTTCTCGCGGCTCGTCGACGACCCGGCCGAGATGACCGACCTCCCGGCCGACGCGCGGGCCGAGCTGGTCGAGGCGTTCCTGCCCCCGCTGATGACACCGTTGCGGACGCTCGAGGCCGACCGCGGCACCACCCGCAAGACGCTGTGGAAGCTGTTCGACGGCGCCCTCGTCGAGTCGGTCCTGATGCGCTACCCGGACCGCGCCACGATCTGCGTCTCCAGCCAGGCCGGCTGCGGGATGGCCTGCCCGTTCTGCGCCACCGGCCAGGGCGGTCTCCAGCGCAACATGTCGACCGCCGAGATCGTCGAGCAGGTCGTCGCCGGCGCCCGGTCGATGGCTCGCGGCGAGGTGCCCGGAGGCCCCGGCCGCGTCTCGAACGTCGTGTTCATGGGCATGGGCGAGCCGCTCGCCAACTACAAGGCGGTCATCGGCGCCGTACGCCGCCTGGTCGAGCCGACCCCGGACGGGCTCGGCATGTCCGCGCGCGGGATCACCGTCTCGACGGTGGGCCTGGTGCCCCGGATCCGGCAGCTCACCGACGAGGGCATCCCGGTGACGCTGGCGCTGAGCCTGCACGCGCCCGACGACGAGCTGCGCAACGAGCTGGTCCCGATCAACACCCGGTTCTCGGTCGCCGAGACCGTCGAGGCTGCGTTCGACTACGCCACCCACACCAAGCGCCGGGTCTCGATCGAGTACGCGATGATGCGCGGCATCAACGACCAGGCCTGGCGCGCGGACCTGCTGGGCGACGTGCTCCAGTCCTACGGCACCATGCCGTCGGGTGGGGGCTGGGTCCACGTGAACCTCATCCCGCTCAACCCCACGCCCGGATCGAAGTGGACCGCGTCCGACCCCGCCGACGAGCGCGAGTTCGTGCGCCGCCTGGAGGCGAAGGGCATCCCGACGACCGTCCGGGACACCCGCGGCCGTGAGATCGACGGCGCCTGCGGTCAGCTCGCCGCGAGCGAGTAGCTACCCGGTCACCAGCTCGGTGGCCTCCTCGACCGAGTCCACCAGGTGCACGTGCGCCTCCATCGCCCGCCCGCGGGCCAGGACCTGGAGCAGCGGCCACGCCGGGAGCGTCTCGGTCCAGTACTCGCGCCCGACGAGCACCATCGGCGCCACCGAGCTCTCGTCGGCGTAGTAGTTCTCGCAGGCGTCCTGGAAGACCTCCTGCACGGTGCCGCCCGCCCCGGGGAGGAAGACGATCCCCGCGTCGCAGATCTCGAGCAGGATCGCCTCGCGGTTCGCGTTGCCGAGGTACTTGGCGATCGCCGTCGCGAAGATGTTGCTCGGCTCGTGGCCGTAGTGCCAGGTGGGGACGCCGAGGGTGTCGGAGGCACCCGTATGCCGCTCCAGGACCGCGCGAGCGGGCGCGAGCCACGCGTCCACCGACGGGCGGAACGACGGCGCTGCCGCCAGCCCGGCCACGGTCTCGTCGAGGGCCTCGACCGGCTCGGTGGCGAGCCGGGCACCGAGGTTGGCCGCCTCCATGGCGCCGGGGCCGCCCCCGGTCGCCACGACGAGCGACCCTCCGAGGTCGTGACCCAGCCGGGCGGCCTCGCCGTACGCCGCGTCACCGCGCTCGGCGGCGTGCCCGCCCATCACGCCGACCAGCCGGCGGTGGGCGATCCAGTCGGCCAGCGCGTCGTCGACGGCGTGGTCGTGGAGGGTCCGGGCCAGCATGTCGTCCTGGCCGCCGGGCTCCTGCGACCACGCGTACGCGCGGGCGTCGAACGAGCGGCCGTACGGCTCGGCGTCGTAGAGCTCGTCAGCCGTGTAGAGGCGCGACCGGTACGGGTCGACCGGGACGAACGCGAGCGTCGGCAGCACGAGCCCGCCCGCCGCCTCGACCTGCTCGGCCTGGCCGGGGCCGAACGTGCAGCCCAGGAACGTCGCCCCGCCGAGCCGTCGCTCGAGCAGCGTGTCGGCCCGTCCGGTCAGGTCGAGACCGTGTACCCGCCAGCCGCTGAGCCGGGTGGCGCCCCGGCTCAGCCGCTGGTCGAGATCGTCGAGGGACTCGACGTGGACGACCCTGCCGCGTGTCTTCCGCACCTAGAAAGCATGGGCCATGAGGTCTCCGAACAGCTCCTGTTCGTCGACGTCCATCCCGCGCGCCCGGAACCAGCTGCACACGTTGGCGCAGTCGCGCATGAGGTAGTCCATGCCGTTCACGTTGCCGATGAGGTCGACGACCTGGGGCAGGTCGATGATCACCAGCCGCTCACCCGCCGCCAGGATGTTGTACGGCGACAGGTCACCGTGCACCACCCCCGCCTGCACGATCGTGGCCAGGGCGTCCCGCAGCTGGTCGTAGTACGACACGAGCAGCGGCATCTCCGGCCGGGTCTGCGCCAGCCGCGGTGCCGTGTTCACGCCGTCCTCGGTGTCGACGGTGATCCACTCCATGAGGATCTCCTGCCCGTCGATCTGGACCGGGTAGGGGACCGGGAGGCCGAGCAGCCACCAGCGCTTGAGCGCCTCCCACTCGGAGACGGCCCACTCGCCGGCGGCGACCTGGCGGCCGAACGTGCTCTTGCGCTTGATCGCCCGCTGGTCGCGGGAGCGCTTCATGCTGCGCCCCTCGGTGTAGGACGCCGACCGGTTGAAGGTGCGGTGCTCGGTGCTGCGGTAGCGCTTGGCGGCCATCACCACCCCGCGCTCGGGTTCCTTCGGGTCCGCGCGCTCGAGCAGGAAGACGTCCGCCTCCTTGCCGGTCTTGAGGATGCCGAGCTCGGTGTCGACGGCGCCCCGTGAGGTCACGACCCAGTCGGGCCGGGGCTCGGGGCCTCGGGACAGCGGCTCCACGTCGAACCAGGTCGACCAGCGCTGCGACTCGTCGTCGGGTTCCTCGTACTCCGCGAAGTCGAAGACGAACGCGGTGTCGACGTCGGCCAGGTCGTCCGGCGGCGGGCCGGATCGGTAGGCGTCGGTCAGGAAGTGGTCAGGAAAGCTCTCGTAGGGAGAGAAGTGCGTCATGAGAAGTGGTGCTCCGTGAGGTGAGAGAGAGTCGGTCTGCGGACAGGCCGAGGACAGTGATGGACATGTCACGGCTCCTCTCGGTCACGGGCACGCTGCACGACAGCGGCCTTGGTCGCTCCATGGTGGGGCCACCGGTCGTCGTCTGACAACCCTTTTATCGCCGGCGCGGTGGCCCGCCCGCTCGTCCGATAGTTTCTGGACGTGCTGGGTCGCGTCGCGGGGCTGCTGGCGCTCGCGCTGGCCGTGAGCGCGATGCCGGCGTCGGCCCAGGAGACCGACCGCGTGCGCGACAGCCCCCGGGCCGGGGCAGCGGGGGTCGGCGACCCCTACTTCCCGCTCGACGGCAACGGCGGCATCGACGTGCTGCACTACGACGTCCGTGACGCCTACGACTTCGGCTCCGGGGTGCTCAGCGGACGCACGACGCTCAAGGTCCGGGCCACCCAGGACCTGTCGCGCTTCAACCTGGACTTCCTGCTCCCGGTCGACCGGGTGCGCGTGAACGGCAAGGACGCCTCGTTCGGCCGGAAGGGCCGGCACGAGCTCAGGATCACCCCCGCCCGGCCGCTGCGCGCCGGCGACGTGTTCCGGGTCCGGGTCCGCTACGCGGGAAGCCCGGGCGAGGCGTCGTACCGCGACGAGAGGAACTGGCTGGCCAACGGCCGCGAGGTCGTCACCATGAACGAGCCGCACATGGCGCCGTGGTGGTTCCCCGCCAACGACCACCCGAGCGACAAGGCGCGCATGGACGTGCGCATCACCGTCCCTCGTCAGCACAAGGTCGTCTCCAACGGGCTCCCGGTCTCGCGCCGGGTCAAGGGCGGCCTCGCGGTCTCGCACTGGCGCTCGGCCGAGCCGATGGCGCCGTACCTCGCCTTCTTCGCGGCCGGCGCGTTCACGGTCCGCAAGGGGAGCCTCGACGGCCGGCCGTGGATCGTCGCGGTCTCGAAACAGCTCACGCCGCTGGTGCGGCAGGCCGGCCTCGACCTGCTGCTCGACAGCGCGTCGATCACCGCGTGGCTGGAGGACCGGCTCGGCCCCTACCCGTTCGCGAGCACCGGGGGAGTGATGACCGGGCTGAACCCCGGGTTCGCCCTGGAGACCCAGGGCCGGCCCGTCTACTCGGCAGCGGGCACGGGGGCGACCGGGTTGGTCGTGCACGAGCTCGCGCACCAGTGGTTCGGCGACTCGGTCGCGGTCCGGCGCTGGCGCGACGTGTGGCTCAACGAGGGCTTCGCGACCTTCATGGAGGTCTACTGGGCGGAGACCCACGGTGGGTCCTCGGGCGACCAGTTCCTCGAGGACTCCTACGAGTCCAAGAGGGACGTCGCCGAGTTCTGGGCACTGCGGATCGACGACCCCGGGGCCGCGGATCTGTTCGACGGGCGGATCTACCACCGCGGCGCGATGGCGCTGCAGGCCCTGCGCAACAGGATCGGCGAGGAGCAGTTCTGGACGCTGCTCACGACCTGGCTGTCGAGCCGCGAGGGCGGGCACGGCACGGTCCCGGAGCTCGTCGCGCTGGCGGAGGCGGTGAGCGGCCAGGACCTCGGCACGTTCTTCGACACCTGGCTGCACAGCACCGTCCGCCCGGCCAAGACCCTGGCGAACGGCTTCGCTACCCCCTGAGCCGGACCGACAGGCAGGTCACGCACCCCTCGAGCTTCTCGAACTCGGACAGGTCGACCGCGACGACCCGGAGCCCTCGCTCCTCGAAGATCGCCCGGGTCTCCGGCGCACTCGTCGACATCAGGACCGTGGTGTCGTCCAGGAGCACGACGTGCGAGCCGGGCTCCTCGGGCACGGGGAGGAACGACGGCCAGACCTCGGTGTCGTCGACGAGAGGCGGGTAGCCCACGACCGTGCCGTCGGGCAGTGCGGTGACCGCGGACTTGAGGTGCAGCACCTTGCTGACCGGGACGCCGACGACCTCCGCGCCCAGCGGGGCGAGGTGCGCGGCGAGCTGGTCGACCCCGTCCTGGTTGGTCCGGCCGCCCGTCCCGACCCACACCGTGCCGCCGTGCTTGAGGACGTCGCCGCCGTCGAGCGTCCCGGGCGCCACGATGTGCGCGATCCGGTAGCGCAGCCCGCGCAGCGCGGCCTCGGTGCCGGCCGTCTCGGGCTTCCGCTCGTCGGCGCCGGGCCTGGTGATCACCGCGAGGTCGCCGTAGACGACCACCGTGTCCTCGACGAAGACAGCGTCCGGGCAGTCGTCCTCGGGCTCGACCTCGTAGAGCTCCCAGCCCTCGGTCTGCATCGCGGCGGCGTACCCCTCCCACTGCCGCTGCGCCAGGTCGACGTCGACGGGCACGCGGTCGAGGTGGGTCAGGAGACCCTCGGCCAACCGCGGGCCGGGCCTCCGGACGAGCGCCTGCCTCTTCACGAGACCAACGGTGCCATCGCTCGCGCCACCAGGCTCGGCCGGCCGGTCAGCGACTCCTCGCGGTCCGCGGCGGTGAACGCCAGCCGCGTCGCGTTGACGCCCAACCAGCGCAGCGGCTCGGGCTCCCACTTCTTCGAGTGGTGGTTGACCCAGGGGAGGCGGGTGAGTGCGGTGTCCTGCTCGAGCACCAGGTCGCGCAGCGTCCGGCCCGCGAGGTTGGTGGTGGCGACGCCGTCGCCGACGTACCCGCCGGCCCAGCCCAGGCCGGTCGAGCGGTCCAGGCCGACCGAGGCGCACCAGTCGCGGGGGACCCCGAGCGGGCCACCCCAGGCGTGGCTCACCCCGATCCCCGTCAGCTGCGGCAGCAGGTCGACGAGGGTCTCCAGGAGGTGCGCGAAGACGGACTCGTCGCGGTCGAAGCCCGGCATGATCCGCGAGCCCAGGTGGTACGGCGCGCCGCGGCCGCCGAAGACGACGCGGTCGTCGGCGGTGCGCTGGCCGTAGACGATCAGGTGCCGGAAGTCCGAGAACGTCTCGCGCCGGGCCAGGCCGATCTCGTCCCACACCGCCGCGTCGACCGGCTCGGTGGCGATGACGAGCGAGTAGACGGGGATGCTGGTCCGCCGGTGACCGGGCAGCGACGGGGTGAAGCCCTCGGTGGCCCGGACCACGGTGCGCGCCCGGACCGCGCCGCGGTCGGTGCGGACCAGTCGCGGCTCGATCGACGTCACCCGTGTCTGCTCGTGGATCGTGACGCCGCGGCGCTCGACGGCGGCGGCCAGGCCGCGCACCAGCCGCGCGGGGTGGAGGGCGGCGCAGTCCGGGGTGTAGACCGCGCCGTCGACGCGGCTGCCGTTGACCAGCGCACGCGCCTCGTCGGCACCCAGCAGGTGCAGGTCGTCCTCGCCACGTCCCCAGGTCCTGGCCTCCTCGACCTCGTGCCTCGCCCGCGACAGCTGGGCCCTGCCACGGGCGAGCCGGACCATCCCGCCCTTGGCGACCTGCGCGTCGATGCCCTCGGCCGCGCACACCCGGATCACCTCGTCGACGGTCACGCGCATCGCGGCGTGCTGGGCGAGGGCCGCCTCGCGCCCGCCGAGCTCGGTCAGGGCGGGCAGCTCGGCCGGGAACAGGGCCGAGCACCACCCGCCGTTGCGGCCGGACGCGCCGAAGCCGGCGACCTCGGACTCCAGGACGACGATCGAGAGCGTCGGGTCCGCCTCGGCGAGGTAGTACGCGGTCCAGAGGCCGGTGTACCCCGCGCCGACGATGGCGACGTCCGCCTCGCGGTCGCCCGGCAGCGGGTCCCGCGGAGTCCAGTCGTCGCCCGCGCTGGCGTGCCAGTAGGAGAGTCGGCCGTAGGTGCTCAGGTCACTCCCCACGAGTACGTCTGCTTGCGCAGCATCAGGTAGACGAGGGTCTCGGTGCCGGACACCCCGGGCGTGGTCCGGATCTGACTGCTGATGATCTCGAGCAGGTGCTCGTCGCTCGCGCAGACGACCTCGATGAGCAGGTCGTAGCGGCCCGCGGTCAGCACGACGTAGGAGACCTCGGAGATCTCGGCCAGGGCGTCGGCGACCGGCTCGAGGGCGCCCTGGACGTGCACGCCGACCATCGCCTGGCGGGCGAAGCCCAGCTGGAGCGGGTCGGTGACGGCGACGATCTGCATCACACCGCCCTCGATGAGGCGCTGGACGCGCTGGCGCACGGCCGCCTCGGACAGACCCACGGCCTTCCCGATCGAGGCGTACGAGCGGCGGCCGTCCTGCTGGAGCTCGTAGATGATCGCCTTCGAGACCTCGTCCAGGTCCTGGCGCTTGCCTGCCACGTGAGTCCCGCTCTCCGCCGCTGTCATTACGAGGGAATTCGTTGCTGGCACGTTACAGGACGGCGGGATCCCTTGTCGGCGGTCCGTTCGCGTGCCACGATCCGTCGTGATGACTGGGGATCGGGACGAGATGGTGCCGGTCCCTCCGACCGGGCGGGGGGCTTCCCGGCGGGGGGTGCTGGCGGGTGCGGGCGCGGTCGGGTTCCTCGGCCTCAGCGCCGCGGCCCTCAAGCTGCCCTTCTTCGGGGTCGAGGGCGCGCAGGTCGCTGCGGCGTCCTGCGTCGGCAAGGACGTCTCCGAGGCCGAGAAGCTGCTGATCATCTCGAACTGGCCGGCGTACATCGACCCGCGCCGCAAGAAGACCTCAACCCAGGCCGTCTTCACCAACACGTACGGCATCGAGGTCGACTACACCGACGACGTCAACGACAACTCGGAGTTCTACGCCAAGGTCAAGAACCAGCTCGGCTCATGTGAGCCGGTCCAGCGGGACATGATGATGCTGACCGACTGGATGGCCGCCCGGATGATCGATCTCGGGTGGATCCAGAAGCTGGACGCCGAGAAGATCCCCAACGTCACGGCGAACATCATCGACCCCCTGCGCGGCCTGGCCTGGGACCCGGAGTTCGACTACCACGTCCCGTGGCAGAGCGGGCTGACCGGCATCGCGTACAACGCGGACGCCGTCGGCGAGGTGCGCGGCTTCGAGGAACTGCTGACCCGTAGCGACCTGAAGGGACGGATCTCGCTGCTCACCGAGATGCGCGACACCATGGGCTTCGTTCTCAAGGTCGTCGGGGCGGACCCCGCGGACTTCGACGACGACGACTGGGACAACGGCATCGACCTGTTGCGTGGTGCCGTGGCCGACGGCCAGGTGCGCGCCTTCACCGGCAACGAGTACATCCAGGACCTCGCGGCGGGGAACATCGTCGCCTGCGAGGCGTGGTCCGGGGACGTCATCCAGGCGCAGTACGACAACCCCGCCATCAAGTTCGTCACTCCGGAGGAGGGGCTCATGCTCTGGAGCGACAACATGCTCGTGCCCAACCTCGCCGAGCACCAGGCGAACGCCGAGACCTGGATGAACTACTACTACCAACCCGAGGTCGCCGCGAAGCTCGCCGCGTGGGTGAACTACATCTGTCCCGTCAAGGGCGCCCAGGAGGAGATGGAGAAGCTCGACCCCACGCTGGTCGACAACCCCCTCATCTTCCCCGATTCGGAGATGCTCGCGAACACGATGACGTTCATGGCCCTCGACGAGGCCCAGATCAGCCAGTACGAAGGAGATTTCGCCGATGTCACAGGTGGTTGAGGGCTCTGCCGCGAGCGAGGACGGCTTGGCCGACGCGGCGTCGTACGACGGCCTCGCGCTGCGCCGGCTGACCAAGCACTACGGCTCGTTCCACGCCGTCCGCGAGCTCGACCTCGACGTTCCGAAGGGATCGTTCTTCGCGCTCCTCGGGCCGTCGGGCTGCGGCAAGACCACGACGCTGCGGATGGTCGCCGGTCTCGAGTCGCCGAGCTCGGGGTCGATCACGCTGGCGGGGAACGACATCACCCACGCCAAGCCGTACCAGCGCCCGGTCAACACGGTCTTCCAGAACTACGCGCTCTTCCCGCACCTCGACATCTTCGAGAACGTCGCGTTCGGGCTGCGGCGGCGCAAGCAGGCCGACGTCGACAAGACCGTGCGGGAGATGCTCGACCTCGTCGAGCTGGACAACCAGGCGCGCAAGAAGCCGACCCAGCTCTCCGGCGGGCAGCAGCAGCGGGTGGCGCTCGCGCGGGCGCTCATCAACAAGCCCGAGGTGCTGCTCCTCGACGAGCCGCTGGGCGCCCTGGACCTCAAGCTGCGCCGCTCGATGCAGATCGAGCTCAAGCGGATCCAGGTCGAGGTCGGGCTCACCTTCATCCACGTCACCCACGACCAGGAGGAGGCCATGACCATGGCCGACACCGTCGCGGTGATGAACGCGGGGGTGATCGAGCAGATGGGTGCTCCCACCGAGCTCTACGAGAACCCGCGATCGACGTTCGTCGCGAACTTCCTCGGCCAGTCCAACCTCATCGAGGGAACGGTGCAGAGCCGCGCCGCGGACATGGTCACGGTCGACATGCACGGGATCGGCGTCACCATCCCGGTGGACCGGGCGCACGCGCCGGGCGACCGGGGCTGGATCGGCATCCGGCCCGAGAAGGTCCTGATCGGCGACGAGGGCGCCGAGCTCGACGCGCCAGGCAACACCATCCCGGGCGGCGTGGTCAGCGACGTGTCGTTCGTCGGCGTCAGCACCCAGTACCTCGTGCGGATGCCCTGGGGCCAGGAGCTCCAGGTGTTCTCGCAGAACACCGGGCGGACCCGGATCTTCGCGGTCGGCGACAAGGTGGAGCTCTCGTGGCGACCGGAGTACGCGTTCCTCCTCGACGCCGCACAGGATGCCTTCGCCGGCGCCCAGCGGGTGGACTCGGATGGCTAGCCGATGACGAGCACCGCCGGGGTGGCGCCGGTCGAGATCGCCGACGCCAAGGACGCCAGCGGACGACGCCGCGGCCGCACCGGCTACCTGCTGCTGCTCCCGGCGGCGATCTGGCTCGGGGTCTTCTTCGTCGTCCCGTTCTACTCGCTCGTCGCCACCAGCCTGTTCGACCCGAGCGGGTCGGACTCCAAGGGCTACGAGATGACGTACCACGTCCAGAACTACGTGGACGCGGTCCAGGAGTACTCCGGCCCGCTCGGCCGATCCCTCCTGTACGCCGGCATCGCCACCCTGATCTGCCTGGTGCTCGGCTACGTGCTGGCCTACGCGATCGCGTTCAAGGCGGGCCGCTGGAAGAACCTCATGCTGGTGCTGGTCATCGCGCCGTTCTTCACCAGCTTCCTGGTCCGCACGCTCTCGTGGAAGCTGATCCTGGCCGACGACGGGTTCGTCGTGGACGCGCTCCAGACCGTGCACCTCCTCGGTGACGACGGCCGTCTCCTCGCGACACCGGTCGCCGTGGTGGCCGGCCTGACGTACAACTTCCTGCCGTTCATGGTGCTGCCGCTGTTCGCCAGCATCGACAAGATCGACCACCGGCTGATCGAGGCGTCGAGCGACCTGTACGCGAACCCGATCGTCGGGTTCTTCCGGGTCACCTGGCCGCTGTCCCTCCCGGGTGTCGTGTCGGGCACGCTGCTGACCTTCATCCCCGCGGCCGGCGACTACATCAACGCCCAGCTGCTCGGCAGCCCGAACCAGCGGATGGTCGGCAGCGTCATCCAGAGCCTGTTCACCGACGCCAACAACTACCCGGCGGCCGGTGCCCTGTCGATGATCCTGATGCTGCTCATCCTGGTGATGGTGCTCGTCTACGTCCGCCGCGCCGGCACGGAGGAGCTGCTGTGACCTGGATCCGCAAGAACCTCGTCCTGCTCCTCGGGCTGCTCGTCCTCGTCTACACGTTCATCCCGATCTTCATCGTCGTGCTGATGAGCTTCAACGACCCGAAGAGCCGGCTGATCTACCGCTTCGACGGCTTCACCATGCACAACTGGCTGAACCCGTGCGAGGACCCCTCGATGTGCGAGGCGCTGTCCCGGTCGATCCAGATCGGGCTGCTCTCGACGGTCGGGGCGACGATCCTGGGCACGCTGGCGGCGTTCGCGCTCGTGCGGCACTCCTTCAAGGGCCGGTCGGTCGCCAACCTGGTGATCTTCCTGCCGATGGCCGCGCCGGAGATCGTGCTCGGCTCGTCCCTGCTCGCGCTGTTCGTCGGCGCCGGCTTCGCGGGCCAGCTCGGCTTCTGGACGATCCTGATCGCGCACATCATGTTCTGCCTGTCGTTCGTGGTCGTCACCGTGCGGTCGCGGCTGGCCGGCATGAACGACACGCTCGAGCAGGCCGCCGCGGACCTCTACGCGACACCGGCGCAGACCTTCTGGCGGGTGACCTTCCCGCTGGTCTTCCCGGGCATCCTCGGTGCCGCCCTGCTGTCGTTCTCGCTGTCCTTCGACGACTTCATCGTCACGAACCTCAACGCCGGCAACACCACGACGTTCCCCATGTACGTCTGGGGCGTCGCGCAGCGCGGCGTGCCCATGCAGGTGAACGTCGTGGGCACCCTGATGTTCGTGATCTCGATCATCATCGTGGTCGGCGGCGAGCTGAACTCGCGGAGGCGGGCGAAGGCGCTCGCCTGATGCGGCTCGCTCTCGTCACCGGCGCCGCCGGGCAGATCGGCGCGCGCCTGACGGCCAGGTTCGAGGAGGCCGGGTACGCCGTCGTGGGTCTCGACGTGGTCGCCGCTGACGGGATCCTGGCCTGCGACATCACCGATCCCGACGCCGTGCGGGCGGCCGTCGACGCCGTCGTGGCGGAGCACGGCCGGATCGACGTGCTCGTCCACAACGCCGGCATCTCGGCGATCGGCAGGTTCGAGGATCACGACGTCGGCACGCACGAGCGGGTCATGGCCGTGAACTACCTCGGCCCGGTCGCGCTGACCCAGGCCGCCCTCCCGGCCCTGCGGGAGGCGCGTGGCCGGGTCGTCGTCATCGGGTCGGTCGCCGGCTTCGCCCCGGTGCTCGGCCGGCCGGCGTACGTCGGCGCCAAGCACGCGGTCACGGGACTGTTCGAGGCGCTGCGTCCCGAGCTCGCCCACGACGGCGTCGGCGTCACGCTCGTCCACCCGACCTTCGTCACTGGCGGGATGGGCGAGGCGGCCGCGCGCGCCGAGGGCCGGGAGCGGGCCACCACCGGCGCGGAGATCACCGCGGACGACGTCGCGCGAGCGGTCGTCGAGGCCGTGGCGGCCGGCCGTGACCGCGTCCTCGTCGGGCGGACGGCGCGGCTCTCGTGGCACGTCAGCCGGCTCGCTCCTCGGCTGTACGTGCGGCTGATGACCCGGCGTCTGGAAGCCTGACCCGGTGCCCGAGCCCACCTACGCCGTCATCGGCGCCGGCCCCTCCGGCCTCGCCGCGGCCCGCAACCTCCAGCGCCGGGGCATCCCGTGGACCGGCTACGACCTCGCCGACGACGTCGGCGGACTCTGGAACATCGACGGCCCGCGCAGCACCGTCTACGAGTCCGCGCACCTCATCTCGTCCAAGCGGACCACCGAGTTCGGCGAGTTCCCGATGGGCGAGGACGTCGCCGACTACCCGAGCCACCGCGAGCTCCTCGTGTACTTCCGCGACTTCGCCGACGAGTTCGGTCTCCGCGAGGGCTACGAGTTCGGGACCGAGGTGGTCCGGGCCGAGCCGGTCGACGGCGCCTGGGAGGTGACCGTCCGCTCCGGCGGCGCCGAGCGGACCGTCCGTCACGCGGGCGTCGTCGTCGCGAACGGAACACTGAGCGAGCCCTCGGAGCCGAGCTTCGCCGGCTCGTTCGACGGCGAGGTCCTGCACACGAGCCGCTACAAGAGCGCCTCGGTGTTCGCCGGCAAGCGGGTCCTGGTCATCGGCGCCGGCAACTCCGGCTGCGACATCGCCGTGGATGCCGTCCACCACGCGCGGTCGGTCGACATCTCGGTGCGCCGCGGCTACTACTTCGTGCCGAAGTACCTGTTCGGCAAGCCGGCCGACACGCTCAACCAGGGCCGGCCGCTGCCGCCGCGGATCAAGCAGGCCGTCGACAGCCGGCTGCTCAAGGTGTTCACCGGCGACCCGGTGCGGTTCGGCTTCCCGAAGCCGGACTACAGGATCTACGAGTCGCACCCGATCGTGAACACCCTGATCCTGCACCACATCGGGCACGGCGACGTCCGGGTGCGGCGCGACGTGGAGCGCTTCGACGGTGACGGCGTGGTGTTCAAGGACGGCGAGCGCGGCGACTACGACGTGATCGTGCTGGCGACCGGCTACCGGCTGCACTACCCGTTCCTCGACCCCCCGCTCCTCGGCTGGACCGGCGACGGGACCGAGGGTGCCCCCGACCTGCACCTCAACGTGTTCAGCAAGGCGGACCCGAACCTCTTCGTGGTCGGGATGATCGAGGCGACCGGCATCGGCTGGCAGGGCCGGTACGAGCAGGCCGAGCTGGTGGCGACGTACCTCTCCGCGCGCCGGTCGTCGCCGACCAGGGCCGCGGAGTTCGAGGCGCGGGTGCACGGGCCGCGGCCGGACCTCACCGGGGGCTACCGGTACCTCGACCTCGAGCGGATGAGCTACTACGTCAACAAGGACGCCTACCGCTCCGCGGTGCGGGCCGAGATCGAGGAGCTGTCGTGATTCCCATGGCTGGAGATGTCGACGGCATCAGGATCGCGTTCGAGGAGGGCTCCCTCACCACCCTCAAGATCGTGATCGGCGCGATCCTGTTCGGGATCGCGCTCGACACCAAGCTGGACGACTTCAGGGCCGCGGCGCGGCGCCCGGGCGTGATCGCGATCGGCGTCGTCGCCCAGTTCGTGCTGCTCCCGGCGATCACGTTCCTGCTGACCCTGGCCCTCGACGTGAGGGGCTCGGTCGCGCTCGGCATGATCCTGGTGGCCTGCTGCCCGCCCGGGAACGTGTCCAACATCCTCACGCACCGCGCGAAGGGGGACGTCGCGCTCTCGGTCTCGATGACCGCGGTCAGCAACCTCCTGGCGATCTTCCTGATGCCGCTGAACATGGCGTTCTGGGGCTCGATCCACCCGACCGGCAAGAAGCTGCTGGAGGACATCGAGCTCGACGCCGTCGACATGCTGCTCGAGATCGGTCTGGTCATCGGGGTGCCGTTCATCGCGGGCATCACCATCGCCCGGCTCTGGCCGCGCTTCGCCTCGCGTGCCGGCCGGATCATCGGCCCGGTCGCCTTCCTGGCCCTCGGCGCGGTCATCGTCATCGGTGTCTCGAACAACTGGGGGATCTTCGTCGACTACATCGGCGTCGTCGTCCTCGCGGTGTTCCTGCACGACGCCCTCGCGCTGCTCCTCGGCTACTCGATCGCGCGCGCCACCCGCCTGCCCGAGCGCAGCACGAAGGCGATGACGTTCGAGGTCGGGATCCGCAACGCCGGCCTCGGACTGCTGCTCGTGTTCACGTACTTCGACGGGCTCGGCGGGATGGCGTTGGTCGCCGCCTGGTGGGGGATCTGGGACATCATCGCCGGGCTCGCGGTGGCTCAGTGGTGGGGCGCGCGCACGCGCGCCCCGGATCCCGAGCCGGTCACGTGACGGTCGTCCTGGTCACCGGCGGCAACGGGTTCCTGGGCTCGTCCGTCGTCCGCGGCCTCGCCGACGCGGGGCTCACGGTGGTGTCGGCCGACCTCGCCGTGCCCTCGACGTCCGTACCCGGCGTCGAGCACGTCGTCATGGACGTGACCTCGTCCGACGCCGTGGACGCGGCCTTCGCGAGCCGCGGTGTCGACGTCGTCGTGCACCTCGCCTCGATCGTGACGCCCGGCAAGGACTCGTCCCGGGACCTGGAGCACGCCGTCGACGTGACCGGCACCCGCCACGTGCTCGACGCCTGCCTGGCCCACGGGGTGGGCCGCATCGTGGTGTCCTCGAGCGGCGCCGCGTACGGCTACCACCCCGACAACCCCGACCGGCTCACCGAGGACGACCCGGTGCGCGGCAACGAGGTGTTCGCCTACAGCCACCACAAGCGGCTGGTCGAGGAGATGCTCGCCGCCGAGCGCGTGGCGCACCCGGAGCTGGAGCAGGTGGTCCTCCGGATCGGCACGATCCTGGGGGAGCGTGTCGACAACCAGATCACCGCGCTGTTCGAGCGGCCACGGCTGCTGAAGATCCGCGGCTCGTCGTCGCCGTTCGTGTTCATCTGGGACACCGACGTCGTGGAGATCATGATCCGCGCGGTCACCTCACCGGTCACGGGCGTCTTCAACGTCGCGGGGGACGGCACCCTGACCGTCGACGAGATCGCGGCCCGGCTCGGCAAGCCGGTGCTCGCCCTGCCCGAGTCGCTCCTCAAGGTCGCGCTCGGGGTGGGCAGGAGGCTCGGCCTCACGGCGTACGGACCGGAGCAGACGATCTTCCTCAAGCACCGTCCGGTGCTCGACAACGACCGTCTGAAGTCGGTGTTCGGCTACACGCCCTCCAGGACGTCGGCCGAGTCCTTCGAGGCCTGGCGGACCCGGTCGTGAGGCGCCTCCCGGCTCACTCTTAGTCGGTCGGCAGCCGGTAGGCGCGACCGTCCATGTCGTACACGGGTTCGATCCCCATCGCCCTCAGGATCATCGGCATGATGTCGACCGAGCGGACCTGGGCGTCGATGTCCTGGGCCGAGGTGCCGCCGCCGTAGAACACGATCGGGATCCGCTGGGCGGCGCGCTGGATGCCGCCGTGGTCACCGGCCACCGAGTACGTCGTGTTGTCGGGCAGGGTCGCGATGAGGTCGGGCCCGTAGACCGCCGCCTGGGTGTTGACGAGCTTGTGCGCCTTGGCGGCGAACCAGCGCCGCTCACCGCGGGTCTTCATCCGGTCCCAGCGGACCGGGCTGACCCGGTCGTAGTGGCTGCCGTGGCGCTTCCAGACCGCGGTGACCGCGGGCATCCCTCGCATCGCCCTGGCCGCCTCCTTGACCTTGGCCGACGACTGGTCCTTGAGCCAGACGCGGAGCATGGAGTCGCTGTAGGAGAGCCCGATGTTGCCGGTGGCGACGAGCGGCGCGAGGGCCGCCTGCGGCCGGTTGTAGACGGCGTCGTTCTCGGGGTCGCCGTAGTACCAGTTGTTGTACCCGTAGTCGCGCTCGGCGACCGACTCGCCGTAGAACTTCTTGCCGGCGACCGAGCCGTGGTCGGCGGTCAGCACGACGAGGGTGTCGTCCAGCTCGCCGCTCGCCTCGAGCTCGTCGATGATCTTGCCGACCTGACGGTCGGCCTCGGCGGTGGCGGCGACCATGTGGGTCATCGCGTCGCCGTCCGCGCCGGTCGGACCCGGGTCGGTGACACCGCCCCACATGTGGGCGGCCTTGTCGACACCGGGCAGGGTCACGAAGATGCCGTTCCACGCCGGCTCGTTGCGCATGATCGAGATCGCCGCGTCGGCGGCCCAGACGTCGCCGCCCTGGTGCTCGGGGTCCTTGCCGGTCACGTAGCGGTCGCTGTCGAGCGGGTAGAGCACGGCCGGCAGCTTGGCGGTGTCGTACGCGAAGGTCGGGTAGCCGCTGTGCACCCAGAACCGGCTGCACGGCTCACCGAGGATGTACGACGGCACGTTGATGCCGCCCGGCTTGCGCCAGGTCCCCCCGGTGGTGCACTCGGGCCCGCTGCTGAACGTGATGATCGAGTCCGAGCCGGCGCCACCGAACGCGTAGCCGGCGTAGCCCTTGGGGCTGATCGTGAACGTCTTGGCCGCCGGGTCGGCGGTGCCGAGGTAGTCGGCGAGCTTGGGGTAGCCCGCGGCCTGCTGCAGCTTGAGCAGGTCGGAGGTCATGTTGCTCGTGATGTACAGCTGGTCGGGGTTCGTCGGCTCGGGGTCGCCCAGGACGCCCGCCACGTCGCGGTAGCCCTCGTCGGTCCAGCCCATGTGCTTCGGCAGCTGCCCGGACGTGATGACGTTGTGCGTGACCACGGTGACCGAGCCGGTGTGCCCGAGGTAGCCGCGAGGAGTGTCGACACCGTCGCGCATCAGCTTCTGCACGTTGCGCATGCCGTACTTCTTGACGATCTCCTTGCTCAGGGAGTCGACGACGATGATGACGACCTTCGTCGGGCGGTCGGGCTTCTGCTTCGCCTGCGGGGCGGCGGCGGACTGCGTGCCCGCGAGGCCGAGCCCGAGGGCGACCGCCGCTGCGGCGACCGTGAGCAGGGGACGACGGGTCATGACGGTTTCCCTCCCACCGCGGCGACACTGCCGCGGAACCTGTTCGGCAACGTAGCCGCGCACGAAGGGACTTGGGAAGGCCCGAATGTGATGATGGCGTGATGCCCTCCCGGGGGGCTAGCGTCGCGCGATGCGCCTGCTTTTCGCCGACGGTCTGCCCGAGCGGACGATCTCGGAGCTCGAGTCCCGTGGTCACGAGTGCGTCCTCGACCCGACCCTGACCGCGGATGATCTTCCGGGGCGGGTCCCGGGGTTCGACGCCCTGGTCGTGCGGAGCACCAAGGTGCCCGCCGCGGTCTTCGCCGCGGCCGACCGGCTCGCCCTGGTCATCCGCGCCGGTGCCGGGACCAACACCATCGACACCGACGCCGCGGCGGCGCACGGCGTGTTCGTCTCCAACGTCCCCGGACGCAACGCCGCGGCGGTCGCCGAGCTCACCATGGGACTGCTCCTCGCCATCGACCGGCGGATCGCCGACAACGTGGCCGACCTCCGCGCGGGCACCTGGAACAAGTCCCGCTACAGCAAGGCCCACGGAGTGCTCGGCTCGACCATCGGCATCATGGGGCTGGGCTCGATCGGCCTCGCCGTGGCCCAGCGCGCCGCGGCGTTCGGCATGAACGTCCAGGCCCTGGCCAAGCCCGAGCGGTCGGAGCGCGCCGTCGCCCGGATCGAGGACCTCGGCATCACGCTGTGCGAGTCGCTCCCGGACCTGCTCGCCACCTCGGACGTCGTGAGCCTGCACGTGCCCGCCAAGTCGGCGACCCGCGGCATGGTCGACGCCGACTTCCTGGGGCGGATGAAGCCCGGGGCCATCCTGCTCAACACCTCGCGCGGCGAGATCGTCGACGAGCCCGCCCTGCTCGCGGCGCTGGACGCCGGCACCGTCCGGGCCGGACTCGACGTGTTCGCCGACGAGCCGAGCGGTGGGTCGGGAGAGTGGGTCTCCCGGGTGGCCCAGCACCCGGGCGTCGTCGGCACCCACCACATCGGCGCGTCCACCGAGCAGGCACAGCTGGCCATCGCCGACGGCGTCGCCGACATCGTCGAGAGGTTCGCGACCGGTGAGATCCGGCACTGCGTCAACCTCGAGCCGCGACGCCTGGGCGCCGCCACGCTCACGATCCGGCACCTCGACCGGGTGGGGGTGCTCGCCGAGGTGCTCGACCGGCTCAGCAGCGCGCACCTCAACGTCGAGCACATGCAGAACCGGATCTTCCGCGGCGGTGACGCCGCGGTCGCGACCATCGACGTCGCCGGCGAGGTCGACCGGACCCTGCTCGAGGAGCTCCGCGACGTGCCGCACGTCCTCGGCGTGACCGAGGTGACCCTCGCGTGAGCGTCATCCGACCGTTCCCGGCGCTGGTCGTCCGACTGGACTGGGCCCGGCGCCTCGTCACCGGTCTCGCCGAGCTGCCGGAGGACACCGGGACCCTGCCGCCCGTGGCGCCGCCCGACCCTGCGGCGTACGACGTCTCACCTCCGGCACTGTTCGTCTACCGCCAGGACGACCACGTCGGGATCGTCTGCGAGGTCGCCGTCCACGCGTTCTTCGACGGCCGGGTGCGCGGCCACGAGGCGGTGCAGCGGCAGCGGGTCGAGAGCCTGGTCCACCACGTCGAGACGACGGACGCCCCGCCGGCGCTGGTCGCGCTCCTGCACGCCGCCGGACCGGTGTACCGGCGCACCGTCGAGGAGCTCACCGCCACCCGGCCGGACCTCGACTTCGACGGCCCCGGCCGCCGGCGCCAGACGGTGTGGCGAGTGCCCGCCGGCCCGGCCACGCGACGAGCTGGTCGCCGAGCTCTCGTCCTCGGACCACTACATCGCCGACGGCCACCACCGCGTCGCCGCGGCACTCCTGTCGTGGCGCGGATCGGGGGAGCCGAACGACGGCGGCGTGCTGTGCGTGCTGCACCCGATGGACGGACTGCGGCTCTCCGCCTTCCACCGCCGGATCATCGGGCCGGTCGACGTCCCACCGCTGATGAACCTGCTGACCGAGCGCTTCGAGGTCGTCCCGGCGGACTCGAACAGCCCCTCCGCGGGCACGTGGGGCTTCTACGCCGACGGCCGCTGGCACCGCGTGGTGGTCCACGACGGCGGGCGCCTCGACGTCGAGGTGCTGCAGGAGGAGGTCCTCGACAAGCTGGGCCAGCGCGTCGAGATCGCCCCGGCGAAGACCGAGGTCGACGAGCTCACCCGCCGCTGCGACCTCGACGGGGGAGTGCTCTTCACGCTGGCTCCGCCGCCGTTGTCCGCGCTGACCGCCCTCGCCGACTCGGGCGGGGTGATGCCGCCGAAGACGACGTACTTCGAGCCGAAGCCGAGCGCGGGGATCTTCCGGCGCCCAGGAGTCCCGCGCAGCTAGGGCGTGCGCGACCGTCGGACGCGGGCAGCGTCCGACGGACGTGCCCAGGACGTGCCGCCGAAGAACAGCACGTGCAGCAGCACCGTCGCGACCGAGCGGGTCACCGTCGCAGCGCCAGGATCAGGACGACGGTGACGAGGGCTGAGATCGCGAGCGAGCCGACGCACCCGAGGCGATTGCTGAAGAACAGGAACACCCCACGACGGTCCCCGACTAGGGGTGCAGCCACGCCACCCTGACGGGTGCCTGCGATGTGACCTGCGCAACTCGAACCGCCTCGCTCGCCGGGTGGCCGGCGACCGTCTATGTCCGCAGGTGGAAGCGGACCTTGCCGTTCGGCAGGCGTTGGTGGGTGTAGGTGGGGTCGTGGACGCGGCGGTGGGCGGTGGGGCAGAGCATCCAGCCGTCGCGGTTGGTCTCACCTCCCTTCGACCACGGGGTGGGGTGGTGGATCTGGCACATCGCGGGTGGGGCGTCGCAGCCCTCTTCGAGGCAGCCGCCCTGCTCGATGGTGAAGACGATGCGTTGGGCCCTGGTGTGGAAGCGGCGGGATCTGCCGAGGTCGAGGACCTCGGAGCTGCCGCCGAGGACGGCGGGGATGATCCCGGCTTCGCAGGCGATCCGGCGGGCCAGGGCGGCGGAGATGGATTCGCCGGTGTCGAGGTTCGCTGCCCTTGATGAGCCCATCAGGGTGTCGTAGGGGATGAGGACGACGACGGTGGCGTTGAGGCCGCCGGCCTGCGGGAGCTTGTCGGTGGGGTAGCGGCGGACGTACTCGGCGAACGCCTGGCCGAGCCGTTGGGGTGTCGGGCGACGTTCGCCGAGTGGGCCCGTAGCGGCGCGGTGCTTGGGGGAGGCCAGGGCGAAGAGTGCCTTCTTCAGGCACGCCCCTGAGAAGGCATCGAGGGTGAAGGTGCCGTGCACCTTCCCGTGGCCGTCCTCCCACATCGAGAAGCGGGCCGCCGCCTCGGCGTCGCGCTCCTCCTTCTCCATGAGCTTGGCGAGGTGTTCGTCGGCGACGTCGGGGGCCACGACCTCCAGGATCGTGCGGGCGAGCCGCTTCAACGCTGTGGCATCGAAGTCCTTCGCCAGCCCGATGAGGTGCTCCTCGGCCCGAACCACCAGCTCGGGGTCGAGGTCCTCGGGCAGGGTGGCCAGGCCGCGGAGGATCGCGTGGGCCTGCTCGTGGTTCACCCTGCCCTGGTCCATCGCGGCCGCGACGAGGGCATGCGTCTCCAACGCGTCGGCGAGGAACCGCTGGCGGTGCGCCTCACGACGAGTCAGGCGGTGTCGACGCGCGAGCCAGTTCGCCGAGGATCTCGCACCGGACTCACCTGGCAGGTCGATCGACTCCGCATGCCGCAGCAGACGCGACTTCGCTGCTGCGAGCTGCGCCTCGAGGGCCTCGACCTCCACGAGCGTCTGCTTGGTCTGCTCACCCGTCATCGACCAGACCGGAACACCCGCCACTCCGGACAACGCGGCACGCGCCGACGACACCGCGGCGGTGACCGGGTGCGGGTGATGGGCGAGCGCTGTCATGCCTCCAGCACACCGACCGGCACCGACACATCCCGCAGACCCTGTGGACGACGAGCTTCGGGGACTGGCTGTGGACTCTGAGTGGCCTGCTGTGCGGCGGCTGGCAGGCTGGCCACCGTGACGACGATCAAGATCAACGCCATCACCGTGCCGACGGACGCCGGCGACGAGCTCGCCCACCGCTTCGCCGCTCGTGCGGGTGCGGTCGACGGGCAGGACGGCTTCGAGGGCTTCGAGCTGCTCAAGCCCACCGACTCGCGCGAGCAGTGGCTGGTCGTCACGCGCTGGCGCGACGAGGAGGCGTTCCAGGCCTGGGTCCGGTCACCGTCGTTCGCGGAGGGTCACCGCTCGGCCGCCGAGCGCGCCGGTGGAGAGGCGCCGAAGCCGGTGTCGACCCACTCCGAGATCTGGAGCTACGAGGTCGCCGGCGGCTCGGCCGGCTAGCGCCGGCCCCCCGGCTCCCAGTCGTGCACCTCGGCGTCCAGACCGTCGAGTGCCGACCGGTCGGCCACCTGCGCCGCGAGCGCGAAGCCGTCCGGCTCGCCGTCCAGGGTCTCCAGCTCGCCGAGCATGATCAGGTCCTCGTCCGGCAGGTCCGGCAGCTCGCGCGCGAGGACCAGGAACCGCGGCTCGTCGGGCCTGGCCGAGTGCTCCCACATCGTGCGGCCGAGCAGGTTCGTGAAGCGCCAGGTGCGGTGCGACGCGAACAGGCCCGCGAGCTCGTACGGCTCCTCGGATACGAACGCCTCCACGGCCGTGACCGAGGGGAGCGACACGACGTGCATGCTGCCCGTCCAGGTCTCGCGATCAGGGGCGAGGGTCGGACCGCGGGCGGTCATGCCGGCGGCGAACCGGTCCATGTAGGACCAGTGCCGTTCGGTGAGCTCGTCGGAGCCGTCGGCGTGGGCCGCGGCGCGACTGTGGACCAGGAAGTCCACTCAGATCATCTGACCGGCCTTGTCGAGCACGACGCGGAGGATCTGCTCGATCTCGTCGAAGTGCTCCTGGGTGCAGATCAGCGGCGGCGAGAGCTGGACGACCGGGTCGCCGCGGTCGTCGGCGCGGCAGTAGAGGCCCTCGGCGTACAGCTGCTTGGACACGAACCCGTAGAGGATGCGCTCGCACTCCTCGTCGCTGAACGTCTCCTTGGTCGCCTTGTCCTTGACCAGCTCGATCCCGTAGAAGTACCCGTCGCCGCGGACGTCGCCGACGATCGGCAGGTCGAGCAGCTTCTCCAGCGTGGCGCGGAAGGCGTCCTTGTTGGCGTTGACGTTGTCGAGGACCTTCTCGTCCTCGAAGATCTGCAGGTTGCGCAGGCCGACCGCGGTCGAGACCGGGTGGCCGCCGAACGTGTAGCCGTGCAGGAACGCGTTGCCGTCGCGGGAGAAGGGCTCGAAGAGCTTCTCCGAGGCGATCATCGCGCCGAGGGGTGCGTAGCCCGAGGTGATGCCCTTGGCGCAGGTGATCATGTCCGGCTCGTAGCCGAACCGCTCCGCCCCGAACATGTGGCCGAGCCGGCCGAACGCGCAGATGACCTCGTCGGAGACCAGCAGCACGTCGTACTCGTCGCAGATCTCACGGACCCGCTGGAAGTAGCCGGGCGGCGGCGGGAAGCAGCCACCGGCGTTCTGGACGGGCTCGAGGAAGACGGCGGCGACGGTGTCGGCGCCCTCGTTCTCGATGGCGACCGCGATCTGGTCGGCGGCCCAGCGACCGAACGCCTCGGCGTCGTCGCCGGCGGGCCCGGCGGTGTTGGCGGGCGCGCGGTAGATGTTGGTGTTGGGCACCCGGAAGGTCGAGGGAACGAGCGGCTCGAACTGGGCCTTGAGGCCCGGCAGGCCGGTGATCGAGAGCGCGCCCTGGGTGGTGCCGTGGTAGGCGATGGCCCGCGAGATGACCTTGTGCTTCATCGGCTTGCCGACGAGCTTGAAGTAGTTCTTGGCGAGCTTCCACGCGGTCTCGACGGCCTCGCCGCCACCGCTGGTGAAGAAGACCCGGTTGAGCTCGCCCGGCGCGTAGTTCGCGACCTTCTCGGCGAGCTCGATCGCGCTCGGGTGCGCGTAGGACCAGAGCGGCATGAAGGCCAGCTCGGAGGCCTGCTTGGCGGCGGCCTCGGCGAGGTCGGTACGTCCGTGGCCGAGCTGGCTCACGAACAGTCCGGCGAGCGCGTCGAGGTAGCGCTTGCCCTTGGCGTCGTAGAAGTACGCGCCCTCGCCCTTGACGATCACCGGGATCTCGGCGTCGGTGTGGCGGGCGAAGTGCATCCAGAGGTGGTCGTGCGCGGCCTTCTGGAGGTGGTCGTGGTCGTGGGCCATGCGTCCATCGTGCGCCCGGTTGCTCAGTAGTTGCAAGTCCATTCGCACGGATCCGTGGATCTGTTGCCCAAGAGTGACGAAATCCGTAGGTCATCGGCTCGACACGGCTGGTAGAAACGCTGGCATGACGAGGTACGGCGCGCAGTTCGGGCCCGACATCACCTTCCTCGGCGTGGACCCTGTCGACCTCGACGAGCCCGACTCCTACGCAGACGCCGACGTGGTCGTCATCGGGGCGCCCTGGGACGGCGGCACCTCCCACCGGCCCGGCACCCGCTTCGGGCCGAGCTCGATCCGCGGCACCGACTACCTGCCGCACGACGGCAGCCGGCCGAGCCTCGCGCTGCGGGTCGACGCGCTCCAGGACATCCGCGTCGTCGACGCGGGCGACGTGGAGATGCCGCCGGGGGAGCAGGAGGTCGCCCGGCAGAACCTCGAGGAGGCGGTGTACGCCGTCGCCTCGGCGGGCGCGATCCCGCTGGTGCTCGGCGGCGACCACTCGGTCACGCTGCCCGACGCGACGGGGGTCGCGCGGCACCGCGGCTTCGGCCGGGTGTCGATGATCCACTTCGACGCGCACGCCGACACCGGCGACATCGAGTTCGGCTCGCTCTACGGCCACGGCCAGCCGATGCGGCGGCTGATCGAGTCGGGCGCGCTGCGCGGCGACCGGTTCCTCCAGATGGGCCTGCGCGGCTACTGGCCCGGGCCCGAGACCCTGGGCTGGATGGCGGAGCAGGACATGCGGTCCTTCGAGATGACCGAGATCGTCTCCCGGGGTCTCGAGGCGTGCCTCGACGAGGCGTTCACGATCGCGATGGACGACTGCGACGCGGTCTTCCTCTCGGTCGACATCGACGTCTGCGACCCCGGGCACGCGCCGGGCACCGGCACCCCCGAACCAGGAGGTCTGTCGAGCCGCCAGCTGCTCGACGCCGTCCGACGGATCTGCCGCGAGCTGCCGATCGCCGGCATCGACGTCGTGGAGGTGTCGCCGCCCTACGACCACGCCGAGATCACGACGTTCCTCGCCAACCGGGTCTGCCTCGAGGCCCTGTCGGGCCTGGCCGCGACCAAGATCGGCATCACCCACGACCCGGCGGGACCGCTCCTCGAGGGCCGATGACCTCCACGCTGTTCCGCGCGGCCGCGGCCTTCGACGGGCACCGGCATCTCGGGCCGACCGACGTGCTGGTCGAGGAGGCCCGGATCGTGGCGCTCGGCTCGGGCCTGTCCGGCGACGAGATCGTGGAGGTGCCCTTCCTCGTCCCCGGCTTCACCGACGCGCACGTGCACCCCATCCAGGGCGGGCTCGAGCGGCTGCGCTGCGACCTCTCCGAGCTGGGCACGCGCGAGGAGTACCTCACCGCCGTCCGTGCGTACGGCGCCGCGCACCCGGACCTGGAGTGGATCGTCGGCGGCGGCTGGGCGATGCCCGCGTTCCCCGGCGGCACCCCGCTCGCGGCGGACCTCGACTCGGCGGTGCCCGGCCGGCCGGTGTTCCTGCCCAACCGGGACCACCACGGCGCCTGGGTCAGCAGCCGCGCCCTCGAGATCGCCGGCATCACCAGGGAGACCCCCGACCCGCCCGACGGCCGCATCGAGCGCGACGCCGACGGCCACCCGACCGGGACCCTGCACGAGGGCGCCACCGCTCTGGTGAGCCGGTACCTCCCGCGGACGACCGGCGAGGACTACCGGAAGGCGCTCCTCGCGGGGCAGGAGTACCTGCACTCGCTCGGGGTCACGAGCTGGCAGGACGCGATCGTCGGCTCCTACTCCGGCATGGACGACCCGGGCGCGACCTACCTCGACGCGGCCCGCAGCGGCGAGCTCACGTCGTACGTCGTCGGGGCCCTGTGGTGGGACCGCCGCCAGGGGGTCGAGCAGGTCGCGGACCTGGTGGGCCGGCGCGCGGCGCTCAGCCACGGCCGCTTCCGGGCCACGACCGTGAAGATCATGCAGGACGGTGTGGCCGAGAACGGGACCGCCGCGATGCTCGAGCCGTACCTCGACAAGTGCGGCCACGCGACCGACAACCGCGGGCACTCGTTCGTCGACGCCGAGGCCCTGAAGGGCGCCGTCCGCGCGCTCGACGCGGCCGGGTTCCAGGTGCACGTGCACGCGATCGGCGACCGCGGCGTCCGCGAGACCCTCGACGCGATGGCCGGCACCGACCCCGTCCGGCGGCACCAGGTCGCGCACCTCCAGCTGGTCCACCCCGACGACGTGCTCCGCTTCGGCCCCCTGGGCGTCGCGGCCAACATGCAGATGCTCTGGGCCTGCCAGGACGAGCAGATGCTCGACCTCACCATCCCGTTCCTGGGGGAGGAGCGGTCGCGCTGGCAGTACCCCTTCGGCGACCTGCACCGCGCCGGCGCCCCACTGGTCGCCGGCAGCGACTGGCCCGTCTCGACCCCCGACCCGCTGGCCGCGATCCACACCGCGGTGACCCGCACGGCGTACGGCGAGCCGGCACCGGCCGGCACCGACCCGTTCCTGCCGGAGCAGTCGCTGCCGCTCGACGTGGCCCTCGCGGCGTACACCTCCGGCAGCGCGTGGGCGAACCACCGCGACGACGCCGGCGTCCTGCGCGTGGGGGCGGTGGCCGACCTCGCGGTGCTCGACCGGGACCCGTTCGCGGGCCGTCCGGAGGACATCGGTGCGGTGCAGGTCGTGTCCACGTGGGTCGAGGGCGACGCCGTTTACCGCCGTTGACGACTGATTCCGCACCAGAATTGGCACCACCCCTACCGATTCCGTCGCGGGGTGCCTAGTCTCTGGTCATGGCCGACCAGACCTTCAAGAACGTCGTCAGCGGCGAGCTCGTGGACTCGGTGTCGGGCGAGACGTACGACGTCATCGACCCCACGACGGGCGAGGTCTACGCCCAGGCCCCCATGTCGGGCGCGGAGGACGTCGACCGGGCCTACGCCGCGGCGGCGACCGCCTTCGAGTCCTGGGGGGACTCGACCCCGCAGGACCGCGCGGCCGCCCTGCTCAAGATCGCCGACGCGATCGAGTCGCGGGCCGAGGAGATCAACGCCGTCGAGTCCAAGGACACCGGCAAGCCCTTGCACCTGACCATGTCGGAGGAGCTCCCGTACGCCTCCGACCACTTCCGGTTCTTCGCCGGCGCGGCGCGCGTGCTCGAGGGCCGCTCGGCCGGTGAGTACATGGCCGACCACACGTCCTGGATCCGCCGCGAGCCGATCGGCGTCGTCGGGCAGGTCACGCCGTGGAACTACCCGCTGATGATGATGATCTGGAAGATCGCCCCCGCGCTCGCCGCGGGCAACACGATCGTCCTCAAGCCCAGCGACACGACGCCCGCCAGCTCCACCTTGCTGGCCGAGCTGTGCCAGGAGTTCCTGCCGCCGGGCGTCCTCAACGTCGTGTGCGGCGACCGCGACACGGGCCGGGCGCTGGTCTCGCACAAGACGCCGCAGATGGTCGCCATCACCGGGTCGGTCCGGGCCGGCATGGAGGTCGCCGAGGCGGCGTCGGCCGACCTCAAGCGGGTCCACCTCGAGCTCGGTGGCAAGGCGCCGGTCATCGTCTTCGACGACGCCGACATCGCGGCCGCGGCGGAGGGCATCGCCGGCGCCGGCCTGTTCAACGCCGGCCAGGACTGCACCGCCGCGACGCGGGTGCTCGCCGGCCCCGGCATCCACGACGAGTTCGTCGCGGCGCTGGCGGAAGCAGCGAAGGGCATGCCGACCGGGCAGCCCGACAGCGAGGACACCTACTACGGGCCGCTCAACAACGAGAGCCAGTTCGAGCGGGTGGTCGGCATGGTCGACCGGCTGCCGGACCACGCCAACGTCGAGACCGGGGCTGCGCGCCACGGCGACAAGGGCTACTTCTACGAGCCGACCGTGGTCTCGGGCCTCCGGCAGGACGACGAGCAGATCCAGACCGAGATCTTCGGTCCCGTCATGACGGTCCAGAGGTTCAGCGACGAGGCCGAGGCGCTGGCCTGGGCCAACGGCGTCGAGTACGGCCTGGCGTCGAGCGTCTGGACCAAGGACCACGGCCGGGCGATGCGGATGAGCCGCAAGCTCGACTTCGGCGTCGTCTGGATCAACACGCACATCCCGTTCGTCTCGGAGATGCCGCACGGCGGCTTCAAGCACTCCGGCTACGGCAAGGACCTGTCCATGTACGGCCTGGAGGACTACACGCGCATCAAGCACGTCATGTCCTACATCGGCGAGTGACGGAGTCGACCGGGTGAAGATCCTGCTGGTGGGCGCGGGCGGCGTCGGTGGTGCGTTCACCGCGATCGCCGCGCGCCGCGACTTCTTCGAGCAGATCGTGATCGCCGACTACGACCTCGCCAAGGCCGAGAAGGCGGCGGCGACCGACGACCGGTTCGTGGCCGCACAGATCGACGCCTCGAACGCCGAGTCGGTGACGGCGCTGTGCCACGAGCACGGCGTCACGCACGTGATGAACGCGGTCGACCCGATCTTCAACATGCCGATCTTCGAGGGCGCGTTCGCCGCCGGCGCCGACTACCTCGACATGGCGATGTCCCTGTCCCGGCCGCACCCGACCGAGCCCTACGCCAAGACCGGCGTGAAGCTCGGCGACGAGCAGTTCGCGCTCGCCGACCAGTGGGAGCAGGCCGGCCGCCTGGCGCTGGTCGGCATCGGCGTCGAGCCGGGCCTCTCGGACGTCTTCGCGCGCTACGCCGCCGACCACCTGTTCAGCGAGATCGACGAGCTCGGCACCCGCGACGGCGCCAACCTGGTCGTCACCGACGACGACGGCAACGAGATCTTCGCGCCGTCGTTCTCGATGTGGACCACGATCGAGGAGTGCCTCAACCCGCCGGTCATCTGGCAGGACGGCGCGTGGTTCACCACGCCGCCGTTCAGCGAGCCCGAGGTCTTCGACTTCCCCGAGGGCATCGGACCGGTCGAGTGCGTCAACGTCGAGCACGAGGAGGTGCTCCTCATGCCGCGCTGGGTCGACTGCAAGCGGGCGACCTTCAAGTACGGCCTGGGCGACGAGTTCATCAACATCCTCAAGGTGCTGCACACCCTCGGCCTCGACAGCACCGAGAAGGTCAAGGTCAAGGGCGTCGAGGTGAGCCCGCGCGACGTCGTCGCCGCGGTGCTCCCGGATCCCGCCACGGTCGGCCCGCGGATGAAGGGCAAGACCTGCGCCGGGCTCTGGGTGACCGGCACGGGCAAGGACGGCGCAGATCGGTCGACGTACCTCTACCACGTCGTCGACAACGAGTGGACCATGCAGGAGTACGGCCACCAGTGCGTGGTCTGGCAGACCGCGATCAACCCCGTGGTCGCCCTCGAGCTGCTGGCCACCGGAGCTTGGAAGGGGGCTGGCGTGCTGGGTCCCGAGTCCTTCGACGCCGTCCCCTTCCTCGACCTGCTCACCGCCTACGGCTCTCCGTGGGGCCAGATGGAGGTGGGCGGCTAGGTCTCGGGACGCCGGGCCGGTGTGGGCTGCACCCGTGGGGGGTGTGCAGACCGCACTGGCCCGGCAGGCCTGGCCTGCCCTGGTCGACGGCGTATCCGCGACACGGAAACCGCGTACTCGGAGCCCGAGGTGACGGAAACCGTCGTATTCGTCACCAGTTAGTGATGGAAGTGTCGGCCCGACGTCGCTAGGTTGCCGGATGTGGCAGCCGCGATCACGGTCCGAGGGCTGAGCAAGCACTACGACGAGGTCAGGGCCGTCGACGACTTGGACCTGGACATCGAGGACGGCGAGTTCTTCTCGATGCTCGGGCCGTCCGGCTCGGGCAAGACCACCGTGCTGCGGCTGATCGCCGGCTTCGAGCCGCCGACCGCCGGCACGATCCGGCTCGCCGGCGAGGACGTCACCGACCGGGCGCCGTACGACCGCGACGTGAACACGGTCTTCCAGGACTACGCGATCTTCCCGCACATGAGCGTGCTCCAGAACGTCGAGTACGGGCTGCGGGTGAAGAAGGTGGCCAAGCCCGAGCGCCGCCGGCGCGCCGAGGAGGCCCTGGCCACCGTGCGCCTCGAGGGGTACGCCGCCCGCCGCCCGCACCAGCTCTCCGGTGGCCAGCGGCAGCGCGTGGCGCTCGCCCGCGCGCTGGTCAACCGGCCGAAGGTGCTCCTGCTCGACGAGCCGCTCGGTGCGCTCGACCTCAAGCTGCGACGCGAGATGCAGGTCGAGCTCAAGCAGATCCAGCGCGACGTCGGCATCACCTTCGTGTTCGTCACCCACGACCAGGAGGAGGCGCTCACCATGAGCGACCGGGTCGCGGTGTTCAACGAGGGCCGGATCGAGCAGCTCGCGACGCCCGTCGAGCTCTACGAGCACCCGGCGTCCACGTTCGTGGCCGGCTTCGTCGGCACCTCGAACCTCATCGAGGGTGCCGCCGCCGAGAAGGTCCTGGGCCGGTCCGGCACCTTCGTGATCCGGCCCGAGAAGCTGCTGATGCACGCCGAGGCCGACGCGCCCGCGGGGGAGTCCTCGACGGTGGTCGCTCCCGGCGTCGTCCGCGAGGTCGTCTACCTCGGCGCGAGCACGCACTCGATCGTCGAGCTCGACGCCGGCCCCACTCTCACGGTCTCCCACCAGAACGCGGACCGGTCCATCGACGCCGCTCTCGAGCGGCGCCGACAGCGTGTCGTGCTGTCGTGGCGACGCGACCACCTGGTTGCCCTGAACGAGCACCGGGCCGGGTCAGCTCCCGGCTCGGCCGAACCATCGATGCAGGAGGAGACACCATGAGGAAGACCAGACGGTTGAAGGGGTTGGTCGCCGTGGCCAGCACGCTGCTGCTGGTGTCGGTGGCCGGTTGCGGCACCGACTCGGGCGGCGACGGCGACGGCGACGGGGACAACCCGGGCGCGGAGGGCTTCACGCCACCGGACCTGCCGGCGCTCGAGGAGCTCGGCGACAACGAGGGCCAGGTCAACATCCTGGCGTGGCCGGGCTACGCCGAGGACGGCTCGACCGACCCGGCTGTCGACTGGGTGACCCCCTTCGAGGAGTCCACCGGCTGCGAGGCCAACGTGAAGTACTTCGCGACCTCCGACGAGGCGGTCCAGCTCATGAAGAGCGGCGAGTACGACGTCGTCTCGGCCTCCGGCGACGCCTCGCTGCGGATGATCGCCGCCGGCGACGTGGAGCCGGTCAACACCGACCTGATCCCGAACTACGCGGACGTCTACGACTACCTGAAGGACCGCGACTGGAACTCGGTCGACGGCCAGATGTACGGCGTGCCGCACGGCTACGGCGCCAACCTGCTGATGTGGCGCACGGACATCCTCACCGAGGCGCCGACGAGCTGGAGCGTCGTCTTCGACGGTGCCGGCGACAACAGCGGCAAGGTGACGGCGTACGACTCGCCGATCTACATCGCGGACGCGGCGCTCTACCTCAAGGCGACCCAGCCCGACCTCGGGATCGAGGACCCCTACTCGCTCGACGAGGACCAGCTGGCCGCGGCCGTGGACCTGCTGAAGGCGCAGAAGGAGCACGTCGGCGAGTACTGGTCGGACTACCTCAAGGAGGTCCAGGCCTTCACGACGGGTGACTCCGTGGTCGGCACGACGTGGCAGGTCATCGCCAACGTCGCGCAGGGCGAGGACGTCCCGGTCGACGTGACGCTGCCGGAGGAGGGCGCGACGGGTTGGTCGGACACCTGGATGGTCGGCGCGGAGTCGGAGAACAAGAACTGCGCCTACGCCTGGATGAACCACATCATCAGCCCGGAGGCGAACGCCGCCGTCGCCGAGTACTTCGGTGAGGCCCCGTCCAACCCGAAGGCGTGCGACATCGCGTCCGAGGGTCACTGCGAGACCTTCCACGCCGGTGACGAGGACTACGCCTCGCAGATCGCCTACTGGACCACGCCGATCGAGCAGTGCCTGGACGGACGCACGGACGTGAAGTGCACCGACTACGGCGACTGGACGCAGGCGTGGACGGAGATCAAGGGCTGATCGAGGTCTCCTAGCCAGATGTCCGTTCTGAGCCGTCGCCCGGGCCTCCGGGTGGGTCTGCTCCTCACGCCACCGATGCTGTGGCTGGGAGTCGCCTACCTGGGGGCCCTGGCGGCGCTCCTCGTCACCTCGCTGTGGTCGCAGAACGACTTCACGGGGAACATCGAGCGGGTCTGGACGTTCGACAACTTCCGCGACCTCTTCTCGATCGAGGTCTACCGGACCATCACCCTCCGCACGATCGGGATCGCGGCGCTGGTGACGGTGATCGACGCCGTCCTCGCGTTCCCGATCGCGCTGTTCATGGCCAAGGTGGCGAGCCCGCGCTGGCAGCGGGTGCTCGTGATCGCGGTGCTGATGCCGCTGTGGGCGTCGTACCTCGTCAAGGCGTACGCCTGGCGCGGCCTGGTCTCGGCCGACGGCCTGCTCCAGACGATCGCCTCGCCGTTCGGCCTGGGCACCCCGGGCTACGGACTCATCGCGACCACGATGACGCTCGCGTACCTGTGGCTGCCGTACATGATCCTGCCGATCTACGCCGGGCTCGAGCGGGTGCCGAACTCGCTGTTCGAGGCCTCGGCCGACCTCGGCGCCGGCTCCGCGACGACCTTGCGACGCGTCGTGTTCCCGGTGGTCTTCCCGGCGGTGGTCGCCGGTTCGATCTTCACGTTCTCTCTGACGATGGGCGACTACATCGCGGTCAAGATCGTCGGCGGCACCAGCCAGCTGCTCGGCAACGTCGTCTACGACAACCAGGGCGCGGCCAACAACCTGCCGTTCGCGGCCGCGGTCGCCACCGTGCCGATCGTCGTGATGCTCGTCTACCTCGCCGCGGTCCGCCGCACCGGCGCCCTGGACCAGCTCTGATGAGGCTCCCTGCCGGCCTGCGGGCCACCCTCTGGGCGTTCACCGCCGTCGTGCTGCTCGTGATCTACGTGCCGCTGATGCTCGTGTTCGTCAACTCGTTCAACAGCGACCGCTCCTTCCGCTGGCCGCCACCGGGCTTCACGACGAAGTGGTGGAGGCTCGCGTACCACAGCGAGGGCGCCCGGGACGCGCTGCTGACCTCGGTGCAGGTGGCGGCGTGCGCCACCGTGATCGCCCTGCTGCTCGGCACGCTCGCCGCGATGGGCCTGCGGAAGACGCAGTTCTTCGGGCGCAACGTCGTCTCGCTGCTCATCATCCTGCCGATCGCCCTGCCGGGCATCGTGACCGGCCTCGCGTTCCAGAACGGCTTCCGCACGATGCTCGGCGTCCCGCTGTCGATCTGGACGATCGTCATCGCGCACGCGACGTTCTGCATCGTCACCGTGTTCAACAACGTGCAGGCGCGCTTCCAGCGGCTCGGCGGCAACTTCGAGCAGGCCTCGATGGACCTCGGCGCCGGCCCGTTCACGACCTTCCGGCTGATCACCCTGCCGATGCTGCGGTCGGCGCTGCTCGCCGGCGGGCTGCTGTCGTTCGGCCTCTCGTTCGACGAGATCGTGGTCACCCAGTTCACCGCGAGCGCGAGCGACAAGACGCTGCCGATGTGGATCTTCGACAACCTGTTCCGGCCCAACCAGGCGCCGGTCGTCAACGTGGTCGCCGCGGTGCTGGTGATCTTCTCGGCGGTCCCGATCTACCTCGCGCAGCGGCTGTCCGGGTCGAACGCCGAGGCCATGACCGGCGCTCGCTAGACCCTGCTCAGACCTCGCCGGTCGCGTCGTACAGCCAGGACGTGTCCGCCGTGAGCAGGCCGTCCTGCCACTCCTGCGGTGCCGCCGTCGTCAGCGCGCTGTAGTCCCAGTAGTCGCGCCAGAGCGAGACCCGGCCGTCGCGGACCTTGTGCACCGTCGCGAACGGGAGGTGCAGGACCTCGCCCGAACGGAAGGTCCAGGTCTCGGAGTGCTCGTAGATCACGTCGTCGCCGTTCGCCACCAGCGTGCCGTCGTGGTTCTCGTACGCCGCCAGCTCGCCCCAGCCGACGCGGAGCCGCTTGGCGATGTCGGCCGGACCGCGCGCGGAGAACGCGGGGCCGAGCGGGACGTCGTAGTAGATGCAGTCGTCGGTCACCCACGCGGCGATGCCGTCGTAGTCGCGGTCGTTCAGGACGGCCCAGAGGCCTCGCACGGCCTCGGCGGGGGAGCGGGTCACGAGCGTCACTCTGTCAGAGCAGCGACGGGTACGGCGGCGATCCCGAGGCGGCCGTAGATCTCGACCACACCCTCGTCGACGACGACGTGCAGCGGCCCGCCGTCCCAGGGCAGGTCGAACGGCGCGCCCGACCCGGTGACGGTCACGACACCGTCTCCCGGATCGAGCGCGCAGCCGGGCAGGGCGACGCCGGGTCGCCACTCCGTCACCGGTGCGCCGGCCGGCGGCCGGGCCACGAGACGCTCGCCGTCGAGGTGCAGCGACATGGGCAGGGACGTGGCTCCGGACCACCCGGGGCCCTCGACCTCGCGGAGCCAGGTGACCAGGCCGGGCGACCCGTCGGCGTGGGCGAAGACCGACCCGGCGTAGTGCGAGGGTCCGTAGGACAGGCGCGACCACTGGTCGCCGACGCGGTAGGCCACGTGGTGCAGGGCACCCGGCTCCCAGACCGAGACGACCAGCACCTCCTCGCCGTCGACCTCGACGAGCTGCGGGCACTCCCAGCCGACACCGGTCCAGGTGCCCTCGGTGACGTCCGCGGCCCGGGACGCCAGCACGCCGGCGTACGTCCAGGTGGCCAGGTCGTCCGACGTCCACACCCAGGCCGTGCCCACGTCGGCGCCCGACGACGCGCCCACGACCATGCGCCAGCCGGCGCCGTGCCGCTGCACGAACGGGTCGCGGAAGTGGGTCGCCTCCGGTGGCGCGGTGACCACGACCTCCTGCTTGTCCCAGGACAGCCACTGCTCGTCGCGGGGGACGGCGCGCCGGATCCGCCCGCGGTCGAGGTCGGGCTCGTCGACGGCGGTGTAGAAGAGGACGACCTCGGCGCCGTCGACCGCGATGCTGCCCGACCAGCACCCGGTCTCCTCGTCGCCGGGCTCGAGCGCGACGGGTGCGCTGTCCCACGTCAGGAGGTCGGTGCTCGTCGCGTGGCCCCAGCGGCAGTCCGCCCGCCAGGCCGTGCTGTCCGGGACGTGCTGGAAGAACAGGTGGTACCGGCCGTCGTGCCACGTCAGGGCGAGGGGGTCGTTGATCCATCCGCTCGCCGGCGCGTGGTGGTACCTCACCCGGCGGTGGCCGCGAACCCGTCGGCCACGACGCCGAACGCCTCGTCGAGGAGGTCGTCGCCGATGGACAGCGGCGGGAGGAAGCGGAACACGTTGCCCCAGGTGCCGCAGGTGAGCGTGACGACGCCCTGCTGGTGGCAGTACGCCGACACGGCGGCCGCCCGCGCGGCGTCCGGCGTCGTACCGCCCGGCTCGCACAGCTCGATCGCCATCATCGCTCCGCGGCCCCGGATCTCGGCGATGACCGGGTGGTCCGCCGAGATGTTCTTCAGGTGCGTGTCCATCCGGGCGCCGAGCTCGCGCGCCCGGCCGGCCAGGTCGTGGGTGCGCATCTCCTCGATGGCGCCGAGGGCCGCGGCGCACGCCACCGGGTTGCCGCCGTACGTGCCGCCGAGGCCGCCGGTGTGGACGCTGTCCATGACGTCGGCGCGGCCGGTGACGGCGGCCAGCGGCAGGCCGCCGGCGATGCCCTTGGCGGTGGTGATCAGGTCGGGGACCACGCCCTCGTCGTCGCTGGCGAACCAGTCGCCGGTGCGGCAGAAGCCGGTCTGGATCTCGTCGGCGACGAACAGGATCCCGTTGGCCGTGCACCACTCGGCGATCGCGGGCAGGAAGCCGGGCGCCGGGACGACGAAGCCGCCCTCGCCCTGGATCGGCTCGATCGCGACGCACGCCAGGTTGCCCGCGCCGGCCTGCTTGTCGAGGTGGTCGATGGCTCGGGCAGCCGCCTGCTCGCCGGTCAGCCCGTCGCGCAGCGGGTAGGACATCGGCGCCCGGTAGACCTCGCCCGCGAACGGACCGAAGCCCTGCTTGTAGGGCATGTTCTTGGCCGTCATCGCCATCGTGAGGTTGGTGCGCCCGTGGTACGCGTGGTCGAAGACCGCGACCGCGTCCCGGCCGGTCGCGACGCGGGCGATCTTCACCGCGTTCTCGACCGCTTCCGCGCCCGAGTTGAACAGCGCGCTCTTCTTCGCGTGGTCACCCGGCGTCAGGTCGGCCAGCGTCGCGCACACGTCCACGTAGCCGTCGTACGGCGTGATCATGAAGCAGGTGTGCGTGAACGCCTCGGCCTGCTTGGTCAGGTTGGCGACGACCGCCGGTGCCGCGTTGCCCACGCTGACCACGGCGATGCCGGAGCCGAGGTCGATGAGGCTGTTGCCGTCGACGTCGACGATCACGCCGCCACCCGCCGCCGTGACGAACACCGGCAGCATCGTGCCCACGCCGTCCGCGACGTGCTGCTTCTTGCGGGCCAGCTTCTCGGTCGAGATGGGCCCCGGGATCTCGGTGACCAGCCGCCGTTCCTGCGGGAGGCCGGGACCTCCGCTGGTGGTGCTCGTCGGGGCGGCCTCGGTGGTGGTCATGAGGTCACATTAGGGGTGTCCAGGGGCGCGCGGGAGGGGGCGGCCGCGGCTCGGGTGAGCGGTGGGTCAGGAGGTCCCTAGCTCACCGCTGCCCGGTCGGGAGCGGCGGCCGACGGGCGGTACGCCGGGGCAGGCCGGCCCGCTCGCAGGAAGACTCCGGTCCGCTCGGTCCCGAGCACCGGCGCAGCCTGGCCGTCGCGCCAGACCGTGCGGCCGCCGACCATCACCAGCGGCACGGTCGCGTCGTTGCGGTTCACCATCCGGGGCAGGTCGTCGTAGGCCTCGACGGGCGCCTCGGCGTACTCCTCCAGCGAGTCGTCGAGGTGCGCCGGGTCGAGCACGAACAGGTCGGCGCGGTCGCCGACCCGGAGGTGCCCGGCGTCCAGCGAGTACCAGTCGGCGAGCTCGCCGGTCAGCCGGTGCACGGCCTGCTCGACGGTGAGGAACGGGCGACCCGCCTTCTCCGCGGAGACGACGTGCTTCAGGAGCCGCAGCCCGAAGTTGTAGAACGCCATGTTGCGCAGGTGCGCCCCGGCGTCGGAGAAGCCCATCTGGACGCCGGGGTTCTGCGCCATCTTCCTGAGCACCTTCGGCCGGTGGTTCGAGATGGTGGTCCGCCAGCGCAGCGCGGTGCCGTGCTCGAGGACCAGGTCGAGGAACGCGTCGACGGGGTGCACGGGCGAGCCCGGCGTCCCGCGCTCGACACCGACCTGGCCGAACGACTTGCCGACCACCGACTCGTCCGGGCACGCCACGATGTCGGCGTCGAAGAAGTCGCGGTGCCACACGCGCGGTCCGTACTTCGACTCGTAGTCCTTGCGGAACCGGGCGCGGTACTCCGGGTCGCGCAGCAGGTCGTCGCGCGCCACCTTCTCCTGCAGGTGCAGGGCCGCCGCGCCGGCCCCGAACTCCTCGAAGATCACCAGGTCGATGCCGTCGGCGTAGACCTCGAACGGCACCGGCAGGTGCTGGAAGCGGAAGTCGCCGCCGAGCCGGTTCACGGCCTTGGCCATGCCGCCCATCAGGTGGATCACGAACGGGATGGCCTTGATGTCGGCGGCGGACAGCAGCGACGTCTTGAGCGGCGGACGGCGCCGGCCGATCGAGCCGAAGGCCTGCTCGATGAGCGACTGCGGCCGCTTCACGTCGGGCCCGGCCTGCAGCGCCCGGCCGCGCGAGCGCAGCTGGTCGCGCAGCGGCTTCATCTCCTTGCGCCTGGCGTACGTCGACGGGAGCGTGCGCGAGCGGCAGACGTCGCCGTCCAGCTTGTCGAAGAGCAGCTGCTGGGCCGACATGCCCACGAAGCCGGCGTCCAGCGCCTCCGCGAGCATCTCCTCCATCCGCCGCTGCTCGGCCCGGGTCGGGATGACCTCCTTGCGGGTGGCGCGGTCGAGGCCCATGGTCGCGGTGCGCATGTCCGAGTGGCCGATGAACGCCGCCAGGTTCGGCCCGAGCGGCAGCGTCTCCAGCGCGGCGACGTACTCGTCGGCGGTGGTCCAGGTCTTGTACTCGTCGACGGCGCGGATCACGTGACCGCGGGGGATCGCCTCGACCCGGCCGAACAGGTCGCCGGCGTCCACGCCGCCGACGTGGACCGTCGACAGCGAGCAGGAGCCGAGGAACGTGGTGGTGACGCCGTGCCGGACCGACTCCTCGAGCGCGGGGCCGACGAGCACCTCGACGTCGTAGTGGGTGTGGATGTCGACCATGCCCGGCAGCACCCACTTGCCGCTCGCGTCGACGACATCGGAGCACCCGGTGGTGTCGAGCGGGTCGGGGGAGACGGCGACCACGTGGCCGTCCCGGATACCCAGGTGCCGGACGGCGGACGGGGCGCCGGTCCCGTCGAACCACCGGGCGCCGGCAATGACGGTGTCGTACGGGGCGTCGGCCATCCCGGCATCGAACCCGACTAGTTGACACGCGTCAAGAACTCCGGCCGGTCGACTCGGCGGAGGACCTCCACGTCGGGGACACTGGCGTGGTGAGACGCGACGTGGTGATCCTCGGGTCGACCGGCTCGATCGGCACCCAGGCGCTCGACCTGGTCCGTCGCAGCCCGGACCGCTTCCGCGTCGTCGGGCTCACCGCCGGCGGCAGCAACCCCGACCTCTTCGCGCAGCAGGTCGAGGAGTTCGCGCCGGCGTTCTCGGGGTTGGGGGAGGCAGCCTCCACCGAGGCCGCGGCCCGGCCCTGCGACGTCGTCCTCAACGGGATCACCGGCGCCGTCGGCCTGCGTCCGACGCTCGCCGCGCTCGAGGCGGGGACGACCCTGGCCCTGGCCAACAAGGAGTCGCTGATCATGGGCGGCCCGCTCGTCCTGGAGCGCGCGAAGCCGCACCAGATCGTCCCGGTCGACTCCGAGCACAGCGCCCTCGCCCAGTGCCTGCGCTCCGGCACCGCCGACGAGGTACGGCGCCTCGTGCTGACCGCGAGCGGCGGCCCGTTCCGGGGTCGCAGCCGGGCGGAGCTGGCCGAGGTGACCCCGGAGCAGGCCCTGAACCACCCGACCTGGGACATGGGCCCGGTCATCACCATCAACTCCGCGACCCTGGTCAACAAGGGCCTCGAGGTGATCGAGGCGCACCTGCTGTTCGGTGTCCCGTTCGACCGGATCGAGGTGGTCGTCCACCCGACGAGCGTCGTGCACTCGATGGTCGAGTTCACCGACGGCTCGACGATCGTCCAGGCGAGCCCACCGACGATGCTCATCCCGATCGCGCTGGGGCTGACCTGGCCCGAGCGGATCCCGGGGACCGCGCCGGCCGTCGACTGGACCGTGCCCCAGACCTGGGAGTTCTTCCCGCTCGACGACGAGGCCTTCCCGTCCGTGGCCCTGGCCCGCGAGGCCGGCTCCCGAGGCGGGACCGCTCCGGCGGTCTACAACGCCGCCAACGAGGTCGCGGTCGAGGCCTTCCGCCAGGGCCGGCTCTCCTTCGACCGGATCGTCGACACGATCGCCTCCGTGCTGAGCGCCCACGACGCTGGGCGATCCGACGTAGGCTCGACATCGCCGCTCACCGTCGACGACGTCGTGGCTGCGGACGACTGGGCTCGACGTCGGGCGGAGGAGGTGCTGTGAACGACCTGTTGTGGGCCGCCGGGGCCATCGTCTTCGTGCTGGCCATCCTCGCCTCGATCGGGCTCCACGAGCTCGGCCACATGATCCCCGCCAAGGCGTTCGGCGGGAAGGTCACCCAGTACTTCATCGGCTTCGGCCCCACCGTGTGGAGCACCCGCCGCGGTGAGACCGAGTACGGCGTCAAGGCGATCCCGCTCGGCGGCTACGTCAAGATCGTCGGGATGCTGCCGCCGGAGGCGGCCGACCTCGCCGACGACGTGTCCGTCGACGCCGACGGGAACACCGTCACCCGGATCCGCAAGTCCAACACCGGGCTCTTCACCCAGCTGATCTCCGACGCCCGCGCGGCCGAGTGGGAGCTCGTCGGCCCCGAGGACGCCGACCGGCTCTTCTACAAGATGCCGTGGTGGAAGAAGGTCGTCGTGATGGCGGGCGGCCCGACCGTCAACATCCTGATCGCGTTCTTCGTCTTCTGGGCGATCTTCGCGACGTACGGCAACCCGGACCCCTCCAAGTACGACTACAACACCGGGGCACCGGTCCTCGAGGAGGTGCAGGACTGCGTCATCCCCTACGAGGAGAACCGCACCCGGTGCGAGGACGGCGACCCGGTCAGCCCCGCGATCCAGGCCGGGCTGGAGGCCGGCGACACGATCGTCGGGTTCAACGGCGCTGAGGTGACGAGCTGGGAGCAGCTGCGCGACCTGATCCGCGAGAACGCGGACGGCACCGCCGAGATCGTCTACCAGCGCGACGGCGAGACCCTGACCGGCACCACCAGCACCACGGTCGAGCTGCGGCCCGACGACACGGGTGCGGAGGAGACGCTCACGGCGGTCGGGTTCCTCGGCGTCACGCCGGTGACCACCCGCGAGGCCGGTGGCCCGGTCTACACGCTCGACCAGATGGGCGACATGACCGTCGACACGGTCCAGGCGATGGCGTCCCTGCCCGGCAAGGTGTGGGGCGTCGCCAAGGCGATCGTCGGTCTCCAGGAGCGCGAGCAGGACAGCCCGGTCAGCATCGTCGGCGGCAGCCGGATCTCCGGCGACATCGTGTCCAGCGAGGACCTCGAGGTCACCGAGAAGCTGGTCTTCTTCGGGAGCCTGGTCGCCGGCTTCAACTTCTTCATCGGGATGTTCAACTTCATCCCGCTGCTGCCCCTCGACGGCGGCCACATCGCCAGCGCCCTCTGGGAGGCCGTCCGCCGCGGGTTCGCGCGCCTCCGTGGGAGGCCGGACCCGGGCTACGTCGACGCGGCCAGGCTGCTGCCGGTGGCGTACGTCGTCGCGTCGTGCCTCCTGCTGCTGAGCCTCGTGCTGATCGTCGGCGACCTCGTGGTTCCCGTCAGCCTCGCCTGACGATCCGCTGAGTGCTGCGTCACAGACGTAGGCTGACGGCGTGACGGAGATCAGCCTCGGCATGCCCACGGCACCCCCACCGGTGCTCGCGCCGCGCCGCAAGACCCGGCAGATCCAGGTGGGCAAGGTCGGCGTCGGCAGCGACCACCCGGTCTCCGTCCAGTCGATGACCACGACGCTGACCTCGGACGTGAACTCCACGCTCCAGCAGATCGCCGAGCTGACGGCCACGGGGTGCGACATCGTCCGGATCGCCTGTCCGAGCCAGGACGACGCCGACGCCCTCGCCGAGATCGCGCAGCACTCGCAGATCCCGGTGATCGCCGACATCCACTTCCAGCCGAAGTACGTCTTCGCCGCGATCGACGCCGGTTGCGCCGCCGTCCGCGTGAACCCGGGCAACATCCGCAAGTTCGACGACCAGGTCAAGGAGATCGCCGCCGCCGCGAAGGACCGCGGCACCTCGATCCGGATCGGCGTCAACGCCGGCTCGCTCGACCCCCGCCTGCTCGAGAAGTACGGCAAGGCCACGCCCGAGGCGCTCGTCGAGTCCGCCGTGTGGGAGGCCGGGCTCTTCGAGGAGCACGACTTCCACGACTTCAAGATCTCGGTGAAGCACAACGACCCCGTGGTCATGGTGCGCGCCTACGAGCTGCTCGCCGAGGCCGGTGACTGGCCGCTGCACCTCGGCGTGACCGAGGCGGGCCCGGCGTTCCAGGGCACCATCAAGTCGGCGACGGCGTTCGGCGCCCTGCTCTCGCAGGGCATCGGCGACACGATCCGCGTCTCGCTGTCCGCTCCTCCGGTCGAGGAGGTCAAGGTCGGCATCCAGATCCTGCAGTCGCTGAACCTCCGGCCGCGCAAGCTCGAGATCGTGTCCTGCCCGTCGTGCGGCCGCGCCCAGGTCGACGTCTACACGCTGGCCGAGCAGGTGACCGCCGGCCTCGAGGGCATGGAGGTCCCGCTGCGCGTGGCCGTCATGGGCTGCGTCGTCAACGGACCGGGGGAGGCCCGCGAGGCCGACCTCGGTGTCGCCTCCGGCAACGGCAAGGGCCAGATCTTCGTCAAGGGCGAGGTCATCAAGACCGTCCCCGAGTCGCAGATCGTCGAGACGCTGATCGAGGAGGCCATGCGGATCGCCGAGGGCATGGAGGCCGTCGACGGCGCCGAGGCCACGGTCACCGTCAGCTGACGCTCGTTGGCCCCTCCAGGCCTTAGCCTGCTCGCATGTTGACGACGCGTCAGGGAGTGCGGGTGCTGGACGGCACCGACCTCGACGCCTTCCTGAGGCTCGCCGGCGAGGACCCGGTCGTCAACGTGTTCGCCGACCACCGCGCCCGCACCACCAACCTCGAGCCGCGCTGGCTGGGCGGCGAGGTCTGGGGCCGGTTCGCGGGCGGTGAGCTCGTGGCGGCGTGCCACGTCGGCGCCAACCTGGTGCCGGTCCAGTGCAGCGCGGACGACGCGCGCGCGTTCGCCGAGCGGGCGCTGGCCCGCAGCCGCAGCGTGTCGACCATCGTGGGTCCGCACGAGGCGGTCGAGGCGTTCTGGCACACCGTCTCCGGATCGTGGGGCCGGCCGCGCGAGCTCCGCTGGCAGCAGCCGCACCTCGAGATCAGCGGCTCGCCCCGCATCGAGCCCGACCCCGCCGTCCGCCGGACCTCCCGCACCGACCTCGACGAGCTCTACCCGGCGTGCGTCGCGATGTACACCGAGGAGGTCGGCGTCTCCCCGGAGGCCGGCGGCGGAGCCGAGCTCTACCGCGCCCGGGTCTCCCAGCTGATCAGCCGCGGCTGGTCCTACGCCCGGTTCGACGAGGGCCGGCTCGTGTTCAAGGCGGAGGTCGCGTGCGCCTCGCCGCGCGCGGCGCAGATCCAGGGCGTGTACGTGCCGCCCGACCTCCGCGGCCAGGGGCTGGCCACCGCGGGGATGGCAGCCGTCGTCCGGCACGTCCAGGCCCACGTGGCCCCCGTCGTGTCCCTCTACGTGAACGACTGGAACGAGCCCGCGCGGCGCGCCTACGAACGGGTGGGGTTCGTGCAGACCGAGACCTTCTCCACGGTGATGTTCTGATGACGCCGTCGCGCGCGGCCACGATCATGGGCGGCATCTTCGCCGTCAGCGGCGTCGTCCACCTGGTCAAGCCCGAGTTCTACGAGCCGCTCATCCCCGACTGGCTGCCCGGCGCCCGCGAGATCGTCCTCGGCAGCGGGGTCGCCGAGCTGGTGTGCGCCGCCGGGCTCGCGCACCCGCGCACGCGCAGCGCTGCCGGCTGGGCGAGTGCGGCGCTGCTCGTCGGGGTCTTCCCGGGCAACATCCAGATGGCGGTCGACGCGATGGGCACGGACAACACCGCGCTCAGGATCGGCTCGATCGCGCGGCTGCCGCTGCAGGCGCCGCTCGTGTGGCTCGCCGTGAAGGCCGCCAGGACGTCCGAGGACTCCTCGCCGGGCTGAGCCACATCCGGATAGTGGGAGGCACGGCGCGCGGGTACCCCCGTAGGCTCGCGCGCATGATCTCCCGGATGTCGTCCCTGTTCGTGCGCACCCTGCGCGACGACCCGGCGGACGCGGAGGTCCCGAGCCACCGGCTGCTGGTCCGCGCGGGGTACATCCGCCGCGCGGCGCCCGGCATCTACTCGTGGCTGCCGCTGGGCCTGAAGGTGCTGCGGAGGATCGAGAACATCATCCGCGAGGAGATGGACTCGATCGGCGCCCAGGAGCTGTCGTTCCCGGCGCTGCTCCCGAAGGAGCCGTACGAGGCCACCGGCCGCTGGACCGACTACGGCGACGGCATCTTCCGGCTCCAGGACCGCAAGGGCGGCGACTACCTCCTCGGCCCGACGCACGAGGAGATGTTCACGCTCGTCGTGAAGGACCTGTACTCGTCGTACAAGGACCTGCCGCTGTCGATCTACCAGATCCAGACGAAGTACCGCGACGAGGCGCGTCCCCGCGCGGGCCTGCTGCGCGGGCGCGAGTTCGTGATGAAGGACAGCTACTCCTTCGACATCGACGACGCCGGCCTCGAGGCGAGCTACAACGCGCACCGCGACGCCTACATCCGGATCTTCGACAAGCTCGGGTTCTCCTACGTGATCGTGAAGGCGACCTCGGGCGCGATGGGTGGGTCGCGCTCGGAGGAGTTCCTGGCCAACGCCTCGGTCGGCGAGGACACCTACGTGCGCTGCACCACCTGCGACTTCGCCGCCAACGTGGAGGCGGTCCAGGTGCCCTCGCCCCCGCCGGTGCCGTACGACGACGTGCCGGCCGCGCACGCCGAGCTGACGCCGGACACCCCGACCATCCAGACACTGGTCGACCACCTCAACGCCGCGTTCCCGCGCGACGACCGTCCCTGGGCGGCGGGCGACACCCTCAAGAACGTGCTCGTGCTGCTCAAGCACCCCGACGGCACCCGCGAGCCCCTGGCCATCGGTGTGCCCGGCGACCGCGAGGTCGACCAGAAGCGCCTCGAGGGCCAGCTGGAGCCGATCGAGGTCGAGCCGATGGACGAGGCCGAGCTCGCGAAGCACCCGGCGCTCGTGAAGGGCTACATCGGCCCCGGGGCGCTCGGGGAGGAGAGCGAGTCGGGGATCAGGTTCCTCGTCGACCCGCGGATCTCCGAGGGCACCCGGTGGGTCACCGGCGCGAACGTCCCCGGCAGCCACATCATCGACCTGGTCGTCGGCCGTGACTTCACGCCCGACGGCACGATCGAGGCCGCCGACGTCCGCGACGGCGACGCCTGCCCCAACTGCGACGGCGGCGTCCTGGAGTCCGCGCGCGGCATCGAGATGGGCCACATCTTCCAGCTCGGCCGCAAGTACGCCGACGCGCTCGGCCTGCAGGTCCTCGACGAGAACGGCAAGCTGGTCACGGTCACGATGGGCTCCTACGGCATCGGCCCCTCCCGTGCGGTCGCGGCCATCGCCGAGGGGACCCTGGACGAGCTCGGCCTCTGCTGGCCGCGCAACGTCGCGCCGTACGACGTGCACCTGGTCGCGGCCGGCAAGGACGAGGCGGTCTTCGCGGCCGCCGAGCGCGTGGCCCACGAGCTCTCCGCGCAGGGGATCGCCGTGCTCTACGACGACCGCACCGGCAAGGTCAGTCCCGGCGTGAAGTTCAAGGACGCCGAGCTGATCGGCGTCCCGACCATCGCGGTCGTCGGCAAGGGCCTGGCGGACGGCACGATCGAGGTCAAGGACCGCGCGACCGGCGAGCGCCAGGACGTCCCGGCCGACCAGGTCGTGGACCACCTGGTGAAGCTCGTCCGCGCCTGACGGAGCAACATGTCCCCCCGGTGACTGAACCGGAGCCCGGCACCGCGGCATTGAGCGGGTATGACCCGATACACAGCACCCGTGGGCGTGGCCGGTGCCCTCGTGACGATGACGCTCGGCCTCGCGGCCTGCACCGACGACGCCGGCGGGGGAGACGGCGCGCTCGTCCTCGGCGTCGTCCGTCCAGCGTCGACCTCGGTGTCGTCCGGCGAACCGGTGGAGGCCACCCGGCTCTCGGACATGCCCGAGGGCACGGCGATGGCCCCCGGGCCCTACGCCATGGACTTCGGCTCGGACCGGGCAGACACTCCGATGGTGGTGATCGACGTGCCCGCCGGCTACGCGGGCGGCGGTGGCGGGGCCAAGTTCGCCGCGGACGGTGACACGGCTTCCGGCACGTCGACGCGTGGACCGTCGCCGAGGTGGCCACGGCCCCGTGCGGCGACACGGAGTGGGTCGACCCGGGGCCGGGCGTCGACGACCTGGCCGGCGCGTTGGCGGCCCTGCCCGTGTGGGACAGCACGGCGCCGGTGCCGCTGACCGTGGACGGTCACGACGGCGTGTACATGGAGCTCAACGTGCCGGCGAGCGTCCCGGCCGAGTGCCAGCGGCGAGCCGCGCAGCTGGCGCGACGCCAGCGGCGGCTACCAGGGGGTCGGCGCGGGCAAGACCCAGCGCCTGTGGATCGTCGACGTCGACGGGCAGCGGCTCATGCTCGTCGCCGGCTACTTCCCGGGCGCGGAGGGCCCGACTCCGGCGCAGGTCGACGAGATGACGCCGGATGGCCGAGGGTGCGAGGTTCGTCGACGCCGCGCAGGTCGTGCCGTAGACCCATGGACCAGGGCGACGAGGACCGGTTCGCGGAGTTCGTGCGCGCCCACTCGGCCTCCTTGTTCCGCACCGCCTACCTCATGACCGGCGACTACCAGCGTGCCGAGGACGTCCTCCAGGCCGCCCTCGTGCGGGTCTACCAGCACTGGCCGCGCGTCGACACCATGGACCAGCCGGCCGCCTACGCGCGCAAGGTGGTGGTGAACCAGTCGCTGTCGTGGTGGCGCAAGCGGTCCTCCCACGAGTCGCCGATGAACCTCCGCGAGGAGCCGGCCTGGAACGGCCGGGTCGACGACGTCGCCGAGCACGAGCGCGTGTGGCAGGCCGTCCTCAGCCTGCCGCGGACGGCAGCGGGCGGTGACGGTGCTCCGGTACTACGAGGACATGAGCGAGGCCCAGATCGCCGAGACGCTCGGGATGGCCCCCGGCACCGTGAAGAGCCACAGCCACGCGGCCGTCCGCCGGCTCGCCGAGCTCCTCGGCGAACCGGTGGACCCATCGACCCAGCCGGCGCTGCCCGCCGAGGAGGCCACGTCATGACCCTGGACCAGCGGCTGACCAGGGCCGCCCGTGAGGTCGTCGACGGGCTGACCCCGCCCGTCGTGGACGTCGACGAGATCCGCGCCCGCGCCCGCAGGAACACGCGTCGAACCGCCTTGGCGGTGGCCGGTGCCGCGGCGGCGGTGATCGTCGCCGTGGGCACCGCCACGGTCGTCGCCGGCCGGGACACGGCCGCGCCGGACCCGGTGGAGCCGGGCCCGACCCCCATCGAGACCGCCACCCGATGCCTCGGAGATCCCCGAGGGCCGGCGATGGCCCCGGGGTCTTACGCCCTGGGCTTCGGCTCGGACGGCGGCAGGACACTCCGATGGTGGTGCATCGAGGTGCCCGCCGGCTACGCGGGTCAGGCGGTGGCGGGGCCACGTTCGGCTCGCGACGGGGCTCCCGGCTTCCGGCACGTCGATGCCTGGACCGCCGCGGAGGTGGCCACGTCCCCGTGTCGGCGAGACGGAGTGGGTCGACCCGGGGCCGGGCGTCGAGGACCTGGCCGGCGCGTTGGCGGAGCTGCCCGTGTGGGTGAGCACGCCGCCGGTGCCGCTGACAGTGGACGGTCACGACGGCATGTACATGGAGCTCGAACGTGCCGGCGAGCGTCCCGGCTCGACTGCCGGCTCGAGCCGCACAGCTGGCGTGATCCCAGCGGCGGCGTCCAGGGGGTCGACGCGGGCAAGACCCAGCGACTTGTGGATCGTGGACGTCGACGGGCAGCGGCTCATGCTCGTCGCCGGCTACTTCCCGGGCGCCGGAGGGTCCGACCCCGGCGCAGGTCGACGAGATCACGGCCATGGCCGAGGGTGCGAGGTTCGCCGACGCCGAGCAGCTGGTGCCGTAGACCGTGCACCACCGGCTGGCTTCGGAGATCCTCGCCCGGCTGTCCTAGGCTCCACGCCGTGTCCATCGACGCGGTGATCTTCGACTGGGGCGGCACCCTGACCGCCTGGCACGACATCGACTTCCACGCGGAGTCGCTGGCGCTCGCCCAGGCCGTGGTCGACAGCGACCTCGACATCACCGTCTCGCAGCAGCGGCTGCACGAGGCGGGTGGCGTGATCTGGGGGCGGTCGCGCGACGACCAGCGGAGCTCGACGGTCGCGGACCTCTTCACCGAGGCCGGTCTCGCGCACGACCCCGAGCTGCTGTCGGCGTACTACGAGTTCTGGGAGCCGCACACCTTCACCGACCCGGGCGTGCGCCCGACCTGGGAGGCGCTGCGGGCCGACGGCGTGAAGGTGGGGGTGCTGTCGAACACGATCTGGCCGCGCTCGTTCCACGAGGCGATCTTCGAGAGGGACGGCGTGCGCGACCTGATCGACGGCGACGTCTACACCAGCGAGGTCCCGTGGACGAAGCCGTCACCGCGCGCGTTCCGCGCGGCCATGGAGGCCGTCGGCGTGACGGATCCCGCGCGCTGCGTGTACGTCGGGGACCGGCTCTTCGACGACGTGTGGGGGGCCCAGCACGCCGGGATGCGCGCCATCCACGTCCCGCACAGCGCCATCCCGCCCGGGCAGGTCGGCCACAGCGAGGGCATCCCGGACGCCGTCGTCCAGCGCCTCGGCGAGATCCCGGACATCGTCCGGTCCTGGGCCTGAGCTCCTGTCCGGCCAGAGCGCCAGGGCCGGACAGATGTGGACGGCGTACCGCGCCTGAGGGCCTCGTTCGAGGGTGGACTTTTGCAAGAACTTGCAGTGCAGAAGTCTGCGGCGCAGGCCATCTCGCATCTGCGCTGAACGTCGGACAGAGTTCTTCTCGGAACGACACAGAGGGGTCCGAACGCCAGAGGACCCCTCGCCTCAGCGGTCCGCGTACTCGCCGGCTCCGGGGAACATCTCGGGAGTGCCCCGGAGCCCGAGCGCGCGGACCGCTGCGTCGTTCAGGGCGCCGATCATCAGGGCGCGGTTCTCGCCGGTCGTGCTGGCCACCGCCGCCGCGTAGACGTCCGCGCAGGCGCGCTCGAGCTCGAGCCCGGCCAGGGTGACGCCCTCCGCCGTCTCCAGCCCGGTCGGCAGGTCGTACGCCGTGGCGGCGGCCTCGGGGGTCGCCCCGGTGGCCGCCACCAGCCCCGTCAGCTCGTCCCGCCGGCCCCGGTGGGCGTCGTACGCGGCGCGCAGCGTGCCGTAGAGGTCGGGAGCGCCCGACTGCGAGGTCCGGGCACCGAGGACGCCCAGCACGTAGACGGCCGCGTGCTCGGTGGCGAGCACGTCCTGGAGGCTGTCGGTCTCGGTCATCCCAGCACCGCCGTGTGCTGGGCGACCGACGCCGACATCGAGGCGAGGAGCCGGGCGAGCGCGCCGCTCCGGGCCTCGACGGCGGCCGTGGTCAGGGCCGCTTGCAGGGTCTGCTCGGCGGCCCGCACCCGGCCGAGGGCCTCCGCGCGCGTGCCGTCGCGGGGTGGCGCCGGGACGCTCCGGTCGTCCGGCGGCTCCAGCACCTCGAGGTGGGCCCGGTGCATCCGGGCGAGCGGCTGCACCCGCTCCCGCAGCCCCGGGAAGGCCCGCCGGACGCTGTCCACGACCACGAGCGCCGCGGCGATCTCGTAGGCGGCGTCCTCGGCCAGTCGCGTGTCCGCGTCCGGCTCAGCGGTGGCCGACGCGCTGCCCGACGGCGTGGGCAGGGTCTCGTCCTCGGGAGGCCGGAGGTCGTCGACGTCGCAGGCGGACAGGGTGAGGAGCCCGAGCGCTCCGCCCAGCAGTCCGCGTCGCCCCAGCACGGCCACAACCTATCCGCCGGTGGGGAGCCGCTATCGTGACGAGAACCCACAACCACATAAGGAGGTCCGCCGCGATGGCCAGCCAGCCAGACGCCGTCAAGGAGCAGATCGAGCGTGAGCTCACGGATCCCCTGCGTGCCCTCGACCTCGATGTCGAGGCGGTGGAGCTGACCCCGGCCGGCAAGCGCCGGGTCCTGCGCGTCGCCGTCGACGGCGACGACGGGGTCACCCTGGACGACGTCGCCGTCGCGACCAAGCGGGTCTCCGAGGTGCTCGACGCCAGCGACGTGATGGGCGAGATGCCGTACACGCTCGAGGTGACCTCGCGCGGCGTGGACCGGCCCCTGACCCTGCCCCGCCACTGGCGGCGCAACGCGGACCGGCTGGTCAAGGTCACCCTGGCCGACGGCGAGGACGTCACCGGACGGATCGGTGCGTCCACCGACACGGCCGTCACGCTCGACGTGGACGGCACGACGCGGGAGATCGGCTACGACCAGGTCGCCAAGGCGATGGTCCAGGTCGAGTTCAACCGCAAGCCGGCCCGGGGCGGCCCGGCCGACGACGAGGACGGGGAGGACTGACATGGACATCGACCTGAACATCCTGCGATCGCTCGAGCGCGAGAAGGAGATCAGCTTCGACGTGCTCGTCGAGGCGATCGAGCAGGCGCTCCTCACGGCGTACCACAAGACGCCCGGCGCCCAGGAGAACGCGCGCGTCGAGCTCGACCGCAAGACCGGTCACGTGATCGTGCACGCGGCCGAGGTCGACGAGGAGGGCACGACCCTCCGCGAGTACGACGACACGCCCGAGGGCTTCGGCCGGATCGCCGCGACGACGGCGAAGCAGATCATGCTGCAGCGGCTGCGCGACGCCGAGGACGACATCCGGTTCGGCGAGTTCTCCGGCAAGGAGGGCGACATCATCTCCGGCGTCATCCAGCAGGGCCGCAACCCCGACGACGTGATGGTGGACCTCGGCAAGCTCGAGGCGCTGCTGCCGCTGGCCGAGCGCGTCCCCGGTGAGAAGTACGAGCACGGCACCCGGATCAAGTGCCTGGTGTTCTCGGTCCGCAAGGGCATGCGCGGGCCGCAGATCACGCTGTCGCGCTCGCACCCGAACCTGGTCAAGAAGCTCTTCGCGCTCGAGGTCCCCGAGATCGCCGACGGCACCGTCGAGATCGCGGCCATCGCGCGCGAGGCCGGCCACCGCACCAAGATCGCGGTCAAGTCGAACAACCCGGGCGTCAACGCCAAGGGTGCCTGCATCGGCCCTCAGGGCAGCCGGGTCCGTCACGTGATGTCCGAGCTGCACGGCGAGAAGATCGACATCGTCGACTGGTCCGACGACCCCGCCGAGCTCGTCGCCCAGGCGCTCTCGCCGGCCCGGGTCAACTCGGTCGAGGTGGTCGACCTCGAGGCTCGCTCCGCGCGGGTCGTCGTGCCCGACTTCCAGCTCTCGCTGGCCATCGGCAAGGAGGGCCAGAACGCTCGGCTCGCCGCACGGCTCACCGGCTGGCGGATCGACATCCGGTCCGACGAGGAGGCCCCCGCCGGGAGCTAGCCCCAGCGGGTGCAGACCCACTCGTCGGCGTCGGCCAGCACCTCGACGGTGGCGGTGTTCGCGAGCGGCGTCTGCTCGGCGTCCATCCGGCACAGGTGCGGGACGCCGAGACCGATGGCGCCGCCGTGCGAGACGACCAGCACGGTCTCGCCGGGGTGCGCGTCGGCGACCTCGCGCAGGACCGCGCCCACCCGGTCGGCGATCTCGCGGCCCGACTCGGCGCCGGCCACCCGCTCGTCGAGCTCCCCGTCGAGCCAGCGCAGGTAGGTCTGCAGGAACGGGTCCAGGTCGAGCGGTGTCCCGGCGTGCTGGCCGACCCCGAACTCGCGCAGTCCCAGCCGTGTCGTCACGCCGACGCCGAGCCGGGCCGCGACGATCTCGGCGGTCTGGACGGCCCGGGCGAGCGTGCTCGTCCACACGTGCGCCACCCGGCGGCCGGCGAGCGCCTCGGCGAGCGCGGCGGCCTGCTGGCGGCCCAGCGTGGTGAGCGACCCGCCCTCGTCGGCGTACTCGCTCAGCTCGTACTCGGCCTCGCCGTGCCGGGCCACGACCAACGTGGTCGCGCACTGGAGTGCAGTCACGGCGTGAGCGTACGGAACCCGTCGTCGCACCCGCACGTCCCACCGGGGTGCGTACGGCGACGGCGGCCCTCCTGGCCGCGACGGTGCTGGGGCTGACCGCGGGTCCGGCCTCGGCCGTGGACGCGGACCGGCGGCTCTCCGAGCGGCATCCCGGCATCGTCCGGATCGCGGACCTCGACCCGGGCATCCACTGCCTGAGGGTCCGCACCGTCCCGGTGTCGACCGGCCGGGACCTGCTCCTCGTCCAGTGCGACGACGACCTGGTGCTGCCGGAGCCCAAGCCGTGGGGCGACCTGCCACCGATCGTGATCCCGGTCCTGCCGGTGCGCTAGGGACGGTCGCCGGCCACCCGGTCGACGACGAGGCGGGGGACCAGGTGGTGGTCGTCGCCGGTCGACAGGTCCGGGAAGTCGAAGACCGCGATCATCAGCTGCATCGGGTACGTCGGCGGGCGGGCGCAGCGCCGCAGCACCATGCCGTCGACGGAGAAGACCGCCTCCCCGGCGTCCCACTCGACCGCGTACAGGTGCGGCTCGAGCACGTCGATGGGCAGCCGCGGAGCCGCGAAGTCCTGGGTGAGGGCGGGGTCGCGGAACGCCTTGATCCCGACACCGACCTCCGCCGACGCGTCCTCGACGGGCCCCAGGTCCTTGCCGAAGACCTCGAAGACGCAGAGCTCGCCGCAGCGCAGCTGCTCGTCGTCGTCCTCGAAGCCCGACATCCAGAGCGCGGCCATCGAGCGGTGCGAGAGCTCCATCCGGGCCGAGATCTCCACGCGCCCGGTGGTGGGCAGCCAGCCCTCGAAGCGCTCCTGCTCCTCGAGCACGGTCTGGCCGTCGGTGAAGTGCTGCTGGCCCAGGGTGCTCCCGAGCGGCCCGGACCAGCTGCCCGACTGGATCCCGGAGACCCGGAGCGGCGTCGGGTGGGTGTCGGGGCACCAGCGCGGGTGGTCCGGTGGGACGTCCAGCGTGAGCCCGGCGTCGTCCAGGCGGTAGGACGCCGCGGTGTCCGCCCGGGAGGACCAGGCGGGCAGGTAGTGGGGGAACCAGACCTCGGAGTCGAGGTCGGGACCCGAGAAGCGGTCCTCGAACCACACGCCCCAGACGCTACCCCCGTCACGGCCAGGCGCGCCCGGTTCGGGAACACGGCGCCGTACGGGTAGTGTTGATCCTCGGTGGCGACCAACCGTAGGTCCTCTGCGCGCCCGGACAGCATCCCTCTCGTGGGACCCGTCCGGACCTGCATCGGATGCCGGGAGCGAGCCGCCAAGCACGAGTTGTTGCGGGTGACCGCAGGCTCGGACTCCGACGGCCACCCGGCCGTGGTGCCCGATCCGACGGCCACCGCACCCGGACGAGGGGCGCACCTGCACCCCACGACCGAGTGTTACGACCTCGCGGTGCGGCGGAGAGCCTTCACCCGGGCCCTGCGAACAGCGGGTCCGGAGGGGCTGTCCCCGGTGCCGGTGGGGGAGTACGTCGCCTCGCAGACATGACCTGAGAACGACCGACCAAGGAACTGGAGCAGCAGCTCATGAGCACTCGATGAGTACTTCCCGATGAGTTTGCACCACCCATAAGCGGTCTCAGAGACACCCAGATTCAGCACCATGCCGAACCGGGTCTGAGGCCAGAAGGAGAAACGTGGCCAAGACCCGAGTTCACGAGCTCGCCAAGACCTACGGCATCGAGAGCAAAGAGGTTCTCGAGAAGCTGAAGGAGCTGGGCGAGTTCGTCAAGAGCCCTTCCTCGACCATCGAGCTGCCGGTCGAGATGAAGTTCAAGAAGGCGTACGGCGACGCACTGCTCGCCGCCAAGACGTCCGCACCCGCCGCCGAGGCGCCCGCCGAGGCGCCCGTCGCCAAGCCGGGCCCGAAGAAGGCGCCGGCCAAGCCGGCTGCCGCTGCGCCGGCCGAGCCCGAGGTCGTCGAGACCCCGGCCGCGGCCGTCGAGACGCCGGTCGAGGAGCCGCCCGCCCCGGAGGCGCCGGAGGCCCCGGCGGCCGACGACGGCGAGTCGAAGGCACCGACCCCGGCGCCGCGTCCGGCGAGCAAGCCCGGCGCCCCGCGTCCCGGCAACAACCCGTTCGCGCCCAGCCAGGGCATGGGCTCGCGTCCCGTGCCCCCGCCGCGCACCGACGACACGGTCGACGGCGACCGTCCGCCGCGTCCGCCGGCCGGCCGTCCCGGCATGCCGCGCCCCAACCCGGCGATGATGCCGAAGTCCCCGGCCGCCTTCGGTGGCGGACCCGGTGGACGTGGTCCCGGTGGCCCCGGTCGCCCGGGCGCTCCGGGCCGCGGTGGCCCCGGTGGACCTCCCGGCCGTGCCGGTGCGCCCGGCCGCGGTGGCCCCGCGGGTGCGGGTGCCGGTGCTCCCGGTCGTGGTCCCGGTGGCTTCGGCCCCGGTGGCGGCGGTCGTCCCGGTGGCGGCAACCGTCCCGGCCAGCGTGGCCAGACCCAGGGTGCCTTCGGTCGCCCCGGTGGCCCGTCGCGCCGTGGCCGCAAGTCGAAGCGGGCCCGTCGCCAGGAGTTCGAGGCCATGGAGGCCCCGACGATCGGCGGCGTGCGCGTCCGCAAGGGCGACGGCGAGACCGTCCGCCTGCCGCGCGGCGCGTCCCTGACCGACTTCGCCGAGCGGATCGGTGTCGACGCGGCTCAGCTCGTGCAGATGCTGTTCAGCCTCGGCGAGATGGTCACGGCGACCGAGTCGGTCAACGACGCGACGCTCGAGCTGCTCGGCGAGGAGCTCAACTACGTCGTCGAGGTCGTCTCGCCCGAGGACGAGGACCGCGAGCTGCTCGAGTCCTTCGACCTCGAGTTCGGTGAGGACGAGGGCGACGAGTCCGACCTGGTCTTCCGGCCGCCGGTCGTGACCGTCATGGGTCACGTCGACCACGGAAAGACCAAGCTCCTCGACGCGCTGCGCGAAGCCAACGTCGTCGACAAGGAGGCCGGTGGCATCACCCAGCACATCGGTGCCTACCAGGTCCACAGCGAGGTCGACGGCAACGACCGTCGCATCACGTTCATCGACACCCCGGGTCACGAGGCGTTCACCGCCATGCGTGCCCGTGGTTCGCAGTCGTCGGACATCGCGGTCCTCGTGGTCGCCGCCGACGACGGCGTGATGCCGCAGACGGTCGAGGCGCTCAACCACGCCAAGGCCGCCGGCGTCCCGATCGTGGTCGCGGTGAACAAGATCGACAAGCCCGACTCCGACCCGGGCAAGGTCCGCGGCCAGCTGGCCGAGTACGGCCTGGTCCCCGAGGAGTACGGCGGCGACGCGATGTTCGTCGACGTCTCCGCGAAGGCCGGGCTCAACCTCGACAAGCTGCTCGAGGCGATCGTGCTGACCGCCGACGCGTCCCTGGACCTCCGGGCCAACCCGGACCAGGACGCGCAGGGCATCGTGGTCGAGGCGCACCTGGACCGCGGTCGCGGTCCGGTCGCCACCGTCCTGGTCCAGCGCGGCACGCTGCGCGTGGGCGACTCGATCGTCGCGGGCGCCGGCTACGGCCGCGTGCGCGCGATGCTCGACGAGCACGGCGACAACATCGAGGAGGCCGACCCGTCGCGCCCCGCGATGGTGCTCGGTCTGACCGCCGTCCCCGGCGCCGGCCAGACCTTCATCGTCGTCGAGGACGACCGGATGGCCCGCCAGATCGCCGAGAAGCGCGAGTCGCGCGAGCGGGCGGCCATGCAGGCCAAGCGCCGCGTGCGTCGCACCCTCGAGGACTTCATGGCCTCCATGGAGAAGGGCGCGAGCCAGGAGCTCAACCTCATCCTCAAGGGCGACGTGTCCGGTTCGGTCGAGGCGCTCGAGGACGCGCTGTCGCAGATCGACGTGGGCGAGGAGGTCAACCTCCGGGTCATCGACCGTGGTGTCGGTGCGATCACCGAGACCAACGTCGACCTGGCGGCGGCGTCCGACGCCATCATCATCGGCTTCAACGTCCGCCCGCAGGGCAAGGCGACCGAGATGGCGGACAAGGAAGGTGTCGAGATCCGCTACTACTCGGTCATCTACCAGGCGATCGACGAGATCGAGGCCGCGCTCAAGGGCATGCTCAAGCCCATCTTCGAGGAGTCGACCCTGGGCCAGGCGGAGATCCGTGCGATCTTCCGCTCGTCCAAGACCGGCAACATCGCGGGCTGCATGGTCACCAGCGGAGTCATCCGCCGCAACGCCAAGGTGCGCCTGATCCGGGACGGGGCGGTCGTCGCCGACAACCTCGACCTGGCCTCGCTCAAGCGCGAGAAGGACGACGCCTCCGAGGTCCGCGAGGGCTTCGAGTGCGGTCTGGTGCTGCGCAACTTCCAGGACATCAAGGAAGGCGATGTCGTGGAGGCCTTCGAGATGAAGGAGATCCCGCGCGACTGACCCACGACCGCTGACCCGCCCGAACAGCTCGGGCGGGTCAGCGTCCGGGTCGGGGTCGCGACGAGGAGGAGAGAGACACACATGGCAAGCCCCCGGGTCCGCAGGATCGCGGACCGGATCCAGGTCATCGTGGCCGAGATGCTCGAGCGCCGGATCAAGGACCCGCGCCTCGGGTTCGTCACGATCACCGACGTGCGCCTGACCGGCGACAACCAGCAGGCCACGGTGTTCTACACCGTGCTCGCGGGCGCCACCGGTGAGCAGAGCGACGAGAAGGCGCTGGCCGACACGGCCGCCGCGCTCGAGTCGGCCAAGGGCGTGCTGCGCTCCGAGGTCGCCAAGCAGCTCGGCATGCGCGTGACGCCGACGCTCACGTTCATCCCCGACGCGCTGCCCGAGACCGCTCGCCACCTCGACGAGGTGCTCGAACGGGCCCGGAAGATCGACGAGGAGGTCGCGTCGCACCGCGGCGCGACGTACGCCGGCGAGGCCGACCCGTACAAGAAGCCCCGCGAGGCCCCGGCCGACGACGCCGACCTCGACGAGGCCGACGACGAGGCCGACGACAAGGACGACGACGAGCTTGGCTGAGTCCGGCCTCGTCGTCGTCGACAAGCCGGCGGGGATGACCTCGCACGACGTCGTCGCCCGCGTCCGGCGGCTGGCCGGGACGCGCAAGGTCGGGCACGCCGGCACGCTCGACCCGATGGCGACCGGCGTGCTGGTGCTCGGCCTCGAGCGGGCCACCCGGCTGCTCGGCCACCTCATGCTGACCGAGAAGGCGTACGACGCCACCGCCCGGCTCGGCGTGGCGACCGTGACCGACGACGCCGAGGGCGACGTCACCGCGACGGTCTCGGCCGCGCACCTCGACGAGGCGACGGTCCGGGCGGCGTTCGCCGAGCAGGTCGGCGAGATCGACCAGGTGCCGACCGCGGTGTCGGCGGTGAAGGTCGACGGGGTCCGGGCCTACAAGCGGGTCCGTGACGGCGAGGACGTCGCGCTCGAGCCGCGCCGGGTCACCGTCCACGAGCTGTCCGTCTCCGACGTCCGCGCCGACGGCGAGCACGTCGACGTCGACCTCTCCCTGCGCTGCTCGAGCGGCACCTACGTCCGGGCGATCGCGCGCGACGTCGGCGCCGCGCTCGGCGTCGGCGGGCACCTCACCGCGCTGCGACGTACCGCCGTCGGGCCCTACGGGCTCGACCGGGCGCACTCGCTCGACGAGCTGGCCGACTCGTTCTCCGTGCTGCCGATCGCCGAGGCGGCCCGCGCCGCGTTCGTGTCGAGGGACCTCGACGAGACAGCGGCCGCCGACGTCCGGGTCGGCCGCGCGCTCGACGTCCACCTCGACGGGCTGACGGCCGTGTTCGCCCCGGACGGCGAGTTCCTCGCCCTCTACGAGCCGCGTGACGGTGTCGCCCGTGCCGTCGCGGTCTTCGTCTGAAAGCATCCACCCGTGCACATCTGGCGTTCCCTCGACGAGGTGCCGGCCGACCTCGGCCGCACGGTCGTGGTGATCGGCAACTTCGACGGCGTCCACCTGGGTCACCAGCACGTCCTCGGCCGGGCCCGCGAGGTGGCCGTCGAGCAGGGCCTCACGGTGGTGGCGGTGACCTTCGACCCGCACCCGATGGCGGTCCTCCGGCCCGAGCACGCGCCCGTGCAGCTGACCACGATCCAGGTCCGGGCCGAGCTGCTGGCCGACGCGGGCGCCGACCACCTGCTGGCCCTGCCGTTCGACCGGGCGATGGCCGACTGGAGCCCCGAGACGTTCGCGCAGCGGGTCCTCGTCGACGCCCTCCACGCGGCGGTGGTCGTGGTGGGTGCCAACTTCCGCTTCGGGAGCCGGGCGTCCGGCGACGTCGCCGTGCTGAGCACGATCGGGGAGGCGTCCGGCTTCACGGTGGACCCGCTGCCGCTCGACGGCGGCCCGATGGTGTGGTCCTCGACGTACATCCGCCAGTGCCTGGCGGCCGGTGACGTCGCCGGTGCCGCCGAGGCGCTCGGCCGCCCGTACGCCGTCCGCGGCACCGTCGTCCGCGGCGACCAGCGCGGCCGCGAGCTGGGCTTCCCGACCGCCAACGTGCCCACCGGCCAGCTCACCGCCGCCCCGGCCGACGGCGTCTACGCCGGCTGGCTGCGGCGCACGGACACGGGGGAGACCTTCCCCGCCGCGATCAGCGTGGGCACGAACCCGACCTTCGACGGGGTGCGCGACCGGCGCGTGGAGAGCTACGTCCTGGACCGCACCGACCTCGACCTGTACGGCGTCGAGGTGGAGGTGTCCTTCGTCGAGCGCCTGCGCGGGATGGTCGCCTTCGAGTCCGTGGAGAAGCTGGTCGAGCAGATGGACGACGACGTCGAGCGCGCCCGCGAGATCCTGGCCGCCTGATGGAGGCACGGGTCGCGGAGCGCGCCGCGGAGGCCTGGTTCCGCGAGCACGGGCTGCCCTACTTCGTGGACGACGTCCGCACCGAGGTGCGCCGCCGGCTGCACGTGTCCCGCGTGGTCCGGGTCCTCCTGGTGAGCCTTGCGGTCGGTGTCGCCGTCGGCGTGGTCGCCGGCATCGCGGCCGGGGACGGTGGCGGGTCGATCGGCTTCACGGCGGGCTGGGTCGTCACCCTCGGACTGGTCTCGCTGTACGCCCTGCGCGCGCTCCAGACCGCAGCCATCACCCGGTGGGCGGCGGGCCGCGCGTTCGCCAGCCTCGGGCTCCTCGTGCCCCTCGTGACCCGGGCGCTGCCGATGCTGCTGCTCTTCGTGACCTTCTTCTTCATCAACACCGAGATCTGGCAGGTCGCGGACGCGCTCGAGTGGGGCGTCCTGGGCGGCACGGTGCTGTTCTTCGGGCTCGCCGCGGTCTTCTTCCTGGTCGCCCGGCTGGGCGAGGAGCTCGACGTCGTCGACGACATCGTGAGCACCGAGGAGGTCGTCGCGGGCTGCGTGGACACGCCGCTCGAGGAGGCCGCCCGGGACCTGGCCGCCCAGCGCACCGACCTCGGCGTCGACACCCAGGTGGTCGGGCTGGAGAAGGCCAACCTGGTGCTCGCGCTCGTCGTGGCGCAGGCGGTGCAGGTGCTCCTGCTGTCCGTGGCGGTCTCGCTGTTCTTCGTCGTGTTCGGCGCGGTGGCGATCGACGAGGACGTGATCGCCAGCTGGATCGGCAAGACCCCCACGTGGGTCCTCGTCGACGACGTCGTGAGCGTCCAGCTGGTGAAGGTCTCGATCTTCCTCGGCTCGTTCAGCGGTCTCTACTTCACCGTCTACGCGGTCACCGACGCGACCTACCGCCAGCAGTTCTTCACCGAGATCCTGCGCGAGCTCGAGCGGGCCGTCGGCGTCCGGTCCGTGTACCGGCACCTCAAGGACGTCCCCGAGGTCACAGGCGGAGGTACGCCAGCACCGCCTGCACCCGCCGGTTGACCTCGAGGTCGACGGGCAGGTCCAGCTTCCCGAAGATGCTGTTGATGTGCTTGGCCACGGCCTTCTCGGTCACGAAGAGCGCGCTGCCGATCGAGGCGTTGGACCGTCCCTCGGCCATCAGCCCGAGGACCTCCTTCTCGCGCGCGGTCAGCCGGTCCATCGGCTCGGTCCGCTGGCGGGCCATCACGGCGGCCACGACCTCGGGGTCGAGCACCGTCCCGCCGGCCAGCACCTGGTGCACGCCGTCGACGAACTGCCGCACGTCGGAGACCCGGTCCTTGAGCAGGTAGCCGACGGCTCCCTCGCCGCTGGCCAGCAGCTCGCGGGCGTAGAGCTGCTCGACGTACTGCGAGAGCACGAGCACCGGGAAGCCGGGACGGCGCTCACGGACGGCGATCGCCGCCCGCAGGCCCTCGTCGGTGAACGTCGGCGGCATCCGGACGTCGAGGACGGCGCCGTCGACGTCGGGGTCCTCCAGCGCGGCGTCGAGCTCGACGGCGTTGACCGCCTCGCGGGCGACGACGAACCCGGAGCCCTCCAGCAGCTGGGTCAGCCCGACGCGGAGGAGGGCGTTGTCCTCGGCAAGGACAAGTCGCACGGCACCTCCAGGGTCACGAGGGTGGGCCCGCCATCGGGGCTGGACACCGCCATCGTGCCGTCGAACGCCGCCAACCGCCGCATGACCCCCCGCATCCCGGTGCCCTTGTCCACGTGTGCGCCGCCCCGGCCGTCGTCGCCGACCACCACGCGCAGGACGGCGCCGTCGTGCTCGAGCTCGACCCACGCGTTCCGGTGACCGGCGTGCTTGGCCGAGTTGGCCAGGCACTCGGCGACGGCGAAGTAGAGCGCCGACTCGATCGGCAGGGGCGCCCGGCCCGGCAGCTCACCGGTCACCTCGACGGGCACCGCCATGTCGAGGGCCAGGGCCCGGATGGCCCCGTCGAGGCCGCGGTCGGCGAGGACCGGCGGGTGGATGCCCCGGACGACGGACCGCAGGTCGGCGATGGCGGCGCTGGTCGCCTCGCGCGCGTCGTTGACGGTCCGGCGGGCGGTCTCCGGGTCGGCCTCGAACTGCGCCTCGGCGAGCCCCAGGCTCATCGAGACCGCGACCAGCCGCGCCTGGGTGCCGTCGTGCAGGTCCCGCTCCAGGCGCCGCAGCTCGGCGGCGGAGTGGTCCACGACCTCGGCCCGGCTGCGGGTCAGCACCTCGACGCGCTGCTCGAGGCGCTCCCGGGCGCCCTGGCTGAGGAACATCAGGTCCACCCGCGAGCGCAGCGCCATGAGGTGCGGCGTGCCGAACCACCAGAAGAAGAGCGTGGCGACGGCGAGGAAGAGGATCACGACCACCAGCGAGACCACCCAGCCGACGGTCACGGCCCACAGCACCCAGGCGAGGTCCCGCCAGGTCATCGGGTCGCTGATCATGCTCCACAGCCGGGAGAACGGGTTGCCACGGGGAGCGGGCTTGTACGGCGACGGCACCTCGATCCCGAGGACGCGAGCGGCGATCCGGCGCTGCCGCTCGGCGAGCACCCGGACCAGCAGGATCGCGGCGAACACGATGGGGATGCCGACCCAGACGATCGCGAGGACGCCGCCGACGACGAAGAGGACCAGCCCGACCAGCAGCGGGACGAGCCACAGCACCTGCTCGGCGGCGTAGGCCGTCAACAGGAGGGGGCCGGCTCGCTTGGTCATGCCTCCATCCTCGCCCAGCGCCGTCGACCGGACAGTAGGGCTAGCACCACCCCCGCTCGGGACGTGGCACCCCTGACCGGAGCGCCGCTCCCGCGAAGGCTGGGGGCATGACGAACCCACTCTCATCCCTCGCCCACCGCACCGCCCGCTGGTGCGCCCTCCACCCCTGGCGCGCCATCCTCGGCTGGGTCGCCTTCGTGCTCCTCGCCGTCGGCCTCGCCACGGTGATCCCCACCCAGGAGACGACCGACGCCGACGGCCGGCTCGGCGACTCGGGCCGTGCCGCGGAGCTCGTCGACGCGGGGAAGTTCGACGACGCGGACACCGAGCAGGTGCTCATCACCGCCGCGTCGGGTGACCTGGACCGGGCCGAGGCCCAGCGGGCCGCGGCCGAGGTCGTGGCCGGCATGACCGCCCTCGACGAGGTCGACGAGGTCGCCGAGCCGCAGGTGAGCCCGGACGGGACGGCGCTGCTCGTCTCCGTGCAGCTGGCCCGGGACCAGGACGACGTCGACGCGCTGCAGGACGTCACCCACGCCGTCCAGGCGGACTTCCCGGGCCTCGACGTCCGCCAGTCCGGCGACGTCAGCCTGGACCTCGCCATCGACGACCGGGTCGCCGACGACCTGGCGTCGGCCGAGACGCTGAGCCTCCCCATCACGCTGATCCTGATGCTGCTGGCCTTCGGCGCCCTGATCGCCGCCGGACTGCCGGTCCTGCTCGCGGCGACGAGCGTGGCGGCCACCATCGGCGTCCTCGCGCCGATCTCGCACCTGGTCCACGCGGACTCGACGGTCACCAGCATGATCGTGCTGATCGGCATGGCGGTCGGCGTCGACTACTCGCTGTTCTACCTGAAGCGGGAGCGCGAGGAGCGGGCCAAGGGCCACTCGAGCCGCGACGCGGTCGAGATCGCCGCCCAGACCTCCGGGCACTCGATCCTGGTCTCGGGCACCGCCGTGGTGTGCTCGATGGCGGGACTCTTCGTGATCGGCGACTCGACGTTCAACTCGCTGGCCATCGGCTCCATCGTGGTCGTGGCCGTCGCGGTGCTCGGCTCCATCACCGTGCTCCCGGCGCTGCTCGCCAAGCTGGGTCGCTGGGTGGACCGCCCTCGCGTGCCGCTGCTGCACCGGGTCACCCGCCGGATGGGTCCCGGCTTCGTCAGTGGCCGCGTCCTCGGTCCGGTGACCCGGCACCCGCTCGTGGCGCTCGGCCTGTCGACGGTCGTCGTCGTGCTCCTGGCGATCCCCGCACTGGGGATGAAGACGCACAGCGCGAACCTCGAGACCCTGCCGACCTCGATCCCCGAGGTGCAGACGATGCGCGACCTCAGCGCGGCGTACCCCTCGGAGGGCACCACCGCCGAGGTGGTCGTCCGGGGGGACGCCGACCGGCAGGACGACGTGGCGGCCGCGCTCGAGGGGCTCGAGACGACCGCCGTCGGGACGGGCCGGTTCCGGTCGACCGGGGAGCCGGTGGCCGTGTCGGCCGACGGGCGCACCTCGGTGCTGGTCATCGGCATCCCGTTCGACGAGTCCGACGACCGCGTCGACTCGGCGATCAGGGAGCTGCGCTCGGACCTGGCGCCGCCGGCCCTCGACGGGCTGGGCGGGGTCGAGCACGCCGTCGGCGGTGACGCGGCGGAGTCCCTCGACTTCGTCGACCGCCAGCAGGAGCGGCTGCCGCTCGTCATCGGCTTCGTGCTGCTGCTGACCCTGCTGATCATGGCGGCGACGTTCCGCAGCGTGCCGATCGCGATCGTCTCCGCGGTGCTCAACCTGGCCTCGGTCGGCGTCGCCTTCGGGATGATGGCGCTGGTCTTCCAGCACGGCTGGTTCGAGAGCGCCCTGGACTTCTCCAGCCCGGGGTTCGTCATCGACTGGATCCCGCTGTTCGTGCTGGTGGTGCTGGTCGGTCTCTCGATGGACTACCACGTGTTCGTGCTGAGCCGGGTCCGTGAGCACGTCCAGCGCGGACTGCCGACCCGGCTGGCGGTCCGTCAGGGCGTCGCCGAGACCGCGGGTGTCGTCACGAGCGCGGCCGCGGTGATGGTCTCGGTGTTCTCCATCTTCGCGACGCTGTCGATGCTCGAGATGAAGATGATGGGCGTCGGCCTGTCGATCGCGATCCTCCTGGACGCGACGCTGATCCGCCTCGTCATGCTGCCGGCGATCCTGTGCCTGCTCGGCGACCGGGCGTGGTGGCCGACCCGTCGCCCGCGTCCCCGGGGTGAGCAGGTCGTGGAGCGGGAGGCGGCCCTGGCCTCGGCCTGACTCCTACTCGGCGTCGAGGTCCTGCTCGACGAGTGCGGCGATGCTGTCGACGGCCTGCTGGTCATCACCGGCGACCTCGACGGTGTCGCCGCACTTCGCGCCCAGCGTCATGATCATGAGTGACGAGCTGGCGTCGACGCCGTTGATGGTCACCGTGCTGCCCAGCCCTCCGGCGGCCTCCGCGATGAGCGCGGCGGGGCGGGCGTGCAGGCCGACGGACGAGCCGACGGCGACGGACTTGCTGGGCATGCGGTTCTCCTGGTGAGGATGGGGTCAGGACGGGTCGAGCTGCTGCACCTCCACCCGCTCGGGGTGGAGGTCGTCGGGGCGGGGGATGGTGGTGCCGGGCAGGCCGGCCGCCGCGGCGCCGTACGCCACCGCGAGCGCGAGCCGGTCGGGGGGTGCGAGCCCGCGGATCTCGGCCAGCAGGTAGCCGAACAGCGTCGAGTCGCCGGCGCCGACCGTGCTGACGACCGTGGTGGGCGGGGGCGGCGCGAACCAGGCGCCGTCGGCCTGCACGAGCACCGCGCCCTTGCTGCCGAGCGTGGCCAGCACCGTGCCGACGCCACGCTCGACGAGCGTGCGCGCGGCCTTCGCGGCGGCCGCGGGGTCGGCCTCGAGGGTGTCGGCGTCCGAGCCGGTCACCGAGGCGAGCTCCTCGGCGTTGGGCTTGAGCAGGTCCGGGGCCGAGCCGGGCAGCGCGTCCACGAGCGCCGCGAGCGGGGCGTCGCTCGTGTCGATGGCGACGCGGGACAGGCCGCGGAGGCGGGGGACCAGAGCGGCGTAGAAGTCGGCCGGGGCCCCGGGGGGCAGCGAGCCGGCCAGCACGGTCCAGACGCCGTCGTCCGCGTGCGCGACGAGGGTGTCCGCGAGGGCCGCCAGGTGCTCCGGGGTCACCTCGGCGCCGGGGCTGTTGAGCTTGGTCGTGGTGCCGTCGGGCTCGGTCAGGGTCAGGTTGACGCGGATCTCGCCCGCGGGCAGGGCGGCGTGACACTCGATGCCGGCGAGCTGGAGCTCGTGGACGAACGGGTCGTCGGCGAGGGCGGGCAGGACGGCGACCGTGCCCAGCCCGGCGGAGACCGCCGCCCGGGAGATGTTCACGCCCTTCCCGCCGGCCTGCGAGGTCATCGTGTCGACGCGGTGGACCGCGCCGCGCTCGAGCGGCTCCGGCAGCGCGACCGTGCGGTCGAAGCTCGGGTTCGCGGTGAGCGTGACGATCCGCCCCGCCGGTGGGTCCGTGGTCATCTCAGGACCGCACCACGTCGAGGCCTGCCGCCTCGAACGCCTTGGCGTCGGCCGGGGTGATCTTGTCGTCGGTGACCAGCACGTCGATGTCCTCCAGGGCCGCGAACCGCACGGTGCGCTCCTGGCCGACCTTCGTCGCGTCGCAGAGCGCCACCACGCGCTGTGCGCTGCCGACGATCGCGCGCTTGGTCGCGGCCTCCTCGGGATCGGGTGTCGAGAGCCCGTGCTGGACCGAGATCCCGTTGGTGCCGACGAAGGCGAGGTCGGCGCGGAACTCGCTGATCGCGCTCACGGTGCTGTGGCCCACCGCCGCCTGGGTCGCGGTCCGCACGCGGCCGGGCAGCAGGTGCAGCTCGATGTGGGGGAGCGGGGCGAGGAGTGCCGCGATCGGTACGGCGTGGGTGATGACCGTCCAGCGCTCGGTCGCCGGGAGGAGGGCGGCCATCCGCGCCGTGGTGCTGCCCGCGTCGAGCAGGAGCGTGCAGCCGCCCTCGGGCAGCAGGGTCAGGGCGACGCGTGCGATCCGCTCCTTCTCGTCCGCGTTGACCTGGTCCCGGTCCTCGAGCTGGGACTCGAGCATGGTCAGCGAGCGCATCGAGACCGCACCGCCGTGCACCCGGCGGAGCAGCTTGAGCCGCTCGAGCTGGGAGAGGTCGCGACGCACCGTCTCGGTGGTCACGTCGAACCGGGTCGCCAGCTCGGTCACCGCCACCCGGCCGCGGCTCGCGACCAGCTCGGCGATGGCCTGGTGCCGCTCCTCGGCGTACATCGACCACTCCCATCTGTGAATATGTTGTTTTAGCCCCGTATGTGTTGACTGTCAAGGGAGCGGTGCCGTTGGATGTGGCCATGGTCACCACAGAGGCCCCCGCTGACAACAGCATGACGCTGCGCGGCACGCCCGTCGTGCCCGGACTCGCCTACGGCCCGGTCCTCCTCGTCGCCCAGGAGGTGTCGCCCGAGGCGATCGCCTCCTTCGGCGACGGCGGGTTCGCCGATGCCGGGTCGGCGATGGCGGCGTACGACGCCGCGGCCGGTGTCGTGGCCGACGGGTTCGCCGCGAAGGCCTCCCGGGCCCACGGCGCCGCCACCGAGGTGCTCACCGCCAGCGCGGGCCTGACCCGCGACAAGGGGCTGCGCCAGGCGGTCGCCTCGCGGGTCGACGGCGGCACCACGCTCCTCGACGCCGTGCACCAGGGCGTGGGTCAGTTCGTCGACGTCTTCACCGGCATGGGCGGCCTGATGGCCGAGCGCGCGACCGACCTCCTCGACATCGAACGGCGCCTCGTCGCGCGGCTCGTGGGGGAGCCCGAGCCGGGCGTCGCCCGGCCGGACGCGCCGTCGGTCCTGGTCGCGGGCGACCTCGCGCCGGCGGACACCGCCGGGCTGGACCCCGACGTGATCCTCGCGCTGGTCACCGAGAAGGGCGGGGCGACCAGCCACACCGCGATCATCGCGCGCCAGCTGGGCATCCCCTGCGTGGTCGGTGTCCACGGCTGTCTCGGCCTGGCTCCGGGCGCCGCCGTCCTCGTGGACGGCGCGGCCGGGACGGTCGACACGGGTGCCGACGCGAGCGGCGCGCTGGCCCAGGTCGAGGCGGACCGTGCTGCGCGGGCCCTGGCCGACACGTGGACCGGACCGGCGACGACGACCGACGGCGTCCACGTGAAGCTGCTCGCCAACGTCGCCGACGGGGAGTCCGCCCGGCAGGCAGTCACCGCCCCGGTCGAGGGCGTCGGGCTCTTCCGCACCGAGCTCTGCTTCCTCGACCGGCGCGACGAGCCCTCGGCCGACGAGCAGGCGACGATCTACGCCGAGGTGCTGGCGCCGTTCGGCGAGGCGGGCCACTACGTCGTCGTCCGCACGCTCGACGCGGGCTCGGACAAGCCGATCGCGTTCGCGACGATGGACGACGAGGAGAACCCCGCCCTCGGCGTCCGCGGGCTCCGGCTCGCGGTGAGCAACCCGGGCCTGCTCGACCGGCAGCTCGACGGCGTCGCGGCCGCGGCGTCGGAGACCGGCGCCGAGACGTGGGTGATGGCGCCGATGGTCGCCACCGTCGCGGAGGCCGCGGACTTCGCCGCCCGCGTGCGCAGCCGTGGCCTCAAGCCGGGCGTGATGATCGAGGTGCCGAGCGCCGCGCTGCAGGCCGACCGGATCCTCGAGGTCGTCGACTTCCTGTCGATCGGCACCAACGACCTGACGCAGTACGTCATGGCGGCCGACCGGCTCGCCGCCGACCTCGCCCACCTCACCGACCCGTGGCAGCCCGCCGTCCTCCAGATGGTCGCCTGGACGGCCGAGGCCGGGCAGCGCGCCGGCAAGCCGGTCGGCGTCTGCGGCGAGGCCGCGGCCGACCCGCTGCTGGCGGTCGCCCTGGTCGGGATGGGGATCTCCTCGCTGTCGATGGCCGCGGCCGCGGTGCGGCCGGTGGGGGCCCAGCTCTCCGCGGTCAGCACGGAGACCTGCCGCCGGGCCGCCGAGGCGGTGCTCGCCGCGGCCGACCCGATGGCCGGCCGCGACGCGGTGCGCGCGATCGTGGCGGGGTGACCGCTACGGCTCGACGGTCACCTTGATCGCCTCGCCGTTCTTCACGATGGTGAAGGCGTCGAGGACGTTCTCGAGGGGCACGTGCCGGGTGATGAGGTCCTTGACCGGGACCTGACCGGTGGAGATGTACTCCAGCGCGCGCTTGTTGTGCTCCGGCGCCGAGCCGTTGGCCCCGTGGATGTGCAGCTGGCGGTAGTGCACGACGTTGGAGTCGCAGGTGATCGTCGGGTCGGTCTTGGGCAGCCCGCCGAAGAACGAGATGCGGCCGTTGCGCGCCGCCATCGCGATGGCCTGCTCCTGGGTGACGTTGGCGGCGGTGGCGGTGATGATCACGTCCGCCCCGCGGCCGCCGGTGAGCTCCATGACCCGCTCGACGACGTCGACCTGCGAGCCGTCGATGGTCTCGTCGGGCTGCACGGCGTCGGCCGACATCTTCAGCCGGTCCGCGTTGACGTCGACGAGGTACACGGGCCCGACGTTGTAGACACCGCGGGCGATCCGGATGTGCATGCAGCCGATCGGGCCGGCACCGAACACGACGACGGTGTCGCCCTCCTCGATGCCGAGCAGCTCCTGGGCGTTGATCGCGCACGCGAACGGCTCGGCGGCGCTGGCCTCGTCGTAGCCGACGTTGTCGGGGATCCGGTTGAGGCCGTCGACCTTGAGCACCTGCTTCGGCACGATCATGAACTCGGCGAAGCCGCCGTCGTACTGGTAGCCGACCGAGGTCTGGTTCTGGCAGACCGCCATCCAGCCCTTCGTGCACTCGTAGCAGTCGCCGCACGGCACGGCGGCGATGACCTGGGCGCGGTCGCCCACCTGCCAGTCGCCGCCGTACGTCGCGTTGACGTCGGCGCCGACCTCGACGACCTCGCCGGCGATCTCGTGACCGATCGTCCGCGGGGGAGTGAGGTTCTGGTGGCCGTTGTAGAAGATCTTGACGTCGGTGCCGCACGTCGAGCAGTTCTTGACCCGCAGCTTGATCTCGTCCGGGCCGCAGGTCGGCTCGGGGACGTCCTCCAGGCGGACGTCCTCAGGGGCGTAGAAGCGCAGTGCCTTCATGTCGACGGCGGTCCTTTCGGGGACTCGGTGGCGGGGTTCCTGCGTGACGCTATCGGCGACTCGGAGCAAAAACCACATTCTCGGGCAGAAAATGATGCCCGAATGCTTGGCAATCTGCCCGATTGTGTGCAGACTGCCGTCATCGGCGCGTGACGGGGGTCACGTGAGCCGGCGACACGAGAGGCAACCAGACATGGCATCCACAGCCACTGCGACGTCCGGAGGGACGCGCGTCAAGGTGCAGCAGTTCGGCACCTTCCTGTCCAACATGGTCATGCCCAACATCGGCGCGTTCATCGCGTGGGGCCTCATCACCGCGATGTTCATCGAGGTGGGCTGGCTCAACCTCGGCGGCGGCGACAACGCCTGGCTGAGCCCGCACGGCTGGGTGGCCCACATCGGCGGCTGGGGTGACTGGGCCGACGGCGCGAACGGCGGCGGCATCGTCGGGCCGATGATCACGTACCTCCTGCCGGTCCTGATCGGCTACACCGGCGGCCGGATGGGCTACGGCAACGACAACATCCGCGGCGGCGTGGTCGGGGCCGTGGCCACCTTCGGCGTGATCGCCGGCACCGAGGTGCCGATGTTCATGGGCGGCATGATCATGGGCCCGCTCGGCGGCTGGTCCATGCGGAAGATCGACGCCCTCTGGGACGGCAAGATCAAGCCCGGCTTCGAGATGCTGGTCAACAACTTCTCGGCCGGCATCTGGGGCGGCATCCTCGCGACGGCCGGCTTCTTCGCGCTGAGCCCCGTCCTGACCTGGATCTCGGACCGCCTCGGCGACGGGGTCGAGTTCCTGGTCGACCACAACCTGCTGCCGTTCGCCTCGTTCGTCATCGAGCCGGCGAAGGTCCTGTTCCTCAACAACGCGCTGAACCACGGCGTGCTCACGCCTCTCGGGCTCCAGGAGTCCGCGGAGAGCGGCAAGTCGATCCTGTTCCTGCTCGAGGCGAACCCGGCCGCGGGCGTCGGCCTCCTGCTCGCCTACAGCATGTTCGGCAAGGGTCTGGCCAAGGCCTCGGCGCCCGGCGCCGCGATCATCCACTTCTTCGGCGGCATCCACGAGGTCTACTTCCCCTTCGTGCTGATGAAGCCGAAGCTCATCGTGGCGATGATCGCCGGTGGCTTCACGCAGATCCTGATCAACGTGATCTTCAGCAGCGGCCTGCGGTCGCCGGCGGCGCCGGGTTCGGTGTTCGCGGTCTACATCTCCGCACCGACCGGGCTGACGAACCTCCTGGGCGTGACGCTCTCCATCATCGGAGGCGCGGCCGCCTCGTTCGCCGTCGCGGCGATGATCCTGCGGGCCGACAAGACCGAGGAGGCGGAGGACCCGCTGGTCGGTGCCACGCACCAGATGGAGGCCCTCAAGGGCAAGAGCTCCTCGGTGGCGTCCGCGCTGACCGGTGGTGCGACGGCGGTCGCGACCCGACCCATCAGCCAGATCGTGTTCGCCTGCGACGCCGGCATGGGGTCGTCGGCCATGGGCGCCTCGGTGCTCCGCAAGAAGATCGAGTCGGCCGGGTTCTCCGACGTCACGGTGGTGAACAAGGCGATCGCCAACCTCGCCGACGAGTACGACGTCGTCGTCTCGCACCAGGACCTCACGGACCGCGCCAGGGAACGCACGCCCTCGGCGGTCCACGTGTCGGTCGACAACTTCATGGGCAGCCCGCGGTACGACGAGATCGTGGAGCTGATCGAGCAGTCGCGTGCCTGAGGTCCTGACCGCGGAGGCGATCGTCCTGGGTGGCTCGGCCACCACCCGGGACGACGCCATCGACGAGGCCGGTCGCCTGCTCGTGGCGACCGGCGCCGTCGAGGAGTCCTACGTCGCGGCGATGCACGAGCGCGAGACCTCGGTCTCGACGTTCATGGGCAACGGCCTGGCGATCCCGCACGGGACGAACGAGGCGAAGTCGGCGATCCGGCGGACCGCGATCAGCTTCGTGCGCTACGCCGAGCCCGTCGAGTGGAAGGGCCAGCCCGCCGAGTTCGTGGTCGGCATCGCCGGCGCCGGGGACGACCACCTGACCGTGCTGCAGCGGCTCGCCGAGGTCTTCATGGACGAGGCCGAGATCGACCGCCTCCGGCAGGCGCAGAGCGCCGACGACGTGCTCGCCGTCCTGGGCGACGTCCGCGTCTGAGGTCGGGGGCTCAGACAGGCCGGACCGTCACGGGAACGCCGTTCAACGCGGCGTTCCCGCTGACGTCCAGCCGCTCCGGGTCGGTCAGGTCGTTGATCGAGACCCCGGCGACCGTCGACGCGTGCGCGAGACGGGTGCCCTCGACCTGGTGCCCGTAGCCGTGCGGGAGCGAGACGACGCCCGGCATCATGTCGTCGACGCCGGTCACCTCGACCTCGACGGCGCCCACGCGTGAGGTGACCCGCACGACGGCCCCGGTCTCGATGCCGCGCGACGCGAGGTCGTCCGGGTGCATGAGCAGGTGGTGCCGCGGCCGGCCCTTGGTGAGCCGGCTGGTGTTGTGCAGCCACGAGTTGCAGTCCTGCTTGTGCCGACGCCCGATCAGCAGGAGCTCGCCCTCGGACGGCGCCGAGACGTCGTCGAACGTCGCGCGCACCCGCTCGAGGTCGGCGACGACCAGGTCGGGAGCGAGGTCGATCCGCTTGTCCGGCGTCTGCAGGCGCTCCGGCATCGTCGGCCGGAGCGGTCCGAGGTCGACGCCCTCCGGGTTCCTGCGGAGTGCCTTCATCGTGGTCCGGCCGCCGGTCTTGAGCAGCCCGGTCACCACGGCGGCCGGGCTCGGTGCGAGCCGGGCCTTCATGGCGAGCCGGTCCTTGAGGCCGACCCCCGCGCGCGACATGACCCGCTCGGTGAGGTCGCGGAAGATCTCCCAGTCGTGGCGGGCGTCGTCCGGCTTCGCGAACACCGCGGGGGTGAACCGTGCCGTGTTGCGGACCGCGAAGCCGTGGAAGACCAGGTCGTACTGGTCGCGCTCCAGGGCGGACGTCGGCGGCAGGATCACGTCGGCGTGCCGGGTCGTCTCGTTCAGGTAGATGTCGATCGCGACCATGAAGTCCAGGTCCTCGAAGGACCGAGCCAGCCCGGCGCCGTCCGGTGTCGACAGCACCGGGTTGCCGGCGATCGTGACCATCGCACGGATCTGCCCGTCGCCCGGGGTGTCGATCTCCTCGCGCATCGTGGCCGCGGGCAGCTCGCCCGCGAACTCCGGGATCTGCCGGACCCGGCTCCGCCAGACGTCGTGGTGGCCAGGCCCCACGATCCGGCGGCCGACCGTGTCCACGGCCGGCTCGGGGAACAGCACTCCGCCCTCGCGGTCGACGTTGCCGGTGACCAGGTTGAGGACGTTGATCGCCCACTGGCACACGGAGCCGAAGCCCTGGGTGGAGAGCCCCATCCGCCCGTACGCCGCCGCCCCGTCGGCCGCCGCGAAGTCGCGGGTGAGCCGACGGATCGTGTCGGCGGGGACGCCGCTCGCGAGCTCGGCGGCCTCGGGCGAGAACCCGGCGACCAGCTCGGCGACGCGGTCCAGGCCGTCGACGTACGCCGGGGGAGTGGCGAGCCCCTCGGCGAGCACGACGTTCAGCATCGCCAGCAGGACGAGCGCGTCGGTGCCGGGACGCACGAAGTGGTGCTCGGTGGCCACCTTGGCGGTCTCGGTGCGCCGTGGGTCGAGCACGACCATCCGGCCGCCGCGGGCCTTGAGGTCGCGGACCCGCTGGGGGAAGTCGGGGACGGTCATCAGCGAGCCGTTGGAGGCCATCGGGTTGGCGCCCAGGACCAGGAAGAAGGAGGTGCGGTCGATGTCCGGAACCGGCAGCAGCAGCTGGTGGCCGAACATCTGCCAGGCCACGAACTGGTGCGGGATCTGGTCGACCGTCGAGGCGCTGAACCGGTTGCGCGTGCGCAGCGCCTTCACGAACGGCACACCGTGCGTGGCGAAGCCGACCGAGTGCGCGTTGGGATTGCCGAGGTAGACGCCGATCGCGTCCGGGCCGTGCTCAGCGGCGACCCCCACGAGCCGGTCGGCGACCAGGTCGAGCGCCTCGTCCCAGCCGATCTCCTCCCACGTGTCACCGGTCCGGCGCATCGGGCGGCGCAGCCGGTCGGGGTCGTCGTACACGTCGGCCATCGAGACACCCTTGGGGCAGATGTAGCCCCGGGAGAGGGGATCGGCCTCGTTGCCGCGGATGCCGGTGACGGCGCCGTCCTCGATGGTGAGCTCGATCCCGCAGATCGCCTCGCAGAGGTTGCACACCCCGATCCGGGTGCCGGTGTAGCCGGGCGGGACGGGATCCTCGGTCAGCAGGCCCATGACGGGCATGGTCGCACGATCCAAAGAGAAGTAAGTCAGTAGTGTTAGAGTCCGAAGGGTGACCCTGACTCGTCGCTCGCTGATCGCCACCACCGCCGCGACCGGTGCCGTCGCGGCCACCACGAGGTTCGCCACGACGCCGGCGCTCGGCGCCTCGCCCGCGATCCTGAAGCCCACGCCCGCCGACCAGTTCTACGACTACGGCACCAACGCCGAGATGCGCTGGGACTCCGTGGACCCGCGCCGGTACCTCACCGACCAGGCGCGCCTGTTCGTCCGCAACCACACGGTCACGCCGACCATCGACAAGGCGACCTGGCGGCTCCAGGTCTTCGGCGACGGACTCGCGACGCCACGGGCCTCCGCCGACGCGTTGTCGCTGTCGTTCGACGACCTGAGGGCGTTCCCCAACGTCACCCACGAGTCCGTGCACGAGTGCACCGGCAACGGGCGCAGCTTCTTCGCCTCGCAGCAGGGACAGACCGTCTCCGGGACCTCGTGGAAGCTCGGCGCGGTCGGCTCGGTCGTCTGGACGGGCGTGCGGCTGCGCGACGTGCTCAAGCACGTCGGCCTGGCTCCGGACGCCGTGTCGATCCAGGCGACCGGCCTCGACCCGGAGTACAGCACCGGGGGCGTCAACTACGGACGGGTCCGGCGCCCGTTCCCGGTCGGCAAGGCGCTCGACGACGCGATCCTGGCCTGGGGCGTCAACGGCCGGCCGCTGCTGCCCGACCACGGCTACCCGCTGCGCCTGGTCCTCCCCGGCTGGGTCGGCATCGCCAGCATCAAGTGGCTGGGCTCGCTCGAGGTCGCGACGACCGAGCTGACCTCGCCCTGGAACACGAAGTGGTACCGCCTCACCGGCGGCTCCTACCCGGCCGACTCGCCGCCGCTCACCGTGAACCCGGTGCGGTCGGCGTTCGAGCTGCCCCTCGGCGCCACGGTGCCGCGCGGCAAGGTGCGGCTCACCGGCCGCTCCTGGAGCGGCGCGGCGCGCATCAGGAAGGTCGAGGTCAGCATCGACGGCGGCGCGACGTGGAAGCCGGCGGACCTGGAGGACCACAAGCCGGGGTACGACCAGTCGGCCGTGCGCGGGTTCGGCTGGTCGCAGTGGTCGATCAAGGCGAACTTCACGAAGACCGGCCCGACGGACCTGCTCGCCCGGGCCACGGACCGGACCGGCCGGACCCAGCCCCTGAGCACGCCACTCAACGAGAACGGCTACTTCTTCGACGCCGTGGTGAGGCACCCGGTCACGGTCGCCTGACCTTTTGGCGCCTCCCGGCGCCGCTGATAGCCTTTCCCGGTTGTCCCACGAGGGACGTCACGCACCAGAACCCGCCGTGCAATCGGCCGCGGATCCAGAGTGCCCGGGTGAACAGGCCCCGGCGCGCCGCGCAACGAGAACCAGAGGAGCCCAGTCATGTCCGTCGGAACCGACGCAGCGACGAAGCAGAAGATCATCGCCGAGTACGCCACGACCGAGGGCGACACCGGCTCTCCCGAGGTGCAGATCGCGCTGCTCAGCCACCGCATCGCGCACCTCACCGAGCACCTCAAGACCCACAAGCACGACCACCACAGCCGTCGCGGTCTGCTCCTGCTGGTGGGTCAGCGCCGCCGGCTGCTGAACTACCTGCAGAAGACCGAGATCGAGCGCTACCGCTCGATCGTCGAGCGTCTCGGCCTGCGCCGCTGACTTCCGAAGGGCCCGCTCCGGCGGGTCCTTCGCCGCATTTCGCTACATTTCACAACTGAACACCACCACCAAGTAGGAGCGATCCGCCGCCCCGGCCGATCCTCGGTAGTGACCCTCAGGGCTCTGAACCTGTGGGTTTCGATCGAAGACCGGTCCCTTGTGCGGGTCAGCGGTTCGCTTCGCGAACGTAGTAAGGACTTCGTACTCATATGTCTTCAGACACCACTTTCGAGCCCGTGATCTCCGCGGTCGAGACCACCCTCGACAACGGCAAGTTCGGCCAGCGGGTCATCAAGTTCGAGACGGGCCTCCTGGCCCGCCAGGCCGCAGGTGCGGTCACCGCCTACATCGACGACGACACGATGCTGCTGTCGGCGACCACCGCGGGCAAGACGCCCAAGGACCAGTTCGACTTCTTCCCCCTGACGATCGACGTCGAGGAGCGGATGTACGCCGCGGGCCAGATCCCCGGCTCGTTCTTCCGGTCCGAGGGTCGCCCGGGCGAGGACGCGATCCTCACCTGCCGCCTCATCGACCGCCCGCTGCGCCCGACCTTCAAGAAGGGCCTGCGCAACGAGGTCCAGGTCGTCATCACCGTGATGGCGCTCAACCCGGACCACCCCTACGACGTGCTCGCGATCAACGCCGCGTCGCTGTCCACCCAGCTCTCCGGCCTGCCGTTCTCCGGCCCGGTCGGCGGCGTCCGCGTGGCGCTCATCGAGGGCCAGTGGGTCGCCTTCCCGAACCACTCGCAGCTCGAGAACGCCGTCTTCGACATGGTCGTCGCAGGCCGCGTCACCGAGTCCGGCGACGTCGCGATCATGATGGTCGAGGCCGAGGCCACCGAGCAGACGTGGAACCTCGTCCAGTCCGGCACCCAGGCGCCGACCGAGGAGATCGTCGCCGGCGGCCTCGACGCCGCCAAGCCGTTCATCAAGCAGCTGTGCGAGGCCCAGGCCGAGCTGGCCAAGGAAGCCGCCAAGCCGGTCCAGGACTTCCCGGTCTTCCTCGACTACGAGGACGACGTCTACGCCGCCGTCGAGTCGGCTGCCAAGGCCGACCTGACCTCGGCGATGACCATCGTCGACAAGCAGGAGCGCGAGTCACGCACCAACGAGCTCAAGGCGGGCGTGCTCGACAAGCTCGCCGCCGAGTTCGAGGGCCGCGAGAAGGAGCTCGGCGCGGCGTTCCGCTCGGTCAACAAGGCCGTGGTCCGCGAGCGCGTCCTGCGCGACAAGGTCCGCATGGACGGTCGTGGCCTGGCGGACATCCGCCAGCTGCACGCCGAGGTCGGCGTGATCCCGCGGGTGCACGGCTCGGCGCTCTTCGAGCGCGGCGAGACCCAGATCCTGGGTGTCACCACGCTCGACATGCTCAAGATGGAGCAGCAGCTCGACACGCTCTCCCCGGAGAAGCACCGGCGCTACATGCACAAGTACATCTTCCCGCCGTTCTCCACCGGCGAGACCGGTCGCGTGGGCTCGCCCAAGCGCCGCGAGGTCGGCCACGGCGCGCTCGCGCGCCGCGCGCTGCTGCCGGTGCTGCCGACGCGTGAGGAGTTCCCCTACGCGATCCGCCAGCTCTCCGAGGCGATGGGCTCCAACGGCTCGACCTCGATGGGCTCGGTCTGTGCGGCCACCCTGTCGCTGCTCGAGGCCGGTGTCCCGCTCCGCGCGCCCGTCGCCGGCATCGCCATGGGTCTCATCTCCGGCGAGGTCGACGGCCAGCTCGAGTACGTCGCGCTGACCGACATCCTCGGCGCCGAGGACGCGTTCGGCGACATGGACTTCAAGGTCGCCGGCACGCGTGAGTTCGTCACCGCGCTCCAGCTCGACACCAAGCTCGACGGCCTCCCGGCCGAGGTGCTCGCGAGCGCGCTGACCCAGGCCCGCGACGCCCGCCACACCATCCTCGACGTGATGAACGAGGAGATCAGCGGTCCCGACGAGATGTCGGCCCTGGCCCCGCGGATCATCACGATCAAGGTCCCCGTGGACAAGATCGGTGAGGTCATCGGCCCGAAGGGCAAGATCATCAACCAGATCCAGGACGACACGGGCGCGACGCTGTCCATCGAGGACGACGGCACGGTCTACATCGGTGCGACCAACGGTGAGGCGGCCGAGGCTGCCAAGGCCGCGGTCAACGCGATCGCCAACCCGACGATGCCCGAGGTCGGCGAGCGCTACCTCGGCACCGTCGTCAAGACGACCAACTTCGGTGCGTTCGTCTCGCTGATGCCCGGCAAGGACGGCCTGCTGCACATCAGCAAGCTGCGCCCGCTCGCCGGCGGCAAGCGCGTCGAGGCCGTGGAGGACGTCGTCTCGGTCGGCCAGAAGATCCAGGTCCAGATCGACGAGATCGACGACCGCGGCAAGCTCTCGCTCTCGCCGGTCGTCGAGGACTCCGGTTCCCCCGACGAGGCCGCGGCCGACTCAGTCGAGGCCTGAGCCGTCCCTTGGTGAAGGGGGCCAGCACCCGCACGCTGCAGACGGTCCGGGACGACGGCGGTCAGGTGACCGCCGTCGTCCGCAGGACCGTGCTGCCCAGCGGGCTGCGCATCGTGTCCGAGCAGCTGGCGGGCGTCCGCTCCGCCAGCATCGGGGTCTGGGTCGGCGTGGGCTCGCGCGACGAGACCGCGACCCTGCACGGCTGCTCGCACTTCCTCGAGCACCTGCTCTTCAAGGGCACGCCCGAGCGGTCCGCCCTGGACATCTCGATCGCCCTGGACGCGGTCGGCGGTGAGTTCAACGCCTTCACCGCCAAGGAGTACACCTGCTTCCACGCCCGGGTGATCGACTCCGACCTGCCGCTCGCCGTGGACGTGCTGGGCGACATGATCACCAGCTCGCTGCTCACGGCCGAGGACGTCGAGGCCGAGCGCGACGTGATCCTCGACGAGATCGCCATGCACGACGACGACCCCGACGACGTCGCCCACAACCTGTTCGCCGAGCTGGCGTGGGGGAGCGGGACACCGCTGGGCCGGTCGATCGCCGGCACCGAGGCCTCGATCGAGGCCCTCAGCCGGGCGCAGGTCCAGCGCTTCTACCGCCGGCACTACCGCCCGGAGAACATCGTCATCTCCGCCGCCGGCAACCTCGACCACGCCGACCTCGTGCGCCGCGTGAAGAAGGCGTTCGGCCGGGGCGGCTTCCTCGACGGCGAGGCCGAGCCCCTCCCGGCGCGGCACGCCCACGGCCGCCGTCCGCGGGTGACGGGCGGCCACGTCGAGACCGTCCGCCCGTTCGAGCAGGTCAACGTCGTGCTCGGCATGGAGGGCCCCGACCGCAGCGACGACCGCCGGTTCGCCCTCGGCGTCCTCAACACCGCCCTCGGGGGCGGCACGTCGAGCCGGCTGTTCCAGGAGGTCCGGGAGCGCCGGGGTCTGGCGTACTCGGTGTTCTCCTTCGCCAGCCACCACGCCGACTCCGGCGTCGTCGGCGTCTCGGTGGGCTGCCTGCCGTCCAAGCTCGACGACGTCCTGGCCGTCGTCCGCACCGAGCTGTCCCGGGTCGCCGCCCACGGCATCACCGCCGAGGAGCTCGCCCGCGGGAAGGGCCAGCTGCGCGGTGGTCTGGTGCTCGGCCTCGAGGACTCCGGCTCGCGCATGTCACGGCTCGGCAAGGCCGCGCTCGTCCACGACCACCTGCTCAGCATCGACGACGTGATGGACCGGATCGAGGCGGTCACCCTCGACGAGGTGCGTGAGATCGCCGCCGACGTCTTCGGCCGACCCGAGATCCTCGCGGTCGTCGGACCCTCCTAGCGCAGCGTCAGAGCCACCAGGCCGGCGCAGCCGGCCGCCCAGAGCACGCTGGCGAACGTGCCGATGATGAACCGCTCGGTCGTGCCCCCGCCTCCCGCTCCGCCGCGCAGCTCGGGGAAGCGGCCGACGCCCTTGAGGGCCAGCACGACGGCGACGCCCTCGGGGAACCCGGCGGCCAGGCCGGCGAAGACCGCGAGCCGCTCGAGCGCGCCGATCCAGGCGCCGCCCCGGAGCACGGTGCCGGCGTGCGCCATGGAGTCCGCGTCGGGCTGGCCGCGGTCGACGAACGCGAAGATCCACGTCGTCAGCGGGCCGCCGCCGGAGACCGCGGCGATGCCGGCGAGCGCGACGACCAGCGTCGCGAGCCTGCGGTCGTCGGTGTCGATGTCGTCGGGCACCGCGGCCAGCACGGCCGTCGCGGCGAGCAGCGCCAGGGCGAACGGCGGCCAGACCCCGCGACCGTACGTCGCCCAGCCGGCGATCGAGGCGACCGCCGTCGCGCCGAGGAGCACGACGACGATCTGGGCTGCGAGCGCGGGGTCCATGTCACCGACCATCCTCATCGGAAAGCAGGTCCGAGGCCAGGTCGGTCACGAGCTCGCGGGCGCGGAGCCCCTCGACGATGCCCGCGGCCTGGGCGCGCTGGCTGACCGCCGACTGGGTGATCCCGAGCCGCTGGGCGACCTCGTCGTACCTCAGGCCGGTGTCGACGAGGTCCGCGACCTCCCAGCCGCGCTCGGTGCGGCGGTCGAGGACGGCGGCCCACAGCAGGAGGCTCGTCTCGAGGCGACGCACGCCGGGTCCGTCGCCCTCCACGCGGAGGTGCCAGAGGCTGGACTTCGCCGCGGTCACGGCTGCGCGCGCGTGGAGGTAGGCGGGACCCCGACCGGCGCGGGTGCTGGCCGGCAGCGGCTCGTCCACCGCACCGAGGCCGAGGCCGATGTTCCAGGTGTCCTCGCGGAGCAGGCGCTCGAGGACGGGGGCGAGCGCCGCGGGGTCGTCGAGCACACCCTGGAACTCGTCGCCGGCGGTGCGCTCGAACGGGCGCAGGAGGGCGACACCGTCGAGGTCGGCCAGACCCGCCAGGGTGGCCGGGACCTTGTCGGTCGCGGCGAGCTTGGTGGACCCGCGCTGGTCCACGGTCAGGACGGCGACGCGCATCGGCCAGCCTCCTCGCTCGTCAGGCTCTCGTCTTCAACGAGGCTACATTAGGAAATCTCCTAATGCGAGAGCGATTCAGGTAATAACCTTCACCGTCGGCCGATCACGGCGACCACCGCGGGGGTCTCGTTGTCCGCGACCGAGACCCGGAACCCGCCCTCGGCGAGCGCGGCGGAGGCCTTCTCCTTGATCTCGGGCACCTGCTCGGGGCGCGAGGCGTCGTAGAAGAGGTGCACCACCCCGCCGGGCAGCACCCGCTCGTGGAGCAGTGCCACCTCGTCACGGCAGTCGCGGACCCAGAAGAGGTTGACGTTGAACGCGTAGACCTTGTGCAGCCTCTTGACCGGCACCCGGAGCGTGGCCAGGTCGATCTGGCGCACGGTCAGCCGGCCGGCGTCGACGTACCTCTTGCAGCGTCGCTTCGTGCGGTCGACACCCGACTCGGAGCGGTCGATCGCGAAGAGCTTGCCGGTCTCGAGGCGCTGGCAGATCAGCTCGGCGCCGGCCCCGGCGCCGCACCCGATCTCGAGCACGTGGTCGTTGGGCTGGACGTCCATGAAGTCGACCGCCCACCGGATGCGCGCTGGGATCTGCTGCACCGCCATGGGACAAACCTAGCGATTCCCGTCGCCGGTAGGTTGTGGGCCGTGCCAATCGTGCGACGAGTCGGGGTGCTGGGCGCCCGCGGGAAGGTCGGGGCCGAGGTCTGCCGAGCCGTCGACGCGGCCGACGACCTCGAGCTCGTGGCGCAGGTCGACCTCGACGACGCGCTCGACGACCTGGTGACCAGCGGGGCCGAGGCGGTCGTCGACTTCACCCACCCCGACGTGGTGATGGACAACCTCCGCTTCTGCGTCGAGCACGGCATCCACGCGGTCGTGGGCACCACCGGCTTCGACGCCGACCGGCTCGCCGCGCTCGAGGGCTGGCTGGCCGACGCGCCGTCCGTCGGGGTCCTGGTCGCGCCCAACTTCTCGATCGGCGCGGTGCTGATGATGCGGTTCGCCGCCGTGGCCGCGCCGTTCTACGAGTCCGTCGAGGTGGTCGAGCTGCACCACCCCGACAAGGCCGACGCCCCGTCGGGCACCGCCAGGCGCACGGCCGAGCTGATCGCCGCCGCCCGTCGCGAGGCCGGCAGCCCGCCGATGCCGGACGCCACCAGCACCGGCCTGGACGGCGCCCGCGGTGCCGACGTCGACGGCGTCCGGGTGCACGGGCTGCGCGTGCGCGGCCTGGTGGCTCACCAGGAGGTCATCCTCGGGGCCGCCGGCGAGACGCTGACCATCCGTCACGACTCGCTCGACCGCGCCTCGTTCACGCCCGGTGTGCTCACCGGCCTGCGGGCCATCGGCGACCGGCCCGGCCTCACGGTGGGTCTGGAGCACCTGCTCGACCTGGACTGACCCGGGCAGCTTCTTGCACTTTCGTGCAACGCAGAAACCTGCGACACGGTGTCGCTACCGCCCGGTATCCGCTGTTGCCAGTCTCTTCCCACGGGATCGCCCGACTCGGGGCGTGCGAACTGAAGAGGTATGACCACATGCGAAGGACCATCATCCGGTCGCTGGCGCTCGGGACCACCGCGCTGCTGACGGCCACCGCGCTGGGCGCCCAGCCCGGCAACGCGAGCGGGCCGACCGGCTCGACCGCCAGCCTGACCAGCGGGACGGCGACCTCCGTCAACCGCGCTCTCGACAGCACCGACCGCGCCGCTCGCGCCGCGATCACCGGCCTGGCCGCGCACCCGCGCGACGCCCTCCGGACCAAGGGCCAGAAGTTCGTGGCCCGCGACGCGGTCCTCGACCGCAACGGCGCCAGCCACGTGCGCCTCGACCGCACCTACCGCGGCCTCCCGGTCGTCGGCGGCGACCTGGTCGTGCACCAGGCCGGCGGCCGCTGGCTCGGCGTCAGCCAGACGCTGGCCCGTCCGCTCTCGCTGTCCACCACGCCGAAGCTGGCCAAGGGCAAGGCCGTCAGGAAGGCCCTCAAGAGGAGCAGCGCCACCCGCTCGATCGCCGGTCTGCGCAAGGCCGGGCCGGTCCGCCTCGTCGTCGAGACCCTCTCGGGCAAGCCGCGCCTCGCGTGGCAGGTGACCACGGTCGGCAAGCGCGCCGACCAGACGCCGAGCCGCCTGTCGACGTACGTGGGCGCGCGCAGCGGGAAGGTCCTGCGCCGCGAGGAGCACGTCGTGAACGTCGACGGCACGGGCAACACGCTCTACAGCGGCACCGTCCCGCTCCAGGTCACGCAGTCCGGCTCGACGTACCAGCTCAAGGACGCCACGCGGGGCAACACGTACACGACCGACATGAACGGCAAGACCGACTCGGTCCTGTGCCAGGTCTTCGGCTTCGGCTGCCAGGCCGGCACCCAGATGACCAGCACCACGACCACCTTCGGCAACGGGGCCACCAGCAACCGGCTCTCGGCCGGCGCCGACGCGCAGTACGGCACCAACGTCACCTGGGACTACTACAAGCTGGTGCACGGCCGGAACGGCATCTTCGGCACCGGAGCCGGCTCGTTCAACCGGGTGCACTACGGGTCCAACTACGCCAACGCCTTCTGGGACGGCACCAAGATGACGTACGGCGACGGCAACGGCACGCAGTACGGCCCGCTCGTGAGCCTGGACGTCGCCGGCCACGAGATGTCGCACGGCGTCACGGAGAACACCGCCGGGCTGACCTACTCCGGCGAGTCGGGCGGCCTCAACGAGTCGACCTCGGACATCTTCGGCACGATGGTGGAGTTCTACGCCGCCAACGCGAACGACCCGGGCGACTACAAGATCGGTGAGGAGTTCGACCTCGCGACGCACTCCGGATTCCGCCGGATGGACAACCCGATCGCGGACGGCAGCTCGCCGAACTGCTACAGCACCAACACCAAGAACCTCGACGTGCACTACTCGTCGGGGGTCGGCAACCACTTCTTCTACCTGCTGGCCGAGGGATCGGGCGCGAAGACCATCAACGGCGTCGCGCACAGCTCCCCGACCTGCAACGGCTCGACGATCACCGGCATCGGCCGGGACGCGGCCCAGAGGATCTGGTTCCGTGCGCTCACCGTGTACATGACCTCGGGCACGACGTACGCCCAGGCCCGCACGGCGACGCTGAACGCCGCCACCGACCTGTTCGGTGCGAGCTCGACGCAGCGGGCCACCGTGGCCGCCGCCTGGAGCGCGGTCAGCGTCGGCTAGGACCCTTCACGGGGACGAGACCCCGCCTCGCTGGACGGAACCAGCGAGGCGGGGTCTCGTCGTTCCTAGACCAGTCGGAGCAGAGCGGCGGTGAGGGCGGCGCCCGACGACCACCACGAGGAACGGCGCTCGCATCACGAGGAGCACCACGGCGGCGGCGAGACCCGCGGCGCGCGCGTCGAGCACCAGCCGGTGCTCGTCGGTGAACACCTGGACGGCCACCAGCGCCGACAGGAGGGCGACCGGGATGAGCCCCGCCACCCGCTGGACGAGCGGTCGCTCGAGGACGGCTCCGGGGACCGACAGGCCGGCCAGCTTGAGCAGGTAGCAGCCCGCCGCCGCCACCGCGATCGTCGTCCAGGTCATGACGCCCGCTCACGGGAGAGCAGTCCGGCCAGCAGCGCGACGCCGCCGGCCGCCAGGACCGGGACCCCGGCCGGGGCGACCGGCACCAGACCCAGGGCGACCGCCACCGCGAGGACGGCGACGAGCTGGTGGCTCCGCTTCCCCAGCTGCGGCCAGAGCAGGGCGAGGAAGGCACCGCCGACCGCGGCGTCGAGCCCGTAGGTGCTCGGGTCACCGATCGCGTTGCCGCCGACGGCGCCGAGGAGGGTGAACAGGTTCCAGAGCACGAAGACGGTGCCGCCGGTCACCAGGAAGCCCAGGCGGGCGTCGTCCCGGGTCTCCCGGGTCACCGACATCGCGGTGGACTCGTCGATCAGCAGGTGAGCCGCTCCCAGGCGTCGCCCCCGCGTCCAGCCCAGCAGCGGGGCGAGGCGCAGGCCGTAGAGCGTGTTGCGGGTGCCGAGCAGCATGGCCGTCGCGGCGGCCGACACGCTCGAGCCACCGGCCCCGAGCACGCCCACCAGGGCGAACTGCGAGGCGCCGGTGAACATCAGCAGGGAGAGCGCGCAGGTCTGGGCGACGGACAGCCCCGAGGCGACCGAGATCGCGCCGAACGATGCGCCGTACAGCCCGGTCGCGATGCCGACCCCGAGGCTGTCACGGACGATCCCGCGCCGGTCGCTGCCCGTCACGAGAGGGCGGTGTGGAGCCGTACCTGCTTGACCAGCGTGGTGCCGGAGCCGTCGAGGTCGAGCTCGCGGTGTGCCGAGTCGGGCGCCCAGCCCCCGTCGGTCAGGAAGGCGCGGAGGGCGTCGTCGGCGGCCAGCACCCAGGTGACCGCGCGCGTGAAGCGGTCGGCCACCATCGTGTCGGCCGCGGCCTGCAGCAGCCGCGACGCGTGCCCGTGCCCGCGGTCGCCGGGGTCGACCGTCAGCTCCTGGAGCTCGCCGTCGCCGACCGGGTCGCAGTCGGGGTCGCTCGCCGGACCGGTGATCGCGAACCCCACCACCCGGTTGCGCTCCAGTGCGACGAGCACCCGGTTGCGGGCGTCGCCCGGCGCCGCCAACGAGGCCCGCCACGCGGCCGCGGCCTGCTCGAGCGCCTCGGGGCCGCTCGGGATCGCCTCGGCCGGCAGCAGGTCGCCGTACAGCTCGGGCCAGGCGCGGAGCTGGACCTCGGCGATGGCGGGGGCGTCGTCGGCCCAGGCCACGCGAACGCTGACGTCGGCGGTGGGAGAAGCCATGACCCCATCCTGTCAGCGCCCTGAACCCTCAAGTTGGGCGATGCCCGGGAGGCCACCTGGTGGTTCAGTGGTGACCGGAGGTCAGCCATGCTGAGAGCGCATTCCTTCCGTCGTCCGTCGGTGCGTCGATCCGCCCTCGTGACCAGCGCCGTGCTGCTCGGCCTGGCCGTGTCGGTGCCCGCCTCGGTGCCTGCCTCGGCTCCCAGCGCCAGGTCGGCGAGCCCCTCGGCGAGCGCACCGGCGGCCGCTGCCGCGGGTGCGCCGAACATCTTCTTCTACAACCTGGACGACCTCCGAGACGCCTTCCCGGGCGCGATCGACCCCCTCCAGCTCATGCCCAAGACCCGCGCCTGGATGGCGGCGACCGGGCGTCGGTACACCCAGACGTTCGTGGCCGACCCCTCCTGCTGCCCGTCCCGCTCCGCTCTGATGACCGGTCGCTACCCGCACAACAACGGGGTCCTGGACCAGCAGGACGGGCCGCTGTTCGACGGCGCGCACTCGATGGCGTGCTACCTGCGCTCGGCCGGCTACGCCACGTACCTGGACGGCAAGTTCCTCACGACCTGGCCGAAGACGACCCTGCCGCCGTGCTTCGACCACTCGACGGTCATGTGGGGCGGGTACACCAACGTCCAGGTCCGGGTCGACGGGGTGTCGAGGACGGCCAGCGGCTACTCGACCACCTACCTGGGCAACCAGGGCCGCACCTACATCACCCAGGCGCTCGCCGGCACCAAGCCGTTCCTGCTGTACGAGACCCCGCAGGCCCCGCACTGGGTCGACACCACCGTCAACGGGAGCCCGGCCAAGCTGGCCGTGCCCGACACCCAGTACGCGAACGCGAACGTCGGCACCTGCTCCGGCGTGCCGGAGGCCGACCGCTCGGACAAGCCGGCGTACGTCCGCACGATGAACTTCTCCACCGCGAAGGCCCAGCAGCTCTGCCAGTCCCAGCTGCGGGCGATCATGAGCGCGGACGACCAGTTCGCGGCCACGATGCAGCTGCTCTCCGACCGTGGTGTCCTCGACAGCACGCTCGTGATCTTCTCCTCCGACAACGGCTACAACTGGGGAGAGCACGGCCGCTGGGAGAAGTTCGTGCCCTACGAGCCGTCGATCCGGGTCCCGCTCTGGGTCCGGTGGCCCGGCCACATCGCCGCCGGCACGGACACCACGCGGCAGACGTCGTACCTCGACCTGCTGCCGACCATGCTGGAGGCGGCCGGCTTCACCCTGCCCACCGGCGCGCCCCGGTTGGACGGCGAGTCGCTCCTCCAGGCCGGACGCCGGACGACGATGTACAGCGAGTACTACGTCGACACCGCGAACCCGAAGATCCCGTCCTGGCGGATGGTCCGGACGGCCACCGCGAAGTACGTCCAGACCTACGACGCCCAGGGCGCCGTCATCGCCCGCGAGTACTACAACCTGACCAACGACCCCGCCGAGAACCTCAACCTCCTCGGCGACAGCTCGACGGCGAACAACCCGCCGGCCAGCACCATCACCGCGATGACCAACCAGCTCACCGCCTTCGCCACCTGCGGCGGCACCGCCTGCGTGAAGTGAGCCCACGGGCCGGTGGTTACTGTCGCTGGTATGGAGTTCAGGAACCTCGGCGGCATGAAGATCTCGGCCATCTCCTACGGGAACTGGCTGACCCACGGCTCGCAGGTGGAGGAGGACGCCGCCCTCGCGTGCGTGCACCGCGCCCTCGAGGAGGGCATCACCACGTTCGACACCGCGGACGTGTACGCCGGCACCAAGGCGGAGAGCGTGCTGGGCAAGGCGCTGGCCGGTCAGCGGCGCGAGGGCCTCGAGATCTTCACCAAGGTGTTCTGGCCGACCGGTGACAACGGGCCGAACGGCCACGGGCTGTCGCGCAAGCACATCATGGAGTCGATCGACGGCTCGCTGCGCCGGCTCGGCACCGACTACGTCGACCTGTACCAGGCTCACCGCTACGACCACGAGACGCCGCTCGAGGAGACGATGGAGGCGTTCGCCGACGTCGTGCGCTCCGGCAAGGCGCTCTACATCGGCGTCTCGGAGTGGCGGGCCGACGAGCTCCGCGCCGGCCACGCGCTCGCTCGCGAGCTGCGGATCCCGTTCGTCTCGAACCAGCCGCAGTACAACATGCTCTGGCGGGTCATCGAGGAGGACGTGGTGCCGGCCTCGCAGGAGCTCGGCATCCAGCAGATCGTCTGGTCGCCGATCGCCCAGGGCGCGCTGACCGGCAAGTACAAGCCGGGGGAGCAGCCCCCGGAGGGGAGCCGTGCCACCGACGAGAACGGCGGCAAGGACATGATCTCCCGCTGGATGCGCGACGACGTGCTGGAGCGCGTGCAGCGCCTCCAGCCGATCGCCGACGACGCGGGCCTCAACCTGGCGCAGCTCGCGGTCGCCTGGGTGCTGCAGAACCCCAACGTCTCCTCGGCCATCGTGGGCGCGAGCCGTCCCGAGCAGGTCTCGGACAACGTCAAGGCGTCGGGCGTGACCCTCGAGCCCGAGCTGATGAACCGCATCGACGAGGTCGTGGGCGACGTCGTCTACCGGGACGCGTCGTTCAACGCGTCGCCGGCGAAACGCGACTTCTGACGCCGAGGACGGCGGCGCCGCCCATCGCGAGCAGCAGGCCGAGGGTGACCGCCGGCCACCAGCCGTCGCGGACGCCGTCGCCGAGCAGGGCGACGCCGACCGCCGCGGGGACGAAGGTCTGGGCGACGATCAGGGACGCGGTCGCCGCCGGGACGTCGGCCCGGTGCATGCCGAGCGAGTAGAGCCAGAACGCGACCAGGCTGAACGACGGCACCGCGAGCGCGGCGAGCACGACGACGGTGTCGACCGGCGTCCCGACACCGCGGACGGAGATGGCCGAGCCGGCGTACCCGAGACCGGCGACCAGCCCGAGCACGGCGCCGGGGAGGTGCCGCACGACGACGGAGGCCACGGCCAGCGCCGCGACGGCGACCCAGAGCGCGGCGGTGAAGTGTCCGGTCGTGACGACGTCGCCGGGGTCGCCGGCGCCGAGCGACAGCAGGACCAGCCCGAGCGTGACCACGCCGACGGCGAGCCAGCCGGTGCGGTGCAGGCGGTCCTCCACGCGGTGCGACGCGACCGCCGTGACGGGCAGGGACATCGCGACCAGCGCCTGGGCCAGGTAGAGGGGGAGCAGCCAGATGGCCACCGCGTGCAGCAGGAAGCCGACGAGGTACGCCGCGACCACGAGCATGGTGCGGACGTCGCGCACCGAGCGGGCGACGAAGCCCCAGAGGCCGTCCGGCGTGGTCTCGAAGCCACGGACGGCCCGTGCCTGGACGACCGCGGCGACGCCGAAGACGGCGGCCGAGACCAGCCCGGCCGCCAGTCCCAGGACCGGCACGTCAGCGATACGACTCGGGCAGGTCCTGCCCGATCTTCACCTGGGCCTTGGGGAGGCGCATGAACTTCATCTGGAGCGCCCGGGTGATCGCGTAGTACGTGGTGCCCTTGACCGGCTCCTCGGGGAAGCGGGCCGCGAGCTGCTTGCGAAGACGTCGCCGCAGGCTGAACATGTCCACGATCACGAGCAGGACCGTGCCCATCAGGATCGCGTTGCCCCAGCCACGTGCCGTGTCGTTGCCGGAGTAGCCGAGCACCATCGTGATGATGAGCAGCGGGATGAGGAACTCGACGAACGAGATCCGGCTGTCCACGAAGTCGCGGATGAACCGGCGGACCGGGCCCTTGTCGCGGGGCAGCAGGTACTTCTCGTCGCCCGCCTTCATCCGCGCCCGGATGTGCTGGTTGGACTCCGACTTGGACACCCGCTGGGCCGCCATCATCTCCTTGCGGGTGCGCGGCACCTTCGCGCGCTCCCTCGCCGCGGCCTCGGCCTCCTTGCGCGTGGGCGTGGGCCGACCCTTGCCGCCGTCCTTGGCGGGAGCGGTGGTGGCGGTGTCGGTGTCTGGCTTGCTGCGACGGAACAACGGGGCCTCTGGCGGTCGTGGTGAGGGCGAACGACTGTGGAGTCTACGTCTCTCGCGTGCAGTTGCCGCTTGACCGTAGGGTGACGCACATGAGTCTGTGGCAGCGCTTCCTCAACATCTTCCGGTCGAAGGCGAACAAGGTCCTCGACCGCGCCGAGGACCCCCGCGAGATGTTGGACTACAGCTACCAGCGCCAGCTGGAGCTGCTCACGAAGGTGCGCCGCGGCGTGGCCGACGTGGCCACCAGCCGCAAGCGGATGGAGATGCAGGTCGCCCAGCTCGAGAGCCAGGCCGCCAAGCTCCAGGGCCAGGCCGAGAAGTCGATCGAGATGGGCCGCGAGGACCTCGCCCGCGAGGCGCTCACCCGCAAGTCGGGCCTCAACGCGCAGATCGAGTCGGTCCGCGCGCAGGTCTCGCAGCTGCAGGGCGAGGAGGAGAAGCTCACCCTCGCCCAGTCCCGGCTCCAGAGCCAGGTCGAGGCGCTGCGCACCCGCAAGGAGACCATCAAGGCGACGTACACCGCCGCCGAGGCGCAGACGCGGATCAACGAGGCGGTGACCGGCCTCGGCGACGAGCTCGGCGACGTCGGCATGGCCATCCAGCGCGCCGAGGACAAGACCGCCCAGATGCAGGCCCGGGCCAGCGCCATCGACGAGCTCATCGCGTCCGGCGCCCTCGACGACGCCACCGCGCTCAACCGGGGCGACGACATCAGCCGCGAGCTCGAGGCGATGAGCTCCCAGGCCGAGGTCGAGGCCGAGCTCGCCCGGCTCAAGGGCGCGCCCGCTGGTGGTGGCGAGCTGCCGGCCGCCGACGCCCCCGAGGCGATCGAGGCGGCGCCCACCCCGGGCGAGATCCTCGCCGAGGAGCCGGTGACCGAGACGGTCGCCGAGGGCGACGGCGAGAAGCAGGCCTGAAGTCCCCACGCCGGCGAGGGTTCGGCCCTAGCCTGAGCGCGTGACGCTGTCGGAGGACGAGCGGCGCGTCGCCGGGATCGCGGCGTACGGCGCGCTCGACGAGGTGCCCCGAGCCGACCTCGTGGCGGTGGCCGAGCTCGCAGCACGGATCTGCGACGTGCCGATGGGCACGATCAACATCGTCACCGACGTCGAGCAGCACCAGATCGCGACGTTCGGTTTCGACGCGTCGATCTGCCAGCGCGAGGACTCGATGTGCGCGGCGGTCCTGCACGAGGACGCGCCGGTCGTCGTCCCCGATGCGGCCCTCGACCCGCGGTTCATGGACAACCCGTTCGTGACCGGCGAGCTGGGCTCGGTGCGCTTCTACGCCTCGCACCGGCTGCTGACCTCCGACGGCGTCCCCTTCGGCACGCTCTGCGTCTTCGACGAAGAGGTCCGCGAGCTCCGGCCGGACCAGATCGGGGCCCTCGGGACCCTCGCCGACCGCATCGTCGACGTCTTCGAGCTGCAGCTCGCGCAGCTGCGGCTGGAGCGGAGCAACGACCGGCTGGCGGCGTTCGCCGGCCAGGTCACCCACGACCTGAAGACCCCGCTCACCACGATGTCCCTCTCGCTCGAGCTCATCCGCGACGAGCTGGAGGAGGGTGCCGAGGCGGGGGACCTGGTGCCGCTGATCAACCGCGCCCTGGGCGGCTCGAAGCGGATGACGACGATGATCGAGGACGTGCTCTCGTTCGCGCGGATGGGCACGTCGGTCGACCCCGTCCCCGTCGACCTGGCGGCGGTCGCGGCCGAGGTCGTGAGCGACCTGGAGAGCCAGCTGGCGGGTGTCGAGCTCAGCATCGGTGACCTCCCCACCGTGCCCGGCGACCGCGCCCAGCTGCGTGCCCTGGTCCAGAACCTCCTGACGAACGCCGCGAAGTTCCGCCACGAGGACCGGGCACCGGTCGTCAGCGTCTCCGCGACCCGTGCAGGCGACCGCTGGCGGCTCGAGGTGGCCGACAACGGCGTGGGGATCGCGGAGGACCAGCGCGAGCGGGTCTTCGAGCCGATGGTGCGTCTCGACAAGCGCTTCGACGGCGTCGGCATCGGCCTGGCGACGAGCCAGCGGGTCGTGGAGTCGCACGGCGGCGAGATCGGTGCCGTTGCCAACCCGACCGGTGAGGGCTCGGTGTTCTGGGTGGAGCTCCCGGCCTAGCCGTACCCAGCCGTCAGTCCTTGTGCGTCTTGCCCGGCAGGGCGAGCATCCGGTCGAGCGCGACCTTGGCCCAGTGCTCGGTCTCGTCGTCGACGTCGATCTGGTTGACGACGTGGCCCTCGACGAGCGACTCCATGGCCCACACGAAGTGCGGCAGGTCGATCCGGTTCATCGTCGAGCAGTAGCAGACCGTCTTGTCGAGGAAGACGATCCGCTTGTCCGGGTGGTCGGCCGCGAGCCGCTTGACCAGGTTGAGCTCGGTGCCCACGGCCCAGCTGGTGCCGGGGGCCGCGGCCTCGATCGTCTGGATGATGAACTCGGTCGAGCCGACCAGGTCCGCGGCGAGCACGACCTCGTGCTTGCACTCCGGGTGCACGATGATCTGGACGCCGGGGACCTCCTCGCGCAGCTTCGGGATCGTGTCCTCCGAGAACCGGCCGTGCACCGAGCAGTGGCCCTTCCAGAGGATCATCGTCGCGTCGCGCAGCTGCTCGGCGGTGAGCCCGCCGTTCTCGCGGTGCGGGTCCCAGACCACGCAGTCGTCGAGCGACAGCCCCATCTTGAGCACGGCCGTGTTGCGGCCGAGGTGCTGGTCCGGGAGGAAGAGCACCTTCGAGCCCTGCTGGTAGGCCCACTCGAGCGCGGTCTCGGCGTTCGACGACGTGCAGACGGCGCCGCCGTTCCTGCCGCAGAAGGCCTTGATGTCGGCGCTGGAGTTCATGTACGTCACGGGCACGACGTCCGCCGCGATCCCGGCCGCCTCCATGGCCGCCCAGGCGTCCTCGACCTGGCGCAGCCGCGCCATGTCGGCCATCGAGCACCCGGCGGCGAGGTCGGGGAGGATCACCTTCTGCGAGTCGGACGTCAGGATGTCGGCCGACTCGGCCATGAAGTGCACGCCGCAGAAGACGATGAACTCGGCGTCGGGACGCGCGGCCGCCTCGCGGGCGAGCTTGAAGGAGTCGCCGGTGACGTCCGCGAACTGGATGACCTCGTCGCGCTGGTAGTGGTGACCGAGCACGAACACCCGGTCGCCGAGGGCGGCCTTCGCCGCGGTGGCCCGCGCCACCAGGTCCGGGTCGGACGGCGAGGGAAGGTCACCGGGACACTCCACGCCACGCTCGGACTTCAGGTCCACGCCACGGCCCAGGGGGATCAGCGGGAGGTCGACGGTCGTCATGCGGCCATCCTAGTTTTCGGGTGCTCGGCGGATGTCAGAGCAGGGCACCATGGTGAACGTACGGCGCCGGCGGTTTCATCCCGCGCAGCGCCAGGAAGCCGCCCTGGAACAGGTCCAGGCGCGCCGCCAGCCCGACCTGGACGGCCCAGTCGTTGGCCGCACTGAGGTGGTGGACCGTGACGGTGTCCCCGGCGTCGGCGAGCACGGCCCAGAGCAGCCTGGCCGCGGTGCGACGGTTGCTGGCGGCCAGCAGCGCCGGCGCGCCGTCGGGCGCGACGTAGGCGTAGCCCGACCCCGTCGTGGTGTCGGAGACGAGCAGCCGCATCGCGGAGAGCATGAGCAGGTGGTCGGGCGCGCCGTGGGCGGCGCCGCGCGTGCGCCGGTCGAGGGAGTCCATCAGCTCGATGTCCGCGGCGCCACCCTCGCGCACCTTCTCCACCACCGGGAGGACGCTGCGGTCGACGGACCCGGTCAGCCACATCTGCGGGTGCATCGTGAACCCGGCCGCGGCGTACCGGCGCACGGCCTTCGGGTCCGTCGACGCGGACAGCATCCCGCGCAGGCAGCCCCGGCTGTGCGTGAGCGCCGCCTCCAGCAGGGGCCGGCCGATGCCACGGCCCTGGACCTCGGGACGGACCGCGTAGGTCGCCAGGCACCACATCAGCTCACGCCGGAAGGACACCGCGACCCCGACGACCCCCGTGTCGTCCTCCGCCACCCAGCAGCCGCCCGGGTCCGTGTCGAGGAGGTGCGCGGTCCTCGCGTTCCAGTTCCCGGCGCGCTCCGGCGCACGGAGTACCGGTGCCGGCCAGCTGGGCGGGAAGGTCCGGACGTCGAGCTCGTAGAAGCTCTCGGCGCTGAGCCGCTCGACGACGGGGACGTCCTCCGGCCGCATCGGCCGGATCGTCCAGTCGCCCACGGCCCGAGAGTAGGTCGTCGGGCACACTCGCCGCATGCGGGTTCTCGTGGCGCCGGACAAGTTCGCCGGCACGCTCAGCGCCGTCGAGGCGGCCGAGGCGGTCGCGGCCGGCTGGGCCCGGCACGCCCCGGACGACGAGCTGGACCTGGCCCCGATGTCCGACGGCGGGCCGGGGTTCGTCGACGTGCTGCACGCGGCACTCGGCGGTGAGCTCCTGGCCGTGACGGTCCGCGGGCCGCACGGCGACGCGGTGCCGGCGACCGTGCTGGTGGCGGGCGGGACGGCCTACGTCGAGAGCGCGCAGGCGTGCGGTCTCCACCTGACCGGCGGTGAGGGCGCCGAGTCCGCGACGACGTACGGCGTGGGCGAGCTGGTCGGGGCGGCGGTCGCGACCGGGGCCGGGACCGTGGTCGTGGGCCTCGGCGGCAGCGGGACCAACGACGGGGGAGCCGGGATGCTCGCGGCCCTCGGAGCCACCTCGACGTCGGCGCTCGACGCCGGAGGCGCCGGCCTGGACGGGATCGCACGAGGTCGATCTCTCCGCCGCCCGAGGGTCCGTCGGCGGCGTCCGCCTCGTCGCCGCCAGCGACGTCGAGAGCCCGCTGACCGGTCTGTTCGGGGCGACCAAGACGTTCGGCCCGCAGAAGGGCATCACCGAGGAGCGGCTGCCCGTCGTCGACGGCTGGCTCGAGCAGTGGGCGGAGGTCGTCGACCGCCGGCTGTCGCTGGAGAAGGGCGCCGGCGCCGCCGGCGGGCTCGGCTTCGCCCTCCTGGCGCTCGGCGCGACCCGCGAGCCGGGGATCGACCTGGTGACGGAGGCGGTCGGGCTGCGTGGACGGGCAGCGGCCGCCGACCTGGTCATCACGGGCGAGGGGGCCTTCGACTTCTCCAGCCGCTCGGGCAAGGTGCCGTACGGCGTGGCCGCCGTCGCCGAGGCGGCGCTGCGGCCGTGCATCGCCCTCGCCGGGCAGGTCCTGGTCGGCTCCCGGGAGATGCGGGCGCTCGGGATCGAGTCCGGCTACGCGCTGGTCGACCTGGTGGGCAAGGAGCGGGCCTTCGCCGACCCGGCGGGGGCGCTCGCCGACGTCGCGGAGCGGGTCGCGCGGACCTGGTCGCGCTGAGGCGCCGTGAACACGGGGAATAACCCCCGATGTGCGACCATTGACCCAGGTGGAGATCCGCACTCCGCCATTCCTGGCCCGAGACTTTGGGAGTCCCGCAGATGACCGAGCAGGTCGAGACCGAGCGTCGCACCGACAGCATCAACCTCAGCGACATCGCTGCAGGCAAGGTGAAGAGCCTCCTCGAGCAGGAGGGTCGTGACGACCTGGCCCTGCGCATCTCCGTGCAGCCCGGCGGCTGCTCCGGCCTCCGCTACCAGCTGTTCTTCGACGAGCGCAGCCTCGACGGCGACGTCGTGACCGACTTCGACGGCGTGGCCGTGGTCGTCGACCGGATGAGCGTCCCGTACCTCAACGGCGCGATGATCGACTTCGTCGACTCGATCGAGAAGCAGGGCTTCACGATCGACAACCCCAACGCGACCGGCTCCTGCGCCTGCGGCGACAGCTTCCACTGACCCGCACTCGCTGAGCCGAGACACGAAAGCCCCCGCCGACGGCGGGGGCTTTCTGCGTGTCCGGGGGGTCAGTCGAGGTGCAGCTCGAGGGCGTTCGCGATCCGCTGCGCGGCCTCGGGGAACCGGATCTCCCGCTTGGGGACCTCGCGCGGGTAGTCCTCGAAGTGGATGCTGGGCGCCGGGCCCAGCAGCCGGCCGGCGACGCGCTCGAGGCGCAGGTTGCGCGAGGCGGCGCGGCAGTCGGCCCGCATCTGGGCCGGGGTCCCGAGCTCGTCGTACGACGTCATGCCGTCGACGCTAGTCACTACCGACGGGTACACCGAGCTCTACCGATCAGTAGTTCTGCGCGCCCGGGCACTATCGTTCCGGTACGTGTCCGAAACCCGTGGGGCCCTGCTCATCGCCGGCTCCATCGCCACCGACCACCTGATGAGCTTCGGCGGCAAGTTCGCCGACTCGCTCGTCGTCGAGCAGCTCGAGAAGCTCTCGGTCTCGTTCCTGGTCAACGACCTCGAGATCCGTCGCGGTGGCGTCGCCGCCAACATGTGCTTCGGCCTCGGCCGCCTCGGCCTGAGGCCGGTGCTCGTGGGTGCGGCGGGCGAGGACTTCGTCGACTACCGGTCCTGGCTCGAGCGGCACGGCGTGAACTGCGGGCACGTCCGGATCTCCGACACCCACCACACCGCCCGCTTCGTGTGCACCACGGACACGACCGGCGCGCAGTTCGCCTCCTTCTACCCGGGCGCCATGAGCGAGGCCCGGCTCGTCGAGCTCGGCCCGATCGTGGCCGACGTCGGCACGCCGTCGTACGTGCTGGTCGGCGCCGACGACCCCGACGGGATGCTCCGGCACACCGAGGAGTGCCGCCAGCGCGGCTACCCGTTCATCGCCGACCCGAGCCAGCAGCTGGCCTTCAGCGAGGGTGGGCTCATCCGCAGCCTCATCGACGGCGCGGCGTACCTGTTCTCGAACGAGTACGAGTCGCACATGATCGAGCAGAAGACCGGCTGGTCCGCCGCCGAGGTGCTGGAGCGGGTCGGCACCCAGGTCACCACCCTCGGCAAGGACGGCGTCCGGATCACCAGCAAGGGCGGCCCGACGCTCGAGCTGCACGCGGCCAAGGACGTCGTGGCCGTCGAGCCGACCGGCGTCGGCGACGCGTTCCGGGCCGGCTTCCTCGCCGCCCTCGCCTGGGGCCTCAGCGAGGAGCACGCCGCGCAGGTCGGCTGCGTCCTCGCCGCCTACGTCGTGGAGACCGTCGGTCCGCAGGACTACACGTTCAGCGCCGAGCAGTTCCTCGCCCGGCTTGGACCACTCGTACGGCGGCGACGCGGCGGACTCGGTCCGCCCGCACCTCAGCTGAGGCGTCTGACGAGGTAGCGCGGCACGCCGTCCTCGGCGGGCTCCTCGCCGACGTACTCCTGCCCGCGCATGCGGCACCAGGCTGGGACGTCGTACCGCGCTGCCGGGTCGTCGGACGCGACCGCGACGACGTCGCCGACCGGGACCGTCGGGAAGACCTGCGCCAGCTCGATGACCGGCCGGGGACAGGCCAGCCCGCGGCAGTCGAGCTCGATCACATCCCCACCCGACCGCGGATCTCCGCCACGACCTCGGGCAGCGCGGCGCAGAAGGCCTCGACCTCCTCCGCGGTGGTGTCCCGGGTGAGCGAGACCCGGACGTTGCCGTGGGTGAGCGCGCCCATCGCGGCGAGGACGTGGCTCGGCTCGAGCGTCGAGGCGGTGCAGGCGGACCCGCTGGCGACCGAGAAGCCCCGTCGGTTGAGCGCGTCGACCATCGCCTCGCCGTCGACGTACAGGAACGAGAACGTCACGAGGTGCGGCAGCCGCGCGACCGGGTCGCCGACCACCTCGGTGTCCGGGATCTCCGCGACCGCGGCGCGGATCCGGTCGACCATCGCGAAGTGACGAGCGTTCACCTCGTCGCGATCGGCCACCACCGCTCGAAGGGCGGCCGCGGCAGCCAGGGCGGCCGGCACGTTCTCGAACCCCGAGGAGCGCTCGTCCACCCGGTCGTCGACAGGGAAGGGGTTGCGCCACCGCGCTCCCTTGCGCACGAGGAGCACCCCCACCCCTGCGGGCCCGCCCCACTTGTGGGCGGAGCCGGCAGCGGCGGACCAGCCGTCGGGGAGCGGGAGCCTGCCCATCGAGGCGCACGCGTCCATGAACACCGTTGCCACCGACGCGGCCTCGCCGACCGGCTGGACGGTGCCGACCTCGTGGTTCGCGTGCTGCAGGGCCACGACGTCGGCCGGGGCGAGCGCCTCGAGGGCGACCCGACCCTGCCGGTCGACCGGCGACGGAGCGGGCCTCGACGTCGCTGCGCCAGGCGAGGGCGTGCAGGACGGCCGAGTGCTCGACGGCGGAGTACGCCACGGTGGTGCCCGGCCGCACCAGGCCGAGCAGCCCCCGGTGCACGGCGTCGGTCCCGGAGGACGTGAACGACACCTCGTCGCGCCGGACGCCCAGCGCCTCGGCGACCACCTCCCGGGCGTTGTCGAGCAGCAGCCGGGCGTCCCGGGCGGGGGAGTGGAGGCGTCGCGGATCCGCGTAGCCGCGGTCGAGCGCGGCCAGCATCGCCTCCCGGGCCGCGGGGTGCAGCGGCTCGGACGACGCGCTGTCCAGGTAAGCGTCGGCCACGAGCGAAAACTACCCCTCCGGAGACCCCCACCCGGCCGCTTCCTCAGGCTGCGGTTGGGCTAGGGTCAGCATTGTCCTGGCAGTGAGTCGAGAGGGGCTCTTCCGTGGGTCTGCAGCGCCCGGTGCGCCGTCGCTTTTCGCGTCTGCGCGTTCCGCTGTTCGCCGTCGCCTTCCTCGTGCTCCTGAGCGGGTGCAGCGACGACACCGAGGCGGGCCGCCTCGCGATGCCGGACCCGGCGTCGGAGCAGGGCCAGCACGTCCTGGACCTCTGGCAGGGCGCCTGGATCGCCGCGCTGGTGACCGGGGTCATCGTCTGGGGCCTGATCTTCTACGCGGTCATCCGGTTCCGCCGTCGCAGCGACGACGAGATCCCGATCCAGACCCGCTACAACCTGCCGCTCGAGATCTTCTACACGCTCGCGCCGGTCGTCATGGTCATCGTGTTCTTCAACCACACGGTGAAGGTCCAGAACGACGTGCTGCGCGACGAGAACGTCACGAACATCGTCGAGGTCACCGGCCAGCAGTGGTCGTGGACGTTCAACTACGGCATCGGCGAGCTGGACCAGAGCGCCGACGACGACCGTCTCGACGACAGCTACTCCTACGGCGAGTACGCCTACGAGGCGGGCACCGGCTCGATCATCCCGGAGCTGTGGCTGCCGGTCGACGAGACCACCCGCTTCAACCTCTACAGCCCCGACGTCATCCACGACTTCGGCGTCCCCGGCTTCCTGATGAAGATGGACGTCGTCCCCGGCCGCGTGAACCACTACGTGATCACGCCGGACCGTGAGGGCACCTACCGCGGCGCGTGCTACGAGCTCTGCGGCGTCTACCACTCGCGGATGCTGTTCACCGTCAAGGTCGTCAGCCGCGAGGAGTACGACGCGCACGTCGACGAGCTCGAGGCCGCCGGCCAGAGCCGCGAGAAGCCGCTGCTCGGCGGCGCCGAGGCCTACACCCAAGCCGGCCTCGAGGGAGAGGATTCCGAGTGACCGCCACCGCGTCCCACCCCGCCGCCGCGGCCACGACCCGCAGGCCGCTGGGCCAGCAGGTCGCCCGGGTCCTGACCACGACCGACCACAAGCTCGATCGGCAAGCTCTACCTCGGCACGTCGTTCGCCTGGTTCCTCATCGGCGGCGCGATGGCCATGCTGATGCGCACCGAGCTCGCGCTGCCGGGCCAGCAGGTCGTCAACGACGAGACCTACAACCAGCTGTTCACGATGCACGGCACGATCATGCTGCTGCTGTTCGCGACCCCGCTGTTCTTCGGCTTCGGCAACGTCGTGATGCCGCTCCAGATCGGCTCGCCCGACGTCGCGTTCCCGCGGCTGAACATGTTCAGCTACTGGCTGTTCCTGTTCGGCGGGATCATCGCCGGCTCGGGCTTCCTGACCCCGACCGGTGCGGCCGACTTCGGGTGGTTCGCCTACACGCCGCTGTCGGACGCGGTCCGATCACCGGGCGTCGGCGGAGACCTCTGGATCATGGGCCTCTGGATGGCCGGTCTCGGCACCATCCTCGGCGCGGTCAACTTCATCACCACGATCATCTGCATGCGCGCACCCGGCATGACCATGTTCCGGATGCCGATCTTCGTCTGGAACACGCTGGTCACCAGCCTCCTGGTGCTCATCGCGTTCCCGGTGCTCGCGGGCGCGCTGCTCTCGCTCGAGGCCGATCGACAGCTCGGGGCACACGTCTTCGACACCGCCCATGGCGGCGCCATCCTGTGGCAGCACCTCTTCTGGTTCTTCGGGCACCCGGAGGTCTACATCATCGCGCTGCCGTTCTTCGGCATCGTGACCGAGATCCTGCCGGTGTTCAGCCGCAAGCCGATCTTCGGCTACATCGGCCTCGTGGGCGCGACGCTCGGCATCGCGATCCTCTCGGTGGCCGTGTGGGCGCACCACATGTTCGTCACCGGCGCGGTCGACCTGCCGTTCTTCTCGGGCATGACGTTCCTGATCGCGGTGCCCACCGGCGTGAAGTTCTTCAACTGGATAGGCACGATGTGGGGGGATCTCTGTCCTTCGACACCCCCATGCTGTGGTCGATCGGCTTCCTCACGACGTTCCTGTTCGGCGGCCTGACCGGCATCATCCTGGCCAGCCCGCCGCTGGACTTCCACGTGTCCGACTCCTACTTCGTGGTCGCGCACTTCCACTACGTCGTCTTCGGCACCGTGGTGTTCGCGATGTTCGCCGGCTTCTACTTCTGGTGGCCCAAGATGACCGGCCGGATGCTCGACGAGCGGCTCGGCAAGGTGCACTTCTGGCTGCTGTTCGTTGGCTTCCACACGACGTTCCTGGTCCAGCACTGGCTGGGTGTCGAGGGCATGCAGCGACGGATCGCCGACTACCTCGAGGTCGACGGCTTCACCACGCTCAACCAGGTCTCGACCATCGGTGCGTTCCTGCTGGGCGCCTCGACCCTGCCGTTCCTGCTCAACGTGGTGATCTCCCGCAAGGGACCGCTCGTCGAGGTGGACGACCCGTGGGGCTGGGGCCGCTCGCTCGAGTGGGCGACCAGCTGCCCGCCGCCGCGCCACAACTTCGTCACCATCCCGCGGATCCGCTCGGAGTCGCCGGCGTTCGACCTGCACCACCCGGAGGTGGCCGCGATCGAGCTCGAGCACAACGAGGCGGCTGCGGAGGGACGGTTCGCGGACGCCCCTGACATGGAGGGCCGCGAGGAAGTCATCCGCGAGCGCACCGACGGAGAGGACACGCAGTGAAGGCCGAGGCCTGGATCTTCGGCGGCTGCACCATCTTCCTGGTGCTGGTCACGCCCGCCTACTGGCTCGTGACCGACGCCAGCGCGCAGACCGACGGCGGCGACTGGACCGGCACGTCCGCGCTGGTCATGACCACGCTCCTCACGCTGATGGTCACCATCTTCCTGGGCTTCCACGCCAAGAACATGGACCCGCGTCCGGAGGACCGCAAGGAGGCGGAGATCGCCGACGGTGCGGGCGAGCTCGGCTTCTTCCCGCCGTACTCCTGGTGGCCGCTGTGGTGCTCGATGGCCCTCGGTGCCGCGGTCTTCGGCGTGGCGATGGGTGCCTGGTGGCTCGTGATCATCGGCGGCGTCCTGGGCGGCGTCGCGCTGGCCGGGTGGATCTACGAGTACTACCGGGGTGAGCACGCTCACTGAGCGTGAGGCGCAACCTTTCCGGTCGCCGTTTCGTCTCCTGTAGGACCCGTTGGTTAGCCTTTCAAGCGCTGACCACCTGACTCCTTGGAGCCCCCTGATGAGGTCCCTGGCCGTCCGTTCGACGACCGGCGCCGCGGCGCTGCTGCTCGCGGCGACCCTCCTGAGCGCCTGCGACGCGGGCTCGGCGAACCCGCTGTCCGACGACGACTCCTCGGACTCGTCGTCGCCGTCCTCGTCCGGCTCCTCCGAGGCACCCGAGGCCGAGGCCGCGTCGATCCGCAGCAACGTCGGGCGCGGAGCCAAGGACGTCCCCGTCGACACCCTGCTCCGGGTCGCGGCCACGCACGGCCGGCTGAGCACGGTCACGGTGACCGGCTCCGGCGAGGCCGGGACGCTCGAGGGCGCGATCTCCGGCGACGGCGGCCTCTGGCGCACCGAGGACCGGCTCGAGCCGGCCACGACCTACTCCGTCGAGGCGACGGTCCGCGGCGACGACGGCGACCTCGTGACGCGCCGCTCGCGGTTCAGCACCCAGGCCCTCACCCTCGACGAGCAGACGTACGCGTCGGTGACCCCGCTCGACGGTGACACCGTCGGCGTCGGCATGCCCGTGGTCGTGAACTTCGACGTGCCGGTGACGGACCGGGCCGCGTTCGAGAAGCACATGTCGGTCACGACCACGCCCGCCCAGAAGGGCAGCTGGTACTGGCTGAGCGACAACCTGGCGCACTGGCGGCCGAAGTCCTACTGGAAGGCCGGCACCGAGGTCAGCGTCGACGTGGACGTCAACAGCGTCCCCGCCGGCAACGGCATCTACGGCCAGGAGGACCGGCACGTCGACTTCACGGTCGGCGACGCCCACGTCTACAAGGTGGACATGAACACCCACCAGATGAAGGTGTTCTCCAACGGCAAGCTGTTGCGCACGCTCCCCATCACCACCGGCGAGCAGCCGAAGTTCACCACCCGCTCCGGGGTGAAGGTGATCATGGAGAAGTTCGACGCGCGGCGGATGAACTCCGAGACCGTGGGCATCGACCCGAACGGCCCCGACGGCTACGACATCGACAACGTGCAGTGGGCGATGCGGGTCACCTACTCGGGCGAGTTCATCCACGCCGCGCCGTGGTCGGTCGCCTCACAGGGTCGCGCCAACGTCTCGCACGGCTGCACCGGCATGAGCACCGCGGACGCCGACTGGCTCTACCACATGACCTACATCGGCGACGTCGTCGAGTACGTCGGCACCGACCGCGGCATCGAGCCCGGCAACGGCTACTCCGACTGGAACCTGTCGTGGGCGGAGTGGCAAGAGGGCTCAGCTCTCTAGGAGCGCCTTGACCCGGGGGACGACCTCGGTGCCGTAGAGCGTCGATCGCGGTCATCAGCTGCTCGTGCGGCATCGTGCCGTTGCTGTACTTGAGGTCGAACCGCGACGCACCCAGTGCCTGGATCGTCCGGGCGATGCGGGGTGCGACGCTCTCCGGCGAGCCGACCATCAGCGCCCCGTTCGCTGCCTCGGCGTCGTACTGCTCACGGGTGGCGGGTGGCCAGCCGCGGTCCCGGCCGATCCGGTCGCGCATCGCCCGGTAGTGCGGCCAGAGGCTGTCCCGGGCCTCCTCGTCGGTCGCGGCGACGTAGCCGGGGGAGTGCACGCCGATCGGCTGCGTCGGCTGCTCCAGCTCGGCCAGGGCGCGGTGGTAGAGCTCGGTGTACGGCGCGAACCGGACCGGGTCGCCGCCGATGATCGCCAGCATGAGCGGGAGGCCGTACCGGGCCGCGCGGACGACGGACTCCGGTGAGCCGCCCACGCCGACCCAGGTCGGGATGCTGCCGCGCTCGGTCTTGGGGTGCACGTCGGCCTCGACCAGCGGCCGGCGCGTGGTGCCCTCCCACGACACGGGCTGCTCGCTCAGCAGGTGGGTGAACAGGTCGAGCTTCTCGGCGAAGAGGACCTCGTAGTCGGCGAGGTCGAAGCCGAACAGCGGGAACGACTCCGTGAAGGACCCGCGCCCCAGCGTGATCTCTGCGCGGCCGTTCGAGAGCGCGTCCAGGGTGGCGAACCGCTCGTAGACGCGCACCGGGTCGTCCGAGCTCAGCACGGTGACCGCCGTACCGAGCGTGACCCGCTCGGTCCGCGAGGCGATCGCCGCCAGCACCATGTCGGGGGAGGACACCGCGAAGTCGTCGCGGTGGTGCTCACCGATGCTGACGTGGTCGAGCCCGACCTGCTCGGCCAGCACGGCCTCCTCGACGACGTTCCGCAGCACCTGGGCGTCGCTCAGCCGGCTGCCGTCCGCGTCGACCGTGACGTCCCCGAACGTGTCGATCCCGAACGTCACTGCCATGGTGTCCTCCTCCGGAAATGCAACGACCCGCCCGTGCAACGGGCGGGTCGTCGTGGTTGTTCCTGTGACTAGTGGTCGGGCCGCAGGGACTCGTCCTCGACCAGGTGGTGGCCGTCGAACTGGTGCCCGTCGGCGGAGACGCCCTCCATCGCGGCCTGGAGCTCGTGCTCGTGGTCCGCGTGGTGGTGGGCGGCGTCGAGGTCCTCGGCGGTCGGCTTCTGGACGTTGTCGGCGAACATCGTGGTCTGCAGGCGACGACGCACGCCCTCCAGCGGGTTGCGCTTGGGCTCGAGGCCGTTCGCGTCGGTGCCGTTGGAGCCGGCCTCGATCTCGGCCAGCGTCGGCTCGCGGTCCCGGGCGGTCAGCGTGAACGCGCGCGACTCGCTGATCGGCAGGTGCCGCTCGGAGTAGCCGCCCTCGGGGGAGCGCATGATGATGCCGGTCTCGTAGCCGTGCAGCAGCGTCTCCTCGTCCTTGCGCTGCAGCGAGATGCACCAGCGCTTGGTGATGAGGAACGCGATGATCGGCCCGAGGAACACCGCCACCCGCATGAAGTAGGTGATCTGGTTGATCGACAGCCCGAACGTGATGGCGATCAGGTCGTTGCCGCCGGCCGCCCAGGAGAGGCCGTAGAACGTCATCAGCGCGACCATCACCGCGGTGCGGGTCGGGGCGTTGCGCGGCCGCTGGAGCAGGTGGTGGTCGCGCTTGTCACCGGTGATCCACTGCTCCAGGAACGGCAGCATGATCAGGACCGTCAGCATCAACGGCGGCAGGATCAGGATCGGGAGCATCACGTTCCAGGAGATCGTGTGCCCGAAGACGTGGCTCTCCCAGCCGGGCATGATCCGCAGCAGCCCGTCCGGCCAGCCCATGTACCAGTCCGGTTGGGAGCCGGCGGTGACCTTGGACGGGTCGTAGGGCCCGAACAGCCACACCGGGTTGATCGACAGCAGGCCGCCCATCAGCGCGGTGACGCCGAAGACGATGAAGAAGAACCCGCCCGCCTTGGCCATGTAGACCGGGAGCATCGGGTAGCCGACCACGTTGTGCTCGGTGCGGCCGGGGCCGGGCCACTGCGTGTGCTTGTGGTAGACGAGCAGCAGCATGTGGGCGGTGATCAGGGCGAGCAGCAGCCCCGGGATCAGCAGGACGTGCACGGTGTAGAGGCGCGGGATGATCGAGTCACCCGGGAACTCGCCGCCGAAGAGGAAGAACGACATGTAGCTGCCGATGACCGGCGAGGCCTTCATGAAGCCGTCGGCGGCCCGGATGCCCGTGCCGGACAGCAGGTCGTCCGGCAGCGAGTAGCCGGTGAAGCCCTCCAGGGTGCCCAGGAGGAGCAGCAGGCAGCCGATCACCCAGTTGAGCTCACGCGGCTTGCGGTGCGCGCCGGTGAAGTAGACGCGCAGCAGGTGGATCATCATCGCCGCGATGAAGAGCATCGCCGACCAGTGGTGCATCTGCCGCATGAGCAGGCCACCACGCACGTCGAAGGACAGCTTCAGGCTCGAGGCGTAGGCCTCGGACATCTCCACGCCGCGCAGCGGGTCGTAGGAGCCCTGGTAGTGGACCTCGCCCATGCTCGGCACGTACCAGAGCGTCAGGAAGACACCCGAGAGCAGCAGGACCACGAAGCTCCACAGGGCGACCTCGCCCAGCATGAAGGACCAGTGGTCCGGGAAGACCTTGCGCAGGTTCTTCTTCGCCAGGGTGGCCAGACCGAGCCGGTCGTCGGCCCACTCCGCCACCGCGCCGGCCCGGTTGGGCTTGGCGGCCGTCGCTGCGGACTTGTTGCTGTCCGCGACCTTGCTGGTGTCGATGCTCATCGGAGATCCACTCACTCGGTCGTGCTGGCGTCGGAGTCACGCTCCCAGAAGCTGGGTCCGACGGGTTCCTTGAAGTCGCTCTGTGCCACGAGGTACCCCTCGTCGTCCACCATGAGCGGCAGCTGTGGCAGGGCCCGCGCGGCGGGGCCGAAGATCACCTTCGCGGCGTCCGCGAGGTCGAACGTGGACTGGTGGCACGGGCACAGCAGGTGCTGGGTCTTGCGCTCGTTGAGCGAGATCGGGCAGCCGACGTGGGTGCAGATCTTCGAGTAGCAGAGGATCCCGTCGACGTCCCAGTCCTCGCGGCCCTTGCCGGGCCTGTTGTCCTTGGGGTCCATCCGGGTGAGGACGACGGCGCCCTTGGACTTGGCGATCTGGAGCGGGACGCCCTCGAGGATCGGCTCGCCCTCGTCGTCGAGCGCGAACACGGTCTCCGGCTCGGCGTTGACCAGGTCACCGATCTCGAGGTCGGACGGGCGGATCGGCGTACCGACGACGTCGCGGACGACGCGGACGCCCTTGTCCCAGACGGTGTGCTCGAGACCGGCGCCGGGGTAGTCGGCGTCCTCGGTCACCTGGGCGTTGCTCGGGCCCAGGTCGCGCAGCATGACGACCGCCGGGGCCAGCAGCAGGGTGACGGCGCCCAGCATCGAGTTGCGCACGAGCGGACGGCGGGCGATGCCCGACTCCTCGGCGCCCTGGGCGAGGATCCCGAGGGTCTCCGCGCGGTCCTCGTCGGACGACTTGGCGGGGTGCCGCATCTCGACGATCTCGTGGTCGGCCATGAGCTTGCGCGCCCACTGGATGATCCCGATGCCGATGAACAGCAGGGCGAACCCGAGCGCGGAGCCCAGGGCCACCGTCGAGGCGCCCAGGCCGAGCACGGTGTCGTGGTTGTCGCCGTTCTCCACCGTCACGTAGGCGACGATGAAGAGCACGGCGCACACGGCGGAGAGGCCGAACAGGCCGGCGACCTGGCGCTCGGCGCGCTTCTCGGCCTTCTCGTCGACGTCGGTCGGGCGCCAGGTGTGCGCGGGCAGGCCCGGGTTCCTGATCGGCTCGTCCGGCGGCAGCGCCGGCAGCCCGTGGTCGCCGTGGCCGTCGAGCTGTGCGTGGCCGTTGTCGTCGGCGCTCATGCCGCGTGACCGTCCTTCTGCTTCGTGGAGCGGGTGGTGTGGGCGGCGATCCAGATGGCGAAGCCGACCATCGCGCCGATCCCGACGACCCAGGCGAACAGGCCCTCGCTCACCGGGCCGAGCCCGCCGAGCGTGAACCCGCCGTACGCCGGCTGCTCACGGAGCGAGTAGAGGTACGCGATGACGTCCCGCTTCTCCTCGGGGGAGAGGTTGCCGTCGGAGAAGTTGTCCATGTTGCCCGGGCCCGTGAGCATCGCCTCGTAGATGTGCACGGCCTCGGTCCGGCTGAGGTTCGGCGCGTACCCGCCCCGGGGCATCGCACCGCCCTTCCCGGAGAAGGCGTGGCAGGCGGTGCAGTTGGTCCGGAAGATCAGGCCGCCGCGGGCGATCGCCTCGGTCCGCTCCTCCTCGGTGAGGCCGGCCGTCGAGTAGTCGCCCTCCTCGGGGACCGCCGGGCCGGGGCCCAGGCTCGCGACGTACGCCGCGAGGGCGTCGATCTCGTCCTGGTCGTAGGACTCGGGCTTGGTGGGGTTCTGCTGGCCGGGCTGGACCATCGGCATCCGGCCGGTGCCGACCTGGAAGTCGACCGCCGCGGCGCCGACGCCCACGAGGGGCGGGCCGTAGTGGTTGCCGTTCACGGTGCCGACACCCTCGCCGTTCTGCCCGTGGCAGAACGCGCAGCCGACGAGGAAGAGCTCACGGCCCTCGGCCACCAGCTCGTCGTTGGAGTCGGCCGTGCCGGCCTGGGCGGGCGCGAAGGCGGCGTACATGGTGCCCGTCAGCACGAGGCCGAGGAGGAGCAGGACCGCACCTGCGATGGGGCGGCGGCGGTGACGGGAGAGCCTCCCGGCCCCACGATCGACCCAGCCGTTGACGTGCCTCATGCCGGAGTTCCGCTCCCTCACTTGATCAGGTAGATCGTGGCGAACAGCCCGATCCACACGACGTCGACGAAGTGCCAGTAGTACGAGACCACGATGGCGCTGACCGCCTGTTCATGGGTGAACCGTCTGGCGATGTAGGTGCGACCGAGAACGAGCAGGAACGCGACCAGACCGCCGGTCACGTGGATGCCGTGGAAGCCGGTCGTCAGGTAGAACATCGAGCCGTACGCCGAGCTCGAGATGGTGACGTCCTCCTGCACGAGCGAGGCGTACTCCGTGGCCTGGCCCGCGATGAAGATCGCGCCCATGACGTACGTGAGGATGAACCACTCGCGGAGGCCCCAGCCGCGCACGTTGAGGACCGAGCCCGACCGCCCGACCTGACCGCGCTCGGCCGCGAACACGCCGAGCTGGCAGGTCAGCGACGACAGCACCAGGATCGTGGTGTTGACCGCGGCGAACGGGATGTTGAGCTTCTCGGTGTTCTGGGCCCACAGCTCGGGGCTGACGGCGCGGATCGTGAAGTACGACGCGAACAGCGCGGCGAAGAACATCAGCTCGCTGGAGAGCCAGATGATCGTCCCGACACTGACCATGGACGGCCGGTCGTGGTGCCCGTGCAGCCGGGAGGCCGGGATGGTCGTCGTCGCCGCTGTCGCCACGCGGTCATTATGTCGTGAGGGCGCTGTGGGGCCAGACCCGGGGCGGGTGTTTCGGGCACCTACTCTGAGATCGTGCCGCCGTTCGACCTGAGCCGGGTCATCACCGAGTGGGGACTGGCCCCCGTCCCGCTCGTCGTGACCGTCTGGGCGGGTGGTCTCTACCTGGTCGGCGTGCGCACCCTCCGGCGCCGTGGAGACGCCTGGCCGGTGGGCCGGACCGTGATGTTCGTCGGCGTGGGGATGGGCCTGTTCTACGTGGCCACGTCCTCCGGCCTGGCGGCCTACGACACCACGCTGCTGAGCGTCCACATGGTCCAGCACATGGTGCTGTCGATGCTCGTGCCGCTCGCCCTCGCGCTCGGGGCGCCCGTGACCCTGGCCCTGCGGACGCTGCCGCCCCGGCCCCGGCGGTGGCTGCTCGCCGTCCTCCACTCGCGGGTCGCGAAGGTCCTGTCGTTCCCGCCGCTGACCCTGCTGGTCTACGTCGTCTCGCCGTGGGCGCTGTACTTCTCCGGCTGGTACGCCGCCTCGCTCGACTCCGTGGCGGTCCACGAGCTGATGCACATCCACCTGGTGACCGTCGGCGCGCTGTTCTTCTGGCCCCTCGTCGGTGTCGACCCCCTGCCCGGACGGGTCGGCTACCCGTTCCGGATGCTGCTCGCCGTCCTCACGTTGCCGTTCCACGCGTTCCTGGGCGTCACGATCATGGGCCAGGAGACGCTGCTCGGCGGCGACCACTACCTGGAGCTGCGCGAGAAGGCCGGCTACGGCTGGTTGCCCGACGCCCTCGACGACCAGCACCTGGCCGGTGGGCTGCTCTGGGCGAGCGGCGACCTGATCGGTCTGGCGCTGTTCGGCGTGCTGTTCGTGCAGTGGGTGCGCTCGTCGATGAAGGAGGCCGAGCGCGAGGACCGGCGCCTCGACCTGCTCGAGGCCAAGGGGCAGCGATAGCATCGCGGCCGTGGCCGACAAGAACGAGCAGCTCCGGGTCCTCGTCTACTCCGACGACGTGAACACCCGCCAGCAGGTGATCCTCGCGCTGGGCCGTCGCCCGCACCCCGACCTGCCCGAGCTGACCTACGTCGAGGTCGCGACGGAGCCCGTCGTGATCCAGAACATGGACGCCGGCGGCATCGCCCTGGCGATCCTGGACGGCGAGGCCGTGCCCGCGGGTGGCATGGGCATCGCCAAGCAGCTCAAGGACGAGATCTACCAGTGCCCGCCGCTGCTCGTGCTCACCGGCCGGCCGCAGGACGCCTGGCTGGCGACCTGGTCGCGCGCCGACGCGGCGGTCCCGCACCCGCTCGACCCCATCCAGCTCGCCGAGGCCGTGGTGGCGCTGCTGCGCGCGCGGACCCCCGCGACCGCCTGACCCTCCCGGAGACGCCGTGTCCACCTGGCCCGAGGTCCTCGGGGCGCTCGTCGCGCGCACCGACCTGACGTCGGAGCAGACCGCGTGGGCGATGGGGGAGATCCTCTCCGGCGAGGCGACGTCCGCCCAGATCGCCGGCTTCGCCGTGTCCCTGCGGGCGAAGGGCGAGACCATCGACGAGGTGGCCGGGCTGGTCGACGCGATGGCCGCGGTCGCGACCCCGATCTCGGTCGAGGGCCGCACGCTCGACGTCGTCGGCACGGGCGCGGACCGGTCCATGTCGGTCAACATCTCGACCATGGCCGCGATCGTGGCCGCCGGGGCCGGGGCCCGGGTCGTCAAGCACGGCAACCGGTCGGCGTCCTCGCTGTCCGGTTCGGCCGACGTCCTCGAGGCGCTCGGCGTCCGTCTCGACCTGCCGCCGGACCGGGTCGCGGCCCTGGCGACCGAGGCCGGGATCACCTTCCTCTTCGCCGCCGCCTTCAACCCGGCGATGCGGCACACCGCCGTACCCCGGCGCGAGCTGGGCATCGGCACCACCTTCAACTTCCTCGGGCCGCTCGCCAACCCGGCCCGGCCCGAGGCGAACGCGATCGGGTGCGCGGACCCGCGGATGGCGCCGGTGATGGCCGGCGTCTTCGCGCGTCGCGGCGTGGACGCCTGGGTGTTCCGCGGTGACGACGGGCTGGACGAGCTGACCACCACGACCACGTCCTCGGTCTGGGTCGTCAAGGACGGCGACGTCACCACGGCCACCGTCGACCCGGCCGAGCTCGGCACCGCCCCGGCGACGATCGAGGACCTGCGCGGCGGCGACGCCGCGCACAACGCCGACGTCGTCCGACGCCTGCTCGACGGCGAGGCCGGCGCGGTCCGCGACGCCGTCCTGCTCAACGCCGGTGCGGCCCTGGCCGTCCACGAGGCGGCGTACTCGACCGACCAGGCCTCGCTGACCGAGGCGCTCGCCGCCGGCATCGCCCGGGCTGCCGAGGCGGTCGACTCCGGAGCGGCCAGGGCGAGCCTCGACCGCTGGGTCGCCGCGTCGGGAGCGTGACGTGGGGACGCTGCTCTACGACGGCGACTGCGGGTTCTGCACGCGCTCGGCGACGTGGGTCGCGGCGCGCGGCAACGTCCAGATCGAGCCGTGGCAGCGACGCGAGCGACTGCCGGAGGGGCTGACCGAGGACGACGTGAACGCCCGCGCGTACTGGCTCGAGGACGACCGTCCGGTCGCCGGGGGAGCAGAGGCGATCGCCCGGGCGATGCAGGCCCGGGGCGGGCTCTACGGTCCGTACGGCCGGCTGCTCCGCACCCGACTGATGCGGGGCATCGCGGAGCGCTCGTACCAGCGGATCGCGCACCACCGGCACCAGCTCCCCGGCGGCACGGACGCCTGCCGGATCGACTAGTTCCCCAATCCGCTGCGGCGCGGTCCGGCAGGCCGGATCATTTCAGGCGTGGACGGTCGACCCCGCCGCCTCTGGCGGCCGCGCCTGATCGCCGCCGCGGTCGTCCTCCAGGTGGCGGTGCCCGCGGTGGCGCTGGCGCACGGCGTGCCGAGCCGGTTCGGCTTCCACATGTACAGCGGCCGCACGCCCGGGCTCGTGGTCGAGGTGCTCGACGTGGCGGGACAGCCGCTGGTCGTCGACCTCGACGACTACGTGGCCTCGGGCCGTCCCGAGCTCGACTGGACCGCGGTGCTGCCCGAGGCGATCTGCGCCAGGACCCCGGCGGCCGCCGAGGTCTCCGTGCGCTCGCGCGACCACGAGCGGAGCATCTCGTGCGCGCGCTGACGACCGGGGTCGACCCCCGGCCCCTCGCCCTCGCACGGATCGGCGTCGGGCTCTCGGCCCTGCTCAACGTCGTCGACCACCTGTACACGCTCCGGGCGACCACGCAGGGCGACGTCGCCCTCCCGGCCGCCGCGTGGCTGCCGTCCGTGACGAGCGCCGGGATCGCGGTGTACGCCGTGGTGGCGCTGTCCGGCGCCGTCGCGCTCGTCCTGGGTGTCGCCGCGCGGGCCGCCGCGGCCACGGTCGTGGCCTGCACCTGGTTCGTCTTCGCCTGGGAGCAGCAGACCTACAGCAACCACATGATGCTGACGGCCTGGCTGGCCCTGTGGCTGGTGCTGGCGCCGTCCGACGCGGCCTGGTCGGTGCGGTCGCGCCGCGAGGGTCGCGGGACCGTGGTGCTCGGCGACCAGGTGCTGCTGATGTCCCAGCTCTCCGTCTGCTACTTCTTCGCCGCGCTCGTGAAGCTCAACGGCGGCTTCCTGTCCGGCGACCTGCTGCGCGACTGGGTGCACCTCGACCTGCCGTCGTGGGTGTGGTCGGCCGCGGCGCTGGGGACGATCCTCGTCGAGATGAGCCTGGTCGTCGGGCTCTGGTTTTCGCGCACCCGCTGGCCGGTCGCGGCCGCCGGCGTCGGGCTGCACCTGTCGATCCCGCTGGCGATGCCCGGCAACGCGTTCAACCTTCTCGCGTTCTCCCTGCAGTGCCTGTCGCTCTACCCGCTGTTCCTGCTGTCCCGCGAGGTGCCGACGGGGGAGCCCGTCGAGTGCGAGGCCGAGTCGGCCTCGTGGAGCGCCAGCTGACGAGCGAGCTCCACGTAGCGGTCGTGCATCTCCGACAGCCGGAGGTAGAGCCCGATCGTCGTGAACAGGAACGTCACGACGAGCAGGTAGAGCACCAGGTCGGCGCCGCGGCCGACGCCGACGGCCTGCGCGACGTCCGTCACCGTGTCGGGCAGCAGCACCGCGACGACTCCGGCGGCGATCGCGGCCAGCATCAGCGCCCGGCGGACGAGGAGGTTCAGCGCCGTCCGCCTGCCGCGCACGAGGACGTACGCCGCCGCGGCCAGTGCCCCGATCAGCACGATCTTGATGATCACGCCGAGGCCCTGAGCCGGTTGACCATCAGGTCGAAGACGATGTTGAGCGCGTTGTACCCCCGCTGGCCCTTGGCCCGGGAGTAGTCGGTGTAGCGGATCGTCACCGGGTGCTCGGCGTAGCTGAGGTCGTGGGTGGCCACGATCGAGAGCACCTCGCTGGCGTGCGACATCCCGTGCAGGCGCAGCCGGACGTGCATGGCGGCGTCGCGACGCAGCACCCTCAGGCCGTTGTGGGCGTCGGTCACCTCGAGCCCGGTCGTGGCGCGGGTGAACCGGACGGCGGCCCGGAGCACCTGTCGGCGCGAGCCGCTGATGCCCTCGGCGGCACCCAGGAACCGTGAGCCGAGCACGACCTGGAGGCCGCGGGTGCGGGCCAGGTCGACCATGGCGGCGGCGTCGTCGACGTCGTGCTGGCCGTCGGCGTCGAACGTGACGACGTACGCCACGTCCGTGTGGGCCAGTGCGTGCCGGATGCCGGTCTCGAGCGCGGCGCCCTGACCGAGGTTCTGGGGGTGCCGCACGACGATCGCGCCGGCCGCGCGGGCGATCGCGCCGCACCCGTCACGGCTCCCGTCGTCGACGCACACCACGTGCGTGAAGCGCCGGCGCACGTCCGCGACGACGTCGGCGATGACGGTCGCCTCGTCGTGCATCGGGATCACGACGGCCGTGTCGGTCACGGCGCCGATCAGGGGGGTCTCGGACACCCCCAGGCTAGGGGTTCGACCGGTGCGGCGAGGGCGGTTTGCCCACGTTGGAGCCGCTCGCGCGGCTACCGTTCTGACGTGAGGACGACCCCCCGTCCGCGGATCGTCGCCGCGGTGCTGCTGGGCGTCGTCCTCGTCCAGGCGGCCTGGGTGCTCGCCGTCCCGCCGTTCCGCGGCATGGACGAGTTCGACCACGCGTTCCGGGCAGCCGGTGTCGCGTCCGGCCAGTGGCGCCTCGACGAGGAGGCGGCCGGCCATCGCGGGCTGCTCGTCGACCTGCCGGCAGACTTCGTGGCCGCGTCCGAGGGCCAGTGCCGGAGCCTGCCGTACATCGAGAGCGACACGTGCGACGGCGACGGCCCGGGACCCGACGGGACGGTGCGCGCGACGACCTCGGCGGCGAACTACGTCCCGATCTACTACTGGGTCGTCGGCACCGCGGCCGAGCCGTTCTCGGGCGCGCACGCGCTGTACGCCATGCGCGCCGCGTCGGCCCTGTTGTGCGCGTTGGTGATCGCCGTCGCCGTGGGGTGCCTGACGACCTGGGTGCGAGGCCCCTGGGCGTACGTCGGCATGCTCGTCGGGTTGACGCCGACCCTGCTCTACACGACCACGGTCGTCGCCCGAACGGCCTGGAGATGGCCGCCGGGCTGTGTCTCTGGACGGCCCTGCTCGGGCTGGGCACGGGCGAGCCCGATCTGCGCCGGGAACGCCGGCTGCTCGCGGCGGCCGCGCTGGGCGTCGTCCTGCTCGCGGGGCTCCGCTCCCTCGGACCGGTGCTGGTGGTGCTGGTGCTGGTCTGCGTGGTCGCGCTCCGGGGCTTCCGGCCCCTGCTCGAGGTGGTCGGCCGGCACCGGCTGCTCGTCGGGACGACCGTCCTGCTGGCCGTCGCGACGACCGCCGGCGTGTTCCTCTGGAACCAGGGCAACGTCGCGTTCGAGCACGGAGCCCTCAACGACGACGTCGACCCGAGCTGGACGCAGGCGCTGCGCTGGCCGACGTGGATCCTGAGCAGCATCGGCGCCTTCCCGTACCGCGACCAGCCGGCGCCGCTCGCCGTCCACGCCCTCGTCCTCCTCGTCATGGTCGCCCTGCTCGTGCTGGCGGTGCGGCGCGGCGACGGTACCGAGCGACGTGCGGTCGTGCTCGCCACGGTGATGTGCCTGGCGGTGCCCTCGGTGCTCGTCGCGCTGACCCTCCAGGAGCGCGGCGGCGTCTGGCAGGGCCGCTACCTGCTGCCGTTCATGGTCGGGGTGGTCGTGCTCGCCGGCCTGGTGCTCGACCGCGCCCGGTGGCGTGGGCCGACGCTCGTCGCCGTCGGCATGCTGGCCGTCGCGCACGTCGTCTCCGTCGTCCACGTCCAGCTCACCGAGCTCGACCGCGACGTGTCGGCGCAGGACGCGGGCTGGTCGCACCCGCCGACCGCCGTCACCGGGCTGCTGGTGCTGCTGGGCTGCGCGGTGCTGGCCGCGGTCCTGACGCTGCTCCCACGGACCGAGGTGACGGTCCCGTGACCGACGACCACGACCAGCTCTCCGTCCTCCTGCCCGTGTACGCCGGCGTCGACGCCGGTCACCTGGCGGAGGCGCTCGAGAGCATCGCCGGCCAGACGCTGCCCGCCCGTGAGGTGGTGGTCGTCGAGGACGGGCCGCTCACCGACGAGCAGCACCGCGTCCTGGAGTCGTTCGGGGCGGCGCACCCCGGGCTCGTCCGGGTGCCCCTGGCCGTCAACGGCGGCGCCGGCATCGCCAACCAGGCCGGGCTCGCCGCGGCGACGTACCCCTGGATCGCGAAGGCGGACGCGGACGACGTCCTGGCGCCCGACCGCTTCGAGAAGCAGGTGGCCGCGCTGCGCCTCAGCGGGGCCGACCTGTGCGGTTCCGCGATGTGGGAGTTCGACGACGACCCGGCGCACCCGGTGCGGCTGCGCACCAACCCGCTCACGCACGAGGCGATCGCCGCGCGGATGCGGTTCAACAACCCGATCAACCACCCGACGGTCGTCTACCGGCGTGGCCTCGCGCTGGAGGTCGGTGGCTACCCGACGATGCGGTTCATGCAGGACTACGACCTCTTCGCCCGGCTGCTGGCCGGGGGAGCGCGGATGCAGAACCTCGAGGAGCCGCTGGTCAGCTTCCGCGCCGGCGACACGATGCGGAAGCGCCGGTCGGCCCGCGGCTACCTGCGCCTGGAGCTCGACCTCCAGCGCCGGCTGCGCTCCTACGGCGTGATCGGGCCCGTGACGATGGTCCGCAACCTCGCGGTCCGCTGGACCTTCCGGCTGCTGCCCCAGCGGCTGATCCGTGCGACGTACTCCCGCTTCCTCTCGACGCCCGTAGGCCCACCGTTGGCCGATGACCGACCTCGGTAGCCCCCTGCGCCGCAGCGTGGCCTGGTACGCCGTCGCCCAGGCCGGGCCCGGTGTGGCGATGCTCCTGGCGGTGCCGCTGTGGACCCGGCTCGTCGGGGCGTCGGAGTACGCGCACTACGCGACGGTGTGGGCGGTGTGCGTCACCGCCGGCGCGGCGAGCACCGGCTGGCTGCGGCAGGCGATGCTGCGGGCGAGCGGTCGGTCCGACTCGCAGCTCTCGCACCTGCCGTTGTGGTCGGTGGTCGGCAGCCTCGCGGTCCCGGCCCTGGCCTGCGCCGCCGTGTCCCTGGGTCGCGGGCCGGGCGCGGTCGTCGCCGCGAGCGCCTTCGGCCTGACGTCCGCGGCCGCGCAGGTGACGGCGACGCTGCTGCAGCGGGGGGATCGGGCCCGGGCGGTCGCGTTCGCGGAGACGTCGCGGACCGTCGTGGGCATCCTGCTCTCGGTGGTGCTCGTTCAGGCGGTCGCGACGACCAGCACGATGATCCTGGCCGCCTGCGCCGCGGCGAACGTCCTCGTCCTGGCGGTGCTGGTGCTGCGGTCGAGCGGGCCGGTGCCGCGCTGGTCCGGGTCTGGTGCCGTTCTCGCGGAGTGGTGGTCGTACGGGTGGCCGATGAGCCTGTGGCTGGGCCTCGCACCCCTGCTCCTCTACACGGACCGGCTGCTGCTGCGGTTCTGGGTCGACGACGCGACCCTCGGCGCCTACGCGGCGACGTCGGACCTGGTCGTCAGGGGAGCGGCGGTCGTGGCCGCACCACTGACGATGGCGCTCACCCCGGCCGTGATGCGGGCGTCGAACGCCGGCGGCCCCGTGGACGACCTGATGACGGGGATCGGCCGGTGGATGCTGCGGCTCGTGGTGCTGTTCGCGGGGCTGCTCGTCCTGACGCTGCTGGTCGGCACCCGGCTCATCGACCTCCTGCTGGACGTCGAGTCGCCGTCGCGGTCGACCCTGGCGGGTCTGCTCGTGGGCGGCGCCGCCTGGCAGATCGGCCTGCTCGCGCACAAGCCGCTCGAGATCGCGAGACGGACCCGGATGATGCTGGGCCTCCTGGTCGCCGCGTCGGCGGTCGCTCTCGTGCCCATGCCGTTCCTCGCGGCGCGGTACGGTCCGCCCGGCGTCGCCTGGGCCATGGCGGCGGGTGCGTGCTGCTACGTGCTGGCGGCGTGGAGCGTGGGTCGTCGCCCGGGGACCGCGGATGAGGGAGCGTGGGACCATGCGCGCGGTTGAGACCTGGCAGCCGACGAAGTACCGCGACCGGCGCGGGCGGCTCATGGCGTCCCGGGACCGCCGCCACGTCGCCGTCTCGTCGCGGCTGCACGTCGACCTCGTCGCCGCGGAGTACGACGAGTGGCTGCCGCGCGTCGTGCGGGGACGCCTGCTCGACCTGGGCTGCGGCACCGTCCCGCTCTACGCGAGCTATGCGGACCGGGCGGGGTCGGTGGTGACGGTGGACTGGCCGTCGTCGCTGCACGAGGGCCGTCACGTCGACGTCCTCGCCGACCTGTCGCACACGCTGCCCCTGCGCTCCGGCAGCGTCGACACCGTGGTGTCGTCGGACGTGCTCGAGCACCTCCCCGACCCGCGGCTGGCGATGGCCGAGATCGCGCGGGTGCTCGCGCCCGGCGGCCACCTGCTGCTCAACACCCCCTTCCTGTACCGCGTGCACGAGGCGCCGCACGACTTCCTGCGCCACACCCGCTACTCGTTGGCGAGGCTGGCCACCGAGCAGGGTCTCGAGGTCGTCGAGCTGACCGAGGTCGGCGGGGTCGTCGAGGTGCTGGGCGACCTCACGGCCAAGGTGCTCGAGCAGGTGCCGCTCGTCGGCCGGTGGCTGGCGGCCTTCTCGAACGCCCTCGTCGGCGGGTTCGGCCGAACGCCGCCGGGCCGGCTGGTGCGCCGGGCGACCTGTGCCACCTTCCCGCTGGCGCACTTCCTGGTGGCTCGCCGCCCCTGACGCCTCAGGCGGTGCGGGCCTCCTCGTACAGCTCGGTGAAGCGCCGACCGATCTCGGCACGGGAGAAGCGGTCGCCCAGGGTGCCCGCGACGGCGGACGGCGTGGCGTCCGCGAAGGTCTCGGCCGCGCGCAGGACCGCGGCGGCCAGCACCTCGACGTCCCAGGACCCGACGAGCACCGAGTTGGCCGTGGTGCAGTAGTCGTCGAAGCCACCGCTGAGCGGGACGACCGCCGGCCGGCCCGCCGTGATCGCCTCGGCGACCGCCGTGAAGAAGTTCTCCTGGTGGCTGGGCAGGAAGAAGAGGTGGGCCGCGCCGAGGTGGTCGGAGACCTCCGCAGGGGGGACGGCGCCGACGAACCGGACGGCGTCGGCGACCCCGAGCCGTTCTGCGGCCGGGCCCACCTCGTCCGCCAGCGGCCCGGTCCCGACCCACGTGAGCCGGACGTCGTGCCCGCGGTCCCGGAGCCAGGCGAGGGTCTCCAGGGCGAGGTGCGGGTCCTTGCGCCCGTTGAGCAGGCCGACGGCGACGAGTCGCAGCGGCGGCCGTGGAGGAAGGGCGGCCAGGTGCGACGGGGGCGTGACGACGCACGGCACGACCGAGCCGGCGCCCGTCCGCGTGAACGGCGACATCCGCTCGAGGAGCTGGGCGGTGACGCCCGTGACGCGGTGGGGGAGCCGGAGCACGTGGCGCAGCCACGCCACCCGCGGCCACGCGCCCGGGACCGAGGCAGGAGCGCTCACGCCGTTCCAGTGCTCCGTGTGCACCCACGGCCGGCGACGCGTCAGCCACGGCCCCGCCGCGACCAGCGCCGACGAGAACGCCATCGTGTGCAGGACGTCGCACTCCCCGAGGGCCACCCGCAGCTCACGCCACGACGCGAGGGAACGGAGCGGGCGGCGGGGACCGAACCCGACCCGCCGGACGGGCAGGTCCTGGTCCTCGCTGGACGAGGGGCCGGGGCGCCCGAGACGGACGTGCAGCACCCGGACGTCGTGACCGGCGTCGCGGATCGCCCGCACGTGCTCGAGCACGAAGGGCGTGCGGCTCGGGTGCTCGGCGTCCGGGAACCACGTGGTGACCACCAGGACGCGCACGGTCCGGACGCTAGACCGTGCCACGTCGCGATGCGACGTGACACGGCCGAGCGCGGCGGTCCGGCTACTTCTTGAGGACGATGAGCTTGACCCTCTTGGACTTCGACGAGAGCGTCGCGGCGCTGCCCAGGTAGACCACCGTCAGCTTGTGCTTGCCCGGCTTGAGCTTCTTGAGCCGGATCTTCAGGTTGCCACCGGAGTCGTTCTTCAGGATGACGGTCCCGATGATCTTGGTGCCGTCCTTGATCTGGATCTTGCCGAGCGGCACACCCAGGTCGACGACGTCGACGTGGACGTTGAGCACCCCGCGGGCCCGCTTCGGGATCTTCGCCGACTCCAGCGTCGCGGTGGTCGTCGTCTTGAGCTTCCCCACCGTCATCTGGTCGCTGTAGCTCTCGCCGGGAAAAAAGCCCACCTTGCTGGCAGTGACCCGGACCTTGACGGGCAGGCCGGCGTCGCGCGAGCGGACCACATACGTGCTCCGGGTCTCCTTGGCGACGGCCAGGCCGTTCACGAACCACTGGTAGGTGAACGTCGCACCGCTCGGCCAGGTACCCGGGCTCGCCGTGAGCGTCTCGCCGGCCGCCGGAGTGCCGGTGATGATCGGCGAGCTGGTCGACACCAGGGCCGCGGCAGGCTTCGCCAGGATGGCGTTGCTGATCGACGCCCCGTCCACGTAACCGGTCCGCTTGGCGATGACCTTGGCGGTGATCTGCCTGGTCAGGTCCGCACTCACGATGGTGTACGTCAGACCCGTCGCACCGCTGATCTTGCTGGTGTCGCGGTACCACTCGATCGTGGTCGTCAGGCCCGTCGTGTCCCACTCGGGGCGGCGTGAGCGTCAGCGTCGCGCCGAACTCTCCCGTGCCGGTGATCGCCGCCGGCACCGTGGCCGTCGGGGCCGGGTTGAGGGCGCCGGTGATGGCTCCGCTCACGGACGTCCCGGTGACGTACCCCGCCTTGGCGCCGAACGCCTTGACGGTGATCTCCTTGCCGACGTCAGCGGTGCCGACCGTGTACGACGTGCCCGTCGCACCGCCGATCGCCGACGTGCCGCGGTACCACTGGTAGGTGGTGGTGACACCAGCGACGTCCCAGGTGGGCGGGGTGAGCTGAAGTGGCGAGTCGTAGAGGCCGGTGCCGTTCATGACGACCGGTGTCGAGGCGAGGGGGGCGCCTGCCTGAGCTCCGGTGATGACGTTGCTCGTCGACAGGCCGTTCTTGTAGCCGGGTCGAGTCGCGGTCGCCCTGACGGTGATCGCCCTGGTGACGTCTGCCGACGTGACCTCGTAGGACCACGCCAGTCGGCGCCGGCGACGGGGGAGCCTGCCTCGGTACCACTGGTAGGTGATCGTCAGGTCGCTGTTGGACATGTTCCACTGCGCCGGGTTGAGCGTCAGGGTCGAGTCGACGATGCCGCTGCCCCCGTGATGCTGACCGGCACCGTGGCAACCGGGGTGTCGGTGACCGAGAACGGGTGCGCCCACGTCGAGTCGGCGATCAAGTTGCCCGCCGTGTCGTAGGCGGTCACCCGCCACTGCCAGTTGCCACCGACGATCGCCTGGACGGGCGCCCACTTGGTGCTGGGCGTGTCGACGGTCTCCGCCGCTGCGCCACTCGTGCCCGGACGCCGCTCGAACTTGTACGACGTCGCACCCGGGACCTGCTGCCAGGTGAACAGGTGGTCGGACGGCATCACGGTGTCGTCGTTGTCGACCGGCGAGGTCAGCGTGACGCCCGGACGGGGTGACGTTGAACGTCCGGAAGACGCTCCATCCCCCGAGGCGGTTCTTGCCGTCGTGCCGGCGGACCCGCCACGTGTAGGGCCCGGAGCTCGGGTCCACGTTGGTCAGGACGTACTGCACCCGGTCGGTGTTCGCGTTGATGACGCGGTTGACGGTGTTCCCGGACGTGTCGCCGCCCTTGTAGACCTCGACGTCGTACGACGCCGCGTAGGCCTGGGCCTCCCACGAGAGCGCGTAGTTGCCCGGGACGGCTGGCTCCGTCGGCCGGCAGCTGCAGCGCGGGACAGGCGACTGCTTGAGGAACGAGCGAGGCGTGCTCCAGGCCAAGCGTGTTGCCGTTGGTGTCCACGGCCTGGACCCGCCACCACGTGGTGCCCTCGGGGTAGGTGTCGGCGAACGAGGTGAACTGGTCTGGTCGACCTTCGTCGTGGTTACGTTGGCCGTGAAGTTCTGGTCGGACGCGGTCTGGACGTCTGTAGTACTCGGCGCTTCGACCTGGCCTGGCCGGTCGTAGAGGCGTGCCCAGGTGCGGGATCTGCGCCGTCGACGACCTTCTGGCTGTCGATGTAGTCGGCCCAGGTGAGCGTGACGTCGTTCTGGACGGTGGCGCCCGTGAGCTCGGCGAGATCAGCGTCGGCCGGACGGCTCAGCTTGTTGAACGAGTGCGTGGGCGTGGGTCAGCGACGAGCAGATGTCCGCCGACCACGCAGGGGAGGACCACCACGAAGTACGCCGCCGCCCGCCTGGCTGTCGGGCTAGCGCGTCCCGGTCGAGGTACATCGTGTTCACGATGGTCTTGGTCTCGATCATGTTGGTGAGCTCGGCGTCTCTGGGAGAGCACCACCACGTAGTGACCGACGTTGGGCATCGGGTGTCTGCCACCGATCGCCGGCGTCGGCCGAGGTTCTGACAGTTCGAGGGGAGGATCGAGGGTCACACGCGTCCAGCGCCGTGCCGGCATTGCCGGTCAGGGAGTTCCCGGACAGCGCGGCCTTGTAGGACCTGATCGGGATGTCCGGCAGCGAGAGGATCGAAGAACGTGCCGGTGCTCCCCGGCGAGGGGTCGCGCGCCTTGCGATACCGCCTTGACGTACCACTGGTAGGTGCCGGGGTTCAGGCGGGTGATGCCCGTGTCTTCATCGGCGGCCCACTTGAAGTCGCCGCTGACGCGGTGAACGGGTTGCCCGTCGCTGCGCGACCCCAGATCTTGTAGTGGTCGACCAGGCTGACGGGTATCACTTGGATTGCCGGGAACCGGTACCAGGCTGAGGTCTGCGACCACGGGGTTCGGCGGCCTCGGCGGGCAGGGGGTCCGGCACCGGAACAGGATGACCGCGCTCCCGGGCGGTGCGCCGGGGTCGGGGTCGGGACCGGGGGCGGCCTTGATGGTGAAGGGGCGTCATCGGCCTGCACTGTCGCTGGTCCGGCCGAGCGCGTCGACGGTCAGATGTCCAGCGTGTAGGCGGCCGGCGTCCAGGAAGCGCGGCACGTAGCTGAGCGCCGTGGTCGTGAAGACTGCGCGAGGTCGGTGGCCGGAGAGGTCCACCTTTACCGGTCGGCCCTGGCGACCGCGTTCCACTTTCAGGACCGGCGCGCCCAGGGACTGGTCGGGTCCGTAGGGTTCGCAGAGACGCTGCCGTTCGGCGGGTCCGGTGGTCGTCACCAGCTCCGGGTCGAAAGTAGAAGGGTGGGGAGACGGGGGCCGTCGAACACCGTCGGTGACGGGGATCTTTGTTCGAGAGCTGTCCTGGTGCGGTGACCGCCAGGCGTAGCTACCCGGCGCGGTCCGGCGAGCAGTTGCCGACCAGGTCTCCGTATACCAGCGTCGTGTGTAAGGTCGGTGGACCAGGTGCCGGTGAACGGCGCGGGGGCGGGAAGGCGGCGCCGCTGATCCGAACCATGTACGAGCTGGCGTGCTTGACCGGCGTCCATGGAAGAGAATGAGTTCCCCCACGTCGTCGCGCTGTTCCTCCGGGTAGAGCAGAGTGGGCTGGTCGGGGCCAGGTCCGCTTGAAGGCGCGACACCGTCGTGCTCGGTCCACTCGGGCCGGAAGTCGGCGGAGTCGGTGGCGGGGATCCGCCAGAAGTACTGTCGTTGTTCGAGTCGTCGGGCGGCGAGTAGCGGGTGCCGTACAACGTCGGGCTGGCGGGTCGACGATGGTGTCCGCTGGAAGTCTGCGCCGACCCGGATCTGGATCTGGTAGCTCTTGCGCCCTGTGATCGGCTCCAAGTCGAGCACGATGTCGTTGCGCGCTGCTTCGGGGTCGTCCGGCGGCGACGCGGCGATGCCGAACGCTGGCCAAGCCCTTCACCACGTACGCTAGTGGGTCGGCGCCGCCGACCACGCTGTGAAGAGGCCGTTGGCGGAGCACGGCCGTGGACCCGCCAGACGTACGCGCCGGTTTTCCTGGAGCACGGGTACGCACGTAGCGACGTAACGCCTTGATCTGTTCGTGGTCGTGGCCTGGTCGACGAAGTTCGGGTCGGTGCCGTTGCTGCAGCGTCGTAGGAGAGTAAGCGCCCCTGAAGCGACTGCCAGGGAGAGCGTCACCGGGCTGTCCGGGCTGGGGGGAGCTCCGGCGTCACTGCCGGGCCGATCCAGGGTCGGGTGCGCCCACGGTGCCCGCGAGAACGAGGTGGTCGCCCAGTTGCTCGCCACCCCGTGCTGGGCCCGCACCCGCCAGTACAGCTGGGTGCCGGTCGGCAGCTGGATCCTGGGCACGTACTGACGCTGGACGGTCGTCACACTCACCAGCGGCGAGGTGAAGAGGTCGGACGTCGAGATCTGGAAGTCGTAGGTGGTCGCCCCGGGTACCCGGTCCCAGGTGAAGGTCGGGATGCCCAACTGAGCCCCGCCGGGAGACGGGTTGCCCGGCGTGTCGAGGGCCTGTGCTGCTGGAGCGGCGACGACCGAGAGACCACCGGCGATGACGAGACCGGCGAGCGACACCGCGAGGGTGCGCAGACGACGAAGAGACACAGGGGGACTCCTCCACGGGGGGCAGACCCTCAAACGCTAGGTCTGGACCAGCCCTCCCCGAGGGGAAACGGGGGACCCTATGGCCCTTTCGGACTACGCCTCCTGACCGATCAGGGGACGAGGGGTGAGGCCGTCACTCCAGGCCGAGGGAGAACGCCGCCTCGAGGTCGTGCCGGGAGTAGGTGCGGAACGCGATGTGGGTCTCGGTCGAGGTCACGCCGGGGACCTTGTTGAGGCGGTCGGCGACGGTGCTCGCGACGTCGTCGTGGTCGCTTCACCCGGACCATCGCGATCAGGTCGATCTGGCCGGTGACGGAGTAGACCTCGCTGACGCCGTCGAGGGCCGCGATCTCCTCGGCGACCTCGGGGATCCGGGCGACGTCGGCCTTCACGAACACGATGGCGGTGATCACGAGGGTCAGGCTATCGAGCCGGCCGCGCGACGGGCGTCAGGTCGCGGCGCTCGGCGAACGGCACGAGGGAGCGACGGGACTCCGCGACCGCGTCGTGGAGGGCGACGTGGCGACCCGGCGCCGGCGACCGGGCAGCTCCACTCGCCCTGGACGTCGACCAGCCGGACGCCCGGCGCCTCCAGCCAGCGCAGCACCTTCTCGGTCTCCTCGGCGGTGGCCGCGCCGACGGGGCCCAGGCCGGGCAGCACGGTCTCGGCCGAGTCGCCGCAGCTCGGCGACGTACTGCTGGGCGTCGGTGCCGTTGGGGATCACCCCCGCGGCGGCCAGCCGGCCGTAGCGCACGACGTGCACCTCCCACCGGCCGTCGCCGTCGCGCCGGACGGCGACCAGCTGGGAGCAGCGGGTGAGCGACGACAGGCGCTGGGTGCGCGAGCTGGCGCGGACGAACGCCGCCAGGCGATCGCGGTGGACGCCGGCCTCCTCGTAGCGCTGGTGCTCGGCGAGGCCCGCCATCCGGGAGTTGATCGCCTCGACCACCTCGTCCGGGCCGGTGCACCAGCGTGTCGCGGAGGACCCGGACCACCGACGCGTACGTCGTCTGGTCGACGCTGCCGTCGCAGGGGGAGAGGCACTTGCCCATCTCGGCCAGCACGCACGCCGCGCGCGACGGGTGCTTGCCGAACCGGTCGGTGCACTGCCGGACGGGGAAGGTCTCGTGGAGTGCGGCCAGGCAGCGCTCGGCGACCTGGCGGGACCCGAACGGGCCGAGGTAGTCGGCGTCGTCGTCGAGGACCTTCTTGACCAGCGACAGGCGCGGCCACGGCTCGCGGGTGAGCTTGACGAAGTGGACCTTCTCGGGGAACCGCGAGCGCCGGTTGTAGCGGGGCTTGTGCTGCGGCGATCAGCCGGAGCTCGCGCACCTGCGCCTCGAGCGCGGTCGCGCAGACGATGCCGGTGACGGACGTCGCGATGCCGACCATCTCGCCCATCCGCGACCGCGTCTCGGACGCGGTGAAGTAGGAGCGCACCCGGGTGCGCAGGTCGCGCGACGTCCCGACGTAGAGCACCCGGCCCGCGTCGTCGCGGAAGAGGTAGACGCCGGGCTCGTGCGGCAGGCCCTCCGCGAGATGGCGCTTGCGGCGCTGCGCGGTCGAGACCCGCGACGAGAAGGTCTGCAGCTCCTCGAGCGTGGTCACGCCGAGGTTGCCGAGTCGCTCCATCAGGCCGTGCAGCACGTCGACGGTCGCGCGGGCGTCGGACAGCGCCCGGTGGTTGGGGGTCGTCGTCGAGTGGAAGGCGCGGGCGAGGGAGGAGAGCTTGCAGTTGGGCGCGTCGTCGCGGGTGATCACCCGGCGGGCGAGCTTGGCGGTGTCGACGACCTCGAACGTCGGCCAGGTCCGGCCCTGGCGCTCGGCGAAGTGGCGCAGGAAGCCGACGTCGAACGGCGCGTTGTGGGCGACCAGCACGGTGCCGTGGGCGAACTCCAGGAACGCCGGGAGCGCCGAGTCGATCGAGGGGGCGTCGCCGACCATGGCGTTGCTGATGCCGGTGAGCACCGCGATGAAGGGCGGGATCTCGGTGTGCGGGTTGACCAGGGTCTGGAACTCGCCGAGCACCTCGCCGCCGCGCACCTTGACCGCGCCGATCTCGGTGATCATCGAGCCGGCCTCGGCCGACCCGCCCGTCGTCTCGAGGTCGACGACGGTGAACGTCACGTCGCGCAGCAGGCGCCCGAGCTCGTCGAAGCTGCGCTGGCACTCCCAGCGCGCTGTCTCCGACGACGTGGTGCTCATGGTGGCGACGGTAGGTCCGGTCGCCGACATTCCCGGGAAGCCCACGCCGCGGGCCCCCGAGCGCGCCGTCCTAGGGTGTGGGCCGTGGACGCGCCCGATGCAGTGAGCCGGTGGCGCTGCGGCGGCTGCGGCAACCTGACCCGCTTCGACGTCCGGCGGACGGCGCGCACCACGGAGTTCTGGCACTTCGACCTCGCCGGTGAGCACTCGGTCGAGGAGACCGAGGTGCTCGGCGAGACCGTCGAGTCGGTGACCTGCCGGTGGTGCGGCCGGGACGACGCGATCGAGGTCGTGGCGCGCACCGACGTCTGAGGACCGACCGCACGACACGCCGCGCCAGGGACGTCGCGGACCGGACTGTCGGTGGTCCCTGTCAACGTCGTGGACATGACGACGCGAATCGACTGCGACACCTGCGTGGTGCGGGGGCTGGCGTGCCACGACTGCGTGGTGACGGTGCTGCTCGGTCCGCCGCCCGAGCTCACCTTCGACGACGAGGAGCAGCGCTGCCTCGACGTCCTGGCCGCCGGCGGGCTGGTCCCGCCGCTGCGGCTCGTCCAGCCGGTCTCCGGACCGGAGGTCGAGTCCGCGTGACGGATGTGACTGATGTGACCTGTGTGACGACGCGGGCCGAAATCGCTTGACGACAGGCGGTTGAGGTTTGGACGACCGTCGCCGCGACCGTTAGCGTGCCTCTCGGTGTTCGTGGAAGTGGACCGACCAGGTTCGCGCGATCACCGACGCTGAGTTCCGGGTCGACGGTGCAGGTTGCCGGGTGGCCCGGGAGCCGGGGAACCATGCAGTTCCTGGGGTGAATCCGCCGCAAGGCGTGGCTGCCGGACGAGGGCCACGAGGAGCGGCGGTAGGGCGAGTCGTGCCCGAACCCGTCAGCTCACCCGGTAGGCGTACGACGCCAAGGAGCCCCTCACCCGTGCAACACCCCCGCTGGTGGCGCATCGTCACGGCCCTCTCGGGAACCGCGCTCGTCGCGACCTTCGCGCTGGCCGGATCCGCTCCGGCCCAGGCCGAGCCCGACATCGACACGGTCCAGAAGCGCGTCGACCGACTCTTCCACGAGGCCGAGCAGGCCTCGGAGCGCCTCCACGACGCCGAGCTCGAGCTCGAGGAGCTCCAGCGCGACCTCGACTCGCTCTCCGCCGACCAGGAGCGCCAGGACGCCTCGCTCGAGACCGCTCGCGACGAGCTCCAGGACTCCCTCGTCAGCCAGTACCAGGGCCAGAGCCTCTCGGCCGTCGGCCAGGTCGTCGTCGCCGACGACCCCAGCGCCTTCCTCTCCGGCCTGTCCACGATGTCGGCCTACCAGGGCGTCCAGTCTCAGCTCTTCGACACCTACGCCATCCAGGCCAAGGCCCTCGACATCCGCGCGGACGCCACGGCCGCGCGCACCGAGGACATCAGCCGGACGCAGGCGCAGCTGGCCGAGGAGAAGGCCACGATCCAGCAGAAGCTGGACGAGGCCGAGCAGCTCCTCTCCGAGCTCAAGGAGGAGGAGCGCCAGGAGATGCTGTCGCGGGGCACCGTCCGGCTGCCCACGGGCGTCGAGACCTCCGGACGCGCCTCCGCCGCGGTCAACTACGCGATGGCCCAGGTCGGCGACAGCTACGTGTACGGCGCCGCCGGCCCGAACGCGTTCGACTGCTCCGGCCTGACCATGATGGCGTGGGCGCAGGCCGGCGTCGGCCTCCCGCACTCGTCCAGCGCCCAGTACGGCTCCGGTCCGCACGTCGCGGCCAGTGACCTGCGCCCGGGCGACCTGGTCTTCTACTACTCGCCGATCAGCCACGTCGGCATGTACATCGGCAACGGGCTGATCGTGCACGCGGCCAACCCGGGTGCCGGCGTCCGCGTCGCCGACCTGTACTCGATGCCGTACGTCGGCGCCGTCCGCCCCGGCTGACACACCCGGCTGACGCAGTCCTGACCAGCCGGTCGCGATGATGGTGGCGTGACCGCGCGCCCACGACCCCGCTGGGCGGTGCCCGCCGTGGCCGCGGTCGTCGCGATCACCGCCGTGGTCGTCGCGCTCACGCGGCAGGACGACTACGTCGCCTCGCCCGACGGCGGCTCCCGCCCGGAGGCCGAGCCCGCCGCGGCCGCGACCGTGCTGCACGACCTCGAGGAGGCGGTCGCCGCGCGCGACGCCGACGGAGCGGCCGCCCTGACGGACGGTTCCGCGACCGCGGCGAGCCTGCTGCGAGCCGTGGTCGCCAACGCCGACGCGCTGGACGTCGCGGAGCTCACGCTCCGCTACGTCGACGAGACCAGCGCGGTCACGGCCGAGGGCCGGTGGACCGGGGCGGTCGACATGACCTGGCAGTTCCGCGGCTTCGACCGGGAACCCGTGCGCGAGGAGGTGCTGGTCGGGTTCGACGGCACCGGACCCGGCGCGACGCTGACCGGGATCGGCGGGGGAGACCGCCGTACGCCCCTGTGGCTGAGCGAGCCCCTCGAGGTCCGCCGGTCCGCCGACACCCTCGTCCTCGTGGCCGGATCGGCCGAGGCCGCCGACGACTACGCCAGGCAGGCCGAGAAGGCGGTCCCGGCCGTGCGCCGGGTGCTGCCGGCGTGGCCGGGCGGACTGGTCGTCGAGGTCCCGGGCAGCGCCGGGGCGCTCGACTCCATGCTGGCCGCGGCGCCGGGGACGTACGCCGACATCGCCGCGGTGTCCACGTCGGTCGACGGCACCCTGACCGCGACCTCGCCGACGCACGTGTTCGTCAACCCCGAGCTGTACGGCGGGCTCGGCCCGGTGGGGGAGCAGGTCGTGATGACCCACGAGGCCACGCACATCGCCACGGCGGCGCCGGTCGTCAGCGGCGTCCCGCTGTGGCTGCTCGAGGGCTTCGCCGACTACGTGGCGCTGCGCGACGCGGACCTGCCGATGGCCAAGGCGGCGGGCCAGGTCATCGCCCAGGTGCGCGCCGACGGGGTCCCGGACGCCCTTCCGGGCCCGGCCGAGTTCGACGCGACCGCCACCCACCTGGGTGCGGCGTACGAGGCGGCCTGGGTCGCGTGCCTGGTCGTCGTCGACCTCGCGGGCGAGGACGCGCTGGTCCGGCTGTACGACGACGTGAGCCAGGGGCAGGGGATCGCGGAGGCGCTGCGCGCCGACGTGGGAGTCGACGAGGCCGGGCTGACGGAGGCCTGGCAGGACCGCCTGACGGCGCTGGCCGACGAGACGCCGGTGGCGGGATGACGGCCCGGCGGACCTCCGCGCTCACCGCGTTCGTCGGCGGTACCGCCTTCGTGCTGCTCGCCGCCCTGCTCGTGCCCTGGCACCCGATCCCGGGTGGCGCGGTCGACGCCGTGGACCCGAGCCGCTACTTCACGCCGGCCGAGCTGGCGCGCGGTGAGGACTACGCCCGGTGGGCTCGGCTGTGGAGCTGGTCCTCGCTGGCCGTCTCGCTCGTGGTGGCGTCGGTCCTGGGCTTCACGCGGGTCGGTCGCTCCCTGGTCGGGCGGTTGCCCGGTCCCTGGTGGGTCCGGGTGCCGCTCGCCGTGACCGCGGTCGAGCTGATCGGTCGCGTGGTGACGCTGCCGTTCGCGGTCGCCCTGCGCCGGCACGCGCTCGACTACGGGCTGTCGAACCAGGCCTGGAGCGGGTTCGCCGCCGATCTGGCCAAGACCGAGGGCATCGACGTCGTCATCACGTCCCTGACGCTGCTGGTGCTGGTCGGCTGCGCCCGGCGCTGGAGACGAGCCTGGCCCGCCGTGGCCGGGGGGATCCTCGCGGCGATGGTCGTCGTCGGGTCGCTGCTCTACCCGCTCGTGGTGGAGCCGCTGTTCAACTCGTTCACGTCGCTGCCGGACGGCCCCCTCCGGACCCGGATCCTCGACCTGGCCGATCGCGAGGGGGTCGAGGTCGACGACGTCCTGGTCGCCGACGCCTCCCGGCGCACGACCACCCTCAACGCGTACGTCTCCGGCTTCGGCAGCACCCGCCGGGTCGTGGTCTACGACAACCTCGTCGACGACCTGGACCAGGACGAGACGCTGTCGGTGGTCGCGCACGAGCTGGCGCACGCGGAGCACCAGGACGTGCTGGTCGGGACCGGACTGGGAGCCGCCGGCTCGGTGCTCGGCGTCGGGCTGCTCGGCCTCGTGCTCTCGCGGCGCGAGGAAGGCGCCGACGACCCGCGCACCGTTCCCCGCGTCCTGGCGCTCGTCGCGGTCGCCACCCTGCTCACCAGCCCGGTCCAGAACGGCATCAGCAGGCTGATCGAGACCCGTGCCGACGTCGACGCGCTGGCGGCGACCGACGACCCGACGGCCTTCATCGTGCTCCAGCAGGAGCTGGCCCGGCGCTCGCTCGCGGACCTCACGCCACCGGCGTGGTCCCAGCTCTGGTTCGGCTCGCACCCGACGACCCTGGAGAGGATCGCCGACGCAGAGCGAGCGGCCGCCGTGACCGGCGACCGCTCGTGAGCTCTGGGCAGGCAGCTGCTAGACGCAGTCGCCGATGCCCCCGTTGTCCACCATCTGCTGGCAGGTGTCCTCGAAGAGGACGTCCTTGATGTTGTCGCCGAAGGCGAAGACGGTGACCACGATCACCGCCGCGATGGCGGCGATCATCAGGCCGTACTCGACGGCCGAGGCGCCCCGCTCCGAGGAGGAGAGGCGCCGGAAGCACCTCGAGCCCTGGCCGCGGGCGAGTGCCCGCGTCCAGAGCTCGTGGGTGTTCATCTCCGAGAAGATCTCTACGCGCTGACTGAGATCAGTCGGTGGCGCAGGAGGTCGACGCCGCGACGGACTGGCAGGTCTCGTCGAAGACGTCCTTGATGTTGTCACCGAAGGCGAACACGATGACGACGATGAGGGCCGCGATGCCGGCGATGAGCAGGCCGTACTCGACGGCCGAGGCGCCACGCTCGTTGTTGGCGGTGCGGGCGGCGATCATGATGCGGAGGTAGTCCAGCATTGGTGTCTCCTTGAAGAGGGAATTCCCACGAGATGAGGCGGGGCCGCCTCATGGAGACAATGTTGGTGAAGTGCGCAGGCCTTCGTGGGTGGAATCGGGAGAGTCCGTACGCACGCCGAACGGCATAGCCCGAATGGACTATGCCGAGGCCACTGACCGTCGGATCCCCCGGAGGGTCCGGATGTGGGAATCGGGCGCTGACCTGCGGTGATGTGTTCGTCGACCTGGTCAGAACTGACCAGGGAAACCGGTCTGGACGGGTCATGCCGATTCGCGCCGATCGGGCCTGGAACCCGCGGAGAACCAGGACGGCGCCACCCGATGGGTGGCGCCGTCCGTCGTTCCTCGTGGAAACTCAGGAGTCGACCTGCCGGACGCTGGAGAGCAGGCCGATGCGCATCGCGGTGACCAGGGCCTGGGCGCGGTTGGTGGCGCCGAGCTTCTGGTAGATGCGGGCGATGTGCGACTTGGCGGTCGACTCGCTCAGGTAGAGCTTGTCGCCGATCGCCGCGGCTCCGAGACCGTCGGCGAGGAGCAGCAGCACCTCGTGCTCGCGGTCGGAGAGCCGGGTGGACTCGGTGGCACCGCGGCGCATCATCGCGCCGACGAGCCCCGTGCACACGAACGAGCGGGGGGAGACGGCGGCGTGCCGTGCGGCGCGCACCACCTCGGCCGACGGCGCGTCCTTGCCGACGAAGCCGGACGCGCCCGCCTGCATGGCGGCGAAGATCTGGTCGTCGCCCGAGTGCATGGTCAGCACGACCAGGCCGGTCGTGTTGCTGACCTTCCGGATCGACCGGACGATGTCGAGCCCGGTGCCGTCCTGCAGCTGGAGGTCGGCGACCACGACGTCGGGCTGCAGCTCGTCGTACTTGCGCAGCGCCTCCACGACCGAGCCGGCGGTGGAGATGATCGTCATGTCCTGCTCGAGGTCGAAGACGCCGGCCAATCCACTGCGGATCAGCTCGTGGTCGTCGACCAGGAGAACGGTGATGGGGGCACTCATGGGTCATTCGCTCCGTCGGGGGGTCACGGGTCAGGCTCCGATTTTTGCATGGACAGGACCCGAGTTCGTGGCTTCGGGGGCGCGGCTCGCCGGTACGCGCACCGACACCGACAGACCACCGGTCGGCGTCTCGGAGATCTCGAGGGACGCGTTGATGAGCAGCGCGCGCTCCTTCATGATGTGCAGCCCGTGCGACGTGGGGCGCGCCGCCTGGAGGCCACGGCCGTTGTCGGTCACGGTGATCAGCGCGTCGGGAGCGTGCACCTGGCAGTGCACGTCGATCACGGAGGCCTGGGCGTGGCGGACGGCGTTGTTCATCGCCTCCTGGGCGATGCGGAACAGCTCCGCCTCGACGTCGGAGCGCAGCCGCTGGGTGTGCTCGTCGAGGGTCACGTGGATCGGCACGCCCGAGACCTCCGAGAGGTTGCGGGCGATCGAGCCGATCGCCGTGCCGAGGCTCTCGCTCTGGCCGACGCTGGTGCGCAGCGTGACGACCGAGCGGCGGATCTCGGCGACGATGGCCGAGATCCGCTCGCGCAGCATCTCGAGGCGCTCGGCCTGCTCGGGGGTGGTGACGCCGGCGCCGAGGGCGTCGACGATGTAGCCGAGCGAGGCGATGTCCTGGGCCACGCCGTCGTGCATCTCGCGGGCCAGGCGGCGCCGCTCCTCGGCGGTGGCGGCGTCGCGGAAGGCGGCGAAGAGCAGCGCGGTGTCGAGGTGCACGGCGCTCGGCGCCAGGCGGCGCATCAGCTTGCGGATCCGGTCCTCCACGCCGAGCCGGGTGGCGTCGATGCGGTCGGACAGGATGCCGGCCACGATCGCGACGGTGCCGGCGTCGGTGTTGAGCGGGAACGCGAACACGCGGTCGTGCAGCACGGGCAGGCCGACCGCCCACGCCTCGACGGCGATGTCCTCGCAGTCGTCGAGGTCGTCGCTGGTGCCCAGCGACTTGGAGACCAGGGGAGTGAGGGTGTCGCCGCGCGGCACGCTGACCACGACGGCGGACGTCGGCAGGTCGTCGCGGACGGCGCTGAGGATCGCACCGCCGAGCGCCACCGGGTCGAGGCCGTTGTCGAGGCCGCCGGACAGGTCGATGAGCTGGCGGATCAGCCCCTGGGCGTAGTGGTACGGCGCGAGCGGGTCGGCGCGCTCGTTGAGCGCGGAGTGCAGGAAGACGCCGACCAGGCCGAGGCCCAGGCCGGTCATGTTCCAGCTGAACGCACCGAAGCCCTGGTCGGGCTCGAGGCCGCTGAACGCGATGAACGAGATGACCACGACCGCCGACATCTGGGCCGACAGCGCGAGAGCCACGCCCTGGATGCCGCGGTAGAGGCCGGCGGTGAAGGGTGCGACGGCGAGCGCGCCCAGCACCCCGAGCGTCGAGTGGATGGTGAACCCGCACACGGCGCCGACCAGGGCCGCCTCGACCGTGGTCACCACCAGGACCGGCAGGCGCTGGCGCCAGTCGGCCAGCGTGGACAGGGTCCACACCGAGCCGATGGTGATCAACGCGATGATCGCCGCCCTGTCCTGCCGCCAGAGGGCCGGGGCGAGGAGCGCGACCAGCACGAAGATGCGCGCCACGGCGCTCACCTTCACGTGGTGACGTTCGCGGATCCTCACGGGCGGCTCTCTGGTCGGTTCACTGGGGTCGGGTCATGCGGGTGGGGTCACTGGAAGCTGTTCATGATGCTGATGACGGCGGGTCCCATGACCGCGATGAACAGGGTCGGCAGGATGCAGAAGATCAGCGGGACGGTGATCTTGACCGGCACCTGCTGGGCCTTCTCCTCCGCCCGCTGACGACGCTTGACGCGCATCTCGGACGACTGGACGCGGAGCACCTGGGCCACGGGGATACCGAACGAGTCGGCCTGGACCATGGCGCCGACGAAGCTCCGCATGTCCGGCACGTTAGTCCGCTCGCCGAGGGCGCGCAGTGCGTCCGCGCGGCCCTGGCCGATCTGCATCTCCCGCAGCACGCGGGAGAACTCCTCGGCCAGCGGACCCTCGGTGTTGCGGGCCACCTGCTGGACGGCGGCGTCGAAGCCGAGGCCCGACTCCACGCTGATCGTCAGGAGGTCGATCGCGTCCGGGAGGTCGCGCTGGAGGCGCTCCGAGCGCTCGTGGATCTTCTGGTACAGGTAGAGGTTCGGCGCGAAGAAGCCGACGACGAGGCCGCCGATGGCCAGGATGATCCGGACGCCGTTGCCGTCCAGCATCAGGCCGAAGACGATGCCGAGCACCAGGCCGACGACCGACCCGATGACCTTGCCGGACACCACGCGGTCGACGGTCCAGCCGTGCGGGTTGCCCGCGAGGTCGAGCTTGCGGCGGATCCGGTCGGGCGTGTCCGCGCCGGACAGCCGGCGGCCGAGACCGAGCGCCCGCTGCTGGAGCGGCTCGAGGACGCGGTCCGCGAACGAGCGGTCCAGGTCCTTGGTGAGCTCGGTGGGTGCGTTGGTCATCGCCTCGAGGACCGCGAGCGACCGGGTGACACCGGACTCCGTGGTCTGGCTCAGCGCCGACCCGACGAGCAGGATCGCGAGGAGCACGAGGCAGACGCCGAGGATGAAGAGCAGCATCATGACTACACCTCCACCTTCACCAGTCGGCTCATCCAGAACACACCGACCGCGAGGATCGTCGCCGCGCCGCCGAGCATCGCCCAGCCCAGAGGCTCCTGGAACATGACGATGACGTAGTCACGGTTGGTGAGCAAAAGGTAGAGCATGAAGAGGGGCGGAAGGCCTCCCAACACCCAGGCGGAGAGCTTTCCTTCCGCGGCCAGTGCTGCGACCTGCCGGCGCACGTACTCGCGCTCACGCATGGTGGCGGCCACCGTGTCGAGCAGCTCGGCCAGGTTGCCACCGACCTGACGCTGGATCTTGATCGCCATGACGACCCATTCGAAGTCCTTGCTCTCGAACCGCTCGCCGACACCTTCGAGCGCGTCCTCGAGGGAGACACCCAGGCGGGTCTCGACCAGCACCCGGCGGAACTCACCGGCGATGGGCTCCGAGCCCTCGCGGACGATGGTGTCGACGGACTGGGCGAGGGACAGACCCGCGGCCAGGGAGCCGGACATCAGCTGCAGCGTGTCGGGCAGCCCCTGGTTGAACGCCTTGCGGCGGCGGGACTTGCGGAAGCCGAGGTACATCCACGGCAGGATCAGGCCGCCGCCGAGGAACAGCAGCCCGACGATCGGGTTGCCGCCGCCGATGCCGATGCCCACCAGGCCGCTGATGAAGAACAGAGCGCCGTGCAGGAGCAGCCACTCGGACGACTTGAGCTCGCTGCCCGCCGCCTCGAGGCGCCGGCTGATCCGGGCGTCGAGGTCCTTGTTGCGGCGCAGCATGTTCGCCGCGGTCTCCTTCGCCGAGGCGAAGGCGACGTCGGTGTCGAGGAGCGGACCACCGTTCTCGGAGGGCTTGTTCATCGACGCCGTGTACTGGGTGACCCGGTCCGCGGCGGTGGCCTCGCGGGGCTTCGGCACCAGGAGGACGGCCGCCAGGATCAGGCCGAGACCGACCGCAGCGGGTCCGGCGTACAGGGTCCAGCTCGGCGGGCTCCACCCGGCGTCCTTGGTGGTGACCACCTCGGTGAGCTCGCTGCTGCGGACCTTGGTGAACGCCTCGGCGGTCACCGTCCCGTCGGCGGTCGGCAGCGTGACCTTGAGGGTCGCCTCGGTGCGCTCGACCGAGCGGGGGACCTGGACCGTGACGAGGACCTGGGCGGCCAGCGCGGCCGCCTGGTCGGCGAACGCCGCGGCGAGTGCCTGCGGGTCGGACGGGATGACCAGGCCGCCACCGGCCTCGGCCAGCGTCTGGAGCGCGGTCAGCGCCTCGCCCTCCTGGTCCAGGGCGACCACGTCGACGCGGACCTCGGCCGCCTTGATGGCGGAGGTCACGGTGTCGATCGGGGTGCTCGTGCTGTCCGCGCCGTCGGAGAGCACCAGCACGTTGCGCTGGCCCTCCGTGCCGACGACGCCGACAGCGGCGACGACACCCTCGTAGAGGCGCGTCTTCTTGCTCAGCTCGAGGCCGGCGACGACGGCGAGGGCGTCGGCACGGTCCTGGGTGGGGGGCAGGGCCGTCTCGACGTCGGAGTCGAAGGTGACGATGCCGATGAGGACGTCGGCGGGTGCGGCGTTGATGAACTCCGTCGCCGCGGCCTGGGCCGCGGCGAACCGCTCGCCCTTCATCGAGTTGCTGGTGTCCATCGCGATCACAGTGGTGCGCTGGACGGTGGCGTCGGTGTCGGCCTTGGCGGCCGTCGAGTCGGCCTTGTCACCGTCCACGGTGACGGTGACGCCGTCGAGGTCGACCTCGGCGCCGGCCGGGACCGACACGAGGACCTGGAGGCCGTCAGCGGTCGGCTCGGCATAGGTGATGGTGCCGGTGCCGTCGGCGGCGTTCGCGCCCTGGGCCGGCCCGAGGACCAGACCCAGCGTGACGAGCAGCGTCAGGCCGAGCGCGGGGAGATAGCCGAGGAGCGAGTTCCACGAGCGGGAGGTGGGGCGGTCCATGTCAGCCGCCCACGGCGAAGAGCATCGGGTCCACGGTCACGTTGGAGTACGCCATCTTCTCGAGGAACTTCGGGCGGAGGCCGGTCGACGCCAGGCGCCCGAGGGTGCGGCCCTCGGAGTCGAACCCGTTGCTGCCGTCCCAGAGGAAGACGTCCTGGAGGGTGATCACGTCACCCTCCATCCGCTCGACCTCGGTGATGTGGGTGATCCGGCGCGAGCCGTCCTTGAAGCGGGTCTGGTGCACGATCAGGTCGACCGCGGACGCGACCTGCTCGCGGATGGCGCGCATCGGCAGGTCCATGCCGGCCATCAGCACGAGGGTCTCCATGCGGGCGAGCGTGTCGCGCGGACCGTTGGAGTGCAGCGTGGTGATCGAGCCGTCGTGACCGGTGTTCATCGCCTGGAGCATGTCGAGCGCCGAGGCGTCGCGGACCTCACCGACGACGATGCGGTCGGGTCGCATACGCAGGCTGTTCTTCACCAGGTCGCGGATGGTCACCGCGCCCTTGCCCTCGATGTTGGCCGGGCGCGACTCGAGCCGGACCACGTGGTCCTGCTTGAGCTGGAGCTCGGCGGCGTCCTCGATCGTGACGATCCGCTCGTCGTGCGGGATGAACGACGACAGCACGTTGAGCGTGGTCGTCTTACCGGCGCCGGTCGAGCCGGACACGATGATGTTCAGCCGTCCGCGGACGCAGGCGTCGAGGAAGTCGGCGGTCACGTTGCTCAGCGAGCCGAAGTTGATCAGGTCCTGCACCGTCAGCGGGTCGGTGGAGAACTTGCGGATGGTGAGCGAGGAGCCGTCGACGGCCAGGGGCGGCACGATCGCGTTGACACGGGAGCCGTCGGGGAGACGGGCGTCCACCATCGGGCTGGACTCGTCGACGCGACGGCCGATCCGGCTGACGATCTTGTCGATGGTGCGCCGCAGGTGCGCCTCGTCGGCGAAGTGGGCGTCGCACGGCATGAGCCGGCCACCCTTTTCCACGTACACCTGCCGGTGGCTGTTGACCATGACCTCGGACACGTCCGGGTCGCGCAGGAACGGCTCGATCGGACCGTACCCGAGGATGTCGTCGCTGATCTCCTGGGTCACCCGGGCGCGGTCGCTGGAGCTGAGCGGGCGGTCCTGGGCGCCGAGCACGTCGACGAGGACCTTGCGGACCTCGGTGTCGAGCTCGTTCTGGTCCATGTCCGAGTCGTAGAGACGCGGCCCCATCTGCTGGAGCAGGCTCACGTGGACGCTGCTCTTGAGCTCCTCGATGCGGTCGACCTGGCCGTTCTTGCCGCGGCGGGCGGAGGTGTCGAGGTTGACGGTGGGAGCGTTGCGCGACTCGGCCGCGGGCGACTGGCTGCCCGCGGTCGACGACGACGCCGCGTTGATCCGGTCGGACATCCCGTTGTCGGCGGGGTCCACGTCGGCGGGACCGCCGGCGCGGCGCTTCCCGCCCGCGACCGCGTGGGCCGCGGCCATCGCGGAATCGACGGGCGAGATCGGCTCGACGGGGGAGTGGTCGACGGCGGGCAGGCCCTCGCCGGGCTCCCGGACGTCCTCGGTCAGCAGGGCGGCGGCGCGCTCGGCCTCGTCCTGGGTCATACCGGCCGCACGGGCGGCGGCCAGCCGGTCAGCGAGGTTCATGACTTGCTCCGTCTCCTGAGTCGGCTGCTGCTCTTGTCAGATTCGGCCTTGGCCGGGGTGGCTCGCGGGGCGGGCTCGCCCTCGCTGCCGGGGGGTCCGACCATCTGGCCGGCCAGCGAGGTGGCCAGCTCGCGGATGGCGATGCTGAGCTGGTGCTCGGGGTCGCTCACCACGATGGGGCTGCCGGCGTTGGTGGCGGCGGCCACGTCGACCGAGCTGACGACCTGGGTGGCGACGCTCATGCCGAGGATCCCCTCGACCTTGTCGGCGTTGATGCCCACCTCGTCGTCGGCGCGGTTCAGCACCAGGTGCCGGTTGTCCTTGGCGATGTGCAGGGCGTCGAACGTCTCGACCGCGACCTTGACGTTCTTGAGCGTGGGCACGTCCAGGGTGGCCACGAGCACGACCTCGTCGGTCTCGTCGAGCGCCGTGAGGACCTGCTCGTCGAACGCGGGCGCCATGTCGATGACGACGTAGTCGAACGTCTCGCGCAGCGTGCGGATGATCCGCGAGACCAGGCGCGGGGAGATCCGCTCGCGGGTGTCGGGGTGCGGCGGCGCGGCGAGGACCATCAGCGAGTCCTGGTGCCGCGTCAGCAGGCCGTCGAGCATCTCGACGTCCATCGAGTCCTCGGAGCCGATCGCCTGCTCGATGGAGTGCGTCGGGAACAGCTGCATCGTGATCGCGACGTCGCCGAAGGCGAGGTCGAGGTCCATCAGGCAGACGCGCCGGGCACCCTTCTCGGTCAGCGCGAGCGCCAGGTTCACCGAGAGCGTCGTCTTGCCGACGCCACCCTTGGGCGAGAACACCGAGATGACCTTGCTCATGTGCATCGCACCGGCGGGGCCGCGCAGCGCCACGAACAGCTGGTACGCGCGGCCGATCGCCTCGGTGATGCGCCGCCGTGTCGCTGTGGTGCACGACGTCGCGGGCGCCCGCCTTCATGGCGTACGTCAGCAGGTCGGTGTCCATCGACTCCCGCGCCAGGATCGTGCTGATCGCCGGGCGCTGCGGTGCGCAGCACCTCGCACGTGGTGACCGACTCCTCGTCCGTGAGGGTCGGGCCCAGCACGACGACGTACTCGTCCGCGTGCGAGCCGAGCCAGGCGTTGAGCCTGTCGACTGACTCGACGCCGTGGGAGCCGGCCGGCATTGCTGCCAGCAGCGACTCCACGACCATCGGGTCGGGGTCAACGACGACGGGCATGATCCCTCACTTGAAGAGCTGGTCGAAGTCCATGGGCTCGCCCGGAGCGACCTTGCTGCCCTCGGTCAGCAGACCGAACGCGAGCTCGCCGTTGCCCTGGGCGAAGAGCACCTTCTCCATCTGTCGCTGGTCGACCGAGACGGTGATCAGGGTCCGCGGCAGCTGCTCGGTGGTCGAGGCGCCGGTCTCGTCGGTGGTGGTCGTCGACACCGGCGTGGTGTTGCCGACCGCCAGGACCGTGATCCGGTCGAGGAGGATGCGGGTGTAGGACTTGCCCTCCTCGTCGGTGCCGGTCACGAAGATGGCGACCTCGGAGCCGGGGTTGACGAAGCCGGCCACGCGCGACGGGTCGGTGAGGTTCACCGACATCGCGATGTTGCCGTCGTCCGGGTGGGGCAGCGACGAGACGGCGGTGGCGTTCGTGCCGAACTTGTCGGCGACGATCTGCTCGCCGGGGTAGATCGTCATCATCGCCTTGGTGCCCTCGAGCGCCACCGTGTCGGTCTGGTAACCGTTCAGCAGCTGGTCCTGGGCGACCGAGGCGAGCGTGAGCTTGCCGGCCGCCGAGGCGTCCTCGATGGACTCTCCGGCCTCGATGATCGCGGTGGCCTTGAGGACCTCGACGGTGTCGAATCGCTCTTCGGCGCGCGAGTCGGCGCCCTGGACATAGAGGAAGACCAGGACGGCTCCCATCGCCGCGACGAGCACAGCCGCGACCAACAGAATTCTGCGACGGTCCATGGACCAGACCTTTCATTCTTCAGGGCTCGACGCCGGTTCACCGATGCTGCCGGCCCTGACCCACGAGCAGATGCGGAGGTCTTGGGTCGCTTGAAACGGTAGGGCGGCGGGCCGGGGTCTAGTCCGGCGAATGCAAGAACTGCGTGAGGAACGCAGAGGGGAAGTTCGGGTCGACACCGTGGACCGAGGTCGAGCCCGCGGCGATCTGGGCCAAGGGACCGAGCGGTGGGGTAGGGCACGTAGAGCGCTGCGACCTCGTCGCGGGACTCGCGCAGCACGACGTTGCGCTTCAGCTTGAGGCTGGGCGTAGCTGCCCGCCCTCCTCGGTCCACTCGTCGGTGCAGGATCCGGAACTTGCGGATCGACTCGGCCTTGGAGACCGCCTTGTTGGCTTCCTCGACCGCCGCCTCGATCTCGGCGTTCAGGTCGGGGTCGTCGACGAGCGCCCGCGAGGTCGTGGCTTCTTGCCGTGCCGCTCGGCCCACGCCGGCAGGGTCTCGCGGTCGATGGTCACCAGGGCGGCGATGAAGGGGCGGCCGTCGCCGACGACCAGGCACTGGTCGACCAGCGGGGTGCGCGCGGATCCGGTCCTCGAGCGCGGCCGGGGCGACGTTCTTGCCGCCCGCGGTCACCAGGATCTCCTTCTTGCGGCCGGTGATCCGCACGAAGCCCTCGTCGTCGATCTCGCCGACGTCGCCGGTGTGGAACCAGCCGTCCGCCTCGAGCACCTCGGCGCTCGCCTCGTCGTTGCGCCAGTAGCCGGCGAAGACCTGGCCGCCGCGGAACAGCAGCTCGCCGTCCTCGGCGACCTGCACCGCGGTGCCCGGGAGCGGGACGTCCGACGGTGCCGATCTTGATGGCCTCGGGCAGGTTCACGGTGAGCGCGCCGGTGGTCTCGGTGAGCCCGTAGCCCTCGAGGACCGTGAGCCCGATGCCGCGGTAGAAGTGCCCGAGGCGCTCACCGAGCGGAGCGCCGCCGGACACGGCGAACTCGCAGCGGCCGCCGAGCGCGTCGCGGAGCCGGCCGTAGACGAGGCGGGAGAACGCCGCGTGCCGGCCGCGCGACGAGGAGCGACGGCTTGCCCTTGTCGAGGCCGCGCGAGTAGGCGATCGCCGTCTCGGCGGCGCGGTCGAAGACGCCGCCGCGGCCGTCGGCCGTGGCGTGCTGCGAGGCGGTGTTGAAGACCTTCTCGAACACCCGCGGCACGGCCAGCACGAACGTGGGCTGCACGGCCTCGAGGTCGGCCAGCCGGGTCGCGTCGCCGCTGTGCGCCAGCCGGGTCCGTGACGTCACGCAGCCGACCTGGATGATCCGGGCGAACACGTGCGCCAGGGGCATGAACAGCAGGGTGCAGGCGTCCTCGGTCTCGAACAGTGCGTCGAGCTCGGGGACGGCGACGCCGAGCTCGACCATGAAGTTGCCGTGGGTGAGCATGCAGCCCTTGGGCTGGCCGGTCGTGCCGGACGTGTAGATCAGCGTGGCCAGGTCGTCGGGGCCCACGGCGGTGCGGCGTGTCTCGAGGTCGTCGTCGGCGACGTCGCCGCCGAGCCTGGTCAGGATGCCGACGGCGTTGTCGGCGAACGACCAGACGTGGTTGAGGTCGGTCGAGCCCGGCGCGCACCTCGGCGACCCGGGCGACGTGCTCGGGGGCCTCCGCGACCACGGCGCGCGCGCCGGAGTCCTCGCAGGATCCAGCCCACCTGCTCGGCGGAGGACGTCTCGTAGACCGGGACGGTGACGGCACCCGCGAACCAGATCGCGTAGTCGAGCAGCGTCCACTCGTAGCGGGTGCGGGAGATCAGGGCGACCCGGTCGCCGGCGCTCGATCCCGGCGGCGACCAGGCCCTTGGCGACCGACGCGCACGTCCTCGAGGAACCGGCGGCGGTGACGTCGGCCCAGCCGCCGGCGCCGTCGGGGCGGCTGAAGACCGCCAGGTCGGGGGCCTCGCGGCGTTGCGTGACGACGTCATCGGTCAGGTTGCCGGAGGTCGGCGGGTCCATCGACGGGGGTGTCGAGTACTCCCGCACTGATGCCTCCTCGGGTCCTCGCAGCGATGGGTGTGGCGCACGTTACCGCCGCGAACCGGGTGCCGATCCGGTAGGCTCGCTGGCTGGCAGGCGGGCCGGTAGAGTCGCTGGCTGACCCAGACCGACTCGTCAGCAAGGGGCCCTGACATGGCCGACCAGACCACGTCCTCGATCGTCATCGACGCCGCTCCGGACGCGATCATGGACGTGATCGCCGACTTCGAGGCCTACCCGCAGTGGGCCAAGGGCGTGACCAAGGTCGAGACGGTCGTCGACGGGACCGACGGCCGGGCCGAGCAGGTGTTCTTCGCCCTCGACGTCGTCGCCGATCAAGGACGAGTACACGCTGGCCTACGACTGGGACGGCGACCGCCAGGTCACCTGGACGCTGGTCGAGGGCAAGATGCTGCGTTCGCTGGACGGCGCCTACGAGCTCCGCGACCTCGGCGACGGCTCGACCGAGGTGACCTACCGGCTCGCCCTCGACGTCTCGATCCCGCTGATCGGCATGCTCAAGCGCAAGGGCGAGAAGATCCTCATCGACACCGCGCTCAAGGGGCTCAAGAAGCGCGTCGAGTCGCTCGCTGAGCGCGCGGTCCGCGTGCGCATCATCCTGTTCACCGGCAAGGGTGGCGTCGGCAAGTCGACCGTCGCGTCCGGCACGGCCGCGCTCGCGGCCGCGGCCGGGTCACCGCACCCTGGTGCTGTCGACCGACGGCGCGCACTCGTTGGCGGAGACGTTCGGCGCGCCGGTGGGCGCCGAGCCGAGCCGGGTCGCGGAGCAACCTGTACGTGCAGCAGGTCGACGCCCAGCTCCGGTTCGAGCAGTCCTGGGCCGAGATCCAGGGCTACCTGCTCTCCGTCCTCGACGTCGCGGGCGTGGACCCGCTCGCGGCCGAGGAGCTGACCGTGATCCCGGGCGCCGAGGAGGTGCTCGCCCTGCTCGAGCTGCGGCTGCACGCGCTCCGCGACGACTGGGACCTGGTGGTCGTCGACTGCGCCCCGACCGCCGAGACCCTGCGGCTGCTGGCGCTGCCCGAGGCGCTCGGCTGGTACATGCAGCGGGTCTTCCCGGTGCAGCAGCGGGTGGTGAAGGCGCTGCGTCCGGTGCTGACCAAGGCCGCGGGCGTGCCGATGCCCGGGCGGCGAGCGTGTTCTCCGCCATCGAGCGGCTGCACGCCGAGCTCGACGAGGTGCGGGCGCTGCTGTCCGGGCCCGAGGCGAGCGTGCGGATCGTGCTCACGCCGGAGTCGGTCGTGCTGGCCGAGGCGCGCCGCTCGTACACGACGCTCTCGCTCTACGGCTACCGCGTCGACGGCGTGGTCGCCAACCGGGTCTTCCCGGCCGAGGGCGCCGACGACTGGCGGGCCGGCTGGGTGCTCGCCCAGGACGACGTCCTCGCCCAGGTCGAGGAGTCGTTCGCCGGCCTGCCGCTCTGGCGCTCGGAGTACGGCGCCGGCCGAGCCGGTCGGCGTGGAGGCCCTGGGCCGCCTGGCCGCGCGGCTGTACGACGGCGACGACCCGGTCGCGCGCCCGACGGTGCACGGGCCCCTTCGAGGTCGTGACGGTGCAGCGGCGGCGTCCAGCTGCGGCTGCGGCTGCCGTTCGTCAGCCGCGACCAGGTCGACCTGGCCCGCAGTGGCGATGAGCTCGTGGTGACGGTGGGCCAGTACCGTCGCCTCCTCACCCTGCCCGCCGGCCTGGCACGGCTCCGCGTCGCGGGCGCGCGGGTGGACGACGACGGCGTGCTGCGGGTCCGCTTCGAGGACGCGGCGGCCGACGGCCAAGACGCGGGAGACGAGTCGGAGTGAGCGACACCAGCGGACGAGCCGTCGGCAGCGTGGCCGAGGAGGCCGCCAAGCTGCTCGGGCGCGCTCGCGGACTGGGCCCGCGACCACGGCTCCGACCTCGGCGCGGCGTCGCGGCGCTGGCCGACCAGGCCGCGGCGGCGGCGCACGACGTCAACGCCCACATCGCGACCGACGACCCGAGTGCCGCTACTGCCCGGTGTGCCGGACCGTGCACGCCGTGCGCACGGCCAGCCCCGAGGTGCGCGCCCAGCTGACCACCGCCGCGTCCGTCGTTCCTGCAGGCGGCCGCGGGGCTGCTCGCCGCGGCCGCGAGCGCCGAGCGGCGGACGCCCCGGGTCGAGCGCATCGACCTCGACGTCGACGTCGCGACGACCTCGACGAGCGACCCGACGGACGACCATGAGCCTGGCCTGCGGCGTCGACGTCGGCGGCACCAAGATCGCCGGCGGCGTCATCGACGTGGACGGCACCGTCGTCGAGGAGCTGCGCGTCGAGTCGCCGGCCACGGACGTCGAGGCGATCGAGGACGCCATCGCCGGCGCTGGTGACCGAGCTGCGCTCCCGCCACGAGATCGCCGCGGTCGGCGTGGGCGCGGCGGGCTACGTCGACAAGGCCCGCGCCGTGGTGATGTTCGCGCCCAACATCGCCTGGCGCGACGTCGACCTGCAAGGCCGAGCTCGAGGAGCGCATCGACCTGCCCGGTCGTGGTCGAGAACGACGCCAACGCGGCCGCCTGGGGCGAGTTCACGCTACGGCGCCGGCGCACGACGTCGACGACCTGCTGCTGGTCACCGTCGGCACCGGGGTCGGCGGCGGCGTCGTGCTCGACGGCGCAGCTCTACCGCGGCGCCTTCGGCGTCGGCGCCGAGATCGGGCACATGCGGGTGGTGCCCGACGGGATCCTGTGCGGCTGCGGCAACCGCGGCTGCTTCGAGCAGTACGCCAGCGGCAGCGCGCTGGTCCGCGAGGCCCGGGCCGCCGCCCGCGGCGGCTCGCTGCTGGCCGCCGACGTGCTCGAGCGGGCCGGGGGAGACCCCGACGCGATCACCGGGCCGCTGGTCACCGAGGCGCGCCGCAGGCGGGCGACCCGTTCGCCGATCGAGCAGCTGGCCAGGTCGGGCCGCTGGCTCGGCGAGGGCATCGCGTCGCTGACCGCCGTCCTCGACCCGGCGGTCGTCGTGATCGGCGGCGGCGTCAGCGAGGCGGGCGACCTGCTGCTCGACCCGGTCCGCGCCGCGTTCGAGCGCCCAGCTGACCGGGCGCGGCCACCGCCCCGTCCTCGAGATCCGGCGGGCGAGGCTGGGCAACCGCGCCGGCCTGATCGGCGCCGCCGACCTCGCCCGGCGCTGACGCGATGACCCGCCGCGCCGCTCGTCGTCGGCATCGACATCGGCGGCACCAAGGTGCTGGCCGCCGAGGTCGACGCCGACGGCACGGGTCGCCGTACCGCGCCGGCGTGCGACGCCCGGCCGGCTGGTGGACGTCGCGGCTCGTCGAGGACGCCCTCACCGAGGCGGCCCTCGCCGTCGCGGCGGCCGCGGTCGCCGCGGTCGGCCTGGCGGCCGCCGGGTTCGTGGACGCGACGGGCGAGCGGGTCACGTTCGCGCCGCACCTGCCCTGGCGCGACGACCCGGTCCGCGGCCCGGCTGGCCGAGCGCTGGGGCACCCGGTCGCCCTCGACAACGACGCCAACTGCGTGGCCCGCGCCGAGGCGGCGTACGGCGCGGCGCGCGGCGCGGCGTCGGCGCTCGTGGTCACCCTGGGCACCGGCATCGGCGGGGCCGTCCTGCTCGACGGCCTGGTGCTATCGCGGCCGCAACGGGATGGCCGGCGAGTTCGGCCACATGCAGGTGGTGCCGGACGGGCAGCCGTGCGAGTGCGGCGGCCGGGGCTGCTGGGAGCAGTACTGCAGCGGCAACGCGCTGGTCCGGATCGCCCGGGCGCGGCTGGGCCCGAGCCGACCCTCCTCGACGAGCTCTGCGGCGGCGACCCCGCGCGGCTGACCGGCCCGATGGTCACGCAGGCCGCCGAGGAGGGCGACCTGGTCGCCCGGCAGGCGTTCGCGTCGGTCGGCGACTGGCTCGGGCGTCGGCGTCGCCAACCTGGTCGCCGCCTTCGACCCGGAGGTCGTGGTGGTCGGCGGCGGGGTCTCCGCCGCCGGTGACCGGCTGCTCGAGCCGGCCCGCGCGGCGCTCGTCGCAGCTCGCTCGTCGGCGCCGGCCACCGCGACGTGCCGCCGCTGGTGCGGGCGCGGTTCGGCCCGGAGGCCGGGGCGGTCGGGCGCCGCCGACCTGGCCCGCGCCGCTCTCGACTGCAAGCTGCAGGGGGTACTAGATGCCGGGCGCCGTCGTCCCAGGGGTCGGTGGACCGCGGGGCATCTGCACCACGAGGTAGAGGAACCCGCCGACGAACGCGCCGACCAGCAGGTAGCCGAGCAGCGGCGGGATGTCGATCCCCGCCACCAGGCAGGAGCAGGACGTGGGGCTGCCGAAGAGGCCCGCCCAGGCGAGCATCCGGTCGCGCGGGACGCGGGGCAGCGGCGGGGGCGCGCGGGGGCACGAACCGGTCCTCGCGCAGGTCCGGGCGTCGACGCTCGCGCCGGGGAGCCGGTCGGACTCCGTCGGGCTGTGCCGGGCTCGGGACGTCGGGCACCTCGACCGGGTCCAGCCGGGGCGGTCGCCGTAGTTCTCGACGATCGCGCGCCAGGCCTCGTCCTCGTTGCTGCGCGGCACGCGACCTCCACGCATCAGGAGGGACTCGACGGCTGCGCTCGGACGGTCGGCGCGGGCCGGTGACGAGGAGGTGCGGGGTGTTCTACTGGTTCCTCAAGTGGATCGCGCTCGGGCCCGTCCTCAAGCTGGTCTTCCGTCCGCAGGTCGCGGGCGCGAGAACATCCCGGCGACGGCCCGGCGATCCTGGCCAGCAACCACCTGTCGTACGCCGACTGGCTGTTCATGCCGCTGACGCTGTCGCGCCGGGTCACCTTCGTCGCCAAGGCGGAGTACTTCAACACCCCGGGCATCAAGGGCTGGTTCCAGAAGAAGTTCTTCTCCGGCGCCGGCCAGGTGCCCGATCGACCGCTCGGGCGCCTCGGCGGCCGAGGGCGCGCTGAGCGGCGCGCGGGGATCCTCACCGAGGGCGACCTGTTCGGCATCTACCCCGAGGGCACCCGCTCCCACGACGGCAGGCTCTACCGCGGCAAGACCGGCGTCGCCCGGCTGGCGCTCGAGTGCAAGGTGCCGGTGATCCCGGCCGCGGTGCGTGGGCACCGACGTCGTCGCCCCGCCCGGCCAGACCTTCGGCAAGTTCACCCGCCCGATCGTCCGCTTCGGCAAGCCGCTGGACTTCTCGCGCTACGAGGGCATGGAGAACGACCGCTACATCCTGCGCTCGATCACCGACGAGATCATGTACGAGATCATGCGGCTCTCCGGCCAGGAGTACGTCGACCAGTACGCCGCCAAGGCCAAGGAGGAGGGCAAGCGGCTCGAGGCCGAGGAGGGCGGCGCCGGAGGCCCGCGAGATCGAGGACGAGCTCCGGAGCAGGCGAAGGCGTCCTGACCGAGGCGCCGGTCAAGCCCGCGTCCGGGCGTGCCCGCGCCGTCGCCGCGCGCTGACAGCTGGTTCGCGCCGGCGATGACCGTCGAGGACCGGATGTTCCGCTGGCTGGCGGTCCTGCGGCGTGGTTGCTCGTGAACGCCGTCGTCCTCATCGTCTTCCGGTTCGACAACGTGCAGCGGCCGGGTCGGCGGCGCGGCCTGCGACGTTGGTGATGGTCGCCTGGACGGCGTACACGATGTGGGCCTACCTCGAGCCCCCGCGCCGGCACTGGCCGCTGCTGCTGGTCGCCGACCTGGCGATCGCCGTGTCGCTGGTCGCCGTCTCGCCGGTCGTCAAGGGCGCCGGCTTCAGCGCCACGATCCCGGGGTTCTGGGTGATGGGGGCGCTGTTCGCCTGGGCGCTCCAGTGGCGCTGGGTCGGCGGGCTCGTCGCCGGGCGTCGCTCGCGGTCGTCGACCTGTCGGTCCGCCAGGACGTCGCGCAGACCAACTACGGCAACGCGTTCCTCCTGGTGCTGGGCGGCACGATCGTCGGGTTCCTCGTCGAGTCGCTCCAGCTGATGGCCGGCGAGCGCGACCGAGGCGCAGCGCGAGGCGGTCGCGGCCGCGGAGCGGGCCCGGCTGGCCCGCGCGGTGCACGACGGCGTCCTCCAGGTGCTGGCCCTCGTGCAGCGCCGCGGCACCGAGCTCGGCGGTGACGCGGCCGAGCTGGGCAGGCTCGCGGGGGAGCAGGAGGCGGCGCTGCGCACGCTGATCCGGGCGCAGGACGCCGTCGGCGCCGCCGCGGCGCGGGCACGCTCGACGTGGCCGCCGCCCTCGCCGACTCGGCAGCAGGCCGGGGGTGCACGTCCCGCGCCGGGGACGCCGGTCGAGCTGCCGCGCGGGCGTCGGTGCCGAGCTGGTCGCCGCGGTCGGCGCGTGCCTGGACAACGTCGCCGTCCACGTCGGGCCGGGTGCTCCGCGCGTGGGTGCTGCTCGAGGCGTTCCCCGACCGGGTCGAGGTGTCGGTCCGCGACGAGGGGCCGGGCATCCCCGAGGGCCGGCTCGGGGCGGCCGAGGCGGAGGGGCGGCTGGGAGTCTCCGAGTCGATCTGCGGCCGGCTGGCCGAGCTCGGCGGGACGGCGACCCTGCACACCGGTCCGGGCGGTACCGAGTGGGAGCTGTCGGTGCCCCGGGGGGGGTGAGATGACACGAGCGAAGAGGTTGGTGGGGACTCGGAAGAGAGGAGGTGAGGCGGAGTGTAGGTGACTTGGTGTAGGGTATGTGTGTTAAGACGTGTTGTTTTATTATATTTTTTTTTTTTTTTTTTTTTTTTTTTATAAAAAAAAAAAAAAAAAAAAAAAAAAAAAAAAAAAAAAAAATGGACGGCGAGGATCGGGTGCGAGCAGGGACGCGCGTCACGCGCACGGCGCGAGTCGCCGAGAAGAGCAGAACGGCCGGCGCACGTGCAGACGAGCATCTCGAGACCAAGTCGGTGACCGTAGAAGTAGTCGCCGCCGGTGAAGGTGATCAACGCACTCTGGATCAGCGTGTAGACGAGACCGCCGACGAGCCAGCGCCCGCGATCCACGTCGGCAGGGAGCGCCACGACCTGACGAGTGCAGGGAGCAGGAGCAGCAGGACCAGGGTCGCAGACGAGGATCCCGCGGTCGGGCGCCATCCACATGCGCGAGGTAGTTCGTGACGTCCCACAGGTTCTCGTCGCCAGGAGCGAGACGGCTGCGGAGCCGCGTACGACGCCATCGGGTTCCACGACCCGTACGTCCAGTGCGACCACACGCTCTCGGCGACCAGGATCGACGCGCTCGGCAGACCGACCTGGAGGAGGATGGCAGGGGTCGCGCCGCTCCCGCGTGAGCGCGATGCAGAGGATGGCTACGATCGACTGCCGTGTGCATGCGTCCGGTGATCGCGATGCCGCCGAAGACGCCGATGAGGCATTAGCGGCGGGTGCACGACGCCTAGGCTTATGCCGGGCGATGCCGACCCGTTCACGGTGTGGGGCCAGATCCAGTCGCGGACACGTCCACACCGGGGTGGTCAAGGACAGCGCTGGGGAGCCGAGGAGCGACCGCCGCCACCGACAGCCGCGAGCGGAGAGCGAGGAACATCAGGACGACCGTCAGCGCGACGAGCAGCGCGGCGGTGACGGAGGCCGGCCCCAGGGTCATGTGGACCTGACCGGCGACGAGGTATCCGGGAGAGGCCCGCCACCACGACCCCGGGCGCCCGCGCGATCACGGTGTGCCCGTTGGGCGCGGGTCCTGCAGCCACACCAGACGCTCGGAGTTGTCGTCCAGCTCGGGGATCGAGACGCCCTCGACGAACGGCGAGCCGGTGTGCGCCAGGTGCCACGACGCGTAGTTCGCCGACCAGTAGTCGAGGTGCCCGCCGTACCGGTCGGCGGTCGCGGCGTAGATCGCGAACACGACGGCGAAGAGAGCAAGAGCGGTGACCAGGGTGGAGCTCGCGACACCGCGGCGGGCACGAGGCGTCGCCAAGGTGCTCTCGATCGCCACGTGCACCAGTCTCACCGACAGACTTTCGTGTCTTCCCGGAAATGCGGATCTCCTGCCATGACCATCCACACGTCAGCACCCGTTCGCCGACGCCGAGCCCGACCCGGTCCGCCGCTTCCGCGGCCGGCTGGGCGGTGCCGTGACGCTCTGGACCGGCGGCGACGCGGGCCTGACCGTCACCTCCCTGATGGTCGCCAACGGCGAGCCGCCCCGGCTGCTCGCCCTCGTCGACCCCGACTCCGACCTCCTCGACGCGCTGCGGGACACCGGCCGGGCCGTCGTCTCGGTCCTGGGCTGGGAGGACCGCGGGCTGGCCGAGGCGTTCGCCGGGACGGCGCCCGCACCCGGCGGCGCGTTCCGGATGGCGGAGTTCGTCGAGAGCGAGCACGGCCCGCGTCTCGCGAGCGCCACGACGTACGCCGAGGTCTCGCTGGAGTCGGAGGCCGACGCCGGCTGGTCGGTGCTGGTCACCTGCGTGCTCGGGAAGGTCGTGGTCGGCGACGAGGTCGGACCGGCGCTGGGTCACCGTCGTGGGCGCTTCTTCCGGTTAGGTTCTGAGGCGTGACCGTGGACGGTTCGGGCATCCGGGTGATGGTGGTCGACGACCACCCCATGTGGCGCGACGCGGTGGAGCGGGACCTCCAGGCCGCCGGGTTCGAGGTCGTCGGCGTCGCCGCCAACGGCACCGAGGCCCTGGCCAGGTTCCCGGCCTGCCGGCCCCAGGTCGTGGTTCTGGACCTCCAGATCCCCGGGCCCAACGGTGTCGAGGTGACGGCCGAGGTGCTGCAGCAGGACCCGAGCGCCCGGGTGCTCATCCTGTCGGCCTCGGGCGAGCAGCAGGACGTGCTCGATGCGGTGAAGGCCGGGGCGACGGGCTACCTGGTGAAGTCCGCGTCGCGCTCCGAGCTGCTGGACGCGGTGCTGCGGGTCTCGCAGGGCGACACGGTGTTCACCCCGGGGCTGGCCGGCCTGGTGCTGGGCGAGTTCCGACGGCTCAACGAGGGCGGTCAGGAGGCGGACCCGTCGCAGCCGGCGCTGACCGAGCGCGAGACCGAGGTCCTCCGGATGGTCGCCAAGGGCATGTCCTACAAGCAGATCGCGGAGCGGCTGGTGCTGTCGCACCGGACCGTCCAGAACCACGTGCAGAACACGTTGCGCAAGCTCCAGATGCACAACCGGGTCGAGCTGACCCGCTACGCCATCGAGCAGGGCCTCGACGAGCCCGACGAACCCGAGCAGCACAGCCAGTGACGGCGGAGGCCCGCCTGCGCCGGATCGGCCCGGACCCGGGTCTGGCGGGCCGTCCCTAGGATTCGGTGATGGCCGACCTGCTGGAGATCGCCGACGAGCTGTACTCGCTCGCACCCGGCGACTTCACGCCCGCGCGCGACGCGAAGGCCAAGGAGCTCAAGGGCACCGACCTGGCCGCGCGGGTCAAGGCGTTCAAGAAGCCGTCGCTCGCCGCGTGGGTGGTCAACCTCCTCGTCCGGCACGAGACCGAGCAGGTCGAGCAGGTGCTGACCGTGGGTGCGGCGCTGCGCGAGGCGCAGGCGTCGATGTCGGGCGACGAGCTGCGCGCGCTGACCAGGCAGCGACGCCAGCTGACGGCGGCCGTCACGACCCGGGCCCGGGCGCTGGCCCGGGAGCACGGCCAGAAGGTGACCGAGTCGGTCGCCGACCAGGTCGAGGCGACGCTCACCGCGTCGATGGTCGACGAGGGCTGCGCCGCCGCCGTCCGCAGCGGGCTGCTGGTCGCCGCGCTGTCGGCGACCGGGTGTCGACGCCGTCGAGCTGGACCGGGCCGTCGCCCTGCCCGAGGCACTCGGTTTCACCGCCTCGGCCCGCGAGGAGGCGCCGGTCGGCAAGCCGGACCTGCACGTCGTCCCCGACCCGGACAAGGACGAGAAGGCGCAGCGCCGCCGCCCGGGAGGAGCTCGACTCCGCCGAGGAGGCGCTGGCCGAGGCCACCGAGGGCTCTCGAGACCGCGGCCGCCGAGCTGGCCGAGCTCGAGGCGCGGTCGATGCAGGTCCAGGCCGAGATCGACGAGCTGAGGCGCCGGATCGCGGAGCTGGACGAGACCGCCGACGAGGTCGACGACGCCGATCGGCGAGGCGGAGGACGCCCGCGACGAGGCGCAGGAGGCGGTCACCGAGGCCACCCGGGAGCGGGACGCGGTCGCCGCCAAGCTGGCCCGAGCTCGAGGCCAGGGACGGCTAGGAGGCGGCCCAGCCCTTCGAGCGCTCGACGGCGTCCTTCCACTTCGCGTGGGCGGCGTCCGACGGCGACCGGTCGGCGGCGGGGGAGAAGGACTTGTCGAGCTGCCAGGTCTCGCGGAGGTCGTCGGTCGACGCCCAGACGCCGGTGCCCAGGCCGGCGAGGAACGCCGCGCCCAGCGCGGTCGTCTCGACGAGCTTCGGCCGCTCGACCGGCACGCCGACCTGGTCGGCCTGGAGCTGGCACAGCAGGTCGTTGGCCGAGGCGCCGCCGTCGACCCGGAGGGTCGCGAGCCCCGGGCATCGTCTCGAGGACGTCGCGGACCTCGAACGCGATCGCCTCCAGGGTCGCCCGGACGATGTGCGCCCGGGTCGTGCCGCGGGTGATGCCGATGATCAGGCCGCGCGCGTGCGGGTCCCAGTGCGGGGCGCCGAGGCCGGTGAGAGCGGGGACGAAGACCACGCCGTCGGTCGAGTCGACGGTCGCCGCGATCGCCGCGGTCTCGGCCGCCGAGCCGACGATCTGCAGCCCGTCGCGCAGCCACTGCACGGCGGCGCCGGTCACGAAGATCGCGCCCTCCAGCGCGTACGTCAGCTCGCCGTCCGGCGAGCGCCAGGCCGCCGTCGACAGCAGCCCGGCGTCCGAGCGCTGCAGCGTCGTCCCGGTGTTGGTGAGGATGAACGAGCCGGTGCCGTAGGTGCACTTCGAGTCGCCCTCGTCGAAGCACGTCTGCCCGAACAGCGCCGACTGCTGGTCGCCGGCCACCCCGGCCACCGGCAGCTCCAGGCCCAGGAACGACGCCGGGTCGGTGGTCGCGATCTCGCCCCAGTTGGGGACCAGGTCGGGCAGCGCGTCACGCGGGTACGCCGAAGAGCGAGCAGAGCTCGTCGGACCAGTCGCCCTCGGCCAGGTCGAAGAGCAGCGTCCGCGAGGCGTTGGAGACGTCGGTGACGTGCCAGGTGCCGCGGGTCATCCGGGCGATGAGGTAGGAGTCGACGGTCCCGACGGCGTAGCGGCCGGACTCGACCAGCGCCCAGGTGTGCGGCTCGTTCTCGGCGAGCCACACGAGCTTGGTGCCGGAGAAGTACGGGTCGAGGCGGAGCCCGGTCAGCTCGGCGACCCGCTCCTCGTGGCCCTCGTCGCGCAGCCGCGAGCAGATGTCGGCGGTGCGGCGGTCCTGCCAGACGATCGCGCGCCGGGGCGAGCCGAGGGTCTCGCGGTCCCAGAGCACGATCGTCTCGCGCTGGTTGGTGATGCCGATGCCCTTGATCTCCGAGGCGTCCACCTGCGCGAGGGCCGCCTGGGTCGCGGCGAGCGTCGCCTGCCAGATCTCCTCCGGGCCGTGCTCGACCCAGCCCGGCTGCGGGAAGTGCTGCGGGAACTCCTGGTAGCCCTTGGCCGCGATCCCGCCCTCCGGCGTGACGACGACCGCGGTGACGCCGGTGGTGCCGGCGTCGATGGCCAGGATGCTCAGCTCGCCCCCGTGCTCCTGACGATGTCGAGCACCTTCTGGTCGATCCACTCCAGGCCCGGGTCGACCCGCATCTCGTAGTTCTCGGTGCCGACCCACTCGGTGAAGTCCGGGTGGCCCTGGGCCCGGGCGAACGCCTCGAGCTCGTCGCGGACCTCCTCGGTGACCGGCACCTTCTCGTCGTCGGTGGACGCGGTGAGGTAGAGGTCGTTGAGGTCGAGCAGGCGGGCGAGCTCGGGGATCGGGGCGGCGGCGTCGTCGACGCGAAGGTCCACCGCGATGTCGTCGCCGCCGCCGTACCCCGCACCCTCGCGGACGACGAGCAGGGCCGCGGACTGGCGGCCGCGCTTGTCGCCGCCGGCCTCGTCGCCGGCGGTCAGCGCTGCGAGGAGCCGGTGGGCCAGCGGCAGGTCCGGGGAGGAGGCCTCCCACGCGGCCACCATGGCGAGCACGACGTCCTCGCCGGCCAGGCAGTTGCCCTGGACGCAGTAGCCCTCGCCGGTCTCGCCGCCGGCCCAGTCGATGCACGCGTGGCCGGTGTGGGTCGCGGCGCCGCCCTCGACGTCGACGATGCCGACCTGCCGGTGGTCGCGACCCTCGTCCTCCTCGAGGAGCCGCACCAGGGCCACCGACGCGGTGGCGCCGTCGTCGAGGTGGGCGAGCGCGAGGCCCTTGTAGGCGACGTTGGCGTCGGCCTGGGTGGCGATCGCGCCGACGCCGGCCACCGCGGCCGGTACGGCGGAGCCGACCGCCAGGAACTTCGAGGCGACGGCCACCCCCCAGGACTCCCCGTCGGCTGACCTGGCCACGATCGAGAACGTCATGCGCGCGACCTTAGCCAGCGGCGGGCGAGCCCTAGCCGCGACGCGGCTCCGGGGGCTAGGGTCGTCGTCGGCTTTGATCGATCCAATCCAGGAGCACACATGCGCGTCGGCGTACTCACGGGGGGCGGGGACTGCCCCGGCCTCAACGCGGTCATCCGGGCGGTCGTCCGCCAGGGTGTGAAGACCCACGGGTTCGAGTTCGTCGGGTTCCGCGACGGCTGGAAGGGCCCGCTCGAGGGCCTGACCATGGAGCTGGGCATCAAGGAGTGCCGCGGGATCCTGCCGCGCGGCGGCACCATCCTGGGATCGTCCCGGACCAACCCGTTCAAGATCGACGGCGGGGTCGACCGGATCAAGGACAACCTGGCCGCGGCCGGCGTCGACGCGCTGGTCGCCATCGGCGGCGAGGACACCCTCGGCGTCGCGACCAAGCTCGCCGACCTCGGCGTGGACGTGGTCGGCGTGCCCAAGACCATCGACAACGACCTGTCGGGCACCGACTTCACCTTCGGCTTCGACACCGCGGTGAACATCGCGACCGAGGCCATCGACCGGCTGCACACCACGGCCGAGTCGCACCACCGCGTCCTCGTCGTCGAGGTGATGGGCCGGCACGCCGGCTGGATCGCCCTGCACGCGGGCATCGCGGGCGGCGCGTCCGAGGTCCTCATCCCGGAGCAGCCCTTCGACATCCAGTCGATCTGCGACCGGGTGCTGACGCGCTTCGAGACCCAGTACGCGCCGATCATCGTCGTCTCCGAGGGCGCGGTCCCCGCCGAGGGCGGCGACATGACCCTGGTCTCCGGCGAGCTCGACGCCTTCGGGCACGTCCGCCTCGGCGGCATCGGCGACCGGCTGGCCAACGAGATCGAGACCCGCACCGGCAAGGAGGCCCGCGCCGTCGTGCTCGGCCACATCCAGCGCGGCGGCACGCCCACGGCGTTCGACCGCTGGCTCGCCACCCGGTTCGGCCTCGACGCCATCGACGCGGTCGCGGCGGGCGACTTCGGGCACATGGTCGCGCTGCGCGGCACCGACATCGTCCGGGTCCCGCTGAGCGAGGGCACCGCCGAGCTGAAGCTCGTGAGCCCGGAGGAGTACGCCGAGGCCTCGGTGTTCTTCGGCTGAACCGAGGCTTAGGTCTGCCTCGGAGGGGGTACTCACCCCTTGGGGTGCACGCTCAGGCGCCTCCACGGCCGCATCGGGAGGCACCATGACCGCGCAGACCACCGACCAGGACGTCAACGGGCCCACGCCGGACCTCAAACGGGTGATGGGGCCGAAGCTCCTGCTCCTGTTCGTCGTGGGCGACATCCTCGGAGCCGGCGTCTACGCCGTGACCGGGCAGATGGCCGGCGTCGTCGGCGGCATCGTGTGGCTGCCGTTCCTGGTCGCGTTCGCGGTCGCGTCCGCTGACCGCGCTCTCCTACCTGGAGCTGGTGACGAAGTACCCGCAGGCCGCGGGGGCCGCGCTCTACACGCACAAGGCGTTCGGCGTGCACTTCGTGACGTTCCTCGTCGCGTTCGCCGTCATCTGCTCCGGCATCACCAGCGCCTCGACCTCGTCCAACGTGCTGGCGCAGAACCTGACCGGCGGTCTCGAGGCGAACGGCTGGATCGACTCGACGCCCGGCACCGGCACCATCACGCTGATCGCGCTCGGCTTCATGGTGCTGCTGGCGCTGATCAACCTGCGCGGCGTCGGTGAGTCGGTGAAGTTCAACGTGCTGCTGACGCTCGTCGAGGTCACCGCGCTGACGATCGTGATCGGGGTCGGCTTCTACGTCATCGCCCAGGGCGACGGGAGCTTCGACCGGATCACGACCTTCGAGAACCCCGACGACAAGGGGCTCTTCCTGGCCGTCACCGCGGCGACGTCGATCGCGTTCTTCGCGATGGTCGGGTTCGAGGACTCGGTCAACATGGTCGAGGAGACCCAGGAGCCCGAGCGGATCTTCCCGCGCGCGCTGCTGACCGGCCTCGGCATCGCCGTGATCATCTACATGCTCGTGGCGGTCTCGGTCGTCACGGTGCTCACCTCGGACCAGATCGCCGACGCGGCCGACGGCCGGGCCCTGCTCGAGGTGGTCCGGATCGGTGCGCCGGACTTCCCGATCGACAAGGTGTTCCCGTTCCTGGCCGTCTTCGCGGTGGCGAACACCGCGCTCATCAACATGCTGATGGCCAGCCGGCTGCTGTACGGGCTGGCCCACCAGGACGTGCTGCCGCGGGTCCTCGGCAAGGTCTCGCCGAACACTCGCGCGCCGTACGCCGGCATCCTCTTCTCGACGCTCCTCGCGCTCGGCCTGATCGTGTACGTCGCCAACCGGGCGAAGGACGACGTGGTGATCAACCTGGCCAGCGTCACGTCGCTCCTGCTCCTCGGCGTCTTCACGGTCGTCAACATCGCCTGCCTGGTGCTGCGGCGCGACGGGCGGCAGTCGCGGTTCCGCTCGCCGGGCATCACTCCGTGGATCGCGGCGGCGGCGACCGCGTTCCTCATCGGCCCGTGGGTCGACCGGCCGGGCATCGTCTACCAGATCGCCGCCGTGCTCCTGGGCATCGGCATCGTGCTCTGGGCGATCACCTGGGCCACCAACCGCGGTGTCCGCGCGCAGAAGACCGGATTCCGCGATATCGAGCACATGGAGGACTGACCTCGGGTTCCCCGTACCCTTGGCTGGTGACGATCCCCGACCTCGACGCGCTCCGCGCGCTCGGACCGGCGCAGCAGCCGACGTACGCCGACCAGGCGGCCGTCGACAGCGCCGTCGCCCGCCTGCGCACCATGCCGCCGCTGGTCTTCGCGGGTGAGTGCGACGACCTGAAGGACAAGATCGCCGCGGTGTCCCGCGGCGAGTCGTTCATGCTCATGGGCGGCGACTGCGCCGAGACGTTCGCCGGCGTCACCGCCGACAACGTCCGCAACAAGCTCCGGGTGCTGCTCCAGATGGCCGTCGTGCTGACCTACGCCGCCTCGGTCCCGGTCGTGAAGGTCGGCCGGATCGCGGGCCAGTACGCCAAGCCGCGCTCGTCGGACCTCGAGACCCGCGAGGGCGTCACCCTGCCGGCCTACCGCGGGGACGCGGTCAACGGCTTCGAGTTCACCGCCGAGGCGAGGGTGCCCGACCCGCAGCGGCTGGTCGACGTCTACCACTCGTCCGTGGCGACGCTGAACCTCGTGCGCGCCTTCGTCACCGGTGGCTACGCCGACCTTCGCCAGGTGCACACCTGGAACACCGACTTCGTCCGCGAGTCCTCGGTCGGCCAGCGCTACGAGATGGTGGCGGCCGAGATCGAGCGGGCGCTGACCTTCATGCAGGCCATCGGCGCGGACCCCGACGAGTTCCACCGGGTCGACTTCCACACCTGCCACGAGGCGCTGCTGCTCGAGTACGAGCACGCGATGACCCGCATCGACTCGCGCACCCAGACGCCGTACGACGTCTCGGGCCACTTCGTCTGGATCGGCGAGCGCACCCGCCAGCTCGACGGCGCGCACGTCGAGCTGCTGCGGCACATCAAGAACCCGATCGGCGTGAAGCTCGGCCCGTCGACCTCGGCCGACGACGCCATTGCCCTCGCGGCCAAGCTCAACCCGGACAACGAGCCGGGCCGGCTGACCTTCATCACCCGGTTCGGCGCCGGCAAGATCCGCGACGGCCTGCCGGTCGTCGTCGACAAGGTGACCGCCGCGGGCGTCGAGGTCGCCTGGGTCTGCGACCCGATGCACGGCAACACGTTCGAGGCGTCCTCCGGCTACAAGACCCGCGCGTTCGACGACGTCATCGACGAGATCAAGGGCTTCTTCGAGGTGCACCGCGCGCTCGGCACCTGGCCCGGCGGCGTCCACGTCGAGCTCACCGGTGACGACGTCACCGAGTGCGTCGGCGGCGGGGAGGAGCTCCTCGAGGTCGACCTCGGCAACCGCTACGAGTCGGTCTGCGACCCGCGCCTCAACCGGGTGCAGTCGCTCGAGCTGGCGTTCCTCGTGGCCGAGATGCTCCGCAAGGTCTCCTAGCCTCCGGCCATGCGCGTCCGCCTCCTCGCGGCCGCCGTCCTGGCGGTCGTCCTCGTCCCGCAGCCCTCGGCCGCCGCCGGTGTCACGGTCCGCGTCGAGCACCTCATGTACCTGCCCGGCACGGTCTCGGTCGCGCTCGGCGAGAAGGTCACGTGGGCGTTCCCCGAGATCAGCCGGCACACGACGACATCGGACCAGGGTTTCTGGGACAGCGGGTCGAGGTCCAGCGGGGCGTCGTACGCCCGCGTCTTCACCTCGGCCGGGTCCTTCCCGTACCACTGCACCTTCCATCCCTCGATGCACGGCGTGGTGCGGGTCCCGGTCACGGTGACCGCGCCCAGCGAGGCCAAGCGCGTCGTGCGCTGGTCGACGGCCAGGGCCCGGGCCGGGATCACCTTCGACGTGCAGGTGAAGCGCGGCAGCGGGCCGTGGCGGAGCTACCGCACCGACACCACGAAGCCGAAGGCGGCCCTGAGGCCGGGCCGCAGCGGCACCTACAAGGTGCGGGCCCGGACGACGCGCCAGGGCGTCGACTCCGGTTGGTCGAAGCCGGTGCGGGTCACCGTCTCCTGATCACTAGGTTGGGCGGGTGATCGACCTCCGCTCGGACACCCTCACCACGCCCACCGAGTCCATGCGCGCCGCGATGGCGCGGGCCGAGGTCGGCGACGACGTGTACGGCGAGGACCCGACGGTCCGCGCGCTCGAGGAGCGCGTCGCCGGGCTGCTCGGGCACGAGGCCGCGCTGTTCACGCCCACCGGGTCGATGGCCAACGTCCTCGCCGTCGGCTCCCTCGTCCAGCCGGGCCAGGAGGTGCTCTGCGAGTCGTCGGCGCACATCGCCCGCGCCGAGCTCGGTGCGCACGCCGCGGTCGGCGGGCTCACCATGCGCACCTGGACGCACCCGCGCGGACAGGTCGACCTCGACGCGATCCGCACGATGTTCGCGCCGGACATGGGCCCGTTCTTCGTCCGCACCGCGGCGATCTCCGTGGAGAACACCCACAACTTCGCCGGAGGAGCGGTCCTCCCGCTGCAGGACCTCCGGGACCTGCGCGAGCTGGCGACCGGGTCGGGCGCCGGCGTCCACCTCGACGGCGCCCGGATCTGGAACGCGCACGTCGCCACCGGCACCCCGCTCGCCGAGTACGGCGCGATCGCCGACGTGGCGGCCGTGTGCCTCTCCAAGGGTCTCGGCGCCCCGGTCGGCTCGCTCCTCGTCGGCTCGGCCGACGTCGTCGCGGCCGCCCGGGTCCGCCGCAAGCGGCTCGGCGGCGGCATGCGCCAGGTCGGCATCCTCGCCGCGGCCGGCCTGCACGCCCTCGACCACCACGTCGAGCGGCTGGCCGACGACCACGCCCACGCCAGGCTGCTCGCCGAGGCGTGCGGCGTCGACCCGGCGTCGGTCGACACGAACATCGTCGTCGTCCCGCGCAGCGACGCCGCGGCGTACGTCGCGGCCGCCGAGGAGGCCGGCGTCCGGATCGCGACCGTCGGCCCGACCACCGTCCGGCTGGTCACCCACCTCGACGTGAGCACCGCCGACGCCGAGCAGGCCGCGGCGGTGCTGGCGCGGCTCTAGGTCCGGTCCGGGTACTGGTCCGCCATGACCGCGAGCTACGCCGAGGACTCCGAGAACACCGAGCCGAGCGACGACACCGGATCGGCCCACGACGACCTCCAGGAGGAGCTCGAGGGGGAGTTCGTGCCGAACCCGCCGTCGACCCCCACCGAGGACCCGGACACCACGTCGGTCTCGGGCCCGGGTGTCGGCTGACCTGACCCTGTGGGACGCGCCAGACTGCTGAGGTGCTGACGCGTCGAGCCCGACTCGCGGCTGCGGTCGCAGCGGCGGGGGCAGGGTGCCTCAGCGCCGCGGTCCTCGCCGTCGGCGGCGCCGGCGGTCTCGGTGGTGCGTACAGCCGGGGACTCACGATCTACGGGCGTTCGCACGCGCTGCTCGCCCTGGCGCTCGCGGCGGTGGGCCTGCTCCTGCTGGTGGTGCGTCGGAGCGACGGCGTCGTCGCCCTGCTGGGCGTCGCCGTGCTCTTGGCGGCTCTCCTCGCCGGCGCGGGCATCGTGGGCCGCCGACGATGGCCGCTGTACTGGGGCTGCTGCTCGCCCAAGGCGGTCACCGAGGGTGAGCTGGTCCGAACCCTCGCGACCGCGATGGGCGTGGTCTGCGCGCTGGCGGCTCTCGTCTGCGTGGTGGTGCTGCTCTCCGGGCTTTCCCTCAGTGGGAGTCGGTTGGCCCTCACCGTCGCCGTCCCTGTGGCGCTCGTCGTCGCCATCGTTGTCCCGCGGATCATGGTGGGCGGTTGGGAGGACGAGCGCGAGGTCGTCGCACGGGCGTTGATGTACTCGCTACCCATCGGAGCGACCTTGGTGCTGGCCGCCGCGATGCCGCGGCTCGCCGCCCTGGCCGTGGTGGCGGCAACGGTGGCCGCCGCGCTCGTTCTCACGACCGGCGAGCCGTTCATCCTCTTCTCGGGGCGGCTGGGGAACGAGGCGACCGCCACCTGGGTCGTGGTGGTGGCGTGCCTCGTCGTGGCCGCTGCCCGACTCATGACCCACCCGAGGTGGCGCACCTAGTCCATAGCGTCAGGCGGCCCAGTCGAGCTCAGCGTTAGGCAGGTTGCGGTAGATCTCGACGACCAGGGGTAGGGGGTCGTCCGTCGACCTCGGGAGTCTGGCGGGTGCCGGTGTTGTCGACGAGGTAGGTCGCGCCGTACTGGTCGCGCCAGACGTAGATCCCGGGGAATGGTTGCTGGACCTGCCACCGGCCGTGGGTCTTGATCCGGTGGTGCGGCGTGGTCAGTGGTCCGTAGTTGCCGATGCCGGACTGGCCCGGTGGACCGTTGCGGTCCCAGGGGATGGTGTGGTCGACCTGCTTCGTGCGAGACAGGCTGGATCCGTGGGGGAAGGTGTCGGCCGGCGTCAGGAGATGCACGGCCTGGCGATGTCGGTCGGGGATCTCGTAGGCGTCGACGGGGGCCATGCCGGCGATGTCGATGACGGGGTGGATCTTGAACCGGCAGTGCGGGCCGAGGGTGTCGCGGACCCACTCGTCGGTGACGGGGCCGTGGCCCTCGAGCCGGTTGATGCCCTCGTGGTCGCGGCCGGAGTAGGTGTGCACGTAGAGGTGCGACGACCGGCATCACGTCACGCAGGTCGGCGCCGTCCGGCGCGCCGGTCAGCAGCAGGAGCGCGGCCCGGAACCGGCGTTCGTCCTCGGTCGCCTCCGGCATGGACTCCACCAGCGAGGCCTGCTTGGTGTCGATGGCGGCGGCCATGGCGTCGATCGAGGCGATGTCACCGCGGACCAGCAGGGATCCCATCCCGTGGCCCTCGTCGCGGCACTTCTTGGCGAAGGTTGCCCGCTGAGCCTGGAGCTCCTTGGCCCGGGCGACCTCCGGGTTCGCCTTGGCGATCTCGGCCTCGACCTTGGCCTCGAACCGCGACCAGGGGATCCGGCCGTCGGCGCACTCTGCCACGGCGGCGGCGACGTACTGCGCCTCGTCCTTGGGCAGCGACCGGGTCCTGGCGACGACGTGGCGCGCGTAGGAAGGCTTGACCTCGCGGGCCTCGACCCGGGCCCACAGGTCGCTGCCGCGGTGGACCAGGTCGAGCATGTCGGCCATCAGCTGACCAGCGGCATAGGTGGTCAGCCCGGCCCGCGCGCCGAAGGTGGCGGCGGCGAACTCGCACACCTCCGGTGTGCCGTCCCCGCCGTACCTCCGTGCCTTCTCCGCACCCGGAACGTCACTGGCACGAAGCCTGTCGGGGGAATGGATGACGGCCCACTGGTACGCCGCGCGCATCAGGTCGATCGACGCGCACCGCTCCCGCTCGGCGGCGTCGCCGGCGAAGGCGAGGACCTCGTCCTCACGCATCTCGTCCAGCCGCTTCGTGGTCATGCTTCAACCCAAGCAGGGACCACCGACAATCCCGGCCACTATCCACACACCTGATCGAACGCCACCGAGACCGTGCGAACCGGGATCGTCAGCTCTCGGCGAGCACCACGTCGCTGATCGCCGTCATGTCGCGCCGTGCCGCGCCGGTGCCCGGCTGGGTGGTGGAGACGATCTTGAGGACGACCTTCGTCACCTCGATCGGCTCGACGTCGATGGTCTGGAGCTCGCGGCCGTCGGTGAGGTCCTGCCGGGCGGTGCTGCCCCCGCTGAAGATCCAGGTGACCGCCTGGATCCGGCGGTGCCCCTCGTACCAGTCGAGGACCTTGCCGCCCTCGCGCGCCTTCTTGGCGTAGCCGTTGATCAGGCCGACCTCGGTGATCCGGGTCTTCTCGGGGAACGTGAAGACGATCTTCAGGCCGCTCCCGTCGCCCTCCATCCGCCAGGCGGTCTCGGGCACGCCGTCGAGCATGTTGCTCGCGTCGTACGACGTCGCGACGCCGTCGACGTCCTCGCCGGGCGGTGCGGTCTCGGGCGCCTCTGCGGACGCCTCGGCGGTGTGGTCGACTCGCTCGGCGCCGCCCGGCTCCGGCTCACCCGACGCGGCAGGGTCCTCGGCCTTCTTGTCGTCGTCGCCGCCGATCTTCTGGCCGAGGAACCACGCCGCGGCGACCAGGGCCGCGAGGACGACGAGCGCACCCAGGATCCAGAGCGCGCGCGGACGACCCCCGTCGTCCCACGTCCTCGTCGTCCCAGTCGTCCTCGTCCCAGTCGGGCTCGGGCTCGGTCTCGAGCGCGACCGGAGGCGCAGGCGCTGCGGTGACGGCGGCAGGGGCGGCGACCGTGGCCGCAGGGGCGACCTCGTCGGCGAAGAGCGGGAACCTCGGGGGAGGTGGCGGCTCGCCCGCGACCGGCGGCACCCGCGACGGTGCCGGGTCCGCGGGGACGACAGGGCCGACGGGGACGACGGGCAGCGGGGCCGACGCCGCGGGACGTCGCTCGGCGGTGTGCTCCTGCCAGTCACCCGACCGAGGCGGCCGGCTCGGCCGGCTCCTCGGGCGCCGCGGCCTCGACCACCTCGATGGGGTCGGACAGCGGGTCGACCCGCGGAGCGACGGGCGCGCCGCAGTTGGTGCAGAACCGGCCCAGGCCGAGGAGGTGCCCACACTGAGTGCAGCGCTTCACGGCACTCCCTCCTGGTCGGCACCCCGTTTCGGCGGTCAGCCTATGCGCACGTGGGCCGACGCGTCGGCCCGTCCCACTGCCTTGGGCAGGCGGCGGACGACCTGCGCGAGCTCACGCAGGTCGGAGCCCGCCAGGGCCTGCGGCCCGTCGCACAGGGCGACCTCGGGCTGCGGGTGCACGTCGACGATCACGCCGTCGGCGCCGACCGCGATCGCCGCCTTCGACAGCGGCACTACGAGGTCCTTGCGGCCCGCCGCGTGGGACGGGTCGACGATGATCGGCAGGTGGCTGGTCGCCTGCACGACCGGGATCGCCGAGATGTCCAGGGTGTTGCGGGTCGCGGGCTCGAACGTCCGGATGCCGCGCTCGCACAGGACGACGTCGAGGTTGCCGCGCTGGGCGATGTACTCCGCCGCCATCAGCCACTCCTCGACGGTCGCGGTCATGCCGCGCTTGAGGAGCACCGGCTTGCCGGACTCGCCGACGGCCTGGAGCAGGCCGAAGTTCGCCATGTTCCTGGTGCCGACCTGGAGCATGTCGGCGTGCTGGGCGACGACGGGCACGTCGCGCGCGTCGACCACCTCGGTGACGATCGGCATCCCGGTCGCGGCGCGCACGTCGGCGAGGATCTCGAGGCCGGCGACGCCCAGGCCCTGGAAGGCGTACGGCGAGGTGCGGGGCTTGAACGCCCCGCCGCGCAGCAGGGTCGCGCCGGCGCCGCGGGCCATCACCGCGGCCTCGTACGTCTGCTCGTGGCTCTCCACGGCGCACGGCCCGGCGATGAACGTGAACGTGTCCGGGCCGATCGGCACCTGGTGCTCGGGCGGCCCGACCCAGACCGTGGACCGGTCCGGGTGGTGCTGGCGGCTGACGAGCTTGTAGGGGTCCGAGATGCGGTGCACGTCCGCGACGCCGGCCAGGGTGCGCAGGTTGAGGTGGTGGAACTTGTCGATGTCACCGACCAGCCCGATGATCGTGCGCACCAGGCCGCGCGAGACGAACGCCTCGCCCCCGACCTCCTCGACCCTGGCGACGACCGCGGCGATGTCCTCGTCCGTCGCGCCGGGTGCCATCACCACGACCACCGCGTGAACGTACGGCCGCGGTCACCGTCCGAGACGCGATAATCCGTAGTGCGGACAGGCGTGACGCAATCGTGACCGGGCGCGACTCGTCTACACGGCCAGGTGCTGGACCTCGCCCTCGACCGGCCGACGCGGCGCGAGCTCGACGACGAGCATCGCGGCGAGCACCATCAGGCCGCCCAGCACCATCCGCGACGTGACCCCCTCACCGCCCAGCAGGACCGCGAAGAACGCGGCGAACACCGGCTCGGTGCTCATGATGATCGCGGTCCGGGTGGGTGCGAGGTGCGCCTGCGCCCAGGTCTGCGCCAGCAGGCCGAGGGCACCGGCGACCAGGGCCATGTAGACGATCGCGGCCCAGTCGCGGCCGGTCTCCGGCAGCACGACGCCGTCCGGTGCGGTGGCGAGCAGGCAGACCGCGGCGATGACGAGCAGCTGGACGACGGACATCCCCAGCGCCTCGGCGGGGTTGGACCACGCGCCGAGGCCGACGATGTGGAGCGCGTAGATCAGCGACGCGACCAGCGTGATCGCCTCGCCGTACCCGACCGAGAAGCCGTCGAGCGTCAGCACGCCGAGGCCGGCGGTCGCGAGCAGCACGGCGCCCCAGGTCGTCGCCGTGACGCGGGTGCGCAGGATCACCGCCGCGAACAGGGGAGTGGCGACGACGTACATGCCGGTGATGAAGCCGGACACGCTCGCCGCCGTGTGCGCGAGGCCGGCCGTCTGGAGGATCTGCGCGACGCCGTACAGCAGGCCGAGCACGACCGCGTGCCGGCGGGACTCCCGGGACAGCGAGCGCAGCGCGCGGTTCGCGACCAGGGCCATCACCGCACCGGCGATCAGGAAGCGGACGGCGAGGAAGTCGAGGGTCGGGACCCGGTCCAGCAGGTCCTTGATCATGAAGAACGTGCTGCCCCACGCGGCCGTCGTCCCGAGCAGTGCGGCGGTGGCGAGCAGGGAGGTACGACGCGACGCCACCCGGTGAGGGTGTCAGATCAGGTAGATCGTCACCGTGGACCCCTTGGGCAGGTCGGTGCCCGCCTCGGGGGCCATCGAGAAGACGAAGCCCAGGCCGAGGTAGCCGGGCGCCTCCTGGATGTCGACGACGAAGCCGGACGACTCGAGCTCGGCCTTCGCGTCCTCGACGCCGGACGCGACGACGTTGGGCACCTCGACCAGCTCGGGGCCGAGCGAGATCCGCAGCTCGACGGTGTCGCCCTTGAACAGCGTGCCGCTGCCGGGGTCCTGGGCGATGACCAGGCCCTCGGCGTAGTCGTCGTTGTACTCCGTCGACGTGTCGACCTCGAGGCCGCGCCGCTCGAGGACGTTCTGGGCGCGGTCGGCGTCCTTGCCGACCCAGCTGCCGACCGGGATCGGCTGGCGTCCCTTGGAGACGATCAGGTCGACGATGGCGCCCGGTCGCAGCGTCGTGCCGGCCTTCGGGTCGGAGGCGACGACGATGCCCTTCTCGACCGACTCGGAGAAGCGCTCGATGACCTTGCCGAAGGCGAGCTTGGAGTCGAAGAGCTTGTCCTGGGCCGCGTCGACGGTGAGCCCGGCGAGCTTGGGCAGGTCGTAGACCTCCTTGCCCTTCGACAGGACGATCGCGACCTTGTCGCCGTCGAGCACCCGGTCGCCGGCGCCGGGGTCGCTGCTGACGACCCGGCCCTTCTGGACGGTGTTGGAGTAGACGGCCTCGCCGACGACCACCTCGAGCCCGGCACCCTCGAGGCGCTCGGTCGCCTCCTCCTGCGTGAGGCCGATGACGCCGGGTGTGGTCGTGTAGCGGGCGTAGCCGAACCACCACGCGCCGACGCCGACCGCGCTCGCGACGAGCAGGGCGACGAGCAGCAGGATCGGGCCGCGGCGGCGCCGGCGCGGACGCCCGGGGCGGCCGGGCTGCTCGCGAGGGCGACGTGGCTCCTTGGCCGGCCTCGGTGTCGGGGCCAGCCGGATCGGCTGCTCGCGCAGCGCGGCGTCCCGGGTCTCGATGGTCGACGTGGGCTCGCGGACGACGGCCGCGGTGTTCTCCCGCGGACGGCGCAGCACCTCGGCGGTGTCGGTCGGCACGTGGATCGGGGCGTCCTCGGCGACCTCGGTCGCCACCTGCCGCGGGAGCAGGTCGGCGACGAGCTCGGCGTCCTCGCGCACCCCGGCGTTGAGGGCCTGGGTGACCCGGCGCAGGTGCTGGAGCAGCACGCCGGCGTCGGTCGGCCGCTGCTCGCGGTCGCGCGCGGTGGCCCGGGCGACCAGTGCGTCGACGTAGTCGGGGACCCCGTCGACCGCCCCGGAGGGCGCCGGCACGTCCTCGTGCACGTGCTTGTAGGCGACCTGGATCGGGGTCTCTCCCGTGTGCGGCTTCACGCCGGTGAGCAGCTCGTAGAGGATCACGCCGACGGCGTACACGTCGGCGCGCGCGTCGGAGGTGCCCTCGACGACCAGCTCGGGGGCGATGTAGGAGACGGTGCCGATCAGCACGCCGGTGGCGGTGTGCTTGGTCTGGCCGCTGACCGCCTTCGCGAGCCCGAAGTCCGCGACCTTCACCCGGCCGTCGTCGGCGATGAGCACGTTCTCGGGCTTCACGTCGCGGTGGATGAGGCCGGCCCGGTGGGCGGCGGCGAGGGCGGAGACGACCGGCTCGAGCAGCGCCAGCGCCCGCGCGGGCGACATCGGCGCCTCCTTGCCGATGGTGTCGCGCAGGGTGTGGCCCTGGACGAGCTCCATGGCGAGGAAGACGGTGCCGTCGTCGTTGCCCTGGTCGTAGACGGCGACCACGTTGGGGTGCGAGAGGCGGGCGGCACTGCGCGCCTCGCTCACGAACCGGTTGGCGAACTCGTCGTCGTCCCCGAGGCCCGGGTGCATGACCTTGATCGCGACCGTGCGGTCGAGGCGCTGGTCGACGGCCTCGTAGACGGTGGCCATGCCGCCGCGCGCGATCCGGCCGCTGATCCGGTAGCGACCGTCGAGGAACCGGCCGATCAAGGGGTCGCTGACGCTCGACGACGACTGCCCAGCCTCCGGGCGCGCGTCAGACACGTCGACCTCCTGCATCCGGACGGGGAAGGGGTCCGGATCGGTCCATCGTACGGATTCCCGCTCGTCCGGGGGTTTCGACGCACCGGGACGGACCGCGGCTCCGTGCCGGGCGCCCGGGTGCGAACATTCCTCCCATGACGGATGTGCCCCTGGCGGACCACGACCTCGCCACGCTCGTGGAGGACTGGCTGACCTGGAAGCAGGCCGCCGCGGAGCTCGGCGTCACCGAGGCCAAGGTGCGGACGATGGTCCGCGACCACGAGCTCGCGGACGCCGTACCCGCCCCCGGCCGCGGCCCTCAGGTGCCGGCCCTGCTGGTCCAGGACGGTCTCCCGGTCAAGGGCCTCGCGGGCCTCCTGACCGTGCTGCACGACGGCGGGTACGACGACCGCGAGTGCATCGCGTGGCTCTTCCTCGACCTCGAGCTGCCCGGCCGCCCGATCGACGCCCTGCGGGAGAACCGCGGCGCCGAGGTCAAGCGTCGGGCGCAGTCGATGGCCCTCTAGCGATGAAGTGGAACAGGCAGACGATCCAGGTCGTCGTCATCGTGTTCCTGAGCGTCGCGTTCGCGTCGTTCGTCATCAAGTTCGCCGTGGACCACGACGGCGAGTCGATCACCCTGGGTGGCGACGACCCGGCCACGTCCGCGCCGGCCGATCCCGGTGGGCCCGACCCGGGGGTCGAGACCGGTGACGTCGACGACGAGACCGGGCTGCCCTGGGTCCTCGAGGACGACCTCCAGGTGTTCGCGCAGGGCACGCTCGCCCTCATCGACCAGGGCGGGCCGTACCCGTACGACCGCGACGGCGTCGTCTTCGAGAACCGCGAGGGGATCCTCCCCGACGAGTCGCGCGGCTACTACCACGAGTACACCGTGGTCGAGCCGGGCGCGGACAACCGCGGCCCCGAGCGGATCGTCACCGGCGAGGGCGGCGAGTTCTACTACACCGAGGACCACTACGAGTCCTTCCAGCGGATCCTCCGGAGGTCGTCATGAGCGGGCTCGCGGCCGTGCTCGCCGGTCACCACGTGCCCGGCGTGTTCCGGTGGCACGCGGCCTTCGACGTCGAGGACGTGCGGCACACCGTCGAGCACGCCGGCTGGCGGTTCGGGTACGTCGACGGCTGGCACCACCAGGACAAGCTCGCGGTGCTCACGTCGATCGGCGAGGCTCTCGGCTTCCCCGACCACTACGGACGCAACCTCGACGCCCTCAGCGACTGCCTGGCCGACCTCCAGGGACAGCACGTCCTGCTCTGGGACGGCTGGGGGACGCTCGCCCGCGAGGACCAGCGCGCCTTCGGGATCGTCGTCGAGATCCTCGGCGAGTTCTCGTCGGCGGTGACCACCCTGCTGCGTGGAGAGGGCCCGGACGTCGACGTGACGTCCCTGGACTGACCGCTGGACCCGCTAGACGACCCGGTGGGTCACGGCACCGGCCAGGCCACGCAGCACCTCGCGTGCCCGGTCGTCGACGCCCGCCCGGTCGAGGGCGGCGAGCGCGTGGTCGCCCAGCTGCTCGATCACGGCCTCGACCTGGGCGCGGGCGCCGGAGTCGTCGATGATCCCGCGGAGCCTCTCGACGTCGGCCTCTGACAGCCGGGTGCCGAGCGCGGCGTCGAGCTCGGCGGCGTCGGCCGGGGGAGCGGCGTCGAGCGCGAGGGCGACGAGGACCGTGCGCTTGCCCTCGACGAGGTCGTCGCCGGCCGGCTTGCCGGTGACGTCGGGGTCGCCGAAGACGCCGAGCAGGTCGTCGCGGAGCTGGAACGCCTCGCCGAGCGGGAGCCCGAAGGCGGAGAGCTCGGCCTGGGTCTGCTCCGAGGCGCCGGCGAGCGCCGCACCGATCTGGAGGGGACGCTCGATGGAGTACTTCGCGGACTTGTAGCGGAGCACGGTCATCGCCGTGTCCACGTCGGCGCTGCCGCGGGCCTGGGCGGACACGTCGAGGAACTGGCCGGTGATCACCTCGGACCGGCAGAGGTCGAAGACCTCCAGGGCCGGGGCGACCGACCCGAGCGGGAGGCCGCAGCGGCGCAGCAGCTCCTCGCTCCACGAGAGGAGGAGGTCGCCGAGGAGGATCGCGCCCGCGGCGCCGTACTGCTCCGCGCCGCCGCGCCAGGACGCGGTGCGGTGCTCCGACTCGAAGAAGCGGTGGGTCGACGGGTGGCCGCGCCGCGTGTCGGAGGCGTCCATCAGGTCGTCGTGGACCAGGGCGCTGGCGTGCAGGAGCTCCAGCGCGGCGCACGCCCGGACGAGCGCGTCGGCGTCGGCCGGCGCGGCGACGGCGTGGTGGCCCCACCAGCAGAACGACGCGCGGAACATCTTGCCGCCGGCCACGGAGGTCCGCGCCTGTGAGATGAGTCTCCCGGCATCCGGGCCCAGCGGGGCGAGGCGGTCCGCCTGCTCGTCCAGCGCCGCGCTCAGCGCCGCCTGGACCCGCGCGCGGAAGCCCTCGACGTCCCAGTCCGCACCCACCCGACTGACCCTAGGGCGTGGACAGAATTGGGAGGGGGTCGCCTCCCTGCCGGACAATCGGGGCATGACCACGGGACGCGGACGCAGCATCAAGGAGATGCTGGAGGAGGGCGAGCACTCGTACTCGTTCGAGTTCTTCCCGCCCAGGGACGACGCCGGCGAGGCCCAGCTGTGGGCCGCCATCGAGGCGCTCGAGCCCTACGCCCCCAGCTTCGTCTCCGTCACGTACGGCGCCGGCGGCTCGACCCGCGACACGACCGTGCGGATCACCGGCCGGATCGCGCAGGAGACGTCGCTGACCCCGGTGGCGCACCTGACGTGCGTCGGCCACACCCGCGACGAGCTCGAGCGGATCCTGGACGCGTACCAGGAGGTCGGGGTCCAGCACCTGATGGCGCTGCGCGGCGACCCGAGCGACGGGCCGCGGGCGCCGTGGGAGGCGACCCCCGGCGGCCTGAACTACGCGTCCGAGCTGGTCGCGCTGGCGCGGTCGCGAGGCGACTTCCGGATCGGCGTCGCGGCGTTCCCCGAGCGGCACCCGTCGTCGGAGTCGCTGGAGCAGGACGCCGACGTGCTGGTGGCGAAGGCGGAGGCGGGCGCGGAGTTCGCGGTGACCCAGATGTTCTTCCGGGCCTCGGACTACGTCGACCTCGTCGAGCGCGTCCGGGCCCGCGGCGTCGACATCCCGATCGTCCCGGGCATCATGCCGGTCCTGAACCTCGGCAACATCCGGCGGCAGAGCGAGCTCATCGGCACCGACGTGCCGGCGTTCGTGGTCGACCGGATCACGGCGTACGACGGCGACCCGGTGGCGATGCGCGCCGCGGGCATCGAGCTCGCCGCCGAGCTGTGCGCCGAGCTGCTCGCCGGCGACGCGCCGGGCCTGCACTTCTACACGCTCAACAGGTCCAAGGCCACGCTCGAGATCTTCTCCGCCTTGAACGTCAGGGTCTGAGCCCTCACCACGGCCGCTACTGTCGCGAGCATGTCGCGCACCGTCACCGTCACCGGCCACGGGTCGGCCACCGCCGTCCCCGACACCGCCGTCGTCCGAGTCGCCGCCGTGCACCGCGCGGCCGGCATGGCGGAGGCGCTGTCGGGTGCCGAGTCGGCGCGCGCGGCCGTCGTCGCCGCGGCGGGCGGCCTGGTCGTCTCGTCCACCGACCTCAGCGTCTGGCCGGCCCACGACAACGAGGGCCGGCGCGCCGGCTTCGAGGCACGGCACGCGTTGACCATCACCGGCGGCGACCTCGAGAGCGCCGGAGCTCTCGTCGGGCGGCTCGCCGAGGAGGTCGGCGACCGGCTCCAGGTGGAGAGCGTCGCGCTGTCGGTCGGCGACCCGACGGCCGCGCTGACCGAGGCGCGCGAGGCGGCGTTCGCCGAGGCGCGGACCCGCGCCGAGCACCTCGCCCGCCTCGCCGAGGCGACCCTGGGCGAGGTCCAGGACGTCGCCGAGGGGGCGGGCGCTCCGGTCGCCCGCGGCAACGAGCTCGCCGCGATGAAGGCCGACGTCGGCTTCGCACCCGGCCAGACCCAGCTGACCTCGACCGTGACGGTGACCTGGGTCATCACCAAGGCCGCCCAGAGCTGGAACTCCAGCTCCTCCTAGGCCCGCCGCCGGCCCGATCGCCTGCGCCACGAGCGCGGCGGACAGCCCGACGAACGGGACGCCGCCGCCCGGTGTCGCGTGCGCACCGGCGGCGTAGACGCCCGCGATCGGCGTGGTGGGGCCCAGCCGCCGCCGGACCGTCGCCCGGCCCTGCCACAGCACGCCGAGCGGAGAGCTGTGCCAGTGCTCGACCATCTCGCGCGGCGAGCGGTCGACCCGCTCGACGACGTGCGGCCGCAGGTCCACGCCGTGCCGGGCGAGCGCGCGCAGGACGTCCTCGACGAGCTTGCCGCGGCCGTGCACGGTCCACGCGGCGTGGCCCTCGGGCGCGGTGCCGCCGGTCCGGACGACGAGCATCGGGTCGCCGTGCAGCACGGTCTCGTGCGGCATCTCCGCGAGGGCCTGGGGCAGGGGCCCCTCCAGGCCGAGGTGGGCGACGACGGGTGGCATGGCGGGCATCGTCCGCTCGACGTACGACGCCAGCGCGGGCAGCCGGCGAGGGTCGACCGCGACCACGACGACGTCGGCGTCGAGCGACCCGGAGGCCGTGACCACACCCACCACGCGGCCGTCGCGGACGACGAGGTCCTGCACGTCGACGCCGGTCTCCACGGTGACCCGCCGGGTCGCGAGCCTCTCGACGAGCGCGGTCGCCAGCGCGCCCATCCCGCCCTCGACGGTCCAGGCCCCGAAGCGCTGCTCGAGGTAGGCGACCAGCCCGGCCCACGCGGGCACGTTGCGGAGGTCGTGTCCCTCGGCGACGAACGGGTACGCGGCGACCGCGCGCAGTCGCTCGTCCCGGAACCGCTTCCTGAGCCGCTTGTGCAGCACCTCGCGGGAGTCGAGGAGGGCGGCCACCTCCCGCGGCAGCGAGTCCGGGGTCCACGGCACCTCGAAGTAGCCGCGCCGGAGCACCTCCCACACGTCGGCGTAGGAGTCGACGTGGTCGACCCACTGCTGCCCGAGCCCGGGCCCGAGCTCGTCGAACGCCTCGTGCTGCGCGGCCCGCGACTCGCCCGGCAGCCGCAGCACCGACGCGTCCTCGAAGACGTGCTCCCGGACGAAGGGGAGCGGGACGATCTCGATCTCCCTCTCGGCCGGCCGGCCGGACTTCCGGAACAGGTCGCGCACCACCGCCGGCACCAGCATCGAGGAGGGGCCGGCGTCCCACGAGTAGCCACCGGCGGTCACCGGGACGAGGGCACCGCCGAGCGCGGGCAGCCGGTCCAGGACGGTGACCTGGTGCCCGAGCTTGGCGAGCCGTGCCGCCGAGGCCAGGCCGCCGAGGCCGCCGCCCACGACGACGACGCGACTCATGGAGCGGCTGGCTGGGGTGAGCCGCGGTTCCTGTAGCGCCGCCAGCCGCGCCTGACGAGCTTCGCGACGAAGTACAGGAGGACCAGCCCGGCGGCCAGGAGCACCGCGGCGATCGCGGCCGCGGCGCGGGGGTGCTCGATCGCGAACCAGACGACGCCGAGCACCGCGACGTCCTCGGCGACGCTCGTGACGATGTTGGTGAACGGCTCGGGGGAGGCGTTGATCGCCAACCGGCTCCCGGCCTTGACGAGGTGCGACGCCAGCGCGGTGGTGCCGCCGACGGTGCCGCTGACGGCCTGGTCGAGGGTGTCGGCGTCCCCGGCGAGGAGGACGCCGATCACGGCGCCGACGGTGGGCCGGATCGCGGTCGAGACGACGTCCCAGGTCGAGTCGACGTACGGGATCTTGTCGGCCACGAACTCCATCGCGTACATGAACGCCGCCGCGGCCAGGACCTCCCAGCGGCCGAGCACGTCCGGGACCTGGGCGAGGTCGCCGACCCGGTCGGCGATGCCCAGCACCAGGACGACGAGGTAGGCGTTGACGCCGCTCGCCCACCCGCTCGAGAACGCCAGGGACAGGGACTCCACGGCGTCAGCCTAGGAGCCGCCGCTCCCGCCGGGCCTCAGCAGGAGTACGACACCCCGGGGTCCTGGGTCCAGGGACCGCAGCCGGAGTCGTCGGTCGGGGGCTCGGGGATGACCAGCGCCGGGTCGGCGCCGATCTCGACGAGGTCCGCGACCGGGACGAGCCACTCGGCCTCGGCCGCCTCGAGGCTGGGTGCCTTGAGCTGCTCGGTCGTGTAGGTGACCAGGGTCTCCGACTTGATGACCTTGACCGACCGGAAGAAGAACAACCGGGCCGGGTTGACCTCGTCGAGCTCGTCGGCGGTGACGCCCATGTAGGCCTCGGTCTCGCCGGGGGAGAGCCCCATCGGTCGACCCGCCGAGGTGGTCGTGATGATCACGTTGCCGGCGCCGTCCGTCTCGACGGTGCAGGTGAAGTAGTAGCCCTCGGCCACGCCGTCGTCGCAGTACTCCTGCGCGTCGCCCTCGGCCTCGCTCCGCGCGTGGTCGAGGCTGACGCGGTACTCGTGGTCGGGGGAGCCGAACGTGACGGACATGCCGCTCGCCTTGTCGTAGTCCGTCGGCGCGAGAGCCTGGCCCTGGCCGTCGCCGGCCAGGAACGTGGCCGGACCGAGGCCGGGCACGCTCCGCCCGAGGACGTCGCGCGCGTGCTGCTCCAGCGTGACGGGCATCCGCTGGGGGTCGTAGTCCCGCAGCGACTGCTCGGCCGGGTCGAGGGCGCGTGCCCGACCCTCGTCGCCGCCCAGGAGCGGGACGGCGACGGCACCCGCCATCGCGACGGCGGCCGCGACCACGACCGCCGACCCGATGCGGCGGCGGCGCAGCCGGCGGCGCCCGGCGGCGACGGGCACCGACACGTCGGGGAGCCAGTGCGGCTCGTCGCGGGACACGTCGTCCCGGAGCAGGGTGGCGAGGTCGTCGTGGGTCATCGGTCCTCCGCGGTGGCTGTGGTCGTGACGAGGTCGGGCAGGTGGCGGCGCAGGGTCTCGAGCGCCCGTGAGGTCTGGCTCTTGACCGTGCCCTCGGCGATCCCGAGCAGGTCGGCGACCTCGGCCACGGACAGGTCGTCGAGGAACCGGAGCGCCACGATCGCGCGCTGCCTGGCGGGCAGCACCGTCAGCGCCCCGGCCAGGTCGGGTCCCGGCTCCGGTGGGTCGACCGGGTGGTCGGGCAGCGTGTCGGTCGCGATCTCCGGGCGGTGCCGGCGGGTGTGGCTGAGGCACTCGTTGACGACCGTGCGGCGCGCGTACGCCATCCGGGTCTCCGTGCGGACGCGCGGCCACGCGACGTACAGCTTGGCCATCGCCTGCTGCACGAGGTCCTCGGCCAGGTCCCAGTCCCGGACGACGACGTACGCCGTGCGGCGCAGTGCCGCCGCCGAGCCGGCGTAGAAGTCGGTGAACTCGCGTTCGCGCTGGGTCGTGCGCTGGGCCTTCCTCACGTCACTAGTACGCGCCGAGGGGTCGTCGAGGTTCGCACGGGCTCCGACCTACTCGACCTCGATGGTCGGGGCGCCGGTCATCGCGGCGAGCTCGGCGTAGGTCGTGCTGAACACGGCGGCCGGGTGGCCGGCCGCGGCCCACACGACCTCGTAGCGCTCGAGCCACGAGTCCAGCCAGGTCGGGACCGACGAGGTGTGGGCGATGGGGGAGACGCCCCCGATCACCTGGCCGGTGTGCTCGCGCACGAACTCGGGCGTCGCCCGCTTCAGCCGCTCGACGCCGATGGTGGCCGCGACCTTGGCGGTGTCGACCCGGTGCGCCCCCGAGGTGAGGATCAGGACGGGCGAGCCCCCGGCGTCGAAGAGCAGGCTGTTGGCGATGGCGCCGACCTCGCAGCCGAGCGCCTCGGCGGCCAGCGCGGCGGTGTGCACGGAGTCGGGCAGAATGACGACCTCACCGGTGCCGCCCAGTCGGGCATGCTCGTCGCGGAACCTGGTGATGGTCGGGTGCTCGGTCGTCATGGGGCGAGCGTAGGAGCGCCGGTCCGACGTCGGTAATCCATTTCAGGGAGGGGAGGCTCAGTGACGGACCGGCCGAGATCGGTCACCCACGCGATCCGGATGCACGTGGTGCTCATCGCCCTGGGCGGGGTCGCGGCGGCGCTGACGATCGTGATGAACGACGCGCTGATCCGCTCGTGGGCGGAGGGGCGCTCGGACATGCGCCGGGTGCTGGAGACGCAGGGGCTCCAGGCGATCAAGGACGGCCCCGTGCGGCCGCCGGCGTTCGTCGCACCGTCGCTGACGCTGTGGGTCGTCATCGCCCTGCTGATCTGGATGCTGCTGCTGTTCTTCGCGAACGCCAACGCCTGGTCCCGGCTCACCCTCACCGCGCTGCTCTTCTTCGCCGCTGTCGCCACCATCGCGGGCATCCGGACCGACCCGCCGTCGGTCTTCGTGGTGATCATGATCGCCTCGATGGTGGTCGAGGTGGTCGCGGTCGCCTTCCTCTGGCACCCGGACACGAACCGGTTCCTCCGCCGGGCCTCCCAGGTGTCCCAGGTCTGATCTCTCCGGCCCTTGACGGGCCGTCCGTGCCGCGGGGTATCATTCGAACATACGTTCGAACACCACGGAGAGGCGGCACGGATGAGGCGCTACGACGACCCGGTCGAGGTGAGGGTAGGCGCGGCCACCGACGATCGGGCGCCGGACCAGTTCCTCTGGCACGGCCGGCTCTGGAAGGTCCGGGCCGTGCTCGCCCACTGGGTCGAGACCGGCGCGTGGTGGAGCTCGCCCGGGGTGCGGGCGGTGATCGGCTCCGAGGGCCAGGTCGTCGACGAGGACGCCCCGGAGCCGCGACCGGTCGGCGACCTGCTCACCGAGCGTGAGCTGTGGCGGGTCGAGGCCGGCCGCGGCCGGGCCGACGACGGGGGCGGGGTCTTCGACCTCGCCTTCGACTGGGCCGACGGCCGCTGGCAGCTCGTCGGGTGCGTGGACTGATGACGACCCCGCCCACGACCCCCACGACCCAGCCCGCCAACCCGTTCGGCCTCCCGGCCACCACCCACTCCTACCTCGCCCGCGCGGCGGAGTCGCTGAGCGAGGCGATGAACGACACCGAGGTCGCGGCCCGCTACGCGCACGCCCACGTCGCGGCGCTGCGGTCCGCGGCCGCGCTGCTCGCCGCCCGGGCCCGGCCGGCCACCGGCCGCCGCCGTCCGCAGAAGAACGCCTGGGTCCTGCTCGCGGAGGTCGCCCCCGAGCTGGCGGAGTGGGCGAGCTTCTTCGCGGCCGGTGCGGCCAAGCGCGCGGCCGCCGAGGCCGGCTCCAGCCGGGCGGTCACCGAGCGCGAGGCCGACGACCTGGTCCGCGACGCCGACCGGTTCCTCGGCGTGATCGAGAAGTCCCTGGGCCTGGCGCCGCACGTCCCGCAGCTCCCGCTCATCCGCGCCGTGGGCTGATCGGCCTCCATGGACCCGTTCGTCCACCTCCACGTCGCCTCCGGCTACTCGTTGCGCTACGGCGCCTCGCACCCGCAGGCACTGGTCGCCCGGGCCGCCGAGCAGGAGATGGACACCCTGGCGCTCACCGACCGCGACGGCACGTACGGCGCGGTGAAGTTCGCCCGGTCCTGCCACGGCGCCGGCATCCGGCCGGTGCTCGGTGTCGAGCTCGCGCACCGGCCGGTGCTACCCGCGCCTCCCGTCGCGAAGGCGAGGACTCCCGTGCGCGGCGGCGCGTTCCGCGAACCGGTCGGCGGCGGGCTGCCCCGGGTCACCTTCCTGGCCACTGCCGACGGCAGGGGAGGAGGCCGGGCCGGCTGGGCGGCGCTGTGCCGGCTGGTCTCGGCGACCCACCTGGCCGGCGAGCGCGGCGTCCCGATCGTCGACCTGGCGACGGTCCCGGACGACGTGCGCGAGGCCCTGGCCGCCGGCCACCTCATGGTGATGCTCGGCCCGGCGTCCGAGCTGGCCCGGGCGGCGACCCGTCGCCGCGACGACCTCGGCCTGGCCGCCCTGGCCCCGTGGCGCGAGCTGGTCCCGCGCACCCACCTGCTGGCCGAGCTGGTCACGCACCGGCTCCCGGGGGTCAGCGGGGCCTGGGGACCGGGCACCAGCCCGCACGCCGCCCGGGTGGCGGGGATGGCGCGCCGGGCCGGGATCGGGGCGGTGCTGAGCAACGCGGTCCGCTACGCCGACCGCGGCGACGCGGCCACCGTCGACGTCCTCGACGCGGCCCGCCGGCTGGTCGCCCTCGACCGGCGGCACGTCGACCGCGGCAACGCCGAGGGCTACCTCAAGTCCGGCAAGGAGATGGCCGAGGTGGCCGAGGAGGTCGCCCGGTTGTCGGGCCTGGGCGACTCCGAGCGGGAGGCGCAGCGGCTGCTCGCCCACACCCGCCAGGTCGCCGACCGCTGCGCGATCGACCCGCGCCGCGACCTCGGGCTCGGCGAGGTGCACTTCCCGGAGTTCCAGCTCTCGACCGACCACGACGACGCGGACGTCGCGTTGAGGGCGAGGTGCGAGGGGGCGATCGGCGACCGCTACGGCTCGGGTCCCAAGGCGGTCGTCTGGAAGCGGCTCGACGACGAGCTCGAGCTGATCCGCGGCCTCGGCTACGCGTCGTACTTCCTCACCGTCGGCGACGTCACCGACCTGATCCGCGAGATGGGCGTGCGCTGCGCGGCGCGCGGCTCGGGCGCGGGCAGCATCGTCAACTACCTGCTCGGCGTCTCCGGGGTCGACCCGGTCCGGCACCGGCTGCTGATGGAGCGGTTCCTCTCGCCGCTGCGCGAGGCGCTGCCCGACATCGACGTCGACGTGGAGTCCGCGCGCCGGCTCGAGGTCTACGAGCGGATCCTCGACAAGTACGGCGGCGAGCGCTGCGTGACCGTCTCGATGATGGACACCTACCGGGTCCGGCACGCCGTCCGCGACGTCGGCGCCGCGCTCGGCATGCCGCCCAGCGAGACCGACACCATCGCCAAGGCGTTCCCGCACATCCGCGCCCGCGACGCCCGGGCGGCCCTGCGCGAGCTGCCCGAGCTGAGGGCCAGCGGGCTGACCGACGTCCGGCTCGACCTGATGTTCCAGCTCGTCGAGCGGCTCGACGGCCTGCCCCGGCACGTCGCCATGCACCCGTGCGGGGTGCTGCTCTCCGACGCGACGCTGCTCGACCGCACGCCGGTCGAGGCGAGCTTCGCCGGCTTCCCGATGAGCCAGTTCGACAAGGACGACGTCGAGGACCTCGGCCTGCTCAAGCTCGACGTGCTCGGCATCCGGATGCAGTCCTCGATGGCCCACGCCGTCGCCGAGATCCGGCGCACCGACGGGGTCGACATCGACCTCGACGACGAGTCCCAGGTGCCGCGCGACGACCCGGCGACGTACGCCGTCATCTCCTCGGCCAAGACCCTCGGCATGTTCCAGATCGAGTCGCCGGGCCAGCGCGAGCTGGTCGGCAAGTCGGGGCTGGACTCCTTCGAGGACATCATCACCGACATCTCGCTGTTCCGGCCGGGGCCGGTGAAGAGCGACATGATCACGCCCTACCTCGAGGGCAAGCAGGGCTGGAGGGCGCCGACCTTCCTGCACGACGACCTGCGGCCGATCCTCGGCGCCACCCAGGGCGTGGTCGTCTTCCACGAGCAGGTGATCGAGATGATCGCCCAGTTCGCCGGCATCTCCTTCGCGGAGGCCGACGAGAAGCGCCGCGCCCTGGGCGACTTCGAGGGGATGGAGGAGACCCGGCTCTGGTTCTTCCCGCGGGCGCTCGGCCGCGGCTACCCGCTGCCGGTGGTCGAGAGGATCTGGAAGGTGATCGAGGCGTTCGCGTCGTTCGGCTTCTGCAAGGCCCACGCCGCGGCGTTCGCGCTGCCGACCTTCCAGTCGGCCTGGCTCAAGACGCACTGGCCGGCGCACTTCCTGGCCGGCGTGCTCACCCACGACCCGGGCATGTACCCCAAGCGGCTGATCCTCGACGAGGTCCGCCAGCTCGGGCTGGCGGTGCTCGGCCTCGACGTCAACGCCAGCGAGAAGGCCTACGTCGTGGAGCGGGTCGAGGGCCCGGACGGCGAGCCGCGCGACGGCATCCGCCTGGCGCTGGCCGAGGTGAAGGGCATCAACGAGGGCGAGGTCGAGCGGGTCGTCGCGGCCCGGCCGTTCCACTCGCTCACCGACTTCTGGCAGCGCGCCCGGGTGTCCCGGCCGATCGTCGAGCGGCTGGTGCTGGCCGGGGCGTTCGACGGCATCTACGCGATCGGGGCGGAGAGCGGGCGCCGCGGCCGGGTCACCCGGCGCGACCTGCTGCTCCAGGTCGCCGAGCTCGACCGGCTCGCGCGCTCGGTCGAGCGGGCGGGGTCCCGGTCGCTGAGCAGCCGCGGGCTGTCCGCCCGGACGTCGCGCTCCGGCAGCCGGACCGGCTCGGTCGCCCGCGCCAAGGCCGACGACGCGGCGGCCCGCAACAGCTCGGACCCGCGGGTCCGCGACACCGTCGACGACCTCGAGCGGCACCCGCTCGGCGACGCCGGGGTCTGGGCGCGGTCCGCCGCCCAGTCCCGGGCCACCGCGCCACCACCACCGGTCGACTCGGTCCAGCTGACCCTGACGCTGGGCGACGAGCCGGCCGAGGGCGAGGTGTCCGGGCTGCCGGAGATGACCTCCGAGGAGCGGATGAAGGCCGAGCTCGAGATCCTCGGGCTCGACGTGAGCCGGCACGTCGTCGACTCCTACGCGCCGTTCCTCGAGGCGCTCGGCGTGGTCCGCAGCCGCGACCTGCTCACCCGGCGCAGCAAGTCCGAGCTGCTGGTCGCCGGGGTCAAGGTCGCCACCCAGACCCCGCCGATCCGCTCCGGGCGGCGGGTCATCTTCCTGACCCTCGACGACGCCACCGGCCCGGTCGACGCGACGTTCTTCGAGGACGCCCAGGGCCCCTACGCCGCCACGGTGTTCCACTCCTGGCTGCTGGTCGTGCGCGGCGAGCTGCGCAGGACCGGCTACCGCGGCGTCTCGCTGCGCGCCACCGGCTGCTGGGAGCTGCCGGTCCTCGCCGCGCTGTGGCAGCGCGAGGGGATCGAGGCGGTCCGCGAGCAGATGGCGGTGGTCCCCGAGGGCTTCGCCGGCGTCGGGAAGGTGGACGAGACGCAGGGACGCCGCCGGGTGCTGGTGCACTCCAGCGGCTTCCAGATGTCGCCGTACGCCGACATCAAGCCGGCCGGCGAGGACACCAAGGACGTCGCCCGCAAGCTCTGGCACCGCAGTCCGGGGAGCCCGGGATGAGGTCACTAGGGTTGAGCGCATGGAGCGGCCGAGCGAGCGACGGGCGAGCGCCCGCACCGCGGTGGTGTGGGAGGCGCTCGAGCGCGCGCTCGGCGAGCAGTCCCTGCGCATCGTCGACGTCGGCGGCGGCACCGGCGGCTTCGCCGTCCGGCTCGCCGAGCTCGGCCACCGGGTCACCGTGGTCGACCCCAGCCCCGACGCCCTGGCCGCCCTCGGCCGCCGTGCCCGCGAGGTGGGTGTCGACGTCACCGGCATCCAGGGCGACCTCTCCGACCTGGCCTCGCTGGTGGACGGCGGTGCGGACGTGGTGCTCTGCCACGGCGTCCTCGAGGTGGTCCCCGACCCGGCCGCCGCTCTCGCCACGATCCGCGAGGTGCTCCGGCCCGGGGGCACCCTCTCGCTCCTGGTCGCCCAGCGGCACGCCGCCGTCATCGCCCGGGCGATGGCCGGCCACTTCCCGCAGGCACTCGCGCTCCTCGCCAACCAGGCCGACCCCCTCAAGACCGGGCAGCGGTTCACGGCCGACGAGGCCGCCGCGCTCCTCACGAGCGCCGGCTTCGAGGTGGTCTCGGTCCACGGCGTCCGGGTCTTCGCCGACCTGGTCCCCGGCTCCCTGCTCGACCTCGAGCCCGGTGCCACCGCCTCGCTCGTCGAGCTGGAGCGGGCTGTGTCAGACAGGTCCGAGTACCTGCCTCTGGCTGCGCAGCTTCATCTTCTCGCGCGCTGAGAACGGGTCGCCGGCATGACCAGCACCCCGATCCTGCACGTCGACATGGACGCCTTCTACGCGTCCGTCGCCACCCGCGATCGTCCCGACCTCCAGGACGTGCCGGTGATCGTCGGCGGCGGCTACCGCGGCGTGATCCTGTCGTGCAACTACATCGCCCGGTCCTACGGCGTCCGCTCCGGGATGCCGTCGACCCGGGCCCGGCGGCTGTGCCCGCACGCCGTGGCGGTCACGGCCGACCACGACACCTTCTCCACCGTGTCCTCGGCGGTGATGGAGACGTTCCGGCGGATCACGCCGCTGGTCGAGGTGGTCTCGCTCGACGAGGCGTTCCTCGACGTCCGCGGCTCGATCCGGCGGCTGGGGGAGCCGGTCGAGATCGCGGAGACGCTGCGGGCCACCGTCCACGACGAGCAGGGCATCAACTGCTCGGTGGGCGTGGCGACCTCGGTGTCGGTGGCCAAGCTGGCCAGCCGCCGGGCCAAGCCGGACGGCGTCGTCGTCGTCCCGCCGGAGGCGATCACCTCGTTCCTGCACCCCCTCGACGTCGGCGAGCTCTACGGCGTGGGGGAGAAGACCCAGGCGATGCTGCACCGGCTCGGGCTGGTCACCGTCGGCGACGTCGCGCACACCCCGCTGCGCACCCTGCAGCGGGCGGTCGGCGACGGGCTCGGCTCCCACCTGCACGAGCTGGCCTGGGGGACCGACCGGCGCGACATCTCACCGGGCCGGGTCAACGTGTTCGGGCACGGTGGCGACCCCGACAAGTCGATGGGGGCGCAGGAGACCTTCGGCCGCGACATCGACGACCGGGAGGTGGTGCTGCGGGAGGTCCTCAAGCTGACCGCCAAGGTCGCCTCGCGGATGCGGGTCGCCGGCGTGGCCGGGCGCACCGTCTCGCTGACGGTCCGGTTCGCCGACTTCACCACCATCACCCGGGCGCGCACGATGCGGGAGTCCACCGACGTGACCCAGGAGATCTACCGCACCGCCGTCGCGCTGTACGACGCCCTCGGGCTGCAGCGCGCCCGGCTCCGCCTGGTCGGGGTCCGGGTCGAGGGCCTGGTGCCCCGCGGCAGCGTGCACCGCCAGCTGGTCCTCGGCGAGCGGGAGCGCGGCTGGTCCGACGCCGACCGGGCCGTGGACCGGGCGTCCCGGAGGTTCGGGAGCGACGCCGTCCGGCCCGCCAGCCTGGTCGGCGGAAATCGCAGGTAACGAAATAAACGAGACGCCTAGTCTCTCCACCGACGCCTGCCTACACTTGCCTCGTGCCACTCTCCGAAGAGGAGCTCCGACTGCTCGAGCAGATGGAGCGCGCCCTCGTCGAGGAGGACCCCAAGTTCGCCTCCACGCTGCGCGGAACCTCGTTGCGCCGCTCCGCCCGCCGTCGCGCCATCGTCGCCGGCGTCGTGTTCGTGCTCGGCATCGTGATCATGATGGCCGGCGTGATGAGTGGCACCGGCACCGCCGGTTTCGCCGTCGGCATCGGTGGCTTCGTCGTGATGCTCGCCTCCGCCACCGTCGGCCTGACCGCCTTCCGGGGCCAGCAGGCCGCCGCCACGGCACCCGCCGACCCGCGCACGGCCATGCACCCGTCCCGCGGCTTCACCGTCATCGACGGCGGCCGCACCAGCCGGCCCCGCCGGCAGCGCCGCACCGCCTCGTCCTCCGGCTCCTTCATGGAGCGGATGGAGGAGCGCTGGCGCAGGCGCCGCGAGTCCGGCGGGTTCTGAGCCGGAGGTTCGTCAGCCGACGTGGTCGACCACGCCGGCGAAGGCCGGACGCTGCGTGTCGTCGTCCGAGCCCGTCGGACGCCGCACCTCACGCTCGCGGGTGAACAGCGACCGCGGCCACCACTCGGCCCGGCGCCGCGCGCGGACGGTCGTGCCGCCGCTGAGCGCGAGCACGCACGCCTCCACGTCGCGTGACCACGACCCGTCCGGGCCGGGCTCGCGCTCGGCGTAGCGGGACAGCTCGAGGGCCAGCACGATCCGCTCGAGCGCGTCGACCGCCAGCGGGTTGGTCTCGGGTCCGCGGCGCGGGCGCTCGGCGGTGAACTCGTCGGGCGGTGCGCCGAACCAGCGCACCAGCACGTCGGCCGTCTGCCGCGGTGAGCGGGCGCGCGGCCAGAGCAGGCCGAGGTCGCGCACCGTGTCGCGGAGCTCGAGCCAGCCGTCCTCGGGACCGCCGGCCAGCCGCACCTCCCGGCGGCGGCGGCGCAGCGCCCGGGGTGTCAGCACCACCAGCACGACCAGTGCGACGACGACCAGGACCAGGACGACCAGCAGCCAGGGGAAGCTCGACCCGTCGCCGGCCCCGACCGACTCGTCGTCCTGGGCGGACGCCGACTCGGAGCCCCGGTCCTGGACGGGAGGCACGTCGATCGCCTCGTCGCTGCCGTCGGCCGTCGGGTCGTCGGCCGGGTCGGTGATGAACTCCGTCGTGTACGCCGGGACGGTCTCGGCCCGGCCGCCGGGCGTCGGCTCGAACCGCACCCAGCCGGCGCCGGCGATGTACAGCTCGGGCCACGCGTGCAGGTCGTGCGCGCTGTAGACGTAGGTGTCGTCGCCGACCTGGTCGGGGTGCAGGAAGCCGATGGCGACGCGCGCGGGGATGCCGAGGATGCGCGCCATCACCGCCATCGAGGCCGCGAACTGCTCGCAGTAGCCGGTGCGGCCGCCCGGGCCCTCGCGGAGGAAGTCGGCCAGCTCGTCGGCGCCGTTCGACGACAGCTCCCGGCTGTCGTCGTACTGGAAGCCGCCGCCGCGCCGGAACCAGTTCTGCAGCGCCACGGCCTTCTCGAACCGGGACGGGCGCCTTGTCCGTGACGTCCACGGCGAGCTCGCGGACGATGTTGTCGAGGCCCTCGGGCAGCTCGGTGAACTCCTCGTCGACCAGCCCCGCGGACGACGCGGCGCGCGCGAGGGCGTTGGCGTCGAGGTTGAGGCTGACGCCGGTGAACGACCAGTCGAGGTCCGCGGCGTTCAGGTCGTCGTCGCTGGCGAGGAAGTCGCGCGTGGCGACGTCGTAGCGCCAGTCGCCCGGGGCGTCGATGCTGCTGATGTTGGACTGCGTCGGCAGCCACCGCGACTTGAAGCTGCTGGTGGAGCTGACCTCGTAGTCGAACTCGCGTCGGGTCACCGACGCGTCGACGCCGGGGATGGAGGGCAGGTTGCCGGTGGCCTGCTGGCTGCTCGGCACCTCGCGGTCGCCGGGGCTCCACGCCTCCTCCGAGAACCGGTTGAGCACGGCGATCCGGAGGTACGACGGGTCCGGGTCGTCGGTGACGATGGTCAACATGTCGTTGTCCTCGCCGCGGATGAGGTCGCGGCGCAGGTCGACCACCGGGTTGTCGATGCGGATGTCGCCGCTGCCGCCGGAGCCGGGACCGATGTCGAAGACCTCGAGGTCCAGCGTCGGGATCAGGACGGGGATCACGATCGCCATCGCGGTGACCACGCCGCCGATCGCGCCGGCGTTGGCCCGCACCGCTCCGGTGCGCACCCCGAAGGACTCGGCGTCGCCGCCGCCCGACTCGCGGTCGAGGGAGCGGCCCCACCGGGAGACCTGCTCGTCCTCGTGGACGAAGAGCATGGTGAGGAAGCCGGCCGCGGTCAGCGCGAAGACGATCCACGACGGTCCCGAGCCGAGGGTGCTGAGCGGCACGCTGAAGATGGTGAGCAGCGGCAGGCCCGCGAGCGGGATCCGGCGCAGCGTGCAGGCCAGGAAGTCGACGAGCAGCATCAGGGCGAGGCCGCCCGCGATGAGGATCGGGTCGACGCCCGGGACCTGGTCCGGCACCGGCGGCGCGAACTTGTTGGCCGTGTCGAAGGCGTCCTGGTAGGCGGTGATCAGCTTGTCCCAGGCGGAACCGACCGGGAGCGGCGAGCCGGTGATCAGCAGGCACGTGACCACGCTGGTCGTGGCCAGCTGGGCGGCCACCACGACCGTGCTCGGCGCCCGCCACCAGCGCGCGAGGACGCCGGTGACGACCAGGACGCCGCCGAGGACGAGGAGCGGCCCGAGGAAGCTGCTCGCCACCTCGACGAAGCCGCGCCACGAGAACAGGGCCAGCCAGGTGGTCGCCGCGCCGACGGCCGAGAGGGTGGCCAGCGAGACGAGGCTGGCGCGCGAACGGGGGAGTGCCACCGGGATCAGACCCCCGCCCCGATGCCGCGAGCCCGCGCGCCCTGGGCCGAGCCGCGGCCCAGCTCCTCCCACGCGGTCTCGAGCCGGTCGCGCGGACCCAGGGGGACCGCCCGCCAGCCCTGCTGGGTGAGCATCCCGGTGGCTCCGCCGGACCCGACGCCGCCGGAGACCCACGCCTCGACGTCCAGGGCGACGGCGAGGGCCGACCCGGCGTGCGTGTTCATCCGGCGCAGCACCGGGGTGTCCATCGGCTCGAGGCTCCCGAGGACGGCGACGACGAGCCCGCCGCTCCCGTGCTCGGTCAGCCAGCCGGTCTCGAGCTGCGGCGCTCCGGAGGGGGCGAGCACCGCGAGCGCCTCGAGGAGCGGGGCGGTGTTGAGCTCGGTGTCGCGCAGGTGCCAGGCGCTCGAGGGGTCCTCGCCGGCCGCCGTGACCAGCCGGACGGCGAACCCGCGACGGCTCAGGTGCACGGCGATCGAGGCCGCCACCGAGACGGCCGCCTCGAGCGACGACGCGATGCCCTGCCCGCGGTGGGAGCGCATCCGGTTGTCGAGGAACAGCGTCGCGCGCGACTGCCACGGCTGCTCCTCGCGACGCACCATCAGCTCGCCCACGCGTGCCGAGCTGCGCCAGTGGACGCGACGCAGGTCGTCGCCGCGGCGGTACTCGCGCACCGTGACGTCCTCGGCGCTGCCCATGGCGAAGGCCCGCGGCCGGTTGTCGCCGGACCCGGTCCAGGCGCCGCCGAGAGGGATGGAGGAGAGCGGGACGGTCCGCGGGGTGACGGTCAGGGGCACGGTGGTCTGGAAGGCGCGGGCCAGCTCGATGAGCCCGAAGGGATCGACGACGCGCACCGTCATCGGGCCGATGTCGAAGCGACCTCGCACGTCGGAGCGCACCTGGTAGGACACGTGCCGGCGCCAGCCGTGGCCGATGCCCTCGAGCACGAAGCGGGGCCGGGTGCCGAGGACGTACGGCAGGTGGTCCTCGAGCAGCAGCACGCCGCTCGGGGTGCGGCCCTCGTTGGTCAGCGACAGCTGGACCCGGGCCGGCTGGCCGGCCGAGACGAGCTGGGGGGTCACGGTGCGGACCAGGGCGAGCCGGTAGCGGCTGCGGCCGATGAACAGCGCCGTGACGAGGGGCAGGGCCAGGACCAGCACCCCGATCCGGCTGAGCGACGACTCGCCCATCAGCACCGCGCACACGATCGCGGTGACGCCCGCGGCGACGAACGCGCGACCTCGCAGGGTCAGTCCCTGCAACGCCTCACGCACCGGTCCGCCCTCCTAGGCGTCGGGACTGGGGACGGGCACCGAGGCGATGATCCCCTCGAGGACCGACGCCGTGCTCCGGCCGCTCATCGACGCCTCGACACTCGGCAGCAGCCGGTGCGAGAGCACCGTCGAGGCCAGCCCGAGGACGTCGTCCGGGAGCACGTAGTCGCGGCCCTTGATCGCGGCCATCGCCTTGGAGGCGCGGACCAGGTGGAGGGTGGCGCGCGGCGAGGCGCCGAGCGTCAGGTCCTCGGTCCGGCGGGTGGCCGAGGTCAGCGCGACGGCGTACCGCTGCACCGCCTCGGAGACGTGCACCTGCCGCACGATGTCGATGAGCTTGGCGACCTCGGCGGCGTCGGTGACCGGCTCGAGGTCGTCGAGCGGGTTGCTGCTGGTGTGCGAGCCGAGCATGGCGAGCTCGGCCGCCTCGACCGGGTAGCCGACGGACACGCGCGCCATGAAGCGGTCGCGCTGCGCCTCGGGGAGGGCGTAGGTGCCCTCCATCTCGATCGGGTTCTGGCTCGCGATCACCATGAACGGCACCTCGAGCTCGTACGTCGTGTTGTCGACGGTGACCTGCCGCTCCTCCATGCACTCGAGCAGCGCCGACTGGGTCTTGGGGGAGGCGCGGTTGATCTCGTCGCCGACCACGATGTTGGCGAACACGCCGCCGGGCCGGAACTCGAACTCGCGGGTGTTCTGGTTGAAGACCGAGACGCCGGTGACGTCCGAGGGCAGCAGGTCGGGCGTGAACTGGATGCGGCGGACCGAGCAGTCGATGCTCCGCGCGAGCGTCTTGCTCAGCATGGTCTTGCCGACGCCGGGCACGTCCTCGATGAGGAGGTGGCCCTCGGCGAGGAGCACCACGATCGCCGACTGGACGACCTCGGGCTTGCCCTCGATGACCTTCTCGATGTTGCCGCGCACCCTGCCGACCACGCGGGAGAGAGTCTCGAGATCCGCGCCGGCGCGGTGTGATCCGCCCTGCGCCCCGCCCTCGACAGCCAGCTCTGCCACTCCCTGCCCCTTTCGACGGGTCCCTGTGGACCGCATGTCCGCTGCCCACCGTAGGCGAGGACCTCAACCAGCGTCTGCCCGTGGCGGCAGATCGTGATCGGCACGCAACCACGGTGCACCCCCGTCCGGCTAGGTGGACGGCGACGTGAACGGGGAGCGACTCGCGGGGCGCGGATGGGTGAATGTGGTTGACGGTGGAGGGAAGTGGCGTATTGTGGAGGAAAGTGGAGGAAGCGAGCCGAGAAGTGGAGGCGCCCGATGTTCTTCATGGGCACCTACACGCCGAAGCTCGACGACAAGGGGCGGCTGATCCTCCCGGCGAAGTTCCGGGAGCAGCTGGCGGAGGGACTCGTGGTGACGCAGGGGCAGGAGAAGTGCCTGGACGTCTGGCCCGAGTCCGTCTTCATGGCGGAGGCCGAGCGCGCCCAGGCGCGGGGCATGACCTCGCGGATGGGCCGCGACTACGCCCGGATGCTCTTCGCCAGTGCCGAGCAGGGCGCCCCCGACAAGCAGGGCCGGATCTCGCTGACGCCGGCACTGCGCGAGTACGCCGCCATCACCCGCGACGTCGTGGTGATCGGTGCCATGGACCGGGTCGAGATCTGGGAGCCCACTCGCTGGCGTGAGTACTCCACCTCGGCCTCGGAGAAGTTCGCGGACCTCGACGAGGAACGCCCGACCACCGACTGACCCGCTCCACCGACACAACTTCACAGGGGACTCGTAGGACGAGGTCTCGGCCGCTCCTCACTCATCAGCCATCTGGGGCACCTTCCCCGGCTCCAGACGGCCCGCGGAGCGGCCTGAGACCTGGCCCTACGAGTCCCCGCTCGAGCAGCACCTTCCCCGTACGTCTCCGCACCGCTCGTTCCGAAGGGTCGAACCCATGACCATGCTCCCCGTCGGCGAACCCGGCCCACGCCGGGTGCGTCACCAGGCCCGCGAGGCGGTGACGCTGATGGCCTTCTCGGCGGTCATGTCGGTCGGCCTGGCCAGCGCACTCCTGCTCCTCACCCACCTCTCCGCGCGCGGCTGACGATGAGCAGCCCCCGCCACGTCCCGGTGCTCCTCGACCGGGTCGTCGCCCTCCTGGCGCCTGCGCTCCGGACCGAGGGCAGCGTCATGGTCGACGCCACGCTCGGCCTCGGCGGCCACACCGAGGCCGTGCTCACCCGCTGCGAGCTCTCCCGGGTCATCGGCATCGACCGCGACCCGGCCGCCCTCGAGCTGGCCCGGACCCGCCTCGCGCCGTACGGCGACCGGTTCACCGGCGTGCACGCGGTCTACGACGAGATCCCCGACGTGCTCGACGACCTCGGCCTGGCCGCCGTCGACGCCGTGCTGTTCGACCTCGGCGTCTCCTCCATGCAGCTCGACGTGCGCGAGCGCGGCTTCGCCTACGCCGAGGACGCGCCCCTCGACATGCGGATGGACGGCACCGCCGGCCCGACGGCCGCCGACGTCCTCAACACCTACTCGGCCGGCGAGCTGACCCGCGTGCTCAGGGAGTACGGCGAGGAGAAGTTCGCCCGCAAGATCGCCGGGGCCGTCGTCCGCGAGCGCGAGACGTCGCCGTTCACCACCTCGGCCCGGCTGGTCGAGCTGCTCTACGCCGAGATCCCCGCACCCGCCCGCCGCACCGGTGGGCACCCGGCCAAGCGCACCTTCCAGGCGCTCCGCATGGAGGTCAACGACGAGCTCGCCGTCCTCCGCCGGGCCATCCCCGCCGCCATCGACGCCATCGCGGTCGGCGGCCGGGTCGTCGTCGAGTCGTACCACTCGCTCGAGGACCGGCTGGTCAAGCAGGCGTTCACCGCCGCGACCCGGTCGACGGTCCCCGAGGACCTCCCCTTCATCCCCGAGGGCAGCGCCCCCGCGCTCCGCCTCGTCACCCGCGGGGCCGAGAAGGCCGACGCCGCCGAGATCGAGGCGAACCCGCGAGCGGCGTCCGTCCGGCTCCGAGCCGTCGAACGAGTGAAGGAGGCGGCATGAGCACCCTGCCGGTCAGCCAGCCGTCGATGCTCAGCCGGGCCCGCGCGCCGTTCGAGGCCGCGATCGACCGGGCCCGTCTCACCGTCGTCCCGCACCGGCGGGTCCGCGCCCCGCGGATGCCGTTCGTGACCCTGGTCAGCGTCGTGCTGCTCGGCGGCGTGATCGGGCTGCTCTGCTTCAACACCCAGATGCAGCAGGCCTCGTTCGCGGCCAGCACCCTCGAGGACCGGGCCGCGAACCTCTCCGCCCGCGAGCAGACGCTGCACAGCGAGCTCCAGGCGCTGCGCGACCCGCAGCACCTCGCGGTGCTCGCCGCCCAGGCCGGGATGGTCGCGCCGCAGAGCGCCTGCACCCTGAAGCTGGGCACCAAGGCCACCGACACCTGCACGGCCGCGACGCGGGGGAGCACCCCCAACCCGTTCGGGCCGCCGCCGGGCAAGCCGGCGGTCATCAACCCGGAGCCGATCATCCACGAGGTCCCGTACTCGGTGACCTGGGGCGGCGACACGGCGCTCGGCTGACCGGATCCGGCGCCGCGAGCCGCGACGATGACCTGACCACCGACGACCAGCCACGACGAGGACCCAGCCAGTGCCGCGACCACGCAGGACCCGGGGACAGCTCCGGGGATCGCCGCAGTACCGGCTGCGCGCGGGGTTCGTCCTGATCGCGATGGTGCTGTCCGTCTTCGGCGCCCGGCTCGTCCAGCTCCAGGGTGTCGACCCCGGGTCGTACGCCGCGATGGCCGCCGCCGAGGGCACCGTCGACGTCGTGCTGCCCGCCGAGCGCGGTGACATCCTCGACCGCAACGGGGAACCGCTCGCCGACTCCGTCAACGGGCTGATGGTCGTCGCCGACCCGACCCAGACCGAGGACGACGCCGCGGAGATCGCCCGGTTCCTCACCCAGCGCCTGAGGGTCGACTACATCGACACCCTGGCCCGGCTGCGCGAGAAGGGCAGCCGCTTCGAGTACGTCGCCCGCCGGGTCCCGTCGACCCTGGCCAACGACGTCATCGCCGAGGCCGAGGCGCGCGGGATCAAGGGGCTGTCCACCCGTCGCGACCCGGTGCGCACCTACCCGGCGCACGACGTCGCGGCCAACCTGCTCGGCTTCATGGGCACCGACGAGCCGTTCGGCGGGCTCGAGGCCGCCTTCGACGCCTACCTGTCCGGCACCGACGGCAAGGCGCGCTACGAGGTCGGCGGCGGCAACCGGATCCCGCTCGGCACCAACGAGGTCACCCGGGCCGTCGACGGGCAGGACCTCCGGCTCACGATCGACCGCGACCTGCAGTGGTACACCCAGCGCGTGCTGCGCCAGGCCGTGGTCAAGGCGCGCGGCGAGTCCGGCGTCGCGGTGATCATGGACGCCCGGACCGGCGAGATCCTGGCCGACGCCGACTACCCGACGTACGACGCGGCCAACCCGGCGGACTACGCCGACACCGACCGCGGCGCCCGGACCCTGAGCGAGCCGTACGAGCCCGGCTCGGTGGAGAAGGTGCTGACGCTCTCGTCGCTGATCGACGCCGGCCGGATGACCGCCCGCACCCGGTTCACGGTCCCCGGCAGCCTGGCCCGGCAGGACCGGGTCATCCGCGACTACTTCGAGCACGGCACCCTGCGGCTCACCCTGGCCGGGATCCTGGCCAAGTCGTCCAACATCGGCACCGTCCTGGCCGCCGACCGGTTCAAGCAGGGCGAGCTGCGCGCGTACCTCAACGCGTTCGGCCTGGGCCAGCGCACCGAGCTCGGTCCCGAGTCCGAGTCGAGCGGCATCCTCCCCGACCCGTCGATGTGGACCTCGCAGACGGAGGACCGCATCGCGTTCGGCCAGTCGCTCGCCGTCACCCCCGTGCAGATGGCCGCCGCCGTGAACACGGTCGCCAACCGCGGCGTCCGCGTGTCGCCCAGCCTGATCAAGGGCACCGCGACCCGCGACGACGGCCAGGCGTTCGGCACCGACGTGGCCACCACCCGCCGGGTGGTCAGCTCGCACGCCGCGCGCCAGACGACGCTGATGATGGAGCGGGTCGTCGACCCCGACGACGGCGTCGCGCCCCTGGCCCGCGTCGACGGATACCGGGTGGCCGGCAAGACCGGCACCGCGCAGCGGGTCAACCCCGAGTGCCGGTGCTACGACGGCACCCTCACCGTCTCGTTCGGCGGCTTCGCCCCGGCCGACGAGCCGCGCTTCACGATCTACGTCGCGATCCAGAACCCGCGCAACGGCGGGGGCGGCGGCTCGGTCGCGGGGCCGGTGTTCTCCCAGCTCATGAACTTCACGCTGCACCGCTACGGCGTGGCCCCCACCGACCGGCAGGCGACGGTCCTCCCGGTCACCTGGTGACTCACCTGCTCGCCGACGACCCGGCTAACCTGCGCGGGTGACGGGACCGCGTGAGGGAGGCGCCCTCTCGGCGCGACCGCACCGCCCGCCGCTGACGCCGTTCAGCCGCGTCGTGGGCTGGCTCGCGGCCCACGACCCCACCACGCACGCCGACGGGGACCCGACCACCCTGGTCACCGGGCTCACCCTCAGCTCGAAGCGGGTCCTTCCCGGAGACCTGTACGCCGCACTGCCGGGCGCCTTCGCGCACGGCGTCGAGTACGCGCGCGAGGCGGTCGACGCGGGGGCGGTCGCGATCCTGACCGACCCGGTGGGAGCGGCCCAGCTGCCGCCCGGAGTCCCGGTCGTGGTCGTCGAGAACCCCCGCCGGCTCCTCGGCGGCCTCGCCGCGCGCATCTACGGCAACCCGGCCGCGTCCATGCGGATGATCGGCGTGACGGGTACGCAGGGCAAGACCACCACCACGCGGCTCGCGGAGAGCGGCATGCAGGCGGCCGGGATCAAGGCGGCCGCGGTCGGCACCGTCGGCACCCGCATCGGCGGCGTCGACGTCGCGACCTCGCTGACCACGCCCGAGGCGCCGGACCTGCACGGCCTCTTCGCGGTGATGAAGGAGCAGCGCGTGGTCGCGTGCGCCATGGAGGTCTCCAGCCACGCGCTCGTCCTCGGCCGGGTCGACGGCGTGGTCTTCGACGTCGCGGTCTTCCTCAACCTCGGTCGGGACCACCTCGACTTCCACACGGACGTCGAGGACTACTACCAGGCGAAGGCGTCGCTGTTCACGCCGGAACGGGCGCGACGGGCACTCGTCAACATCGACGACGAGCACGGCCGCCGGCTGGTCAACGAGCTGGTCGTCCGCGACGAGATCCCCGTGGAGACGTTCTCCATCAAGGGCGACGGCGACTGGTCGGTGACCGACGTGCGGCTGGGCCCGGCGCGCTCCGACTTCGTCGTGCACGGCCCGCTGGGCGGCGTGCAGGTCGCCGCCGGCTGCCCGATGCCCGGCGAGGTCAACGTCTCCAACGCCCTCGCCGCGCTGGCGGCCTGCGGCGAGGCGGGGCTCGACGTGGAGGCGGTCGCGGCCGGGCTGGCCCGGTCCGACGGCGTCCCCGGCCGGTTCGAGCGGATCGAGAGCGGCCAGAAGTTCACCGTGGTCGTCGACTACGCGCACAAGCCCGACGCCGTCGAGGCGGCGCTCCGGACGCTGCGCCCCCTGACGGAGGGCGAGCTGATCGTCGTCCTCGGCGCCGGCGGCGACCGCGACCCCGGGAAGCGCCGGATCATGGGCGAGGTCGCGGCCGGTGCCTCCGACGTCCTGATCGTCACCGACGACAACCCGCGGAGCGAGGACCCGGCCGACATCCGCCGCGCGATGATGCTGGGCGCCAAGCGGGTGCGGGGCAAGCGGGTGATGGAGATCGGCGACCGCCGCGAGGCGATCGCGATGGCACTGCGGCTCGCGCACCCCGGCGACATCGTGCTGATCGCCGGCAAGGGTCACGAGACCGGCCAGGAGGTCGCGGGAACGGTGCACCCCTTCGACGACCGCGACGTCGCCCGCAGGATCCTCCGCGGCATGCCGTCGCCGTGACCGGCACGTCGTACGGGATCATGACCGCATGAGGGCAGTGCTGTTGGGCGGAGGCATCGCCCTGCTCATCTCGCTGCTCGGCACCCGGGTCGCGATCCGCCAGTTCACCCGGCTCGGCTACGGCCAGCCGATCCGCGACGACGGCCCGACCACCCACCACACCAAGCGCGGCACGCCGACCATGGGCGGCGGCGTCATCATCCTGGCCAGCGTCGTCGGCTACTTCGTGGCGAAGCTCATCACCTGGACCGCCCCGTCGGCGTCCGCGCTGCTGCTGGTCTTCCTGTTCGTCGGCCTCGGGTTCGTCGGCTTCCTCGACGACTTCATCAAGGTCACCAGCCAGAACAACCAGGGGCTGCGCGGCAAGGCGAAGCTCGCCGGGCAGGGTGTCGTCGGGCTGACCTTCGGGATCCTCGCGCTGTCGCCCTGGCTCGAGGACGACCGCGGCCGCACGCCCGCCTCGGAGAAGGTGTCGTTCCTGCGCGAGATCGAGTGGCTGTCGCTGCCGATGGTGCTCGCCGTCCTGCTGGTGCTGGTGATCGTGACCGGCACGAGCAACGCGGTGAACCTCGCCGACGGGCTCGACGGCCTGGCCACCGGTGCGTGCGTGATGGTCTTCGGCGCGTACACCCTCGTGAACATCTGGCAGAACAACCAGTTCTGCCAGGACGACCCCGGCCCCCTCTGCTACAACGTCCGCGACCCGCTGGACCTGGCGGTCATCGCGGCCGCGATCACCGGCGCCTGCTTCGGGTTCCTCTGGTGGAACGCCTCGCCGGCCGCGATCTTCATGGGTGACACGGGCTCGCTCGGGCTGGGCGGGGCGATGGCCGGGTTCGCCATCCTCACCCGCACCGAGCTGCTGCTGCTCGTGCTCGGCGGGCTGTTCGTGCTGATCACGCTCTCGGTCATCGTCCAGGTCGGGGTGTTCAAGGCCAGTCGCGCCAGCGGCGCCTTCCGCAAGGTCTTCCGGGTCCAGGCCGGGCACCGCGTCTTCCGGATCGCCCCCCTCCAGCACCACTTCGAGAACCTCGGGTGGGAGCAGGTCACCGTCGTGATCCGCTTCTGGATCATCACCGGGCTGTTCGTCGCCACCGGCCTCGGCATCTTCTACGCCGAGTGGGTCGCCCGGCTGTGACCTCCCCGCTCGACCTGGGCCGGCACGACTCCTGGGACGGCGTCCGCGCGGTCGTCGCCGGGTTCGGCGTCTCGGGCTTCGCCGCCGCCGACAACCTGACCCACCTCGGCGCCTCGGTGACCGCCCTCGACGAGTCGGCCGAGGGGCACCAGAAGGCGGAGAAGGCCGAGCTGCTCGAGATCCTCGGGGCGACGGTCCGGCTGGGACCCGGCAGCACCGCGACGCTGCCGGACGACGTCGACGTGGTCGTGACCTCGCCCGGCTGGCGGCCGGGCTCGCCGCTCCTCGCCCAGGCCCGCGACCGCGGCATCCCGGTGTGGGGCGAGGTCGAGCTGGCCTGGCGGCTCCGCGACCCGGACCACGACACGCCCTGGCTCGTCGTCACCGGCACCAACGGCAAGACCACGACGACCCAGATGCTCGACGCCATCCTCCGGGCCGAGGGGCTCCGCAGCCAGGCCGTCGGGAACGTCGGGCTCCCGATCGTCGAGGCGGTGATGGACCCGTTGCCGTACGACGTCCTCGCCGTCGAGCTGTCCAGCTTCCAGCTCCACTACACCGACTCGATGAGCGCCCAGGCCGCCGCCGTCCTCAACATCGCCGAGGACCACCTGGACTGGTACGCGTCCATGGCGGAGTACGCCGCCGACAAGGGCCGCGCCTACGAGCGGGTGCAGCGCGCCTGCGTCTACAACGTCCAGGACCCGCTGACCGAGCGGCTCGTCCGCGAGGCCGACGTGGTCGAGGGGGCGCGGGCGGTGGGGTTCACCGTCGGGATGCCCGCGGTCGGGATGCTCGGGCTGGTCGAGGACATCCTCGCCGACCGGGCCTTCGTCGACGAGCGGGCCACCAGTGCCGCGGAGCTGTGCACCCTCGCCGACCTGGCGGAGGACGGGCGGCCCCCGGCCCCGCACACGGTCCAGAACGCGCTCGCTGCTGCGGCGCTCGCCCGGGCGCACGGGGTCAGCCAGACGGCCGTCCGCGACGGCCTGCGCGGGTTCCGGCCCGGCGGGCACCGGATCGCGGTGGTCGCCGAGCACGACGGCATCACCTGGGTGAACGACTCGAAGGCGACCAACCCGCACGCCGCCCGGTCCTCGCTGCTGGCCTACGACCCGGTGGTCTGGGTGGCCGGCGGACTCGCCAAGGGCGCGACGTTCGACGACCTGGTCCGCGACGTCCGGGACCGGCTGCGCGGCGTCGTCCTGCTCGGCCGGGACCGGGACGTGGTCGCGGAGGCTCTGGCGCGACACGCGCCTGATGTGCGTGTCATCGACGTGGGCGGCGGCGAGACTGCTGTGACTGTTGGTGCAGGTGACCATCAGGGTGACGGCCGAGGCGTCATGGGACGCGTGGTGGCCGCCGCGGCCGAGCTCGCTCGGCCCGGTGACACCGTGCTCCTGGCCCCCGGGTGCGCCTCGATGGACATGTTCACCGACTACGCCGCTCGCGGGGACGCGTTCGCCGCGGCGGTGCAGGAGCACACCGGACTGGGTTGACGGAAGGAGCGGCGATGACCCTGGTCAGCCCGCCGCCGACCACCGACCTCAAGGCCGCGTTCGCGGAGAAGGTCCGGCCCCGGGGCTGGTTCGGGGCACTCCGGGAGGCGCTGGACCGGCCGCTGACGTCCTACTACCTGCTGCTCGGAGCCTCGGCCCTGCTGCTGACCATCGGGCTGATCATGGTCCTGAGCGCGTCCAGCGTGTACTCCTACCGGTTCAACGACGGCGACAGCTACGCGGTCGTCCGCCGACAGCTGCTGTGGGTCCTCCTCGGGGTGCCGAGCGCCTTCGTCGCCAGCCGCATGTCGGTGCGCTGGGTCCGGGGCCTGGCCTACCCGGCGTACGCCGTCTCGCTGGCCCTGCTCCTGCTCACCGCGTTCTTCGGCGTCACCCGCAACGGCAACCAGAACTGGCTCGCCGTCGGCCCGCTCGCCATCCAGCCCTCGGAGATCGCGAAGCTCGGTCTGGTGATCTGGGCCGCGCACGTCTACGCGAACAAGGACCGCCGGCTCGACAGCCTCCACCAGGTGATGGTCCCGGTGGTGCCGGGCATGCTCATCGCGACCGCCCTCGTCGTGCTCGGCAAGGACCTCGGCACGGCACTCGTGCTGTTCGCGATCCTGCTCGGGATGCTGTGGGTGGTCGGCGCCCCGGCCCGGTTCTTCACCCTGTGCATCTCGATCGTCTCCGTGGGGGCGATCGTGCTGGCCGGCGTCAGCCGCGAGCGGCTCGAGCGGATCACGACGTTCGTCGACCCCTTCAAGGACTACCACGACGCGGGCTGGCAGCCGGCGCACGGCCTCTACGCCCTGTCGACCGGTGGCCTCTTCGGCCAGGGCATCGGCGCGAGCCAGCAGAAGTGGGGCGACCTGCCGGAGGCGCACACCGACTTCATCTTCGCCGTGCTCGGCGAGGAGCTCGGCCTGGCCGGCACGCTGCTGGTGATCGGGCTGTTCCTCACCATCGCCTTCGCCTCGGTCCGCGTCGCCCGTCGCACCTCCGACCCGTTCGTCCGCTACGCGACCTTCGGGGTGATCGTGTGGCTGCTCGGCCAGATGATCATCAACGTCGGCATGGTCCTGGCGCTCCTGCCGGTCATCGGCATCCCGCTCCCGCTCGTCTCCTACGGCGGGTCGGCCCTGCTGCCGTCCCTGGTCGCGCTGGGACTGCTCGTCGGGTTCGCCCGCCGCGAGCCCGAGGCCGCGCGCGCCCTCGCGCAGCGGAAGCAACAGAGGTCCGCGGGGTTGTCCGCGGGTCGCCGGTCCTGACCTGCGCCGACGCTCTCTACCCTCAGACCTGATGCGCATCCTGCTCGCCGGCGGCGGCACCGCCGGCCACACCTCGCCGTTGCTCGCGACGGCCGATGCGCTGCGCCGCCTCCAGCCCGAGGTGGAGATCACCTGCCTCGGCACGCCGCGAGGTCTCGAGAACCGGGTGGTGCCGGAAGCCGGCTACCCGCTCGAGCTCATCCCGCCGGTGCCGCTGCCGCGACGCCCGGGCGCCGACCTGCTCCGGGTGCCGGGTCGCCTGCGCGGCGCGGTCAAGGCGGCGCGGGTCGTCCTCGAGCGGGTGCGGCCGGACGTGGTCGTCGGCTACGGCGGCTACGTCTCCGTGCCGGCCTACCTCGCCGCCCGCCGGGCCGGGCTGCCGATCGTCGTGCACGAGCAGAACGCGCGTCCGGGCCTCGGCAACAAGGTGGGGGCGCGCTACGCCCAGCGGGTCGCGGTCAGCTTCCCCGACACCCCGCTCCGCCACGCCGAGTACGTCGGCCTGCCGATCCGGACCATGATCTCCGGCCTCGACCGGGCCGCGCTGCGCGAGGAGGCCCGGGCGTTCTTCGGCCTGGACCCGGCGCTGCCGACCCTGGTCGTGACCGGCGGCTCCCAGGGCGCCCGCACCATCAACACCGCGGTCGCCTCGGCGGCGCGCGAGCTCGGTGTGTCCGGCGTGCAGGTCCTGCACGTCGTCGGACCCAAGAACGACGTGGTGCCGCAGGAGGGCGTGCCGACCTACGTCCCCGTCGGCTACGTCGACCGGATGGACTACGCCCTGGCCGCCGCCGACCTGATGGTCTGCCGGGCCGGCGCCAACAGCGTCGTCGAGGCGGCCGCGGTCGGCGTGCCCGCGATCTTCGTCCCGCTCCCGATCGGCAACGGCGAGCAGCCGCGCAACGCCCAGCCCGTCGTCGACGCCGGGGGAGCGCTGATGGTCACCGACGGGGAGTTCACCGCCGACTGGGTGACCGCGCGGGTGACCCCGCTGGTGACGGACCCCGGCCGCCTCGCCGCGATGAGCGCCGCGGCCTCGGGACTCATCCCGCGCGACGCCGACGAGAAGCTCGCCCGGATCGTCCTCGAGGTCGGGTCATGAACCTGGGTCGGGTCCACCTGGTCGGCATCGGCGGCGCCGGACTGTCCGGCATCGCGCGGCTGCTGCTCGCCCGCGGGGTCGAGGTGAGCGGCAGCGACGGCGTCGACTCACCGACCCTCGACGCGCTGCGCGAGCTGGGCGCGACGGTGCACGTGGGCCACGACCCGCGGCACCTCGACCACCTCGGCGACGGCGACACGGTCGTGGTGTCGACGGCGGTCAAGCCGGACAACCCCGAGTACGCCGAGGCGACCGGCCGGCACCTCAGCGTCATCTCCCGCGCGGCCGCGATGGCCGCGCTCATGGAGGGCCGCCGCGTGGTGGCGGTCGCCGGCACCCACGGCAAGACCACGACGACGTCGCTGCTGACGGTCGCGCTGCAGGCCGCCGGCGCCGACCCGACGTACACGATCGGCGGCGACCTGGCCGCGACCGGTGTCAACGCCGCCGAGGGCACCGGCGACCTGTTCGTGGCCGAGGCCGACGAGAGCGACGGCGCCTTCCTCGCCTACGGGCCGCACGCCGCGATCGTGACCAACGTGGAGGCCGACCACCTCGACCACTGGCAGACCGACGAGGCCTACGCCGCGGCGTTCGACGAGTTCGCCGCGACGGTCGACCCCGACGGCTTCCTGGTCTGCTGCACGGACGACGCCGGCGCCGCCACGCTGGCCGGCCGGCAGCGCGCGGCCGGTCGCCGCGTGATCACCGTGTCGACCCGTGCGGGTGCCGCGGACGTCGGGCCCGAGGCGCTCGACGGCGTGACGCTCTGGTCGCCGGGCGACCACTACCTGGCCGACGCGCTCGCGGCGTACGCCGCCGGGGCCGCCCTCGGCTTCGACGCCGACGCCCTCAGGCGCGGCCTGGCCTCCTACACGGGGACCCGCCGCCGGATGGAGCTCAAGGGCGAGGCCGGGGGAGTGCGGGTCTACGACAGCTACGCGCACCACCCCACGGAGATCTCGGGCGACCTGCAGTCGGCGCGCGCGCTGGCCGGCGCGGGGCGGCTGGTCGTCGCCTTCCAGCCGCACCTCGTCTCGCGCACGCGAACCCTCGGCGCGGCGATGGGGGAGGCGCTCGGTGCGGCCGACGAGGTCCTCGTCGCCGACATCTACGTGGCCCGGGAGGTCGCCGACCCGGCCGTCACGGCGGGCCTCGTGGCCGACGCCGTACCCCTCCCGCCCGAGCACGTCGCCTTCGTCCCCGACCTCGCCGACCTCGCCGCGGCCCTGGTCTCCCGGGCCCGGCCCGGCGACCTGGTGCTGACTCTCGGCGCCGGAGACGTCACCCGGGTCGGCCCGCAGGTGCTCGCCCTCCTGGCGGGCGGCGCCGATGGCTGACGGCAAGCCCCCCACGACCCCCTCGAGCTCGTCGAGCGCTCGCAGCCGCAAGCGGTTCGCCCGGCGGCAGTGGCGCCGCCGCTGGCTCGCGTGGCGGGCCGTGCTCGCCGTCGTCGTGGTCCTCGCCGTGCTCGGCACCGGCGTCTACGGCGTCTGGTTCTCGTCGTGGCTCGACGTCGAGCAGATCGACGTGAGCGGCGCGCAGAACATCGACGCCGACGACATCCGCGACCGCGCCGCGATCGACGAGGGCGAGCCGCTGGCGCGCGTCGACCTCGAGCGCGCCGAGTCGCGGGTCAGGTCCCTGGCGGTGGTGAAGAACGCCGACGTCAGCCGGCAGTGGCCGGACACGATCCTCATCGACATCGAGGAGCGGGTCGCGATCGCCGTCGTGGAGATCGCCGGCAAGCTGCGCGGGATGGACGCCGACGGTGTCGTCTTCCGCGACTACAACCGGGCCCCGCCCGGGCTCCCGCGGGTGCAGACCGCGATCGGCACCTCCGCCGACGCGTTGCGCGAGGCCGCCCTCGTCATCTCCGCGCTACCGGAGTCGCTGACGCTGATCGTCGACTACCTCCAGGTGGAGACCGTCGACGAGATCTCGCTGTTCCTCAAGGACGGCCGGCAGGTCGTGTGGGGGAGCTCGGACGACTCCGAGACCAAGGCCCGCGTCCTCGAGGACCTGCTGAGGACGCGCGCCGACGTCTACGACGTCTCGGTGCCAACCCAGCCCACGACTCGCTGACCGGTCGGCGTGTCTCCCACGATCCGGGGCGGTCGGCTACCTACTGTCGTCGGCACGGACAGGTTGACATAACTATAACCCTCAGCCTGAGGGTCACAGTTCGACCAGGAGAGGACCGAGCCGTGGGAGCAGCGCAGAACTACCTCGCGATCATCAAGGTCGTCGGCATCGGTGGTGGCGGCGTCAACGCCGTCAACCGGATGATCGAGGTCGGCCTCAGGGGCGTCGAGTTCATCGCCATCAACACCGACGCGCAGGCGCTGCTGATGAGCGACGCCGACGTCAAGCTGGACATCGGGCGCGAGCTCACCCGCGGTCTGGGCGCCGGCGCCAACCCCGACGTGGGCACCCGTGCCGCCGAGGACCACGCGGACGAGATCGAAGAGGTGATCAAGGGCGCCGACATGGTCTTCGTGACCGCCGGCGAGGGCGGTGGCACCGGCACCGGCGGCGCTCCCGTCGTGGCCCGGATCGCCCGCTCGCTGGGCGCCCTGACCATCGGTGTGGTCACCCGCCCGTTCGCCTTCGAGGGACGTCGCCGCGCCAACTCCGCCGAGGAGGGCATCGCGCAGCTGCGCGAGGAGGTCGACACCCTCATCGTGATCCCCAACGACCGGCTGCTCTCGATCAGCGACCGCAACGTGTCCGTCCTCGACGCGTTCAAGCAGGCCGACCAGGTGCTCCTCCAGGGCGTCTCGGGCATCACCGACCTGATCACCACCCCGGGCCTGATCAACCTCGACTTCGCGGACGTGAAGTCCGTGATGGCCGACGCCGGCTCCGCGCTGATGGGCATCGGCTCGGCCCGCGGCGAGGACCGGTCCGTGGCGGCCGCCGAGATGGCGGTCTCCAGCCCGCTGCTCGAGGCGAGCATCGACGGCGCCCACGGCGTGCTGCTCTCCATCGCCGGCGGCTCGGACCTCGGGCTCTTCGAGATCAACGAGGCGGCCGCCCTGGTGGCCGAGGCGGTGCACCCCGAGGCCAACATCATCTTCGGCGCCACCATCGACGACGCACTCGGCGACGAGGTCCGGGTCACCGTGATCGCGGCCGGCTTCGACGGCGGCATGCCGAAGCGGGCCCGCGAGGGCGCCGCCCTGCGCAAGACCCAGCCGGCGCAGACCCAGGCCGAGACCCTGAACGCGGCCCGGGCCCTCGGCGAGGCCAAGAAGGCCGAGGCCAAGGAGCCCGTGACCGCCGGCGCCACCACGCCGACGGCACCGTCCGCGCCCGCGACGCCGTCCCGGCCCTACGCGTTCGACGACGACGATCTCGACGTCCCGGACTTCCTCAAGTAGCCCTCGGGCCACACTGGGAGGGATGTACGCCTTCCGGACCCGCCACGGCCCCGCCGACCTGTGCTTCACCGACAGGTCCGGCGGGGACCTGGCGTCGGAGGCGGGTCGCGACGACCTGCACCGCGTGCTCGACGACTTCGCGCCCGGGGCCGAGCTCTGCGACCTCGTCCAGGTGCACGGCGCCGACGTGGTCGCGGTCGACGACGCCTCCCCGGTGTCACGGCCGAGCGCCGACGCCCTGGTCACCGCCCAGCCCGACGTGGTGCTGATGGTGCGAGCCGCCGACTGCGTGCCCGTGCTGCTCGTCGACGCCGGTGCCGGGGTGATCGGCGCGGCGCACTGCGGCCGTCCCGGCCTGGTCGCCGGCGTCGTCCCGGCGACCGTCCGGGCGATGCGTGACCTGGGCGCCTCTACCGTGACCGCGTGGCTCGGCCCGCACGTGTGCGGCGCCTGCTACGAGGTCCCCGCCGACCTCCGGGACTCCGTCGCCGCCCTCGTGCCGGCGAGCCGCGCGACCACGTCGTGGGGGACGCCGTCCCTCGACCTCGGCGCCGGCGTGCGGGCCCAGCTCGAGGCGGACGGTGTCGTCGTCGAGGACGTCGCCCGGTGCACGCGCGAGTCGGACGACCTCTTCTCCTACCGTCGTGACGGCGACCGGGCCGGCCGGCAGGCCGGGCTCGTCAGGCTGCGGCCATGAGCGACCGCCTGCACGAGCTCCGCGCCGGGCTCGCCCGGGTCGAGGCCCGGGTCGTCGCGGCGTGCGCCGACGCCGGACGCGAGCCGGGGGAGGTCCAGCTCGTCGTGGTGACCAAGACGTTCCCGGCGTCGGACGTCCGGCTGCTGGCCGAGCTCGGGGTCACCGACGTCGCGGAGAACAAGCAGCAGGAGCTCGCCCACAAGCGGGCCGAGCTCGCGGACGAGGTGGACGTGCGCTGGCACTTCGTCGGCCACCTCCAGAGCAACAAGGCCGGCGCCGTGGCGGACGACGCCGACGTGGTGCACTCCGTCGACCGGGCCAAGCTGCTCGGGCCGATGGACCGGCGTGGCCGGCCGCTCGAGGTGCTGCTCCAGGTCGGCCTCGACCCGCCCGGGAGCGACCACCGATCGGGCGCCGCGCCCGAGGACCTGCCCGCCCTCGCCGACGCGGTGCTCGCTGCCGAGCACCTGACGCTGCGCGGCCTGATGGCCGTCGCGCCCCTGGGCGAGCACCCCGCGACGGCGTTCGACCGGCTGGCGGAGATCCGCGCCGGGTTCGTGGCGTCGTACCCCGCGGCGACCTGGCTCTCCGCCGGGATGAGCGGGGACCTCGAGGACGCGATCCGGGCCGGCGCGACACACGTGCGTGTCGGCTCCGCGGTCCTCGGTTCGAGGCCCCGGGTCGAGTAGCGTGCGAAACGGAGAACCGTCCGTCCCGGAAGGCAGGCACGTCATGAGCGCGATGCGCAAGATCGGTGAGTACCTCGGCCTGCTCGAGGACACCGGGCGCTACGACGAGGAGTACGACGAGTACGACTCCTACGGCGCCGACTCCCGCTACGACGCCGCGGCCCGCACCGAGGAGCAGGCGCTGGTTCCCGCGAGCCGTCGCCGGCTCCGCTCGGCCGACGTCGCCGACATCAGCGAGCGACGCCGTCCCGCGCCGGCCGACATCGAGCTGTCCAAGATCACCACGCTGCACCCGCGCACCTACAACGAGGCGCGGGTCATCGGGGAGAACTTCCGCGACGGCACGCCGGTGATCATGAACCTCTCGGAGATGGACGACGCCGACGCCAAGCGGCTCGTCGACTTCGCGGCCGGCCTGGTCTTCGCGACCCGCGGCAGCATCGAGCGGATCACCAGCAAGGTGTTCCTGCTCTCGCCGCCCAACGTGACGGTGGCCGCCGAGGACAAGGCGCGGCTGGTCGAGACCGGCGGCTTCTTCAACCAGAGCTGACCGGCAGCCGACCCTCCTGGCGCGGCGGTTGTCCTCGTTGGGCATGATCGTCCCGTGAACGCCGTCTGGATCGTGCTCTACGCGGCCGTCTGGGTGTTCTTCGGCTTCCTGTGGATCCGCTTCGTCGTGGACTGGGTGCAGGTCTTCGCGAGGTCGTGGGTGCCCGGCGGTCCGTTGCTGGTCGGTCTCGAGGCGGTGTACACGACGACGGACCCGCCCATCAAGGCGCTGCGCCGGGTGATCCCTCCGCTGCGCCTCGGGGCGGTGTCGCTGGACCTGTCGTTCCTGATCGTGATGATCGTGACCTGGATCCTGCTGTCGCTCCTGGGGCCCCTGGCTCGCTGACCCCGGTCGGCTCGTGGGATGTTGTCAGCCCTGTCACACCAGCCACAGGAAGGCGCTACAGTTCATGAGTCCCATGGCGTCCGCTCCGGACCTGCCAGGGGATGCGAAGATCGTGACCGGGGGGACAGCTTCTCCGTGACGACAACGAAAGCCTGACCAAGACGTGTGCACACAACGATGGGTGGGACCACCATGCCGCTGACGCCTGAGGACGTGAGTAACAAGCGCTTCACGCCTGTCCGGCTCCGCGAGGGCTACGACATGGGCGAGGTGGACCAGTTCCTCGACGAGGTCGAGGCCGAGCTCGCCCGCCTGACCAAGGAGAACGACGACCTCCGGTCGAAGCTCTCCGCGGCGCAGACCGGAGGCGGGGCCGCGTTCGACCCTCAGCCGACGGCCCAGACGCCCGTGGTCCAGGAGCAGGAGCCCGAGCCGGAGCCCGAGCCCGAGCCGACCCCCGAGCCGGAGCCGGTCGCGGCCCCGCAGGTCGTCCGGGTCGAGACGGTGCCCGAGGCGTCCAACGCCGCCGCGCGGCTGCTCGAGATCGCCACGCGCAACGCGGACGAGCTCGTGGACCAGGCCAAGAACGAGGCCGACAAGATCATCGGTGAGGCCCGGACCAAGGCCGAGCGCCTCGACTCCGAGTCGAAGGTCAAGGCCGACCGCCTCGAGTCCGACGCCCGGACCCGTGCCCAGATGCTCGACACCGAGACCGCCGAGCGCCGCCAGCAGCTGTTCGGCGAGCTCGAGCGCGAGCGCGACAAGCTCAACGGTGAGGTCGAGAACCTGCGGGCCTTCGAGCGGGAGTACCGCTCGCGTCTCAAGGGCTACTTCACCCAGCAGCTCGAGGCCCTCTCGGGCCCCGGCGAGTCGCCCGGCGTCGCCGGCGAGGAGCCGCCCGCCCCCAAGCGTTTGCGCTCGATCCTGGGCGACGAAGAGGGCTGAACCACCGTCGTACGACCCGTCAGGGCTGTTTCCGCAGGTCGGAGGCAGCCCTTTTGGGTCTCCCGGCCCTCGGTGAGCCTGTTTGAGCCTGTCCGTACCACCCGCTACGGTTCCCGCCAGCAACCACGGCCACCGCCGTCGGTTCGTTCGGCCACAGGAAGGCCGTGCCATGGCACGCAGCACCACCACGTCCGCAGCGGGCAGAGCGGTCTCCGCCGCCCGCAAGGTGATCAAGAAGGCCACGCCCGCCAGGAAGGCGGCGCCCGCGAAGAAGGCGCCTGCGAAGAAGGCGGCTCCGGCGAAGAAGGCGCCCGCGAAGAAGGCGGCGCCGGCGAAGAAGGCGCCCGGCGAAGAAGGCGGCGCCCGCGAAGAAGGCTCCGGCCAAGAAGGCGGCACCGGCCAAGAAGGCTCCGGCCAAGAAGGCGGCCCGGCCAAGAAGGCTGCGCCTGCGAAGAAGGCGGCACCGGCCAAGAAGGCGGCGCCCGCGAAGAAGGCTCCGGCCAAGAAGGCGGCGCCCGCGAAGAAGGCGGCGCCCGCGAAGAAGGCCGCCGCTCCCGCGAAGAAGGCCGCCGCGCCTGCGAAGAAGGCCGCCGCGCCTGCCAAGAAGGCTGCGGCACCCGCGAAGAAGGCCGCGCCGCTCGCCAAGGCCCCGGCGAGCCGGAAGGCGCCGGTCAGCAAGCTCGTCGTCAAGGAGGGCGAGGGCGCCTGGACCAAGGCCGAGCTCAAGGAGGTCCTCAAGGACCTCAAGGAGCAGCGCGACCACAGCGTCGCGGTCCTCTCCGACCAGGAGGCCGAGCTCACCGGCCTGATGCGCGACTCCGGTGACGGGGCCGGTCAGGACCAGGCCGACATGGGCGCCACCAGCTTCGAGCGCGACCACGAGCTGACCGTGCTCAACAGCGAGCGCGACAAGCTGGCCCAGATCGAGCGGGCGCTGCAGCGCATCGACGACGGCACGTACGGCGTGTGCGAGTCGTGCGGCAACCCCATCGGCAAGCTTCGGCTGATGGCCTTCCCCCGTGCGACACTCTGTATGACATGCAAGCAGCGGGAGGAACGTCGCTGAGCGAAGACTCAGCGGAGCAGCAGCACGTTCCCGACCGCGGACGCCACCTCGGGCTGTTCGCCCTCGTCTTCGCGCTGCTCTACGTGACCGACGTGGTCACCAAGCACCTCGCCGTCGAGCACCTGACCGGCCAGCCCGACAAGCCGCTGATCGGCGACCTGCTCCAGCTGCACCTCACCCGCAACCCGGGCGCCGCCTTCAGCACCGGCACCGCGTTCACCGAGGTCCTCACGTGCGTGGCGATCGTGGCCGTCGGCGTGGTGCTCTGGATGAGCCGCCGGCTGGGCAGCACCGCCTGGGCCGTGGCCCTCGGGCTGCTCCTGGCGGGCGTCTCCGGCAACCTGACGGACCGGATGTTCCGGGAGCCCGGCCCGTTCCGCGGCCACGTGATCGACTTCCTGATGCTGCCGCACTGGCCGATCTTCAACATCGCGGACATGTGCATCAACGGTGCGGCGGCCCTGATCCTGATCCAGGCGTTCCGCGGCATCAAGCTGGACGGCACGCGGGTCAGGACCGAGGGGCCCGGCGATGACTGACGGTCTCTCCGACGACGACCCGCAGCCGATGTCCGGCGGCGACCACCGCAGCCTCCCGGTGCCGGAGTCGCTCGCCGGCGAGCGCGTCGACGCGGTCGTCGCGCAGCTGTTCGGCCTGTCCCGGACCCGGGCCGCCGACCTCATCGCCGAGGGCCTGGTCGAGGTCGACGGCGCCCGGGCGAGCAAGAGCGACCGGGTGTTCCCCGGGATCCGCGCTGGACGTGACCATCCCCGCCGTCGCGGACCCGCTCGCGGTGAAGCCGGAGGTCGTCGAGGGGATCCGGATCATCCACGACGACCCCGCCATCGTCGTCCTCGACAAGCCGGTCGGCGTGGCCGTGCACCCGTCGCCCGGCTGGACCGGACCCACCGTCGTCGGGCACCTCGCCGCCGCGGGCTTCCGGATCGCCACCAGCGGCGCCTCGGAGCGGCAGGGCATCGTCCAGCGCCTGGACGTGGGCACGTCGGGCGTGATGGTCATCTGCAAGTCCGAGCACGCCTACTCCGTGCTCAAGCAGGCCTTCCGCGACCGCACCGTCGACAAGACGTACCACGCGCTCGTCCAGGGCCACCCGGACCCGCTCGAGGGGACCGTCGACGCCCCGATCGGCCGGCACCCCAAGTCGGACTGGAAGTTCGCCGTGATGGCCGACGGCCGGCCCAGCGTCACGCACTACTCGACGCTCGAGGCGCACCGGTTCGCGAGCCTCCTCGAGGTGCACCTCGAGACCGGCCGCACCCACCAGATCCGGGTGCACATGGCCGCGCTCAAGCACCCGTGCGTCGCCGACCACCTCTACGGCGCCGACCCGACGCTGGCCAAGCGCGTCGGGCTGGACCGCCAGTGGCTGCACGCGGTGAAGCTCGGCTTCGAGCACCCCGAGTCGGGGGAGTACGTCGAGTACGAGTCGACCTACCCCGACGACCTGGCCCGCGCGCTCGAGGTCATCCGTGGTGCCTCCTGAGCCGACCTCCGAGCCGACCTCCGGGCTGACGCTGCGTCCGGCGGCGCCGGAGGACGTCGAGGCCATCGTGCACGTCCAGATCGCGTCCCGGGGGGCGGCGGCGATGCCACCGGGCATCCACCCCGAGCACGAGGTGCGGGCGTGGCTGACCGAGCGGCACCGGCACGACGAGATGTGGGTCGCCGAGGCGGACGGCGCGGTCGCGGCGTACGCGCGGATGACGGCCACCTGGCTCGACGACCTGTACGTCGTCCCGGACCGGGCCGGCCAGGGGCTCGGCACCGCGCTGCTCGACGTGGTGAAGGCGCAGCGCCCCGACGGCTTCTGCCTGTGGGTGTTCGAGATGAACGTCCCGGCCCGCGGGTTCTACAGCCGGCACGGCCTGGTCGAGCTCGAGCGGACCGACGGCGCGGGCAACGAGGAGAAGCAGCCCGACATCCGGATGGCCTGGCCCGGCAACGACCCGCTGGCGTTCTACCGCGGGCTGATCGACGAGACCGACGGCGAGCTCGGCGACGTCCTCAACCGCCGGGTGGCCCTGACGCGCGCCGTCCAGCCGCACAAGACGGTCCCCGAGCGGGACCCGGACCGGGAGCGCGCGATCGCCGAGGCCATGGCCCGGCGCGCGCCGGCCCTCGGCGCCGACCGGCTCCACCGGATCGTGCACGCGATCATCACCGAGAGCCTCGACGCGACCGGCTCGTGACCGGTCGCCGAGACTGTCGGCGGTGCCTGCCACGATCGGTCCCGTCGGCGTCGTAGGCTGTGGGTCCTTCCCCAGGACCACCGGTGTCGCAGTTCTCGTCGTGCACGAGGGCGGCGCCGAGCTGTCGGCGTACCCACGCGCGACCCTGAGGAGAGACCGGAACGTGACGAGCAGCCAGGACTCCTTCGTCCACCTGCACGTGCACACCGAGTACTCCATGCTCGACGGCGCCGCCCGCCTCGACCCAGCTGACCGAGCGGGCCGCCGAGCTGGGCCAGCCCGCGGTCGCGATGACCGACCACGGCAACGTCTTCGGCGCCTACGAGTTCTACAAGAAGGCCAAGGCCGCCGGGGTCAAGCCGATCATCGGCATCGAGGCCTACTTCGCGCCCAACATCAGCCGGTTCGAGCGCAAGGGCGTCAACTTCTACGGCGGCGGGCCGGACGACGTCAGCGCGCGCGGCGCCTACACGCACATGACGCTGCTGAGCGAGTCGACGCAGGGCATGCACAACCTGTTCCGGCTGAGCACCGGCGCCTGGCGCGACGGGTTCTTCAAGCAGCCGCGCATGGACCGCGAGCTGCTGAGCCAGTACTCCGCCGGGATCATCGGCACCACCGGCTGCCCGTCGGGCGAGGTGCAGGTCCACCTGCGGCACGGCAACTACGACGCCGCCCGCCAGGCCGCCGGCGACTACCAGGACATCCTCGGCAAGGAGAGCTACTTCCTCGAGCTGATGGACCACGGCCTCGACATCGAGACCCGGGTGCGGCAGGACCTCATCCGGCTCGGGCGCGACCTGCAGATCCCGCTGCTGGCCACCAACGACTCGCACTACGTCGATGCGCGAGGACGCGCCGAGCCAGGAGCACCTGCTCTGCATCAACTCGGGCTCGACGATGGACATCCCGGCCGGCGACGGGCCGGGTCAGCGGTTCGCGTTCTCGGGCGACGGCTACTACCTCAAGTCGTCGGAGGAGATGCGCCAGCTGTGGCGCGAGCTGCCCGAGGCGTGCGACAACACCCTGCTGATCGCCGAGCGCTGCGACGTCTCGTTCACCGAGTCCGCCGGCCAGTACATGCCGCGGTTCACTGCCCCGAGGGCGAGGCCGAGGACTCGTGGCTGGTCAAGGAGGTCGAGCTCGGCCTCCGGCACCGCTACCCGGACGGCATCTCCGACGCCGTGCGCGAGCGGGCCGAGTTCGAGCTCGGCGTCATCACCAGCATGGGCTTCGCCGGCTACTTCCTCGTGGTCGCCGACTTCATCAACTGGGCCAAGGACCACGGCATCCGGGTCGGCCCGGGCCGCGGCTCGGGCGCCGGCTCGATCGTGGCGTACGCGATGCGCATCACCGACCTCGACCCGCTCGTCCACGGACTCCTGTTCGAGCGGTTCCTCAACCCCGACCGCGTCTCGATGCCCGACTTCGACATCGACTTCGACGAGCGCCGGCGCGGTGAGGTCATCCGCTACGTCTCCGACAAGTACGGCGACGACCGGGTGGCGATGATCGTCACCTACGGCACCATCAAGGCCAAGCAGGCCGTCAAGGACTCCAGCCGGATCCTCGGCTACCCGTTCGCGATGGGCGACCGGATCACCAAGGCGATGCCCGCCGCCGTGATGGGCAAGGACGTCCCGCTCCAGGAGGTCTTCAACCCCGAGCACGGCCGCTACGGCGAGGGCGGCGAGTTCCGCAGCCTCTACGAGAACGACCAGGACGTCAAGCGGGTCGTCGACACCGCGGTCGGCATCGAGGGCCTCAAGCGCCAGTGGGGCGTGCACGCGGCCGGCGTGATCATGTCGAGCGAGCCGCTCGCCGACGTCATCCCGCTGCTCCGGCGGCCCGCCGACGGCGCGATGATCACGCAGTTCGACTACCCGACCTGCGAGAACCTCGGCCTCATCAAGATGGACTTCCTGGGGCTGCGCAACCTCACCGTCCTCGACGACGCGCTGGCCAACATCGCGGCCAACCGCGGCGAGACGGTCGTCCTCGAGGACCTCGAGCTCACCGACGAGGCGACGTACGCCCTGCTGCAGCGCGGCGACACCCTCGGGGTCTTCCAGCTCGACGGCGGGCCGATGCGTGCGCTGCTGCGGTCGATGCGGCCCGACACGTTCGCCGACATCTCCGCGGTCGGTGCGCTCTACCGGCCGGGCCCGATGGGCATGGACTCGCACAACAAGTACGCCCGCCGCAAGACCGGCCGCGAGCCCGTGGACGCCATCCACCCCGAGCTCGCCGAGCCGCTCGCGGAGATCCTCGACGAGACGTACGGCCTGCTGGTCTACCAGGAGCAGGTCATGGCCATCGTGCGGAAGGTCGCCGGCTACACGCTCGGCCAGGCCGACCTGCTGCGCAAGGCGATGGGCAAGAAGAAGAAGGAGATCCTCGACGCGGAGTACATCCCGTACGCCGCGGGGATGAAGGCCAACGGCTTCTCCGAGGGCGCGATCGCCAAGCTCTGGGAGACGCTGCTGCCGTTCGCCGACTACGCCTTCAACAAGGCCCACTCGGCGTCCTACGGGATGGTGTCGTACTGGACCGCCTACCTGAAGGCCAACTACCCGGCCGAGTACATGGCCGCGCTGCTGACCTCGGTGCGCGACGACAAGGACAAGTCGGCGATCTACCTCAACGAGTGCCGGCGGATGAAGATCCAGGTGCTCCCGCCGGACGTCAACGAGTCGGCCGCCAACTTCACGCCGGTCGGCCACGACATCCGCTTCGGCCTCACCGCGATCCGCAACGTCGGCCACAACGTCGTCGACGGCATCGTCGCGGCGCGCGAGGAGAAGGGCCGCTACGTCGACTTCGCCGACTTCCTCGAGAAGGTCCCGGCGCTGGTCTGCAACAAGCGGGTCATCGAGTCGCTGATCAAGGCCGGCGCGTACGACGACATGAAGCACAAGCGCCGGGCGCTGGTGGCGATCCACGAGGGAGCCGTCGACCAGTACGTCGACATCAAGCGCAACGAGGCGATCGGGCAGGACTCGCTGTTCGGCGGCCTCGACGACGAGATGGGCGGTTTCGGCATCACCATCGCGATCCCCGAGATCGACGAGTGGGACAAGACGACCCTGCTCAGCCACGAGCGGGACATGCTCGGCCTCTACGTCTCCGACCACCCGCTGCTCGGTCTCGAGCACGTGCTGAGCGCCAACACGGACTGCACGATCGGGCAGCTGCTCCTCGACGAGGAGCGCGCCGACGGCTCGTCGGTGACCGTGTGCGGCCTGGTCACCGGCGTGCAGCGCAAGATCACCAAGCGCGGCGACGCCTGGGCGATGGTCACCCTCGAGGACCTCGACGGCGCGATCGACGTGCTGCTCTTCCCCAGCTCCTACCAGCTCGCCAGCACGCTGCTGGTCGAGGACGCGATCCTCACGGTCAAGGGGCGGCTCAGCCGCGACAAGGACCAGCCCGAGATCCACGGCCAGGAGGTCAGCCGCCGGACCTCGCCGACGCGGCCACCGGCCCGGTGACGATCAGCCTGCCCGCCACCCGGTGCACGCCGCCGGTGGTGTAGCAGCTCAAGGACGTCCTCGCGACCCATCCCGGGATGACCGAGGTGCGCCTGCGACTCTTGACGCGTGAGGAGACCAAGGTCATGCGGCTCGACGACAGGCTGCGGGTCGCGCCCAGCCCGGCGCTGTTCGCCGACCTCAAGCAGCTGCTGGGCCCCGGATGTCTGACGGGCTGACCCTCCCGACCCACTCCTACACAGAGCCAGCCGGACCGACGAGGTCGTGGACGTCGCTGCTGGTACGGGTGCTGGTGCTGGTCGCGGTGTTCGTCGGCGCCGGGATCGGCGGCGGCTACGCGTGGCGGTACCTCTGGACCCCGCCGGCGGGCGAGGCGGTGGAGGGGACCTGGGTCCCGACGCCGGTCGAGGAGGGCCTGCAGAACGACTTCTCCGGCGTCGGCCTGGTACGTCGTCGTCGCGCTGGCCCTGGGCCTGGTGCTCGGTGCGGTGACCGCGCTCGTGCTCGACCGGGCCGAGCTCGTCGGCGTCGCCGTCGCGGTCCTCGGCTCGGCGCTCGCGGCGTACCTCGTCCTGACCACGGGGGAGCGGCTCAGCCCGCCCGACCCGGACGAGGTCGCGGCCCAGGCGCAGGAGGGCGACGAGATCCCGGGCGACCTCGAGTTCGACGGCTGGACGCCGCTGCTCGGCCTCCCGGCGGGAGCGATGGCCGCGCTGGGCATCACCTACCTGCTCACCGAGCGTCGCGGCCGCCGCGACGAGGTCGGTGCCGCGGCCTACTACGCGACCTATTCCTCCCCCGAATGAGGGGAACCCGCAGGTAGGCTCCGCGCGTCACAGCAGCGTACCACGACGTCACCCCACCTGCACCACACTCGGATCGGAGCACACCTGTGTCCACGACTCCTGACCAGCCGGAGTACCTCGAGAGCGGTTCCGGCCGCCCGATCGACGCCGAGCCCGCCGGCTGCGGGCGGCGGCGGCCGAGCCAGGAAGGGCCTGCTGATCGGCGGCGGGGTCGTCGGCCTGGCGCTCGTCGGCGTCGGCGCCTGGGCCGCGGTGTCGTTCTTCGCGACCGGCTCGCAGCCGGCCGAGGCGCTGCCCGACGACACCCTCGGCTACGTCGTCGGTCGACCTCGACCCGAGCGGCGGCCAGAAGATCGAGGCGCTGCGCACCCTGAACAAGTTCCCGGCGTTCGAGGACGAGGTCGGCATCGACACCGACGACGACATCCTCGAGGCGCTGTTCGACGAGTTCCAGGGCGAGCTCGACTGCGACGACCTGGACTACGAGGAGGACGTCGAGCCGTGGCTGGGCGACCGGGCCGCGGTCGCGGCGGTCGACACGGGTGACGACCAGCCGAGCCCGGTCTTCGTGCTCCAGGTCAAGGACGCCGACAAGGCCGCCGACGGGCTCGACGCCATCAAGGACTGCGCCGGCGAGGAGATCGGCTGGTCCATCGACGGCGACTGGGCGGTCATCGCGGAGACGGACGAGATCGCCGAGGAGGTCGCCGACGACGCGGCCAAGGCGCTCGCTGGCCGACGACGAGGACTTCACAGAGGTGGATCGACGAGGCGGGCGACTCGGGCATCGTGACGATGTACGCCGCACCGGCGCTCGGTGACTACCTCGCCGAGCACGCCGACGAGATGTTCGGCTTCCCGTTCGGCATGGTCTCGGGCATGGCCGGCATGGAGTGCATGGCCTCGTCCTCCTCCGAGGACGGTCTCGACGGCTCCGTCGAGGAGTGCAACCCGCTGAACCCGGACGTCCCGGCGGACGAGTCGCTGGTCAGCGACGAGCTGAAGCAGAAGCTCACCGGACTTCCAGGGCATGGCCGGCGTGCTGCGCTTCGACGACGGCGCGATCGAGCTGGAGTTCGCCGGCGACGGCGAAGTCGCCGGCAGCAACCTGCTCGCGAGCGACGCCGGTGGCGACACCATCTCGAGCCTGCCCGAGGACACCGCGGTCGCGATCGGCGTCGGCTTCAGCGGACGGCTGGTTCCGCGACCTGCTCGAGGTCGCCGGGCCGGCGATCGGCGGCAGCGACGACCTCGACGCGATGCTCGACGACCTCGAGGCGGAGACCGGCCTCAGCCTGCCCGACGACATCGAGACCCTGTTCGGCGACTCCGCGGCCCTGGCCGTCTCGTCCGACTTCGACCCGGAGTCGTTCTTCGAGTCGTCCGACGGCTCCGACGTCCCGATCGCGCTGAAGGTCGACGGCGACCCCGACGAGATCGAGGCCGTCCTGGAGAAGCTGCGGGCCCAGTTCCCCGACGACGAGACGATCGTCTTCGAGTCCGACTCCGAGGGCGACACGATCGTGATCGGCCCGAACGAGGACTACCGCGAGCAGGTGCTGGAGGACGGCGACCTGGGTGGCAGCGACGTCTTCGAGGACGTCGTCCGCGAGGTCGACGACGCGTCGGTCGTGCTGTTCGTCAACGTCAACGAGCTCGAGGGGGCGATCGCGGACGCGATCGGCGACTCGGACGACGAGTTCCTCGACAACGTCAAGCCGATCTCCGGGTTCGGGATCTCCGGCTGGGTCGACGACGACGTGTCCCACTCGGTCGTGCGTCTCACCACCGACTAGCGACTGATGTCGGCGACGATCGCCCCGGTCACCTCCACGAGGTCGGCCGGGGCGATCTCGACGTCCAGGCCCCGGCGTCCACCGGAGACGAAGACGGTGTCCCACAGCTCCGCCGACTCGTCGAGCACCGTCGGGTGGGCCCGCTTCTGGCCGACGGGCGAGATCCCGCCGGCGACGTAGCCCGTCGCCCGCTCGGCGTCGGCCACCTCCGCCATCGCCGCCCGGCTGCCGCCCAGCGCCCGCGCGAGCGCCTTCAGGTCGAGCAGCAGGGTCACCGGCACGATCCCGACGACCAGCCGCCCGTCGAGGGTCGCCATCAGGGTCTTGAACACCCGGTCCGGGTCGACGCCGAGGGCCTCGGCGGCCTCCAGGCCGTACGACGCGGCGCGCGGGTCGTGCTCGTACTCGCGCAGCGTGAACCCGATGCCCGCCTTCCTGAGCGCCAGGACGGCAGGAGTCAGTTCGGGCTCCAGCGGGTGCGCGCGACCTCGGTGGCCGGCAGCGACGGGATGACGTTCATCGCCCGCAGCTCCGAGCGCAGCAGGTCGGTGACCAGCTGCAGCCGCTCGCCGGCGTCCTCGGCCTCGAGCAGGCCCTGTCGCTCGGGCAGCGGCAGGGGAGCGCACGCCGCGAGCGTCCACGAGAGGTACGTCGGGTCGTTGGGGAGGTCGCCCTCGTAGGGATCGGCCCGGATCTCGGCGAGGGCGGCGCGGTAGGCGGTGAAGGTGCTGCGGGCCCGCTCGACGAGCTCGGGGTCGACGGGCGCCTCGTGCTCCGGCCGGTCGACGACGTGGCCGACCGGGAAGGTGCCGGTGGTGTCCAGCCGCTCGAGCATGATCCGGTCGATGCCGACGGCCTCGATGGTGAAGGTGCCGTCGGCGTGCGACTCCACGTCGGTGAGCTGGACCCGGCAGCCGACGCGGAACAGCGACTGGGCGCCGTGCTCGCCGACCTCGTAGCCCTCCCGGATGCCGACCGAGCCGAACATCCGCTGGGTCGGGTCCTCGACCCGCAGCAGGTGGTGGACCATCGCGCGGTACCGGTCCTCGAAGACGGTCAGGGGCACCCGCACGCCGGGGAAGATCACCGCGTTCAGCGGGAACATCGGGAGCGACGTGCTCATGACGTCAACGTACTCCGCTCACCCTCGCAGCCACGCGAGGACGGCGAGCACACGCCGGTGCTCGTCCGGCGTCTGGTGCAGGTCCAGCTTGGTCAGGATCCGGGCGATGTGCGTCTCGACGGTCTTGACGTCGATGACGAGGCGGTCGGCGACCGCCCGGTTGGAGAGCCCCTGGGCCATCAGCTCGAGCACGTCGCGTTCACGGCCCGACAACCGCTCGAGCTGCTCGGCGAGCTCGTTGCGGCCGAGCAGGTGGCTCACCACCTCGGGGTCGAGCACGGTGCCACCGGCAGCGATCGAGCCGAGCGCGTCGAGCAGCACCGTCACGTCGGTGACCCGGTCCTTGAGCAGGTAGCCGAAGCCGCGCGCGTGCTGGCGTGCCAGGTCCGTGACGTACCGGCTCTCGAGGGACTGCGAGAGCAGGAGGATGCCGAGCCCCGGGTGGGCCTCGCGGAGGGCGAGCGCCGCCTTCGCGCCCTCGTGCGTGTACGTCGGGGGCATCCGGATGTCGACGATGGCGATGTCGGGCCGGTGCTCGTCCACGAGCGTCAGCAGTGCGGCGGCGTCCTCGGCGAGGGCGAGCACCTCGACGCCCGCTTCGCCCAGCAGGTTGGCCAGCCCCTGCCGCAACAGCCCGGAGTCGTCCGCGATCACGACCCGCACGGCAGCACCGCCTCCACGGTGGTGCCACCGGATCCCGACGTGACGGCCAGCTCGCCCCGGGCGGTCTCGACCCGGTCCCGGAGCCCGCGCAGACCGGGCCCGTCCGGCCGGGCCCCGCCGCGGCCGTCATCGGAGACCCGGAGCCGCACCGTGCCGTTCTCGCGGAAGACGCCGACGTCGATGGCCTCGGCGCCCGCGTGCTTCTGGGCGTTGACGATCGCCTCGCCGAGCACGAGCCAGGCCGTGAACTCGAGGCCCGGGTCCAGACGGTCGGTCGCGACGTCGAGCCGCAACGGCACGGGGGAGTGCCGGGCCATGTCGTCCAGGGCGGCCGACAGACCGCCGTCGACGAGGGCGGCCGGATGCAGGCCGTTGGCGAGAGCACGGAGCTCCCTGACGGCATCACGCGCGGCGGCTGACCCGGCGGCGAGGGCGGCCCGCATGCGCTCGGGGTCGCCGTTGACCTGGGCTGACTGGAGGTCGAACGCCAGCGCGAGCAGCGACTGCTGCGCCCCGTCGTGGAGGTCCCGCTCGAGCCGGCGGCGCTCCGAGCGCTGGGCGGTCGCCAGACGGCGGCGGGAGGCGTCGATCTCCTCGACCCGGCGGCCCAGCTCCGCGCGCAGGCGGGCGTTGTCCAGCTCGGCGGCCGCGAGCCCGGCGGCCTGGCGCACCGTCACGGCGTCGTTGGCCCGGGGGTCGACGGAGAGGCGAGCGATGACACGGTCGTGCCTCGTGATGTCGACGTCGGAGCCGGCGGCGGACGTGGGCGAACCGTCCGCGTGGACCCAGGTCCCGTCGGGTCCGGGATACGCGACCCTGAGCGTGGGGTCGACCAGGGCCTCGCGCAGCACCTGCTGCACGTCGATGCCGGCGTCCTGCCGGGCCAGCGCCGCGCCGATCACCCGGCGTGCGTCGTACGCCCGCCGGTTGAAGCGGCGGTCCGCCTGGTCCTGGAGCCAGCGGTGGAGCGGGTAGGCCAGGCCGGCCACCACCAGCGCCCCCACCGTCGCCGAGACGACGGGCGGTGCGGGGCCGTCCGGGACGGACCGGGCGCCCAGCCAGACGATGGAGGCGTAGATGGCGATCAGGATGGCGGAGAGGAGCGCCCACGTGACCGTCTTCGACACGATCCGCTCGACGTCGTAGAGCCGGAACCGCAGCACGGAGAGCCCGGCCGCGATCGGGATGACGGTGATGAAGCCCCCCGTGGCGACCATCGTCACGACGTCGGCCCCGTTGCGCGAGCTGACGAACGCCGTCACCACGTACAGGGGTAGCGGGGCGACGGCGAAGACCAGCCACAGCAGCTGGCGGCGCTCGTCACCGGTGGCGCGCCGGAACCGGAGCAGGAGCGAGACCCCGCTCGCGATGAGACCGATCCCGATCGCGTAGGCGCACCCGATCTGCACCCGGTCGGCCCAGGGTTGGATCGCGTCGACGCGCAGCGGGTTCCGCACCTCCTCGTAGGGCGCGTCGAGGCGTCTGCCGGACGGCACAGCGAGCAGGAACGCCGTCAGTCCGGCGGCAGCGTGGAGCCGGGCCACCAGGCGCCAGCGCGGCGACAGCGGGCGTCCGGAGGGAGTCAGGAGCAGGATCAGTCCCACGATCGTGAACCACAGGATCCACGTCGAGTCCATGACCGCGACGATCGCCCGGCTGCCGGGAAGGGTGCCGATCAGGCCAGGGCCGTAGCCCACGTAGCCGTCGATGGGCGCCTCGAGCAGCAGGACCAGCCCGAGAGCCAGGAACAGCCAGCCCACCGGGTTCTCGCGCCTGGCCAGCGCCACGACGGCTCCGACCGTGAGGTTCACCAGGAGCGCGACGACGATGACCGCCACGACCGTGGCGTCGGACGTCGAGGCACGCCCGGGATCCGAGCCCTGGAGGGCGAACCAGACCGCCAGCCCGATCGACGCGGCCACCGTCAGGCCGACGGCGCCGACCAACAACCGGCTGGTGCGCTGGGTCACGGGACCACTCTGACAGCGATCTCAGGGTCCGGCGTCAGGGCAGACCCCGACCGAGGACACGGGTCCGCTCCGACGCGGGACGGGCCGGACAGGGGCGAGCGTGGAGCCATGACCACTCTCACCGCCACACCACTCACCGACACGGCCGGATCCTCGGTCCCACGCCGCCGCACCCTGGTGGCCCTCGCCGTCGCGATCCTCGTCGTGTTCGTCGCCGTCCTGGCCACCGGAGGGGACAACGAGTCCGACTCCTCGGTGGCGACGATCAAGAACACCTACGACTACAGCTCGACGGTCCTCCAGGTCACCAACTACGCCGGCATGGCGATGTGCGCGCTCCTCGTCTTCCTCGGCGTCGCCGTTCGCGCCGCCTTGCGGTCGCGACGTCCGTCGTGGGTCGCCGACGTCGCCATGCTCGGGTTCGCGGTGATCGGCCTGACGATCGCCGGCTGGGCGGTCACCGGGCTGGCCATGTGGCACGCCGTCGACCAGGGGGAGGACGCCTCGATCCGGGCCCTGAACTTCCTCGACACCGCGAACTTCCTGCCGCTGATGATGGGGATGATCTGCGCCTACGTCGGCACGGGTCTCGCGGGTATCGCCTCCGGCACCCTGCCCAGGTGGCTGGCCGTGGCGTCGGTCGTCGTCGGCTGCCTGGCCCCGCTCGGCCCGCTCGGCTTCGTCCCGGCCATGCTGCTGCCCCTGTGGCTCGTCGCGGTCGCCGCGACGGTGCGTCTCGGGAGCGACTGAGGCGGCGCCGCGCGGACGCGGCCGGTCCCAGCCCTCGTCGGGGGGTCGGGGCCGGTCGCGCGGCGTTCGTAGAATCGACCCATGATCCGCCGCATCGACCTGCGTGGCGCCGTCCCTCCGGAGGAGGGGGGCGTCGACTACCGCGACGCCGTGCCCCGCGCCGACTTCGACGTCGAGGCGGCGGTCCCGGCGGTGCACGCGATCTGCGAGGACGTGCGGGTCCGGGGCCTGGAGGCGATCTTCGAGCTGTCCGCCAAGCACGACGGCGTGGAGCAGACCGACATCCGGGTCCCGCGCGAGGCGCTGTCCCGCGCGCTCGGCCGACCTCGACCCGGACATCCGCGCCGGGCTCGAGGAGTCGGTCCGCCGGCTGCGGCTGACCTGCCGAGGCCGAGCTCGAGCGCGACGTCGCCACCGACCTCGGGCCGGGAGCCCGGGTGACGCACCGCAAGGTGCCCGTCGACCGGGTCGGTCTCTACGTGCCCGGCGGGCTCGCGCCGCTGGTCTCCAGCGTGCTCATGAACGTGGTCCCGGCCCAGGTCGCCGGCGTCGCGCTCCATCGCGCTGTCGTCGACCCCGCAGAAGGAGCACGGCGGCCTGCCGCACCCGACGATCCTCGCGGCGTGCGAGCTGCTCGGCGTCGACGAGGTCTACGCCGTCGGCGGTGCGCAGGCGATCGCGATGTTCGCCTACGGCGTCGGCCCGTGCGCCCGGGTCGACCTGGTGACCGGCCCCGGCAGCATCTGGGTCGGTCACCGCGAAGCGGCTCCTCAAGGGCCGGGTCGGCATCGACTCCGAGGCCGGGCCCGACCGAGATCGCGATCCTGGCCGACGACACCGCCGACGCGGCGTACGTCGCCGCCGACCTGCTCAGCCAGGCCGAGCACGACCCGCTGGCCGCCGCGGTGCTGGTCACGCACCTCCGAGCGCCTGGCCGACGAGGTCGAGGCCGAGCTCGACAAGCAGGTCTCGGCCACCAAGCACGTCGAGCGGATCCGCACCGCCCTCGCCGGCCGGCAGTCCGGGATCGTCCTGGTCGACGACCTCGACCAGGGCGTGGCGGTGGTCGACGCCTACGCCGCCGAGCACCTCGAGATCCACACCGCCGACGCCGTCGGCGGTCGCGGCCCGGGTGCGCAACGCCGGCGCGATCTTCGTCGGTCCGCACGCACCCGTGTCCCTCGGCGACTACTGCGCCGGCACCAACCACGTCCTGCCCACCGGCGGCTGCGCCTGCCACTCGTCGGGGCTGTCGGTGCGCGCGTTCACCAAGTCGGTGCACGTCGTCGACTACTCGCGCGACGCGCTGCTCGAGGTCGCCGACCACGTCGTGACGCTGGCCGAGGCCGAGGACCTGCCCGGCCACGGCGCCGCCGTCCGCGTGCGGCTGGACCCGATGAGCACTGGCCTTCCCGCCGCTGCGGGACGAGCTGCGTCGGGCTGGAGCCGTACGGCGCCCCGCAGCTGGACGTCCCCGTGCAGCTCAACGTCAACGAGAACCCCTACGGACCGTCGCCGCTTGGTCGTGGCCGACATCGCCGCCGCGGTCGCGGGCGTCGCGTCGAGCCTGAACCGCTACCCGGACCGCGAGTTCGTCGAGCTGCGCGCCGCCCTCGCGGCGTACCTCGGCCACGGACACGCCCACGGCGTCGGCCCGAGCAGGTCTGGGCGGCCAACGGCTCCAACGAGGTGATGCTCCAGCTGCTCCAGGCCTTCGGCGGCCCGGGCCGGACGGCGCTGAGCTTCGCGCCGACGTACTCGATGTATCCCGAGTACGCCCGGGACACCAACACGACCTGGGTCGAGGGCCGTCGCGCCGAGGACTTCACCCTCGACCTGGACCGGGCCCGGGCCCTGGTCGAGGAGCTGCGCCCGAGCGTGGTGCTGCTGCCGTCGCCCAACAACCCGACCGGGACGGCGCTGCCGCCCGAGGCGGTGAGCGCGCTGTGCGAGGCCGGCGGCGACGAGTGCATCGTCGTGGTCGACGAGGCGTACGGCGAGTTCCGCCGGGCCGGGACGCCCAGCGCGCTCGAGCTGCTGCCGGCGTACCGCAACCTGGTCGTCACCCGGACCATGAGCAAGGCGTTCGCCCTGGCGGGCGGCCGGCTGGGCTACCTGGCCGCCGACCCGGCGATCTGCGACGCGATCCGGGTGGTGCGGCTGCCCTACCACCTGTCCGCCGTGACCCAGGCGGTCGCGCTGGCGGCGCTGCGGCACGCGCCCGAGCTGCTCGGCCAAGGTCGACGAGCTGCGCGCCGAGCGCGACGCGACGGTGGCCTGGCTGCGCGACCAGGGGCTCGAGGTCGCCGACAGCGACGCGAATTTCGCGTTGTTCGGCCGGTTCCGGGATCGTCATGCCGTCTGGCAGGGGCTGCTCGACCGGGGCGTCCTCATCCGCGAGGTGGGCCCGGACGGGTGGCTGCGGGTCTCGATCGGCACCGGGCCGGAGATGACGATGTTCAAGCGGGCGCTGACAGAAGTGCTCGCTCTCAGCGATACTGATGTGACTCCTGTTGACTGGAGCAGAGACGGAAGTGAGCACGGCATGAGCGCACGCACCGCACGCGTGGAGCGCGAGACGAGCGAGTCCAAGGTCCTCGTCGAGGTGGACCTCGACGGCACCGGGCGCCACGACGTCTCCACCGGGGTCGGCTTCTACGACCACATGCTCACCGCGTTCGCCCGGCACTCGCTGGTCGACCTCACCGTGCAGACCGCCGGCGACACCCACATCGACGCCCACCACACCGTCGAGGACACCGCGATCGTGCTCGGCCAGGCGCTGCGCGAGGCGCTCGGCGACAAGGTCGGCATCCGCCGCTTCGGCGACGCCACCGTCCCGCTCGACGAGGCGCTCGTCCAGGCCGTCGTCGACGTCTCCGGCCGCCCCTACTGCGTGCACACCGGCGAGCCCGAGGGCCAGGAGTACGTCGCGCTCGGCGGTGGCGGCAGAGCCCGGCCTACCTCGGCTCGCTGACCCGGCACGTCTTCGAGACGATCTCCTTCCACGCCCACATCGCGCTGCACGTCCGCGTGCTGTCGGGCCGCGAGCCGCACCACATCGTGGAGACGCAGTTCAAGGCGTTCGCCCGGGCGTTCCGCGACGCGGTCGCGCTCGACCCGCGCGAGACCGGCGTCCCGTCGACCAAGGGCGCGCTCTGACCAAGCGCGTCGTCGTCCTGGACTACGGCTCGGGCAACCTCCGCTCGGCCGTCCGAGCGGTGGAGCGGGCCGGGGCCGACGGTCACCCTGACCGGTGACTTCGACACCGCGCTGGACGCCGACGGCCTGCTCGTCCCCGGTGTCGGGGCGTACGCCGCGTGCATGCGCGGGCTCCGCGCGATCAAGGGCGAGCGGATCATCGGGCGACGGCTCGCCGGCGGGCGGCCGGTGCTCGGCATCTGCGTCGGGCATGCAGATCCTGTTCGAGCGCGGGGTCGAGCACGGCGTCGAGACCGAGGGCTGCGACGAGTGGCCCGGCGTCGTCGAGCGGCTGCAGGCGCCCGATCGTGCCGCACATGGGCTGGAACACGGTCGAGGCGCCCGCGGGCACGCGGCTGTTCGCCGGGGTCGAGGACGAGCGCTTCTACTTCGTGCACTCCTACGGCGTCCGCGACTGGACCCTCGAGACCAACGACCGCACCGAGGGCGCCGCTGGTCACCTGGGCCGAGCACGGCGGCGACCGGTTCGTCGCGGCGGTCGAGAACGGCCCGCTCTGGGCGACCCAGTTCCACCCGGAGAAGTCCGGCGACGCCGGAGCCGCGCTGCTCCGCAACTGGGTGGGCACGCTGTGAGCAAGGAGCGGCAGCGCCGCCGCGAGGAGCGCGAGCGCCAGGCGGCGGTCGCCGCCGCCGCAGCGGCAGGCGGCCGCCGAGAAGCAGGCGACGCGGGACGGCCCGCAAGCAGTCCGTCGACCAGGTGGCTGCCCGCCACCCACTCCCGGCAGACCGGGCTGCTCGCCGAGAAGAGGCGCCGGGAGGGGCTGGCCACCGTCGCGGTGCTGGTCGTGCTCAACATCCTGGTCTTCGCGGTGGCCGCGACTGGGCGCTGACCGCGCTGTCGCTGGTCGCCAGCGTGCTGGGCGCCCCGATCCTGTACCTGATGCTCTTCCGAGAGGGACTAGGCACATGTCTGAGCCTACCTCGAGCTGCTGCCCGCCGTCGACATCGCCGACGGCCAGGCCGTCCAGCTCGTCCAGGGCGTGGCCGGCTCCGAGAAGCGCTTCGGCGACCCGGTCGAGGCGGCCCTGCGCTGGCAGCGCGCCGGTGCCGAGTGGATCCACCTCGTCGACCTGGACGCGGCGTTCGGCCGCGGCCACAACCGCGAGCTCCAGGCCCGGATCGTCGGCGAGCTCGACATCCAGGTCGAGATGAGCGGCGGCATCCGCGACGACGAGTCGCTCGAGGCCGCGATGGCGACCGGCTGCCGCCGGGTCAACATCGGCACCGCCGCGCTCGAGGAGCCGGAGTGGTGCGCGCGGGCGATCGCGACGTACGGCGACCGGGTGGCCGTCGGCCTCGACGTCCGCGGCCGCACCCTGGCCGCCCGCGGCTGGACCCGCGAGGGCGGCGACCTCTACGAGGTGCTGGCCCGGCTCGACGCCGAGGGCTGCGCGCGCTACGTCGTCACCGACGTCAACAAGGACGGCATGCTCCAGGGCCCGAACCTGCAGCTGCTCCGCGACGTCTGCGCGGCGACCGACCGCCCGGTCGTGGCGTCCGGGGGAGTGACCACGCTCGACGACATCCGCGCGCTGATGGACCTGGTGCCGGTCGGGCGTCGAGGGTGCCATCGCCGGCACCGCGCTCTACGAGGGCCGCTTCACGCCTCGAGGACGCCCTCGCCCTGACCACCCGGACGGTGCGGCGTGACCCTGGCCGTGCGGGTGATCCCGTGCCTCGACGTCGACGGCGGCCGGGTCGTCAAGGGCATCAACTTCAAGGAGCTCCGCGACGCCGGCGACCCGGTCGAGCTCGCCCGCACCTACGACGCCGAGGGCGCCGACGAGCTGACCTTCCTCGACATCAGCGCCTCGCACGAGGGCCGCGCCACCACGATGGAGGTCGTCTCCCGGTGCGCCGAGGAGGTCTTCATCCCGCTGACCGTCGGCGGGGGAGTCTCGTCGGTCGACGACGTCGACCGGCTGCTGCGCGCCGGGCGCCGACAAGGTCGCGGTCAACACCGCGGCGATCCACCGGCCCGAGCTCGTCGCCGAGATCGCCGACCGGTTCGGCAACCAGGTCCTGGTGCTGTCGGTCGACGCCCGGCGCGCGACCGGGGACCGACTCGGGCTTCGAGGTCACCACCCACGGCGGCCGGAAGTCGGCCGGCCTCGACGCGATCGCGTGGGCCGCCCGGGCGACCGAGCTGGGCGCCGGCGAGATCCTGCTCAACGCGATGGACGCCGACGGCACCCAGGACGGCTTCGACCTCGAGCTGATCGCCGCCGTACGCCGCGAGGTCACCATCCCCGTCATCGCCTCCGGCGGAGCGGGCCGCATCGAGCACTTCGCCCCCGCCGTCGACGCGGGCGCCGACGCCGTCCTCGCGGCCACCGTCTTCCACTTCGGCACGCTGCGGATCGGCGAGGTCAAGCAGGCGCTCGCCGACGCGGGCCACCCCGTCCGCTAGACCCCGCGGCTCGCCGTCTGCAGCCGGGCGACCGCGTCCGGTGACCCGTCGAAGGTGACGTCGCGCAGCTCACCGGCCGAACACCCACAGCACCAGCTCGCCGACGGGGCCGGTGACGACGACCGGGTCGTCGCCCTTCTTGAACGGCGCGCTGGTGCCGGGCCGGTCGCTGCGCGCGAGCCGGGTGGGGACGGGCAGGCCGCGGCCGAGGTAGGCGCCGGAGCGGCTGACCAGGGTCCACAGCTCCTCGACGTCCTCGGCCGGCAGCTCGCGCGGCTCCCAGCCGGGCTGGGCGCGCCGGAGGTCCTCGTGGTGGACGAAGTACTCCAGCGTCTGGGTGAAGCGCTCGACCACGGGCAGCGAGTACGGCGTCAGCGGCGGCTTGCGCAGGGTCGCGACCATCGCCGGGACGCCGCGTGGCCGCCTCCTTGGCCATCGCCCGCTCGGTGACCGCCGGCCAGGGCGGGGATCATGATCCCGCGCCGCCTTCAGCGGCCGGCGCTCGCGGACGATGAGGTGCGCGAGCAGCATCGCGACGGTCCCAGTCGCCGCACAGGGTCGGGGCGGCGGCGTCCAGGGCAGGGCGAGGTCGCAGAGCGCCTGGCGCTCCCGGCGGGCCAGGAGGCTGATGACGGTCACGGGGAATAGCCTGCCAGGGCGGCTCGGTTGGCGCGAGCGAGGTGGCGGACGGGAGTCGGGTCGGGTGAGTCAGGGGAAGCGGTGGTCACGACGCCGACGAGCGCCCCCACGACCAGGGCCGCGACCACCCGCGACGGGTTCGCCGTCATCTGGGTCGCGATCAAGCGCGAGCCGTGGATCTTCGCCCTCTCGACCCTCGGCAGCCTGCTGTTCGGCGCCCTGACCGTCGCCGACGCCTGGGTGCTGGGCTGGTCGACCGACCACGTCGTGCTGCCCGCCTTCGAGACCGGCGAGGTCGACTCGTCCATGCTCTGGGCGGTCCTCGCCCTGTTCGTCGGCGTCGCGATCCTGCGCGCCGTCGGCATCGTCGCCCGCCGGCTCGGGGCCGGGATCATGCAGTACCGCATGCAGGCGCACAGCCGCCGCGCGGTCACCCGCCAGTACCTCTCGCTGCCGATGGAGTGGCACCAGCGGCACCCGACCGGCGAGCTGCTGTCCAACGCCAACTCCGACGTCGAGGCGGCGTGGGGGCCGATCGCGCCGCTGCCCGATGGCGGTCGGCACCGTCGCGATGATGGTGATCGCGGTCGTCCAGATGTTCGTCGCCGACACCGTGCTGGCGCTCGTCGGGCTGCTCGTCTTCCCGGCGGTGGTGCTCGCCAACCTCGCCTACCAGCGGCTCGCCTCGCCGCTGATGACCAAGGCCCAGGAGCTCCGCGCCGAGGTCAGCGAGATCGCCCACGAGTCGTTCGACGGCGCGATGGTGGTCAAGACCCTCGGCCGCGAGGGCGAGGAGACCGAGCCGGTTCGCCGCCAAGGCCCACGAGCTGCGCGACGTCAACATCCGCGCCGGTGCCATCCGCGCGGCCTTCGACCCGACCCTGGCCGCGCTGCCCAACCTCGGCGTCCTCGTCGTCCTCGCCGTCGGCGTCAGCCGGGTCATCGAACGGCCACACGGACCCCGGCGACGTGGTGACCGTCGCCTACCTCCTGACCATCGTCTCGCTTCCCGATCCGGTCGATCGGCTGGCTGCTGGGTGAGTTCCCGCGCAGCGTCGTCGGCTTCGACGCGGGTGTCGCGGGTCCTCGCGGCCACCGGCCAGATGCCCTACGGCGCAGAGCCGGCTGGCCGACGGGAGGCGACCGGCGCCCGGCTCGAGGTCGAGCACCTCGGCTACGCCTACGAGCCCGGCCAGGACGCTGCTCGACGGACGTGTCCTTCGACGTCGCGCCGGGCCGCTCCCTCGCCGTGGTCGGCGCCACCGCCTCCGGCAAGAGCACGCTGACCGCCCTGCTCACCCGGCTGGTCGACCCGGACCGGGGCCGGATCCTGCTCGACGGCGTCGACCTGCGCGAGCTCGGCCAGGGCGAGCTGTCGCCGGCCGTGGCGATCGTGCCGCAGACCGCGTTCCTGTTCGACGACGACGTCCGCGGCAACGTCACGCTGGGCGCCGACATCCCCGACGAGGAGGTGTGGGCGGCGCTGCGCGCCGCCCAGGCCGACGGGTTCGTCGCGGCCCTCCCGCGGGGGCTGGACGCCCGGCTCGGCGAGCGCGGCACCTCGCTGTCGGGCGGGCAGCGCCAGCGGATCTCGCTGGCCCGGGCGCTGGTCCGCCGGCCGCGGCTGCTGATCCTCGACGACGCCACCTCGGCCGTGGACCCCGAGGTCGAGCAGCGGATCCTCGCCGCGCTCCGCGACGCCGACCACGACTCGACCCTGGTCGTCGTCGCCTACCGCAAGGCGACCATCGCGCTGGCCGACGAGGTCGTCCACCTCGAGGACGGCCGGATCGCCGACCGCGGCACCCACGAGGAGCTGCTCGCCCGCAGCCCGTCGTACGCCCGGCTCGTCAACGCCTACGAGCACCCCGACCAGCACGAGGGACACGCGATGAGCGCCCGCACCGTCGAGGAGGTCGAGGCCGACGAGGAGCAGCTCGGCGTCGGCACGGCGATGGACAGCGGCGAGGACATCGCCGCGATGGAGACCATCCGGCGCGGCATCGAGGTCAGCCCCGAGCTCAAGGAGGGCCTCGGCGGCACGCTGCTGCTGGCCCTGGTCGCCTCGCTCGGCCAGGTCGTGGTGCCGATCGTGGTCCAGCAGACCCTCGACCGCGGGCTCAACGGCCCCGACGGCCCGGACGTCTCGTTCACGACCCTCATGGGGCGTGGTCGCCGCCGCCGCCATCGTGGTCACCAGCTGGCGCGGCGTACCTCATGACGAAGCGGCTGTTCACGACCTCCGAGCGCGGCCTGGCGACGCTGCGGATCAAGGCGTTCCGGCACGTCCACGACCTGCCGCTGCTGACCCAGAACACCGAGCGCCGCGGCGTGCTGGTCTCGCGGGTGACCAGCGACGTCGACCAGGTCAGCCAGTTCCTGGTCTTCGGCGGGCTCTTCTTCGTCATCAGCGTCGGCCAGGTGCTGATCGCGACCGTCGTGATGCTGTTCTACAGCTGGCAGCTCGCCCTGGTCGTGTGGGTCTGCTTCGCGCCGCTGTTCCTCTCGCTGCGCTACTTCCAGCGCAAGCTGTCCGAGGCCTACGGCGTCGTGCGCCGCCAGGTCGGCGTCATGCTGGCCGCCATCTCCGAGCCGGTCGTCGGCGCGGCGGTCGTCCGGGCGTACGCCGTCGAGGACCGCACCCAGGCGCGGATCGACAGCGCGATCGACGACTACAAGGCGGCGAGCACCCGCGCCCAGGGCTTCACCGTCATCTCGTTCTCGCTCGGCGGCATCTCGGCGGGCCTGGCCAACGCCGGGGTGCTCATCGTCGGCATCTGGCTCGGGCCGGCGTTCGGGCTGTGGGGCGGGCAGATGACGGCCGGCGAGGTGCTCGGCGTTCGCGTTCCTGGTCACGCTGTTCGTCGGCCCGGTGCAGATGGGCACCCAGATCCTCACCGACGCGCAGAACGCCATCGCCGGCTGGCGCCGGGTCATCGGCATCCTCGACACGCCCGCCGACCTGGTCGACCCGGGTGCCGACGGCCAGGTGCTCCCGCGCGGCCCGATCGACGTCCGGCTTCGAGGGCGTGTCGTTCGCCTACCCCGGCGGGCCGCTGGTGCTGCGCGACGTCGACCTCGACATCGACGCCGGCCGCCGGGTCGCGGTCGTCGGCGAGACGGGCTCGGGCAAGTCCACCGTCGCCAAGCTGCTGACCCGGCTGATGGACCCGGTCGCGGGCGCCGTGCTGCTCGACGGGCTGGACGTCCGGCAGGATCCGGCAGGAGTCGCTGCGCCGCAGCGTCGTCCTGGTGCCCCAGGAGGGCTTCCTGTTCGACGACACGATCACCGCCAACGTGCGCTACGGCAAGCTCGACGCCACCGAGGCCGAGATCCGGGCCAGCGCCGACGAGCTCGGGCCTCGGCGACTGGCTCGGCGGCCTGCCGCGCGGCCTGGACACGCAGGTCGGCCAGCGCGGCGAGTCGCTGTCGGCGGGGGAGCGGCAGCTGGTCGCGCTGCTCCGCGCCCACCTCGCCGACCCCGACCTGCTCGTCCTCGACGAGGCCACCAGCGCGGTCGACCCCGCGCTCGAGATGCGGATCGGCCGGGCCCTCGAGCGGCTGATGAGCGGCCGGACCTCGGTGACGATCGCCCACCGGATGTCCACGGCGGAGTCGGCGGACGAGGTGGTCGTCGTCGACCGCGGCCGGATCGTGCAGCGCGGTCCGCACGCCGAGCTGGTCGCGCCAGGAGGGCTCGGTCTACGCGGGGCTGCACGCCTCGTGGGTGGCCCAGCAGGGCGCCTGAGCCCGTCCCGCGTCCGGCGTGCTGGCCGCGCGGGGACAATGGCCGGGTGCCCGACACCCCGATCCTCGACCCGGCCATCGCCGCCCGGCTCAAGCGCTCCGCCGACGGGCTGCTGCCCGCGGTCGTGCAGCAGCACGACACCGGCGAGGTGCTGATGCTGGGCTGGATGGACGACGAGGCGCTGGCCCGCACCCTGACCGGCGGCCGGGCGACGTACTGGAGCCGCTCCCGGCAGGAGTACTGGCTCAAGGGCGAGACCTCCGGCCACGTCCAGTGGGTCAAGGAGGTCCGTCTCGACTGCGACGGCGACACCCTGCTCGTCAAGGTCGACCAGGAGGGCGTGGCCTGCCACACCGGCGACCGCACCTGCTTCGACGCGGACCTGCTGCTCGGGCTCGGTGGCTGAGCCCCACGGCGCCGCACGTTCGGTCCGGTCGTCCTGCTCGCGGGGCTGGCCGGCGGAGCGCTCGCCGTGGCCGGCACCCAGCCGTGGTTCCGGCCGGAGGGCGAGGGTGTCGTCGACTGCGAGGCGCCCGTGCGTCGGCCTCTCGTACGGCGAGGCGGGCGTCGCCGTCGGCGCGTTGGCGCTGGTCGGCTGGCCTGCTGGGGCGTCGTCCTGGTGACGCCGTGGCCGGTTCCGGCGGTTCGTCGCGTGCGTCGGCCTGCTGGCGGCGGTCGGGGCGGTCGTCTCGGTCGTCGGGACCTCGTGACCGGTCGCGACGAGGTGCGTGCGGCCGCCGAGGAGCTCGGTGCGACCGGGCGTCGACGTGAGCACGCCGGGTGGTTCTGGGTCGGCGCCGTCGCGGCCGTCGCTGGCCTGGTCGCCTGGGCTGGCCGCGGTCGGCTTCGTCGCGGCACTGGCCGGAGATGGGCCGCCGCTACGACGCGCCCCGCCGACACGCCGCCGGACGATCTCTGGAAGGCGATGGACCAGGGCCACGACCCGACCTCCTAGACTCAGCCCCGACCGTCCGCCACGAACCAGAGGAGCCCGCATGTCCGCGAACCACGGCAACACCCCGGCCGCGTGGACGGCCGTCGTCGTGGGCCTGGTCGGCTTCGTCGTCGGCGGCGTCGGCCTGATGCTCGACCCGGTCAACATGACCGTCTTCTGGGTCGGTGTCGGGATCACCGTCGCCGCGGGCGTCGTGTTCGTGGTGATGGGCAAGCTGGGCCTGCATGGCCCTCTCACGGACTGAGCGTCCGCGGCTGCTCGCCGCTGGCAGCGCGTGGCGGCACCGGCGCTGACGATCGGCGGCCTGGCCGCCGCGACGCTCGCGCTGCACGTGCGCGACCCGCACGACCAGTACAGCTGGGGCCTGTGCCCGAGCGCGGCCCTCGGCCTCTCGTGCCCGGGGTGCGGCGGGCTGCGGGCGGTCAACGACCTGACCCACGGTGACCTGGCCGCGGCCGCGTCGAGCAACCTGCTGCTCGTGGTCGCGATGCCGTTCGCGGTCGTCGCGCTCGGGCTGTGGGCCGTCGACAGCTGGCGCGGCACGCCGCCCACGATCCCGTGGCCGCGGCTGAAGCCGCTGGTCCCCGTGCTGCTGGCGTGGTGGTCGCCTTCACGGTGGCCCGCAACCTCGCGTCGGGGCCTGGCTCGCGCCCTGAGCCAGACCCCTCGGGTCCGCTAGGCGCGGACCGCGATCTGCACGATGATCCCGAGGATCGACAGGATCGTGCCGACGATGCCGCAGATGAAACCGGCCTTGACCATGCCGGCGCCGCCGATGGCGCCGCCGGAGCGCGCGATCTCGTCCTGGGCCGACTTGCCCAGGATGATCGCCGGGATGCCCGTGAAGAGGCCGCAGCACGGGATGCTGAGGATGCCGAGGACGAGGATCAACGTGGCCCGCGGGTGGTTGGCGGCGGCGCCGCCCGGCACGGGAGCGCCGTACGCGGGAGGCGGAGGCGGCGGGGGCGGGTTGTCGTAGCTCATGCCGGGACACTAACCAATCCACCTGCCTGACACACTTGGGTGGCAGTCCGCGTCCCGAGGAGTCTCATGTCCGTGCTCGACGACATCATCGTCGGCGTCCGCGAGGACCTCGCGGCGTCGGCGGAGCGGACGTCCCTGGCCGACCTGCGGGCGGCCCTCGCCGACGTCGACCCGCCGCGCGACCCGATGCCGCACCTGCGCGCGCCGGGCTCGAGCGTGATCGCCGAGGTCAAGCGGCGCAGCCCCAGCAAGGGCGACCTCGCCGAGATCGCCGACCCGGCCGCGCTGGCCCGGCAGTACGCCGCCGGCGGCGCCGCCGCGATCAGCGTGCTGACCGAGGAGCGCCGGTTCGGCGGCAGCCTCGACGACCTGCGCGCGGTCCGGGCCGCCGTCGACGTACCGCTGCTGCGCAAGGACTTCATCGTCGACGGCTACCAGGTGGTCGAGGCCCGGGCCGCCGGCGCCGACCTGGTGCTGCTGATCGTCGCGGCCCTGGACGACGACACGCTGCGCCGGCTGCACGACCAGGCCCGCGAGCTCGGCATGGCGGTGCTCGTCGAGGTGCACGACGAGGCCGAGACCGAGCGGGCCGTCGCCCTGGGCGCCGAGCTGCTGGGCGTCAACGCCCGCAACCTCAAGACCCTGGAGATCGACCAGGACGTGTTCGGCCGGCTCGCGCCGCTGGTCCCGGACGACCGGGTCAAGGTCGCCGAGTCCGGCATCTTCGGCCCGGTCGACGTGAAGCGCTACGTCGCCGAGGGCGCCCGGGCGGTGCTGGTCGGCGAGGCCCTGGTCAAGGACGGCGACCCCGAGGGCGCCGTGCGCGCGATGACGGGGATCACCGCATGAGCGCCGTGCTCCGGAGCAGTTCGAGGCGGACGACAAGGGCTGGTTCGGGGACTTCGGCGGCCGGTTCATGCCCGAGGCGCTGATCGCCGCCCTCGACGAGCTGACGGTCGCCTGGCAGGAGGCGATGGCCGACCCGGCCTTCCTCGCCGACTTCGACACGATCCTGCGCGAGTACGCCGGCGTCCCGAGGCTGCTCTACGACGCCACCCGGCTGACCGAGCACCTCGGCGGCGCCCGGATCCTGCTCAAGCGCGAGGACCTCAACCACACCGGCGCCCACAAGATCCGCAACGTGCTCGGCCAGGCCCTGCTGACCAAGCGGATGGGCAAGCAGCGGGTGATCGCCGAGACCGGTGCCGGCCAGCACGGCGTGGCCAGCGCCACCGCGGCGGCGTACTTCGGCCTCGACTGCACCGTCTACATGGGCTCGGTCGACACCCGGCGCCAGGCGCTCAACGTCGCCCGGATGGAGCTGCTCGGCGCGAAGGTCGTCCCGGTCGACTCCGGCAGCGCGACGCTCAAGGACGCCATCAACGAGGCGCTGCGCGACTGGGTCGCGCAGCGTCGACCACACGGCCTACCTGTTCGGCACCGCCGCCGGGCCGCACCCGTTCCCGAGCATGGTCCGCGACTTCACCCGCGGCATCGGCGACGAGGCCCGCGCCCAGTGCCTCGAGCTCACCGGCCGGCTGCCCGACGCGATCGCGGCGTGCGTCGGCGGCGGGTCCAACGCGATCGGCCTGTTCACGGCGTTCCTCGGCGACCGCGACGTCCGCATCTACGGCTTCGAGCCCGGCGGCGACGGCGTCGAGACCGGCCGGCACGCCGCCACCATCCACGCCGGCGACTCGGGCGTCCTGCACGGCGCCCGCACGTTCGTCCTCCAGGACGAGGACGGCCAGACCATCGAGTCGCACTCGATCTCGGCCGGGCTCGACTACCCGGGGGTCGGCCCGCAGCACGCGCACCTCGCCAAGAGCGGCCGCGCCGACTACCTGCCGGTCACCGACGCGCAGGCGATGGACGCGCTGGCGCTGCTGGCCCGGACCGAGGGGATCATCTGCGCGATCGAGTCCGCGCACGCGCTGGCCGGCGCCTTCGACGTGGCCCGCGAGCTCGGTCCCGAGGGGCTGGTGCTGGTCAACCTCTCCGGCCGCGGCGACAAGGACATGGAGACCGCCCGCGAGTGGTTCCGGCTCGGGAAGGCGATGAGCTGACGCATGAGCACTCGCGACGGCCTTCGAGAAGGCCCGCGCCGACGACCGCGCCGCCCTGGTCGGCTACCTGCCCGGCGGGCTTCCCGGACGTCCAGGGCGGCATCGACGCGATCCAGGCGCTGGTCGACGCCGGCTGCGACGTCATCGAGATCGGGCTGCCCTACAGCGACCCGGTGATGGACGGCCCGACGATCCAGGCGGCCGCCCAGCAGGCGCTCGAGCGCGGGCGTCCGCACCGCCGACGTGCTGCGCACCGTCGAGGCGGTCGCGGCGACCGGCACCCCCACGGTCGTCATGACCTACTGGAACCCGGTCGAGCGGTACGGCGTGGAGCGGTTCGCCCGCGACCTGGCCGCCGCCGGGGGAGCGGGCCTGATCACGCCCGACCTGACCCCCGACAGCGACCCGCACTGGCCGGCCGCCGCCGACGCGCACGGGCTCGACAAGGTCTACCTGGTCGCGCCGTCGTCGACCGACGCCCGGATCGCGATGACCGTCGAGGCCTGCCGCGGGTTCGTCTACGCGACCGCCGTCATGGGCGTCACCGGCGCCCGGGCGACGACCAGCGACCTGGCCGGCCCGCTCGTCGCGCGCACCAAGGCCGCCACCGACCTGCCCGTCGGCGTCGGCCTCGGCGTCAGCAACGGCGACCAGGCCGCCGAGATCGCGGCCAAGGACGGGATCGGCGCCGACGGCGTCATCGTCGGCTCCGCGTTCGTCCGCGTCCTGCTGGACCACGCCGACGACCGGGCGGCCGGGCTGCGTGCGCTGGCGGCGCTGACCGAGGACCTGGCCGACGGGGTGCGCGCGTGAGGCGTGCGCTCGCCGTGGTCGCCCTGCTCCTGGTCGCCGGCCTGCTGGCCGCGCTGCGGCGACGACAAGACCGGCGACCGAGCTGCACGGCGAGCAGGTCGACCCGCCGTTCACCGTCAACCCGCTGGCGCTCGAGGACACCGACGGCGCGGCGTACTCGCTGACGGCGGACACCGACAAGCGGCTGACCATGGTGTTCTTCGGCTACACCGAACTGCCCCGAGCATCTGCGGCATGGTCATGGGCAACCTCTCCTCCGCGATGACCCGGCTCGACGAGGACGACCGCGAGCAGGTCGAGGTCGTGTTCGTGACGACCGACCCCGAGCGCGACACCGGGGAGGTGCTCGCGCGACTACCTCGACGCGCTACGACCCGGAGTTCGTCGGCGTCACCGGCGACCTCGCCGACATCGAGCAGGTGGCCGCGTCGGTGGCCGTCGGCATGGGGGAGAAGCTGCCGAGCGGCGGCTACGAGGTCGACGCCCACACCACCGACGGTGACCGGGATCGACGTGGACGACGAGGCCCCGATCTACTGGTCCCAGGACACCTCGCCGTCGGAGTACGCCGAGGACATCCACGCCCTGCTGCGAGAGGACTGACCGGATGATGCCGTGCCCTGTCCATCCCGAGCCCGTCCAACGGCGTCTGGTACCTCGGCCCGTCCCGCTGCGCGGCTACGCCTTCGCGATCATCCTCGGGATCGTCGCCGCGATCTGGATCTCCGAGCGCCGCTGGGTGGCGCGCGGCGGCACCCGCGGCGAGATCTCCGACCTCGCGGTGTGGGCGGTGCCGTTCGGGCTGGTCGGCGCCCGGCTCTACCACGTCGCCACCGACCCGGACCGCTACTTCGGGGCCGGCGGCAGCCTCTGGGAGATCCTCTACGTCTGGCGCGGCGGCCTCGGGGTCTGGGGCGGCATCGCCATGGGCGCCGTCGGCGTGGTCGTCGGCTGCAAGGTCAACGGCATCCGGGTCGCTGCCCGTCCTCGACACGATGGCGCCCGAGCGTGCTGGTCGCCCAGGCGCTCGGCCGCTGGGGCAACTGGTTCAACCAGGAGCTCTTCGGCAAGCCCACCGACCTGCCGTGGGGCCTGGAGATCGACCCCGACCACACCGCGCCGGCCGGCTACCGCGCCGGGACGACGTTCCACCCGACGTTCCTCTACGAGTCGCTGTGGTGCCTGCGCGGCGTTCGCGGTCATCGTCTGGGCGGACCGGCGGCTGGCGGCTCGGCCACGGCCGGGTGCTCGCGCTCTACGTCATGGCCTACACGCTCGGCCGCGGCTGGATCGAGAACCTGCGCATCGACACCGTCCAGCTCGACGACGTCGCGGGCCTGCGCCTCAACGTGTGGACCTCGATCGTGCTGTTCGTGCTCGCCACGGCGTGGTTCGTCTACGCCGGGCGCCGCTGGCCGGGGCGGGAGGACCGACCTCTACGCCGAGCGGTACACCCGGCCGGACGACCCGTCTCGACGATGCGTCGACCCTGCTGAAACGGAGGAGCCCCGGACCGGGGCCCCTTTGATAACCTGACCTTTCCGCGCGGGCCAATGTCGTCCCCTGCACCACGACCATCACCGACTGGCTCAGTGACGGGAGACCCGACGGTGACGTACCCGCACGCCTACCCGGCGCCCCAGGGCCTCTACGACCCCGCGCACGAGCACGACGCCTGCGGCGTGGCCTTCGTGGCGACGCTCACGGGCGAGGCGAGCCACGACATCGTGCGCAAGGGCATCACCGCGCTGCTCAACCTCGACCACCGGGGCGCCGCCGGCGCCGAGACCAACTCCGGCGACGGCGCCGGCATCCTGATCCAGGTCCCCGACGCGTTCCTGCGCGAGGTCGTCCGCGAGGCCGGCTTCGAGCTGCCCGCCGCCGCGTCGTACGCCGTCGGCACGGCGTTCCTGCCCGGCGACGCCGAGCACGTCGCCAAGACCCGCCGCCGGATCGAGGAGATCGCCGACGAGGAGAACCTCGAGGTCGTCGGCTGGCGCGAGGTGCCGGTCGACCCGGCGAGCCTCGGCAAGACCGCGCACGCGGTGATGCCGACGTTCGCCCAGCTGTTCGTCGCCGGCAAGGGCACGCCGGGTCACCGGCATGGCGCTCGAGCGGCTCGCGTTCTGCCTGCGCAAGCGCGCCGAGAGCGAGACCGACGTCTACTTCCCGTCGCTGTCCTCGCGCACCCTGATCTACAAGGGCATGCTCACCACCGACCAGCTCGACGAGGTCTTCCCGGACCTGCGCGACGAGCGGGTCGCCTCGGCGCTGGCCGTCGTGCACTCCCGCTTCTCGACCAACACCTTCCCGAGCTGGCCGCTGCGCCACCCGTTCCGGTTCATCGCCCACAACGGCGAGATCAACACGGTCATGGGCAACCGCAACTGGATGCGGGCCCGCGAGGCGCTGCTCGCGTCCGACGTGATCCCGGGCGACCTCGAGCGGCTCTACCCGATCTGCACGACCGGCGCCTCGGACTCCGCGTCGTTCGACGAGGTGCTCGAGCTGCTGCACATGGGCGGCCGGTCGCTGCCGCACTCGGTGCTGATGATGATCCCCGAGGCGTGGGAGAACCACGGCGAGATGGACGCCCAGCGCCGCGCGTTCTACGAGTTCCACTCCGCGCTGATGGAGCCGTGGGACGGCCCGGCCTGCGTCGTCTTCACCGACGGCGACCAGGTCGGCGCGGTGCTCGACCGCAACGGCCTGCGCCCGAGCCGCTACTGGGTCACCGACGACGGCCTCGTGGTCCTGGCCTCCGAGGTCGGCGTCCTCGACCTCGACCCGGCCACCATCGTGCGCAAGGGCCGGCTCCAGCCCGGCCGGATGTTCCTCGCCGACACTCTCCGAGCACCGGATCATCGAGGACGACGAGATCAAGGCCGAGCTCGCCGCCGAGCACCCCTACGCCGAGTGGCTGCACGCCGGCCTGATCCACCTCGACGACATCCCCGACCGCGAGCACATCGTGCACACGCACGCGTCGGTCACCCGGCGCCAGCAGGTCTTCGGCTACACCGAGGAGGAGCTGCGCGTCCTGCTCACGCCGATGGCCAACTCCGGCGGCGAGCCGCTCGGGCTCGATGGGCACCGACACCCCGATCGCCGCGCTCAGCGACAAGCCGCGGCTGCTCTTCGACTACTTCGCCCAGCTCTTCGCCCAGGTCACCAACCCGCCGCTGGACGCGATCCGCGAGGAGCTGGTCACCTCGCTGTCCGGCACGCATCGGCCCCGAGGCCAACCTGCTCGAGCCCGACGCCGGCGTCGTGCCGCCAGATCGTGCTGCCGTTCCCGGTCATCTCCAACGACGACCTGGCCAAGATCCGGCACATCAACCGCGACGGCGACATGCCGGGCTTCATCACCCACGTCTCCCGCGGCCTCTACGAGGTCGAGGGCGGCGGCGAGGCGATGGCCCGCCGGCTCGACGAGATCTGCGCAGGAGGTCAGCGAGGCGATCGCCGGCGGCGCCCGGGTCATCGTGCTCTCCGACCGGCACTCGACCCAGGAGCTCGCGCCGATCCCGTCGCTGCTGCTGACCGGCGCGGTGCACCACCACCTGGTCCGCGAGAAGACCCGCACCCAGGTCGGCCTGCTCGTCGAGGCCGGCGACGTCCGCGAGGTGCACCACGTCGCCCTGCTCGTCGGCTACGGCGCCGCCGCGGTCAACCCCTACCTCGCGATGGAGTCCGTCGAGGACCTCGCCCGCGAGGGCTTCTACGTCAAGGTCGAGCCGCGAGCAAGGCCGTCGCCAACCTGATCAAGGCGCTCGGCAAGGGCGTCCTCAAGGTCATGTCCAAGATGGGCGTCTCGACGGTCGCGTCCTACACCGGCGCCCAGATCTTCGAGGCCGTCGGCCTGTCGCAGGCCCTCGTCGACAAGCTACTTCACCGGCACGACCTCCAAGCTCGGCGGCGTCGAGCTCGACACGATCGCCGAGGAGGTCGCGCGACGGCACGCGTCGGCGTACCCGCGCGGCGGCATCGCCCCGGCGCACCGCGAGCTCGAGATCGGCGGCGAGTACCAGTGGCGCCGCGAGGGCGAGCCGCACCTCTTCGACCCCGAGACGGTGTTCCGGCTCCAGCACTCCACCCGGACCGGCAGCTACGAGATCTTCAAGCAGTACACCAAGCGCGTCGACGAGCAGTCCGAGCGGCTGATGACCCTGCGCGGCCTGTTCCGGTTCAAGGACGCCGGGTCGACCGGCCGAGCCCGATCCCGATCGACGAGGTCGAGCCGGTCTCCGAGATCGTCAAGCGGTTCTCGACCGGCGCGATGTCCTACGGCTCCATCTCGCAAGGAGGCGCACGAGACCCTCGCGATCGCGATGAACCGGCTGGGCGCCAAGTCCAACACCGGTGAGGGCGGCGAGGACGCGGACCGTCTCTACGACCCCGAGCGGCGCAGCTCGATCAAGCAGGTCGCGTCCGGCCGCTTCGGCGTGACCGCGGAGTACCTCACCAACTCCGACGACATCCAGATCAAGATGGCGCAGGGCGCCAAGCCCGGCGAGGGCGGCCAGCTGCCCGGCCACAAGGTCTACCCGTGGGTGGCCAAGACCCGGCACTCGACGCCCGGCGTGGGCCTGATCAGCCCGCCGCCGCACCACGACATCTACTCGATCGAGGACCTCGCGCAGCTGATCCACGACCTCAAGAACGCCAACCCCTCGGCCCGCGTGCACGTCAAGCTGGTCGCCGAGGTCGGGGTCGGCACGGTCGCCGCCGGCGTCTCCAAGGCGCACGCGGACGTCGTCCTCATCTCCGGCCACGACGGCGGCACCGGCGCCTCGCCGCTCACGTCGCTGAAGCACGCGGGCGGCCCCTGGGAGCTCGGCCTCGCCGAGACCCAGCAGACGCTGCTGCTCAACGGGCTGCGCGACCGGATCGTGGTGCAGACCGACGGCCAGCTCAAGACCGGCCGGGACGTCGTCATCGCGGCGCTGCTCGGTGCCGAGGAGTACGGCTTCGCGACGCGCGCCGCTCGTGGTGTCGGGCTGCATCATGATGCGGGTCTGCCACCTCGACACCTGCCCGGTCGGCGTCGCCACCCAGAACCCGGTCCTGCGCGAGCGCTACGCCGGCCAGGCCGAGCACGTCGTCAACTTCTTCACAGTTCATCGCCGAGGAGGTGCGCGAGTACCTCGCCGAGCTCGGCTTCCGCAGCCTCGACGAGGCGGTCGGCCAGGTCGGCTCGCTGGACGTCGGCGCAGGCGGTCGACCACTGGAAGGCCGTCCGGGCTCGACCTGACGCCGATCCTGCACGCGCCCGACCTGTCGGCGTTCCCGGACCAGGACCTGCGCTGCACCAGGGAGCAGGACCACGGCCTGGAGAGGTCGCTGGACGTCACCGAGCTGCTGCCGCTCGCCAAGGACGTGCTCGAGAAGGGCGAGCCGCTGCGCGCCCAGGTGGCGATCCGCAACGTCAACCGCACCGTCGGCACGATCCTCGGTCACGAGGTCACCAAGAAGTACGGCGGCGAGGGACTGCCCGACGGCACCATCGACCTCACCTTCATCGGGTCGGCCGGGCCAGTCGTTCGGTGCGTTCGTGCCGCGGGGCATCACGATGCGGCTCGAGGGCGACACCAACGACTACCTCGGCAAGGGCCTGTCCGGTGGCCGGATCGTGGTCCGGCCCGACCGGGCGGCGACGTTCACGGCCGACGAGCAGATCATCGCCGGCAACGTCATCGCCTACGGCGCGACCTCGGGCCGGATCTTCATCCGCGGCGGCGTCGGCGAGCGGTTCTGCGTCCGCAACTCGGGCGCGTGGGCGGTCACCGAGGGTGTCGGGCGACCACGCCTGCGAGTACATGACCGGCGGCCGCGTCGTCGTCCTCGGCCCGACCGGCCGCAACTTCGCCGCCGGCATGTCCGGTGGCGTCGCCTGGGTGCTCGACCTCAAGGAGCAGCGCGTCAACACCGAGCTCGTCGAGCTCGGCCCGGTCGCGGGCGAGGCCGCGACCGAGCTCGAGCAGCTGGTCCGCGAGCACGCCGAGGAGACCGGCTCCGAGGTCGCCGCCGCGCTGCTGGCCGACTGGCCCGCGTCGCTCGCCCGGTTCACCGAGGTCATGCCCACCGACTACCGCAAGGTCCTGGAGGCCAAGGCGAAGGCCGAGGCCGAGGGGCTCGACGAGACCGAGACCGCAACCGCGATGATGGAGGCTTGCATGGTAACGATGGCTGACCCACGTGGCTTCCTCAAGGCCGGCCGCGAGGTCGCCGACCGCCGTCCGGTCGAGGAGCGGGTCAGCGACTGGGACGAGGTCTACCCCGACGGCATCGGCCGCGCGCTGCTGCCGATCATCACGACCCAGGCCGGGCGCTGCATGGACTGCGGCATCCCGTTCTGCCACCAGGGCTGCCCGCTGGGCAACATCATCCCGGAGTGGAACGACCTGGTCTGGCGTGACGACTGGGAGGGCGCGATCGAGCGCCTGCACGCGACCAACAACTTCCCGGAGTTCACCGGGCGCCTCTGCCCGGCGCCGTGCGAGACCGCCTGCGTCCTCGGCATCAACCAGGACCCGGTGACCATCAAGAACGTCGAGGTCTCGATCATCGACAAGGCCTGGGAGTCCGGGCTTCGTCCGGCCGCAGCCGCCCGAGTGGCTCTCCGGCCGCACGGTCGCGGTCGTCGGCTCCGGCCCGGCCGGGCCTGGCCGCCGCCCAGCAGCTGACCCGGGCCGGCCACACCGTCGCGGTCTACGAGCGCGCCGACAAGATCGGCGGCCTGCTCCGCTACGGCATCCCCGAGTTCAAGATGGAGAAGAAGCACCTCGACCGGCGCCTGGACCAGATGCGCCGCGAGGGCACCGTCTTCCGCGCCGGCGTCGACGTCGGCCCGGACGACCTGACCGCCGACCGGCTCCGCGACCGGTACGACGCCGTCGTGCTGGCCATGGGCGCCACCGACGCCCGCGACCTGCCGATCCCGGGCCGCGAGCTCGGCGGTCATCCACCAGGCGATGGACTTCCTGCCGCAGGCCAACCGGGACGTCGCTCGGCGAGGAGGTCGACGGACCAGGTCACCGCCACCGGCAAGAACGTCGTGATCATCGGCGGCGGCGACACCGGCGCCGACTGCCTCGGCACGTCCACCCGCCAGGGCGCGGCGTCCATCACGCAGCTGGAGATCATGCCCGAGCCGCCGGAGTCGCGTCCCGCGGGACAGCCGTGGCCGACGTACCCGATGACCTTCCGGGTCTCCTCGGCGCACGAGGAGGCGGGGGAGCGCGGTCTACTCGGTCTCGACCAAGGAGTTCCTCGGCGACGCCGACGGCAACGTCCGGGCGCTCCTGCTCGTCGACGTCGAGCTTCGAGGACGGGCAGGTTCGAGGAGGTCGAGGGGTCCGAGCGCGAGATCCCGGCCGAGCTGGTGCTCTTCGCGATGGGCTTCGTCGGTCCGGAGAAGCCGGGCCTCGTCGAGCAGCTCGGCGTCGACCTCGACGAGCGCGGCAACGTGGCCCGCGGCAAGGACTACCAGACCTCGGTCCGGGCGTCTTCGTCGCCGGCGACGCCGGCCGCGGCCAGTCCCTGATCGTCTGGGCGATCGCCGAGGGCCGGGCCTGCGCCTCCGCCGTCGACGAGTTCCTGACCGGCTCGACCACGCTGCCGTACCCGATCGCCCCGACCGAGCGCCCGCTCGTCGTCTGACCCGTCCCTGTTTGATCGTTCCAATTCTCGCTAGGGTTGCCGGGTGAGGAGAGCGAAGATCGTCTGCACCCTGGGTCCCGCCACGAGCTCGGAGCGGCGGATCCGGGAGCTCGTCTACGCGGGGATGGACGTCGCCCGGCTGAACATGAGCCACGGCACCCAGGACGACCACGCCGAGACCTACCGGCTGGTGCGCGAGGCGTCGGACGCCAGCGGGCACGGCGTGGGCATCCTGGCCGACCTCCAGGGCCCCAAGATCCGGCTCGAGACGTTCTCCGACGGCCCGGTCCAGCTCGAGCCGCGGCCAGCGTCTGGACGATCACCACCCGCGACGTCGACGGCAACGCCGAGATCTGCGGGACGACGTACAAGGGCCTGGCCGGCGACGTCGACGCCGGCGACCCGATCCTCATCGACGACGGCAAGGTCCGGCTGCGGGTCACCGAGGTCAAGGACGGCACCGACGTGTGTGACCGAGGTGCTGGTCGGCGGCAAGGTCAGCAACCACAAGGGCATCAACCTGCCCGGCGTCGCCGTGTCCGTCCCGGCGCTGTCCGAGAAGGACATCGAGGACCTGCGCTTCGCGCTGCACCTCACCGTCGACTTCATCGCGCTGAGCTTCGTGCGCAACGCCGCGGACGCCGAGGACGTCCGCGAGATCATGCGCGAGGAGGGCATCATGCTGCCCGTCATCGCCAAGATCGAGAAGCCGCAGGCGATCGAGAACCTCGACGAGGTGATCGCGGCGTTCGACGGCTTCATGGTCGCCCGCGGCGACCTCGGCGTGGAGTGCGCCGATGGAGGAGGTGCCGTTCCTCCAGAAGACGATCATCGACAAGGCCCGCCTCAACGCGAAGCCGGTCATCGTCGCCACCCAGATGCTCGAGTCGATGATCTCCAGCCCGTCGCCGACCCGCGCCGAGGTCTCCGACGTCGCCAACGCGATCCTCGACGGCGCCGACGCGGTGATGCTCTCCGGCGAGACGGGCGTGGGGGAGTACCCCGTGCACACCGTCGAGACGATGGCCCGGATCATCATGGCGACCGAGGACCACGCGTTCGAGCAGCGCGAGGTCGGCACCATGCGCACCCTGGCCTGGGACCCGCACACCAAGAGCGGCGTCATCACCAAGGCGGCCGGCGAGGTCGCCGAGCGGATCGGCGCGAAGTACGTCGTCGCGTTCACCCAGTCCGGTGACTCCGCCAGGCGGATGTCCCGGCTCCGCGGGCCGATCCCGATCCTGGCCTTCACGCCCGAGGCCCAGACCCGCTCCCAGCTCGCGCTGTCGTGGGGCGTCGAGACGTTCAAGACCGACACGGTCGAGCACACCGACGAGATGGTGCGCCAGGTCGACGAGCAGCTGCTCGACATCGGCCGGCTCAAGGAGGGCGACCAGGTGGTCATCGTCGCCGGCGCCCCGCCGGGCATCCCCGGCTCGACCAACGCGCTGCGCGTGCACCGGATGGGCGACGCCGTCAACGAGGTGGCGCCGGCGTACCGGCGCTCGGAGGGCTAGCAGTCCAGCTCGCTGGCGCGGCCCGTCCATGCCGGGTCGCGCTTCTCCAGCGACGCCTGCACGCCCTCGCGCGCGTCGGGGTGGGCCATCAGCGTCCGGTGCAGCTCGGTCTCGGCGCGGCCGGTCTCGCTCGCCGAGCGCTCGAACGACGACCACAGCAGCCGCTTGCTCGCCGCCACCGACAACGGCGCGGTCGTGCGCGCGATCCGCTCGGCGAGCTCCAGGGCCGTCGGGAGCACCTGGTCGGCGTCCGTGACCCGGGTCGCGAGGCCCAGCCGCTCGGCCTCGCGCCCGTCGAACGTGTCGCCGAGCAGCAGGATCTCGGCCGCCTTGGCGACCCCGACCAGCCGGGGGAGCGTCCAGTGCGACCAGGCGTCGCCCATCACGCCGAGTCGCGCCTGCACGACGCCGTACGTCGCGTCGGCGGCGAGCACCCGGAAGTCGCACTGCAGGGCGAGCGTCAGCCCGATGCCGATCGCGTGGCCGTTCACCGCCGCGACCACCGGCTTGCGGACCCGCCAGGCCGGGAAGTCCACCCCGCCGGCCGAGAACCCGTCTCCCGTCCCCGCGAACGTCTCGCTGCCGGCCTCCAGGTCGGCGCCCGCGCAGAACGCCGGGGGTGCGCCGGTCAGCACCACCGCCCGGACGTCGTCGTCCTCGTCGCACGCGCGGTAGGCGTCGGACAGCTCCGCGCCCATCGCCCCGGTGAAGGCGTTGCGGCGCTCCGGACGGTCGAGGGTGATCACCGCGACCCCGTCGGTCACCTCGAGCCGCAGCGTCTCGCCGTCCACGGACGGCAGTCTGTCAGCCGGCTCAGGACTTGAGGCCGATGAGCGCGTCGAGTCGGGCGACGTCCTCACGGCGGTTGACGCTGATCGTCTTCCAGTTCGACTGGCGCCACTCGATGGCGGCCAGGTCGAGCGCCCAGCAGCAGAGCTCACGGATGTCGGTCGAGGTGTTGGTGAACTGCCAGCGCGGGTAGTCGTAGCGCTTGATCTCGCCGGCCACCATCTTCTGGGTCCAGTTCTTGGCGCGACACCCGTCCGAGTGGAACAGCCCCCGCAGGAACGGACCAGGGTGGGCTTCGACGATCAGGCGCTGCCACTGGTCGAGGACGATCGGGCGGTCGTGCTTGCGGCCGGGGCCGTGCTGCGGGAACAGGCACGGCCAGTGCTTCCAGGACACCGTCGTCGCGACGCAGCCCGGCAACCTTCGCGTATGGGGTCGCCCGCCCGGCTTGACGGTGCTCATCAGCACCTTCAGGTGCTCGTTGTCATCGACATACTTCTGGTCGTTGAAGACGTGCAGGTTGTACACCCCGCGGTGTCCTTGACTGATGTGACCGTCACCGAGGTACCAGCCGAGCAGCTCTGAGTAGGCAGCGCCGTCGAGGTCAGCGTCTTCACAACGCGGACACGGCACCGTCATGTGGGTCTGGCCGCGGGCGAGCCCCCGACGCTGGTAGAGCCGTCGCCATCGCCTGATGGTCTTGATCGCCACGCCGTGCAGCTCCGCGTTGTCCGCGTCGCGCATGCCGGCGTCGGAGGCGCGGAGAGCGCTGTCGACGGTCTCGATCGGACGGATGTGCGGCATCGTGTCTCCACTGTCGTGGAGAGCGCCGACATCGGTACCGGGTGTGGGATTCGAACCCACAAGTCCTTTCGGACAGTGGTGTTTGAGACCACCGCGTATGCCATTCCGCCAACCCGGCCAGGGCTGGGCAAGCGTATCCGAGCGAGCGGGTCGGGCTAGGGGTTGGCAAAAGTCGAGTCATTCACTACAGTTTCGGACGTGAGCATCCTCGGGTGGGCGACGGCGAGCCAGCAGAAGGCGTTGGACAACGCGCGGGCGGCGGCCGTCGAGTGTTCCCGCCGGCGGGTCGAGCGGGCCGAGGTCGACGCAGGCCGTGGCCGAGCTGACGGCGACGTACGCCGTCCCGGTCCCGGGCCGCGACGTGAGCCTGAGGGCGACCGCTCGGTAGCCTTCGGGCGTGACCGAGGCCCCACCCGAACGTGACCCCTCCGCCGCGCGCACCGTCGTGGTGGCCGAGGACGAGGTCCTCATCCGGATGGACCTCGCGGAGATGCTGACCGAGGAGGGCTACGACGTCGTCGGCCAGGCCGGTGACGGCGCGACCGCCGTCGAGCTCGCGGAGCAGCTGCGGCCCGACCTGGTGATCCTGGACGTGAAGATGCCCGTCCTGGACGGCATCGCCGCCGCCGAGCGGATCGCCGCAGGCGCGGATCGCCCCGGTCGTCATCCTCACGGCCTTCAGCCAGCGCGACCTCGTCGAGCGGGCCCGGGACGCCGGTGCGATGGCGTACCTCGTCAAGCCGTTCTCGAAGTCGGACCTGGTGCCGGCGATCGAGATGGCGGTGAGCCGGTTCGCCGAGCTGAGCCAGCTCGAGGCCGAGGTCGCCGACCTCACCGAGAGGCTGGAGACCCGCAAGGCGGTGGAGCGGGCCAAGAGCGTGCTCCAGGAGCAGCTCAGCCTCTCGGAGCCCGAGGCGTTCCGGTGGATCCAGAAGACCGCCATGGACCTGCGCCTCTCGATGCGACAGGTCGCCGACGGCGTGATCGAGCACGGCCCCGGCATCGCGGGCGCCTGATCCGGCGCCTGACACGCGTCAACAGGATCACGCCGGCGTCACGACTCGGTGACGCGCGCATTTCCCTCGCGAACCGCCCAGCCGGGGGGTGGCGCTTTCCCGACGCGGGGCTACTAGAGTCACGGCAGCATCCGGTCGGGTGCGTGGGAGGAGGACCCCGAGTTGATGTCTCGACACACCGCTCCAGGGCGGACCGTCGGGCGGGTGGTGGCCGGATCGATCCTGATCCTGCTGGTCGCGCCGTTGCTCCTGCTGCTGGGTGCGCAGTCCGCGCAGGCCGCGACGCTCTGCGTCCCCAAGGCCGAGGAGTCCGGCTGCATCCAGGGCACCCTCGGCGACCGGTCGAACCCCGTCGCGGGCGTGGACGTGATCCTCACCAAGCCCGACGGCACCACCGAGACCCAGACGACCGAGGACGACGGGAAGTTCTCCTTCCAGGTCACCGAGTCCGGCGACTACCTCGTCGGCATCGACGCGGAGACGATGCCCAAGGGCATCGAGTTCAAGCCGCCGCCGGGCGAGCTCCGGGGCGAGGACGACACCTTCAAGGTGACCATCGACCTGGCTGACCCGCAGGGACTCAGCAGGGTCGCGAACCTCGACGTGGGCCCGCCGGCCGCCGAGGCCAAGAGCACCGTCGACAAGATCGCCCAGAACGCCTTCAACGGGCTCCGGCTCGGCATGCTGCTGGCGCTCGCGTCCGTCGGCCTGTCGCTGATCTACGGCACGACCGGGCTCTCGAACTTCGCGCACGCCGAGCAGGTGACGCTCGGCGGGATGCTGGCCTACTTCTTCGTCAACGTGCATGGTCTGCCACTGGTCGTCGGCGGCCTGCTCGTGGTCGTCGTGGGCGGCTTCAGCGGCTGGTTCCAGGACCGGGTGCTCTGGCAGCCCCTCAGGCGGCGCGGCCTCGGTCTGACCCAGCTGATGATCGTGACGATCGGCCTCTCGCTCGCGATGCAGTACACCTACCAGTACCTCGTCGGGTCGCGGACCGTCCGCGTCGTCCTGTCCAACTCGGACCCGCACTCGCTCGGACCCGTGACGACCACGACGTACTCGCTGGTCGCGATGGCGATCTCCGGAGTCGTCCTCGGCGGTGTCGGCTACGTGCTCCTGCGCACCCGGATCGGCCGGGCGACGCGCGCCGTGTCCGACAACCCGGCGTTGGCCCAGGCCTCCGGCATCGACACCGACAAGGTGATCCGGCTGGTGTGGACGTCCGCGATGGCGCTCGCGGCCCTCTCGGGCGTCCTCTACGCCCTGGTCATCTCCAACGGCATCAAGTGGGACACCGGTCTCCAGATCCTGCTGCTGCTCTTCGCGTCGGTGACGCTCGGCGGTCTCGGCACGGCGTTCGGCGCCCTGGTCGGCTCCCTGGTCATCGGCCTGGTCGTCGAGCTGCTCGCCGCTGGTCATCCCCGGTGACTTCAAGTACGCCGCCGCTCTGCTCATCCTCATCCTGCTGCTCATGGTCAGGCCGCAAGGTCTGCTCGGCCGAACGCAGCGGGTGGGTTAGGAGGACTCGACATGGACGACATCCAAGGCATCCTCAACGCGATCATGTCCTCCGCGACGTCGCCGCAGACCGCGGCCGTCGCGCTGGCGGTCATCGGCCTCAACATCCACTTCGGCTTCACCGGGCTGCTCAACATCGGCCAGTCGGCCTTCATGCTGCTCGGTGCCTACGGCTTCGCGGTCACCACGAAGGAGGGCATCCCCTCGCTGGGCATCGACCCCCTGACGTTCACGTCGCTCGTCGCCGGGGTGGTGGTCGGTCTGCTGATGGCCTTCGTGTTCGCGCTCGTCCTCGGCGTCCCGACGCTGAAGCTACGAGGCGACTACCTCGCCATCGTGACCATCTCCGCCGCCGAGATCCTGAGGTACGTCGGCCGCTCGGTCGGCTACTCGAAGCTCACGAACCTGACAGGTGGCTCGCAGGGCATCCCTGGCAGCCAGTACCGAGACCCGTTCACCGACCTGTCGCCGTTCGGGACGGGCGGGACGACGATCCTGGAGTTCAACTACTCCGACGTCGCCGACGGCGCGACCTGGGTCCGTGTCCTCGGCTGGCTGGTCGTCATCGCCCTGGCCGTCGCCTTCGTGCAGGTCGCCCGGCGCAAGGTCGGGCTCGCAGGCGCTGCCCGGTCCGTCACGATGGCGGTCACCGGCGTGCTCGCGCTCCTCGGGCTGCTGTTCCTCGTGCCGGTCACGAACCAGAACACCGGCGTCGACGGCTGGTGGGTGACCGTGGTGGCCTGGGGCCTGGCGGTCCTCGGCACGCTCGTGGTGCTCGTGCTCGCCAAGAGCCCGTGGGGCCGCGCGCTCCGCGGCGTCCGCGAGGACGAGGACGCGATGCGCAGCCTCGGCAAGAACGTGTTCGCGATCAAGATGCAGGCGCTCATCATCGGCGGCCTGTTCGGCGCACTCGGCGGCATGATGTACGTCCTGCCGTCGACGGTGCAGCCCGACTCGCTCGGCCGCACGCTGACGTTCTTCTGCTACACCGCGCTGCTGCTCGGCGGCGCGGCCGCCATCTGGGGGCCGATCATCGGCTCGATCGTCTTCTACGCCGGACGTATCTTCGTCATCAGCTTCACGCAGACCTACGTCCCCGACTCGGTGATGAACAGCCAGGAGGCGACGCAGTTCGCCTACATCGTGGTGGGTGTCGCGCTGATGCTGCTGGTGATCTTCAGACCGCAGGGGATCCTCGGTGACAAGAGGGAGCTCAGGTTCAATGTCTGACGCAACGACAGGCACCGTCACGACGGGCGGGCTGGCCGACCCGGCCGCGCGCAAGGCGCTGATGGCGGACGTCGAGAGGACGCCGGGTTCCTCCAAGCCCGACCCCATCCTCGAGGTCAACACGATCGTCCGTCAGTTCGGCGGCATGACCGCCGTCGACGTCGGCCACCTCGAGGTCCAGCGCGGCATCATCACCGCGCTGATCGGGCCGAACGGCGCCGGCAAGACGACGTTCTTCAACCTGATCACCGGCTTCGACCGGCCGACCTCGGCGGGCAGCGGCGCGTCGTGGTCGTTCGACGGCCGGGCGCTCGACAAGACGTCCGCGTCCAGCGTGGCCAAGGCCGGCATGGTGCGGACCTTCCAGCTGACCAAGTCGCTCAACCGGATGACGGTCATCGAGAACATGATGCTCGGCGCGCAGAACCAGGCCGGCGAGAACCTGTTCAAGTCGCTGATCCGGCCGATCTGGGGGAGCCAGGAGCGCGAGATCGAGGCGAAGGCCGACGAGCTGCTCGCGCGCTTCAAGCTCGACGAGAAGAAGCACGACTACGCCGGCAGCCTCTCGGGCGGCCAGCGCAAGCTCCTCGAGATGGCCCGTGCGCTGATGAGCGACCCGAAGATGATCATGCTCGACGAGCCGATGGCAGGCGTGAACCCGGCGCTGACGCAGTCGCTGCTGGGCCACATCCAGTCGCTCCGCGACGACGGCATGACGGTCCTGTTCGTGGAGCACGACATGCACGTCGTCCGGCACATCTCCGACTGGGTCGTCGTGATGGCCGAGGGCCGGGTGGTGGCCGAGGGTGGCGCTGACACCGTGATGGCCGACCAGGCCGTCATCGACGCGTACCTCGGCGCCCACCACGACACCGACCTCGGTGACGACGCACTGCTGACCGACGAGGCCGTCGAGAAGCTCGCCGAGGAGGTGGCCGAGGAAGAGGCCGCGCGTGAGGAGGAGGACAAGGCATGACCACGACCACTCAGCAGGGCACCGCGGTCGTCGAGGCCAAGGACCTGGTCGCCGGCTACCTGCCCGGCGTCAACATCCTGAACGGCTGCAGCCTGGTCGCGTACCCCGGCGAGATGATCGGGATCATCGGCCCGAACGGCGCCGGCAAGTCGACACTGCTCAAGGCCATGTTCGGCCTGGTGAAGATCCACTCCGGGAGCGTGACCCTGGGCGGCGAGGAGATCACCAACCTCAAGGCCAACCGGCTCGTGGAGATGGGTGTCGGCTTCGTGCCGCAGAACAACAACGTCTTCCCGACGCTGACCATCGAGGAGAACCTCCTCATGGGACTCTTCCTGCGGCCGAAGAAGTCCACCGAGCGGCTCGCGGCCATGTGGGACCTGTTCCCGGTGCTCCACGACCGCCGCAACCAGAGCGCGGGCGCGCTGTCCGGCGGGGAGCGCCAGTCGCTGGCGATGGCTCGTGCGCTGATGATGGAGCCCAGCGTGCTCCTGCTCGACGAGCCCTCGGCCGGCCTGTCGCCGGTGCGCCAGGACGAGACGTTCATCCGCACCCGCCGGATCAACAAGACCGGTGTCTGCGTCGTGATGGTCGAGCAGAACGCCCGCCGCTGCCTGCAGATCTGCGACCGCGGCTACGTGCTCGACCAGGGCCGCGACGCCCACACCGGCACCGGCCGCGAGCTCGCCAACGACCCGAAGGTGATCGCGCTGTACCTCGGCACGCTCGCCGAGGACGTCGACGCCGAGCGCGAGGACCTCAAGCACTAGCTCGCCCCTCGGTCGGAGTCCCCGGATCTCCGGGGACTCCTACCGCCGCGCGCTCGACTCCTGCACCGAGTCCGGCACTTCTGGACCGATCTCGGTGCAGCGTCGGAGTCCCCGGATCTCCGGGCCCCGCGACGACGAAGGGCCCCGGCCGAAGCCGGGGCCCTTCGCGTGGAGCTGGAGCTGATCAGATGAGCGAGGGGGCTACTTCACACCCTCGACGGTCTGGGTCAGCTCGTTCTTGTTGTCGGCGTTGAACTGGTACACACCGACGAACGCCGAGGACGGGTCGTTCTCGTCGTCGATCGGGCCGATGCCGGACGGGCCGGTGTACCGGATCTCGCTGCCGGACTCGAGCAGGGCGACACAGTCGGCGAAGGTGCTGCACTCCTCGCCGTCGGTGGCACCGGAGACGGCGGCGAAGTTCTTCTGCACCGTCGTGGAGTCGTTCGCGCCGCCCTTGATGGCCGCGAGGGCCGCGAGGATGGTGGCGTCGTACGACTCCGCACCGTAGGCGAAGTCCTGGAGACCCTCACCGTTGGCGAACTCGTTCCAGCCGACCAGGCGGTCCTTGAACCCCTGCTCCGGGTCGGCGCCCGGGATGGTGCCCTGCGCGCCTTCCAGCGTGCCGGGGTCGAAGTCCTTGCTGTAGTCGGCGGTGTTGCCGTCGGAGTAGTAGGTCTTCGTCATGTCGAAGCCGGACTGGGCCAGCTCGGGGACGATCGACTTGGTCTCGTCGAAGGCCAGGATCACGATCGCGTCGGGCTGGGCCGCGGTGACGGCCTGGACCTCGGCGGAGAAGGTGGTCTGACCCGGGGAGAACTCCTCACCGGCGTCCTTGCAGCCGTAGACGCACGAGCCGCCGGCACCTTCGATGGTCGCCTGGGTCGCGTCACGCAGGCCGGTGCCGTAGGTGTCGTTGAAGACCAGGAAGCCGACCTTGCTGAAGCCGTCGGAGGAGATCAGCGTGCCGAGCGCGGAGCCCTGGACGCCGTCCGGCGGTGCGGTGCGGAAGTAGTACGGCGAGTAGCCGGACAGGTCCACGGCGGTGTTGGCCGGGGAGACCTCGGTGATCTTGTTGTCGGCGAAGGTGTCCACGACGTTCAGCGTGACGCTGGACGAGGCGGCTCCGATGACGACCGAGGGCTTGCCGTTGACGATCTTCTTGGCCGAGCCGGTCGAGATCGACAGGTCGTTGGCGTCACCGGAGTCCTCGATCGCGTGGCAGGCCTGGGCGCCGTTCACGCCGCCTGCGGCGTTGATCTCCGATGCTGCGAGACCGACACCCGCGATCTCGGGCGGGCCGAGGTAGGCGAGGCTGCCGGTGATCGGCAGGATCCCGGCCACCTTGAAGCTGTCAGCGCTGGTCGCGCCGGCCGCGCACTCGTCGTTCGTGAAGGTCTCTGCCGCCGGCTCGGATGATTCGGGCTCGGACGGGGAAGAGGACTCGGACGTGGACGGGCTGTCCCCGGTCTCCGGGTCATCAGCGTCGTCGCCGCACGCGGCGAGGGCGAGCGTGAGCGCGGCGGTGCCGGCCATCAGCTTGACCCAAGATGCGGTCGTGGATCGATTCACGTGGTGAACCTTTCTTTCTCGTTGTGGGCACTTCACCGCAGCCCGTTCCCCGAAGCGCGGGCGCACAGCACCGCCACCGTAGGTGTGCCTGGGCAGGGCAGCGCTACCCGGCACCCTCTCGTTAGCGAACCGTTACGTCAATGCACCACACGGGCCACGGCGCCGTGCTTCCGTCTGGGTCAGACGGACTATCTCCACGCCCGTTCACGCGTACCCTCACCCCAGTGCAGCGCGGAGCGACGGTCGTCACCGTGGTCCTGGCCGTGCTCGCGGCCGGATGCTCCGGCAGCGACGACCCCGCGCCGGAGCCGGAGCCGAGCTCGTCGGTGCTGCCGTCGTCGCCGTCCGCGTCCGCCGCACCGGTGCCGGCACGACCCGACGGCCCGCTGGCCGACCTCTCCGAGGAGCTGACCGGCGGCAACGGCCCGTTCGTCGGCTCCGGCGACCTGGGAGCGGTGGATCCGGGCTACGCCGAGCACGAGTACGTCGCCGCCGGCCGCGCCACGTCGTACACCCCCGCGGGCGAGCTGACCGGGGACGGGCGGTGGACCTTCCGTCCGGGAAGGAACGGCCCGCTACCGCACCCGCGTGCTCGTGCGGGAGCCGAGCGACCCGGCCGCCGCCAGCGGGGTCGTCCTCGTCGAGTGGCTGAACGTCAGCGGCGGGCTCGACGCCGACCCCGAGTTCCAGACGCTGCGCGAGGAGCTCGTCCGGCAGGGGCACACCTGGGTCGGCGTCTCGGCCCAGCAGATCGGTGTCGAGGGCGGACCGGTGGCGGTGACCGTCGACGTCCCCGGTGCCGCCGGCTTCGTCGGCCAGGGCCTGAAGGCGATCGACCCGCCGCGCTACGGCTCCCTGAGCCACCCCGGCGACGCCTACGCCTACGACATCTACACCCAGGTGGCCCGCGCCGTGCGCGCCCGGTCCGGGGACGACGGCCCGGTGCTGGCGGTGGGGGAGTCGCAGTCGGCGTTCGCGCTCGTCACCTACGTCAACGGCGTGCAGCCGCTGACCCGGGCGTTCGACGGCTTCTTCGTGCACAGCCGCGGGTCCGCGCCGCTGGCCCTCCCGGCGGACGGCAAGCCGGCGGACATCGCGGGCTCGCTGTTCGGCACCCCGACGACGTTCCGCACCGACACCGACGTGCCGGTCTTCGACGTGCAGACGGAGACCGACGTGGCCGGGATCCTCGGCTCGGCCTTCGCCCGGCAGCCGGACACCGCGACGTTCCGGCTGTGGGAGGTCGCGGGCACCGGACACGCCGACCGGCACCTGCTGGGCGAGGCCGTGGCCGGGGCGGTCGACTGCGGGCCACCGGTCAACGACGGCCCGCTGCACGTCGTGGCCAAGGCGGCGTTCCGGCACCTCGTCGCCTGGGTCGAGGACGGCGTCGCACCGCCGTCCGCCCCGGTCCTGGCGTACGGCGCCGACGGGGTCGAGCGGGACCGGGACGGCATCGCCCTCGACGGGCTCCGCACGCCACCGGTCGACGTCCCGGTCCGGGTGCTGTCGGGCGAGCCGGGGCGCGAGGACTCCGCCGTGTGCCTGCTGTTCGGGTCCACGCGCCCGCTGCCGCCGGCGCGGCTGGCCGAGATGTACCCCGACCGGGCCGCCTACGTCGCGGCGTACGACGCCGGGGTCGACGAGGCGATCGCGGCGGGCTACGCGCTCGAGGAGGACCGGGAGGCGCTCGAGGCCTACCGCCACGAGGAGCTCGTCGGGCCCTAGTGGACCGCGGCGGCCAGCTCGACGAGGAGCGGGCGCCACCAGCAGGGCGGGCAGCAGGTCGGCGACCGGGATCTCCCGGATCCGGAGCAGGCGGAGGGCGACGCCGACGAGGAGCAGGCCGCCGACCGCGGTGATCGCCGCGAGGTGGGCGTCCGGCAGCACGTCGCCGAGCGCCGACGCCGACCAGCGTCAGCCCGCCCTGGACGACCACGATCGTCACCGCGCTGGCCGCGACCCCCCAGCCGAACGACGCCGCGAACGCGATCGCCGCGAACCCGTCGAGCGCCGACTTGAGCAGGATCTGGTCCGGACCGTTGCCCAGCCCGTCGTTGAGCGAGCCCAGGATCGTCGAGCGGGCCGCTGCAGAAGACCAGCGACGAGACGACGAACCCCTCGACGAACCGGGCCCGCTCCGCCGACCCGGTCTCGCCGGACAGCCGCCGCTGCAGCCAGCCGCCGAACCCCTCGATCCGCGACTCGAGCCGCAGCAGGGAGCCCGGCGATCCCGCCGACCAGGAGCGAGCCGAGCACGATCAGCATCGGGGCGCTGTCGCCGACCTCGTCGCTCAGGTCGGTCGAGAGGACCGCGACCGCCGACGTGCCGGCGATGAGCAGCGTCACCAGGCCGAGCGCGTCGGTGACGACGTCCCGGGTCCGGGTCGGGAGCCGGTTGCCCAGGGCCACGCCGATGGTCGCGCCGGCGAGCACGGTGGCGACGTTGACGAGGGTGGCGAGGCCGGGGACCACAGGATGACTCCAGACGTGGTCGTGACGGCGAGAGACTCGGTGAGCGTAGTGTCTGCCTGCACCCCGTCGGCGCTCGGAAGGGTCAGGTATGAGTCGGAGTCCGGTCTCGCTGCGCCACGCGACCCTCGAGGACGCGGTCTTCCTCGCCGACCTCTGGGCGCGACGCGCTCCGCCGGGCCGACCCGCAGGACCAGGCGGCCGACCTCGAGCTGATCATCAAGAGCTGCGAGGACTCCCCGGAGCAGCGGCTGGTGATCGCCGAGTACGACGGCGAGCCGGCCGGTGCGGTGCTGCTCAGCGTGTCGACGCTGAGCCCGCTCAACCTCGAGCCCACCGTGCACTCGATCGCGCCGTGCGTCGCCGCCGGCTTCCGGCGCCGCGGCGTCGGGCACACCCTGATGGAGGCCGCGGTCACCTACGCCGAGGAGCTCGGCATCGGCCACGTGCTCACGGCGGCGGCCTACAGCTCGCGGTCCGAGCAACCGGTTCATGGCCCGGCTCGCGCTCGGCCCGCAGGCGGTCCTGCGCGTGGCGGCGACGCCGACCATCCGCAGCAAGCTCACCGCGCAGCTCCCGGCAAGATCCGGCCGTCGGCGCCCGCCCGATGGGCCAGGTCCTCGCGGCACGCCGTTCGCTGCGCCGCCAGCACCCCGCCACGCGAGACCGCTAGAAGCGGTCCTTCGGGACCAGCGTGCAGGTGATCCGCGACGTGCAGACCCGCTTGCCGTCCTCGTCGGTGATCACGACCTCGTAGCTCGCCATCGTCCGGCCCAGGTGGACCGGCGGTCGCGACGCCGGTGACCGTGCCCGGACCGCGCCGCCCGGTGGTGGGTGGCGTTGATGTCGACGCCGACCGCAGAGCGGTCCGGCGCCGGCGTGGATGCGCCGCGCCGATCGAGCCGAGCGTCTCGGCGAGCACCACCGAGGCGCCGCCGTGCAGCAGGCCGTAGGGCTGGGTGTTGCCCTCGACCGGCATGGTGGCGACCACCCGCTCGGCGCTGGCCTCGAGCAGCTCGATGCCCATCCGTCCGGTTGAGCGCGCCCATGTTGCCGCGCATCTGCTCCAGCACGTCGCGCTCGTCCATGCCCCGAGTCAACCGGACGCCCGCGGTGTCGGTGGCCGGGCATAGGGTGACGAGGTGCCTGACGCGCGACCCCGACTGCTCCTGCTCGACGGCCACTCGCTGGCCTACCGCGCCTTCTTCGCGCTGCCGGTGGAGAACTTCTCGACGACCACCGGCCAGCACACCAACGCGGTCTTCGGCTTCACCTCGATGCTCATCAACGTGCTGCGCGACGAGGCGCCGACCCACATCGCGGTGGCCTTCGACGTCTCCCGCAAGACGTTCCGGATGGACGAGTACGCCGAGTACAAGGCGGGCCGCAACAAGACGCCCACCGAGTTCAGCAGCCAGCTGCCGCTGATCGAGGAGGTGCTCACCGCGATGCGGATCCCGTTCCTCAAGAAGGAGGGCTACGAGGCCGACGACATCATCGGCACGCTGGCGACCCAGGCCAAGGCCGCGGGGTTCGAGATCCTGATCTGCTCGGGCGACCGCGACTCCTTCCAGCTGGTCGACGACGACACGACCGTCATCTACCCGATGCGCGGCGTCTCGGAGATGAAGCGGATGACCCCGGCCGCCGTCGAGGAGCGCTACGGCGTCCCGCCCGACGCGCTACCCCGAGCTCGCCGCGCTGGTGGGCGAGACCTCCGACAACCTGCCGGGCGTGCCCGGGGGTGGGCGCAGGGGTTCGCCGCCAAGTGGATCAACCAGTACGACGGCCTCGACAACGTCATCGCGCACGCCGACGAGATCCCCGGCAAGAAGGGCGAGGCGCTGCGCGAGCACCTCGGCGACGTGATCCGCAACCGCCGGCTCAACGCGCTGGTCTGCGACCTCGAGCTGGAGGCGGGCCCCGACGGACCTGGCGTGGGCCACCTGGGACCGGCAGGCCGTGCACACGCTCTTCGACGGGCTGGAGTTCCAGGTGCTCCGCACCCGGCTGCTCGAGGCGATCCCGACCGAGGAGGACGCCGTCGACGAGTCCGGGTTCGAGCGTCAGCATGCGGCATGCTCGAGACCGGCGAGCTCGCCGGCTGGCTCGGCCGACAACGCCGAGCGCGGGCAGCGGGTCGGCCTGCACCCGGTCGGGCACTGGCGGGCCGGCACCGGCGACGTGACCGCGCTGGCGTTCGCGACCGAGGACGGCGCGGCGTACGTCTCCACCGACAAGCTCGACCCGGCCGACGAGCAGGCGCTGGCGACCTGGCTCGCCGACCCGGCGCGCAGCCCAAGGTGCATGCACGACGCCAAGGGCCCGATGCTCGCCCTGGCCGCCCGCGGCATGCCGCTGGCCGGGCTCGAGCGCGACACCGCGCTGTCGGCCTACCTCGCCCGGCCCGACCAGCGCTCCTTCGACCTCGCCGACCTCACCGTCCGCTACCTCAAGCGCGAGCTCAAGCAGGGCGGCGCCGAGGTCGCCGACGACGGCCAGCTCAGCCTCGACATGGGCGACGACGACGAGCGCCGGCCGAGACCGAGATGCTGCACGCCCGCGCGGTGCTCGACCTCGCGGCGGCGCTGGACGAGGAGCTCGAGGACGCGCGGCGGCACCCGGCTGCTCAGCCGAGATCGAGCTGCCCGCTCATCGACCTGCTGGCCCGGATGGAGCAGACCGGCATCGCCGTCGACGTCGACCAGCTCCAGTCGCTCGAGGCCGAGTTCGCCGGCCAGGTCAAGCTCGCCGCCGAGGAGGCCTTCGCGGTCATCGGCAAGGAGATCAACCTCGGCTCGCCCAAGCAGCTCCAGGTGGTGCTGTTCGACGAGCTCGGGATGCCCAAGACCAAGCGCACCAAGACCGGCTACACGACCGACGCCGACGCGCTGCAGCAGCTCTACGTCAAGACCGAGCACCCGTTCCTGCTGCACCTGCTGCGGCACCGCGACGTGTCCCGGCTGCGGCAGACCATCGAGGGACTGCTCAAGACGGTCTCGCCGGACGGCCGGATCCGCACGACGTTCAACCAGCTGATCGCCGCGACCGGCCGGCTGTCGAGCACCGACCCCAACCTCCAGAACATCCCGATCCGCACCGAGGAGGGCCGCCGGATCCGCGAGGGCTTCGTGGTGGGCGCCGGCTACGAGTCGCTGCTGACCGCCGACTACAGCCAGATCGAGATGCGGATCATGGCGCACCTGTCGCAGGACGCGCTGCTGATCGAGGCGTTCAAGTCGGGCCGCGACTTCCACTCGATCACCGCGTCCCGGGTCTTCGACGTGCCGGCGGACGAGGTCACCGTCGAGATGCGCGCCAAGATCAAGGCGATGAACTACGGGCTGGCCTACGGCCTGTCGGCGTTCGGGCTCGGCGGCCAGCTCGGCATCGAGCCGAGCGAGGCCCGCGGGCTCATGGACGAGTACTTCGAGACCTTCGGCGGCATCCGCGACTACCTCGGCACCATCGTCGACGAGGCCCGCCGCACCGGCTACACCGAGACGATCATGGGTCGGCGCCGCTACCTGCCCGACCTCACCAGCGACAACCGGCAGCGCCGCGAGATGGCCGAGCGGATGGCGCTCAACGCGCCGATCCAGGGCTCGGCGGCCGACCTCATCAAGATCGCGATGCTCAACGTCGACCGCGCGATCACCGACGGCCGGGCTCGGCGTCCCGGATGCTGCTCCAGGTGCACGACGAGCTCGTCTTCGAGGTGGCGCCGGGGGAGCGGGACGCGCTCGACGCCCTGGTCCGCGAGCAGATGGGCTCGGCCGCCGACCTGCTGGTGCCCGCTGGACGTGTCAGGTGGGGACGGGCCTCAGCTGGCACGAGGCTGCTCACTAGCCTGCCCCGCTGCGGCCTCGTGGGCCGCGCGGCCGACGGCTGGCTCGCCGCGAGCGCGAACAGCGCGAGGAACAGCGCGGCGTCGACGCACACGACCAGACCAGTGACCAGCGCGGTCGCGGTGGTCAGCGTCACCGCGACGGCGACGAGCACGACGAGCGCGGTCCAGATGATGACGACCGCGCGGCCCTGCCGTCGCGCCAGCGCGGAGTAGACGAGCAGCTGGAGCATCGCCAGCAGCGTGCCGACGATCGCGAACATCCACAGGTCGTCCTTGATCGCCGGCGAACTCGTCGCCGCCGACGAACAGCAGGGCGAGGTCGGGCAGCAGCAGCGTGCCGAGGACGCCGAGTGAGCCCGAGCGCCGCGCGAGACCGTCAGCGCCAGGGCCAGCGTCTTGCGGGACGCGCCCTGCTCGGACATCGACGGGAACGCGATCACCACGACGAACTGCGGGAAGAACAGGATCGCCTTCGCCATGATCAGGCCGCTGGCGTAGAGCCCGGCCTCCGAGTCCGACATCACTGCCCGTGCGATCAGGATGTCGGCGTTGGACAGGGCGAAGAACGCGAGCAGCGCCTGGCTGCTGGTGCCGACCTCGCGCATCAGGTCGAGGCCCGGGTGCCCCTCCTGCGTGGCGAGCGCTCGATCCGCGGGCCGGCGCAGCGCGAACCACGCCGACCAGCACCGGGATCCAGCAGCCCAGGGCGACGCCGAGCATCGCCGAGAACTCGCCGGGCCGCACCAGGACCAGCGCGGTGCCGATGATGATCCGGCCGAGACCGGCCGAGAGGTAGACCAGGGCCAGCGGCTCCCACCGCCGCTCGCCCTGGAGCACGCCGGCCTGCGCTCCCATGTAGGTCAGCGGCACCGCCGCCACGCAGACCAGGAGGGCCGTGGGCAGGCTGTCCAGGCGCAGCACCGCGTTCAGCACCGGAGCCAGCAGCCAGGCAGATCGCGCCCAGTCCGAGCGCGCTGCGCAGCCCCACGCCGAGCACGATCCGCTCGATCGCGACCACCTGGTCCGGGTGCGCGGCGATCCGGCGCGCGCCGGTGGCCTGCAGACCCAGGGAGAGCACGCTGATGACGAGCAGGGCGCCCATCAGCGCCGAGAAGGCGCCGTACGCGTCCTTGCCGATGGTGTGCGCCGCGATGATCGTGTAGGCGTACGTCGAGACGTTCATGACCGCGATGGCGACGGCGATGACGGCGCTGCTGCGGAGGAACGCGCGGTTCAGGACGCGCGGCGCTCGGAGGTGCCGTCACCGCGCGATCCTCGCACAGCGTAACAGAGCTTCCGACCGGCGACGCCAGATCTGGGCCGCACAGGGCGTCACGTCTACGCTGTCACGGCCATGACCACCGAGGCCTGCCCCGTCCCGTGCGCGGCGTGACCCCGGTTGACACCGAGCGGTGCCGCCGCGGCCGGCCTGTACGCTCTTCTTCCTGTTCATCTCGCTGATCCAGCAGCCCGGCCGGACGACCTACGACACCCGGGCCGAGCTGACCCAGCGCCCCTGGACTTCCTGCGCGACGGCTTCACGCTGTGGCACCCGGAGTCGAACTTCGGCGAGTTCCAGAACCAGGCGTACGGCTACCTCTTCCCCCAGGGCTCCTTCTTCGTCCTCGGCGACGTCGCTCGGGCAGCCCGGCCTGGGTGACCCAGCGGCTGTGGTCGGCGCTGGTGCTGATCATCGCCTGCGAGGGCGCGCGCCGGGTGGCCCTCAGCCTCGGATCGTCCGGGCCGGTCGCCGTGCTCGTCGGGCTCTGCTACGCGTTCTCCCCGCGGCTGCTCGGGACCGTCCCCGTCCTGACCGGCGAGTCGCTGCCGGGAGCGATGCTGCCGTGGGTCGTGCTGCCGCTGCTCCTCTACCTCGGCGGCCGGCTCGGTGCCGCGTCAGGACGCTGCTGCTCAGCGGCGCCGCCGTGGTCTGCATGGGCGGCGTCAACGCGGTGGAGAACGCCGGCGCCCTCCCGCTCGCGGTGATCGTCGTCCTCTGGGCGGCGACGAGCCGGCGGACGTCCTGGCGGTTCGCGGCCGGCTGGTTCGGCGTGCTGCTCGCTCGCCTCGCTGTGGTGGGTGCTGCCGCTCCTCGTGCTCGCGGGCTACGCGCCGCCCTTCTACGAGTACGTCGAGAGCGCGTCCAACACGACCGCGATCATCGGCTGGTCGGAGGCCGTCCGCGGGGACTCGCACTGGGTCGCCTACCTCATCACCGGCGACCGGCCGTGGTGGCCCGCGGCGTTCGCCCTCGCCACCGAGCCGGTGCTCGTCGTGTCGGCCGCGGTGGTCTCGGCGATCGGGCTGGTGGGCCTGACCCGGCTGCGCGCACCCGGCGCGCGTGCCGCTCGTGCTCTCGCTGGTCCTGGGCCTGACGGCGCTGACCGTGGCCCACGGCGGCTGGGAGGGGAGCCTCGTCAGCGGCCAGGTCCGGGCGCTGCTCGACGACCAGCTCGCAGATCTTCCGCAACGTCCACAAGATCGACCCGACCGTCCGGCTCCCGCTGGCGATCGGGTTCGGCCACGCCGTGGCGCTGGCCTGGAAGTGGGTCGGCGCGCGGGTCGGGTCCGGCACGCCTGGCCGGCGCGGTGGCCCTCCTGCTCCCGGCGGCGCTGCTGCTGTCCCTCGGCCAGCCCTACCTGGTGAACACCGCGCGCACGCCGGGCTGGACGGAGATCCCGGACTCGTGGGTCGCCGCCCGGGACTACGTCGCCGAGCACGCGGACGGCACGCGCACGCTGGTGCTGCCGGGCTCCGGCTTCGCCCAGAACGACTGGGGCTGGACGCTCGACGAGCCGCTCCTCATCCTGGGCGGCGCCGACTTCGTCACCCGCAGCCAGGTGCCGCTGATCCCGGGGGAGTCCATCCGGTTCCTCGACGCGCTCGACCAGCTGGTCACCACGGGGCGTGCCTCGCCCGAGCTGGGTGAGCAGCTGGCCCGCGCCGGCATCGGCCACGTGATCCTGCGCCGGGACCTCGACCGGGGCCTGACCCGGTCGCCGCACCCGGGCGGAGCCGCCGCCTCCCTGGCGAACGGTGGGCTGGTCAGCGTCGCGTCGTTCGGCGACTCGGAGAGCGAGAGCGGCCCCGAGGTCGAGGTGCTCGAGGTCGGGGAGCGGCTGCCACCGGTGCGCACCACCGCGGTGGACGACGTCGTCACCGTCCAGGGCGGCCCGGAGTCCGTGCTGTCCGTGCAGCAGCTCGGACTCGTCGCCCCCGGTCAGGCGACCGTCCTCCAGGGCGAGCCCGGGTGGGGCGCGGCGGCGGACGTCGTCACCGACGACAACCAGCGACGCGAGCGCGCCTTCGGCTCGACCGACGAGGTGCTGTCCACCCTGCTCGGCCCCGACGAGGCGTAGCGCACCGAACGCACCCGGCACGACTACCCGGCCGTCCCCGGCCAGCCGCAGGTCGTCGCGAGGTACGACGGGCTCGACAGCCTCACGGCGTCCTCCGCCCAGGGCTACGCCGACAACTTCGGCGCGGTCGTGCCGGAGGCCGGCCCGTACGCCGCCTTCGACGGCAACCTCCGCAGCCGCTGGGTGAGCTCGCGCGCCACCGACCCGGCCGAACAGTGGCTGCGGGCGGTGTTCAGCGGGCCGCGCCAGGTCCGTGAGGTGTCCGTGCTGCCCGTCGTGGACGACGACCAGATCGTCCCTCCCCGGGTGCTGGAGGTCCGGGCCGGGCAGCAGGTGCGCCGCGTCGCGGTCAACCCGTCCGGCGCCCCGTCCGTCGCACGGTTCGACGGGTCGGCCGTCGGGTCGGTCCAGGTGCGCGTCGTCCGTGCGGCGACCAGCGCCACCCTGGCCCCCACGGGGCTGCGCGAGGTCGCGATCGACGACCTCGAGCCGCACCGGACGTTCGCGATCCCGGGTGTGGTCGCCGGCGGTGCGTCGTTCGACTTCGGGTCCACGCCGGAGCGCCGGGCCTGCAACATCACCATCGACGCCCCCGACTGCTCGGTCGCGCGGATCCGCGCGGCCGAGGAGGAGAACGGCATGGACCGCACCTTCGTCGCCGCGTCGGCGGAGCGGGTGCGCCTCACCGGGCTGGTGGTCCCGCGCGCGACGTCCGAGGCCGCCCGCCTGCTCGAGCCGCTCGTCGGCGGCCTCCAGGTCGGGGCCACGTCGATCTACGGGTTCGACCCCAAGGTGTCCAGCCGCTTCGCGTACGACGGTCAGGTGAGCACGGCGTGGGTGTCCTCCCCGCAGGACCGCAACCCGACGCTGCTCCTGCGGTGGGGCGAGCGCCAGCGCATCGAGGGCATCACCGTCCTCCCCGGTGAGGCCGGCGACGTGCCGACCGCCGCCGTCGTCACCGCCGGCAAGCGGACCGAGGAGGTCCCGCTCACCGGGGACGTCGCCCTCTTCGGCCGGCCGATCCACACGCGCGAGCTGGAGATCAGCTTCGTCCGACCGGCCGGCGCCGACCGGGTGGTGGTGCCGGAGCTGCGCCTCGTCGGCGCCGAGATCGCGAGCACGCTCGACCCCGGGACCAGGACCGGCGCCGAGTGCGGGCTGGGCCCGAACATCAGCGTCGGCGACCAGGTCGTCGCCACCCGCGTGACGGGCACGCTGCGAGACGTCGCCAACGGCTCACCCCTGCGGCTCGAGAGCTGCGACCCGGACGGCGGCGACGGCTCGGTCGTGCTGGAGAACGGCGTCAACCGGCTGGTCGCCCGTCCGACCGCCGAGTTCGACGTCCTCGAGCTGGCGGGCGTGCCCGTGGACGCCCCGTCGCCGCCGACGGAGCAGTCGCGGTCCGTCGACATCGGGGCGTGGGGCGACAGCGAGCGGGTCCTGTCCGTGGGAGGGGGAGCCGAGTCCCTGCTGTTCCTCCCCGAGAACTTCAACGCGGGGTGGGGGGCCGAGCTCGACGGCGAGGAGCTCACCGCCCTGCGCGTCGACGGCTGGCAGCAGGCGTGGGTTCTTCCCGAGGGGGACGGGGGCGAGGTCACGCTGACCTACACGCCCCAGCGGGCCTACTCGGTGCTGCTGCCCGCCGGCCTGGGCGTCAGCGGCGCCGTCCTCCTGTCGGGGCTGGTCGTCGCCCTGGGCCTCGTGGTGCGCCGGAGGCAGCCGGAGGTGCTGCGACGTCCCCGCGCCGTGCGCAGGCGGAAGCCCGGTGTCGTGGCTCTCGCCGCGTGCGCCGTCGGCACGCTCGTCCTCCTCGGCCCGGTCGTGGGCGTGGGTCTCCTGGCCGGAGGACTGGCCCGCGAGGGGGAGCGCGGCAGGCTCCGGCCCAGCCTCGTCACGGCGACGGGTGCGCTCGCCGTCCTGGTCGTCGGCTCGGCCTACGTGGACACGTTGTCCTTCGGCGGACCGACGAAGGTGTCGATCGCGGACGCGCTGGCCGGGCTCGCGGTCGGCCTGGTGATCGGGCTGTCCCTGGCCGCGCGGAGCAACGCCGGTGCGGAGGTGGGCAGGTGACCTGGCGCACCAGGCAGGGGCTCGCCGCCGCTCTCGTCATCGCCGGCGCGATGGTCTGGCGCGCGGTGCTCCTGTCGGACTCCTTCTTCAACCAGGACGACTTCTACCTCTCGGCACGGGCCTTCCCGGCCGACCTCGACCTCGAGTTCCTCACCCGGGACACCGCCGGCCACGTCAACCCGCTGCAGCAGCTGACCTACTGGCTGGTGTCCCGCGCGGCGCCGTACGACTGGCCGGTCGTGGCGACGTTCATCGTCGCCATGCACCTGGCGGCCGCAGTGCTCATGTGGCACGTCCTGACCCGCCTGCTGCCCGGCCGCGTGGTGCGCCTGCCGCTGCTCCTGGTCTTCGTGTGCTCGCCGCTGACCCTGGCCACCTCGCTGTGGTGGAGCGCGGCGATGGGCCTGTGGCCCCACGTCATCGTTCTCGCTGGCGAGCATCCTGTTCCTGCTCCGGGCGCACCAGGGTGCCGGCCGTCGGTGGGTCAACCTCCTGATGTGCCTGGTGATGCTGGCGTCCGGGCTCCTGTGGCACGAGCGGGCCGTGCTGATCGTCCCGACCCTGCTCGGCGTCGCGATCGTGCTGGCCGACGACCGGCGGGGCTGGCGGCGGGTGCCCGGTGCGCTGCGCCGGTGGTGGCCGCTCTGGCTGGGCTGCGCCGCGGTGCTCGGGTCGTTCCTCGTCGGCGCACGCCGCGCTCACCACGGTCGAGGGCGGCGGCACCGGGGCCAAGGAGGCGCTGCGGATCTCGTGGAGCTTCGTCGGCGAGAACGTCGTGCCCGGTCTGCTGGGCGGTCCGTGGGCGGCCGAGCTCCGCGGCGGTGCGGTGCTGCCCTCGGTGTGGGTCACGGTGGTGGCCTGCGTCTCGCGGTCGCGCTCGTGCGTGCTGCTCGTCCGCCGGGGTGGGCCGTCGGCCCGGTGGGCCGTGGCCGGCCTGGTCGGGTACGTCCTGGCGGACCTCGCGCTGGTGCTCGCCGGTCGCGGCGGCTTCGGCCGGATCATCGGCCTCGACCCGCGCTACTCCTCCGACGTCGTGCACGCGGCGGTCGTGGTGGCGGCGCTCGCGCTGCGTGGCGCGCCGCGCCACTTCGGGCTCGACGTCGACGACGCACGGTGGCGGGTGCTGCGCCTGCGCGCGGTCGGTGGCCGTGCGGTGGTGTACCTCGTCGGCGCCTCGTTCGGCCACGGCCCTGCTGGTCCCGCACTTCCAGAACACCGAGGACCGGCCAGTACGTCACGAACGTCCGCGCCGGGCTGGCCGCGGACCCGAACGCGGTGCTCGTCGACGCCCTCGCACCGGCCGACGTGGTGCTGCCCCTGGTCGGCGACGACTCGCGGCTGTCCCGGATCCTCGCGCCGCTGCCGGAGTCGCCGGCGTTCGACCAGCCGTCGCCGCGGCTCCGCGTCGTCGACGAGCAGGGCCGGCTGCAGGCGGGTCGTGCTCCTCGGCGCCATCCCGAGCGAGGAGGGCCCGATCCCGGACTGCGGCTACGCGGTGCGTGGCGACACGACCGAGATCGATCTGCTCGTCGCGGATCGTGACGCCCATGGTGGTGCGCCTCGCGCTACTACACCGACACCGAGACCACCGTGGACGTCACCGTCGGGAGCCTGACGACGCAGTTCCTCGCCAACCCGGGTCCCAACGAGGTGTGGGTCCCGGTGCCGACGGACCGCGAGCAGGTCGACTCGGTGCGCCTGTCGACGACCGACGGCACCACGGTGTGCGTCGCCGAGCTCGAGGCGGGCATCCCCGTCCCCCGCGAGGACTGATGAACCGGGCTCGGCTCGCGGACGCGGCGCTCTCGACCGTCATCGGTGTCGTGGTGCTCGGACCGGTCCTCCTGGGCCGGGGCTTCGCGCTGCGCGGCGACATGGTGTTCGTGCCGCACCAGCCGTGGAAGGACGCCTGGCTGGGTCTCGACGGGTCGGCGGCGCGGTTCGTCCCCGGTGACGCCGTGCTGTCGCGTGCTGACGCGCGGTCGTGCCCGGTGACCTGGTGCAGAAGGCGCTCCTGCTCGGCGCGTTCGTGCTCGGCCGGGATCGGTGCCGGCCGCCTGGTCGCGGACCACGGCGTGCGTCGGCCGGGCGGCCGCCGATCGTGCTGTTCTGCTGGAACCCCTGGGTGTTCGAGCGGCTGATCATCGGCCAGTGGGGCTCGGTCGTCGGGTACGCGGCGCTGCCGTAGGTCGTGCTGGCGGCCGCGCGCGTTCCGCGACGACGTGCGCGCGGGCTGGCCGGCTCTGCGTCCTGGTGCTCGCCTTCGCGGCGCTCTGGTCGCCGGCCGCGGCGCTGGTCGGCGGCGCTCGACTGCGCTGTGCGTCGTGGCGTCGGCCGGCGCCGCGCTCGCGACCCTCGGCGCGCTGCTGCTGTCGGTGGTCGCCGAGCCTGCCGTGGCTGGTGCCGTCGCTGGTCGACGCTCCGACCGGGTCGCCTGCGACCGGGCGACCAGTTCGACGCGTTCGTCGCGCGCGGCGAGTCCGGCGCCGGGCTGGTGGCCAGCGTGCTGTCCCTCGGCGGCATCTGGAAGGCGTCCGTGGTGCCCGGGGGAGCGCACCGGTCGTCCTGGTCGTCGTCGCCTCGTGCGTGACGACCGTCGCTCGCCGGCTCGTCGGCTGGCGGCTCGCAAGCACGCTCGGACGACGGCAGGGCAGCGCGAACGCTCGACGGCCTGGTCCTGCTGGCCGTGCTGAGCCTGGCGGTCGCCGCTGGTCCCCGCGGTCCCGGGCCTGACGCCGGCGCTTCGACGCGGCCGCCGAGCACGGTGCCCGGCGCTGGCGATCCTCCGGGACTCCCACCGCTTCCTCGGCCCCGCGGTGCTGGTGCTGCTGCCGGGCATCGCCGCGGCGGCCGACGCGGCTGTGGAGGCGGTCGGCGTCGGGGCCGGGCGCGCTGCGGGCGGTCGCGGTGCTGCTCGCCGCGTGGCCGGTGCTCTGCCTGCCCTCGATGGCCTGGGGCCTGGGCGGCGAGCTGCGAGCCGGTCGACTACCCGGAGGAGTGGTTCGAGGTCGGCGGACGTCGTGCAGGACGACGGGCGCACCGCGGCGGCGCCACCGTGGTGCTGCCCTGGCACGGCGGCTACCGCGGGCTTCGAGTGGAACGACGCACCGGGCCATGCTCGACCCGGCCCCGCGGTTCTTCGCCGGCGACGTCCTCATCGACGACCGGATCTACCTCGGGCGACACGGTGCTCGGCAACGAGGACCCGCGGCTCGCCGCGGTCACCGGGGCGCTCGGCGCGGCGGACCCGGCAGCAGTCGCTGCGCGAGCTCGGCGTGGCCCGGGTGCTGGTCGAGAAGGGCAACGGCGTCGAGCGACGGCGAGGTGCCCGGCGGGCGCGGTGCTGCACGACGGACCGCGGTCTGACCGTCGTCGCGCTCGGGCGACGTCGACGCGGCGCCGGGACCGTACCCGGACCGCCGCGTCGGATGGTGCGTCGCCGGCGACCTGACTTGCTGGTCTGGCGCTGCCTGCGGTCGCGGTGGCTGGCGCAATCGGCGTCGCGGGTGTATGGTGAGCGCGCTCACACGACTCTGGGAGGGGTTCTAATGAACGAGGCGATTGCCGGCGCAGTCGGTGGAGTGCTGGCGCTGTTCTCGATCATCGGCGGTGTGTCCGCCTACAACGGTGACCCCGAGGGCGTCGCCCAGAACAGCCTCTACAGCTACGCCGACAACTGATCCGGGCCTGCGGTCCCTGCGGTCCGTCACGTCGATGCAGCTGGTCATCCCTGCCCGCAACGAGGCGGCGCGGCTCCCGCGCACGCTCGACGGCGCTGCGCGCGCACGTGCTCGCCGCCGGGAGTCCGCCGGTCGCGCTCGAGGTCATCGTCGTCGACAACGGCAGCACCGACGACACGGCCGGCTGGCCCGCGCGGCCACACCGCCGGCCATGCCCGTGCGGGTGGTCCGCTGCGACACGCCCGGGCAAGGGCGCCGCGGTGCGCGAGGGCATGCGCCACACGACGGCGGACGTCGTCGGCTTCATGGACGCCGACGGCGCCACCCACCTCGACGCGCTCGCCGACGCGGTGCGGCTGCATCGCCGCCGGCGCCGACGTCGCCGTCGGCTCCCGGGCGGTCGCCGGGTCGGTGACCACCGAGCGGCACAGCCGCGGTCCGGGCTCTGGGGCGCCGCGCTCTACCGCCGCTGCACCCGCGCAGGTCGCCCCGGCATCGCCGACACGCAGTGCGGGTTCAAGGTCTTCCGCGGCGACCTGGCCCGCGCGGTCTTCGCCGACCTGCGCTCCGACCGGCTTCTCGTTCGACGTCGAGGTGCTCGCCCGCGCGCAGCGGCGCGGCGCCCGGGTCGTCGAGTTCCCGGTCGACCTGGGACGACGTCCCCGGCTCGACCTTCCTGCCGATGTGGCACGGCGCGTCGGCGTTCTGGGAGCTCGCGCGTGATCGCCCGGCGGCTGCGGCCGCGCCCGCGGAGACGTCGCGGTCGTCACGCCGCGCCCGCGAGCCCGCACCGCTGGCGCTCGCGCCCGTCGCCGAGGCGTGACGGGCGTCCCGCGAGCACGCTGAGCGGCGCGCGGGTCGTCGCTCGTCAACTGGCGCGACCCCTGGCACCGGCTCGCCGGCGGCAGCGAGCGCTACGCCTGGGAGTTCGCGCCGCGCCCTGCGCGACGCCGGCGCCGCCGTCGAGTTCTGGACGGCGCGCGACGCCGGTCAGTCGGCCCGGACGCGAGCGCGACGGGATCGAGGTGCGCCGTCGCGGCGGTCAGTACGGCTTCTACGCCGGCGCTGCTGGCCCTGCTGCTGGGCAGCGGCTGCGCCGCCGCGCGCCGGACCTGGTCGTCGACATGGACTGCGGCATCCCGGTCTTCACCCCGCCGTCGCTGGGCCGGCGGACGCGCGGTCGTCCTCGTCGTCCACCACGTGCACCAGGAGCAGTTCCGGCTCGCGATGCGCCGCCCGATCGTCGGACCTCGGCCGGTTCCTCGAGCGACGGCTGATGCCGCGCGGTCTACCGGGACGTGCCGACGGTGGCGGTCTCCGACTCGACGGTGCCGAGATGCGCGACGCAGCTCGGCTGGCGGGGCGAGGTCCGCGTCGTCCACAACGGCACCGACGCCGGCACCGCCGGCGGCCGGCGAGCCGGTCGCCGGCGACCGGGTGGTCGTGCCTCGGCCGCGTCGTCGCGCACAAGCGGGTCGACCTCGTCGTCCGTGCGTTCGCGCGCGTGCTCGCGGACGGCGCCCCGGACGTGACGCTGGACGTGATCGGCACGGGGGCCGAGCTGGACCGGGTGCGCGGCGACGGTCGCCGACCTCGGCCTCGGCGACGTCGGTGCGGCTGCACGGCTTCCTGCCCGACGGACGAGAAGTCACGGGTGCTCGACGCGCGGCGACGGCTGCACGTGTGCGCCTCCGACGCCGAGGGGTGGGGCCAGGTCGTGCTCGAGGCCGCGGCGCACGGGCTACCGACCCTGGCCCGCGACGTGCCCGGGCATGCGCGACTCGGTGCGGGACGGCGAGACCGGGTGGCTGTCGCCGAGCCGCCGACGGACTCGCACGGAGGCCCTGGTCGCGCGGCTCGTCGGCCGGCATCGAGACCGCCCTGGACGACCTGGCCGACCCCGTCGAGCGCTCGAACGCATGGCGCTCGGACTGCCGCGCCTGGGCCGCCGGTTCAGCTGGGAGCGGATGCACGCCGAGGTGCTCGACGTCGTTCGCGAGCGCTCGACCGCGGGGCGCGACGGTGCCGGACGGTATCTAGCCGCGTGCACAAATTGTTGCGATCTTCGTGGCTAGGTGGCGGTCGTCACTTCTGCTAGTGTCCGGTCCGGGCTATCGCGCTACCTGTCAGTAGCGCGAGTAGGAGGGAGATTGATGCGTCGTCTGCTGGGGCCGATCCTGGTCGGCATCGGTGCGTTCCTGGTGGTGACTGGGGTGCTGGCGAGGTTCTACGCCTACCCGGCGCTCGCGGTGGCTCCGATCGACCAGAACAGCGTCACCCACCTCGAGGCCGACGGGCGCGACGATCCTGGACCTCTCGACGCTCAAGGAGGTCACGACCGACATGGCGGTCGCCAACCGCACCGTGGGCGACGTCGAGGCGTCCGAGGAGGCCGGCGACGACACCGTCGTCTGGGCCGGCACCACGTCCTACCGCGACCAGATCGGCAACATCCGGTCCCGCAGCGCGGAGCGCTACGCGTTCGACGCGCACACCGGTGAGGCGGTCAACTGCTGCGGCGGCTTCGAGGAGACCACCGACGGCGAGCGCGAAGAGGTCAAGCGCAGCGGCCAGATCAGCAAGTACCCGTTCGGCACCGAGAAGAAGGACTACAAGTTCTGGGACGCGACGCTCGGCCAGGCCGTGACGACGAAGTTCCAGAAGGAGGCCGAGATCGACGGCCTCAAGGTCTACGAGTTCAAGTACGAGGTCCCGACCACGACGGTCGGCACCCGTGAGATCCCGCCGTCATCGTCGGCGAGGAGGGCGACCGACGGCGGTCGAGGTCGAGATCCAGTACTCGACCATCACCCAGCACTGGGTCGAGCCGGTCACCGGTGTCGTCATCGACCGCGTCTCCGAGACCTGCCAACACGCTGGCCCTCGACGGCGAGACCGCTGATCACCACGTCGTGCGGCATGTTCCAGTACACCGACGACCAGGTGGAGGAGAACGTCGACGAGTACAAGGGCAAGGCGTCCTCGCTGCAGGCGGTGCACACCACCGTGCCGCTGGTGGGCGTGGTCCTCGGCCTGCTGCTGATCCTCGGCGGCGTGCTGCTGTCGCGGCGCAACCGCAACGAGGAGCCGCCAGCCGGCCGACGAAGACCGACGAGCGTCTGAGCTCCGACGCAGAGATCGACGCAGCACGCCCCGGCCACCGGCCGGGGCGTGTCTGCGTCTCAGGCGCTCGTGCGTGCTCGGCGGCCAGGCCGGCGCTGGTGAAGACCACGAGCTGGTCGACGAACCGCGGGTCGAGGCCCTCGCTGGAGATCGGGTGCCCGTAGCCGGCCAGGTCGACGCCGGCCAGCGCGCTGAGCATCGAGTACATCGCGATGCCGACCCGCCGGTAGAGCTCCTCGCCGCCGACGCCCGGGAGCGCGCGCTGGAGGACCTGGGCGTACAGGTCGGCGATGCTCGGCGAGCGTGCCGACCCCGCGCAGCCAGATCGGCTCCTCGGCCAGCCCCAGGGCGGTGAAGAGCTTCATCCAGGCGAGCCCGGCCACCGGGTCGTCGTCCAGGACGCGCCACGAACGGGCGGATCACCGCCTCGACCAGGTCCGCGGCCTGCGGGTCCTCCTCGGCGTCCACCAGCGCCAGCCAGCCGCTCGCGCACCTCCTGGCCCACGGGTCGGCCCGGCGCCTGTGAGCACGGCCTCGACCAGCGCGCTCTTGTCCGGGAAGTAGTGCGTGAGCGCGGCCGGGGCCACGCCGGCGTCGCGCGCGACCGCGCGCAGCGACACCGCCGTCGACCGACGCGGAGCCGAACAGGAGCTCGGCGGCGTCCACCAGCGCCGTGGGGACGTCGACGTCGCTCCTGGGGCCGGGTCGCCGAGCGGGCGCGGTCACGGGTCCGACGCTATGTCGATCTCGGGCTGACATCGGAATCCGTCGCGGGCAACAACATGGACACAATTTGGTCAGACACGCAAACTGTCTCCTTCCCAACCGGCGGCGCGATGGGGTTTGATGTGGTCGCCGTCACGGAGGGGTCGGCACCGAGGGAGGGCAGCAATGCGTGCAGGGATGGGTCAGGATGCGTCGCAGCCAGGGTTACAGGTTGGGGGTGGTCGCCGCCGCAGTGGTGCTGGTGGCCGGCGCCTGCTCGTCCGACCGGTCCGACGAGGACCCGGACGGGGGCGACGGCACGACCGCCGCCGCGGAGCTGCCCAGCGACACCTTCGGCGACCTCGAGTCGCCCTGCGGTGAGGGTGACGCCTCCGGCGCCACCGAGCAGGGCGTGACCGACGACAGCATCGCCATCGGCTACGGAGACGACTCCGGCTACGCCAACGCGCCCGGCCTCAACGAGGAGATGGGCGACGCGATGGACGAGATGATCGAGTGGTGCAACTCGCCTCGGCGGCATCAACGGCCGCGAGATCGTCGGCCACCGCTACGACGCCGCGCTCGACAACGCCGCCCAGGTGATCGTCGAGTCCTGCGGCCAGGACTTCATGCTCGTCGGCCAGGGCTTCGCCGGCGACGAGGACATGGAGGCCGACCGGATCGCCTGCAAGCTGCCGATGGTCCCCGGCTTCACGCTCTCGAGCAGCGCCAACAACGGGCCGATGAGCTACGCGCCGCTGCCGTTCCCGGTCGACCAGCTCAGCGTCGCCCGCGGCCGAGCTCACCCTCGAGACCTACCCCGAGGCCGCCGACCTACGACTTCATCGGCCACGACTCGCCGTTCACCCAGCTCGCTGAGAAGCGCACCGCCGCGGTCTTCAAGGACTCCGGTCGGTGCGAGCAGGCCGACTGCGGTGTCGTGCTCAAGTCCGCCGGTGGCGACAACTACCGCGCGCTCGTGCAGCGCTTCCAGGACTGCGGCGCCGACGGTGCTCTTCGACCAGGGCACGCCGACGCCCGGCGACGTTCTCGTTCCTCGACGCCATGCGGGTCGAGGGCTACGAGCCGACGATCCTGACCGACGCGACCTGGTACGCCGAGCCGGTGCGTGCAGCGCCAACGTCGACGGGCTCACCGAGGGCATCAACGTGACGATGCAGTTCCAGCCCTTCGAGAACGCCGACGCGGTCCCGGCCGTGGCCGACTACCTCGCGGTCATGGGCGCAGAACCCGGACGCCAAGACCGGTCTGCTCGGCATGCAGTCGACCTCGGCGTTCCTGCTGTGGGCCACCGCCGCCAAGGCCTGCGGTGCCGACCTGACCCGCCAGTGCATGGTCAACGAGCTCTCCAAGGTGACCGCGTGGACCGGTGGCGGGCTGCACTCCGAGTCGAACCCGGGCGAGAACCTGCCCCCGAGCTGCTCGCTGCTGATGGCAGGTCAAGGGCGGCACCTACGAGCAGGTCGCGCCCGCGACCAAGGGTGAGTTCTACTGCGCCGACGCGACCCTCGACCACCGACGAGAGCTTCTGGGGCATCGAGCTCAACGAGGACCGGATCGCGACGACGTACCTGACCGACGACATCATCGTCCCGGAGGGCTAGACCTGCCCGGCACGGCCTGACCCAACGCGACGAACGCAGGAGACTTCTCGGGTGGAGCGAGTTCGTCGCCTACACGATCCTCGGACTGGTGCTCGGCGCCGTCTACGCCATCGCGGCGTCGGGGCTGGTGCTGACCTACACCACCTCGGGCATCTTCAACTTCGCCCACGGCGCCCAGGCGATGCTGGGCGCGTTCCTGTACTGGCAGCTGACGGTGCCGTGGGGACTGCCCGCGCGTCGTGGCCTTCGTGCTGGTGGTCGGGGTCTTCGGCCCGCTCATCGGGATGGCGCTCTACCAGTTCCTGATGAAGGGCCTGCGTGACGTCGAGGAGGTCACCAAGGTCGATCGTCACCGTCTCGGTGCTGCTCGGCATGGTCTCGCTGTCGACCTGGATCTGGCAGCCGGCCGAGACCGCGCACGCTGGAGCTGCTGTTCGGCAACGCGAACTCGGTTCGACGTCTTCGGGGTGACCGTCCGCTACGGCGAGATCTTCGTGGTCGCTCGTCGGCGGTCGCGCTCGCGGTCGGGCTGCGGCTGCTGTTCACGCGGACCCGGCTCGGGGTCGCGATGCGCGGCGTGGTCGACGACCCGGACCTGCTCCGCCTCAACGGCTACAACCCCAGCGGGTCGCCATGACCAGCTGGGCGTTCGGCTCGGCGCTCGCGGCGTTCGCCGGCGTCGTCGTCACGCCGATCGCCGGCGGCTCGCTCGACGCGCACGCGCTGACCCTGCTCATCATCGACACGTTCGCCGCCGCCATGTTCGGCCGGCTGCGCAGCATCCCGCGCACCTTCGTCGGTGCGATGGTGCTCGGCCTCGCGTCGCGACTACATGACTGGAGCTACGCGCCGACCCGATTCGACTGGGTCTCCAACCTGCGCGGCGCGCTGCCGGCTGATCCTGCTGTTCGTCGTGCTGCTGCTGATCCTGCCGAGGACCGGCTGCGCGGCGTCGCCCAGCAGCGCAGCCGGGAGCGGCCCCGCGGTGCCGTCCGTGCGGCAGGCCGCTGGTCTGGGCCGTGGTCTTCGTCGGGCATCGTGTACCTGCTCGGCAGGATCGCCAACCCGGCCATGATCGGCCCGTGGGTCAACGCGCTGGCGTTCGCGATCATCGCGCTCTCGCTGGTGCCCGCTGACCGGCTACGCCGGCGAGATCAACCTGGTGCCGCTGTCGTTCGGCGGCGGTCGGCATCGATGGTCGCCTTCCACATCGGGCATCGCGGGCATCGGCGTCGACTCGCGGATGACCTGGGTCGGCATCGTCGCCGGCATGGCCGTCGACCGCGCTGGTCGGCGGGCTGGTGGCGCTGCCGGCGCTGCGCCTGCGCGGGCTCTACCTCGCGCTGGCCACCCTGGCCTTCGGCGGCGTCATGTCGACGCTGGTGCTGCGCGAGATCAACGTCCGGCACTGGTTCGGCCTCGACATCGCGCTGTTCCCGAACGCGCGGCTGATCGTGCCGCGACCGAAGATCGGCCCGCTCGACCTCGACGAGAACACCACCTACCTGGTCGCCCTCGCGGTGGTCTTCGCGGTGCTCGGCGTCGATCGATCGTGGCGCTGCGCAACAGCGGCTACGGACGCCGCCTCGTCGCGATGCGGGACAGCCCGGCGGCGACGGCGATGCTCGGCCAGCGGCTGGTCTGGCTCAAGCTCGGCGTGTTCATGCTCTCCGCCGCGATCGCCGGCCTCGGCGGCGTCCTGCTCGCCGGCGCACAGGGCTCGGTGTCGGGCGACGACTACCTCGATCACCGCCAGCCTCGTCCTGGTCATGCTCACCGTCGTCGGCGGCGTCAGCTACGTGAGCGGCGCGCTGTTCGGCGGCGTCCTGGTCGGTGTCGGTGCTCACGTCGCTCGCGGGCACCTCCGGTGGCCTCGGCCGCCGACAACCCGGACCTCGCGCCCGTCTTCGAGCTGCTCGCGCACCTCGGCGGCCTGGCCATCGCCCTGACCGGGCTCGGCGTCAACGCGCAACCCGAGCGGGCGTCGTCCACGCGATCTGCCACGCCTACCGACCGCTGCGCAACGCCCGCCCGGTGCTGTACGGCGGGCTGGCGGTGCGATGGCCGCTGCTGGTCGTGCTCAACCTGGCCGAGGTGCATCGGCGACTGGAGCTTCGCCCTGCTGACCATGCTCGTGGTCTTCGGCGCTGCCGGCGCTCGCGGCCGGGCTGATGCCCGAGCCGGTGCTGACGCCGCAGCGAGATCGCGGAGCGGCGACGGGCCGAGCAGGACACCGTCGAGCGGCAGGGCCTGGCCGCGCCGCTGACCGCCGACGAGCGGCTCGAGCTCGACGCCGGCACTCGGCCTGACCACCGTCGCGACCAGACGGGGGAGCGTGCCCATGCCGGGGTCTGACGTCGCTGCTCTCGGTCGACGGGGTCACGGTGCGGTTCGGCGGCACCACCGCCGTCGACGACGTCCGACCTGGCGCTCGAGCCGGGCACGATCACCGGCCTGATCGGTCCCAACGGTGCCGGCAAGACCACGCTGTTCAACGTCATCACCGGGATGCAGCGGCCGACGTCCGGCCGGGTCGTGCTTCGACGGCGACCGACATCACCCGTCGCGGTCCCGGCGACGCGCGCGCAGCTCGGGATCGCGCGCACGTTCCAGCGGCTCGAGCTGTTCCTGACGCTGAGCGTGCGCGACAACGTCCGGGTCGCCGGCGACATCGTCAAGGCGCCGTCGACGCGGGTCCTACGACGTCGACGCCGAGACCGACCGGCTGCTCGAGCTCACCGGGCTCTCGGCGATCGCCGAGCAGGAGGTCTCGGACATCCCGACCGGCCGCGCGCGCGTCGTCGAGGTGGCCCGCGCGCTGATGACGCACCCGCGCCTGCTGCTCCTCGACGAGCCGGCCTCGGGCCAGACCGAGCAGGAGACCGAGGACTTCGCCGAGATGCTGCGAGGCCTGGCCGACTCCGGACTGGGCATCTGCCTGGTGGAGCACGACCTGCCGCTGGTCATGGCGCTGTGCAGCACCATCCACGTCCTCGACCAGGGACGCCTGATCGCGTCCGGCACACCCGACGAGGTGCGGGCCTCGCCCGAGGTCGTCGCCGCCTACATCGGAGCGGAGGTGACGGCATGAGCATCGACCGAGCTCGCCACGACGCGACGAGGCACTGGCCGCGACCGCGCCGGTGCTCGAGCTGGTCGGCGTGCCGCGCGGCGTACGGCCCGATCGAGGTGCTGCACGGCGTCGACCTGGCCGTGCACGCCGGGCAGGTCGTGGCCCTGCTCGGGCCCAACGGCGGCGGCAAGTCGACCACGCGTCAAGGTCGCGGCCGGGCTGCTGCCGCCGATCCGCGGCGACGTCCGCTACGCCGGCCGCTCGGTGCACCGGCATCACCGCGCGAGGAGGCGGCCGCGGCTCGGGGTCTGCACTGATCCCGGAGGGGCGCGGCGTCTTCGCCAACCTGACCGTGCGGGAGAACCTCTGGCTCGCCACCGGCACCGGCGTCGAGCGCGAGCAGGTCGAGGAGGCGGCGTTCGCCCGCTTCCCGGTCCTGGCGGACCGCCGCAACCAGCTGGCGGGCTCGATGTCCGGCGGCGAGCAGCAGATGCTCGCCCTGTCGCGGGCCCTGGCCACCGACCCGGCCGTCCTGCTCCTCGACGAGCTGTCCATGGGGCTGGCGCCGATGATCGTCGGCCAGATCTACGAGACGGTGGCCCAGCTGGTCGAGGAGGGCATCTCCGTCCTCGTCGCCGAGCAGTTCGCGCGGACGGTCCTGCCGATCGCCGACGTCGCCGCCGTCATGCTCAACGGACGCATCACCGCGGTCGGCAGCCCGGCCGACATCGCCGCCGACCTCTCGACCGCCTACCTAGGGGGATAATGACCACCGATGACCAGCACCATTCCCGAGACCGGTCGCCAGCGACCGCAGCGCCGCGTTCGCGGCCGCCGTGTCCGAGAGCAAGCTCAGCGCCCCGAACGCGACCGCCGACAAGCTCGGCCGCACCCTGGGCATCGTCCTCATGGTCCTCGGGGTGGTCGGCACCGTTCGTCGCCTACAACTCCTCGCGCAGCCTCGACGACAGCCGCGACATCGCGAGCAGCCAGATCCTCGCGATCGTCGTTCCTCGCCGTCACGGTGGTCGGCGCCGCGCTCTACCTCGCCGGGTCGCGTGGCCAAGGTGCTCCGCCTCTGGCTGCTGCGCCAGCTCGTCGAGAGCCAGGACCGGATGGACCAGCTCACGGAAGCGCTCAGGTCCAAGTAGCTCCTCCCGGGGGTGCCGTCCGCACGGGGCGGCACCCTTGTCACGCCCGGCGCCCGACAGTAACCTGTACAGGTGTCCAATCAGGTGCCCAGGCAGGCGTCCGTGATCTCGTGAGCGCGGAGGTGCGCTGAGGTGCCCAAGCCCGTCCACCCGGATCGCCGGCCGGCGGTCGTCACGGGGGCGTCGTCCGGCATCGGCGCCGCGACCGCGCTGAGCCTCGCCGCGGCCGGCTACCCGGTCGCCCTGGGCGCCCGCCGGGTCGATCGGCTCGAGGAGGTCGTCGCCCGGATCAGGGACGACGGCGGCGAGGCCGTCTCGCACCCGGTCGACCTCACCGACGAGGACTCGGTCGCCGCTTTCGCCACGGCCGTCCGGGCCGACCTCGGCGACATCGAGGTCGTGGTGAGCAACGCCGGCCAGGTGCACCCGGGCCACGTCGTCGACGTCGACTCCGAGCGGTTCACCGCCGAGCTCGACCTCACCGTCGTCGGCGCGCACCGGCTCGTGAGGGCGTTCGTGCCCGGGATGCGGGAGCGCCGCCGCGGCGACATCGTCTTCATCTCCTCCGACACCGCCGTGCGCGCCCGCCCGTTCATGGGCGCCTACTCGTCGAGCAAGTGGGGCCTCGAGGGCATGGCCCAGTCGCTGCAGATGGAGCTCGAGGGCTCCGGCGTCCGCGCGAGCGTGGTGCGACCCGGGCCGACCTGGAGCGAGATGGGCTCCGACTGGGACCCGGAGGAGGGCGCGTTCGTGCTCACCCAGTGGGTCAGGTTCGGGATGGCCCGGCACCCGCACTTCATGAAGGCGTCGGCGGTCGGTGACGCGATCACCACGGTCGTCAGCGCCCCGCGCGGCGTCCACCTGAGCCTCGTCGAGGTCAACCCCGAAGCCCCCTTGGAGGAGCGATGACGACCACGGCAAGCGGACTGGACGCGATCCCCGAGGTCTCGATCGCCGTCCCGGACGAGGACGGCCACGGCCACCTCGCGGAGATGCGGATCGACCCGGTCGCGCTCTTCGAGCGGGTGCACGCCGAGTGCGGCGAGATCGGCCGGTTCCGGATCGCCGGCAAGGAGGTGATCATGGTGACCGGCGCCGAGGTCAACGAGCAGTTCTTCAAGTCGCCGGACTCCACGCTCGACCAGGCGGCGGCGTACCCGTTCATGACGCCGATCTTCGGCAAGGGGGTCGTCTTCGACGCCTCGCCCGAGGAGCGCCAGCAGGCGCTCAAGAACCAGGCGCTCCGCGGCGACCAGATGCGCGGTCACGCGACCACGATCGAGAACGAGATCACGCGGATGGTCGCCGAGTGGGGCGACGAGGGCGAGGTCGACCTGCTCGACTTCTTCGCCGAGCTGACGATCTACAACACCGCGGCGTGCCTGGTCGGACTGCCGTTCCGCGAGGAGATCGACGAGCGGTTCGCCGCCGCCTACCACGGGCTCGAGCGTGGCACCGATGCGCTGGCGTACGTCGACCCCTACATGGAGGGCGTCGAGTCCTTCGAGATCCGCGACCGCTCGCGCGAGACGCTGGTCGGGCTGGTGCAGGGCATCATCGACCGCAGGAAGATCCGCGGGAAGGTGCCGCGCGAGGATCGCGACCTGCTCGACGTCCTCATCTCGCTCGACGTGGACGCGGACTACATCACCGGCATGTTCATCTCGATGCTCTTCGCCGGCCACCACACGTCGTCGGGCACCTCGGCGTGGACGCTGATCGAGCTGATGCGGCACCCGGACGTGATGGCCGAGGTGGTCGAGGAGCTCGACGACCTGTACGCCGACGGCTCGGAGATCTCGTTCCAGGCGCTGCGCTCCATCCCCAAGCTGGAGTCGGTCATCAAGGAGACCCTGCGGCTGCACCCGCCGCTGATCATCCTGATGCGCCAGGTCGTGGAGGAGATCGAGCTGGCCGGCCACCTGATCCCGGTCGGCACGATCGTGGCGTCCTCGCCGCGCGTGTCCAACCGGCTCGAGGAGGACTTCCCGGACGCGCAGTCGTTCGACCCGACCCGCTACCAGGACCCGCGCCAGGAGGACCTGCAGAACCGCTGGACCTGGATCCCGTTCGGCGCCGGCAAGCACCGCTGCGTCGGCAACGCCTTCGCGATGATGCAGATCAAGGCGATCTTCTCGGTGCTGCTCCAGGACTTCGAGTTCGAGCTGGTGCAGCCGAGCGAGACCTACCGCGACGACTACTCCAAGATGGTCATCCAGCTCCAGCGACCCTGTCGCGCCCGCTACCGCCGGCGGGCCGGAAGAGGCACAGCGTGAAGGTCGTCGCCGACACCAGCATCTGCCAGGGGCACCAGATGTGCCAGGCCGAGGCGCCCGACGTCTTCGGGTTCGACGAGGACGCCGACACCGTGACCCTGCTCGACGAGTTCCCCGACGACTTCGCGCGCCCGCTGGTCGAGGCCGCCGTCCGCTACTGCCCCGCCATGGCCCTATCCATCGAGGAGAACTGATGTCGCTGACCCGCGCCGAGATCGAGGAGTTCTGGGAGACCTGGCTCCAGGTCAACCGTGATGCCGAGAAGTCCGGCGACTGGCGGGTGATGGCCGACTGGTACGCCGAGGACGCGACGTACGGCTGGATGCTGACCCCGGACGAGCACTTCATGGCGATGGGCCGCGAGGAGATCCGCGACTACGCGATCGGCATCGAGATGGACGGCTTCGACGGCTGGCACTACGACTACCAGGCCACCGTCATCGACGAGAAGAACGCGATGGTCATCGGCCTCTGGAAGCAACGCTCGGGGATCATCGACGACAGCACCGGCAAGGAGTTCGAGGTCCCCGGCCTCGGCGGCAGCTGGTTCGGCGTGGAGCGCCAGGCCGACGGCGAGCTGAAGTTCTCCTGGCAGCGCGACTGGTTCGACTTCGGCGCGATGGCCCACACGATGGGGGCGGTGCTCAAGTCCGGCAAGGCGCCCGACACCCTGCACGCGCGGCTCCAGGTCTTCGGTCTCGAGGTGCCCGGCCACTACCGGCCGGAGGACCTGCCGTCGAGCGTCTGGCCGCCGCCGGTCGAGCGCGGCGACTTCGTCACCCAGGACCCCACGTGACCGCCCCGGCCCAGCTCCTCATCGACGGCAAGCTCACGCCGTCGAGCGACGGTGCGACGTACCCGATCCTCAACCCGGCGACCGGCGCCGAGATCGGTCAGGCGCCGGACGCCACCGCGGCGGACGTGGAGGCGGCCGTCGCGGCCGCGCGCCGCGCCTTCGACGAGACCGACTGGTCGACGAACCACGAGCTCCGGGTGCGCTGCCTGCGGCAGCTGCACGAGGCCCTGCTCGCGACGGCCGACGACTTCCGCGCGCTGACCCGCGCCGAGGTCGGCATGCCCGACTTCATGGTCGGCGCGGCCGGCTTCGACGCACCCGTCGAGGGCCTCAAGTGGGTCGCCGACCTGGCCGAGTCCTACGAGTGGGAGAGCGACCTCGGCGTCGCCTCGCCGATGGGGATCGCGAGCCGGCGGACCGTCTACCGCGAGCCCGTGGGCGTCGTCGCGGCGATCACGCCGTGGAACGTGCCGACGCAGATCAACCTGGCCAAGGTCGGCCCGGCGCTCGCGGCCGGCTGCACCGTCGTCCTCAAGCCGGCCCCGGACACCCCGTGGCTGGCCTGCGAGCTCGGCCGGCTGGTGGCCGAGGAGACCGACATCCCGCCGGGGGTCTTCAACGTCGTCACGCCCCGGTCCAACGAGGTCGCGTCGGTGCTGACCACCGACCCACGCATCGACATGGTGTCCTTCACCGGCTCGACCGCCACCGGCCGGGCGATCATGGCCGCGGCCGCCCCGACCCTCAAGAAGGTCTTCCTCGAGCTCGGCGGCAAGTCCGCCGCCATCGCCCTGGACGACGCCGACGTCGCCTCGGTGGCCGGTGCGACGGCGTTCGCCGCCTGCATCCACGCCGGCCAGGGGTGCGCGATCACCACCCGGCTGGTCGTCCCGAGGGAGAAGTACGACGAGGCCGTGCAGGTCGCCGCGGCCACGATGGAGTCGATCGGCGCCAAGGACCCGTCCGACCCCGGCGCGATCTGCGGGCCGGTGATCTCGGCGGTCCAGCGCGACCGCGTGGAGGAGTACCTGCGGATCGCCGAGGAGGAGGGCGGCACCTTCGCCACCGGCGGCAAGGTCATCGAGCAGGACGGCTACTGGGTCGAGCCCACCGTCGTCGCGGGCCTCGACAACTCCTCGCGCCTGGCGCAGGAGGAGATCTTCGGTCCGGTGCTGGTGGTGATCCCGCACGACGGGGACGACGACGCGGTACGGATCGCCAACGAGTCCGACTACGGGCTGTCCGGGTCGGTCGACTCGGGCGACCTCGAGCGGGCCAAGGCCGTGGCGAAGCGCATCCGCACCGGCACCCTCGCCGTGAACGGCGGTGTCTGGTTCAGCCCGGACGCGCCGTTCGGCGGCTACAAGCAGTCGGGGATCGGTCGCGAGATGGGTGTGGCCGGCTTCGAGGAGTACCTGGAGACGAAGACGGTGGCTGAACCGGCATGAGCAAGCGATTCGAGAACAAGGTCGTCGTCGTCACCGGCGCGGCCCAGGGCATCGGCGAGGCGTACGCCCGGGCGCTGGCCGCCGAGGGCGCCGCGGTCGTCGTCGCGGACCTCAACGAGGAGGCCGGCCCGCAGGTCGTCCAGCAGATCGAGGCGGACGGCGGCCGGGCACTCTTCGTGCGGACCGACGTCTCGTCCGCGGAGTCCGCGGCCGCCATGGTCGAGGCGACCGTGGCGGCGTACGGCGGGATCGACGGTCTGGTCAACAACGCGGCGATCTACGGCGACATGCAGTTCGACCTGCTGATCAGCGTCGACTGGGACTACTACAAGAAGTTCATGAGCGTGAACATGGACGGCGCCCTCGTCATGACGCGCGCGGTCTACCCGGAGATCCAGAAGCGGGGCGGCGGCGCGATCGTCAACCAGAGCTCGACCGCGGCGTACCTGTACTCCGGGTTCTACGGCCTGGCCAAGGTCGGCGTGAACGGGCTGACCCAGCAGCTGGCGCACGAGCTGGGCGGCCTGAGGATCCGGGTCAACGCGATCGCGCCGGGTCCGACCGACACCGCGGCCACGCGCACGCAGGCGGGGGACGCCGCCAAGGAGCTGGTCAAGGGTCTCGCCCTCAAGCGGATGGGCCAGCCCGAGGACATGGTGGGCGCCTGTCTGTTCCTGCTCTCCGACGACTCGAGCTGGGTGACCGGCCAGATCATCGCCGTCGACGGGGGACAGACCTTCCGAGGGTGACCCTGGGCACAGCGCCTGCCCACGCCGCCGCGTAGCCTTCGGCTCGGCCACCCCAGACGAGCCGAGGACGGACGCCCAGATGATCATCGGAGTTCTGCGTGAGGCGCGGGCGGGAGAGGCGCGGGTCGCCGCGACGCCCGCCACCGTCGCCGAGCTGATGAAGCTCGGCTACGAGGTGGTCGTCGAGGCGGGCGCGGGTGCGGCCGCGAGCTACCCCGACGAGGCGTACGCCGAGGCGGGCGCGAGCGTGGGGGACCCGACGGCCGGCGACATCGTCTTCGGCGTCAACGCGCCCTCGAGCGAGCAGCTCGACTCGCTCCGGCCCGGCACCACGCTGGTCGCCATCCTCTCGCCGGGGCTGAGCCCCGACCTGGTCACCGACCTGTCGCGACGCCCCCTGACGGCGCTCGCGATGGACGCGGTGCCGCGGATCAGCCGGGCGCAGTCGCTCGACGTGCTGTCGTCGATGGCCAACATCGCGGGCTACCGCGCGGTCGTCGAGGCGGCCCACGTGTTCGGCCGGTTCTTCACCGGTCAGGTGACCGCGGCCGGCAAGGTCCCGCCCGCCAAGGTGCTGGTCGCCGGCGCCGGGGTGGCCGGACTCGCCGCGATCGGCGCCGCCGGCAGCATGGGGGCCATCGTGCGGGCGACCGACCCCCGGCCCGAGGTGGCGGAGCAGGTGAAGTCCCTCGGTGGCGAGTACCTCGCCGTCGAGGCCGCCGACGTCGAGGTGTCGAGCACCGGCTACGCCAAGGAGATGTCGGACGACTACAACGAGCGGGCGGCCCGGCTGTACGCCGAGCAGGTCCCCGACGTCGACATCGTCATCACCACCGCCCTGATCCCCGGCCGTCCGGCGCCGACGCTCATCACCGAGGAGATGGTGGCGAGCATGCGCTCGGGCAGCGTGATCGTGGACATGGCCGCCGCCAACGGCGGCAACGTCGAGGGCGTCGTGCCGGGGGAGGCGACGGTCACCGCCAACGGCGTCACGATCATCGGCTACACCGACCTGGCCGGCCGGCTCTCGGCCCAGGCCTCGCAGCTGTACGGCACCAACCTCGTCAACCTGATGAAGCTGATGACGCCGGGCAAGGACGGTGTCCTCGTCCTCGACTTCGACGACGTCGTCCAGCGCTCGATCACCGTGGTCCGCGAGGGGGAGAGCACCTGGCCGCCGCCCGCCGTCCAGGTCTCCGCGGCGCCCGCGGCACCGGCCGCGCCGCCCCCGCCCAAGCCGCCGGAGAAGGAACCGCTCCCGGCGTCCCGGCGGTTCGCCGTGGTGGGTGTGGCGGCCGCCCTGCTGTTCCTGCTGGCGTCGGTCGCTCCCGCCGCCCTGCTCGGGCACCTGACGGTCTTCGCCCTGGCCATCGTCATCGGCTACTACGTCATCGGTCACGTGCACCACGCCCTGCACACGCCGCTCATGTCCGTCACGAACGCGATCTCGGGGATCATCGTGGTCGGCGCCCTCCTCCAGATCGGCCAGCGCGACACGGTGATCACCGCCATCGCGACGGTCGCGATCCTGCTCGCGAGCATCAACGTGTTCGGTGGCTTCGCGGTCACCCGCCGGATGCTCGCCATGTTCTCGAGGAGCAACTGAGATGACCGTCGAGCTCTCCGCGCAGGCGGCGTACATCGTCGCGGCGCTCCTGTTCATCCTCGCGCTGGCCGGGCTGTCCAAGCACGAGACGGCCCGGGCCGGCAACGTGTTCGGGATGGCCGGCATGGCCGTCGCGCTGGTCGCCACGATCGCGCTGGCCGTCGACCGCGACATCGAGGGCGCGGGCCTCGCCCTGCTCGCCGGGGCGATGGCCGTCGGCGCCGCGATCGGCCTGTGGCGCGCCCGGGTCGTCGAGATGACGGGCATGCCCGAGCTGATCGCCCTGCTGCACTCGTTCGTCGGTCTCGCCGCCGTGCTGGTCGGCTGGAACGGCTACCTGCTGGTCGAGGGTGACACCGAGGGGCACGAGGCCCGGCTCCTCGAGGCCGCGGGCACCCTGAACATCCACCACGCCGAGGTGTTCATCGGCGTCTTCATCGGTGCGGTGACCTTCACCGGCTCGATCGTCGCGTTCCTCAAGCTGTCGGCGCGGATCAGCTCGAGCCCGCTGATGCTGCCCGGCAAGAACGCGCTCAACCTCGGGGCACTGGCCGCGTTCGTCGGCCTCACGACCTGGTTCGTCCTCGACCCCCAGCTGTGGCTGCTCGTGGTCGTCACCCTGGTCGCCCTGGCGCTCGGCTGGCACCTGGTCGCGTCCATCGGCGGCGGCGACATGCCGGTCGTCGTGTCGATGCTCAACAGCTACTCGGGCTGGGCGGCCGCCGCGTCCGGGTTCCTGCTGGAGAACGACCTGCTGATCATCACCGGCGCGCTGGTCGGCTCCTCCGGTGCCTACCTCTCCTACATCATGTGCAAGGCGATGAACCGCTCGTTCATCTCGGTGATCGCGGGCGGCTTCGGGATCGAGGCGGGGCCGGCCGACGACCAGGACTACGGGGAGCACCGCGAGACCACCGCCGAGGCGGTCGCCGAGCTGCTCGCCGACGCCGGCAGCGTGGTGATCACGCCGGGCTACGGCATGGCGGTGGCGCAGGCCCAGTACGGCGTCGCCGAGCTCACCCGGCAGCTGCGGGAGCGCGGCGTCGACGTCCGGTTCGGCATCCACCCGGTCGCCGGTCGCCTGCCCGGGCACATGAACGTGCTGCTCGCCGAGGCCAAGGTGCCCTACGACATCGTGCTCGAGATGGACGAGATCAACGACGACCTCGCCGACACCGACGTGGTCCTGGTCATCGGCGCCAACGACACCGTCAACCCGGCCGCGACCGAGGACCCGTCCAGCCCGATCGCCGGGATGCCGGTGCTGACCGTCTGGAACGCCAGGGACGTGATCGTCTTCAAGCGCTCCATGGCCTCGGGCTACGCGGGGGTGCAGAACCCGCTCTTCTTCCGCCAGAACAGCGCGATGCTCTTCGGTGACGCGAAGGACCGCGTCGAGGACATCCTCCGCGCCCTGTGACCGGGCTCAGCCGCCGAACCCCCGGAGGCTCCTGACGACGGGGAGGTCGGCGGCGGTCACGAACCCGGCCGGCGCGGCGTGGACCAGCGGGACGGCGTTCACCACCTGCATGGCGGTGGCGACGCTCGCCGCGCGGACGTGGTCCGCCATCGTCCTCGGTCTGCTCAGGCTGGCCATGGTCAGCAGGTGGGCGTGGACGGACGGTTCGCCCTCGAGGGTGACGGTCCACCCGTGCTGCGGGTCCGGCCACCCGGCGTCCACCGCGCCCAGCGTCCAGATCGCCTCGATCTCGACCCGGTCCTCACCACCTGACCGGCCGACCCAGCGGAACCGCTGGCCGTTGACGGTGCCCGCCTCCACCACCCGGTCGAAGACCGGCACGTCCGAGACCGCGACGGCGACGTCGTGCTCGGTGACGACCTCGTCCAGAGTCGCGTCCAGCGCCTCGCCGAGGAGCCAGACCTGCTGGCGGAACAGGTCGGAGGTGAACGCCAGGGAGTCGCTCGCGACCTCGGTGACCTCGTCCGGGGGCCGGCCGAAGCGCATCTGGTCGAAGGTGATCTCGGTGCTCTCGTAGACCGACCAGTCGGCCCGTTCCTGGAGCGTCACCTTCTCGAGGCTGCGGACCAGGCCCGAGAGGGCCAGCGGCACGGCGGTGCTGAAGCTCCCGGGGTTGAGGCCGGAGGCGTGGAACGACGCGCCGCCTTCCGTGCACGCCGAGGCCAGCGCCTCCCGCACGGCGGGAGCGACGTGACCGGGATGGAACGCGAAGGCGGTCGTCAGGACGTCGACACCGGCCCGGAGCAGGGTGCAGACCTCATCGACCGACGGGGTCCGGGGTGTGTAGACGACGCAGTCCGGGTGCGACTCGAGCAGCCGCTCCGTGCTGGTGGTGGCGAGCACGCCCAGCCGGCCCCGGCCGACCAGGTCGCCCGCGTCCACGCCGTCCTTGTCGTGGGAGGTGACCCGCACGCCGACCAGCTCGAGGCCGGGCGCGTCGAGCACCCCGAGGACCGCCTCGCGACCGACCGCGCCCGTGGCCCACTGGGCTACCCGGAGGTCGGTCACCGGCTCAGTCTGGACACTGCTTGGTCAGGTGTCTAGTCTCTTGTCCAGTCAGCGCCCCGACGCCTCGCGCTTGGAGAGACCGTGCCCGATCCAGCCCCGTCCGCGACGCCCAGGGCCGGTGTCATCGGCCTCGGCATGATCGGCGGAGGCGTGGCCGTCAGCCTGGCCACGAGTGGTCTGGCCGCGGCTGCGGTCTACGACGTACGCCCGGAAGCGGCCGACGGACTCGAGGGGGTCCCGGCCCCGGTCTCGTCGCCCGCCGGCGTCGCCGAGGTCTCCGACGTGATCCTGGTGGCGGTGAACACGGCCGCGCAGGCTCGCGACGCGCTGGCGGGGGAGAGCGGCGCGCTGGGCGCTGCGCGTCCCGGCTCGATCGTGGTGCTGCTGTCGACGGTCGGCCTCGACGAGGTGCGTGAGCTGGCGGACCTCTGCGCCGAGCGGGGCGTCACCCTGCTCGACGCGGGCGTCACCGGCGGCCCCTCCGCGGCGACGAACGGCCTGATCACCATGGTCGGCGGGCCGGACGAGGCCGTCGCCACGGCGATGCCGGTCCTCGACGCCTACTCCAGGCTCGTCGTCCACTGCGGGCCCCTGGGCGCCGGCATGGCGACCAAGCTCGCCCGCAACGCGATCACGTACGCCCAGTGGGCCGCGGTCCGCGAGGCCACCTCCCTGGCGTCCGCCGCGGGTGTCGACCCGGCCAGGCTCCTCGAGGTGATCAGGGCCGGGGACGACAGCACCAAGCCCTCCCTGCACCTCGAGCTCAAGGTCGCCGACTACCGGATCGGCGAGGAGCAGGCGGCGTGGGCCGTCGGCCTGGCCGACAAGGACCTCGACGCCGCCCAGCGACTGGCCGCGGAGGTCGGGGTCGGGACGCCCATCGTCGACGCGGTCCGGCCCAGCATGCGCGCCGTCTACGCCGGCGAGCTCGACGAGCCGCGGCCGGTTGCCTCCCGTCCGGCCGGCGGCGTAGTCTAGACAGATGTCCAGCCAGATGTCCGCGCTGCCCCGGCAGAGTCTCAACCCGCGTCAGGTGGAGACCATGGAGCGGCTGTTCGCCGAGGCGCACGCGCTCCTGGACGAGGTCGGGCACGACCAGCTGACCATCCGCCTGGTGGCCTCGCGGGCGGGCGTGTCCCCGGCGACGGCGTACACCTACTTCGCCTCGAAGGACCACCTCTTCGGCGAGCTGTTCTGGCGGGTCATCGAGTCCGACGAGACGCCGGTGCTGGACGGCGACACCCCGGTCCGCCGCCTGCAGCAGCTGGTCCGGCACCTGGCGGGCCTCATCGCCTCGCGGCCCGCGCTGGCCGCGGCCGTGAACAAGAGCCTGCTCAGCGGCGACCCCGAGGTCGAGCGACTGCGTCTCGAGATCGGACAGCGGTGGGCGGCCGCCTTCCGGGAGGCGATCGGCCCGGAGACCGAGGTCGACCCGCACGTGCTGATGACCCTGTCCTTCGCCGTCAGCGGCGCCTTCCTCCAGGCGGGCGTCGGCATGTTCACCTACGAGCGCCTCGCCGACCACCTCGAGGACGCGATCTCGGTGATCATGGCCGGCGTGGAATGACCGGGACCGGGACCGAGTCCTAGCCGGACGACGGCCGGTGGGCCTGGACCACCAGGCTCAGCCCCTTGCGCCTGCCGACGGGCAGCAGCGACTCGAGCGCCAGCGCCAGCCGCAGGCCGGCGTTGACGGGTGCGGCGACGTGCTCCATCTCGCTGCGTGCTGTCGTCGGGCCCGGCCGTCCTGGCTGCGTCGCAGCTTGGCGACGGGGCGGAGCAGCACGTTCCACGACGCGATGTCGTGGACCACGAAGCCGTGCCGCTCCACGAGGTCGAGCAGCTCCTGCCGCTCGTAGCGGCGGACGTGACCCAGGGCGACGTCGTGCCCGCTCCACATGTCCATGCCCGCCGGCACGGCGACGAGCAGGCGACCACCCGGCTGGAGGACGCGGAACGACTCCGACGCCGACCGCCTCGTGGTCCTCGATGTGCTCCCACACGTCGGTGGACATCACCAGGTCGACGCTCCGGTCGGCCAGCGGCAGCCGCGTCGCGTCACCGCGGACGACGTCCAGCCCGCGCTCGGCGCACAGCCGGGCCCCGACCTCGGTGAGCTCGACGCCGGTGACCTGCCACCCGAGGTCCCGGAGCACCGCGGCGTTGCCGCCCGGGCCGGGGCCGACGTCGATGGCCACGGCCGGCGGGCCGGCTCTCATCAGGCGGCGAACGAGCGCGCGGCGCCCGGAGTACCACCAGTGCCGCTGCTCCAGCGCCGCGGACCGGCGCAGCTCGTCGTCGTCCATGTCGCGCGGAACCCTCGAGCCACGGTGGTGCCGGCCCTACGATGACCGACATGTCTTCCGAGCCGGCGACGGAGCCGGTCACCCAGCCGCGTACTCCTGACCGCCACGGCGGCGACGCCGCCGTCCACCGGCCCGGCGACCGCCGAGGAGGTCGCCTGGTTCCGCGAGGCCTTCGACACGATCACCGACAACATCGGCTAGGCGGTGCTCGGCAAGCGCCACGTCATCCGGCTCACGCTGACCTGCCTGGTCTCCGAGGGGCACCTGCTGCTGGAGGACTTCCCGGGCACGGGCAAGACGATGCTGGCCCGCGGCCTGGCCAACAGCCTGTCCGGCTCGCACGCGCGCATCCAGTTCACCCCGGACCTGCTGCCCTCGGACATCACCGGCGTCACGGTCTACGACCAGGGCGCACAACCGGTTCGAGTTCCACCCGGGCCCGGTCTTCGCCCAGCTCGTGCTGGCCGACGAGATCAACCGCGCCTCGCCCAAGACCCAGGCCGCCCTCCTCGAGGTGATGGAGGAGGGCCAGGTCACCGTCGACGGCGTCACGCACGGCGTGCCGCGGCCGTTCATGGTGATCGCGACCCAGAACCCGATCGAGCAGGCCGGCACCTACCGGCTGCCCGAGGCGCAGCTCGACCGGTTCCTGATGAAGACGTCGGTCGGCTACCCGGACGCGGAGTCGACCGAGGAGCTGCTCATGAGCTCCGGCATCCGCGACCGCGCCGCCGCTGCTGCGAGCCGGTCGTCGACAACGCGATCGTGCAGGAGATGAGCCAGATCGCCGACCGCGTCTACGTCGACCGCGCGCTGATCACCTACGTGCGCCAGCTCGCCGAGGCGTCGCGCGAGCTCGAGCACGTCCGGCTCGGCCTGTCCGCGCGCGGCTGCCTCGCGCTGATCCGGGTCGCCAAGACCTGGGCGGCCGCCGACGGCCGCACCCACGTCGTGCCGCAGGACGTCGTCACGCCTGGCCTCGCCGGTGCTCTGCCACCGCCTCATCCTCGACGCGGAGGCGGCGTTCCGCGGCGTCACCGTCGACGACGTCATCCAGCAGCTGATGGCCGCCGTCCCGGCGCCGCTCGGATCGGGCCTGACCATGGCCCGATCGGGCCGGCTCCGCGCCCGGAGGCAGCTGAGCGGCCGGCTGCGCGCCGTGCGACGCGCGGCCGGCCGGCTCGGTGGCGGGCTCCTGCGCGTCCTCGGGCTCGGCGCCGGCAGCGTCACCACGGTCGGCCGCGTCGGTCGTCCTCTGACGCTGGCGGCCTGGGCCGTGCACCGCTGGCTGGGGTGGCTCGAGTTCGGCGTCGTCGCGGCCGTCGGCGGCGTTCCTGCTCGCGGCCGCGCTGGTCCTGGTCCTGCTCCCGCAGCCCGCCGCGCGGCCGGCTCCGGCTCGACCCCAACCGGGTGACGGCGGGCGAGCCCGCCGCGGCCGAGGTGGCCGTGCGGGCGCGCGTGGGTGCCGCTGGTCAGCCCGACCGTCCGGCTCGAGGTCGCGGGGGAGACCCGGTCGCTGCGGCTGCCGCTCGTCCCGCCCGGCGCCGAGCGGGCCGAGACGATCGAGGTCCCGCCGCTGCCGCGCGGCGTGCACGTCGTCGGCCCGATCGTCCACGTCCGCACCGACCCGCTGGGGCTGCTGCGCCGGCGCGCCCGCTGGGCCGCGGCGGAGGAGCTGCTCGTGCGGCCGCGGCTCACGCTGCTGCGGCCGCTCGACCCGGGCCTGATCAGCGACCTCGACGGGGTGCCCGAGCGACCACCCGGCGAGCAGCGACCTGGCCTTCCACGCCCTGCGCGAGTACGTCCCCGGCGACGACCTCCGGCACGTCCACTGGCGCTCGTCGGCCAAGGCCGACCACGCTGCTGGTCCGGCAGTACGTCGAGACCCGGCGCAGCCAGGCCACCGTCCTCGCTCGACGACGACGTCGCGGCGTACGCCGACGGGGCGGAGTTCGAGGTGGCCGTCTCGGCCGCGGCGTCGCTGGCGGTGCGCGCGATGCGCGACGACTTCGACGTGACGCTGGTGTGCGGGGACGTGCACGCGTCGTCCCGGTCGGTCGACGTCCTGCTCGACGCGACCTGCCGGATCACCCAGGGCCGAGAGCGACCTCCGCGAGACGCGCGCGACGGGCCGCGGCGACCGGCGGCGGCAGCAGCCTCGTCGTCGTGGTCACCGGGTCGCAGCTGCGACCCGGCGCCTGCTCCGGACCGCCGGGTCGGAGTTCCCGTCCGACGCGCTGCGGGTGCTGGTCCGCGTCGACCTCGGCGAGCGCAGCACCATCACCACGGTCAGCGGCTTCCGGCCGGTCGTGCTCGGCCGGCTCGACGACCTCGCCGCGCTGCTCTCCAGCTCCGGGGTCGCGGCGTGAAGGCACCCCGATCAAGCAGGTGCGCACGAGCCAGCAGCGGCTGGTCGACGCCGTCGTGCGTGCTCGCCCTGATCACCGCTGGTCCTGTTCGGCTTCGACGAGACGTTCTCCGGACCGGCAGTACCTCGCCACCGGGCTGACCGGCGCGGGGGTCGTCGTCCTGATCGCGATGGCGGTCACCGGCGGCCGCGCGGCCCGCGGACCGACATCTTCCTGCTCGCCGCGGCGGCGGCGCTACGTCCCGGTCGGCGCGGTCGACCGCCTTCCGGCCGTTCGCCGAGGGCAGGCTGCCGACCGGCGACGAGCTCCTCGACGTGCTCACCGCGACGCTGACCGGGACCGAGCAGCTGCTGACCACCATCCCGCCGCTCGACCCGGTCGGGTCGGTGATGGTGCTGCCCTACGCCCTCGGCTACCTCGGCGCCGGGGCCTCGGTGTGGCTCGCCTTCCGCACCCGGCGCACGCTCGCCCCCGATCGTGCCGCTGCTGCTGGCCGAGGCGGTCGTGATCCTGCTGGGGCCGCTGCAGTCGGGGGACCGGACCCTCGCGTTCGGCGCCGCGTTCGCCGGGCTCGCGTTCTGGTGGGCGTCGTGGCGCGGCGCGGACCCCGCCGCGCGGCGTACCGAGATCCGGCACGCCGGCCGCGGCCGCGCTCACCCGGGCGGTGGCCGCCGGGCTGGTCATCGGGGTGGCGGTCACGGTCGTCACGCAGCTGGTCCCGACCGACACCCTCGACGGCGACCGGACCGTGCTGCGCGGCCGGGTCGGCAGCGGCGCCGACATCGACGAGTTCGACAACCCGCTGTCCGGCTTCCGCCGCTACACCGCTGCAGGACGACGGCTCCCCGGACAACGTCTTCGCCAAGACGCTCTTCGTCGTCTCCGGCCTCGAGGAGCCGACGCCGATGCGGTTCGTCACCCTCGACGACTACGACGGCACCGCCTGGCGGGCCGGCAACCGGACCGTGGCGGACGCCGAGGACGACCTGTTCCAGCGGATCGGCAGCGAGGTGGCGGCGCCGCTGCCCGGGGACGACGTCGAGGTCAACGTCGAGATGCGCGGCGCCTACACCGGCGCCTGGCTGCCGCTGGTCGGTCAGCTGACCGGCATCGAGTTCGACTTCGCCGACGGCCGGGCGCAGCGCGAGGACGTCCGCTACAACCCGGCGACCAGCAGCGCGACCGTCGTCGGCGGCCTGGGCCCCGACGACGACTACACGTTCACCGCGTCGGTCCCGACCACCAAGCTCGCCAAGAACTCCCAGGCCTACCCCGTCGACGGGCCGCTCGAGCCGCACGGCCAGCAGCTCGACGAGTACCTCGAGCCGTACCGCGACAGCGGTCGCGACCCGCTGACCCAGGTGCTGCTGCTCGCGCGCTACCTCCAGCAGAACGGCCGCTACAGCGACGGCGCCGGCGCGCTCGTGGTGCCGCCGGGGCACGACATCAACCGGCTGGCCGGCGCAGTTCATCGGGGCCGAGCGGATCGTCGGCAACGACGAGCAGTACGCCGCGTTCATGGCGCTCGCCGCCAACCGGCTGCGGGTGCCGGCCCGCGTGGTCGTCGGGACGTTCACGCCCGAGGACGGCAAGGTCCAGGGCCGGGACGTCGCAGGCCTGGGTCGAGCTGCGGGTGCGCGACGGCAGCTGGCGGATCCTGCCGACCTCGACGTTCATGTCGAACCGCGAAGCCGAGCCGCGACGACGAGCCGCCGCAGTCGCTCGAGGAGTTCGTGCAGGACCAGCTGCCCGAGGACGACACCGACAACCCGGACTCGCCCGGAGCAGGTCCCGCTGCCGGACCACGGACGCGGACCTCGACCAGCAGGACGAGCCGGCGACGCGGACTCGGCGCTGCCCGGCGGCGGGCACCGCTCGGCCTGCTGCTGCTCGCCGCTCGTGAGCCAGGTCGTCCCCGGCGCTCAAGCTGGCCCGGCGGCGTGGCGCCGTCGGCCGGCGCCGCGCCGTCGCTCGCGGGTGGTCGGGCGCCTGGCGCGAGCTGGTCGACCTCGGCGTGGACCTGCGGCTGCCCGTCGCCGACGGGCGCGACCCGCGAGGCGCAGGCGGCCGCGCTCGGGCGTCGACCCGGTGCTCGCCCAGCACGCCGACGACCTGATCTTCGGCGATCGAGCCGCCGAGCGACGAGGACGCGGCCGAGTACTGGCGGGCCGTCGAGCAGGCCCGGCGCGCAGCTGGCGAAGCGGCACTCGCTGCGGCGGCAGGTGCGCGCGTTCTACAACCCGGCGTCGCTCGTCGCTCAGCTCCGCCGTCGCGCCGTCAGCGTCCTCGCGCGTCGCCGGCGCCGGCGCGGTCCCGCTGCCGCGGCCGTCGGCGCCCGCCGTCGGCAGCGCCTGATGGACCACGAGCCGCAGCGGGTCCGGGTCGAGCGCCGGGCCGTCGACGAGGCCGAGTCGCGGGCGGCCAACGGCCCGGACTGGGACCGCTACGCCGACGAGTACCAGGCCACGCACGGCGAGTTCCTCGGCGACGTCGGGCTTCGTCTGGGGGCCCGAGGGGCTCACCGAGGCCGAGGCGGGCGTCCTCGGACCGCTCGACGGCCGGCGACGTGCTCGAGGTCGGCTCCGGCGCCGGCCAGTGCTCGCGCTGGGTCCGCGCCCAGGGCGGGCGGGGCTTCGGGCTGGACCTCTCGCTCCGCCAGCTCCAGCACAGCCGCCGCATCGACGACGACACCGGCGTCGCCGTCCCGTCGGTCCTCGGCACGGCCACGGCGCTGCCGTTCGCCGACGGCTCGTTCGACGTGGTCTTCTCGTCGTTCGGCGCCCTGCAGTTCGTCAGCGACATCGACGTCGCGGTCGCCGAGGTCGCGCGCGTGCTCCGCCCCGGTGGCCGGTTCGCGTTCTCGATCACCCACCCGACCCGGTGGTCGTTCCCCGACGACCCGGGGGAGGGCGGCCTGACCGCCACGCAGTCCTACTGGGACCGCACGCCCTACGTCGAGGTCGACGACGAGACCGGGCGGGTCGCGTACGTCGAGCACCACCGCACCCTCGGCGACTGGGTCGGCCTGCTGGCCGGCGCCGGGTTCGTGCTCACCGACCTGCTCGAGCCGGAGTGGCCCGAGGGCCACGAGCGGGTCTGGGGCGGCTGGTCCGCGCTGCGCGGCCGGCTCACGCCCGGGTCGGCGATCTTCGGGGCGACCCGGGGCTAGGCGCCCTCAGCCGAGCGGCGGCAGCGGCGCCGGCCGGCGGTCGGTCGGCGCGAGGGCGCCGACCTTCACCGACGTCACGCAGACCGGGTCGGTGCCCTCCGCCAGGCTCAGCGTCGAGTCGGTTCGACCGGAGTCGACCACGACGTACTGCACGCGCGGCGAGCTGCGTCGGCGACCAGCGGCACGCCGGTCGTCGCGGTGTCGGTGGCGACGGTGAGCCGGGCCGGCGAGGCGGAGAAGTAGTCGATCTGCACGACCCACTCGAACTCGTAGATCCCGCCGGTCAGGGGGACGTCGAGGGTGCGCCTGGGCTTGACCGCATAGCCGCAGTTCTCGACCGGGCCCGGACCGACGCTCGCCACCGCGGGCTCCAGGACCTCGCCCTGGAACAGGTGGCCGCTGGCGTCGGCGACGAGCAGGCCGTCCGGTGCCGGCTCGTTGAACGCGAGCGGGAGGTCGAGCGGGCTGAGCAGGTCGGACAGGTTCGCGCGACCGGGGTAGAGGGGCGAGCTGATGACGTGCTCGGGACCCACCGTGTCGAAGACCGTCGCGGTGCCGGCCCGACGGGCGTCGTCGACGAGCGCGTCGACCCAGGCCTGGGGGCTGGACGGCTCGGTCTCGCCCCAGCTGCGCCACGTGAGCACGAGTGCGAGGCAGGCGGCGAGGACGACGTAGCCCGCCCGGACGGCTCGGACTGCCGAGAGCCCGAGGTCGGGGAGGGGACGGGCGAGCGGCTCGTACGTGGTCTCGCGGAGCCGGGTGGTCAGGAAGGTCGCGGCCAGCAGCAGGACCGGGAGGATGTCGCAGAGGTAGCGACCCTCGAGGACGAGGCCCTCGCCCACCCGGTCGTAGCGGCTGCTGAACAGCACCAGCCCCCACGAGGCGCACGCGTAGACCACCCCCAGGAGCAGCGCCCACCCCGCGCGGCTGCGGTAGCGCAGCGCGACGAGCAGCGCGGCCAGGGCGAGGACGAGCACCAGGACGCGGAGCCCGACCGCGGCGGACCCGTAGACGCCGTACGCCGACGAGATCGTCTCGAAGGGTCCGCCGAGCATGGCCGGCAGCGCCATGTCCGTGGCGCCGGTGGCCAGGAAGTCCGCCGCGTCCAGCGGGTGGGGCAGGGCGGGGTCGACGTTGAACAGCTCGAGCTCCGGGCGGGGGACGGCGAGGCTGCCGACGACGTACAGGGCGACCAGGGCGAGGCTCGGCCAGAGCGCGCGCAGCCCGACGCGGAGGCGCTCGGCGACCGGCCCGGCGACGACCAGGAGCGGCAGCGCGGCCAGGGGGATCACCACCAGCACGGCCTTGTGCCAGAAGAAGAGTCCGAGGAGGACGCACACGAGCACGCCGACGCGGTCGGCGGCGCGCCCGCCGCGGAGGAGGTACCGCGCCAGGAACCAGACGGCGAACCCGGTGGCCGCGACCAGCGGGTAGACGAGGAGGTTGCCGGACCACCGGAGAGCGATCGTGGTCAGCGGCGGGGAGAAGGCGAGGAGCGCCAGGACGCCGACCAGGTGCAGGCGCTCGCCGAACAGCTCGCGCAGAGCCAGCCCCCAGGCGACCAGCACGCCCACGACCAGCGCGACGGTGATCGACGACGACCCAGAAGTGGTCGAGCGGGTCCCACGCCGTGGTCAGCCAGACGAGGAGGCCCCCGCCCGGCATGACGTTGCCGTCGTACGTCTGCGCCATGAAGTGCGGCAGCGAGCTCCGGGACGCGTCGACGACCAGGACCCAGTCGTCCTGGAAGTACGACCAGCCGGACGCCGAGCGGGCGGCGAGCAGCCCGGCGGCGACCGTGACGAGGAACCAGCCGACGCGGAAGCCGAACGAGAACGGGATGACGTCGGGCTGGACGGCGACGCGCCGCCGCTCGGCGGGCACCGCGATGCGCCGGTGCCCCGGGGAGGTGGTCACGTCGTCAGCTGCTGCCGCTGCTGCCCATCAGCGCGCGGCGGCGCAGGGGGATGCGGTTCGCGAGCTCACCGAGCGGTTCCACGGACCGGCCCAGGGCGTCGACGGAGGTGCGCAGGTCGGGGATGAGCTCGGCCAGGGCGACGAGCCGGGGCCGGATGCTCTCGAGCGTGTCGCCCAGCTCGACCAGCTGGTCCAGGGTGCCGCCGTCGGCGATGAGCTTCTCGACGAACCCGTCGTCGGTGAGCATCCGGTCGGCCAGCCCGCCGGGCTCGAGGAGCTTGTCGAGGATGCCGCCGGGTGCCGTGATCCGGTCGAGGGCGCCACCCGCGGCGAGCAGCCGGTCGAGCACGCCGTCGTCGGCCACGAGCTGGTCCAGTGCGCCGCCCTCGGCGAGCAGCCGCTGGAGGGCGCCGTCGTTGGCGAGCAGGCGCTCGATCGGGCCGTCCTCCGCCAGCAGCTTCTCGATCGTCCCGCCGGCCTGGGTCAGGCGGGCGAGCGGCCCGTCGGTCGCGAGCAGCCGGTCCACGGCACCGCCGGGCGCCAGCGCCCGGCCGAGCGGCCGGGACGGCGACGTCAGCTCGCGCAGCACGGCGAACCGCTCGCCGTACCCTCCGGGACGGAGGATCGGCCCGTCGGGGGCCGACAGGCGACCGAGCTCGAGCGTCGTGCGGGTGAACGCGACCCCCATGCGGAGCGGCAGGGTCGCGCCCGCGACGAGGGTCTGCGCGAGAGACATGCGGCGACCGTAGCCGTCCGCGGGGGCCGTGAGAACGAGGTTCGGGCTGAATCACGTTCACGGGTAGGACGGCGGCGCGGTGCCGGCCGCGGTGCCCCACGGAGGCTGTGCCGCGGCCGTCGTCGAGACGGTGATCGTGCGTGGACGGCGCCGCGGCCCGAGGGACACCCACGTCTGCCGGCGGCCCCGGCCGTCCACCACGACACCGGCGACGTGCGGGCCGGATCCGGAACGCCGGATGCGGGTGAGGCCGCCGGTCGACGGCCGCACGGTGATGCGCGTGAACGCCGGGACGCCGACGGCGACGTCCGCCGTCCCGGGCGTCACCGGGTAGAGGCCCATCGAGGCCCAGACGTACCACGCGGAGAGGGCGCCGAGGTCGTCGTTGCCGGGGAGTCCTTCGGGGCCGGTGGACCACAGCTCGTCGCGGGCGCGGGCCACCACGTCCTGGCCCCGTGCCGGGCTGCCCAGCCAGTAGTACGCCCACGGCGTCGACAGCGACGGCTGGTTGCCGAGCCACGCATTCGGGTTCCCGCCGGCGTTGAGCTGCTCGAAGAACGTGTCGAGGCGCGCACGCACGGTGTCGGCCGTGCCCAGCGCACCCAGGAGCCCGCGCAGGTCGTGGGGCACCCCGCCCCACGTGTACTGCAGGGCGTTGCCCTCCTCGAACCCCACGCAGCAGGCGTTCACGTCGGTGCCCGGTGAGGGGAAGGCGCCCGTGCCGTCCCGGGGAGCCAGCTGGGCCCGGCCCGGGTCCAGCAGCGCCCGCCACGCCCCGCTGCGCTGGCGGTACCGCGCCGCGACCCGCGTGCGTCCGGCGGCCGCCGCCAGGCGCGAGACCGCGAAGTCGTCGACGGCGTACTCCAGGGTCGTCGAGCCTCCGTGCGAGAGCGTCATCCCGCGCTCGCGGACCGGGTCCCGGACGTAGCCCCGGGCGAGGTAGTCGCCCAGGCCGGCCCTGGGCTCGAACCCGTCCTGCGAGCGGACGGTGTCCCCCTGCCGGGCGAGGCGCTCGACGGCCTCGTCGAGGTCGAAGTCGCGGCCGCCGAACGCGTACGTCGCCGCGATCGAGGGCGCCGCGGCGTCGCCGTTCATGATGTGCGTCTCGTCCGCGACCAGTGGCCACTTCGGCAGCCGGCCGCCCTGCCGGGCGTCCCTGAGGAGGGACTGCACCACCTCGGCGGCCACGTCGGGGCGGATCCAGGCGAGGAGCGGTGCCTGGGTGCGGTAGTAGTCCCAGCCGGAGACGGCGCTGAGCTGCCGCTCTCCCGCGCGCAGCCGGTGGGTCCGGCCGTCGAAGCCGGGGTAGCGGCCGTCGGCGTCGCTGATGGTCGACGGGTGCTGGAAGACGCGGTAGAGGGCGCTGTCGAAGAGTCGGCGGTCCTCCGCGGAGCCACCTCGCGTGCGGACCCGGTCGAGCGTCCCGTCCCAGACGGCGGCGGCCTTGTTCGCGAGGCGGTCGACGGACCAGCCGGGGCGGTCGGCGTCGAGGTTGGTCCGGGCACCGCGGGCACTCACGTAGGAGACCCCGACCTGGATCCTGGCCACCCGGTCCTTGTCGACGTTCACCCACGCGCCGCCGTCCCAGGTGCGGTGCCGGCCGAACGGCTCGTCGAAGCGCAGCAGCACGTGCACGACGTACCGGTTGGTCGAGCCGCAGAACCCGCCGGAGGTGACCCGGACGGCGATCTCGCGCCGGCTGAGGAAGCGCACCGACGAGGCCGAGGTCCCGGCGAGGCTCCCGTCGGACTTGATCAGCACGCGCGGCCGGGCGCTGCCCCCGAACGCGAAGCGGACCGTCCCGCTGCGGTCGGCGGCCGCCATGGACGCGGCCACGCCGTTGGTGAGCCGGACCGCGTAGCTGCCGGGCTCCGCGCGCTCGGTCGACTTGTCCATCCCGACCGTCGCGGCGCCCGGGTCGGCCGGCAGGGCGCCCACCACGGGCAGGATCGGGACGTCGCCGAAGGTCGGGCAGCCGGCGCCGGACAAGTGAGTCGGCGAGAACCCGCGCAGCAGGTGCTCGTCGTCCCGGTAACCCGACGCACCGACCGACGGCGCGCCTCCCGGGTCGGCGGTCGTGTCCGGGCCGAGCTGGACCATCCCGAACGGACGGCTCGCGGCCGGATGGGTGTTGCCGCTGAAGAACGGCACCCCGCCGCCGGAGCCGATGAAGAGGTCGACGTCGCGGTCCCGGCCGTCGGCGGAGGCCGCGGACGGCGCTCCCGCGAGCGCGGCCGCCAGCACGATCATCGCCGTCGCCCGTCCCGTTCCCCGCCGCACCGCCTCACAGTACGTGCGGGAGAGAATGCCGGTGTGGACTTCTCCTCGCTCGTGCCGCTGGAGGGCGGGTGGTCGGGCCAGACGTTCCTGGCCGAGACGGCGGGGGAGCGCAGCGTCGTGCGGGTCTACCCGCCCGCGACGCGCGGTGGCATCGGCCCCGAGGTCGACGCGGCGGTGCTCAGGCTGGTCCGCGGCCTGCTGCCGGTGCCCGCGGTGCTCGAGGTGCGGCCCGGGGACGAGTCGCTCGACCGGCCCGGCGTGCTGGTCACGTCCTGGGTCGAGGGCGTGCGCGGCGACGAGCTGCTGCCGACCCTGGACGCGGACGGGCTGGCCCGCCTGGGAGCGGAGCTCGGAGGGCTGGCGGCCGACCTCGGTGGGATGCCGATGCTGCGCGCCGGCGCCTTCGCCGACGCGGAGCTGACGGTCGAGCCCTGGGACCTGGACCTGCCGGCGTACGTCGAGTCCCTCGAGCCGGGCCTGGCCCATCTCTCCGTGGCCGAGCTCGACGGGCTGAGGGCGGTGGCGGTGGAGGCCCAGGCCCTGCTCGACACGGTGGGTCGCACCTGCCTCGTGCACAGCGACCTCAACCCGAAGAACCTGCTGGTCGACCCCGGCTCGCTGTCCGTGACGGCGGTGCTCGACTGGGAGTTCGCGCACGCCGGCCACCCGTTCACCGACCTCGGCAACCTGCTCCGCTTCGACCGGGACCCCGTCTACGTCGACGCGGTGCTGGCGGCGTACGCCGGGCGCCGGGGCGTCCCGGCCGGCGACGCGCTCGCCCTGGCCCGGGCCGCCGACCTGTTCGCGCTCACCGAGCTCACCAGCCGGCGCGGCCAGAACCCGGTCGCCGACCGGGCCGACCGCCTGCTCCGGGCGATCGCGCGGTCGGGCGACCTCTCGGCGGACGTCGAGCCGTGGACCCGGCCGTAATGCAGGGCCGGGGTCACCCGAAGGTGATGAGCCGCACCGGGAGGTCGTTGATCGCGGCCTGGGTCGTGCCGGAGAAGTTGCAGACGTCGAACATGACATGACCGTCGCTCGGGACGCGCTGTCCGTAGAGGACCACCCCGTCCTGGAGAGGGCTCTGCACGTTGAAGATCGCCGCCTCTCCCGCCGTGGCGCCACCCACGCTGGCGTCGAGCTGGCGGCAGCGGCCGTTAGGGACGTACCCGGCGGGCACGCTGATCCCACCTCCGTCGACGTCCGCGCCGGCGAGGTCCGCCACCGTGAGCGAGCCGTCGAGCACGCCGGCACCCGTCACCGCTCCCGCCGCGAGGTCGCGGCTCTTCAGCTGACCGTTCTTGATGTCGATGGAGCGGATCGACCTGTTGATGATGTCCGCCGAACCGACGGAGCTCGCCGCGTAGGCGGTCCCGGTGCCGACCGCGACCAGGAGGGCGAGCAGCGAGCAGACGTTGGCGAAAGCGCCCCCACGGATCTGTCGTGGGGTGAGTGGTGTGGCCATCGCTGGCCTCCTTGGGGACGGGCCGGGCCGAGGCGGCGGGGATCGACGCCTCCGAGGACGTGCCGAGACACGTGCGACCCTAGACCTGTCCAGGCGTGCGCGACGCTCGTGCGGGTTGGACTCCCGCGCTGGGCCGGGCGTAGGCTGGTCGACTGCGTGAGAAGTCTGCCTGCGTCCCGGACGGAGCGGACTCTCGCTCGCTGGTGAGGCGCCCGATCTGCGTTGATCGATGGGAGCGCCGTTCTCTGGTGAAACCGACTTCGCATGCGCCCGCACAACATCTGTCCACCCAAGGAATCACATCCCCTTATGACGCAGCACCCTCAGCGACATCCTCCCGCACCACGACGCCCCTCAGGTGGCTGTCAACGACATCGGGTCCGAAGAGGACTTCCTCGCCGCGATCGACCTGACCATCAAGTACTTCAACGACGGCGACATCGTCGAGGGCACCATCGTCAAGGTGGACCGCGACGAGGTCCTGCTCGACATCGGCTACAAGACCGAGGGCGTCATCCCCTCCCGCGAGCTCTCCATCAAGCACGACGTCGACCCGTCCGAGGTCGTCTCGGTCGGAGACAGGTCGAGGCCCTGGTCCTCCAGAAGGAGGACAAGGAAGGCCGCCTGATCCTGTCCAAGAAGCGCGCCCAGTACGAGCGCGCCTGGGGCACCATCGAGCAGGTCAAGGACGAGGACGGCGTCGTCGAGGGCACCGTCATCGAGGTCGTCAAGGGCGGCCTGATCCTGGACATCGGCCTCCGCGGCTTCCTGCCCGCGTCGCTGGTGGAGATGCGCCGCGTGCGCGACCTGCTGCCGTACGTCGGCCAGACGCTCGAGGCCAAGATCATCGAGCTCGACAAGAACCGCAACAACGTGGTCCTGTCGCGCCGTGCCTGGCTCGAGCAGACCCAGTCCGAGGTCCGCCACGGCTTCCTGACCCAGCTCCAGAAGGGCCAGATCCGCAAGGGCGTCGTCTCCTCGATCGTCAACTTCGGTGCGTTCGTGGACCTCGGCGGCGTCGACGGCCTGGTGCACGTCTCGGAGCTGTCCTGGAAGCACATCGACCACCCGTCCGAGGTGGTCACCGTCGGTGACGAGGTCACCGTCGAGGTGCTGGACGTCGACATGGACCGCGAGCGCGTCTCGCTGTCGCTGAAGGCGACCCAGGAGGACCCGTGGCAGCACTTCGCCCGGACCCACCAGATCGGCCAGATCGTCCCGGGCAAGGTCACCAAGCTGGTGCCGTTCGGCTCGTTCGTCCGCGTCGAGGAGGGCATCGAGGGCCTGGTGCACATCTCCGAGCTGGCCGAGCGCCACGTGGAGATCCCGGAGCAGGTCGTCCAGGTCAACGACGACGTCATGGTCAAGATCATCGACATCGACCTCGAGCGTCGCCGGATCTCGCTGTCGCCTCAAGCAGGCCAACGAGACCGCCACCGCGGCCGTGGTCGAGGACTTCGACCCGACGCTCTACGGCATGACCGCGACGTACGACGACCAGGGCAACTACGTCTACCCCGAGGGCTTCGACCCGGAGACCGGCGAGTGGCTCGAGGGCTTCGACGACCAGCGCGCCGTCTGGGAGGAGCAGTACGCCAAGGCGCACGCCCGCTGGGAGGCGCACGTCAAGCAGCAGGAGGAGGCCGCCAAGGCCGAGGTCGAGGCCGGCGAGGCCACGTCCTACTCCAGCGACTCGGCCGACGTCGAGGGTGTCGAGAGCGAGGGCGAGCGGCGACGAGCGGTTCGCTGGCCTCCGACGAGGCCCTCCAGGCCCTCCGCGAGAAGCTCACCGGCGGGGCTTCCTGACCGCTCGACGACACGCATCCGACGAGTGCGGCCGGCCTGGTGCTGGCCGCACTCGTGTGCGTTCCCGTGGCGTCGGGTCTGACCGCGGCCGCCGCCGCAGCGGATCCGACCCGGTCCGGATCCTCGTCGTCGGCGACTCGGTCACCCAGGGCTCCTCGGGCGACTGGACCTGGCGCTACCGGCTCTGGACAGCACCTCCAGGCCACCTCGACCCAGCCGGTCGACCTGGTCGGGCCAACGGACCGACCTCTAGGACTACCTGCAGCGACCAACCAGGCTACCACGACTACGTCGACCCCGGGCTTCGACCAGGACCACGCCGCGCGCTGGGGCATGACCCTGCTCGTTCGCGGACACGCCGATCGACGACCTGGTGGAGACCGTACGAGCCGGACATCGTGGTCGAGATGCTCGGGACCAACGACCTGCTCTTCCTCAACCAGACGCCGGCGCAGGTCGAGACCAACATCGAGAACTTCGTTGCCAGCGCGCGGTCGGCCGACCCGGACGTCGACGTCGTGCTGTCCGAGATCACCCAGACCTGGTTCCCGGGAGGCCCCGGAGCTCAACGAGCTCCTGGCCGACGGGGCGGCCGAGCTCGACACCGTCGACTCGCGGGTGCTGCTCGCCGACATCCGACGGCGGACTACACGTCGGCCGACCACACCTTCGACGACAGCCACCCGAACGCGCAGGGAGAGCTCCAGATCGCTGCCGCCGTCGCCGACCAGCTGGCGGCCCTCGGCGTCGGCACTGCTCCCGTCAGGCCGCTGCCCGAGCTGCCGTTGGGACCGCGCATCCCGTCGGTCCTGGCCGGCGGCGCCGCGGACGGTCGCGTCCAGCTGTCCTGGACCCGTCCCCAGGGGCGGCGACGACCCAGGTCCAGCAGCGCGACCTCACGGCCGGCACGCCGTGGGTCGTGGTCGCGCAGGGAGCCGGGCACGACGTGGTCGTCGGCCACGGTGCCCCTCGACCACCGTCTGCAGTTCCGCGTCCTGCCGCGCAAGGGCTCATCTGCTGGCGGCCCCGGACGTTGCGTCCAACGGTGTGACGCTGGTGGTGCCCAGTCTCCCGGGCCGTCCTGCGCCGTCGGTCAAGGTCCATGGTCGGCGGACGGCGGTCGTGTCTTGGTCGCCGGTCGCCAGGGCGGAGAGCTACATCGTCGAGCTGCGGCGCAAGGGCCGGGCCTGGCGCGTGGTGGCCGAGAGCCGGACGCGCCCGCGGCTGGTCGTGCGGGACCTGCGCGCGGGCGCGAAGTACGACGTGAGGGTCTCGGCTGTCAACACCACCGGCACCGGCCCGGCGTCGCGACGGGTCCGGTTCCGCCTGCGCTGAGCCGGCGTCGGAACCGGTCAGCCGGCGGCCGGGGCCCGGAACTGCGGGTCGTCGAAGTGCGAGCGGGGCGGCTGGGACGGGCCCTGGCCGTCGTGGAAGACGGAGCGGACGGTGGCGACGAGCAGGACCACCGAGATGGCGAGGAGGATGATGAGTGCGGTCATGGCAGTAATCATGCTGCCGATCGATTCCTGCCACGAGTGGCAGGAATGACATGGTGCGTTGATTTTCTGCCAGTTCTGCTGCACGATGGCTCCGTGCCGCTCAAGACCGTCGCCGTGATCGTCCAGGACGACGCCGAGCCCTTCGGGCTGGGCTCCCTCGTCGAGGTGTGGGGGGAGCCCGAGCACCCGGAGGACAACACCCCCGTCTTCGACTTCCGCATCTGCACGCCGCGCCCCGGACGGGTCAAGGGCCGCTCGGACTTCGACCTCTACGTCGAGCGCGGCCTCGAGGCCACCGAGGACGCCGACCTGGTCTGCATCGCGCCCAAGCACTCGTTCCTGTCGTTCGACGACGACGTGCTGTCCGCGGTCGCGGCGGCCGACGCCCGCGGCGCGACCCTCTACGCGCACTGCTCGGCGGCCTTCGAGCTCGGCGCGGCCGACCTGCTCAACGGCCGCGAGTGCACGACCCACTGGCGCTACACCGACCTGATGGCGCGCACGTTCCCCGAGGCCAAGGTCAAGCCCGACGTCCTCTACTGCCACGACGGCAACGTGCTGACCGGTGCCGGCTCGGCCGCCGGCATCGACGCCTCGCTGCACCTCCTGCGCGACGAGTACGGCGCCGGCGTGGCCGCGGCCGTCGCCCGACGGATCGTCGTGCCGCCGCACCGCGACGGTGGCCAGGCCCAGTTCATCGCCCGGCCGGTGCCCGACTGCGACGCCGAGACCCTCGGCCCGCTGCTCGAGTGGATCGTCGCCAACCTGCACGAGGACCTCGACGTGGACAGCATGGCCCGGCGGTCGCTGATGTCCCCGCGCACCTTCGCCCGCCGGTTCCGCGCCGAGACCGGCGCGACGCCGCACTCCTGGGTGACCCGGCAGCGCGTGCAGCGCGCCGAGGAGCTGCTCGAGCAGTCCGACCGCTCGATCGAGTGGATCGCCGGCGAGGTCGGCTTCGGCAACGCGGCGACGCTCCGGCACCACTTCACGCGGGTCCGCGGCGTCAGCCCGCAGCAGTACCGCCGTACCTTCTGTGCATGAGCTCGGGCACCTTCCTGCTGGGCGTCGGCGCCCAGAAGGGCGGGACCGCCTGGATGCACCGCTACCTCGAGTCGTCCCCGCAGTGTGACCCCGGGTTCCGCAAGGAGTACCACGTCTGGGACGCCCTCGACCTGCCGTCGGGACGCGTGGTCCGCGAGCGGATCGAGCGTCAGGGCGGTCGGCGCGCGGCCTTCCTGACCGAGCCCGACCGCTACTTCGACTACTTCGCCGGCCTGCTCGCCGCCGACGAGATCCGGCTGACCGCCGACATCACGCCGTCGTACGCCCAGCTGTCCGTCGACCGCCTCGCGTCGGTCCGGGCGTCGTTCGAGCAGCGCGGCGTCCGCCCGGTCTCGGTCTACCTGATGCGCGACCCCGTCGAACGGGTCTGGTCGGCGGTCCGGATGGACGCGCGCCGGCGCGGCATCGAGCACGAGGGCGCCGCCGAGAACCGGCTCAGGAAGCTCACCGACGACGACCAGTACGCGCGGCGGACCCGCTACGACGCCACGATCGCCCGGCTCGACGAGGCGTTCGGCCCGGAGGCGGTGTTCTACGGCTTCTACGAGCGGCTCTTCGACCGGGGCACCCTCGCCGACCTCTGCGGGTTCCTCGGCATCGACTTCCACGAGCCCGACTTCGGCCGCCAGGTCAACGTCTCGCCGAAGCAGGACGGCGAGCTGAGCGACGAGACGGTCCGCGCCGTGGTCCAGCGCTTCGCCCCGGTCTACGGAGCGGTCGCCGCCCGGTTCCCCGACGTCGACCTGGCGGCGATCTGGCCGAGCACCCGGTTCCTGTAGAGCCGGGTGCCCGACCGGTCGGTCAGGCGCCTTCCTGGACCTGGAAGATCTGGTCGGCGACGAGGCCGTGGGCCTCCCGGTGGACCGTGTGCGCGGCCTCGGCGTCCGGGGCCTCGACGAGGCAGAAGATCTGGCCCTTGCCCTCGTCGACCCAGTAGCGGAGGTAGTTGACGTCGTGCGGCCCCTGGGTGGCCAGGTCGGCCTGGTGGGCCTGGGCGACGTCGTCCATCGTGACCCCGTCACCGAGGGAGTGGACGTCCATGTAGAGCGGCATCGTGAGTTCCTTTCGAGGATGTGTCGTGCTGTCGACGACGACCCTCGCGCTCGACCACGGCACGGCACATCCGTGGCGGCTACCCAGAAGTGCCGAGGCCGGTACCCATCTCCAGCAGCTCACGCCGGGTGCGCATCCCGAGCTTGGCCAGGACGGCGGCGACGTGGTGCTCGGCCGTACGCCGGGAGATGACCAGCCGGTCGGCGATCTCGGCGTCCGACAGTCCGCCGCGGAGCAGCTCGAGCACCTCCTCCTGGCGCGCGGTGAGCCCGTCCGGGTGCCGGCTGGCGCTGGTGGCGCGCGGTGCCGCGTGCCCCGTCGCGCGCAGCATCGCCCTGGCGCGCGCGGCCGCTCCGTGGGCGTCGAGCCGGTCGAATGCGCGCACCGCCTCCGCGACCAGGTCCGGGTCGCCGCTGCGAGCGAGCGCGAGCGCCGCGTCGAAGGAGCACCCCGCGTCGGTCCACCACGCTGCTGCCTCGGCCCACCGGCCGGCTCGCTGGAGCTCGAACGGCGGCGCGATGTCGACGTCGACCTCCGTCTCCGGAGCCAGCCAGGTCGCCACCGCTCCGCGGTTCCACCGGCAGTCGGCGCCGCGCAGCAGCGACCAGTCCGCCTCGGCCGCGGCCCGCGCCCCGTCCGGGTCCCCGGTGATCCAGTGGTGCACGCAGCGCGCCGCGGTGGTCGGTCCCACCATCTGGGGCTCCCGGGTCGGAGCCGCCATCCCGCGCGCCTCCTCGAGCAGGGCGGCGGCGGCCGGCGTACCCGCTCGGGACTCCAGGCAGCCGATCACCACCAGCGGGTTCAGTGCCGCCATGGGCGTCGTCTCGTTCCGGCGCGCCAGGACCTCGTCGGCCGTCGCACGCGCCGCAGTGTTGTCGCCCGTGCACAGGGCGAGCTCCGCCTTCATCCCGAGGATGTAGGTGGTCCACGAGTCGAGGTCGCGGTCGATGCAGTAGTCGTAGCCCTCGTCGAGGTAGCGCTTGGCGGTGTCGTGCCGGTGCTGGGCGACCGCGGTGGCCGCGAGGTTGTTGAACGCGCGTGCCGCCTGCTCGTGCTGGTCGTGCCGCTTGGCGCCGTCCAGGGCCTGGGTGAGCATCCGCTCTCCCTCCTCGACGTCGCCCGCGACGGCCTCGATGGTGCCCAGGGTGGCCAGGGAGTTCACCTCGACCTCGTCGCGAGCGGGGCTGTCGGGCAGGCGCTCCAGGAGGTCCAGGGTGCGTCGTCCCCACTCCCGGGTGCCGGCGACGTCGGTGCGCAGCATCGCCAGTCCGGTGCGGTGGCTGTAGGCCATGGCCTGCTCGACCGTCTCGGTGCCCTCGAGCAGCTCCACCGCCGTGGCGGCCTGCTCCTCGGCGACCAGGTTGCGGCCGGCGAACCAGTGCAGTCGCGACTGGCAGCGCCACGCGTCCCCGACGCGGACGGTGTCGCCGAGCTCCTCCCAGATCTGCCGGGCGGCGGCGATCGCGTCGATCGCCCCGTCCACGTTCCCGGTCAGGTAGTACTCGTAGCCCAGGTCCCACGACAGCTGGGCGCGCTCGGACGGGGCCAGGTCGTCGGCGTGGTCGAGCGCGCGCCGGTACTGGCGCACGGCCTCGCGGTGCGACCCCAGCGCGGCGGCCAGCGCCCCCGCAGCCCGGCCGTGCTGGAGCACGGCCGCGCGGTCACCCGCGAGCTCGGCGTGGTGGGCCAGGCGTGCCGGGTCGGCGCCGCGCGCGGTCAGCGCCGCCAGGAGACGCCGGTGCAGGTGCACCCGCCGGCCGGCAGGCACCTCCTCGTCGACGGCGAGCCGCGCGAGCTCGTGGCGGAACAGCACGTCCTCACCGCTGAGCCGGAGCAGGCCGCGCTCCAGGGGCTCGTCCAGGGCGGTCAGGCCGACGTCGAGGAGCTCGCGCACCAGGTCCGCCTCCGCCCGTGCGCCCGCGAGCGCGACGACCTCGAGGGCGCGCCGCCCGACCTCGTCGAGACGGGCCACGCGCGCCAGGACGGCGTCCCGGACCGTCGCGGGCAGCTCGTCGGTGCCGGCTCCCAGGGCCTCGGTGACGAAGAAGGGGTTGCCACCGGTGAGCCCGTAGAGGTCGGCCGACGTCGCGGCGTGCTCGGCGGCGAGCACTGCGACACCCTCGGCGGTCAACGGACCGAGGTCGACGCGGCGGGTCCCCGTCGCGGACGCCGTGTCGCCCAGCAGCACCCGCAGCTTGTCGCCCGTCGTCGTGTCCTCCGGGCGGTAGGTCACGAGCACCAGGGCGTGGCAGGTGTGGATCCGGCGGGCCAGGTGCCGCAGCAGGTCGAGGGACGCCTCGTCCGCCCAGTGCGCGTCCTCCACGACGAGCACGTACGGCGCCCGGCCGGGCTGACGCAGGGTCGCCACCAGCCGCCCGAACACCTCGCCGCGCGCCGAGCCCTCCGGCCAGAGGTCGTCCGGCAGGTCCGGGAGCATGTCGACGAGGGGGCCGAGCGGCGCCGGCGTGGCCGAACCGTCGCACCAGCCGCGTGCGACCGTGGCGTCGGCCGAGCCGGCGAACGCCTCGACGAACGTGGTCTTGCCGATGCCCGCCTCGCCCGCGACGAACACGACCCGGCCGCGGCCGGCCGCGGCGTCGGCGAGGTAGCCCTCTAGTGCGCGGAGCTGCGGCTCGCGCTCGAGCAGCGCCATGGACCGCATGCTAGGCCCGCGCGGCCTCCGGTGGGAGCGCGTCGCGTCGGACCTTGCCGGTGAGCGTCCGGGGGAGCTCCTCCAGCCGGTGCCAGGTCTTCGGCCGTTTCGGCGGCGCGAGCCGCTCGCGGACGAACGCGTCGAGGTCCTGCGGCGTCGCGCTGCCGACGTACGCCGCGCAGACCCGCTGCCCCCACGCGCCGTCCGGGACGCCGTACACCGCGACGTCGGTGACGCCGGGGTGCTGCTCGAGGACCTGCTCGACCTCGAGCGGGTAGACGTTGACCCCGCCGGAGATGACGAGGTCCTCGCGGCGGCCGTCGAGGTACAGGTAGCCGTCGGCGTCGAGCCGGCCCAGGTCGCCCACGGTGAAGGCGTCGCCCCGCCACGCGGCCGCCGTCTTCCCCGGGTCGCCGTAGTACTCGAACCGCGCGTGCGGCGGGACGGTGCACCAGATGGTGCCGTCGGGGTCGGTGGCCAGGGTCCGCCCCGGCCGCGCCCGGCCGACCGTTCCCGGTCGCTCGAGCCAGTCCTCGCTGCGGCAGGCGGTGAACTGCCCCTCGGTCGAGCCGTAGAACTCCCAGGTCGAGCCGCCCGGGAACAGCTCGATCAGCCGCCGCTTCACCGGTTCGGGGCACGGCGCGCCGGCGTGGGCGACGAGCCGGAACGACGAGAGGTCGGGCACCTCCGCGTCGTCCCAGTGCGCGAAGAGCCGCTGGAGGTGGGTCGGGACGCAGAACATCGTGGTCGGTCGCTCGCGCCGGATCGCCTCGGTCACCGTCGCCGCGTCGAACGGCCCCGGCATCACCACGCGGCCACCCGCCAGCCGGGTGCCCATCGCGAACCGCAGCGGCGCCGAGTGGTAGATCGGGCTGAGCACCAGGTTGACGTCGTTCTCCGCGAAGCCCCAGAGGTCGCGCTCCTCGGCCACCAGGGCGACGGCGTCCGCCTCACCCAGCACGCCGCTCCACACGCCCTTCGGCGTCCCGGTGGTGCCGCTGGTGACGTGCATCGGCCGGGCGCGCGGGAGGCCGCCCGGCGGGTACGCCGCCGCGAGGTCGGACAGCACGGCGTCGTCGACGACCACCAGGGTCGGTCCCAGGCCGGCCAGGATCCGCTCACGCTCGTGGCTCGTCAGCCTCGGGTCGAGCGGGATCGGCACGACGCCCACCGCGAGCAGGCCGAGGACGACGTCGAGGTAGGTGGGGGAGCCGGCCACCAGGAGCGCGACCCGGTCGCCCTCACCCAGTCCGACCCCGGCCACGTCGCGACCCTAGAGTCCAACCATGCGCGTGGGACTCACCGGGGGAGTGGCCTCGGGCAAGAGCACCGTCTCGACGATGCTCGCCGAGCTCGGCGCGGTCGTCATCGACTCCGACGCCCTGGCCCGAGAGGTCGTCCTCCCCGGGACGGAGGGACTCGCCGCCGTCGTGGCGGCCTTCGGCGAGGAGATCCTGACCGAGGACGGCACCCTCGACCGGCCCGCGCTCGGCGCGATCGTGTTCGCCGACGAGGACAAGCGACGCGTCCTCGAGGGGATCCTGCACCCGCTGATCGGGGCGCGCAGCGCGGCCCTGGCGAACAGCGCCGGTCCCGACGACCTGGTGGTCCACGACATCCCGCTCCTCGCCGAGGCCGGCATCGCCGACACCTTCGACGCCGTGATCGTGGTCGACGCGCCCACCGAGCTGCAGGTCGAGCGGATGCTCCGCGACCGCGGCTGGACACGTGAGGACGCCGAGTCCCGGATCGCCGCCCAGGCCAGCCGCGACGACCGGCTCGCGATCGCGACCTACGTCATCGAGAACACCGGCTCACTGGAGGACCTCCGCGCCCGGGTGCGCGAGGTCTACGACGAGCTGACCGGAGAGAGTGGGGCCTGATGGAGCTCGACGACGTCCTCCGCACGACCGGTGCGGTTCGTGAGTTCACGGACGAGCCGGTCCCGGACGAGGTCCTGTACCGGGTCCTCGACAACGCGCGGTTCGCCCCGAGCGGTGGGAACCGGCAGGGCGCCCACGTCACCGTGGTCCGGGACCGGGCGACGCGAGAGCGGCTCGTCGAGCTGTCCTTGACCGGTGCCCGTCGGTACACCGCCCAGGGTGCCGCCGGTGAGGTTCCCTGGAACCCGGTCACGCCGACCGCCGTCTCGGCCGACGACATCGCCGCGACGGAGGTGCCGGACCGGTTCACCGCACCGCTCCTCACGGCAGGCGCCGTGCTCGTGGTGACGGTCGACCTCGGCGCCGTGGCCGCCACCGACCAGGAGCTCGACCGCATCGGCGTGATCGCCGGCGGCTCGATCTACCCGCTCGCGTGGAACATCCTGCTCGCCGCACGCCAGGAGGGCCTGGGCGGGACGTTCACCACGATGCTCGTGACCGAGGAGCCGGCGGTGCGCGACCTGCTCGGGATCCCGGAGCACCACGCCCTGGCCTGCGTGATCCCGCTCGGCCACCCGGTGAGGCAGCCGCGACGGCTGACCCGCCAGCCGGTCGAGGAGTTCGTCACCCGCGAGACGTACGACGGGGAGCCGCTCACCCCGTCGTGACCGCCCGGACACAGCAGAAGACCCCGGACCGGGGTCCGGGGTCTCCTGTTCCTCGTGGGAGGGAGGTCTAGGCGGCGAGGTCCGGGTCGGCGATCCGGCGCAGCTTCTGCAGCGCCTCCCGCTCGAGCTGACGGACCCGCTCGGCCGAGATGCCGTGCTTGGTGCCGATGTCGGCGAGCTTGTGCTGCCGGCCGTCCACCAGGCCGTAGCGCGACCGGATGATGTCCGCGGCCCGCTCGTCGAGGTGCTCCACGAGCGTGTTGAGCCGGTCACGGGCCTCGACGTCGAGCATGTTGATGTCCGGTCCGGGCGTGCTCTCCTGGGCCATCAGGTCGCCGAGCGAGGTGTCGCCGTCCTCGTCCACGGGGGAGTCGAGGCTGACGTGCTCGCGGCCCCAGGCCATCAGGTCGAGGACGCGGTCGACGTCCATGCCGAGCTCGGCGGCGATCTCCGACGGGTCGGGGTCGCGGCCCAGCTGGCGCTCGAGCGTGCGGCGGGCGCCGCCGACCTGGTTGAGCTCCTCGACGACGTGCACCGGGAGCCGGACGACGCGGGCCTGCTGGGCGATGCCACGCGTGATCGCCTGGCGCACCCACCAGGTGGCGTACGTGGAGAACTTGTAGCCCTTGGTGTAGTCGAACTTCTCGACCGCCCGGATGAGCCCGGTGTTGCCCTCCTGGATCAGGTCGAGCATCGGCATCTGCGCGCGGCCGTACTTGCGGGCGATCGAGACGACCAGCCGGAGGTTCGCGGTGATGAACCGGTCGACCGCCTTGCGGCCCTCCTCGGCGAGCCACTCGAGCTCCTCCTCGGTGGCCCGCAGGGGGGCGCCGCCCTTCTTGCGACCGACGCGGCCCTCCTTGAGGAGCGCCTCGGCCATCAGGCCGGCCTCGATCGTCTTCGACAGCTCGACCTCGGTCTCGGCGTCGAGGAGGGGGTTGCGAGCGATCTCGTCGAGGTACAGACCGACGCTGTCGCGTCCCTCGATCTCTCGTGTGACTGCCATGGGGTCCCTCCTTGCCCTGCGTGTGACCCTGGAGTGCCACACGTCCGTCCAACGCACCCGGTGACCCGAAGATTCCCTGGTCACACGGGGTGCCTACGTCTGGATCGACGCTCGAGAGACCCGCCGAGTTGCCTGATGAGAGGAATCTCAGGGACTTCTCAGGGGTGATCCGTAGCCCGGGGCCGGACGGATGGGCCCAGGAACCGGCTGGGAACCGGCTAGGACCCGGCGAGACCCATCCGGTCGAGGATCCAGGCGAGGGTGAACGCCCGGTCCTTCCAGGCCTTGTAGCGCCCGGAGACGCCGCCGTGGCCCGCCGACATCTCGGTCTTGAGCAGCACGTCGTCGGGGTTGGCGATGGTCGCGCGCAACCGGGCCACCCACTTGGCCGGCTCGACGTAGAGCACCCGGGTGTCGTTGAGGGAGGTCTCGGCCAGGATCGGCGGGTAGGCCACGGCGGCGACGTTGTCGTACGGCGCGTACGACGCGATGTGGTCGTAGGTCTCGGCGTCGCCGTCCGGGTTGCCCCACTCCTCGTACTCCGTGACCGTCAGTGGCAGCGTCTCGTCGAGCATGGTGGTCAGCGTGTCCACGAACGGCACCTGCGCGACGACGCCGCCGAACGCGTCCGGCGCCTGGTTCACGGCAGCCCCGACGAGCAGGCCTCCGGCGCTGCCGCCCTCGGCCACGATCCGGTCCGCCGTCGACCAGCCGCTCTCGACGAGGTGCCGGGCACACGCGACGAAGTCGGAGAACGTGTGCTCCTTGTGCTGCATCTTGCCGTCGTCGTACCAGCGCCGGCCCATCTCGCCGCCGCCCCGGACGTGAGCGATCGCGAACGCCGCGCCCCGGTCGAGCAGGGAGAGGCGGGCGACGGAGAAGTACGGGTCGATGGAGTACTCGTAGGCGCCGTAGCCGTAGAGCAGCACGGGCACCGGGCCGCCGGACGCCCGCGCGTCGCGGCGGGCCACGATCGAGATCGGGACCTGCTCGCCGTCGTCGGCGGTCGCCCAGAGCCGGTGCTCCTCGTAGTCGGCGGGGTCGTAGCCGCCGAGCACCGGCGCCTGCTTGAGCAGCGTGAGCTCGCGGGTCCGGACGTCGTAGTCGTAGACCGACGAGGGCACCGCCATCGTCGTGTAGCCGAGCCGCACGGTGGGCTGGGTGAAGCCGGGGTTGCTGCCGGAGCCGACGGTGTAGACCTCGTGGTCGAACTCGACGAGGTAGTCGTCGGTCACCGGCGTCGCGGGGTCGTCGCCGAGCTCGAGGATGCGGAGCTGGGTCAGGCCGCCGCTGCGCTGGTGCACGACCAGGTGGCCGGCGAACGAGTCCGCGTTCTCGAGGCGGACGGCGGGGTCGTGGGGGATCAGCGGCTCCCAGCCCTCGGGCGGGGTCGGCGCGATCGGCGCGGTGCCCAGCTCGAAGTCGGGACCGGCCGCGTTGTGCATGACCAGGAAACGGTCCTCGCCCCCGAGGACGGCGTGGTCGAGGGAGTACTCCACGCCCTCGCGGCGCTCGGCGAAGACCGTGAAGTCGTCGGCGTCACCGTCGGCGTCGAGGTAGCGGTACTCCGAGGTGGTCTTGGAGCCGGCCGCGACCACGATGAACCGGTCGCTGCGCGAGCGGCCCACGCCGACGAAGAACCGCTGGTCGGTCTCGTGGTGGACCAGCTGGTCCTGGTCCTGGCCGGTGCCGATCGTGTGCCGCCAGATCTTGTCGGAGCGCCACGACTCGTCGACGGTCGTGTAGTAGACGTGCTCGCCCGCCCGGTCCCAGGTGGCGCCGCCGATCGCGCCCACGATCTCGTCGCGCAGCTCGCCGCTGGCGAGGTCCTTGACCCGGATCGTGAAGCGCTCGTCGCCGACCACGTCGGTCGAGTACGCCAGCAGCGTCCCGTCGGGGCTGACGCTCGAGCCGCCGAGCGAGAAGAACTCGTGGCCCTCGGCGAGCGCGTCGAGGTCCAGCAGGACCTCCTCGCCGGGCAGTGCCGGCTGGTCCGGCTGCGCGTCCTCGTCCGGACGCGGGGGAGTCCAGTCGTCCGGGCCGCGGACGGGGACCCGGCAGCTGGCGCCGTACTCCCTGCCCTCGAAGGAGCGGCCGTAGTACCAGTGGCCGCGGCTGCGGGTCGGCACGGACAGGTCGGTCTCGAGGGTGCGGGCCTTGATCTCGTCGTAGATCGACTGCCGCAGGTCGGCGAGGTGGGCCGTGCGGTCCTGCGTGTACTCGTTCTCGGCCTCGAGGTACGCGGTCACCTCGTCGCTGCCCTTGTCGCGCAGCCAGTCGTACTCGTCGACGCGGGTCCGGCCGAAGTGCTCGGTGGTGACCGGACGGCGCGCGGCCACGGGTGGTTGCATCCGTCGAACCTATCCACGGCCCCCTCACGGTCTAGCGTCGGAGGGTGACCCGGTACGTCGACCTGAACGCCGACCTCGGCGAGGAGGTGACCGACGACGCGGCCCTGATGGAGATCGTCAGCAGCGCGAACGTCGCCTGCGGCTACCACGCCGGGAGCGCGGCGATCATGACGTCGGTCTGCGAGCGCGCGGCGGAGCTCGGGGTGTCCGTGGGTGCCCAGGTGTCCTACGACGACCGCGAGAACTTCGGGCGCGTGCCCCGCGACGTCGCTGCCGACGTGCTGCGCGAGCAGGTCGCCGACCAGGTCGGGACCCTGACCTCCGTCGCGAGGGCGGCCGGCACCGACGTCCGCTACGTGAAGCCGCACGGCGCGCTCTACCACCGGGTGCTCGACGACCCCGAGCAGGCGACGGCGGTGCTGGCGGGCTCCGGATCGCTCACCGTCCTGACGATGCCGGGCGTGCTCGCCACCTCGGCTAGGGAGGCCGGTCGCGACGTCCGGCTCGAGGGCTTCCCGGACCGGGAGTACGACGCCGCCGGCCGGCTGGTCGACCGGTCGGTGCCGGGGGCGGTGCGGACCGACACCGACGCGATCGTCGCGCACGCACTGGCCCTCGCCGGCAGCGTCGACTCGCTCTGCCTCCACGGGGACACCGCGGGTGCGGTGGGCCACGCGAGGGCCGTCCGGCGGGCACTCGAGGACGCCGGCTGGACCTTGCGCGGCCTCTGACCTGTTTCCACAGGCAGTGGAAATCCGGTGTGGATAGATGTGGAGAAGAGGGCCGAACCTGTGGGATCTCGGGGCAGATCTGTGGAGCAGCTTGTGGGACCGGAAGAATGTCGAACTTCTTTCGACGAACCCCTTGCGCAGCTCTGAACGGAGGGCATAGAACTCTCCCACCGAGCAGGAAGCGGTGAAGCCGAAAGGCCGAAGCGCGGAGGGCTCGGGGATCAGGCAGGAACGAAGATCCACACTCCGACTTCGGTCGGGGCGGCGGCCCGGTGACGGGGCCGGCGGGGTCGGAGAGCCGGCCGGATCGAGGTGGGCGTCACCGATCCATCTCGAGCCGAGGGCCTCATGGTGCTCATACCATCGTGAGGCCCTCACCCACTCTTCCTTGATCATCGCCGGCACCGGGTTCGCCCGGCGCGGGAGGTGAGAAGGGGGGCTCGCAGCGCAGCCGGCTTGCCGGAGGCGCCGCGGGACCGAGGGCCCTCTGGTGCTCATACCACCAGGGGTCTCTCACAACTCCCTGGTTGTCGTCCGGCTTGCCGGAGGGGATCCGGGGGGCCGAGCTGGAACGAAGACCCACACTCCGACCTCGGTCGGGGCGTCGGCCCGGTGACGGGGTCGGCGGGGTCTGAGCGAGGGCACGGTCGAGGTGGGCGTCACCGTTTCCGCCTCAAGCCGAGGGCCTCTTGATGCTCATACCATCAAGAGGCCCTCACCCTTGTCACCGCTACTTCTGTCCCACCGTGCCGTTCCCGGCCGGGCAGGGGCAAGACGCCGCGCGACACGCAGCACACTGTTCACGTGTCCGACATCCCGCTGACACCGACGAGGCTCGGCGGTCGCGCCCTGCGCGTCGAGGTGGCCGACGTGGCCCAGGCGCTCTCGCTGGCGGCCTTCGCGCGGGCGGCGCGGATCGAGGCGGACGAGGTCCTGCCGGGCGCGCGGACGGTGGTCCTCGAGGGTGTCGCCGACGTCGACGCCGCGATCGCGGCGCTGGCGGACTGGACCCCGGACGACGCAGTGGCCGGTCCCGGGCCCAGCATCGAGATCGCGGTGACGTACGACGGCCAGGACCTCGCCGACGTGGCCGCGCGCTGGGGTACCGACGCGGCCGGGGTGGCCGAGCGGCTCGCCGGGACCGACCTGGTGTCGGCGTTCTGCGGGTTCGCGCCCGGGTTCGCCTACCTGAGCGGGCTGCCCGCCGAGCTTGCTGTGCCGCGGCTCGGGACGCCGCGACCGGCGGTTCCCGCGGGCTCGGTCGCGGTCGCCGACCGCTGGTGCGGGATCTACCCGTCGGCCTCGCCCGGGGGCTGGCGGCTGGTCGGCCGCACGACTGCTGAGCTGTGGGATGCCACCAGCGACACCCCGGCGCTGCTCGCGCCCGGGACCCGGGTCCGGCTGGTGCCGGCGTGAGGGTCATCGAGGTCGTGCGTGCGGGCGTGCTGACGACGGTCCAGGACCACGGTCGCGTCGGGCTCGGCCACCTCGGCGTGCCCCGGGCCGGCGCGCTCGACCGACCGGCCGCCGACCTGGCGAACCGGCTGGTCGGGAACGAGCCCGGCGCCGCCCTGCTCGAGGTGACGCTGGGCGGCTTCGTCGCGCGGGTCGACACCGGCACCTGGCTCGCGGTCACCGGCGCCGGCCGGCCGCACGCCCGGGCCGAGTGGGTGCCGGCCGGAGGCATGCTCGAGGTCGCGGCCCCGGCCACCGGCGTGCGGTCCTACGTGGCCGTCGGGGGCGGCATCGCCGTGGATCCCGTGCTCGGATCGAGGTCGACCGACACGCTGGCGTGGGTCGGCCCACCCCGTGTCGTGGACGGCGCGGTGCTGCCGGTCGGGCCGATGTCGGGGGAGCCGCAGCCCCTGGACGCACCGCGGTCACCGCGGCCGGGGCCGCTGCGCGTGTACCCAGGCCCGCACGCCGGCTTCCTCGCGGACACCGCCGTCGAGGCGCTCTGCGCGGCGACGTACGCCGTCCGGCCCGAGTCGAACCGGGTCGGCCTGCGGCTCGACGGCGCGGCCCTCGCTCGGCGAGGTGAGGACGAGCTGCCCAGCGAGGGCATGGTCCTCGGAGCGGTCCAGGTGCCGCCGGACGGGCAGCCCGTCGTCCTGCTCGCCGACCACCCGCCGACCGGCGGCTACCCGGTCGTCGGGGTGGTCCACCCCGACGACCTGTGGCAGTGCGCCCAGCTGAGGCCGGGGGAGCGGGTGCGGTTCGTCAGAGCCGCTTGATCCACTCCATGGAGTCCTCGACCGCCTCGAAGCCGATCTCCTTGTTGATGTTCACCATGAAGTCGTTCTGCTCGGCGTTCTGGGTGGTGATCCGGCGCTTCTCCGGGTGCGCCTCCTGCACCGCGCGGATGTTGGCGGCCTTCACGGCCAGCCCGAGCCGGTGCCCGCGGTGCTCGCGGTGCACGAACGTGCCCCACTGGAAGACGTCGGGCTCGTCGCCCTTCGCGACGGCGAGCGTGGACTGCGCCGCGACGACGCGGTCCGGGGTCAGGGCGACCGTCTCGTAGACGGCGCGCCCCATCGCGGCGGCCGTGACGTAGCGCTCCCGGAGGCGGTCGACGTTGAAGTCCTCCTCCTCGAAGTCCACCAGGCCGGTCGGGGCGTCCACCGCGAGCTGCCCCATGAGCAGGCAGAGCGACTCGGCGAGCTCGTCGGGGAACTCGTCCACGAACGTCTCGACCGTGTATCCCTCGTGTCGCTCGGCGGCCTTGTCCATCCACGCCTGGAGCTGCTCGTCGGCGATCGGGAGAGCGAGGTGCCGCACGACCTCGACGTTGGAGTACTCGAAGCCGGTCGCCTCGGCGAACCTGCTGTACGGGTGCGTGTCGCGTTGCCCCGGCGGGATCTTCGAGTCGGTGAGCAGCAGGGTGCGGCCCTCGGTGCGTCCGCGGCTCTCGACCTCGGCGACCAGGGCGCGCCCGACCCCGTGGCGGCGGGCCGGCGGGTCGACGTGCAGCTCGAGGTAGACCTTGTCGAGGTTGTCCAGCAGCGTGATCCAGAAGGCGGCGTACCCGAGCAGCGTGTCGCCGTCGTAGGCACCCAGGATGACCTGGCGCTCGCCGCTGTCGTTCGAGCGGAAGGCGCCCAGGCACTCCTGGAGCGTCCACTGCGGCATCGACTCGCGGCCGAGGTGCGACGAGCGCGTGTCGACGCCGTACAGCGCCTCCATCGCGGCGTCGTCGGCGACGTCGATCTCTCTGATCTCCACGAGCGGGCAGCCTAGGCACCAGGCGGGTGTCGGCGACACTGGTTTTCCGTCGCGGCGACCGCGTGACAACCGATCGGCCGCTCGTTCCGTGAAGGAGACATGACGCTCGACGAACCCGACCTCGCGCGGCTGCGCGACCAGCTCGACGGCAGCTTCGGCGACGGTCCGCCGCTCCTGCCGCCGGTCGACCGGCTGGCTCCCGGGCGGACGGCGCTGCGGCGGCGTCGGCGGGCGGGTGCGGCCGGCTCCGCGGTGGTCGTGGCCGCCGTGCTGGCCGCGTCCGTCGCGGTGCTCGGACCCGGGGACGACGGCCCGCGGAGCGTCGACCCGGTGACGCCGGCGCCGAGCCTGAGCACCCCGGACGAGGGCGACATCGACGAAGCGCAGCTCGAGGCCGAGCTCGACGCGCTCGCGCAGCAGGCGAGGGAGAAGGCGGAGCGGCGGAGGAAGGCGCGGCTGGTGAGCAACCAGTTCCCGGCGTCGCTCGACGACGTCGACGGAAGCCTGATCGTCCAGGACGGGTGGCGCGTCACGCAGCGCGTCGAGGAGCCGGTCGGCTACCAGCCGCCGGAGAAGTCGCTCGGCGTCGTGGTCACCGACGGCGAGCGGACGCGCTGGATGCTGCTGTCGCTCACCCAGGTGTTCGACGGCAACGACAACCCGATCCCCGGCGAGGTGTCACCGGGCGCGAGCGCGGACGACCCGGGCGTCGGCTACAGCCGGTACGAGGACTGGCTGGCCAGCATGGTCGCCATCAGCGGTGGTCCCCGGGACGTCCTGGTGACGGTGACCGCGGACGACGAGGTGCTGGCAGGCCCGGGCTGCACGCTGGTCGACGTGAAGCAGATCCCCGTGGTGGAGGGCTACACGTCTCCGGGTGACCGGGTCGCGCGGGTGCGTCGCGACGGGCGCCTGTGGTTCGTGGTCGTACGCGGCCACGGGTCCGGCGCCGAGACCATCCCGGTCGACGGGGACGTGCTGCCGGAGTCGACGCTGAATGCGCTGCTCGCCTACCTCGCCCAGCAGACCGAGTCCGGGGAAGGGGTGCGGTGAGCCGGTCCACGGAGGCTCGCGACGCGGCGTTCGTCGACTTCGTCGCGTCCCGGCAGGCGCACCTGCGCCGCATCGCCTACGCCGTCTGCGGCGACTGGCACCGTGCCGACGACCTCCTGCAGACCGCGCTGACCAAGCTGTACGTCGCCTGGCCGCGCGTGCACCGCGACGGTGTGCCCGACGCCTACGTGCGCCGGATCATCGTCCGCTCGCACATCGACGAGGGCCGTCGGCCCTGGCGCCGGGAGCGGTCGGGGCTCGACGGCCACGACCGCGCCGTCGAGCCCGGGCTGCCCGCCGAGGAGCGCTCGGAGCTGTTCGAGGCGCTCCAGGCACTGCCGGAGATGCAGCGCAAGACGGTGGTGCTCCGCTACTGGCTGGCGCTCAGCGTCGAGGAGACCGCGGCCGAGCTGGGGATCAGCGCGGGGACCGTGAAGAGCCACAGCTCGCGCGGCCTCAGCTCTCTCCAGCGGGCACTGGAGGGACCCACGCCCGCAGCAGAGGGTCGTCCTCGGCGTACGACCTGACCGGCCCGGCGGGGGTCTCGGCGGTCTCGAAGCGGACGGTCACCACCCCGCGGCCGGAGCCCCAGACCCAGCCCTTGCCCATCTCCTCGTGGACGACGTCCATGCCCGGCGCCCAGCGCCGTCCACCGCCGCCACGCGGCTGCGGGAGCTCGGGGAGGTCGCTGGGCTCCTCGTCCTCGTCGGCGCCCTCGGTCTCGCCGAAGAGGTCCTCCTGCACCCAGTCGGCGAGCCCGGAGACCCCGACACCCAGCAGGCGCACGCCGCCCGAGGTGTCGAGATCGGTGAGCAGGCCGCGCGCGAGCCGGGCGATGGTGCCGGCGTGGTCGGTGGGGGAGCCGAGCGTGGACGAGCGGCTCAGGGTGGTGAAGTCGTGCAGCCGGACCTTGATCGTCACGGTCCGGCCGGACAGCCCGTGCTTGCGCAGCCGGGTCGCCACGTCGCCCGCCTGCCGGGTGAGCAGGTGCTCCATGAGCGTCCGGTCGGTGAGGTCGGTGTCGTAGGTGCCTTCCTGGCTCACCGACTTGGTCTCGCGCTCCGCGACGACGGGACGGTCGTCCTGGGCGCGGGCCAGCTCGAAGAGTCCGGCGCCGTGGGCCTTGCCGACGAGGCGGACGAGCTCGTCGAGGTCGACGGTCTCGAGATCCGCGACGGTGTGGATGCCGACCCGGCGCAGGCGCTCGGAGGTGGCCGGGCCGACGCCGGGGATCACGGTGACGCTCATCGGCCGGAGGAGGTCCCGCTCGGTGCGGGGCGCCACGACGACGAGTCCGTCGGGCTTGTCGAGGTCGGAGGCGACCTTGGCGATGAACTTGGACGTGCCGAGCCCGATGGAGGCGGTGAGCCCGCCGGTCGCCTCGAGCACGTCGGCGCGGATCCGCTCGGCGAGCGCGGTGACGGTCGGCAGCTCGAGGTCGGCCAGCCCGGCCCGCTCGAGGTCCACGAAGGCCTCGTCGAGCGACAGCGGCTCCACGAGGGGGGAGACCTCGCGCAGCAGCCCCATCACCACGGCGCTCGCATCGCGGTAGGCGTGGAACCGGCCCGAGAGGAACGCGGCGTGCGGACAGCGGGACCGCGCCTCGCGGGTGGACATGGCCGAGCGCACGCCGTACTTGCGGGCCTCGTACGACGCCGTGGCCACCACGCCCCGGCCGCCGGTGCCGCCGACGACCACCGGCTTGCCGCGCAGGGAGGGCTTGTCGCGCTGCTCCACGGCGGCGAAGAACGCGTCCAGGTCCAGATGGAGGACCGAGGCGTGGTCGCGCACGGGCGAAACGTACCGCCGCGCGCCGACAGGCCCGCTCCCGTGCACAGTCGGCGCGTGTCGCGGCCTCTCCACAGACTCGGTCCGGGCCTCGCGTGAGCGTCGGAGGCCCTGGGGAGCGTCGTTCGCATGACGACGACATCGGGCACACCTGACACCCCGGACCGCACGGTCCTCACCTTCCGCACGCCCGAGGACGTGCTCGCGGCGGTGCCGGTGCTGCTCGGCTTCGAGCCGGCCGACTCGGTCGTGATGCTGACCTTCGGCGGGCGCGAGACCTTCCACGCGCGCATCGACCTGCCACCGCCGACCGAGGTCGACGAGGGGATCGCGCTGCTCCTCGAGCCCGCCCGGGCGCACGGCGTCACGCAGGTCCTCCTGGTCGTGTACTCCGACCGCCCGCGCTACGGCGCCCGCGTCGTCGCCCGGTTCGCGGAGGCGTTCCTGGAGGCCGGGATCCGGGTCGCGACCACGCTCCGGGCCGACGGACGCCGGTGGTTCCAGGGTGCCCGGCCCGGTGTCCCGTACGACATCACCGGCCACCCCTTCCTGGCCCGTGCCGTCCTCGACGGGCAGGTCGTCACCGGCACCCGCGACGACCTCGCCACCCGGCTGCGACCGACCGCCGGCGTGGCTGCGGTCGAGGCGGCGCTCGACGCGGTCCCGGCCTACGACGCGACCGAGGTGGCGGCCTGCGTCTGGCGTGCGCTGGACACCGGCCGGTTCGACGACGCCGACCTGGCCGGGGTGCTCCAGGGTGTCCACGACCTCGGTGTCCGGGACGCCGCCTGGGCGTCGGTCTCACGCCACGAGGCCGCCGCCCACGTGGCGCTGTGGACCGACGCGGTGCAGCGCAGCCCCGACCGCCACGTCGGCGGTCCCGCGGCGATCCTCGCTCTCGCGTGCTGGCTCGCCGGCAACGGCGCCCTGGCCTGGTGCGCGGTCGACCGGTGCGTCGAGGTCGACCCGGACAACTCGCTCGCCCGGCTGGTCGGTGAGCTCCTGTCGCGAGCCGTGCCGCCCTCCTCGTGGGACGCGTCCTGGTCGGGGGAGCACGAACAGGGTTAGCGTCCCTTGGCATGGGCGCAGAGGTCGACGCACAGGAGTTCTCCCGGGCCGACCGCACGCGCTACCGCGAGAAGGTCCGCCGCTGCCTGGACGTGTTCGCCCGGATGCTGCGCGAGGCGCGCTTCGACACCGACGACCCGATGACCGGGCTGGAGGTCGAGCTGAACCTCGTGGACGAGCTCGGCGACCCGGCGCTGAAGAGCGCGGAGGCGCTGGCGGCGATCGCGGACCCGGCGTTCCAGACCGAGCTGGGCCAGTTCAACATCGAGATCAATGTCCCACCGGCCAAGCTCCGCGAGGGAGGGCTGGCGACGTTCGAGGAGATGCTGCGACGCAGCCTCAACGACGCCGAGGCCAAGTCCGCCGAGGTCGGCGCCCACCTGGTGATGATCGGCATCCTGCCGACCCTGGCCGACGGGCACATGACGGCCGACAGCCTGAGCCCGAACCCCCGCTACAAGCTGCTCAGCGAGCAGATCCTCAACGCGCGCGGGGAGGACATCTCGATCTCCATCGCCGGGATCGGCAACGTCGAGCGCCTGGACGCGACGTCGGACTCGATCGTGCCCGAGGCCGCGTGCACCAGCACCCAGTTCCACGTGCAGACCTCGCCCGACGACTTCGCCGAGTACTGGAACGCCTCGCAGGCCATCTCCTCGATCCAGCTCGCCCTCGGCGCCAACTCCCCGTTCCTGCTCGGCCGCGAGCTGTGGCGCGAGACCCGGATCCCGCTGTTCGAGCAGGCGACCGACACCCGGAGCGAGGAGCTCAAGGCGCAGGGTGTGCGACCTCGCGTGTGGTTCGGCGAGCGCTGGGTCAACTCGGTCTTCGACCTCTTCGAGGAGAACGTCCGCTACTTCCCGGCCCTGCTGCCGATCACCGAGGAGGAGGACCCGCTCGCGGTGCTGGAGGGCGGCGGGGTGCCCGTGCTGCCCGAGCTGCGCCTGCACAACGGCACCATCTACCGCTGGAACCGGCCCGTGTACGACATCGCCGGCGGTGTGCCGCACCTGCGCGTCGAGAACCGCGTGCTGTCCGCCGGGCCGACGGTGGCCGACACCGTGGCCAACGCGGCGTTCTACTTCGGGCTGGTCCGCGCGCTCGCCGAGAACGAGCGCCCGCTGTGGTCGCAGATGTCCTTCAGTGCGGCGGAGGAGAACTTCCACGTCGCCGCCCAGCACGGCATCGACGCGCAGATCTACTGGCCGGGCGTGGGCCAGGTCCGGGTCACCGAGCTCGTCCTCCGCCGGCTGCTGCCGCTCGCGTTCGAGGGTCTCGCCGCCTGGGGCGTCGACCAGGCGACGGCCGACCGGCTGCTCGGCATCATCGAGCAGCGCTGCCTGACCGGGGTCAACGGCGCCGAGTGGTTCGCCCGCCGGATGGCCGACCGGTCGGACCTCGAGCGCTTCGACGCCCTGAGGGCGACCCTGCTGGACTACCGCGAGCGGATGCACACCAACGAGCCGGTGCACACCTGGGACTAGGCGCGGAGCCGCACCCACGTCCGGCTCGCTCCGCTGCGCGGGTCCCGCCAGCCGCGCCGCGTGACCACGACCATGGTCAGGTCCAGCCCGGCCTCGCCGTACGCCGTGCGGGCGGCCGCCAGCCACTGCACGTCGAGGTCGTGCAGGTCGAGCTGTCCGGACCTGGTGAGCCAGACCCACGGCGGCTGTGGCGCGCGCCGGCCGACCATGGCGGCCACCACGTCGGCGCGCAGTGCGTGGTCGGTGGGCTCGTCGTGCCGGATCCGGAACCGCCGCCGAGGCCCGCCCGGCACCCCCACGTGGACCACGGGCGGCACGGTCCGGCCGGTGATCGAGCGGACGTGCTCGACCACGATCCGCCGCAGCAGCGCGTGCTGCTCCGGTGGTACCGGATCGCCCAGCACGCCCACCCGCGCAGCCTGCCCGAGATCGGTTCCGCGGGTGCCGCTCATCCACAGGCTCCCCGTGCGTCGCCGTTTTGGGTACCGTGCGCGGATGGGAAGCGTCGTGGTGGGCTATGTGCCCAAGCCGGAGGGTCATGCCGCGGTCACCGCGGCGATCGCGGAGGCCAAGCTCCGTGGAGCCAAGCTCGTGGTGGTGAACAGCCATCGGGGCGGTGAGGGCTTCGACGCGCGAGAAGTCCGCCAAGGTCGACGCCGAGATGGACGGCGTCCGCAAGCAGATCGAGGACTCGGGCGTCGACGTCGAGATCCGCCAGCTCGTGCGCGGCTTCGAGCCCGCCGAGGACCTCATCGGCATCGCGGAGACCGAGGGTGCCGAGCTGATCGTGATCGGCCTCCGGCGCCGTACGCCGGTCGGCAAGCTGATCCTCGGCAGCAACGCGCAGCGCATCCTGCTGGACGCGCACTGCCCGGTGCTCGCCGTCAAGGCCGACTGACCACGGCTAGCCTCGGCGGCATGCCCATCCAGATCACCGGCGACGCCGACGCCGACCAGGTCCTCGAGGACTCATCCTTCGCCCTCGTGGTCGGCATGATGCTCGACCAGCAGTACCCCATGGAGCACGCGTTCCGCGGCCCGCACAAGGTGCTGGGGCGCTTCGGCACCCTCGACCCGGCGGCGATCGCGGCGGCCGATCCCGAGGAGTTCGCGGACCTCTGCTCGACCCCGCCGGCGATCCACCGCTACGGCCGCTCGATGGCGGGCCGCCTGCAGAGCCTGGCGGCGCTGGTCGAGGAGAAGTACGACGGCGACGCCTCCCGCATCTGGACCGGTGTCGCGACCGGCAAGGAGCTGTTCGACCGGATCCAGGAGCTGCCAGGGTTCGGCAAGCAGAAGGCGCAGATCTTCGTCACCCTCCTGGCCAAGCAGCGCGGCGTCCGGCCCGAGGGCTGGGAGTCGGTGGTGGGGGACTACGCCCTCGACGGCTACCGGTCGGTGGCCGACGTCGTCGACCCGGCGTCGCTGCAGAAGGTGCGCGACTTCAAGAAGGCAAAGAAGGCGCAGGCGGCGGCACAGGCCGGCTGATCACCAGTGTTGGGCATTCCGGCGGCGTTCTCCCCCTGCCCCGGGGCTCCGTCCTAGAACGGAAGCAGGACTCACCGACCCGGAGGGGGACCCCATGCTCGGCAAACGGCTTCTCGTGCTCGGCTGCACCACGCTCGTCTCGTTGCTGGTGCTGGCCACCCCGGCCAACGCCCTGTACGTCAGACCCGCCAAGGCCCCGATGCTGAACGCGGCCGGTGCCGCGAACGGCTGCGAGGCCAAGGCCACCGAGTGGGTGATCAAGCCGTACCACCAGACCTTCAAGGGGAACCTGCGCGTGGAGTGCCCTGCGTCGGCTTCGGTGCACCGCATCTCGATCGAGCACGGGATCTGGGAGGTCATGGGCGACGGGTCGCTGCGCGAAGTGGCTCCGTACGGTCGTACCTGGCTGCTGCCGTCGGTCGACCCGATGGTCGGCACGTTCCGGTTCGAGGTCGGTGCCGGTTCCTGCTCGGCGGCGACCATCGGCACTCCGCAGACCTGGCTCATCCGGGCTCGGATCTCGACCAAGCAGTCGCTCGACAACAGCGACTCGAACCCGTACGTCGCCAAGGTGGACCGCCTGCAGACCATCGTCTGTCCCTGAACCGATCGGTCCGCCGTCCGCGCCGGGGTGCGGATGCGGGAACCTCATGTGCTGCGTGGCAGAATGAGGACGCGGCTCTTGACGACAGCGGGCCACGCCGCGCCCCAATGCCAGCTGGCACCCAGTTTTGACGAGAGGTGTTCGTGTCCTCGAACGCGCGGAAGATCCCTGCCCCGGTGCTGTCCCACCCTGCCGTTGCTGCCCTGGTCGAGTCGGGCTCGGTGACCGGCTCCCTCACCCCGGAGCAGGTACGCCAGGCCAGTGAGGCCGCGGCCGTCGAGCCCCGGCACCTCAAGGGGCTCCTGGCACACCTCAGCTCCCTGGGCATCTCCGTCCACGTCGACGTGACCAGCACCCGCGCCGCGGCCGCGACCAGCACCGCGAAGAAGGCCGCTGCCAAGGCGCCGGCCAAGAAGGCCGCCGCTCCCGCGAAGAAGGCGGCGCCGGCCAAGAAGGCCGCGGCCAAGTCCGCCGAGCCTGCGGCCAAGAAGGCCGCTCCGGCGAAGAAGGCCACGGCCAAGAAGGCCGCCGACGCGCCCGCCGAGGACGCTGCCGAGGTCGTCATCGGCCCCGACGGCAAGAAGATCCTTCCCGACATCCCCGACGACCAGTTCGAGCAGGACGTCAAGGCCGACCCGACCATCAAGGAGGACGAGGAGTCGGCGACGACCGCCTTCGTCGTCTCCGCGGCCGACGAGACCGACGAGCCCGTGGCGCAGGTCATGGTCGCCGGTGCGACCGCTGACCCGGTCAAGGACTACCTCAAGCAGATCGGCAAGGTGCCGCTCCTCAACGCCGAGATGGAGGTCGAGCTCGCCAAGCGGATCGAGGCCGGCCTGTTCTCGGACGAGAAGCTCGCCAAGGGCGGCAAGATCGCGGCGAAGACGCTCGAGGAGTACGAGTGGATCGCCGAGGACGGCCGCCGCGCCAAGAACCACCTCCTCGAGGCCAACCTCCGTCTCGTCGTCTCGCTGGCCAAGCGCTACACCGGCCGCGGCATGCTCTTCCTCGACCTGATCCAGGAGGGCAACCTCGGTCTGATCCGTGCGGTCGAGAAGTTCGACTACACCAAGGGCTACAAGTTCTCGACGTACGCCACCTGGTGGATCCGTCAGGCCATCACCCGCGCGATGGCCGACCAGGCCCGCACCATCCGCATCCCGGTGCACATGGTCGAGGTCATCAACAAGCTCGCCCGCGTCCAGCGGCAGATGCTCCAGGACCTGGGCCGCGAGCCCACGCCCGAGGAGCTCGCCAAGGAGCTCGACATGACGCCCGAGAAGGTCGTCGAGGTCCAGAAGTACGGCCGCGAGCCCATCTCGCTGCACACGCCCCTCGGCGAGGACGGCGACAGCGAGTTCGGCGACCTGATCGAGGACTCCGAGGCGATCGTCCCGGCGGACGCGGTGAGCTTCACGCTGCTCCAGGAGCAGCTGCACGCCGTCCTCGACACGCTCTCCGAGCGTGAGGCGGGCGTCGTGAGCATGCGCTTCGGCCTGACCGACGGTCAGCCCAAGACCCTCGACGAGATCGGCAAGGTCTACGGCGTGACGCGCGAGCGGATCCGCCAGATCGAGTCCAAGACCATGTCGAAGCTGCGGCACCCGAGCCGCTCGCAGGTCCTGCGCGACTACCTGGACTGAGGCCGTCGGCCGTCCGGACCTGTTTGCGCAGGTAGCTGGGCGGGCGGTCTGGGACCTGACAGGCCAGCACCAGCTCGGGCAGCGTTCGAGCAGAAGTTCCTCGACGAGCCGCACGGCGATCCCGCCCGCACCGCCGCCCACCGGCGACAAGCGTCTAGCCAAGGGTGTCCAGGCACTCGGCACCCCACCCCATGGGCGACCTCGCACCTGATTGCAGATGCCACACCTGTCCTCGCCCGCAGCAACGCCTCAGGCGGAGTGGCCGTCCCCGAGTCTCGGGTTCGGGGACGGCCGTTCGCGGCCGATGGCCACCGACGCTGATCCCCCCAGATTGGGCGCCGACTGCATACCCCGCACCAAGAGATTCCTGCGACGTGCGCAGGAAATCCTCACCCCAATGCCGACACTTCGGTGGCGCGCTCCCCAAGTCTGGGGACGGGGCTCATCGAGGGTCTTCTGCAAGCAGGTGCGCACTCACTGTGTCAGGCAGCGGACAGTGCGGGGACTCGGGCGCTGCAATGGTTCACCAGTCGAGGCCGCCGGGTCTCATCCGAACCTGAGGAGCAGATCATGGACAGCAACCCGATGGACGAGACAGTCCGCAGCGGTCGCATCGAGGCCACCGAGGACGTCGAAGGCCACGCCGCATGCGCCGGCCGCATCGACGGTCCCGACGCCGCCGATGTCGAGGGCCACGCCTACAAGGGTCACCTCGTAGAGGACGACACCGAGGGCCACATGCCCTACCGCAAGGTCGACGGATCCGTCACCCAGGACGTGGAGGGTCACCGTGTCAGCCGTGTCACGGGCGATGACGACGTCGAGGGTCACGGCATCCGCGGCGCTGCCGTCGAGGCCGACGAGGGCGTCGACACCGAGGGTCACGGGACCTTCTCGAACCGCCTGGTCGAGGACGGCGACGACACCGAGGGCCACGGGATCAAGGTTCACGGCCTGACCGAGGACGGCGACGTCGAGGGTCACATGCCCTTCCGCAAGGTCGACAGCGACGACGTGGAGGGTCACGGCTTCAGCGGCCACCGTCTCGTCGAGGACGACACCGAGGGCCACGCCAGGTTCGGCGGCGGGCTCGTCGCGGATGACCCGGACGTTGAGGGCCACGGGGTCAAGATCAAGGGCATCGTCGAGGAAGCCGACACCGAGGGTCACGGCACCGTTCGCGGTGGCTGAGGTCGGGACATGAGAACGCCCCGGCCCACCGGGCCGGGGCGCCTCGCCTCGCTACTTCCGCTGAGCAGGGCCGCTGGGGGGTGCGGTCGTGCTCTCCCATGAGCCTAGGCAAACGCGCACTTCGCTGTCGCGCTTTTCCGCAGAAGAAGGACTCATCCGAACGGGTCGAGTTCTGCGATTCCCCGCACCTCGATGGGCCGCGTGCCGTCAAGATGGGAGTCCGGTTCGGTCTCGGAATCTGGGGGGATGACGAGACCAGCTCCAGCCGGCAAGGCTTGCTAACCCGTTTGTCGCGGAGACGGACGGGCAGGGGGCCTAGCAACGCGAACGCCCTCCCCGACCTGATCAGGGAGGGCGTTCGTGCTGTGCGTCAGGGGACGACGTGCATGTCCTTGGCGTCGCAGAAGTGTCAGCGAGCGAACAGAGCCGGGCCTCGAGCGCTGCCATGGTGGGACGGATCGAGGCCGCCAGGTCTCACCCCCACCCAGGAGCAGATCATGGACAGCACACCGATCGAGCACGACGTCGAGGGCCACATGCCGTACAAGAGAGGCTTCGCCGACGAGAGGCCCCACGACCGAGACGCGGACACGGAGGGTCACGCCAGCCGTTTCGGGCTCGTCGAGGACGACGAGGACGACACCCAGGGGCACGCCGTTCGCGCTCACTGACGTTGGAGCGCGGACGCCCACCGTGTTGTTCATGTCGCGGGCGCGGCGGGTTGTTACATGCGCGCGTGGTGGTTTCCGTCACCCCGGACGAGCGGTTCGCGGGTGGTCGTGGCGGGAACCGTTCAGGGGCTAGTTCGCACACCCTGAGGAGACCATCATGGGCTACGGCCTGGGAGCATTTCTGTTGGCAGTGGGCCTCATCCTGGCCCTTGCCGTGACCGACCAGTTCAACGGGGTCGACCTCACCATGGTCGGCTGGATCCTGGCTCTCGTCGGCGTCCTGTCGCTGCTGCTCACGGCGGTCACCGCCAACCGCGCACGACGCATCCGCAGCACCGAGACCACCACCGACAGCGCCGGCCGGCACGTCCTCACCGACCGCCGTACCGACGTCTGACGAGGTGTCCCGATACGGCTGCTCCTGCGGCGACGTGACGTTCCGTTGACCGCGCCGCAGGAGACGCTGCGACCGATGGAGCAACCAGATGACTTTCATCGAGCAGGTGAGCGACCGCCGCGCTGATCTCGCATCGCCCGGCACGCCGCTTCACGTCGCCGTGGTCAGCAGGCACGAGCTGATCCGGGTGGGCCTTCACCACCTGCTGTCCACCGACCCCAGCCGCGCCGTCGTCGCCGACCTGTCGCACCGGCACTCGCAGCTTCGGGGACACGACGTCGCCGTGTACGACCTCAACGGTCTTGTCGACTCCACCGTCGACGACCTCAGCCAGCTGCTCCGGAGCGGCGTACCCGTGGTGGCCCTGGAGCCGCATGCCCGCGCCGACCTCGGCCGGGGCGCCCTGGCCGCCGGCGTCGCCGCCGTGGTCCCGATGAGCATCACGGCACCGCACCTCCTCGACGTCCTCGACCAGGCCGCAGCCGGACGACGGCGCGGCGAGCCCGCGCGCCGGAGCGAGGACAACCGAGCGGAGGTCGCACGGCGATTCGATCTCTCACCACGGGAGCTCTGCGTCCTGGAGCTGATCGGTCGTGGGCTCTCCAACATCGAGATCGCCGAGCGCGTCTACCTGAGCGTCAACACGATCAAGACCTGCATCCGGTCGGCCTACGGCAAGATCGGCGTGCAGTCGCGCTCGCAGGCCGTGCTCTGGGTGATCGAGAACCACCTCGGCACCCCGACAGATCCGAGTCCGTCGCCGCGCTGACGGCGGCCGCCCCGAGTCGATGGACGGAACGGCCGTCCCCGACAGTTCTCGGGGACGGCCGTTCGCACCCAATGCCTTCGTCGCTGACCCCCCAGAAAGCGCCGCCGCACTGGCCCCGTAGGAAAAGGTTCACAAGGACACCGGCGGAATTCCTCACCCCGAAGTTCATACTTGCGGGACCGACCTGCAACCTTCCGGCGCGGTGACGCGTCAACAAGCCACACGACGTTCGACCCGATCCGGGAGGAAACATGACCAAGCAGCCCCGTACCCGTCGCCTGGCGCTCGGCAGCCTGACCGCCGCGCTGGGCATCGCCCTCGTCGCCGGCCCGGCGCACGCCGAGCGCGTCGGCCTCGACGACCCCGCCGACGCGACGGCGTCCACCAACGACATCTACAGCGTGGTCGCCAAGTACGGGCAGAAGCGCGCCAAGGTCAACGTCCGCGTGGCCGATCTCCTGCCGACCACGGACGGGGGACCGTCGAGCCTCGAGATCTTCATCGACACCAAGCCCCGGCGGAAGGGTCCGGAGTACCGCCTCGCCACCGGGCTCGAGGAGGGCACGGACTACCAGGTCGTCAGGATGAAGGACTGGAAGCCGGTGGGGGAGCCGCTGACCTGCTCGCACCGCGTGGAGCTCGACTTCGACGGCGACGTCGTGCGCACCCGGCTCGGCAAGGACTGCATCGGCTACCCGAAGAAGATCCGTGTGGGCGTCAAGATGACCGACCTGTACGACGCCTCGCACCCGGTCGTCGACTGGCTGGGCAAGCGCCGGTTCTTCACGTTGTTCCTCGCCAGCGGCTGAGTGGGCAACCGACGGGTTGCATGTCGGGGAGCGGTGTGCAACTGTTGAGTTGCACACAGTGACTGCAACGAGAGGACCCGTCATGACCCGGACCGACCAGGAGCTCGACCGCATCGAGCGCAGCATCGACATCGACGCGAGCGCCGAGAAGGTCTGGTCGCTCGTCCAACGGCCCGGCTGGTGGATCAACGAGGAAGAGGTCGACCCCGAGCCGGTCCTGCGTGAGGAGGACGGTCTGACCGTCCTGGTCCACCCGAAGTTCGGTGAGTTCCGCCTGCGCACCAACGCCAGCGACGAGCCGCGCTACATCTCCTTCCACTGGGTCGACAACGTCGCGCCGGAGGCGGGCACCACCGTGGAGTTCTGGATCGACGACCGACCCGGCGGCGTGACGCTGAAGGTCGTCGAGAGCGGGTTCTCGGGCCTCAAGAAGGCCCGCGCCGAGATCGACAACCAGATCAAGGAGAACACGCACGGCTGGCAGGTCGAGCTCGCGGCAGCGCGGCGGTTCGTGACGGGTCGAGGCTGATGGGTCGCGGCGAGGGCACGCTGACCCCGGTGTTCGCAGCGCTGGGCGACGACACCCGCTGGTCCATCCTGACGCGTCTCGGCGAAGGACCGGCGTCGGCGTCCGCGCTCGCTCGAGAGCTCCCGATCAGCCGGCAGGCCATCGTGAAGCACCTCGAGGTCCTCCGGGGAGCGGGGCTGGTGGAGGCGCAGCAGGTGGGACGGGAGCAGGTGTTCCGCGCGATCGGCGGCCGGCTCGACGACGTCGCGCGTCAGCTCGAACGGATCGGTGCCGCGTGGGAGTCGCGGCTCGCCTCCATCAAGAGGCTGGCCGAGGGCGACTGAGCGGGCTCAGCGGCCGGCAGGGGCGTCGAGCCCCCGCTGGAGCCGCAGCTCGTCACGCAGTGCGTACGGCACCGGCCTGCCGACGGCGGCGAGGGCGTAGGTGTAGGCCTCGAGGGCCAGCACGAGGTCGTGGCGCGCGTGGCGCAGCTCGACCTGGTTGCGTGCGGGGACGCGACGGGCGGCCAGGATGATGTCACGGGCGCGTACGAGCTCGTCGAAGAGCGCCTCGAGCGTCGAGGGCTCGTCCTCCGTCATGTGCGTCGCCACTGCGACACCTCCCCGCCGGTCATGACCACTCGTGGGAGTGGCGACGTCGGCTTTGGTGCAGGGTACCCCGTCGGCTCCCGGCGGGTGCCGGACCGGACCGGTACGGAACTTCTCGGGCCGGGACGTAACACCGGGGACACGTGGTGACAGGTAGACGGTGAGAGACGACCACCCACCTGAGGAGTCCCCCGTGAAGCTCACCCGTACCCTCGCCGCCGCTGCGGCGACCAGTGTCCTCGTCCTGGGCGCGGCCCCCGTCGCGCACGCCGACGACCCGCCCACCACGACCTCGCCCTGCGCCAAGCAGGAGACGAAGGTCGCGAAGGCCGAGGACGCGCTCGCCCGGGTGCAGGCCGTCTTCGCCCGCAAGAAGGACAAGGTCGCCGACGCCGAGGCCGACCTCGCGGCAGCGACCACGGACAAGCAGATCGCGAAGGCCGAGAAGCGGCTGGCCCACGCCCAGGCGAAGGCCGCCGTGGTGAAGAAGGAGAAGAAGGCGCAGAAGCAGCGCCTCGCCAAGGCCCAGCAGCGCCTGGCCGACTGCGAGGCCGAGAACCCCGTCGCGCCCTGACTCGAACCGCACCACGAACGCCCCTCCTGGCCCGGCCCAGGAGGGGCGTTCGGTGTTTCGTCGTGCGTCCGTGCCGCCTACCCCGCGGCGACCAGCACCACGGAGGCCGCACACATGGCCAGGCCGAGCGCCTGGCCGCGATGCACCTTCTCGCGCAGCACGAGCGCGGCCAGCAGGACCGTGAAGGCCGGGTACAGCGACGTGATCACCGCCGCCACGCTGAGGTAGCCGTGCTGGGTGGCCACCTGGAAGAGCCCGGTGGCCAGGGCGCCGAGGGCGCCGCTGACGATGCCGCCGAGCGCCCAGCGGTTGCGAGGGACCCAGTCCTGGCGCAGCGCCATCGCCACCAGGACGATCGCCGCGCCGGCGACCAGCTGGTTGAGCGCGAGAGGGAGGAAGCCCGCCTCCTCGGGGATCTGCCCGAGCGAGGCGAACAGGGCACCGAACCCGAGGCCGGCGAGCACGCCGTCGAGCACGCCCGAACCACTCGGCGCCGCTCCGGTCGCGTCGGTGGCGGGCTCGCGGGACACCAGCCAGATCGCCGGCAGCGCGAGCACGATCCCGAACCAGACCGCGGCGCCCGGACGCTCGCCCGTCACCACCCCGGCGGCGACCGGGACCAGGACGGCGCCGACGCCCGACACGGGAGCGACCACACCCATCCGTCCTGAGGACAGACCCCGGTAGAGGAACGCCGTCCCGAAGCCGTTCGCCACGCCGGCGACCAGGGCCCACACCAGGTCGGTCCGGGTGGGGTCGCCACCGTCGACGAGCGCGACGACCAGGATGAAGACCGTGGCGGCGAGCTGCATGACCAGGGACACCGCCCAGGGCCCGCCACGCTTGGCGAACACGCCACCGTTGAAGTCCCCGAGGCCGTACGACACCGCCGCGAACAGGGAGAGCAGGACGGTCACGTCGCGACCACGCCGCCGATCCAGACGACGGTCGCCGCGACGCCGGCCGCCAGCTCGATGAGGATGCTCAGGCCCACCGCGCGCAGGGCCGCCTTGGTCGAGGGCCAGGCGTCCTGGCCGACGCGCCGGCGCTCGGCGGCGTACACCCCGACCACGAAGCCGATGAACAGCCCGATGACCGGGATCACGAAGAAGCCGACGATCCCGACCGCGGCACCGACCCACTGGGTCGAGGCCGGCACCCCGGCGCCCTTCAGCCGTCGGTTCGGCACGAGGTACTTCACGACGGTGCCGGCGACGAGGATGGCCGCTGCGACCCCGAAGACGAGCCACGCCGTCGTGCCCCCGACGTCGATCGCCCAGACGAGGAACGCGGCCAGCATGAGGACGGAGCCGGGCAGGATCGGCACCAGGATCCCGACCAGGCTGACGGCGACGGCGAGCGCCACCAGCACCTCCACACCGCTCACGGCGGTCACCCTGTCACAACGGGGCGGGCGTCAAATGACCAGCGGCCCCGGACTCTCGTCCGGGGCCGCTGGTGAAGCGCGTGGCTCAGATCTCGGTGTCGGGCGCGATGGCCGGGGTGGCGGCGAGCTTGCTGGTCTCGTCGACCATGTTGGCCGCGACCTCCTTCAGCGCGTCACCGTGCTCGCGAGCGTGGTGGGCACAGAACAGGAGCTCGCCCCCGGACAGGAGCTCGACACGGAGGTAGGCCTGGGCGCCGCACCGGTCGCAGCGGTCTGCGGCGGTCAGCGGCGAGGTGGCAACTGCAGTCGTCACGGAGGCCCTCATTTCTGTCAGATCCCCGGTACCCCCCGGAGAAAAGTTCCCTCAGCGTTCTGATGTCTGCAACGTAGCCGCGGTTCCCAAGATTCCCGCCGACACCCCCCATTGGATGCCGTTGCTCGACGTTCCCATCACACCACGAGACGTCGTTCCGCGCTCGTGAGTTGGTCACTCCTGGACCCTAGGGTTCATTCCGAGTGACGAACTCCACACCGTGGTGCGCCGTCCCAGATCGCCATTGAGTTGTCCCACCACGCTAGACCCGGCCACCCCCACGCGAGTCTTCACCGGGTGTCGGCGTGTCGCGAGTAGATTCGGAGCCGAAGCCCGACCCGATGGGAGCCCCGAGATCGACAACGCGTACAACGCCGCACACCTCCTCGTCCTGGAGGGGCTCGAAGCGGTCCGCAAGCGCCCGGGCATGTACATCGGCTCCACCGACACGCGCGGCCTGATGCACTGCCTCTGGGAGATCATCGACAACGGCGTGGACGAGGCGCTGGCCGGCGTGGCCAAGCACATCGACGTCACCCTGCACGCCGACGGCTCGGCCGAGGTGTACGACGACGGCCGCGGCATCCCGATCGACAAGGAGCCCAAGACCGGCCTCCCGGGCGTCGAGGTGATCTTCACCAAGCTCCACGCGGGCGGGAAGTTCGGCGGCGGCTCCTACGTCGCCACGGGCGGTCTGCACGGCGTCGGCGCCTCGGTCGTCAACGCGCTGTCCACCCGGCTCGACGTCGACGTCGACCGGTCCCCGGCCCAGCAGGGCATGTCGTTCCGCCGCGGCGCCCCCGGCGTCTTCACCGGCGACGGACCGGACGCCGCCTTCGACGCGAGGTCCGGCCTGACGCGCAAGGGCCCGAAGGTCGCCAAGACCAGGCACGGCACCCGGATCCGGTTCTGGCCGGACCGGCAGATCTTCACCAAGGACGCCACCTTCGTCTTCGAGGACCTCCTCGGCCGCGCCCAGCAGACCGCGTTCATCGTCCCGGGCCTCGAGCTCGTCATCCGCGACCTGCGCGGCGGCGAGATGCGCGAGGAGAAGTTCCGGCACGAGGGCGGCATCGCCGAGTTCGCCGACTTCCTCGCCAAGGACGAGCCGGTCACCGAGATCCAGCGGCTCCAGGGCATGGACACCTTCACCGAGACCGTGCCGATGCTCGACGCCCAGGGACACATGAACCCGCAGGAGGTCGAGCGCGAGCTGCACGTCGACGTCGCGCTGCGCTGGGGGACCGGCTACGACACCGAGCTCCGCTCGTTCGTCAACGTCATCGCCACCCCCAAGGGCGGCAGCCACGTCAGCGGGTTCGAGCAGGCGCTGACCAAGACCTTCAACGAGTCGATGAAGGCCGCCAAGGTGCTCAAGGTCAACGACGACGACGTCATCAAGGACGACGTCCTCGAGGGCCTCACCGCCGTCGTGACCGTCCGGCTGGCCGAGCCGCAGTTCGAGGGCCAGACCAAGGAGATCCTCGGCACCCCGGCGGCGCGCACGGTCGTGCGCAAGGTCGTCGCCGCCGAGCTCAAGAGGTTCCTGACCTCCACGAAGCGCGCCGAGAAGGCGCAGGCCCGGCTCGTCATGGACAAGGTCGCCGGTGCGGCCAAGACCCGGATCGCCGCCCGTCAGCACAAGGAGACGCAGCGTCGCAAGAACGCGCTCGAGTCCTCGGCCCTGCCGGCGAAGCTCGCCGACTGCCGGGCCACCGACGACCGCACCGAGCTGTTCATCGTCGAGGGTGACTCCGCGCTCGGCACGGCCAAGCTGGCCCGCAACTCGGAGTTCCAGGCGCTGCTCCCGATCCGCGGCAAGATCCTCAACGTCCAGAAGGCCTCGGTCGCGGACATGCTGAAGAACGCCGAGTGCGCCTCGATCATCCAGGTGGTCGGCGCCGGGACGGGCCGGACGTTCGACCTCGACGCGACCCGCTACAACAAGATCATCTTCATGGCCGACGCCGACTCCGACGGTGCCCACATCCGCTGCCTGCTGGCCACGCTGTTCTTCAAGTACATGCCCGAGCTGATCGAGAAGGGCCGGGTCTACACCGCCGTCCCGCCGCTGCACCGCATCGAGATCAGCCAGCCCAAGAAGGGCATGGACAAGTACGTCTACACGTACTCCGACGACGAGCTCCAGCGGAAGCTCGCCGAGCTCAAGAAGAAGGGCGTGTCCTGGAAGGACCCGGTCCAGCGCTACAAGGGCCTCGGCGAGATGGATGCCGACCAGCTGGCCGAGACCACGATGGACCCGCGCCGCCGTACGCTGCGCCGGCTGACCGTCGACGACGCCGAGGTCGCGGCCAAGGTGTTCGACCTGCTGATGGGCAGCGACGTCGCACCGCGCAAGGAGTTCATCGTCCAGGGCGCCTACGAGGTGGACGTCGAGACGCTCGACGCCTGACCCGGGGGCGGTGCGACACCGCCCGCGGCGGGTGGCATCCTGCCTGCGTGGATGCCGTGCTGATCGTGGTCGCTGTCATCAGCGGACTGCTGCTGCTCTACACGGTCATCAGGCTGGGCGTCAGGGACGGCGTGCTGGACGCACGGGCCAAGGACGACGCGCAGCTGGCGCAGCGCAGCCCCGACGAGGTGCTGCGGGACAGCAAGGCGACGCACCCGTCACTCGACGAGCGCGACGACCGAGCCGAGTAGGGCCTCGAGGGACGCGGCGTCCCACTGGGAGGCTCTGCCACGCAGCGTCAGGACCGTGCTTCCGCCGTGCCCGACGGCACCGAGTGAGAGGCCGGTCCCGCCGGCCGTGACCGGGTAGAACGCCAGCGCGCCGGCCGCCGTCGTGGTGACGTCGCCGAGGTGCGAGACCAGCAGGGTGGCTCCGAGCCGTGGGGCCAGGGCGCGGAGGGCCGCGGCGGTGAGCCGTCCGGGAGCGGCGCCGCTGCCGCCGGCAGCACTCAGGGGAGCCGTGCGCAGTGCCTCCTCGACCTCGGGAGCGGACAGCCCCTCGAGGTCGCGGAGCCGGATCAGCTCGCTGCGGTTGGCCAGCGGCTCGCCCGGTACCGACGGCCGGCCGGCGCCCACGGCCACCGTGACGTGCCGGGAGCGGCGCCCGTGCGCGGTGTTGTGGTCGACCACGGCCGCGACCGCGGCCCGGACCAGGGCGGAGGTCCGGACCCGGCCCTCCACCGAGACGGCGGCGAACGCGTCGCCCTCCGCCGGGTCGACCGGCAGGAGCGCGACGGACGACGGCGGTGCGAACGCGACCTCGCGGAGCCGGCCGACGACGCCGCCGGACTCGGCGGGGCGGTCGCCGACGCCCCTGGCCGACGAGGCGACCGCCTCACCGGTGAGGGCGCCCAGGACGTCGAGGAGGCCCAGCCCGTCGACGTAGGCGTGGAAGGCCGAGACGACCACCTGGGCGCCGGCGACGCCGAGGACGAGCGGGGTGTCGCGCACCTCGGCCACCTCGCGCAGTACGACGGCGGGCTCGCCGGTGACGACCGGTGGGGGAGCGGGCCAGCCCTGCTGCTCGTGCAGCGCCCGCTGGCGCTCGGCCAGCGTCTCCGCCGACAGCGACCGGGCGGGGACCGAGCTCAGCAGGATCCGCCAGGCGATCGACGGGTCGCCGCCCCAGGACGGTGCCGCGTGCTCGCTCACGAGCCGGAAGTTACCTCTGCGGGTGCGCGGCGAGGTACCGACGCACCGGCACGGGCCTGGTGCGTTCGTACCCGACCGGCAGCACGACGTCGCCCTCGGTGGTCAGGTAGTAGACGTCCCACTGGTGGTAGCCGAGGAAGGCCCGCGGGTCGCGCTCCATCACCCGGGCGTACGCCGTGACCCCCCGCACGTACGCCGGGTGGTTGTTGTACTCGAACAGCGCGTGGGCGACCCCTCGCGGTCCCCGGGTGAAGCCGTTCGAGGCGAGGTAGCGCGCCGCGGCCATGATCGCGTCGGCGGGGTCGTCGATGTCGCCGCGGCCCCAGCGGGCCCAGGTCGTCGGGAGGAACTGCATCGGTCCCTGTGCCCCCGCGACGGACGTGCCCCGGATCCGGCCCATCGCCGTCTCGACCAGGTTGATCGCGGCGAGGTACTCCCAGCCGACGCCGTACTCCGCCTCGGCGGCCTCGTAGAACCGCATCAGGTCCGCGGCGGGCTCGGGCCTCACGATGCGCCAGGCCGGCAGGCTGTCGCTGAGGGTCGAGTGCATCGACCGGAAGTCGCGGCGCGCGGCGACGTTGTCGCGGACGGCACCGCGCAGCTCCGGGCCGACCCGGCGGTAGACCTCGGCGTCCCAGGCCGGGTGGGTGCCGAGGACCCGGTACGCGCGCTGCTGGGTCCGGGCCAGGGTCCGGAGGTCCCGAGGGTCGGTCTCCGGGTCGGCGATGCCGCGCTCGCTGCTCGCGATGTGCCGGGCGGCCTGCCGCGCGGTCCGCGGACGGGGCGGCAGCAGCGTCGAGACCTCCACGGTGGTGGACGGGGGTGGGTCGACCGGCGCGGCCGACTGGGTGGGCGGCGTCGCCCCGGCGGTCGGCCGGACGGTGGGCTCGGCGGTGGGCTCGGGCTCGTCGGTCGAGCAGGACGCCCCGGCCAGCAGGGCCAGGACGGCGAGGACCGTCGCGATCGATCGCATCAGAACTTCTGGTCGAGGAGCCCCGTGTCGACGTCGTAGATGAAGCCGCCGACCTGCACCGTGTCGGGGATCAGCGGGTGCGACCGCACCTTGCGCACGTCGTCCTCCAGGGCGGCGAGCTGGTCGGTGACCACGCTGATGGCCTGCCAGGCCGGGTCCGCGCCCGCCGAGCTCTTGATCCGGTCGCGCAGCTCCTGCTCGGTGTTGGCGCTCATCGCGCAGCGCGTGTGCGGGATGACCAGGATCCGCTTGACGTTGAGCAGGTGCACCCCGAGGACGAGCGCCTCGAGCGCCTGCGGGGTGACCCGGCCGCCCGGGTTGCGGAAGATCTTGGCGTCGCCGAGCTCGAGGCCGAGCATCTTGAGCGGCTCGATCCGCGAGTCCATGCACGTGATCACCGCGATGCCGGCGTGCGCGATGCCGTCGAAGGGGTCGTGGTCGAAGGCCGCGGCGTACTCCTGGTTCGCCGCGAGGACGTCGTCGAAGTCACCCACGGGCAGGACGGTATCGGTTGCCGGGGGTCAGCCCAGCGACCGGAGCGCCACGTGGGCATCGATCGCCCGGGTCGCCGCACCACGGAACACGACGAGGGCGATGATCCCTGCGGCGGCCGCGCAGAAGACCGCGCCGAGGAAGACCGTCTGCTCCTGCGCGATCCCCGCCGCCCGCTGGAGGTCGCGGTAGTCCTTGCAGAGCTCGGCCTTCCCGCAGACCTCGGCGACGGACGGGATGGCGTCCTGCTTCTCGTAGTAGCGGCGCAGCCCGATGGTGGTCAGCGCCGAGATGCCGATCAGCATCCCGACCATCCGGGCGACGACGACCAGCGCGGAGGACAGCCCGTGCACCCGTGCGTCCGTGTGGGCGAGGACGGCGGCGTTCACCGGCGCGAGGGCGAGCCCGAAGCCGAAGCCGCACATGACCAGCGCGATGTTGGAGGACAGGTGGTCGAGGCTGTCGGCGTCCCAGCGGGACATGAGGAGGAACCCGGTGGCGGACATCGCCATCCCGACGGCGGTGATCAGCCCGGCGCTGCGGGTCCGCGTGAGGTAGCCGCCCACGACCGCGCCGACCGGCAGGGCGATGAGGAAGCGCACGAGCACGAGCGCCGCCATCAGCTGCGAGGTGCGGTACGTGGTGGTGCGCGCGAAGATCGGGATGTCGATCAGGGCCGCGATCAGGGCGGACCCGACGAAGAACGAGACGAGGACCGCCCCCCAGGCCGGCACCTCGCGCAGCGCCCCGCGCGGGACGAGCGGGGCCTCCGCCCGGCGGAGGTGCAGCGCGAAAGCAACGGCGCCGACGACGGCGACCCCGAGGTACCAGAAGCCGCGGTCCGAGAAGACCTGCACCGACGGGTCGGCGGTCGCGAACGCGAGGATCACCCCGCCGAGGGCCACGGCCAGGTAGAGCGCACCGCGGAGGTCGGCCTCGCGGGAGCTGCGGACCCAGCCGGCGAGGTCCATGAGGGGTCGGCTCGCGGTGGCCGACCGGACCAGGAAGAGCAGGAACGCCACGATCGCCACGGCGCCGACCGGGGTCAGCCAGCGGCCGTCGCCCGCGAAGGGGATGAAGAACTCGCCCCACGTGAGGTCGTTGACCAGCTCGGTGGGCTGCAGGAAGACCAGCGCCCCGAAGGCCAGGGCGATCGCGAGCAGCAGAGGACTGCCCCAGTCGAAGCCGCCCGGCGGTCTGGCGCCGCGTTGCGCCCGGACCTCGGCCAGCGTGGTGCTGCGGAGGGCGGCGGCCAGGACCAGCCCCACCGCCAGGTTGATGAGGAAGATCGCCCGCCAGTCGGCGACCGAGAGGACCACGGCCCCGAAGAGGGGACCGATGACCGAGCCGAGCTCCTGGACGGCGGACACGATGCCGAGGGGTACGCCGCGCCGCTCCGCGGGGTAGAGGTCGGCCACCAGGGCGAGGGTCGCGGGGACGAGGCCGCCGCCGCCGACACCCTGCAGGAAACGTCCGGTGACCATCGACGGCAGGTCGTAGGCCAGGGCGGTGACGAGCGAGCCGAACGCGAAGATCACCAGCGCGGCGACCAGGACCGGCACCCGCCCGCGCAGGTCGGCGATCCGGCCGATGAGCGGGAGCATCGCGACGTACCCGAGCAGGAAGCCGCTGATGATCGGGGCGGCGCGCTGGAGCTGGTCGATGGAGATCCCGGAGCTGGCCATCATCTCCGGGAGCGCGAGGACGACGACGTACGTGTCGGCCGCCGCGAAGGCGACCGCGACCGCGGCCAGCCCGAGCAAGAGTCGAGGCGACCGGCCTTCGCTCACGGGGCGGTGATCTCCTTCTCGGTCCCGTAGTCGTCGAGCTTGAGCGTGTAGGTGATCGGGTCGGAGCCCTCGTAGAACACCCCGGTCAGCTCGGCCCGGCGGAGCTCGCCCGCGTCGCTGATGGTCAGGACGGCGTCGAAGGCGCCGGTCGCGGTGGGGATGAGCGCCTCCACCGCGCTCGCCGGCAGCTGGCCGGTGTACTCGGTGAAGATCTCCTTGTTGTCCTCGCCGCCGCGCACCGACTCGCCCTCCTTGCCATCGGTGAACGACGAGAGCAGCCCGGAGAAGCCCTGGCCGGGCTCCATCAGCGTGGCCGGGTCCGGCGCGCCGTAGTCGGCGGGGTCGATCGGGGTCCAGTCGGGCAGCAGGAGCGTGTTCTTGGCGTACGTGGTGCCGTCGACGGCGATCACCTCGGCGGCGGCCTGGAAGCCGTTCACGATCAGCTCGAAGTCGCCCTCGAACGCCGACGGGTGCAGCCCGACGCCCTTCGCGGACTTGATGCCGGCGCTGACGCCGCCGGGAACCTTCTCGGTCTCCAGCGAGATGTTCACGCCGCTGGTCTCGTCGAGCTTCGTCTGCGCGGCGGCGATGACCTCTGCGGGGTCGCCGTCGGGGCCCCCGGGCTCCTCGTCGCCACTGCACCCGGACACGGCCAGCGCCAGCGCCGCCGCGAGGACGAGCGCTGCACCTCTTCGCATGCGGTCAGCCTTGCACAAGGCGCGCGACGCGGGTGCCCACCGGCCCGGCGGCCGCGGCGATGGGCTGGGAGCCCGGCAGACCGGACCCGTCGCGCTTGCCGGTCGCCTCGGGCAGGTCGATCGGGGCGCCGCTCGCCGCCGCCGCCCGGACGGGGGAGTCTCCGGCCCACGCGAAGACCAGGGTGTCCTCGCCCTTGAGGAACCGGTGGCACCGGACGCCGCCGGTGGCCCGGCCCTTCGCGGGGTACTCGCTGAACGGCGTCACCTTGACCGCCCCCGGCTCGGTGCCGGGCAGGGCGGTGGTCGAGCCGGACGACGTCACGACCACGGCGTCGGCGGGGTCGAGCGCGCCGAACCAGGCGACGTGCTCGCCGGCGGTGACCCGGATGCCGGCCATGCCGCCGCCGGACCGGCCCTGCGGGCGGACGCCGTCGGCGCCGAAGTGCAGCAGCTGGGCGTCGCTGGTGATGAAGCAGAGCGTCTCGGTGCCGCTGTCGAGCTGCACCGCGCCCACCACCTCGTCGCCGTCCTTGAGGCTGATGACGTCCCACTCGTCCTTGCCGATGACCTCGGGGTTGACCCGCTTCACGACGCCGTCCCGGGTCCCGAGCGCGAGCCCGGCGCCGTCGGTGGCCAGCGAGCACAGCGCGAGGGACCGCTCTCCGGCGTCGAGCGAGACCAGCTCGCTGACCGGGTAGCCGCCCTGGAGGTTGGGGTCGTTGGCCGACGCGGGCAGCCCGGGGAAGTCGAGGACCGAGAGCCGCAGCAGCCGACCGCGGGTGGTCAGGAGGCCGACCTCGCCGCGTGCCGTCGTCGCGACCGCCGAGACGATGACGTCGTGGTTGGTGCGGTCGCCGCCCATGCCGACGTCCTCGGTCGAGGACGACCGGGCGAGCAGCCCGCTGGACGAGAGGTACGCGTAGCACGGGTCGTCGGCGACCTCGAGCGGCGCGGCGCTGGCCGCGACCGGAGTGCCGGCCGTCTCGAGCAGCACGGTGCGCCGCGGCGTCCCGTAGGTCTTGGCGACCTCCGAGAGCTCGTCCGAGACGACCCGCTTGAGCAGTGCCTCGTCGCCGAGGATCGCGTCGAGCTCCTCGATCTCGCGGCGCAGCTGCTCCTGCTCCTTCTCGAGCTCGATCTTGCTGAACCGGGTGAGCCGGCGCAGCTGCATGTCGAGGATGTACGTCGCCTGCGCGTCCGACAGGTCGAACACCGAGATCAGCCGCTCCTTGGCGGCGCCCGAGTCGTCGCTCGTGCGGATCACCTGGATGACCTCGTCGATGTCGACCAGGGCGAGCAGCAGGCCGTCGACGAGGTGGAGGCGCTCGGCCTTCTTGTCGCGGCGGAACTGCGAGCGGCGGCGGACGACGGTGTAGCGGTGCTCGAGGAAGACCTCGAGCAGCTCCTTGAGGCCGAGGGTGCGCGGCTGGCCGTCGACCAGGCACACGTTGTTGATGCCGAAGGACTCCTCCATCGGCGTCTGCTTGTACAGCTGCTCGAGGATCGCCTCGGGGTGGAAGCCGTTCTTGATCTCGACGACCAGGCGGGTGCCGTTCGCCATGTCGGTGAGGTCCTTGATGTCCGCGATGCCCTGGAGCTTCTTGGACTGGACGAGGAACTTGATCCGCTCGACGACCTTCTCGATGCCGATGGCGTACGGGAGCTCGGTGACGACGATCCCCTTGCGGCGGCCGATCGTCTCGATGCGCGCGGTGGCCCGCATCCGGAACGAGCCGCGGCCGGTCTCGTAGGCGTCCTTGATGCCGTCGAGGCCGACGATCTTGCCGCCGGTGGGCAGGTCGGGGCCCGGGATGAACCGCATGAGTCCGTCGAGCGGGGTGGCCGGGTGGACGATCAGGTGCCGCAGGGCCTGGACCACCTCCACGAGGTTGTGCGGCGCCATGTTGGTCGCCATGCCGACCGCGATGCCCGTCGTCCCGTTGACCACGAGGTTGGGGATCGCGCTCGGCAGCACCGTGGGCTCGAGCTCGCGGCTGTCGTAGTTGGGCTTGAAGTCGACGGTGTTCTCGTCGATGGACGCCGTCATCGCGACGGCGGCGGGGGACATGCGGCACTCGGTGTAGCGCATCGCGGCCGCGGGGTCGTCGCCGCCGGGGGAGCCGAAGTTGCCGTGGCCGTCGACCATCGGCAGCCGCATCGACCACGGCTGGACCAGCCGGACCAGGGCGTCGTAGATCGCGCCGTCGCCGTGCGGGTGCAGCCGGCCCATGACCTCGCCGACGACGCGGGCGCTCTTGATGTGGCCGCGGTCGGGCCGCAGGCCCATGTCGTTCATCGTGTAGAGGATCCGGCGCTGGACCGGCTTCAGCCCGTCGCGGGCGTCCGGCAGCGCGCGGGAGTAGATGACCGAGTAGGCGTACTCCAGGAACGAGGCCCGCATCTCGTCCCCGACGTCGATGTCGAGGATGTGCTCCTCGAAGTCCTCGGGGGGCTGCTGGGTCGTGGAACGCCGTGCCATGACCGGATTGTCTCCCGCCGCCGGCCACGATCGGCCGGGGGCACGCCGGGTGTGTGGACCCGGTGTGGTGTCAGAGGCTGGAGGGGCCGCTGATGTGCGGTTCCTGGGTCGCGTCCGCGGTCAGGAGCAGCAGGACGGCGAGCGGCGTGACGAACGTGACCGGCGTCAGCTGGTAGACGACGACCACCACGAGGGCGGCGCCCATGCCGAGCCCCAGGGCCGCGCGGCGACCGTGGCCGACCACCAGTGCCCAGGCGGCGCCGGCGATGGCGGGCACGGCTGCCATGAGCGGGACGCCCACGTCGGGGGAGATCTCGCCGTCGCTGGCGGGCAGCGCGACCACGCCGAGCACCAGCCAGACGATGCCGAAGAGCAGCGTCAGGAGGACGGCGGCGTTCTCGATCCGTGTGCGTGGGGGGACCTGCACGCGGCGAGCCTAGGGGTGAACAGGTCCCGCCGTGCGGTTTTGCCCCAGGACTTCCGGCGCGGCGAACCCGACCGGCCCGGTAGATTTATGCGGTGACCGCGACCCAGGACCCGCCCCGCCACTGGGAGGCGGACGTCCTGCTGAAGGACGGGGCGACCGCGCACCTGCGTCCGATCCAGCCCGAGGACGCCGAGCGGCTGGTGCAGATGTACTCGCGCGTCTCGGACCGCTCGAAGTACTACCGCTTCTTCTCGCCGATGCCGACGCTCTCCGACCGGGACGTCGCACGCTTCACCCAGGTCGACCACCAGGACCGTGTCGCGTTCGTGCTGCTCCTGCGCGACGAGATGATCGCCGTGGGCCGGTACGACGTGATCGCCCCCGGCGAGGCCGAGGTCGCGTTCCTCGTCGAGGACCAGCACCAGGGTCGCGGCATCGCCCAGCTGCTGCTCGAGAACCTCGCGCAGGCGGCTCGCGAGCGCGGGGTCGGGAAGTTCGTGGCGGAGGTGCTGCCCGACAACACCCCGATGATCCAGACCTTCCGCGACGCCGGGTACCGCGTCGTGAGCGAGTTCGACGAGGGGGTGCTGACCCTCGAGTTCCCGATCGCGGCCACCGACACCTTCGTCGGCGCGATGGCGGGGCGCGAGCACAAGGCCGAGTCCGCCTCGATCCACCGGTTCTTCAACCCCCGCTCGGTCGCGGTGATCGGCGCCAGCCGCCGCCAGGACACCATCGGCCAGGCGCTGGTGCGCAACCTGGTCACCGGCGACTTCACCGGGCGGGTCTACGCGGTGAACCCCAGCTCGGACGCCGTGTCCGGCCTGCCGGCGTACCAGTCGGTCGCCGACATCCCCGGCGACGTCGACGTGGCGATCGTCGCGGTGCCCGCCGACTCCGTGACCGACGTGGTGCTCGACTGCGCCGCGAAGGGCGTGCACGGCCTGGTCGTCATCTCGTCCGGCTTCGCCGAGACGGGCGAGGAGGGCCGGCAGCGCCAGCGCAAGCTGGTCGGCCTGTCCCGCTCGTACGGCCTCCGCCTCATCGGCCCCAACGCGCTGGGCATCATCAACACCGACCCCCAGGTGTCGCTCAACGCCTCGCTGTCCGGCGTGATGCCGCCGCGCGGCCGGGCCGGGTTCTTCTGCCAGTCCGGTGCCCTGGGCTCGGCCATCCTGGAGAAGGTCAACAACCGCGGCCTCGGCCTCTCGACCTTCGTCAGCGCCGGCAACCGCGCGGACGTGTCCGGCAACGACCTCCTGCAGTACTGGGAGGAGGACGACTCGACCGAGGTCGTGATGATGTACCTCGAGTCGATCGGCAACCCGCGCAAGTTCTCGCGGATCGCCCGCCGGGTCTCGCTGCGGAAGCCGATCATCGCGGTGCGCTCGGGCCGCACCACCCAGGGCGTGCCGATGGGCCACGCGGTGCGCACCATCGCGGCGCCCCCGCAGGCCGTCGACGCGATGTTCCGGCAGGCCGGCGTCATCCAGGTCGACACCCTCGACGACATGTTCGACGTCGCGCAGCTGCTCGCGCACCAGCCGCTGCCGCGCGGCCGCCGGGTCGCCATCGTCGGCAACTCCGACGCGCTCGGGCTTCTCGCGGCCGACGCCGCGGCATCGGTCGGGCTCGTGGTCAACAAGCAGGTCGCGCTGAGCGCGGAGCCGACCGCCGAGGACTTCGAGGACGCCCTCGACGCCGCCATCGACGACCCCGAGGTCGACGCCGTCGTCGCGGTCTACATCCCGCCGCTGAACGTCGCCGGCGACCAGATCGCCAACGTGCTCGCCGCCGTCGGCGAGCAGTCCGACAAGCCGCTCGTCTCCTCGTTCCTCGGCGCCGAGGGCGTGCCCGAGCTGCTGCGCGTCCCGGACGTCGCGGGCTCGACCGCCGGCCGTGGGTCTGTGCCGTCGTACCAGGCCGTGGAGGGCGCGGTCCGCGCGCTCGCGAAGGTCGTCGAGTACGCCGTGTGGCTCCGCACCCCGGACGGGGCGACCACCGGCGCGGGCGACGTCGACGCCGTCGCGGCGCGCCAGCTGGTCGGCGGCGTCCTCGCCAAGCACCCCGACGGCGCCCAGCTCGACGCGGACGAGCTCACCGGGCTCCTGGCGTCGTACGGCATCGAGCTCTGGCCGACCGTTCCCGTCACCACGCTCCGGCAGGCCCAGGTCGCCGGCAAGAAGCTCGGCTGGGACGTCGTCCTCAAGGCCACCGCGGAGCACCTGCGCGAGCGCCCCGACCTGGCGCACGTGTGGCGCAACGTGGACACCGCCGAGGAGATGAAGGACGCCTGGAACACCCTGCGCGAGATCGTCGGGTCGCCCGACGAGGCCGGCCTGGTCGTCCAGAAGAACGCCCCGCCCGGCGTCCCGGTGGCCGTGCGCTCGATCGAGGACCCGCTGTTCGGGCCGGTCGTGTCGTTCGGCATCTCCGGCCCGCTGACCGAGCTGCTGGGCGACAAGTCCTACCGGATCCCGCCCCTGGGCGACCACGACGCCGCCGCCATGGTCCGTGAGATCCGCGCCTCGCCGATGCTGTTCGGCTACCGCGGCTCCGAGGTCGTCGACGTCGCCGCCGTCGAGCGCCTGATCCTCCGCGTCGCGAAGCTCCAGCACGACCTCCCGCAGATCGCCTCGCTCGAGCTCTCGCTCGTCCTCGCGGGCGCCACCAGCCTCTCGGTCCTCACCGCCGGAGTGCGCATCGAGCCGGTCGCCGACCCGCGCTCGGACTGGTTCGTGCGCCGGATGGGGAACGCACCCGGCGACACGATCCCGCAGTGATCACGTGCTCCCCACCGCCACGACGTAGATCATCGTTCCGATAGCGACGAGCATCGACACACCCGCAACCAGGAGCAGTCGCCGCCCGAGCTCCCGCTTCCTCGTGTTGCCCTGCCGGGTCCCCTTGACACTGAGGACGCCGCCGGTGACGACCAGCAGGGCCCAGCCCAGGAAGACGACGTCGAACACGGCTCGAACCTAGGCCAGACGTCTTTGCAGTCCGCTCGGCGAGGTGACTGCTAAGGCATCGCAGCGGCTTTGACCGGACGTTCAGCCGAGCGGGGACCTCTTAGTGCAACGAGGCAATCGACGAGAACACGATTACCGCAAGGGCGAACAGTCCGAGGATCGCGAAAAGCAATCCGAGAAGAATCCACAAGCGCCGGTCGGCGACCCGGTCGTCGTCCACCCAGCCGTGTTGGTTCACGTCGTCACGGTAGGCGACAGAGTCAGTTCGACCGCAGGAGCACTCGCACTCAACGCGGCATGAGCGGACGGCGATGCGGCAGCGGTCCCGGGCCTGGCCGGGGCCGTGGGCTAGGGCGCGATGTTCGGGTTGAACCGGAGGATGTTCGTCGGGTCGTAGGTGTGCTTGACGGCGCGTAGACGCGCCCAGCGTTCAGCGCCGAATGTGGTCTCGATCCGGCTGGAGGGCTCGTCGTGGGGGGCGTAGTTGAGATAGCCGCCGCCCAGCAGCGACCAAGGAGCGACGGCCTCAGAAAGAGATCGAGCCCAGGCCACCTGGCCGGCGTCCTCGTCCGGATCGGTCCACACACCGAGTCCGGTGACATTCCAACGAGCTTCCCGTGCTGGAAACGCTGCGGTCGCAGGATCGGTTCGTCTTCCCTGGCCCGTCAGGGGCTCGAACAAGATGAGGTTCAGCCCAGTCGTGGGGTCCAAGTGCTCGCAGATCGCAGAGATCGCCTCAGGCTCCAGATCGGTCAAGAAGTGGCCTGACCAGTAGTGCCTCAGCCCGAAGGGCAGGAGCTCGTTCATCGCCTGTACCTGGAGGTAGCTCATCGGGCGGACGTCCTCGGCCAAGGGGGTGGCGAGACGTCGGATCGCCTCCACGAACGGAGCGCCGCTACGAGGGTCCCCTGCGTAGGCGAACATGACGACGCATGCGGGCAGGGCATGGTCGCTGCCGACCCTGATCGCCGGTTGTGCGACCAGTTCGTCAGGTGCCTGTCGCATCATCTCGGCGACTCCCGCCAGGACTGACTCGGTGTCGTCGACAGCGAAGGCGACGTAGCCGCCCAGCATCGGCCCGCGCGTCGTGCAGGGTCAGCTCGAAGGAGGTGACGATGCCGAAGTTCCCTCCGCCGCCACGCAGCGCCCACAAGAGTTCCGGGTCGCCGTCTTCGCCCGCGACCACGAGTTCTCCCGCTGGGGTCACCAGCTCAGCGCGGACGAGGTTGTCGCAGGTCAGTCCCGCGACTCCGATGAGCCATCCGATGCCTCCGCCCAGGGTGAGCCCGCCGACACCTGTGTCGCCGAACGTGCCGCCTGGGACGGCGAGGCCGTGCTCGTGAGCGGCGGGGTCCACGTCGTTCCAGGTCGCGCCGCCGGCGACCCTGATCCGCCGCGACGACGGGTCCACGGCGACCTCGTTCATGTGTGACAGGTCCAACAGCACCGCATCGGCACCGATGCCGTGACCGGCCACGCTGTGACCACCGCCCCGCACCGAGACCGGCAAGCTCAGCCGGTCAGCCATCTCCACTGCGCGCCGCACGTCATCCACGCTCAAGCACGAGACCGCTACCGCCGGACGGCGGTCGAGCAAGCCGTTGAACGTCAGTCGAGCCTTCGTGTACCGATCATCGCTCGGCAGTGAGCACCCATCCGTCCAGGAGGTCGACGAGCACGACCCACCTCGTCAGTCAGCGGTTGGTCGTCGGCCAGAGTCATGGGTCGATGATCGCGGAACGGCCGTACCTCCGTCAGCACGCACACCGTAACACGCTGAGCGCGCTCATCGGCATGTGAGGACGGTTCTGGTCTGTCCACAGCCCGCGGATCTGTGGCGATCGGGTGTCGGTGGTCACGTCTAGCGTGACTCGCACGATGAGTTCACCGATCCTCTCCTTCGATCCCAGCGGCTTCCCCGCGCCAGGTCGGATGGTCACGGTCGCGGATGTCCGGGCGATGAAGGACCTCCTCAAGCGCGGCAACCGCGACCTGTCGGATGAGGACAGGATCGACATGCTCCGGGCCTTGGAGGAGCTGAAGTGCAGCGCGGAGGCCGAGCAGGCCGAGGTGACGGCGGACTTCGACGCGTCGATGCGTGCCAAGGCGGCGGCCAAGAGGGTGCCGCCTGAGCGTCAGGGTCGTGGGGTGGCCGCGCAGATCGCGTTCGGGCGGCGGGAGTCGCTGAGCCGCGGTCAGCGGCACCTCCAGCTGGCCAAGGTCGTCAAGGAGATGCCGTGCACGCTGGAGGCGTGGCGTGACGGGCTGGTCGACGAGTACACGGTGACCCAGCTGATGAAGGGCACCGCCTGCCTGTCCCGCCAGGACCGGGCTGCTGTCGACCTCGAGGTTGCCGGTGACCCGGAGAAGGTCGAGGCGATGAGTCCCCGGCAGGCCGCGGCCGCCGCGAATGCGGCGGCGTACCGGGCTGACCCGATGTCGTTCGTCGATCGGCGCCGGAAGGCCGAGGCTGACCGGCACACCAGCATCCGGCCCGCACCCGACGTGATGACCTGGTTCACTGCACTGTTGTCGGTCAAGCAGGGCGTCGGTGTCCATGCTGCGCTCTCGGTCGAGGCCGACCGCCAGCGGGCCGCAGGTGACCCGCGCAGCCGCGGTCAGCTGATGGCCGACCTGCTCGTCGAACGGGTTCTCGCACCGACGATCGCCGACGCTGCCGGCGCCAAGGCCGGCGCGAAGCCGGGTATGGGGCTGATGGTGAACGTGGTGGTCCGGGACAGTGTTCTGCTCGGCGACGAGGACGGCACCGGGTGGGTCGAGGGCTACGGCGAGGTAGGGGGCGACCTGCTGCGAGAGTGGATCGCCGACAACCTCGACGAAGGCCTCGACGTGTGGCTCAAGCGGCTCTACGAGAGGCCCGAGACCGGCCAGCTGGTCGCGATGGACTCCAAGGCTCAGCGGTTCGACGGCGGTCTCGCCGCGTTCCTGAGGATGCGGGACCGTGGGTGCCGGATGGCCTACTGCGACGCCCCGGTCCGCCACCTCGACCACGCCCAGGACAGCGCGTTGGGAGGCGCGACCGACACCAGCAACGGCCAGGGCGTGTGCGAGGGCCACAACTACGCCAAGCAGGCCCACGGCTGGCGTGCCCGACCCCGCCCCGGACCGCGCCACACCATCGAGACAAGCACGCCGACCGGACACGTCTACGTGACCACGGCACCCCGACTCGGCCCCGAACCCCAGCAGGTGCTTTCACCCCAGGAACGACAGGTCGTCAACCTCTACTGGGCTGCCTGAGGCGGAGCGAACCCAGCGGACGCGTCGCGCGAGCTGACGATCTCGCGGCCGAGCGGCAGCAGGGCAACAGGGATCAGCTTGAAGTTGGCGATGCCGAGTGGGATGCCGATGATCGTGATGCACAGGATCGCGCCGGTGATCGCATGACCGATCGCGAGCCACAAGCCCGAGAGGATGAACCAGAAGACGTTGCCGACTGCGCTGAAGCCGCCAGCCGTCGACTTCCGGACGACCTGCCGGCCGAAGGGCCACAGCGCGTACATCCCGATGCGGAACGAGGCAATCCCGAACGGGATGCCGATGATGGTGATGCACCACAGGATCCCGGCGGCGACGTACGCCAGGAACAGCCAGAACCCGGCGAGGACCAGCCAGAGGACGTTGAGCAGGGTCTTCACGCGGCGACTCTTCCACAACCCCGACGGTCGGGTTCGGTCGTCGTGACAGACTGACCGGATGCCGCTCCGCACGACCGAGGACCGTGACCGCAGGCGTGACCTGCGTGCCGCGATCGACCACACGGGCTACTACCCCGAGGTGGTCGCCGACGCCGTCGCCGCGGCGCTGGCCGACGAGCAGGTCGTGTCGTTCTACGTGCACCACGAGCCGACCTTCGACCGCGACGAGGTCCGCCGGCACCTGAGCGTCATCGTGCTCACGCCGACGCGCGTGGTGCTGCTGCACACCGACGAGTACCCCGGCGACGACCTGCTGCCGGAGCCGTACACGTCGACCTCGACCGAGGCGATCCGGCTGACGGCCGTGAAGTCCGTCGTCGTGACCCGGATGGTCGCCAACGCGGCGTCCGGCTCGACGCAGCCGGCCGAGGCGGTCATGACCATCGGGTGGGGCGGCGTCAGCCGCGTGGACCTCGAGCCCGCGGGCTGCGACGACCAGGACTGCACCGCCGACCACGGCTACACCGGGTCGCTGTCGGCCGACGACTTCTCGCTGCGGGTCTCGGCCGCGGCCGACGGCGCCGACGCGGTGGCCGGGCTGCTCTCGTTCGCGGAGCACCTGTCCGCTCGCACGCACGCGTGACCCGGCAGTGACGGAGTTCGTCGAGCCGGCGTACGAGCGACGCTCGCTGGCCGACGTCGTCCCCGCCATCGCGGCCGCGCTGGGCCACCCGTTGGGCGACCCGGCGATGGTGCTCCCGCCGGCGCCGTCGTACGTGCTGTTCCTCGTCGACGGTCTCGGGGCCCGGCTCGTCGAGCGCTACCGGCACGCGGCGCCGTTCCTCGCCGAGCTGCTCGACGCGGGGGAGACCGGCACCGCGGGCGTCCCGTCCACGACCGCGACCAGCCTGACCTCGCTCGGCACCGGGCTGCCGCCGGGCGCGCACGGCCTGGTCGGGTTCACCAGCCGGATCCCGGGGACCGAGCGCCTGCTCAACGCGCTGTTCTGGGACAAGGGTGTCGACCCGCTGGAGTGGCAGCCGCACCCCACGACCTTCACGCGGCTGCAGGAGGCCGGTGTCGCGGTCACGGTGGTCAACAAGCGCGACTTCCGGGGGAGCGGGCTGACCGTGGCGTCGTCACGCGGCGGCGAGTACGTCGGCGCCGACCGGGTCGGCGAGCGGATCGCCGCGGCCGTGGTCGCCGCCGTGCAGCAGCCGTCGCTGACCTACCTCTACGACAGCGACCTCGACTGGACCGGGCACAAGTACGGCGTCGCGTCGCAGCAGTGGCTGCAGCAGCTGACCGCCGTCGACGCCGAGGTCGAGCAGCTCCGCGAGGCGCTGCCGCCCGAGACGCGGCTCGTCGTGGTCGCCGACCACGGCATGGTCGACTCGCCGCCGGAGCACCGTACCGACGTCGACCAGCACCTCGAGCTGCGCGACGGGCTGCTGCTGTTCGGCGGCGAGGCCCGGTTCCGGCACCTGTACGTCCGCGGCGGCGCGGTCGACGACGTGTGCGCCACCTGGAGCTCGTTCTTCGGTGACCGTGCCGACGTGATGGCCCGGGACACCGCGATCGCGCGCGGCTGGTTCGGCGACGTGATCCCGTCGGTCTACCCGCGGCTCGGCGACGTCGTCGTCGCGATGCGCGACACCCACTCGACGTTCTCGAGCGTCGACTTCGCCTACGAGATGACCCTCGTCGGCCTGCACGGCTCGCTGACGCCGGACGAGATGGTCATCCCGATCGCGGTCTGCTGACCTCACTCCGGGTGGTTGGCGTGGTCGCCACCGACCCGGAAGGACGACTCCACGCCGGTGTACATCAGGTGCGCCACCAGTCCCTCCGCCGCGTGCGTGAGGTTGTGGCAGTGGTCCATCCACAGACCGGGGTTGTCGGCCAGGAACGCGATCTCGTAGGTCTCGCCCACGCTGACCTCGAGCGAGTCGATCCACCAGGGGCTCCCCGTCGCCGGCTCGCCGTCCCGGGACAGCACGACGGCATGGTGCCCGTGCAGGTGCATCGGGTGCGCGTCGTCGCTGTGGTTCTCGATCGTCATCACGACGACGTCCCCCTCGTCGACCATGAACATGGGGACGTCCGGGAACAGGTGGCCGTTGATCGTCCACCACATCCCCGGCTTGCCGTCGAGGAAGCCCGGCCGCTTGCCGATCCGGTACTCGAACCGGCGGTCGGGTCGGGCGGGGTCGAAGCCGATGTCGGCCGGCTCGCCGTACGACAGGAGGTCGACGAAGTCGGCCGGCGCCGCGACCGGCTCGCCCCCGGTGGGGTCCTCACCCAGGACGAGGGACGTCGTGCCGGAGAAGTCGACGCGGACCCCACCCGGCGGGACGGTGATGCCGAGGTCGACCCGCCCGCCGGCGGGCACGCCGTACTTCACGCCCTCCAGCGGCGTCGGCCCGTTGACGTCCACGCCGTCGACGGCCAGCACCTCGTACTCCGCCCCGGTCACCCACAGGGGCGCACGACCGTTGTCCGTGTTGACCACCCTGAGCCGCACGTCCTGGCCGGGCTGGACGTCCAGCGTCGTGGTTCCCTCGGAGCCGTTGAGCGTCGGTCCCTCGGCGTACCGGTGCAGGACGGCCACCTGGTCCACGACGGCCGGGTCCTCGGTCACCGGGTGCACGACCAGCGCCCCGAGCAGGCCTCGGCGCACCTGCTCGTGGGAGATCTGGTGCGAGTGGTACCAGAAGCTCCCCGCCTGGTCGGCGACGAAGCGGTAGACGTGCTCCTCGCCGTCCTCGACGGCGTCCTGGGTCACGCCGGCCACCCCGTCGGCGGCGTTCGGCACGTCGACGCCGTGCCAGTGCAGGGTGATGCCGTCGTCGACGCCGTCGTTCACGAGCCGCACCTCGACGAGATCACCGACCGTGGCCTCGAGCATGGGTCCGGGAGACGTGCCGTTGACCAGGTAGCGGCCGCCGTCCCGCGTGACCGTGAGCGTGACGGAGACGTCGGCCGGCCGGTCGGGGTCGGCGACCAGGTCCGCCACCGACACGGCTCCGTGCCCCATGCCGTGGTGCTCGTCGACCGGTCCGCCACCCCAGTCGGGGTAGCCCATCTCCGCGAGGTCGTAGCTGTCCGGCAGGCGGCTCGCGTTCCACATCCAGGCCAGCGGCAGCACGATCGCCACCGTGGCGACGACGGCCGCGATCGTGCGCCAGCGGCTGCGGAGCGCGCGCCACGGGCCCTCCGGCGCCGCGGACGGCACCGGAGGCTCGGGAGCGGTCGGCGTGGTCAGGCCGTGGCCGGCGCGGCGGGCGCCGCTGGCTCGACGGTGGCACCCAGGGCGCGAGAGGCACGCATCCCGGCCATGATCGCGACGCCCATGAGCGCCAGGGCGTTCACGCCGTGCAGCGCACCGAAGCCGGAACCGACCTCACGTGACAGTGCCGGCAGCACGAAGACCTGCAGCACCACGAGCCCGAAGACGGTCGCCGCCAGGGCGACGCCCCGGGGCACCTTCGCGAAGAACGAGACGATCAGCAGGATCAGCGACGTCAACGGGATCAGGATCAGCCCGTTGAAGAACATGTGGATCGCGAAGCCCCACTCGGCGGTGAAGTTCTGGTCGCAGTCGGTGCACTCCAGGAGCTCCTTGTTGACCACCCCACCGTCGTCGATCCAGTTGGTCATGCCGAAGAACGCCCAGGCGATCGCGCCCGCCTGGACGACCACGAGCGCGGCGATCATGAACGCCAGGAACCGGTACGCCTTCATGCGGTCACTCCGATCTCCCCGCACCCCCGCGGGGATCGTGTCGATGGCAGGCAGCATGGACCCGTCCGGTCCAGGAGGGAATGGCTAGATCGGGCCAGCCTGGAGGGGTGAACCGGGTCTCAGCCGAACGGCAGCGGCTCGGACTGCATCGAGACAGCCTTGGCGCGTGAGGCTGTCATCCGGCGCCGGTAGTGCTGGCGGCAGAGCACCTCGTAGGCCACGACGACCTCGTCCTCCTCGCCGGGCGCCTGGTCGACGTCGCCGACGACGATGACCTCGCCCTCGACGACCATCTCGCCGTTCTCGGTCCGGGCGTTGGTGGTCGCCTTCTTGCCGCACCAGCAGAGGGCCTCGACCTGCAGCACGTGCATGCGGTCGGAGAGCTCGACGAGCCGGGCGCTGCCGGCGAAGAGCTCGCTGCGGAAGTCGGTGAGGATCCCGAACGCGAACACGTCGATCTGGAGCTCGTCGACGACCTTCGCGAGCTGGTCGATCTGGTCGCGCGTGAAGAACTGCGCCTCGTCGCAGATCAGGTAGTCGATCCGCGCCCCGGCGGTCAGCGAGTCGACGACGTACCGCCAGAAGTGGAAGTCGTCGTCCACCTCGATCGCCTCGTGCTCGAGGCCGAGCCGGCTGGAGATCATCCCGGAGCCCGCCCGGTCGCGGGTCGTGAAGATCCGGCCGACCAGCCCGCGCGCGGCGTGGTTGTGGTTCGTCTGGAGGGCCAACGTGCTCTTGCCGGAGTCCATGGTGCCGGTGAAGAACTGGAGCTCGGCCACGTGCGGCATCCTGTCACGCGTGTGGAGTCCTCTCATCTCGACCACCGAGCTTCGGGGGCGCGTGTCGGACGTGACCGTCCTCGACGTCCGCTACCGGACCGCGGGACCGTCCGGGCCGGGTGAGTACGCCCTCGGGCACGTCCCGGGAGCCCTCTACGTCGACCTCGACTCCGAGCTCGCCGCACCGCCCGGTGACGGCGGCCGGCACCCGCTGCCGGAGACCGCCGTCCTGGAGGAGGCGATGCGCCGCGCCGGGGTGCGCCAGGACCGGGCCGTCGTGGTCTACGACGACTGGAACGGTCTGGGCGCCGGCCGGGCCTGGTGGCTGCTGCGGTTCCACGGCCACCCCGACACCCGCGTCCTGGACGGCGGCTGGGCGGCGTGGGTCGCCGACGGTGGCGAGGTCGAGACCGGGGTGAACGTCAATGCGCACCCGGGTGACTTCGTCGCCCGGCCGGGGCAGATGCCCGTGGTGGAGGCCGACCGCGTCCTCGACGTCCCCGTCCTCGTCGACGCGCGGGCACCCGAGCGCTACCGCGGCGAGACCGAGCCGATCGACCCCGTGGCCGGTCACATCCCGGGCGCCGTCAACGTGCCGACCGGTGCCAACCTGGACGAGAGCGGCAGGTTCCGGAGCCCGGACCAGCTCCGGGCGCTGTACGAGGCGGCCGGGGTGCCGACCGACGGCCGGCAGGAGGTCGCGGTCTACTGCGGCTCGGGGGTCACCGCGGTCCACGACGTCCTGGCCCTGGCGAGCATCGGGGTACCGGCGTCGTTGTACCCGGGCAGCTGGAGCGGTTGGATCACCGACCCGGACCGGCCCGTCGCCACGGGCGAGGAGGACGAGTGAGCATGCAGAGCACCCAGGTCCGGCTGGCCGCCCGGCCGCACGGCGAGCCGACGCCGGCCGACTTCGAGACCGTCACCGTCGACCTGCCTCCGCTCGAGGACGGCCAGGTGCTGCTGGAGGTCCGCTACCTGTCGCTCGACCCCTACATGCGCGGCCGGATGAGCGACGCGCCGTCGTACGCCGAGCCGGTGCCGGTCGGCGGCCTCATGGTCGGCGGGACCGTGTGCCAGGTCGTCGAGTCGCGGTCACCGGACCGCGAGGTCGGCGACTGGGTGCTGTCGTACTCCGGCTGGCAGACCGGGGCCGTCGCCGAGGCGCGCCACACCCGCCGGCTCGACCCGGACGGGGCTCCGGTCAGCACCGCGCTGGGCGTGCTCGGGATGCCCGGCTTCACCGCGTACGCCGGCCTGCTGCTGCTCGGGAGGCCCCAGCCCGGGGAGACCGTCGTGGTCGCGGCCGCCACCGGACCCGTGGGTTCGGCGGTCGGCCAGATCGCGAGGCTCAAAGGTGCGCGCGCGGTCGGCATCGCGGGCGGGCCGGACAAGTGCCGGGCGCTCGTCGAGGACTTCGGGTTCGACGCCGCGGTCGACCACCGGGCCGCCGACTTCCGGGACCGGCTGGCCGAGGCGGTGCCGGACGGTGTCGACGTCTACTTCGAGAACGTCGGCGGCGACGTGTGGCGGGCCGTCGAGCGGCACCTCAACCTGTACGCCCGGGTCCCGGTCTGCGGACTGGTCGCGAACTACAACGCCACCTCGGCGGCCGAGGGCCCGGACCGCTTCGACGGCTTCATGCGCCGGGTGCTGACCAAGAGCCTCACCGTGCGCGGCTTCATCCAGAGCGAGTTCGAGCGCGAGCACTTCGGCGCGTTCCTCGAGGACATGTCCGGGTGGGTGCGCGAGGGGCAGGTCGCCTACCGCGAGGACGTCACCGACGGGCTGGAGAACGTCGTCGAGGCGTTCACCGGCATGCTCGCCGGGCGGAACTTCGGGAAGGTGCTCGTCAAGGTGAGCTGATGGGGTCGAGCTCCAGCCGCGGCTCGAGAGGTTTCGACACGCTCGGTTCGGGCTTCGCAAGCTCACCCCGACTCGCTGCTCAACCACCATCGATGTGACCCGTCCTCGTTCCTCGGACGGCTCACATCACCAGTGAATGCCCTTGAACACCTTCGCCAGCATGATCTGCTCGGACTCCCGGGTGCCGCCCGAGGCGACCTCGCCCTTGGCCGCCGCCGAGTCGGGGAACACGTGGTAGGCCATGTTGAGCAGCCGGAAGGCGAGCTTCGGCGCGACGGTGTGGGCCACGGCGCCGACGTTGCCGAGCATCGTGTTGATCTCGTGCGGCCGCTCGACCATCGCCTTGACCACCAGGTCCGCGGCCTGCGCCGGTGAGATCGTGGGGAACTTGTCGTAGATCTTGGTCGGCGCGATCATCGGCGTCCGCACCAGCGGCATGTGGATGCTCGTGAAGGTGATGCCGTCACCCACGAGCTCGGACGACACGACGTTGGACCACGAGTCGAGCGCCGACTTCGAGGCGACGTACGCCGAGAACCGCGGCGGGTTGGTCTGCACGCCGATCGAGGAGATGTTCACGACGTGGCCGCGCTTGGCCTTCTTCATGGCGGGGATCAGGCCCATGACCAGCCGGATCGCGCCGAAGTAGTTGAGCTGCATGGTGCGCTCGAAGTCGTGGAAGCGGTCGTGGGAGAGCCGGAGCGACCGGCGGATCGACCGGCCGGCGTTGTTGATGACGAAGTCGACGGACCCCAGCTCGGTCGTCAGCTGCTCGCACAGCCGGTCGATCGCCTCGAGGTCGGAGAGGTCGCAGGGGAAGACGTGTGCCGTCCCGCCGCGCCGCTCGATGGTCGCCCGGGTCTCCTCGAGCTTGTCCTTGCCGCGCGCGACCAGGACCGGGATGCCGCCGGCCTGGGCGACCTTCAGCGCGACGACCTGTCCGATGCCGCTGGAGGCACCCGTGATCACGACGTGCTTGCCCTTGAGCGCCTCGCGCACCTTCGGGTCGCGGCCGGTCGACTCGTCGAGGTGCTCCTCCCAGTAGCCCCACAGCGTGCGCGCGTAGCCCTCCAGGTCCGGCACCGCGATGCCTGACCCGGCGAGCGCCTTCTCGGTCCGGCGTGAGTCGAAGCGGGCGGTGAACGACGAGTGCGCCAGCACCTCGGCCGGGATGCCGGTGCGACCCAGGGCCAGGTCCAGCGCGGCCTGCACCGGCCCGAGCTTCACCAGCGAGGTGGTCAGGGCCAACGGCCGGAGCCGGTTCGGGATCAGTGCCAGCGGCCCGGCCGTGGTCACCCGGCGGTCCAGCGGGGTGGCGAACCGGGGTGCGCCCGCGGCCTTGCAGAACGTGTTGATCATCTCGACCGTCGCCTGCGGGTCCGGGTTGACCAGGTGGAACGCCTCGCCGTCGTGCCCCTCGGCGTGCGCCAGGTGGTCCATGGCCTTGGCGACGTAGTCGACGGGCACCACGTTGGTGTCTCCGAGGTCGACGCCGACGAGCGGCAGCCACGCGGGCAGGTTGTCCCGCAGCGTCCTCATCACCGGGAAGAAGTAGTAGGGGCCGTCGACCTTGTCCATCGCACCGGTCTCGGAGTGGCCGACGACGATCGCGGGACGGTAGACGCGCCAGGGGACCTCGGCCTCCTCGCGGACGATCCGCTCCGACTCGTACTTGGTCCGGTGGTACGCCGAGGGCAGGTGCTGGCCCTCGGCGAACATCGTCTCGTCGAACCGGCCGTGGAACTCGCCGGCCGCCGCGACCGAGGAGACCTGGTGGAACACACCGGCCTGCACGGCGTGCGCGAGCTCGAGGGCGTTGCGGGTGCCGCCGACGTTCATCGACTCGTTCGTGGCGTCGTCCGCCGTCATGTCGTAGATCGCGGCGAGGTGGAAGAAGTGGTCGATCCGGCCCCGGTGCTCCTCCACCCAGGCCGCGTCGACACCGAGCCCCGGGGCGCCGAGGTCGCCGACGACGGGCACGACCCGGTCCCCGCCCCAGCCCTGGACGAGGCTCGCCATCCGGTCGAGCGACCCCTGGCGGCAGAGCACGTAGACCGGGCCGTCGCGGTGGTCGACGAGCTCCTCGACCAGGTGGCGGCCGATGAAGCCGGTGGCACCGGTGACGAAGTACGACATGCGCCGGAGGTTACCGGCTGGTCACCTCCGCCGGCAGGACTCAGCCCGCGCTGTCCCCGTCGTCGGTGCCGTCGGTCGGGCCGCCGAACATGATCTCGTCCCAGCTCGGGACCGAGGAGCGCTTCTTCTTGACCGGCGGGCGCGCGGCCGGCTCGTCGGCACCGGGGTCGGGCGCGATCGCCTCGATCTCGGCGGTCGCCTCCGTGGCCTGCACGTCGAGGTAGGCCTCGATGGGCTGCTCGGCGGTGATGTCGTCCAGCTCGCTGACCATCTCGATCGCGTCGGTGCCCAGCTCGTCGGGAGCGAGGGCGAGCTGCTCGCTCGGCACGGAGGACAGGAACCTGCCCTCGGTGTCGGGAACGACCGGCTCCTCGGCGGGTGTCGCCTCGAGGTGGTCACCGACCAGCCAACGGGCCTCGTCGTTGTCGAGCAGCACGAAGTTGCCCGGCTGGTCGTAGGTCAGCTGGGCCAGGCCGTCGGTGCCGCCGGCGGTGAACGCGGCGGTCAGGGACCACCGACCGTCCTCACGCCGCCACGCGTCCCAGATCACCGAGTCCGGGTCGACGTTCATCCCCCGGAGCCGGACGCTGATCGCCTCGCCGAGGGTGCGGCTGGTCCCCGCGGGTTCACCGGCAGGGCGTCGGATGGAGGCACGGAGGGACCTCTGGGCAACGTGCTCTCGCTCGGCGAGCACAGGTGCGGCGTACGGCATGACCTTCTCAAGGGTGGTCTGTGCTGCCTCGGCGACCGCTTCGGGGGTCTCACCGGCACGGATCCGGGCCTGGATGTCGCGGGGTCGAAGAAGAGGGCTCTCCATCGTCTTCTCCCTAGTCGTTGATGGGTTCGGGCCGGATCGGGGCGGTGTGCTCTGGCTGCTGGGGTCGGTGCGGGACGGGTCGCCGTGCAGGGCGGCACGGAGTCGCGCGTCGGCGTCGACGGTGAACTCCAGGCCCGATCCATCCACGAGAAGCAGCCGGGATCCGTCGTCGGTGAGGCCCCGGAGCCTGAGGTGGGTGTCTGCGGGCCGCTGCGGTCTGGCTTCGGAGGGTGCCGGGCGCTCGACCGACTCCGTGGCGGTCGTCGCGGGCAGTTCCTGGGCCGACATCTCTGTGGTTCCTTGCGTAGCGGTTGCCGTCGACCCTACGACGGCCCACGCCTGAGCGAGCGGTACCGCCACGGCGCGCCACGCCTGGATTTCGGGACGCGTCACGACCGCGTCAGGGGCCGAGGACCCGCTCGAGGTAGGCGTTGGCGAACACCCGGTCGGGATCGAGCCGGTCGCGCATCGCCACGAAGTCGTCGAACCGCTCGTACGTCGGCCGCAGGTCGGCGGCGCTGCGGGTGTGCACCTTGCCCCAGTGCGGCCGGCCGTCGTGGGCCCGCATGATCGGCTCGAGCAGTGCGAAGTAGGCGAGGTGGTCGGCGTCGCGGTGCGTGTGGAACGCGAGGTAGAGCGAGTCGCGCCGGTAGGCCGTGGAGAGCGGGATGTCGTCGGCGGGGGCGGTCCGGATCTCGACGGGGAAGCTGATCCGCAGACCGGACGCGTCGATGGCCCGGCGGGCCTCGGCGAGCACGGCGAGACCTGCCTCGCGCGGCACGGCGTACTCCATCTCGCGGAAGACCACCGAGCGCTCGGCGGTGAACACCCGGTGCGGCACGTCGCTGAACCGGCGCTCGCTCAGCAGCCCGGCGGCCACCCGGTTCATCCGCGGGATCACCCGGGGCGCCCGGTTGGCACCGGCGGTGAGCCAGCCGAAGGCGGTGTTCTGGAGGAAGTCGTCGTCGAGCCACGCCCTGAACCGCCCGAGCGGTTGCGCCTGGGACAGGTCGGTGCCGCGACGCTGGTTGCGCTTGGTGAGCATCCGGTCGGTGTGCGGGAACCAGTACATGTCGACGTGGTCGGACGCCGCCGTCATCTCGTCGTACGACGCCAGCGCCTCGTCCCACGACATCGGCTGCTCGTGGGCCTCGAGGACGAAGACCGGCTCGACCCGGAAGGTGACCGAGGTCAGGACCCCCAGCGCGCCGAGCCCGACCCGGGCCATCTCGAGGACGTCCGGGTTCTCGTCGGCGGTCGCGGTGACCAGCCCGCCGGTGCCGGTGACCAGCTCGAGCCCCACCACCTGGTGGGCGAGGGACGCCGCCCTGCCGCCACTGCCGTGGGTGCCGGTCGAGATCGCGCCGGCCAGCGTCTGCTCGGCGATGTCGCCCATGTTGTGGAGGCTCAGGCCCTGGCGCTCGAGGGCGAGGTTGAGGTCCTCGAGGACCGTGCCCGCGCGGGCCGTGACCGTCATCGCGTCGCGGTCGATCCCGACGATCCCGGCCAGCCCGCCCGGGGTCAGCATCGTCTGCTCGGGGGCGCCGATGCCGGTGAAGCTGTGACCGGTGCCGACCATCTTGACCCTGGCGCCGGCCTCGCGGGCCGCGCGGACCTCGGCGGCGACGGCCTCGGCGTCGGCCGGCTCGACGACCCTGGTCGGGTGCGCGGACTCGAGCCCGGACCAGTTGCTCCAGCTCGTCACGGCACGACCTCGGCGACCCTGCCCGGCACGGTGTCGGAGACGGATGTCCGGCGCGGCAGCGTCAGCGCGGCGATCGCGGCTGCGAGGCCCGCGCCGAGGGGGACGAGGTAGGCGGTGGAGGCGCCGGAGTGGTCGACGATCGCGCCCGCGAGCGCGGCGCCCGGGGCCACGCCGGCGACGAGACCGGTCTGGAGGACGGCCATCCCCTCGGTGAGCCGGGAGCTCGGCGTGACCTGCTCGATCAACGCCGTGGTGGCGATCATCGTCGGCGCGATCGCGAAGCCGCCGAGCAGCATCAGTCCGCCCATCAGCCAGATCGAGTCGACGAAGCCGAGAGGCAGCATGGTGCACGCCATCCCGAGGGCGCCCCAGCGGACCCGGACACGGAGGGACCGGCGCCAGCTCACCAGGCCGTAGATGACGCCGGCGAGCAGGCTGCCGAGCGCCCACGTGGCCAGCAGCCCACCCGCGGCCGACTTGGTGCCCTGCTCGTCGGCGAACGCGACGGTGGTGACCTCGGCCGCACCGAACAGCGTGCCGAGGGCGACGCAGACGACGCCGATCGGGGCCAGGGTGCGCCACGGCAGCGGGATCCGGACGGCCCCGTGCGAGCGGTCGCGCGGGTGGGCGGGCGGCGCGGTCGCGCGCTGGACGGCGAAGGCCAGGCCGCCGACGAGCCCGGCCAGCGTCGCCGCCGCGATGCCGGCGGTCGGGTGGACCAGCGTCGCGAGCACCGTGACCAGGATCGGGCCGGTGATGAACACGGACTCGTCGACCACGGCCTCGAGCGCGTAGGCGGTCTCGACCTCGTGCTGCTCGTCGAGGACGTGGGCCCAGCGGGTGCGGACGCAGGCGTCGACGGGCGGCAGTGCGGCACCGGCGAGGGCCGCGGCGGCGTACGTCGTCCCGATCGGGAGGTCCGCCTGGATCGTCACGATGAGAGCGGTCATCGCCGCACCGAACGCGAGGCTGGTCGCCGTCAGCACCCAGCCCTGGCCCCAGCGGTCCACGAGCCGGCCCATCGGCACCGCGAGGACGGCGTTGGCCGCGAGGTAGGCGGCCGAGACGGCTCCGGCGACGCCGTACGAGCCCGTCTCGGCCTGGACGAGCAGCACGATGCCGAGCCCGGCCATGGCCAGGGGGAGTCGGCCGACGAGGCCGGCCAGCGAGAACTTCAGCGCACCGGGGCGAGCGAGCACCGCACGGTAGGAGGACAGGGACACCATGATCAGTCCCACGGTAGGACCAGCCGGGGACACCGGGCCAATCCGTATTCGTCGCCGCTCCCTAGGCTGACGACGTGCCCGATGCCGCGCCCTACGACGCCCTCCTCCTCGTCTCCTTCGGCGGCCCCGAGAAGCCCGAGGACGTCGTGCCGTTCCTGGAGAACGTCACCCGCGGCCGCAACATCCCCCGCGAGCGGCTCGAGCAGGTGGGCGAGCACTACTTCCTCTTCGGCGGACGGTCGCCGATCAACGACCTGAACCGCGACCTGCTGGCCGCCGTCCGGGCGGACCTCGCGGAGTCAGGGCTCGACCTCCCGGTCTACTGGGGCAACCGCAACTGGGACCCGTACCTGGCCGACACGCTCGCCGAGATGGAGCGCGACGGCGTCACTCGAGCGGCCTGCTTCGTGACCAGCGCCTACTCGTCGTGGTCGAGCTGCCGGCAGTACCGCGAGAACCTGTTCGACGCCGCCGCCCCGCTGGGCGCGGGTGCACCGCGGCTCGACAAGCTGCGGCACTACTTCAACCACCCCGGACTCGTGGAGCCCGTCGTCGACGCGGTGGTCGAGGCCCTGACCGACCTGGCCGACGACGCCCGGCACGGCGCCCACCTCGTCTTCGTCACGCACTCGATCCCGGTGTCGATGAGCGACACGAGCGGCCCGGACGGCGGGGCGTACGTCACCCAGCACCTCGACGTCGCGGCCGAGGTGTCGGCGCGCGTGGCCGAGGAGACCGGCCACCGTCACGAGCACGCCCTCGTCTACTGCTCGCGCTCCGGGCCTCCGTCGGTGCCGTGGCTGGAGCCGGACGTGAACGACCACCTCACCCGGCTGGCCGCCGAGGGGGTGCCGGGCGCCGTGCTGGTGCCGATCGGTTTCGTGTCCGACCACATGGAGGTCGTCTACGACCTCGACACCGAGGCGCTCGAGACCGCGCGCGAGCTGCAGCTGCCCGCCGTACGGGCCGCGACGCCGCAGGGGGACGCCCGTTTCGTCGCCATGGTGCGCGAGCTGCTGCTCGAGCGGGCCGCCGTCGAGCGCGGCCAGGCCGTCGAGCGTCCGAGCCGCGGTGCGCTCGGCCCGATGTGGGACGTGTGCCCGGTCGGCTGCTGCCCGAACGCCGGCGGCGCCCGCCCCGCGCTGTGCGGGTCGGACGCATGAGCCAGGAGCTGCTCGAGGTCGCCGTGGACGCGGCCCGGGCGGCCGCCGCGCTCGTCCGGTCGCGTGCCGAGGGCGAGGTCACCGTCGCGGCCACGAAGTCGAGCGACGTCGACGTGGTCACCGAGGCCGACCGCGCGGCCGAGGCCCTCATCCGGGACCGGCTCGGCGCCGCCCGTCCGGACGACGCGATCCTGGGCGAGGAGGGCGACGACGTCCGCGGGACCACCGGCGTCCGCTGGATCGTGGACCCGATCGACGGCACGGTCAACTTCCTCTACGGCCTGCCGCAGTACGCCGTCTCGATCGCCGCCGAGGTCGACGGGGTCGTGGTCGCCGGCGTGGTGCTGAACGTCGCCACCGGTGTGGAGTACACGGCGTACGTCGACGCCGCCGGCTCGGTCCGCTCGCGGCGTGACGGCGCACCGATCCGGGTCCGGGGGACCGTCCCGCTCGCGCAGCGGCTGCTCAGCACCGGCTTCTCGTACGACGCCGGCCTGCGCGAGGTCCAGGCGCAGGCCCTCGTCCGGCTGATCCCGCGGATCCGGGACATCCGGCGCCTCGGCTCGTGCGCGCTCGACCTGTGCCACGTCGCCGAGGGGACGCTGGACGGGTACGTCGAGGAGGGCGTGAACCTCTGGGACCACGCGGCCGGGGGACTGGTCGCCCAAGGCGCCGGCGCCGTGGTCCTGGTCACCACCGGGGCGGGCGGCGGGCGTCTCGTCCTGTGCGCGCCCGAGGACGGATTTGGCGAGGTCAGGGATGCTGTCCATGCGGCGGGGTACCTCGCCGATGCCCGGGAATAGTCGCCCGTATCCAGATGTTCACGGGTCGCACCGACCGCCGGTGTGTCGCATCGGCCGGTGATGGTGCACAATCTGGCGCGCCGACCGCCAGCAAAGGTCTCGGCGTTCCCCCGTAGCAACGACAGTTTCCGGCCGATCAGCAGGCGCCCACCCGCCTGCCGGATGCCGAGAGGAGTGAGTGACATGGCGACCGACTACGACGCACCACGCAAGACCGAGGAAGACCAGTCCGAGGAGAGCATCGAAGAGCTCAAGGCCCGCCGTCACGACAAGAACTCCGGCAAGGTCGACGAGGACGAGGCGGAGGCCGCCGAGTCGTTCGAGCTCCCCGGCGCGGACCTCTCCCACGAGGAGCTGGCCGTCGAGGTGAAGCCCAAGCAGGAGGACGAGTTCACCTGCATGAGCTGTTTCCTGGTGCACCACCGCTCGCAGCTGGCGGACCAGAAGAAGATGATCTGCTTCGACTGCGCCGCCTGATCCAGCGTCAGGCGGTCAGCGGGTGTCGCCCTTCTTGAGCCCGGGCGGCAGGTGACCGGTCGACCGGGCGTAGTACGACGCGGCCTTGCGCTGCGCGAGCATCCGGGCCACGGCCACGGCCACGCCGCTGAGCACCGCCCAGGCGACGGCCTCCCGGACGTCCACGTCCGGGTCGGCCGGGTTCTCCGGCGGGTTCTTGCCGGTGGCCGCCTTCCAGGAGGTGTTCAGCCCCTTGCGCACGGCCGTCGCGGCGACGAGGGCGCTGACCAGCGAGAAAGCGGTCCAGATCTTGGAGCTGTCCGATGCCATGGCCGGACAGTACCCAGGTGCTACCGGGGTGAGTCGGTGAGCCGGTTGAGCGCCGCGGACAGCTCGTCCGGACGTCGCGAGCTCACCAGCCAGTACGGCGCCGGGTCGGCCGGGTCGGTGATCGCCACCCGGACGGCCCGCTTCAGGTACGGCCGCAGCAGCAGGAACGCCCGGGCGTCGGCCTGGGGACCGGCGACCCGCCGGGTCGCGTCGGCGTCCAGCGCCTCGGCGGAGCCCAGGAACCGGGCGTCGATCCGGGCCCGGCCGGCGCGGAACGCACCGTCGGCGACCTCCAGGCGCGCGGACCCGTAGGAGAGCAGTCCCGCCACGAGCAGGGCCATCGCCAGTCCCGCGACGGTCCAGGCGACGGGTTCGGGGATCGCGACCACGCACGCCAGCCAGAGCGTGGCGACCAGCATCGTGCCCTGGACCCACCAGCGCAGGGGGACCCCCAACCGCTCGCTGTAGGCCGCTCCGTCCACGGGCGGGAGTCTCGCATCCGGCCGCGAGCGATTAGGGTCCGGGCCGTGGACCACGGATCCTGGTCGCTCGATCCCGGCGGCCCGACGACGCTGCCCGTGCAGGTGGTGAGGCTCGACGCCGACCTGCCCCTCCCGTCGTACGCGCACCCCGGCGACGCCGGCGCGGACCTGCTCACCAGCGTCGACGTCTCGCTGGCGCCGGGGGAGCGCTGCCTGGTGCCGACCGGCATCGCGCTCGCCGTCCCCGAGGGGTACGTCGCGCTGGTGCATCCGCGGTCCGGCCTCGCGGCCCGGCACGGGCTGTCCATCGTGAACACCCCCGGCACCGTCGACGCCGGCTACCGCGGCGAGATCAAGGTCCTGCTGGTCAACCACGACCTCCGCGAGACGATCGAGCTGCGCCGCGGTGACCGGGTGGCCCAGCTGGTGTTCCAGCGCGTGGAGAAGGCGGTCTTCGAGGAGGTCGACGTCCTCGAAGACAGTGCGCGTGGCAGCGGCGGCTACGGTTCTACCGGAGGTTTCGCCGCCGGCGAGCCTGTATCCGAGGGAGACCAGTGAGGCGACGTCGCAAGTCCGAGGAGTCCGTCCAGGAGGACGTCGACGTCTCGACCTCCGACTTCCCGGAGTCCGGTCCCTACGACGCCGACGAGCTGCCCCCGGGTGACGCGGAGCGCGTCGACCTCGGCTCCCTGCTGATCGCTCCCGAGCAGGGCCGGGAGCTGCGGCTCCAGGTCGACGAGGCCAGCGGCGTCGTCCAGTCCGTGGTGCTCGCCGGATCCGACGGGGCCGTCGAGCTGCGCGTGTTCGCGGCGCCGCGCCACGGCGACCTGTGGTCCGAGGCCCGCCCGCAGATCGCGTCCGAGATCTCGTCGCACGGAGGCACGGCCACCGAGCGCGACGGGCGCTGGGGCACCGAGCTCGTGTGCCGGGTGCAGGTCCAGACGCCGGACGGCAAGACCGGCACCCAGGAGTCGCGGATCATCGGCATCAACGGCGCGCGCTGGATGCTGCGGGCGACCCTGCTCGGCAAGCCCGCGACCGACCCCGACGGCGCCGGCGACTGGGAGGACGTGATCAGCCGCGTCGCCGTCCAGCGCGGTGCCGGCGCGATGCCGGTGGGCGAGGCCCTGCCGGTCACGATGCCGCCCCAGGCGCGCCGGGTGGAGAGCTGACACATGCCCAAGAGCAAGCTGCGGCGCAACATCAGCCGCTGGGCCAACCCGCAGGACGTGGAGGCCCGTGACCTCCGCCGCGAGTACTCCGGCAAGGACTGCGTGCGGATCTCGGAGGCGCCGGACCGCGAGATGGTCCGGCTGCGCGGCTCGCTGCGCACGGTCTCGCTGCGCCCGCGCGCCGGCATCCCGGCGCTCGAGGCGGAGCTCTTCGACGGCAGCGGCGTGATCACCATCGTCTGGCTGGGTCGCCGCCGGATCGCCGGGATCGACCCCGGCCGGTCCATCCAGGTCCAGGGCCGGATCGGCGCCCACGACGGCGCCCGCACGATGTACAACCCGCGCTACGAGCTCATTCCGTGACCGAGCCCGCTCCCGAGGCCGCGACCGAGGCCGCCATCGAGAAGCGGCCCGCGACGACCGAGACCGTCGAGGAGGTCGTCCGGCGCCAGCTCACCACTGCTCTCGGCGGTCGCCGCGGCATCCTCGAGGCCGCCCTGCCGACGATCGTCTTCACCGCCCTCTGGCTGACCACCCGTGAGCTGCAGCTCGCCCTCGTCGTGAGCGTGGCCTCGGCCCTGGTGCTGCTCGCGGTCCGGCTCGTCCAGCGCTCGAGCATCCAGTTCGTGATGAACGCGCTGTTCGGGATCGGCATCGGCTGGGTGTTCGTCACCATCGCCGCCCGCCGGGGCGGCAGCGAGGACGACCAGGCGCTCGCGTACTTCCTGCCCGGGCTGCTCTACAACGGCGGCTACTTCGTGCTGATGGCGTTCACCTGCCTGATCGGCTGGCCGCTGGTCGGCTTCATGGTCGGGAGCGTCACCGGCGACCCGACCGCGTGGCACGCGGACCGGCAGATCGTGAAGCTCTGCTCCCGGCTGACCTGGCTGCTGGCCGTCCCGTGCCTGGTCCGGGTGGTCGTGCAGGGCCCGATCTGGCTGGCCGGCCACTACGACGCGATGGACGTGGACGCGGCGATCGCCGCCCTGGGCGTGCTCAAGATCGCGCTGGGCTGGCCGCTCCAGCTCGCCGCGCTCGCGGGGATGCTCTGGCTGCTCGGCCGGAACAAGACCCCGGTCCTGGGGACGCCCGCTCTCTAGCCGCCGTGCTCGTTCGGCGCGAGCAGCCGCTCGAGCTCGTCCTCGAACTCCTCGGGGACGACGAACAGCAGCTCGTCGCCGGCCTCGACCGGCTGCTCGGGCTTCGGCACGTAGACCTGGCCGTCGCGCAGGATCGTGACGAGCGCGCAGTTCTCGGGGAACGGGATCAGGCCGGTCTCCTTGCCGACGTACGGCGAGTCGGCGGGCAGGGTGAGCTCGACCAGGTTGGCGTTGCCCTGGCGGAACGTGAACAGCCGGACCAGGTCGCCGACCGTCACCGCCTCCTCGACCAGCGCCGACATGATGCGCGGCGTCGAGACGTTGACGTCGACGCCCCAGGCCTCGCTGAACAGCCACTCGTTGTTCGGGTGGTTGACCCGGCCCACGGTCCGCGGCACGCCGAACTCGGTCTTGGCCAGCAGCGACGTGACCAGGTTGGCCTTGTCGTCACCGGTCGCGGCGATGACCACGTCGCACTTGTCGAGGCGGGCCTCCTCGAGCGAGGAGAGCTCGCACGAGTCCGCGAGCAGCCACTCGGCGTCCGGCACCCGCTCCGGCTTGATGGAGCCGGCGTCCTTGTCGATGAGCAGGACCTGGTGGCCGTTCCCGATCAGCTCGCGGGCGATCGACCGGCCCACGGCACCGGCTCCGGCGATGGCGACGCGCATCAGTGCTCCTCGGGACCCTTGGACATGATGGCGAACACGTCGGCGGCGTCCGCCTCGCGCATCGCCAGGTGGATGACGTCGCCCTCCTGCAGCACCGACTCGCGGTGCGGGAGGATGCCCTCGCCCAGCCGGTCGATCCAGGCGATGCGGCTGTGCGTCTGCTCCTGGAACAGCACGGTGCGCTGGCCGACCCACGGCTCGGGGACCGGCACCTGGTCGACGCGGATCGTCCCCGAGGGGTCGCGGAAGTCGGGCTCGGCGCCGGCGGGAAGCAGCCGGCGGAGCACCTGGTCGGCGGTCCACTTCACGGTCGCGACCGTGGTGATGCCGAGCCGCTGGTAGACCTCGGCACGGCCCGGGTCGTAGATGCGGGCCACGACCTGCTGGATCCCGAAGGTCTCGCGGGCCACGCGCGCGGCGATGATGTTGGAGTTGTCACCGCTCGACACCGCGGCGAACGCGTCGGCGCGCCGGATGCCGGCCTTCTCGAGGACGGCCTGGTCGAACCCGTAGCCGGTGATCTTGTCGCCGTTGAAGCCCGGCCCGAGCCGGCGGAAGGCGTCCGGCTCGCTGTCGATGACCGAGACGGTGTGGTTCCGGTCCTCGAGACTGCGCGCGAGAGTCGAGCCGACCCGGCCACACCCCATGATCACCACGTGCACCGGACCACGGTATCGGCCCGATGCCCACGAAGGGCCATCAGCAGGTCTAGCCTTGCCGATCGTGGGAGTTGGGGACGTCTCCAAGCGGATCCTGCTGGGACGCAAGCTCCGTAGCTCCCAGCTGGGCGAGACGCTCCTGCCCAAGCGGATCGCGCTCCCGGTCTTCGCCAGCGACGCGCTCTCGTCGGTGGCCTACGCCCCCGACGAGGTCTTCATCATGCTGGCCCTCGCGGGGGCCAGCGCCTACGCGTGGTCCTGGAAGATCGCGATCGCCGTCGCCCTGGTGATGGCGGCCGTGATCGCGTCGTACCGCCAGAACGTCCACGCCTACCCGAGCGGCGGGGGCGACTACGAGGTCGCGACCGTCAACCTGGGCCGGCGGGCGGGCATGACGGTCGCGAGCGCGCTGCTCGTCGACTACGTGCTCACCGTCGCGGTGAGCATCTCGTCCGGGGCGCAGTACGCCGCCGGCGCGATCCCGCGGCTCGACGGGCACGAGGCCACCGTCGCCGCCGTGATGGTGCTGCTGCTGATGGCCATGAACCTGCGCGGCATCCGCGAGTCGGGCACCTTCTTCGCGGTCCCGACCTACCTCTTCATGCTCGCGATCCTCGGCATGTGCGCCTACGGGTTCCTGCGGCTGGCCGTCGGTGACCTGCCGGACGTCGAGAGCTCCGGGCTCACCATCACGCCGGACCCCGAGACCGGCGAGGTCGACTCCCTGACCACGCTCGGCCTGCTGTTCCTGCTGGCCCGCGCGTTCTCGTCCGGCTGCGCCGCGCTGACGGGTGTCGAGGCGATCAGCAACGGGGTGCCCGCCTTCCAGCGGCCCAAGAGCAAGAACGCCGCGACCACGCTCCTGCTCCTCGGCGTCATCGCCATCACGATGATCGTGAGCGTCATCGTGCTCGCCAAGCAGATGGGCCTGAGGTACGTCGACCCGCACCACTTCGAGCAGCTCAGCGACAACGGCCGCCCGCTCGACGACAGCTACGACCAGCACCCCGTGATCGCCCAGATCGCCCGGGCCGTGTTCAGCGACTTCTCGCCGGGGTTCTACTTCGTCGTCACGGTCACCGGGGTGATCCTCGTGCTCGCGGCGAACACCGCCTTCAACGGCTTCCCCGTCCTCGGCTCGATCCTCGCCAAGGACGGCCTCGCGCCGCGCGCGCTCGGCTCCCGCGGCGACCGGCTCGCCTACAGCAACGGCATCGTGTTCCTCGCGGTGATGGCGATCATCCTGATCCTGGCCTTCGACGCCCAGGTCACCCGGCTGATCCAGCTCTACATCGTCGGCGTCTTCGTCTCGTTCAACCTCAGCCAGCTCGGCATGATCCGGCACTGGACCCGGCACCTGGCGTCCGAGACCGACCCGGTGGAGCGGCGGCGCGATGCAGCGCTCACGGGTCATCAACGCGATCGGCCTGACCTTCACCGCCGTCGTCCTGGTGATCGTGCTGATCACCAAGTTCCTGGCCGGCGCCTGGATCGCCATCCTCGCGATGGTCTTCTTCTTCATGGTGATGCGCGGCATCCGGCACCACTACGACAACGTCGAGGCCGAGCTCGCGGCGGAGGACGAGGACAAGGTGATGCCCACCCGGGTCCACGCCATCGTCCTGGTCTCCAAGCTGCACAAGCCGACCCTGCGGGCGCTCGCGTTCGCGAAGGCCACCCGCCCCAACGTGCTCGAGGGCGTCCACGTCTCGACGTCGTCCGACGAGGCGGGACGGCTGCTGGAGGAGTGGGACATGCGCAACATCGACGTTCCGCTCAAGGTCCTCTACTCGCCGTACCGCGAGCTCATCCGCCCGATCGTCGACTACGCCACGGAGATCAAGCAGGCCAACCCGCGCGGGGTCGTCGCCGTCTACATCCCGGAGTACGTCGTCGGTCGCTGGTGGGAGCAGCTGCTCCACAACCAGACCGCGCTCCGCCTCAAGGGCCGGCTGCTCTTCACGCCCGGCGTCATGGTCACCTCCGTGCCCTACCAGCTGCGCTCCTCGGAGATCGCGCGCGAGCGCGAGCTGCGCGAGGACCGCCGGGTGCGTCCCGGCGACCTGCGACGCGGCCAGGTCGACGACCGGCGCGACGACCGGCAGGTCCCGCGGTCGTGAGCCGCCGCCAGGTCCGGCAACGGCAGCCGCGGGGCAGGTCCCGCGTCGGCGAGCGGTACGACGCCGTCGTGGGCCCGGTCGCGCACGGCGGCCACTGCATCGTCCGGCTCCCCGAGCCGGAGTCCCGGGTGGTCTTCGTCCGGCACGCGATCCCGGGGGAGCGGGTGACGATCGAGATCACCGAGGGCACCGAGGGCGACCGGTTCTGGCGCGCCGACGCCGTCGAGGTGCACGACGCGTCGCCGGACCGGGTGCGGGCGCCCTGCGTCTTCTCGGGCCCGGACGCGTGCGGCGGCTGCGACTTCCAGCACGTGTCCCTCGACCGCCAGCGCGCGCTCAAGGCCGAGGTCGTCCGCGAGCAGCTGTCCCGGCTCGCCGGGCTCGACGTCGACGTGGTGGTCGAGGCGGTGCCGGGCGACGAGGACGGACTGCGCTGGCGCACGCGGCAGCGGTTCGTGCCGCTCCCCGACGGGCGGCACGGCATGCGGAAGCACCGGTCCCACGACGTCGTGGCGGTCGACGACTGCCTGATCGCCGGTGCGCCACCGACGTACGTCGTCCGGGACGTGGCGTTCGAGGTGGCCTCGGACGGGTTCTGGCAGGTCCACCCCGGGGCTCCGGAGGCGCTGGTCGCAGCCGTGCTGGAGGCCCTGCAGCCCCGGCCGGGGGAGTCGGTGCTCGACCTGTACGCCGGGGTCGGGCTGTTCGCCCGCTTCCTCGGTGACGCGGTCGCACCCGGTGCGGTGACCCTCGTCGAGGGCGAGGCGGCGGCGTGCGAGCGCGCGGTGCTGAACGTGCCCGGCGCGACCGTGCTCGGAGGCGACGTCGCGGAGGCCCTGGGCGAGGACGAGATCGGACCGGTCGACCTCGTGGTGCTGGACCCGCCTCGCACCGGCGCCAAGCGCGCCGTCGTCGAGCAGATCGCGTCCCGCACGCCGCGAGCGGTCGCCTACGTGGCCTGCGACCCGGCCGCCCTGGCCCGGGACGTCGCGATCTTCGCCGAGCACGGCTACGCGCTGACCGGGCTGCGCGCCTTCGACCTGTTCCCGATGACCCACCACGTCGAGTGCGTGGCCCTCCTGACCCGGGAGTCAGTTGCAGAAATGTGAGGCAGACCCGGGTGAAGCGCCCGGCGCCACGGCCTCCTAGGCTCGTGGTGTGCGCATCTTGGCCAGCTCGGGTGGCTTCCAGCCGACCGACATGGGCGTCTTCCAGTGGCAACGCGGCCCGCTCATCGAGCACGCGATCCACCTGGCCGGCGACCCCGAGCGGACGCGCTTCAGCTACATCGGCACCGCGTCCGGCGACAGCCTGAACGGCCTCGCCGGTTTCTACCGGGCGTTCGCCGGCTCGGAGGTGCGGACGTCCCACCTCGAGCTGTTCACGATGCCGAACGTCCCCGACATCCGGCGCTACCTGCTCGAGCAGGACGTCATCTGGGTGGGCGGCGGCTCGGTGGCCAACCTGCTCGCGGTCTGGCGGGTGCACGGCCTCGACGAGATCCTGCGCGAGTGCTGGGAGCAGGGCGTCGTCCTCGGCGGCGTCTCGGCGGGGTCGATCTGCTGGTACGAGGGTGGGCCGACGGACAGCTACGGCACCGACCTCCAGGTCTCGCCGCCCGGTCTCGGCCTGCTGCCCTACGGCAGCGGCGTCCACTACGACAGCGAGGACCAGCGCCGCCCGCTGCTGCACAAGCTGGTCGGTGACGGCGTGCTGCCGACCTCGCACGCGACCGACGACGGCGTGGCCCTGGTGTACGAGGGCACCGAGATCGTCGAGGCCGTGGCGGACCGGCCCGGCGTCGCGGCGTACGTCGTCGAGCGACAGGCGGACGGTTCGGTCACCGAGACCCGGATCGAGCCGCGCCTGCTCGGCTGACCTGCGGACTCGCGCCGTCACCTCCGGTCATGTATCTTGACATCAAGATATATCGGTTGGGGCAGGATGGGCAGGACAGCCCACACGAGGAGATGGTGAGCAGTGGCCAGCAAGGACAGCTTCGGCGCGAAGAGCACTCTCGAGGTCGGCGACCGGTCGTACGAGATCTTCCGGCTCGACGCGGTGACCGGTGACGGGCTCGACGTCGAGAGCCTCCCGTTCAGCCTCAAGGTGCTGCTCGAGAACCTGCTCCGCACCGAGGACGGTGCGGACATCACCGCCGACGACATCAAGGCGCTCGCCGGCTGGGACGCGGACGCCGAGCCGGACAAGGAGATCCAGTTCACGCCGGCGCGCGTGATCATGCAGGACTTCACCGGCGTGCCCTGCGTGGTCGACCTCGCCACCATGCGCGAGGCGATGGCTGACCTCGGTGGCGACCCGACCAGGATCAACCCGCTCGCGCCGGCCGAGATGGTCATCGACCACTCGGTCATCGCCGACGTCTTCGGCACCCCGGAGGCGTTCGAGCGCAACGTCGAGATCGAGTACGAGCGCAACCGCGAGCGCTACCAGTTCCTGCGCTGGGGCCAGGGCGCGTTCGACGACTTCAAGGTCGTCCCGCCCGGCACCGGCATCGTGCACCAGGTCAACATCGAGCACCTCGCTCGCGTGACCTTCACGCGCGAGGTCGACGGCGTGCTCCAGGCGTACCCCGACACGTGCGTCGGCACCGACTCGCACACCACGATGGTCAACGGCATCGGCGTGGTCGGCTGGGGCGTCGGCGGCATCGAGGCCGAGGCCGCGATGCTCGGCCAGCCGGTCTCGATGCTCATCCCGCGCGTCGTGGGCTTCAAGCTCTCCGGCGACCTGCCCGAGGGCGCGACCGCGACCGACCTGGTCCTGACGATCACCGAGATGCTGCGCAAGCACGGCGTGGTCGGCAAGTTCGTCGAGTTCTACGGCCCCGGCGTCTCGGTCCTCCCGCTGGCCAACCGCGCCACGATCGGCAACATGAGCCCGGAGTTCGGCTCGACCATCGCGGTCTTCCCGATCGACGCGGAGACGACGAAGTACCTCGAGCTGACGGGCCGCTCCGAGGAGCAGCTGGCCCTCGTGGAGGCCTACGCCAAGGAGCAGGGCCTCTGGCACGACCCGGACGCCGAGCCGCGCTTCTCGGAGAAGCTCGAGCTCGACCTCGCGACCGTCGTCCCGTCGCTGGCCGGCCCGAAGCGGCCGCAGGACCGCGTCTCGCTGTCCGAGGCCAAGGAGTCGTTCCGCACCGCCCTCGCCGACTACGTCGACGAGTCCGGTGAGGAGAACGGGTACGACGAGGCCGTCGCCGAGTCCTTCCCGGCGTCCGACGCCCCGAGCAACGGCCACGGCGAGGCACCGCCGCACGGAGCGGTCGCCGCCGGCACCGGTGCGAGTGGCCGGTCGAGCAACCCCGCCCAGGTCACCCTGGCCGACGGCACGTCGTTCGAGCTCGACCACGGCGCGGTGACGATCGCCGCCATCACGTCGTGCACCAACACGTCGAACCCGTCGGTGATGATCGGCGCCGCGCTCCTCGCCAAGAAGGCCGTCGAGAAGGGCCTCTCGCGGAAGCCCTGGGTCAAGACCACGCTGGCGCCGGGCTCCAAGGTCGTCAGCGACTACTACGAGAAGTCCGGCCTGACGCCGTACCTCGACAAGCTCGGCTTCAACCTCGTCGGCTACGGCTGCACGACCTGCATCGGCAACTCCGGACCGCTGATCCCCGAGGTCAGCCAGGCCGTCAACGACAACGACCTCGCGGTCGTCTCGGTGCTGTCGGGCAACCGCAACTTCGAGGGCCGGATCAACCCGGACATCAAGATGAACTACCTCGCGTCGCCGCCGCTCGTCGTGGCGTACGCGCTGGCCGGCTCGATGGACGTCGACCTGTTCAACGACCCGCTCGGCCAGGACACCGACGGCAACGACGTCTTCATGAAGGACATCTGGCCGTCGCCGTCGGAGGTCGAGGAGGTCATCGCGGCGGCGATCAACTCCGACATGTTCGACGAGTCCTACAAGGACGTCTTCGCCGGCGACGAGGCGTGGCAGTCGCTCCCGACCCCGGAGGGCAAGACCTTCGACTGGGACCCGGAGTCGACCTACGTCCGGAAGCCCCCGTACTTCGACGGCATGCCCGACGAGCCGCAGCCGGTCGCCGACATCGAGGGCGCGCGCGTCCTGCTCAAGCTGGGCGACTCGGTCACCACCGACCACATCAGCCCGGCCGGTGCGATCAAGAAGGACTCGCCCGCCGGCCGCTACCTGGCCGAGCACGGAGTCGAGCAACGGGACTTCAACTCCTACGGCTCCCGCCGCGGCAACCACGAGGTGATGATCCGCGGCACCTTCGCCAACATCCGGCTGCGCAACCAGCTGGCGCCGGGCACCGAGGGCGGCGTCACCCGCGACTTCACCAACGGCGGCGAGGTCACCTCCGTGTTCGAGGCGTCCGAGAACTACATCGAGGCCGGCACCCCGCTCGTCGTCCTCTCGGGCAAGGAGTACGGCTCCGGCTCGTCGCGCGACTGGGCGGCCAAGGGCACCTCGCTCCTGGGCGTCAAGGCCGTGATCGCCGAGTCCTACGAGCGCATCCACCGCTCGAACCTCATCGGCATGGGCGTGATCCCGCTGCAGTACCCGCAGGGGGAGACCGCCGAGTCGCTCGGCCTCACGGGCGAGGAGGAGTTCTCGATCAGCGGCATCACCGAGCTGAACGAGGGCCGCACGCCCAGGACGGTCAAGGTCAGGGCGGGCGACGTCGAGTTCGACGCCGTCGTCCGGATCGACACCCCCGGCGAGGCGAACTACTACCGCAACGGCGGGATCATGCAGTTCGTGTTGCGGAACCTGCGGCGCGGCTGAGCCCTACGCTGGCGCCCATGAAGCGGGCGCTGGCAGCAGTCGTGGTGGTCGCCGGTCTGCTGACCGGCTGCAGTGCGGACACGTCGAAGGACACCGCGCCGCGCGAGGACTCGTCCACGAACACCGCGGTGCCGTCGGCGGAGGCGACCCCTGAGGAGGAGACGACGCCGAGCCCCCGCATCGACTCCGGCCTGCCGGTCCCACGCACGTACGACGACGCGATGGCGCACTTCGACGCGCTCGGCAGCGAGCCGTTCAACGTGCGCCGGTTCGTGATGCCCAGCGGGAACATCTACTGCACGGTCAAGGTGAGGGGCATCGCACCGAGCTGCGAGATCACTGCGGGAGGCGTCAAGGACCCGGCCGTGTGCGCGGGCACGCCCACCGACGTCGTGGGCCGGATCTCGTTCGTCGGCGGCCGCGCGACCCCGGTGTGCAACACCGACACCATCCGGCAGCCGAACGCGAAGGTGCTCGAGTACGGCGTCGCGGCCCGCTTCCGGAACTTCCGGATCATGTGCCTGAGCGAGTCGATCGGCGTGACCTGCGTGAACCTCAAGAGGACCGAGGGCTTCTTCCTGCACAAGGGCGAGTACGTCATCTTCAACGCGGGCTGACGGGCGATCTCAGCGTCGACGCTGCAGCTCGACCGCCTCGCTGATCGCGCGGGCAAGCGCCTCCGGGTCGGCGCGGTCCAGCTCGACGACGACCATCATGTGGCTCTCGAACCGCGGCGGCAGCGTGAACGTGTCCGGGTGGTCGGCGAGGAGCCGCTCGCGGGCCGGGAAGTCCGAGCGCACCACCACCGACGTCTCGTCGAGCCAGCGCACGACCAGCCGGTCGTCGACGTACCACTTCGGCCGCTTCTCGGTGCCCTTGCGCTTCACGCCCTCGTGGCTGCGGGCGAGCCGGTCCACGTCGTCGAGGTCCACCAGCCTGACGCTAGCGTCGTGCCCATGCTCGTGGCCTTCAGCATCTCGCCCACGCCGACCGACGGGACCGGCAGCGTCACCGACGCCGTGGCGGCCGCGGTGCGCGTCGTCCGGGAGTCCGGGCTGCCCCACCGCACCGACGCCATGTTCACCACCCTCGAGGGCGAGTGGGACGAGGTGATGGCGGTCGTGAAGCAGGCCGTGGACGTCGTCGCGGCGACCTCGCCCCGGGTCGGGCTCGTGCTCAAGGCCGACATCCGGCCCGGGTACGAGGGCCAGCTGACCGCCAAGGTCGAGCGCATCGAGAGGGCCCTGGCCGAGTGACCGACCAGATCCCACCGCCCCCGGGACCGCCGGTGGGCCCGCCCGTCGGTCCGCCCGTCGGTCCACCCGTCGGTCCACCGGTCGCCGGGCCCGATCCGGTGCCGGGTCCCGCGCCGGCGCGCAGCGGGCTGCGGATGGCGCTGGTCGTCGGGCTGACCGTGGTCGCCGCGGTCGCCGTGATCCTGGCGGCGATCCTCGTCCCGCGCGTGGTCGACGACCTGAGCGACGACGACATCACCAGCCCGCGCATCGACGAGCCCACCGACGCCGACGTGCTCGTCGTCCCGGACCTCAGCACCGAGCACCGCGACGACGTCGACATCGACTACGAGCAGGTGCCGCCCCTCGGAGGCCCGCACGACGGGCAGTGGCTCGAGTGCGGCGTCTACGACGAGCCCCTGCGCGACGAGAACGCGGTCCACGACCTCGAGCACGGCACCGTGTGGATCACCCACGACCCCGATCTCGGCGCCGACGACCTGGATGCGCTGGCCGACCAGCTCCCGAGGAACGGGATCATGTCGCCGTACCCGGACCTCCCCGCACCGGTCGTGGTGTCCGTCTGGGGCGTGCAGCTGCAGCTGGACGGAGCCGACGACCCGCGCCTCGCGGAGTTCCTCGACGAGTACGGCGACGGGCAGACGTCGCCCGAGCCGTTCGCGTCGTGCGAGGGCGGCCTGACCGACCCGCTGGGCGGTCCGGAGGGCGTCAACGCCTGACACAGCACCGCGCGGTGGGCGGTGAGTGCGCGCCCGTTCGGAGCCTCGGAACGGGCGCTGACTCACCGCTGGCCTCCCTCGACCCGGCGTGGGGGGTGAGTGTGGGCCCGTTCGGGGCGTCGGAACGGGCGCTGACTCACCGCTGGCCGGGGCGTCCGAGGCGCGACATAGCCTCGACCTGTGCACCGGCTGACCCAGGACGACGCCCGCCGGGTCGCGGTGCGCGCCCAGCTGCTCGACGTGCCGAGGCCCGACGACCTGGTCGAGGTCGTGCGGCACCTGACGCTCCTCCAGCACGACCCGATCGCCGCCGTCGCGCCGAGCGCCGACCTGGTGCTGTGGAGCCGGCTCGGCTCGTCGTACCACCGGTCCGAGCTGCGCGACGCCCTCGACGAGCAGCGGCTGATCGACCACCACGGGATGATCCGGCCGGCCGAGCACCTGGCGGCCTACCGCGCGGAGATGGCGATCTGGCCCGGGCGGACCGACGAGATGAAGCCCTACGAGCACGACATCGCGGCCTGGGTCGAGGCCAACGACGAGTGCCGCCGCGACATCCTCGAGCTGCTCCGGTCCGACGGCCCGCTCCCGACGGCCGAGCTGCCCGACACCTGCCAGGTCCCGTGGCGGTCGAGCGGCTGGAACAACAACCAGAACGTGAAGCGGCTGCTCGTGCAGATGGTCGACCGCGGGGACGTCGCCACGGCCGGTCGCGACGGCCGCCAGCAGCTCTGGGACCTCGCGGAGCGGATCTACCCCGACGACCCGGTCCCGGACGTCGACGAGTCGCGGCGGATCCGCGACGAGCGACGGCTGGGCGCGCTCGGGATCGCACGGGCCAGGATGCCGGCGACGGGGTCGCCCGAGCCCAACGGCGTCGGCGAGGCGGGTGAGCCCGCGGTCGTCGAGGGCGTGAAGGGGGAGTGGCGCGTTGACCCGACGCTGCTCGACGGCACGTTCACCGGCCGGACCGCGCTGCTCTCGCCGTACGACCGCCTGGTCTACGACCGCCGGCGCACCGAGGAGCTGTTCGGCTTCGAGTACTACCTCGAGATGTACAAGCCGGCCGCCAAGCGCCGGTGGGGGTACTACGCGCTGCCGGTCCTGCACGGCGACCGGCTGGTCGGCAAGCTCGACGCGACGGCCGACCGCGACGCCGGCGTGCTGCGGGTCGACGCCATCCACGAGGACGAGCCGTTCGGCGCGGAGACCCAGGACGCCGTCGACGGCGAGATCGCCGACCTCGCGGAGTGGCTCGGGCTCGAGGTGCACGACATGACAAGGTCGTGACGTGGAGTCGACGACCCGTGAGTACCGCACCGGCGACCAGGAGGTCGTCCTCGACCTGACCCGCGACTGCGCCGAGTTCGTGGCCGGGCTCGGCGACGGCCTGTTGTCGTTGTTCGTCCCGCACGCGACCGCCGGCATCGCGGTCATCGAGACCGGCGCGGGCAGCGACGACGACCTGCTGGGCGCCCTCGGCGACCTGCTGCCGGCCGACGACCGCTGGCGGCACCGGCACGGCTCGCCCGGCCACGGGCGCTCCCACGTGATGCCGGCGATCGTCCCGCCGCACGCCACCGTGCCGGTGCTCGACGGCCGGCTCGCGCTCGGGACCTGGCAGAGCATCTGCCTGGTCGACCTGAACGTCGACAACGACGTCCGGACCGTCCGGCTGTCCTTCCTGGCCGGCTGATGACGGTCATCCGGCCCGCCACGGGGTCCGACCGCGAGGAGATCCGCCGCGTCGTGGTCACCGCCTTCGGTGACGAGGGCAGCCAGGTCGACGCGATGGTCGACGCGCTGGACGCCGCCGGTCACGTCCGTGCCTCGCTGGTCGCCGAGGTCGACGGGCGCCTGGCCGGGCACGTCATGCTCAGCCACTCCTGGCTGGACGCCCGCGAGCGGCTGGTCGACGTCCTGGTGCTGAGCCCGCTGTCCGTGGCGCCGACGCACCAGGGGAACGGGCTGGGCACGGCGCTGCTCGAGGGGGCCGTGGCCGAGGCCGGCCGGCTCGGGTCGCCCGCGGTGTTCCTCGAGGGCGACCCGACGTTCTACGCGGCGCGCGGCTGGCGACCCGCGACCGGGCTCGGGTTCACGGCACCGTCGGCGCGCATCCCCGGCCCGGCGTTCCAGGTGGTCCTGCTCGAGGCGCACCAGTCCTGGATGACCGGTGCTCTCGTGTACGTCGATGCCTTCTGGGCCCTCGACTGCGTGGGTCTGCGGGATCCCTATCTGGGAGAGGTCGAACAGGCGTTCGAATCCTGACCTATGCTGCAGGCATGGTCACGCACGTCGCCCCGCCCGGCTGGCCCCGCGAGGTGCGCCCGCCCGACGCGCCCGACTGGGAGCGCACCGCCCAGCTCTGGCTGCTCGACCTCTGCCCACCGGAGTACCGCGTCTACCCGGCGCTGCGCCGGCACCTCGTCGTCCTCGCACGGTTCGCGGTGCTGCACGTCGAGGCGAGCCAGGCCGCCGTCCGGCGCGGCCTGAGCGAGGCGCGGGCCGAGCTCCGGGACGTCGCCGCGCTCGACGTCATCGACGCCGCGATCCGGACCTGGCAGACCGAGGACGCCCGTCTCGCCGTCGTCCGGCGCGCGGTCGGGCTCGTCGAGGAGGCGCTGCGCGGTCGCCGGTACGTCGCCCGGCTCTGACCTCCTGCGCCGCGCGGATGGGCGAAGATGGGTCGGTGATCACCGAGTCGAACCGCCTGATGATCCCGGGCTCCGCCGAGCTCGACGACGACCCGATCAGCCCCGAGGACGTGGTGTCCGGCGACCCGCGGGCCAGGTCGCTGACCTGGGCGGTGAGCGGGGACGGGACGACGACGCACTGGCTCTGGGACTGCTCGGCCGGCGAGTTCCGGTGGTGGTTCGGCTTCGACGAGACGGTGAGCATCGTCGAGGGCTCGGTCCACGTGCACGTCGAGGGCGAGGAGCCGGTCACGCTGCACACCGGCGATGCGGCGTACTTCACCGCCGGACGCTGGAGCACCTGGACCGTCGACGAGTACGTCCGCAAGCACGCGGTGCTGCGGGTGCCGGTGCCCCGGTCGATGTCCTTCCTGTCGAAGGTGCTCGGGCAGCGCAAGCACGCCCGCCGGTGAGGCGCTTCGCCACGGTCCTCCTGGTCGACCCGCGCGGCTGGGTCCTGCTCCAGGAGCGCGACGAGCACGCGCCGATCGACCCCGAGTGCTGGGGACTCGTCGGCGGCCACGTCGAGGAGGGCGAGGACTTCGAGCCGGCCGCCCACCGCGAGCTGGCCGAGGAGACCGCGCTCACCGCCGAGCTGACCTGGTGGCGCGACGTCGTCGTCCACGACACCGACGACACGATGGCGGTCTACGTCGGCGCAACCACGGCGACCGATGCGGACGTCGTCTGCGGCGAGGGTCGGCAGATCGTGTTCGTGGAGCCGGCAGCCGCCCGTGGGCTGCACCTCGGCCGGGCCGCGGCGATGGTGGTCCCGCTGTTCCTCGACTCCCCGGAGTACGCCAGTCTGGTCCCGTGACCAGCCGACTCACTGTCATCCCCGTGCCGGGCGCCGGGGCCGAGGACGTCGTGGTGGGCACCCGAGGTGCCGACGAGGGCGCGGTCTTCACCGGCACCGAGGACGGGTCGATCTGGCGGGTGAGCCACGACGGCCGGAAGATCGACGAGGTCGCCAACACCGGCGGACGTCCGCTCGGGATCGAGCTCGACGTCGACGGCCGGCTGCTCGTGTGCGACGCCCACCGGGGTCTCGTGCGCGTGGACACCGTCACCGGCGCGCTCGAGGCCGTGGCCGACAGCGTGGCCGGGGCCAGGATGGCGTTCTGCAACAACGCCGCGGTCGCGAGCGACGGCACGATCTGGTTCTCGGACTCCTCCACGAAGTTCGGCATCGAGCAGTGGAAGGACGACTTCGTCCAGGACACGCGCACCGGGCGTCTCCTCCGCCGCGACCCCGACGGCACCATCACCGTCGTCGACCAGGGTCTCCGGTTCGCCAACGGCGTCGCGCTCTCCACGGCCGAGGACTTCGTCGTGGTCGCCGAGACCGCGGGCCGCACGCTCGTGCGGCACTGGCTGACGGGGGAGAGGGCCGGTCAGCGCGACCTGCTCGCCCAGGACCTGCCCGGCTACCCCGACAACATCGCCCGGGGCAGCGACGGCCTGATCTGGGTGACCATCGCCACGCCGCGCGACCCGCTGGTCGAGAGGCTGCAGGCCGGACCCCCGTGGCTGCGCCGCCAGGTGACGAGGATCCCCGAGAAGCTCCAGCCCAAGCCGAAGCGGACCATCCGGGTCCAGGCGTACGACGACGCGGGCACCCTGGTCCACGACGTCGACGTCAAGGAGGACGGTTTCCACATGGTCACCGGCGTCCGGGAGCACGACGGCCGGGTGTGGATGGGCAGCCTGCACGAGCCGGCCGTGGCCGTCGTCGATCTCTGATCCGGCGCCCCCAGTCCGTAGACTCGCCCTCATGCCGCTGCTCGAGACGATCACCGGTCCCCGCGACCTGCGTGGACTCTCGGAGGACCAGCTGGCGACCCTGGCGAGCGAGATCCGCGACCTGCTGGTCCGCGCCTGCGCGCCGGCCGGCGGCCACCTGGGCCCGAACCTGGGCGTGGTGGAGCTGACGCTGGCGGTGCACCGGGTCTTCGACTCGCCGCGGGACCGGATCGTGTGGGACACCGGGCACCAGGCGTACGTGCACAAGATGGTCACCGGCCGGGCGGCGCAGTTCGACCGGCTCCGCGTCGAGGGCGGTCTCAGCGGCTACCCGAGCCGGTCGGAGTCCGAGCACGACATCGTGGAGAACTCCCACGCCTCGACCTCGCTGAGCTACGCCGACGGCCTGGCCAAGGGCTACCGCATCCGGGGTGAGGACCGGCACGTCGTGGCGGTCATCGGCGACGGCGCCCTCACCGGCGGCATGGCCTGGGAGGCGCTCAACAACATCGCCGTGGCCAAGGACTCCAAGCTCGTCATCGTGGTCAACGACAACGGCCGGTCCTACACGCCGACGATCGGCGGGGTCACCACCGCGCTGACCTCGCTGCGCACCAGCCAGCGCTACGAGCACGTCCTCGACGTCGTCAAGAAGCGGCTCAACGCCGTCCCCGGCGTCGGCCCGGCGGCGTACGACGCCCTGCACGCGATGAAGAAGGGCCTCAAGGACGCGGTCGCGCCGCAGGGTCTCTTCGAGGACCTCGGCCTGAAGTACGTCGGTCCGGTCGACGGGCACGACCGCGCCGCCATGGAGCAGGCGCTCACCCAGGCCAAGAAGTTCGGCGGCCCGGTCATCGTCCACGCGATCACCCGCAAGGGCTTCGGCTACGACGCCGCCGAGCGGCACGAGGCCGACCAGTTCCACCAGGTCGGGCCGTTCGACCCCGAGACCGGCGAGGCGGGCTCCAAGGGACGGATCTGGACCGACGCGTTCTCCGACGAGATCGTCCACATCGGGCGCCGGCGCCAGGACGTCGTGGCGATCACGGCCGCGATGATGCACCCGGTCGGGCTGCAGCACTTCGAGGCGGCGTTCCCGGAGCGCACCTTCGACGTCGGCATCGCCGAGCAGCACGCCGTGACCTCGGCCGCCGGTCTCGCGATGGCCGGGATGCACCCCGTCGTCGCGATCTACGCGACCTTCCTCAACCGCGCGTTCGACCAGGTCCTGATGGACGTGGCGCTGCACCGGTGCGGCGTCACCTTCGTCATCGACCGCTCGGGCGTGACCGGCGACGACGGCGCCAGCCACAACGGCATGTGGGACATGTCGATCCTCCAGGTCGTGCCCGGCCTCCGGCTGGCCGCGCCGCGCGACATGGAGCGGGTCCGCGAGCTGCTCAACGAGGCGGTCGACGTCGACGACGCGCCGACCGTGATCCGGCTGCCCAAGGGCGCGCCGCCCGAGGACATCCCCGCCGTCGGCCGGGCCGGCGGCTGCGACGTGCTGGTCCGCAAGGGCACCAAGGACGTGCTCGTCGTGGCCGTGGGCTCGATGGCGTCGGTGGCCGTGGACGTCGCCGACCGGCTGCAGGCCCAGGGGATCGGCGTCACGGTCGTCGACCCGCGCTGGGTCAAGCCGGTGGACCCCGCGATCGTCGAGCTGGCGCGCGAGCACCGGCTCGTGGTCAGCGTCGAGGACAACGGCGAGGTGGGTGGCTGCGGCGCCGTCCTGCTGCAGACCCTGACGGCGGCCGGCGTGAGCACCCCGTTCCGGCTGCACGGCATCCCGCAGCGGTTCCTGGACCACGCGAAGCGGGACCGCATCCTCGAGCGGATCGGGCTCACCCCGCAGGCCATCGCGCTCGGCATCGTCGAGGCGATGGCCGACCACACCCCGGTCGACGTCGACGCGCGATGCCGACCAGTCGGTCTAGAAGGGTCCTCGCGACGTACGTCGCCGCCGCGCTGGTGCTGGGCAGCGGCTGCTCGCTGCTGCCGGACGACGAGAAGGACGACCCGGACGCCCCGGTCTCCTCGCCCGGCGTCCAGCTCACGGACGCGCCGCCCGACACCCTCACCGGCCTGACGTCGGCCTTGGAGCGTCGCGCGGGCGCCGTCCGCCGCGGTGACGAGGACGCGTTCCTCGGCGGGCTCGCCCAGGGCGACGGGGCCTTCCGCGACCAGCAGCGCCGGTACTTCGAGAACCTGGCGCAGCTGCCGATCGCGACGTTCGACTACTCGCTCGACCCGCAGAACGTCGTCCGCGAGGGCGAGGACTACTGGGTGGTCGTCGACCTGGCCCTCCAGCTCGACGGCTTCGACGACCAGCCCGTCGTCAGCCGCGACCGGTTCCTCTTCACCCCCGGCGACAGGCCCGGCCGATTCCGCCTCGCCTCGGTGGACGACCTGGAGTGGGAGGCCGAGAACGGGGTGCGGCACGAGCCCTGGGACGACGACACGATCGTGGTGGTCCGCGGCGTCGGGGTGCTGGGGATCTTCGACGAGGGCAGCGTCCGCGCGGCCCGCCCCCTGGTCCGCTCGGTGGAGCGCGGCATCGCCGACGTCGCCGGTGTCGTGCCGTCGTCGTGGTCCCAGAGCGTCGTGGTCTACGCGCTCTCCACCACCGCCTACCTCGCCACCCTGCCCGGCCTCCCCGGCGAGGACCCCAGCGCGCTCGACGGGGTGGCCTTCCCGGTGTTCGCCACGCCCGACGGGAGCGAGCTCGCCGCCACCCGGTTCGTGCTGCACCCCCGGATGCTCGACGAGCGCGGCCGGGCCCGGGACCGGCTGGTGCGTCACGAGCTCACCCACGTCGCGGTCGGTGCGGACGACGACGACGCGCCGGTGTGGCTGAGCGAGGGCCTGGCGGAGTACGTCTCCGTGCAGCCGCTCCCACCGGAGAAGCGCACCCTCGCCGAGTCCGCCATCGACGCCGCCCGCGCCGGGGTCACCGACATGCCGACCGACGAGTCCTTCGCGGAGAGCGGCACCCCGCCGCGGACCTCGGCCGGCTACGGCATCGCGTGGTTCGCGTGCGAGTACCTCGCCGCCGGCTACGGCGAGGTCGCCCTCTGGCAGCTGCTCGCTGCGATGAACGACCCGGACGCGGACCCCGACCAGGTGCTGACCGACCTCCTCGGCCTCAACGTGCGGACCCTGGCCCGCAAGGCGGGGAAGCTGATCCTGGCGACGTACGACGCGCCGGAGCCGGATCCCCAGCCGACCGAGGCGCCCACCGACGTACCCACGGATCTCCCGGCGAGCAGCCCGACGGCCACGCCGACGCCCTAGGTTCGGCACCGGCACCGGGGCCTGACCGGGGCAGAACCACCGCAGCGCCCTATCGTGGACGCGTGCCCTCCGATCCCCGCCTCGTGCACATCATCGACGACGTGCCCGAGCTGGCGGACGCGTGGGAGTCCGGAGAGCTGACCATGGTGCTGGTCCTCGACGGGTTCCTCGACGCCGGCAACGCGGCGGCGCAGGCAGCGACCGCACCTGGTCACCCAGGGTGGCGACGGGCCGGTCGTGGCGACGTTCGACGTCGACCAGTTCCACGACTACCGGGCCCGGCGCCCGGCGATGTCGTTCGTCCGCGACCACTACGAGTCCTACGACGCGCCCCGCCTCCTGGTCCGGCTCCTGCGCGACAGCGGGGGCACGCCGTTCCTGCTGATGAACGGTCCCGAGCCGGACAACCGCTGGGAGGCCTTCGCCGAGGCGGTCCGCGAGGTGATCGAACGCCTCCGGGTGACGCGCGTCGTCTCGATGGGTTCGGTGCCGATGGCGGTCCCGCACACCCGGCCGATCGCGATCACGCCGCACGCCAACCGCCCGGACCTCGTGCCGGGCGTGAGCCCGTGGCGTGGCGAGCTGCGGATCCCCAGCAGTGCGCAGTCCCTGCTCGAGATCCGGCTGGGGGAGTGGGACCACCCGATGCTCGGCTTCGTCGCGCACATCCCGCACTACCTCGCCCAGCTCGACTACCCCAAGGCGTCGGCGGTGCTGCTGGAGCGCGTCGAGCTCGCCGGACGGCTGACGATCGACCTCGGGGACCTCAAGGCGCTGGCGGAGGACCGCGAGGAGGAGATCGCGCGCTACCTCGCCGCGAACGAGGAGGTCGGCGAGGTCGTGGCCGCGCTCGAGCGCCAGTACGACGCGTTCGAGGGCGCCGAGGCGTCCGGGTCGAGCCTGCTCGCCGACGACCAGCCCCTGCCGACCGGCGACGAGATCGCCGGCCAGTTCGAGCAGTTCCTGGCCGGTCTCGACGGTCCTGACGCGGACCCCGGGAAGCTGGACTGATGGCCGAGGACAACGACGTCAAGGACCTCGTCGCGCTCCTGGACCTGGAGGACCTCGACGTCGACCTGTACCGCGGCAGCCAGCCCGACTCGCCGCGAGCGCGGGTGTACGGCGGCCAGGTGGCCGCCCAGGCGCTGGTCGCCGCCGTCCGCAGCGTGGACCCGGAGTTCCGCCCGCACTCGTTCCACTCGTACTTCCTGCTGCCCGGGCGACTACTCGGTGCCGATCGTCTACGAGGTCGAGCGGATCCGCGACGGCCGCTCGTTCCTCACCCGGCGGGTGATGGCGCGCCAGCACGGCCGGCCGATCTACTACCAGACGGTGAACTTCCAGCGGGTCGAGGAGGGCTACGACCACCAGGACGCGATGCCCGAGGTGGGCGGGACCGACCAGGGCTTCGACCTCGTCGACCTGATGCGCGACCGCGGGAACGACGACGCCGACGCGCTGGGCAAGGAGTGGGGAGCCATCGAGGTGCGGTTCCTCGGCAACTCCCGGCACGGCCTCGACAAGGACCCCGACCACCCCGCCCAGGCGCGGATGTGGATCCGGATCAGGCCCGGGCTGTCCGACGACCCGATCGAGCACCTGGCGGCGTTCACCTACGCCAGCGACATCAGCCTGCTGGGCGCCTCGCTGGCGGCGCACGACGCCAACCCGGCCACCACCCAGATGGCCTCGCTCGACCACACCATCTGGTTCCACAAGCCGTTCCGGGCCGACGAGTGGTGGCTCTACGACCAGTGGTCGCCGCGCGCGTTCGGCGGCCGGGGCCTGTCGATCGGACGGATCTTCACCGAGGACGGGGACCTGGTCGCCTCGGTCGCCCAGGAGGGCCTGATCCGCCGGCGTCGCGACGCGTCGACCGGACCGGGACTCACCGAGCCCGGCGCCTGACGGTCTAGACGTCGGCGGCGGGGCCGACACGTGCTGCGCGGGACGTCAACGCGACACCCTCGTCAGATCGGTTGAATCTTCTCCATTCCCCGGACGCGGCGGGCCCGCAGCGGGTGTACTCGTCCTTCCCCCGGACCCCCACGGAGAGATCCCGAATGCCGTCCCGCCCGCTGCCGCACGCGATCGTCGTCTCGACGGTCGCGCTGGCCGTCGCAGCCGGTCCGCTGACCGTCGCGGCGTACGCCGGCGGCGGCAACGACGGGAACGGGTCCTTCACGCAGGACGGCTCGCTGCCACCCAAGGCGCCGCAGGACCCGAAGGACCCAAGGACCCGAAGGACCCGAAGGGGCCGAAGGGACCGAAGAACGGCCCGAAGGGTCCCGACCAGGGACCCGAGGACGAGCTCGACGGCGCCTACACGGGGGAGGTCGTGCACACGAGCTCGGACACCTCGAAGAAGCCGACCGCGCAGCCCGTCACGGCCTTCCAGATGCCGTTCCCCTGTGGCGAGGTGTGGACCGGTACCACCCGCTCCACCCACAGCCCCAGCGCCCGCTCGGTGGACTGGAACCGCACCGACGACTTCCAGGACCCCGTCGTGGCCGCCGCGTCGGGCGTCGTCACGACCGCCGTCACCGGCAAGAAGCGCCCGTCGTACGGACAGTTCGTCGTCATCGACCACGGGAACGACGAGTCGACGCTCTACGCGCACCTCGACTCGGTGACCGTGGTCGTCGGCCAGACGGTCACCGCCGGCACCCAGATCGGCACGCTCGGCAACACGGGCAACTCCTACGGCGCGCACCTGCACTTCGAGGAGCGCAAGGGCAGCTCGGTCATCGACTCGTGGTTCAACGGGTCCCGCTACGTGTTCGGCACCGGCCAGGAGTCGCAGAACTGCGGCGAGATCAAGATCGCGGACGTGCCGCTGGCCGGCAACGTGGTCGGGAACAGGCGCGCGGACCTGGTCGTGTTCCGGCGCACCGACCGGCCGGCGTTCTACATCCGGCGCGAGCCGAGGGCCGACAAGGTGGTCGCGTTCGGCACCTCGTCGGACCAGCCGGTGCTCGGCGACTGGGACGGCAACGGCAAGGCCAACCCGGGCGTTCGCAACCCGGACTCGAAGACGTTCCGGCTGAAGATGCGCAAGAGGGTCGTCGAGGTGAAGTTCGGCCGTCGGGGCGACCTCGCGATCGCCGGTGACTGGGACGGCGACGGCAGGTGGGAGGTCGGCGTCCGCCGCTCGACCACGAACGTCTTCAAGCTGCGCGCCGCCGACGGCGCCGTGACCAAGGTCAGGCTCGGCGACGCCGACGACCTGCCCGTCACGGGCGACTGGGACGGCGACGGCGTCACCGACCTCGGCGTCTACGACTCGGCCACCGCGACCTACACGCTCCGCCGCGTGGACGACACCGGGATGGAGTGGCTCTCGCAGGTCGGCGTCGGCAAGGCCGGCGACCTACCCGTCGCGGGCGACTGGGACGCCAACGGGTTCACCGACCTCGGAGTCTGGGACCCCGCCACCGCCACGTTCGCGATGAGCACCGCACCCACGCCGACCACGATGGGCAAGAACAACGTGAAGACCCACCGCGTCCACTACGGCAACGGGCGCTGAACCTGCGCGTGCCGCAGGCGGTGCGGGTCATCGGGCGCGACCGCGTGCTCGAGCCCCCAGCCGAGCAGCGCGTCGAGCACCGGTCCCAGTGCGCGGCCTGACTCGGTCAGCACGTACTCGTACCGGCTCGGGCTCCGGTGGTACTCGCGGCGCTCGATCACGCCCTCCGCCTCCAGCGCCTTGAGCCGCGCCGCGATCCGGTCCCGCGGAGCGCCCGTGCCCCGGACGATGTCGGTGAACCTGGTGCTGCCCATCCGGATCTCGCGAACGACGAGCAGCGCCCAGCGCTCCCCGACGACGTCCAGCGACGCGGCGATGGGGCAGGGCCGGCCCGGGAGGTCGGCGAGCGGACGGGGGGTGGCGGTGGTGGACATCGGTGCTAGCGTGTCGCGAGTGAGTTTGAATGTCAAACCAACTGGCGTCGCGACCTCGACTCGACCTCTGCTGCCCGTCGCGCTGGGCACCGCGCTGGTGCTCGTCACCTACGTGACCCCGATCGCGACCATCCCGGCCACGGCCGCCGACCTCGGCGCCGGCCCGGTCGCGCGGGCCTGGATCCTGAGCTCGATGAGCCTGGGCCTGGCCGGTGCCCTGCTGGTCTCGGGCGTGCTCGGCGACACGTGGGGGCGCCGCCGGGTCTACCTCGCCGGGCTCGTGGGCGTGGCGGTGGGCGCCGCCCTGTGCGGTCTCGCGCAGGAGCCTGTGCTCTTCGTCGCCGGGCGGGTCGTCCAGGGCATCGGCGGCGCCGCGGTCCTGGCGTGCGGTCTGGCGGTGCTCGCGCACCGCTACCCGTTGGGTCCCGAGCGCCTGCACGCGACATCGGTCTGGGGTGCGAGCGTCGGACTCGGCATCGCCGGAGGTGCGGTCCTCGCCGCCCTCCTCGACATCGGCTCCGGCTGGCGCCCGAGCTACGGCGTCACGGCCGTGCTGGCCGCCGTGCTGGTCGTGCCCAGCCTGCGCTCGATGGCCGAGTCGTCGGCCGCCGCGCCGCGGCGGGTCGACGTCGCCGGCCTCCTTCTCCTCGTGGCCTCGATGACCCTGGCCGTCAGCGCGCTGACGCAGGGCCGGAACGGGATCGACACGCCGACCGTCGTCCTGGGCGGCGCCGCCGTGGTCGCCCTGGCCGGGTTCGTCCTCGCCGAGCGCCGGGTCGCCGAGCCGCTCCTCGAGCCGGAGCTGCTGCGGCACCCGCGGTTCCGCGCGGCGACCGCCGGCTCCCTCGTCCTCGGCGCCGGGATGATCGGCATGGCGTCGTTCACCCCCGCCCTGGTGCAGCTGGGCTTCGGGCGCGGGCTCTGGGCCGCCAGCCTGCCCGCGGTCGCCTGGGCCGGCACCGGGGTGGTGACGTCCATGCTGGTGCGGCGCATCCCGCACCCGCTCGAGGGGCCGCGCCCGGTGGCGCTGTTCCTCGTCGTGGTGGCGGTGGGCCAGGCGCTGACGTGGGGGCTCGACGCCGACTCAGGACTGTGGCGCCTGTGGCTGCCCATGGTCCTGGCGGGAGCCGGCACCGGCGTCCTCAACGCGCTCCTCGGCCGGGAGGCGATCGCGTCCGTGCCGCCCGACCGTGCGGCGATGGGCAGCGGGGCCAACAACACCGCGCGCTACCTCGGTGCGGCCGTCGGCATCACGCTGTTCGTGACGGTCGCGACGCACGCGGGCGACGACCTCTTCGCCGGGTGGAACGCGGCCGCGCTGGTGGCGGCGGCGGTCACCCTCAGCGGCGCCGCCGCGATCGCGCTGACCGCGCGTCGCTAGAGGTCGGTGGTCCGCCCGACCAGGTGCGGCGAGCCGTCCTTCGGCGCGGACAGCGAGAAGGCGTAGCCGTCGTCGAGCGTGGTCGATCCGAAGGCGACGGAGCCCGGGAGCAGCACCGGGCGCTTGAAGGCGACCTCGACGGTGGCCGCCTCGGCGATCCGGTTCTCGAGCGCCGCGACACAGCGGGCCATCGTCCACATGCCGTGCGCGATCTGGCGCGGGAACCCGAGGGCCTTGGCGGTGATCGCGTAGAGGTGGATCGGGTTGTGGTCGCCCGAGACGGCGGCGTACGTGCGGCCCAGGTCGGCCGGCAGCCTCCAGACCAGAGGACCCGGTACGGCGTCCGGGAGGCTGCGGCCGGGCGAGGCGGACTCGTCGCCCTTCCCGCGGCGGAGGTACGACGACGTCTCCTCCCAGACCGTCTCGCCACCGACGGTCACGACGGTGACGAAGTCGTAGATCGTGCCCTTCGGGTGCGGGCGGGACGGGCCGACGCTCGCGGCCACGTCGACGGTCTCGCCGACGGCGACGGGACGGTGCTGGGTGATCGAGTTCTCGAGGTGGACGGTGCCGATGGCCGGTGCCGGGAAGCCCGGGTCGGTCATGATCCCCATCTGCAGCTCGAACGCGAGCAGGTGCGGGTACGGCAGCGGGACGGCGTCCTTGGTCGGGAAGCCGCAGACCGCGGCGTACCTGTCGACGTGATCGCGCTCGATCGTCACACCGGTGCGGCTGCGCTCGAGGCCGGTGAACTCGCCTCGGGTCTTGCGGACGCCGGGCAGCCGGTTGACGCCCGGGATGGACGGCAGGGCCGCCCGGACCATCAGGGGCAGCTCGGGCACGTCAGGCGCCCAGCATCATCTGGCCGCAGACGCGGACCACGTTGCCGTTGACCGCGGACGACGCCGGGTTGGCGTACCAGGCGATCGTCTCGGCGACGTCGACCGGCAGGCCGCCCTGGGCCATCGCGTTCAGCCGCTGGCCGACCTCGCGGGTCGCGAACGGCACGGCGTCGGTCATCTGCGTGATGATGAAGCCGGGCGCGACGGCGTTGATCGTGATGCCGTCCGAGAGGTCGTCGGCGAGCGAGTCGACGAGACCGATGACGCCAGCCTTCGACGCGGCGTAGTTGGTCTGGCCGACGTTGCCGGCGATGCCCGCGATCGAGGCGACGCCGATCACCGAGCCGTGCGCGTTGACCACCTTCTGGTCGAGCAGCTCGCGGGTGATCCTCTCGGGGGCGGTCAGGTTCACGGCGATCACGGAGTCCCAGCGGTCCTCGGCCATGTTCGCGAGCTTCTTGTCGCGGGTGATGCCGGCGTTGTGGACCACGACGTCGACGCCGCCGTGCTTCTCCCGGAGGTGGTGGGCGATCCGCTGCGGGGCGTCCTTGGCGGTGATGTCGAGGGCGATCCAGTCGCCGTCGAGCTCCTTCATCAGGGTCTGGAGGTCGCTCGCGAGCTGCGGGATGTCGACGCCGACGACGGTGGCGCCGTCGCGGTGGAGGACGCGGGCGATCTGCTCGCCGATGCCGCGGCTCGCGCCGGTCACCAGGGCGACCTTGCCGGCGAGCGGAGCCTGCCAGTCGTCGACCGGGCCGGCGTCCGTGCCGCCGTGGGCTCCGATGCGGACGACCTGTCCGGAGACGTAGGCCGACTTGGGGGAGAGCAGGAAGCCCAGCGTGCTGGTCACCGCACCCTCGGCACCCTCGGCGACGTACACGAGCTGGGAGGTCCCGCCGCGGCCGATCTCCTTGCCGAGGCTGCGGGTGAAGCCCTCGAGCGCGCGCTGGGCCACGCGGGCCTCGCCCTCGAGCAGCTCGGGCGGGGTGCCGATGACGACCGCGCGCGGGCACGTCTCGAGGCTGCGCATGAGCGGGGTGAAGAAGTCGCGCAGGGCGACGAGCTCGGCGGACGTCGTGATGCCGGTGGCGTCGAAGACGAGACCCTTGAACCTGCCGCCCTCGGTGGCGGTGGCGTTCACCTGATCGACGCTCGCGATGCCGAGCACGTCGAGGACGCCGCCGAGCGACTCGGCGAGGCGGCCGGTGCCGCCGACCACGACGGTCCCGTCCACCAGCGGCGCGCCGGGGGTGTACCGCTCCAGGCGGGTGGGCTGGGGGAGTCCGAGGTTCGTCGCGAGGAACTTCCCGATCGCGGAGCTCGTGAAGGCCTGGTACTTGTCGCTCATGGTTCTATTGCAACTCTCTGTGTAACTCGGTGTCCACTTTTCGTGACGTCGCCCTCATCACCTTTGCTGGGCGATGGTTACCGGTCAGTATGGATCCATGAGCCTCTCGTCCGGCACGACCCGTCGCGTCGCCGTCATCGGCGGTAACCGCATTCCGTTCGCCCGCTCCAACTCGGCCTACTCCAGCGCCTCCAACCAGGACATGCTGACCGCCGCCATCGACGGCGCGGTCGCCCGCTTCGGCCTCGAGGGCGAGCGGCTCGGCGAGGTCGTCGCCGGCGCGGTGCTCAAGCACTCCCGCGACTTCAACCTCGCCCGCGAGTCGGTGCTGGGCTCCAGGCTCTCGCCCGAGACGCCCGCCACGGACATCCAGCAGGCCTGCGGCACCGGCCTCCAGGCGGCGATCCAGGTCGCCAACAAGATCGCCCTCGGCCAGATCGAGGTCGGCCTGGCCGGCGGGACCGACACCACCTCGGACGCGCCGGTCGCGATCTCGGAGAAGCTCCGCAAGAAGCTGATGAAGGTCAACGCCGCTCGCGACACGGCCTCCCGGCTGAAGGCCCTCGCCGCGATCCGGCCCGGCGACATCGGCCTGGCCATCCCGCAGAACGGCGAGCCGCGCACCGGCCTGTCGATGGGCGACCACGCCGCCCTCACCGCGCTCGAGTGGCAGATCGGCCGCGAGGAGCAGGACGAGCTGGCCGCCGCCTCGCACCAGCACCTCGCCGCGGCGTACGACGCCGGCTTCAACGACGACCTGATCTCGCCCTTCCGTGGCCTCGACCGCGACAACAACCTGCGCGCGGACTCGTCGGTCGAGAAGCTCTCGAAGCTCAAGCCGGTGTTCGGCAAGGGCGAGGCCGCGACCATGACGGCCGGCAACTCGACGCCGCTCACCGACGGCGCGTCCGTCGTCCTGCTCGCCTCGGAGGAGTGGGCCGCCGCCCACGACCTGCCGGTGCTCGCCTACTTCACGGCGTACGAGACCGCGGCCGTCGACTACGTGCACGGCGGCGAGGGCCTGCTGATGGCCCCGGCGTACGCGATGGCGCGGATGCTCGAGCGCGAGGGCCTCTCGCTCCAGGACTTCGACTTCTACGAGATCCACGAGGCGTTCGCCTCGCAGGTGCTCGCGACGCTCAAGGCATGGGAGGACCCGGTGTTCTGCAAGGAGCGCCTCGGCCTCGACGCGCCGCTGGGCTCGATCGACCGCGCGAAGCTGAACGTCAACGGCTCGTCGCTGGCCGCGGGCCACCCGTTCGCGGCCACCGGCGGCCGGATCGTCCCGGTCCTCGCCAAGCTGCTGGCGGCGTCCGAGGGCGGCACCGGTCGCGGCGTCATCTCGGTCTGCGCCGCCGGTGGGCAGGGCGTGACCGCGATCCTCGAGCGGGCCTGACCACGCGATTCGTCTGCGGTCGGGCGGGGATTCCTCGGCTGACGACCGCAGACGAATCAGCGGGTGACGAGCGCCAGCGCGGAGTCGACGAGGTACGCGCGCACCTGGTCGGCCGAGACCTCGCCGACGGTGGGGACGCCGGGCGTCGTCTCGTGCACGAGGATGCCGACCCGGGCGAGCTGGAGTGCGCCGAGACCGCTGGCGTAGAGCGTGTTGGCGAGCAGCGTCGGGTCCTCGACCCGGAAGGCGCCGGCGTCGACGCCGGCCTGGAGCGCCTGCTGGAGGACGGCGAGGCAGCCGGAGATCCCGCGGCCGAGCCGGAACAGCGCCGACTCCGAGATCTCGTCGAGCAGCTCGTCGCCGCGGCGGCGCATCAGCGCCTGGGCGCAGTCGATGAACGCCGGGTGCGCCAGCCCGTAGTCGACGAACGCGCCGACCAGGTTGGCCAGCCGGGCGGCCGGTTCCGGGTCGCGCCCGTCGGCGGCGAGCATCGCCTCGCGGAGCTCGTCGAGGTAGCCGGCCAGGACGAGCGCGAACAGCTCCTCCTTGCCGGAGAAGTGCCGGTAGACGATCGCCCGGTTGATGCCGACGGCCCGCGCGATGTCCTCGATCTGCGCCTCGCGCACGCCGTTCCGGTCGAAGAGCGAGCGCGTCGCGGCGATGATGTCCTTCTCGCGCTCGCGGCGGCGCGCGGCCGCGGCGGAGCGCCGGCGGTCCTCCGGGGCCTTGCCCGGGACGGGCGCAGTGGTCACGGGACCAGCGTAAATGCTGTGCAACTCCGAGTTGCACAACTGTGACGAAAGTCAGGACCCGGCGATCTCGCGCACCGTCTCGATCGTGTCGGCCTCGGCGGCGGTCTTGTCGTCGCGGTAGCGGACGACACGGGCGAACCGCAGCGCGAGCCCGCCCGGGTAGCGCGTCGAGCGCTGCAGGCCGTCGAACGCGATCTCGACGACCTGCTCCGGCCGGACCGGGACGACGTACGACGATCCGTCGGCCGGGCCGGTGGCCAGCTCGGTGAAGCGCTCGGTCTGCCAGCCGAGCATCTCGTCGGTCATGCCCTTGAACGTCTTGCCGAGCATCACCCAGCCGTCGCCGTCGCGGGCGCCGAGGTGGATGTTCGACAGCCAGCCCTGGCGACGGCCCGAGCCCCACTCGACGGCGAGCACGACGAGGTCGAGGGTGTGCACCGGCTTGACCTTGACCCACGACGAGCCGCGGCGGCCGGCGTCGTACGGCGCCTCGAGGTCCTTGACCACGACGCCCTCGTGGCCGCGGGCGAGCACGTCGGCCACGAACGCCTCCGCCTCGGCCGGGTCGGCCGTGACGAGGCGCTCGATCCGGTGCGCCTCGGGGACGAGGCGGTCGAGCACGGCCAGTCGCTCGTGCGCGGGGGAGTCGACGAGGTCGACGCCGTCGACGTGCAGCACGTCGAAGAAGTACGGCGTCAGGTGCACGCCCTCCGTCATGGCCGTGCGCGAGGCGGTCTCCTGGAACGGGCGCGGGCGGCCGGCGTCGTCCAGTGCGAGCACCTCGCCGTCGAGCACGAACCGCTCGGCGGGCAGCGCCCGGGCCACCTCCACCACCTCCGGCAGGCGACCGGTGATCAGCTCGAGCGAGCGCGTGGCCACGACGACCTCGTCGTCCCACTTGTGCACCTGGATCCGGATGCCGTCCAGCTTGGTGTCGACCGACACCGCGCCGCCACCGGCCTTCTCCATCGCCGCCGCGACCGACGTCGCGCTCGACGCCAGCATCGGCAGGACCGGTCGGCCGACCTCGAGCGCGAACGCCGCCAGGGCCTCCTCGGACCCCGACAGCGCGGCCGAGGCGATCGCGACGGTCGAGCCGGCCATCATCGCCGCGCGGCGCACCGCTGCCAGTGGGACGTCGCCGGCGACCGCCAGCGCCTCCTGCACCAGGGAGTCCGACGCGCCCTGCCGGACCTCGCCCGTGACCAGTCCGCGAAGCCAGCGCTGCTCGTCGGCGGTGGCTCGGCCGAACAGTGACGCGGCCGCGTCGGCACGGGCCACCTGCGAGCCGGCCCCGGACAGCGAGGCCATCGTGTCGAAGGCGTCGTGCACCTCGCCGACCGTCAGCGACGACTCCGGGGCCGCCGCGGGCAGCGTCTGCATCGAGCGCCAGCCGAGCCCGGTCCGGCGCTGCCGCAGCGAGCCGGCGAGGTAGGACGTCACGGTCTCCACCTCGTCCCCGGCACGGGCGACGGCCTCGGCCAGGGCCGCCACCTTCGCCTTCCGCGAGCGTGTCGCGGCGACCACCTGCGAGGCGGCCACCACGTCGGCGAGCAACATAGGGGCCAGTCAACCCGACAGGACCGACAGTGCACCTCGACCCAGGCCCCCTCGTGGTGGTCGTCGTGCTGGCCGCCGCGGTGCTGCACGCGAGCTGGAACGCCATCGCGCACGCCGCGGAGGACCGGCTCGTCGGGTTCGCGCTGATCTGCACCGCGACGCTGGCGCTCGGCACGGTCCTCATCGTCGTCAGCGCGGTGGCCGGCGAGCCGGTCGGCTGGCACTTCTTCTGGTTCGCGGCGGCGTCGGCGGTGCTGCACACGGCCTACGTGGTCCTGCTGATGGCGAGCTACGAGGTGGCCGACCTCAGCCGCGCGTACCCGCTCTCCCGGGGCACCGGGGTCGCGCTGGTCGCCGTCGCCTCGGTGGCCCTGCCGCGCTCGCCGCTCGGCCCGGACGTCGTGATCGGCACCGGACTGGTCGTGGCCGGGCTGCTCGGCATCACCTTCGTCGGACCCCGGCTGACCCGCACGGACGCCCGCGGCATCGCCACGGCGCTGGGCACCGGTGTCGCCATCGCCGGCTACACGGTCGTCGACGGGCTCGCCGTCTCGGGCGGGGCGCCGCTCGTCGCGTACGCCGGCTGGCTGATCGCCCTGCACTCCTGGGTCGTCCCGGTGTACGCCGTCGCCAAGCGCGGTCGCGGCGTCTGGGCGGTCGCGCGCAAGCAGGCCGCCTACGGACTGACCGGCGGAGCGGTCTCCCTCGCGGCGTACGGGCTGGTGCTGCTCGCCCAGACGAGTGGCGCGCTCGCGGCGGTGGCCGCGCTGCGCGAGCTCAGCATCGCCCTGGGCGTGCTGCTCGGCGCGACGGTGCTCCACGAGGCGCTGGCGCGCAAGCGACTGCTGCCGGCGGTGGTGCTGACCGCCGGGGCCGTGGTCCTGGCGCTGAGCATCTAGTCCCGGAGGGGTGCGCAGGGTTGACCCGCGGCTGATCGCACGACACCCTGGACAGGTGTCCGGTCAAGTGTCCACCGATCGGGTCGTCCTCGACCCCTACGACTACCGGTTCCAGGAGGACCCCTACCCCGTCTACGCGGCGCTGCGGGCCCACGAGCCGCTGCACCACAACGCGGCGCTCGACCTCTGGGCGCTGACCCGCCACGCGGACATCGCGCAGGCGCTGCGCACCGAGGGGACGTACTCGAACTCATGGGGCGTCGCCATCGAGGAGTCGGCCTGGGGCCCGGACGCCCACAAGGTGATGTCGATCCTGGGCATGGACCCGCCGCGGCAGAACCGCCTGCGGGCCCTCGTCTCGCGCGGGTTCACGCCGCGACGCGTCCACGACCTGCTCCCGCGGATCCAGGAGCTGACCGACCGCTACCTCGCCGAGTGCCTCGAGATGGGCAGCTTCGACTGGATCACCGACTTCGCCGGCAAGCTCCCGATGGACGTCATCTCCGAGATGATGGGCGTCCCCGAGGGGGACCGCGCCGAGGTCCGGCGCCAGGCCGACATCGTCGTGCACCGCGAGGACGGCGTGCACGACGTACCTCCCGGCGGTGCCGAGGCCTCCCTCTGGCTCGTCGTCTACTACCAGGAGATGGTCGACCAGCGCCGGCGCCGGCCGACCGACGACCTGACCAGCGCGCTCATCGAGGCAGAGCTCGACGGCGAGCGGCTCACGGACGAGGACGTCATCGCGTTCCTCTTCCTCATGGTCGTGGCGGGCAACGAGACCACGACGAAGCTGCTCGGCCACGCGCTGTTCCACCTCACCCGGCACCCGGACCAGCTCGAGAGGGTCTTCACCGGGCCCGGGACGGAGCTGGTCGACCCGTGGATCGAGGAGACCCTGAGGTACGACACGTCCAGCCAGCTGCTCGCCCGCTACCTGCTGCGCGACGTCGAGCTGCACGGCGCCGTCGCCCCGCAGGGGTCGAAGCTGCTCCTGTGCCTCGGGTCGGCCAACCGCGACGAGCGGGTCTTCAGCCGCCCCGACGAGTACGACATCACCCGCGACAAGTCCGAGCTCGACCAGATCCTCTCCTTCGGCGGCGGCCGGCACTTCTGCCTGGGCGCCAACCTGGCCCGGCTCGAGGCGCGGGTCGCCCTGACCGCCCTGGTCCAGCGGGTGCGGGAGGTGCAGGTCGAGCACGACCGCTGCGTGCGGGTGCACTCGGTCAACGTGCGGGGCTTCGCGTCGGTCCCGACGACCGTCCGGGTCCGCTGATGGTCCGCCCGGACGGGATCAACCCCACAGCCCCCTTGGAGGAGCGATGACCGGCAAGTTCGACGATCTCCCGGAGGCCCGCCGCAAGGGCCTGGAGAAGATGGAGGAGGTCTACGGCTTCGAGATGACCGACGGCACCGGTGACTTCTTCCGCTACACCGCGGACCACCTGTTCGCCGACATCTGGAACCGCCCTGGGCTCACCGACCGGGACCGCCGCCTGCTCCTGATCGGCATGCTCGCCGGCACCAACCAGACGGACGTGCTGACGATCCAGGTGCCGGCCGCGCTGGCCGCCGGGGAGCTCGACGAGGACGCGCTGCGCGAGATCACGATCCTGGTCTGCCACTACGCCGGCTGGCCGATCGGCTCCCGCGTCAACCAGGTGGTCGAGGAGTCGATCGCCCGGCACCAGAAGTCGTGAGCGGGTTCGTCCACGAGGACCTCCCGACGGCCGAGGTCGACCGGCGGGAGGAGCTCAAGCGTCCGCTGACCGAGGCGGTCCGGGACCTGGTGGACGCGACGATCCGCACCACCGTGGACGACGACGAGGTGCGGGCGGTCCACGACGAGCTCGACGCACTGGTGGCCAGGCTGCGGGCGAGCCAGCTGCCCGGGTCCGCCGGCGGCCGCTACAACTCCGAGCGGCGCGCCTGGCACTGGGGCAACGCGGTGATCGGCGCCCACAACGCGATCGCCCCGCCGATGACCGTCGTGCACACCGAGCTCGGCCGGGCGCACGCCGACATCGTCCTGGGCGCCGCCTTCGAGGGTCCGCCCGGACTCGTCCACGGCGGCGTGACGGCGATGATGCTGGACCACCTCATGGGTGAGACCGCCAGCGGGATGAGGCGGCCGACGTTCACCGGCACGCTGACGATGCGCTACCGCCGCGGCACGCCGCTGGGGCCGCTGCACCTCGAGGGCCGGATCGACCGCGAGGAGGGACGCAAGGTCTTCGTCGTGGCCACGATCTCGGACGCCGAGGGCGTCACCGTCGAGGCCGACGGGGTCTTCATCGAGCCGGCCGTCGGCCACGCGCCGCGGACGGACCGGCGTGACTGAGGTCGAGGCCCTCGACGGTCCGTCGAGCCTGATGGCGGCCCGTCCGGGGCCGGACCTGGCCGCCCACGGCTACGTCGAGACCGAGCACGTCGTCCGCGGCACCGCGGTGTCGTACGCCGGTGAGCAGCCCGCCGACGGACGCTGGACCCTGGCGGAGTCGGGCGAGGCGCCGTTCGCCACCCGGTGCGTGGTCCGCCGGCCGGCCGACCCGGCCGCGTTCAGCGGCACGCTCGTCGTGGAGTGGCTCAACGTCAGCAGCGGCGCGGACGCCGCACCCGACTGGACGTACCTCTCCGAGGAGATCGTGCGCCGCGGCCACGCGTGGGCCGGGGTCTCGGCGCAGTACGTCGGCGTCGAGGGCGGCCCCGGCACGGTCGGCGACCTCGGGCTGAAGCCGCTCAAGGCGGACCCCCGCTACGCGGCGCTCGACCACCCCGGTGACGCCTACTGCTACGGCATCTACTCCGCGGTGGCGGCGGGCCTGCTGGACGGACCGCTGGCCGACCTCGACGTCACCTGCCGGCTGGCGGTCGGCGAGTCCCAGTCCGCCTACGCGCTGACGACGTACGCCAACGGCGTGCAGCCGCTCGCCCGGGCCTTCGACGGGTTCCTCGTGCACTCCCGCGGCGGCTCGGCGATGCCCCTGGGGGAGCCGGGCATGGCCCTCGACCTCGCGGACTTCCGCGCCGGCGAGCCGGTCGCCGTCCGCGACGACCTCGGCGCGCCGCTGGTGATGGTGCAGACCGAGACCGACCTGACCGGGCGCCTGCGGTACCTCCCGGCCCGGCAGCCCGACTCCGCGTGGGTCCGACTCTGGGAGGTCGCCGGCACCGCCCACGCCGACAAGTTCCAGATCGGCGCGTTCGAGGACGTCCTCGGCTGCCCGGGTCCGGTCAACACGGGCCAGCAGGCGTACGTCGTGCGCGCCGCGCTGCGGCACCTCGAGACCTGGGCGCGGGGCGGTCCAGCGGCGCCGAGGGCCGCCCGGCTGACCGTGCAGGACGGCGCGTTCGTCGTCGACGACGTCGGCAACGCCCGCGGCGGCGTCCGCACGCCTGCCGTCGACGCGCCGACCGCGATCCTCCGCGGCGACGCCGAGCCCGACGCCCCGGTGATCTGCCAGCTGTTCGGCCGAACGCTGCCGCTGGACGACGACGCGCTGCGCTGGCTCTACACCGACCGCGCGGCGTACCTCAAGGCCTACGAGGAGGCCACCGACGAGGCGGTCGCCTCCGGCTTCGTGCTGGCCGAGGACCGGGACGCCGTCCTGGCCGAGGCGCGCCCCGACCTCGTCCCGTGATCCAGCCGTTGCGCGCCCTCGCGGGCCGCTTCGTGGAATGATCCCGCCGTGGCACTGGTCCCGAAGCGCTTCAAGCTCTTCTTCGCGCTTCCTCTGCTGCGGCGTGCGGGGTTCCACCTCCGCCGGATGACCTCGGGCATGGACAGCGCTTTCTTCGCCCGCGTCGGCGTCGCCCTCGGTGGGCTTCCTGATCTTCACCTCGCTCATCGTGACAATGGGTGAGCGGGGAAAGGGGCCCGGGGACACACGCGCCGAGCAGCACGACTGGCACACCGTCGGTCAGTTCTTCTCCGAGCTCGGCAACTGGTTCTACTGGTCCGTGACGACCTCGTTCGGGGCCGGCGACTCGTCGCGGGTCCATACGGTGTTCGGCTACCTGACGAGCTGGCTGCTCGTCCTGTTCGGCGTCGCCATCGTCGCGGCCATCACCGGTGCCCTCGTGGGCTTCCTGATCGAATACCTGCTCAAGGAGGGCATGGGCATGGGTGCTTCTGGCTTCCGCGACCACATCGTGGTGTGCGGCTGGAACTCGACCGCGCGCGAGCTGATCGCCGAGCTGGAGGGCGACGAGTTCACGACGAAGGTCGTGGTGATCCACGACGTCGAGAAGAACCCCGCCGGCGACGGCGTGTACTTCGTCAGCGGCGACATCACGCGGGTCGACGACCTCAAGCGGGCCGGCATCGAGGAGGCGATGGCCGCGGTCATCTGCCCCGCCGACGGCTCCAACGAGGCCGACATGAAGTCGATCCTCTGCGTGATGGCGATCGAGTCGGTGGCCCCCGAGGTGCGGACGGTCGTCGAGGCGAACAACCCTGCGCACGTCGAGCACTTCCAGCGCGCCGAGGCCGACGAGATCGTGGTCAGCTCACGCCTCGTGTCCCGGCTGATGGCGCGCTCCTCGCTCTACCCGGGGCTGGCCGAGCTGGTCACCGACATCGTGTCCGGCGGCGAGGGGTCGGAGCTCTACCGGGTGTCGCTGCCCGACAACTGCGTCGGGCTCAGCGTCGACGAGCTGTCCGCCAAGCTCCGCGCCGACCACCGAGCCACGCTGCTGTCGATCAGCCGCGGCGGCCGGGCCCACCTCAACCCGCCCCAGGACTTCCGGCTCCAGCGCGGCGACGACCTGGTCGTCGTGGCCGAGTCGCTCGGCGAGCTGGCCCCGCTGGAGATGGACCACTCGGACACCGACTGATCAGGTCAGTCCGGCCACCACGGCGCTCCCGCCCGCCCAGGTGGCGGTGAGGGTCGAGGTCGCGTGGAGCGGCTCGCCCAGGACGCGCAGGTACTCCAGGTGCGTCCCGTCGCCGCCGCTGCCCAGCACGGTCGCCGACGGTTGCCGGACGCCCTCGCCCTCGACCTCCTCGACGGCCTGGGTGCCGCCCGCGCGGATGGTCGCCTCGACGACGGCGAGCCACACCGGGTCGCCCCACGCGTCGTACACGTGGCGGGTGCCGAGCGCGGAGTGCTCGGTGGTGCCCACGGCGTACGGCTCGCCTCCGTCGAGCGGCGCGGCGCGGTACGTCAGCGGCACGAAGAGGCCGCCGTCGGACGGGCCGAGGAGGAAGCCCTCCATGCCGACCTCGCCGTCCGGGTCGTCGAGCCGGAACGTGCCGACCGGGTCCCACGCCACGGAGGTGAACCACGGCTGCTCGGGCAGCCACGCGGTGAGCAGCTGCTTCTTGCTGGGGACCAGGGTCGCGTCGTGCAGGAACGCCATGCGCCGAATCTAGAGGTTCGAGAAGTCCGGCTCGCGACCCTCGGCGAAGGCGGAGAGCGCCTCGAGGTTCGCCGGGCCACCGAGCAGCTCGGCGAACGCGGCGTTCTCGCGGTCGCGGGCCGCCTCGATGCCGGCGCGCAGGGGCTCGGTCATCGTCCGCTTGACGGCGACCAGGCTCGCGATCGGCCGCGCGGCCAGCACCTCGGCGTGCTTCGTGGCCTCGGCCAGCAGGTCGTCCGGCTCGCAGACGCGCCAGACCAGCCCCATCTCCTTGGCCTCCTCGGCGGAGACCCACTCGGCGGACTGCAGCAGCCAGGCGGCGTTCTGGCGGCCGACGAGGAGCGGCAGGAGGTACGACGACGCGGCCTCGGGCGCGACGCCGAGCGAGGTGAACGGGCACTTGAGCTTGGCCGCGGTCGACATGAACGCCAGGTCGGCGAAGCCGATGATCGTGCAGCCGATCCCCAGGCCCACGCCGTTGACGGCCACGACGAGCGGCTTGGGGAACGCGACGAGGGCGTCGATCAGCCCGGGGAAGCCGTGCTCGCCCCGCTCGAAGGTCGGGTCGGTGGCGATCCGGTGCATCTCCAGCAGGTCGGTGCCGGCGCTGAAGCCGCGGCCGCGGCCGGTGATCAGCACGACCGCGACGTCCGGGTCGACCGCCGCCGCGAGGAGCGCCTCCGCGGTCGCGTCGTACAGCGCCTCGTTGAACGCGTTGAGCGCCTCGGGCCGGTCGAGGGTCAGCGTGCGGACCCGGTTGGCGTCGGCGATCTGGAGTGTCATAGGCGGAGGTTAGTGTCCGGGTCGTGGAGCCGATGCGGGAGCGGGTGTGGCGGCCGGACTGGCCCTGCTCCGTGGTCGGCGGGCTGTTCCAGCACCGCCGCGGCGGCGGCGACCCGACGTTCAGGGTGGACGAGGACCGGTCCGTCTGGCGGGGCATCCGCACACCCGAGGGGCCGGCGACCCTGCGGGTGCGGGCGAGGACGAGCGACGGTGACGTGCTCGCGCAGGCCTGGGGACCCGGCGCGACGTGGGTCCTCGAGACGGTTCCCGCGATGCTCGGCGCCGAGGACGACTGGGCGGGCTTCGAGCCGCGCCACCCCGTGCTCGCCGAGGTGCGGCGCCACCACCCGCACGTCCGGCTGGGCCGAACAGGCTTGGTGATGGAGGCGCTCGTGCCGGCGATCATCGAGCAGAAGGTCACCGGCAAGGAGGCCTTCGGCGGCTTCCGGACGCTGGTGCACAGGTACGGCGAGCGCGCTCCCGGGCCGGGCCGCGAGCGCAAGGTCTGGCTGCAGCCGACGGCCGACACCCTCCGCACGATCCCCTCGTGGGAGTGGCTGCGCCTGCACATCGACCCGGCCCGGTCGCGCACCCTGGTCACCGCCGCCAAGGTCGCCGACGCGCTGGAGAGGACGAGCCTCGTGAGCCCGGAGGAGGCCGAGAGGCGGATGCGCTCGCTGCCGGGGATCGGGGTGTGGACCAGCGCCGAGGTGCGCCAGCGCGCCTTCGGCGACCCGGACGCGGTGAGCTTCGGCGACTACCACGTCGCCAAGGACGTCGGGTGGGCGCTGACCGGCACGCCGTTCACCGACGAGCAGCTCGAGGAGTACCTCGAGCCGTGGCGGCCGCAGCGGGGCAGGGTGCCGCTCCTGGTCGCCATCGGCGGCCTCCGCCGGCCCAGGCACGGGCCCCGGATGTCGCTCCCCACCCACTACCCGACGCGCTGACGGACCGGCTGAGAAGACGGGCTGAGAAGACGGGCTGAGAAGACGGGCTAGAGCATCGGCCGCAGCGGCCGCAGCACCAGCTCGGTGAAGCGCCGGTGCAGGTCGCGGGCCTCCCACTCGCCGTGGGTGAGCTCGATGCAGTTCGACTCGTCGAGCTCCCAGATCTCCTCGAGGACGCGGGCCATGTCCCGGTCGATGACCTCGACGTTGATCTCGTAGTTCCCCTGGAGGCTCAACCGGTCGATGTTCGCCGTCCCGACGGTCGTCCAGAGGCCGTCCACGGTGGCGGTCTTGGCGTGCACCATCGCGTCCTTGTAGCGGAAGATCCGCACGCCGGCGTCGAGGAAGTAGCTGTAGTAGCCCCGCGAGATCCAGTCGGCGACGATGTGGTTCGACTTCAGCGGCACCAGCACGCGGACGTCGACACCCCGCCGGGCGGCGTTCATCAGCGCCTCGGCGAAGTCCCAGTCCGGCAGGAAGTACGCCTGCGTGATCCAGACGTTCTTGCTCGCCCGGTTGATCGCCTCGAGGTACATGCCGCGGATCGGGAACATCCACATCCGCGGGATGTTCCGCTGGAACCGGACCTTGGGCTCCCACTCGGTCGGTGCCTCCGTGAGGAGCGGGCGCTCGCTCGGCAGGAGCCGCCGGCGCCGGTGCAGGTTCCACATGTCCGCGAACGCCCTGACCAGGTCCTGCGTGCCCGCGCCGGTGATCCGGACGTGCGTGTCGCGCCACTCGGTCTCGTACGCCGAGCCGATGTTGTAGCCGCCCACGAACCCGACCTCGTTGTCGACCACCAGGATCTTGCGGTGGTCCCGGCCGTACCGGCGCAGGTCGAAGAACCGCCAGCCCGCGCCGTAGATCGGGTAGCGGAGCACCTTCATCGAGGTCGGGAAGCGCTTGAACGCGGGGGAGACGACCAGGTTGGCGAACCCGTCGTAGATGCAGTAGACCTCCACGCCGCGGTCGGCGGCCGCCGCGAGCGCCGACTTGAACCGCTCGCCGACGGCGTCGCCCTTCCAGATGTAGGACTCGAAGAGGATCTGCCGCTGGGCGCCACTCGATCGCCTCGAGCATGTCGGCGTACAGGTCCTTGCCGAAGGAGTACGTCGTGATCGCGCCGTCGCCGACCTCGACCGTCGTCGGCTTGGTGACGGGGAACGGCTTGGGCTTCTTGCCGCGGCGCCGGTACGAGTCGACCAGGCTCATCGCGATGCCGATCGCCATCGGCACGCCGAAGACCACGAGCAGCGTGCGCCGGACGAGCCGGATCGCGCGCTCGACGGGGTGCTCGGGCCGGGTCACCGGGCCAATCTAGTCAGGGGCTGTCGGCGGTCCCTCGTACGCTGGCAGTCATGCGTCCCGTGACCGATCTCGTGCGCCGCGTGGCCCCCTTCCACGTGCAGGCGGACTACGACCCCTCGGGTGACCAGCCGGCAGCGATCGCGGACATCACCAAGCGCATCCAGGGCGGTGAGCAGGACGTCGTCCTGCTCGGTGCGACGGGCACCGGCAAGACGGCGACCGTCGCGTGGGTCGCTGAGCAGGTGCAGCGGCCGGTGCTGGTGATGCAGCCCAACAAGACGCTGGCGGCGCAGTTCGCCAACGAGCTGCGGCAGCTGTTCCCCGACAACGCGATCGAGTACTTCGTCTCCTACTACGACTACTACCAGCCCGAGGCCTACGTCCCGCAGACCGACACCTACATCGAGAAGGACTCCTCGATCAACGAGGAGGTCGAGCGGCTGCGGCACTCCGCGACCAACTCGCTGCTGACCCGGCGCGACGTGATCGTCGTCAGCACGGTGTCCTGCATCTACGGCCTCGGTACCCCGCAGGAGTACATCGACCGGATGCTCCGGCTCAAGGTCGGCCAGGAGCACGACCGCGACGCGATGCTGCGCCAGCTGGTGCAGATGCAGTACACCCGCAACGACATGAGCTTCACGCGCGGCACCTTCCGGGTCCGCGGCGACACCCTCGAGGTGTTCCCGGTCTACGAGGAGCACCAGGTCCGCATCGAGTTCTTCGGCGACGAGATCGAGCGGCTGAGCTCGCTGCACGCCGTGACCGGCGAGATCATCACCGAGGACGAGGAGCTCTACATCTTCCCGGCGACCCACTACGTCGCCGGGCCCGAGCGCATGGAGCGGGCCATCAAGGGCATCGAGCTCGAGCTCGAGGACCAGCTCGCCACGTTCGAGCGGCAGGGCAAGATGCTCGAGGCCCAGCGGCTGCGGATGCGCACGACGTACGACATCGAGATGATGCGCCAGGTCGGTTCGTGCGCCGGGATCGAGAACTACTCGATGCACATCGACGGCCGGCAGCGCGGCACGGCGCCCAACTGCCTGCTCGACTACTTCCCCGAGGACTTCCTGCTCGTCGTCGACGAGTCGCACGTCGCGGTGCCGCAGATCGGCGGCATGTACGAGGGCGACATGTCGCGCAAGCGCAACCTGGTCGAGCACGGGTTCCGGCTGCCGAGCGCGATGGACAACCGGCCGCTGCGCTGGGAGGAGTTCGTCGACCGCATCGGGCAGACGATCTACCTCTCCGCGACGCCCGGCCCCTACGAGCTGGACCGGGTCCAGGGCGACGTGGTGGAGCAGATCATCCGGCCGACGGGGCTGATCGACCCCGCGGTGGTGGTGAAGCCGACCAAGGGCCAGATCGACGACCTGATCCACGAGATCCGGCTCCGCGCCGAGAAGAACGAGCGCGTCCTGGTCACCACGCTGACCAAGAAGATGTCGGAGGACCTCACCGACTACCTCCTCGACGCCGGCATCCGCACCCGCTACCTGCACTCGGAGGTCGACACCCTCAGGCGGATCGAGCTGCTCCGCGAGCTGCGGCTGGGGGAGTACGACGTCCTGGTCGGCATCAACCTGCTCCGCGAGGGCCTCGACCTCCCGGAGGTGTCGCTGGTCTCGATCCTCGACGCCGACAAGGAGGGCTTCCTGCGCTCCGACAAGTCGCTGATCCAGACGATCGGTCGCGCGGCCCGCAACGTGTCGGGCGAGGTGCACATGTACGCCGACAAGATCACCCCGTCGATGGCCTCGGCGATCGAGGAGACCGACCGGCGCCGCGAGAAGCAGGTCGCCTACAACACGCTGCACGGCATCGACCCGACGCCGCTGCGCAAGAAGATCGCCGACATCACCGAGATGCTGGCCCGCGAGGACGAGAACACCCAGGAGCTGCTCCAGACCTGGGCCGGCACCGCCGCCAAGGGCCGCGCCGGCGGGGTCAAGGCCCGGCAGCCCACGCCGGTGCTCGGCCAGAAGGCCGCCGGCCACCACGCCGCCGACCTGGCCGGGATGCCGAGCGCCGACCTGGCCCAGCTCATCCAGGACCTCACCGACCAGATGAAGGGCGCGGCCGCCGAGCTCCAGTTCGAGGTCGCCGCCCGCCTCCGTGACGAGATCTCGGAGCTCAAGAAGGAGCTCCGCCAGATGATCGAGGCGACCAAGTAAGGAAGCGATCGATGACCGGCAAGACCGTCCAGGTGACGTTCGACTGCGCCGACCCGAGATCACTCTCGGAGTTCTGGTGCGAGGTGCTCGACTACGAGATCCCGCCGCCACCGCCGGGGTTCGAGAGCTGGGACGCGTTCCGCGAGTCGCTGCCGGAGCACCTCCGCAACAGCGCCTCGGCGTGCCAGGACCCCGACGGCGTCGGACCGCGGGTGTTCTTCCAGCGGGTGCCCGAGGGCAAGTCGGCCAAGAACCGCGTGCACCTCGACGTCCGGGCCGCGCCCGGCCTCGAGGGTGACGAGCGGATGGCCGCGCTCGAGGCGGAGTGCGAGCGCCTGGTCGGCCTCGGCGCCGGCCGCGTCGAGCGGCACGAGCCGAGCCCGCCGATGAGCGGCGGCCACATCGTCATGCAGGACCCCGAGGGCAACGAGTTCTGCCTCGACTGACGCTCCGTCCGGGTGGCTCTCAGCTCACCCGGACCCACGGCGCCACGGCCGGCACGCCGCTGCCGTTGAGCGCGAAGAGCATGTAGTAGCCCGGCGGCAGGAGGTTGGCGTTGCTGGGCAGCGTCGCGGTCACCGTCGTCCCCGAGACCGTGAACGTCAGCGGTATCGACCGCTGGTCGCTGTCGATCTCGTGGGTGTTGGAGCCCGGGCGGATGAGCACGACCCGCCCGAGACTGGCGGCCTCGGGGCTGGAGAACGCCAGCTGGCCGCCGAGGGTGGCGGTGGCCGGGCTGGAGCTGATCGTCGGGCGGGCGCCTCGGAAGAGGTACGGCGGGGAGAAGATCTCGCCGTACTTGGCCAGCGACCCGCTGTCCTGCCCGGCGCACAGCACCCGGCCGTCGGGCAGCAGCAGCGCCGTGGCGTGGTACATCCGGCTGGCCTGGTGCGGCGCCATCGCGGTCCAGACGCCCGTCGCGGGGTTGTAGAGCTCGGGGATCTTCACCGGACGCGTGTACTTGAACGCGGCACCCCCGCCGAGGATCAGGACCTGCCCGTCGGGCAGGACCACGGTGTTGGACAGCATCCGCGCGTAGGTCAGCGAGCCGGTCGAGCGCCACCGGGGGCTCGCCTGGGAGAGGTCCAGGAGCTCGGCGGTGCGAACCGGCGCACCGCCACCTGCCGTCAGCACCTGCTGGGCTCCGGGCAGCAGCGCGACCGCTCCGTGCGAGCGCTTGCCGGAGATCATCCCGGCCACGTTGGCCCAGCGGTTGGTCGCCGGGTCGAAGGTCGCCGACGTGGCGGACGGGCCGGCCATCAGGACCTTGCCGTTGGCCATCAGGTAGAGCCTCGGGTACTGGCCCACGCTCTTGTTCGCGGTGGTGGGCAGCCGGCGCATGGTGTCGGTCAGGTAGTCGTACTCGTCGATGGTCGTCGACGACACCCCGGGACTGGCTGTGCCGCCGAGGACGAGCACCCGGCCGTTGGCGAGGCCGACGCTCGTGGGGTACCAGCGCTTCTGGCCCAGCGGGGCGGTGCGGGTCCAGGTCCGGGCGATCGGGTCGTAGATGTCGCACTCCACCACGCCGACGGGGTCCTGCTTCTTCCCGGTGTTGGGGTCGTGACCGCCGGAGACGAAGATCCGGCCGTCCGGCAGCTGGTTGTGCGCGGCGCAGAAGACGTCGCGGGGTGCGGAGAAGGGGGCCTCCCGGAGCTGGCCCGTCCGCCAGTTCCAGGTGGCGACGTAGGACGTGCGGTCGGAGCCGGCCGCGCCCTCGACGTACTGGAAGAACAGCACCTCGTCGTTGTGCATCAGGGTCGCGTGGATGGCGACGCCGCCCATGTTGAACGGCGCCGACCAGGCGCCCGCCGTGTCGTTCGCGGCCGCCGTGTCGGCGTACCTCATCGCCACTGCGACGGGAACGCCTGCCGCCGCCGCTGTGAGGAGCGCTCGCCTCCGCAAGCTGGGTCCGGTCATCGGTCGAACGTCCATCCCCCCACTTGGCACCTTCCGGGGGCGGGATGTCATGCCCCAAATGAGGGAAGGCGCGGGTGGGACGGGGGGTGAGGGCCCTCGTGAGCCCTCCCACGACCGATCGATCTACCGTGACCAGGTGAGGCGCGCGTGGCTGGTGTGGGCGGTCGCGCTCGCGGCGTACCTGCTCGCGATCTTCCACCGCTCGTCCCTGGCGGTCGCCGGGCTCGACGCGAGCGAGCGGTTCGGCATCAGCGCCGCCCAGCTGGCGACGTTCACGATGCTCCAGCTGCTCGTCTACGCCGGCATGCAGATCCCGGTGGGGCTGCTGGTCGACCGGTTCGGCCCGCGGAGCGTGATGCTGACCGGCGCGGTCGTGCTCGCGCTCTCGCAGGCCGGGTTCGCCCTCGCGGAGACGTACGGCGCCGCGCTGGTCGCGCGGGTGTTCGTCGGCATGGGCGACGCCCTGACCTGGATCTGCCTGCTCCGGCTGGTCGCGACCTGGTTCCCCGGGCGGCGGACCCCGCTGATCACCGCCCTGTCCGGCACCCTCGGCCAGCTCGGGGCGATCGCCGCCGCGGCGCCGATGACCTGGGCGCTCGGTCACCTCGGCTGGACGCAGGCCTACCTCACCGCGGCGGGCGTCAGCGTGGTGGCCTCGGTGGCGGTCGCCGCCCTCGTCCACGACGCCCCGGACGTCCGCAGCCGACGTGGCCCACGCATGACCCTCGGCGCCGTCCGCTCCAGCCTCGCGGCGTCGTGGTCGCAGCCCGGCACCCGGCTCGGCTTCTGGATGCACTTCGTGACCCAGTTCAGCGCGACCGCGATGACGCTGCTGTGGGGCTTCCCGTTCCTCGTGCGGGGCGAGGGGCTGTCCGAAGGGCGGGCGAGCCTGCTGCTGAGCCTCGTCGTGGTGGCGGTGATGTACAGCGGCCCCACGATCGGCTGGCTGATCGGCCGGCACCCGTGGCACCGGTCGACGACCGTGCTCGCCATCGTCTGGTCGATCGTCGCGGTGTGGACGGCGGTGCTCGCGTGGCCCGGCGACGCGCCGTTCTGGCTCCTGGTCGTGCTGACGCAGGTGATCGGCATCGGCGGGCCGGCCTCGATGATCGGCTTCGACCTCGCCCGCACCTCCAACCCGTCCGACCGGCTCGCGAGCGCCAACGGGATCATCAACCAGGCGGGGTTCTCCGCCAGCCTCGTGCTGGTGATCGCGATCGGCCTGGTCCTCGACTGGCGGACCCCGGGCGGAGGCACCGACTACGACGCCGAGGCGTTCCGCTGGGCGATGTGCACGCAGTACCCGCTGTGGGCGCTGGGGCTGTTCCAGGTCTGGCGGTACCGGCGCCGGACCCGCGCGATCCTCGATCGCGCCGAGCTCACCGCCCGGGCGCGTGCAGAAGGATGACCTCCGGGTACCGAGGGCCCATGACCGGCACCCCCATCGACCTCGGCCGCCCCGTCTCCGGTGACGTCGTCGAGCTCATCCTCGACGACCACCGCCGCTTCGAGACCCTGCTGCGCGACCTGCGTGACAGCTCGAGCGACCGCGACGCGGTCCGGCACGCCTTCTCCACGCTGCACGTCGCGCACGCCCTGGCCGAGGAGCGGTACGTCTACCCCCGGCTCCGTCGCAAGCACGCCGTCACCGAGCACGAGGCCGAGCACGGCGAGGAGGAGCACGCCGAGGGACACGAGGCGCTGCTCGCGGTGCTGGAGCTCAAGGGCACCGACACCCAGGCGTTCGACGACGCCGTCGAGGAGCTGGCCAAGGTCGTCAACCACCACCTCACCGAGGAGGAGCTGACGATCCTCAACCCGGCCCGCGAGGAGGTCGGCGAGCAGGCGCGGGCCGAGCTCGGCGACGCGTTCCTCACGGAGCGCAACCGGCTCATGGACGAGGGCTGCGGCAGCCTCACCCAGGTCCGCAAGATCGTCGCGGCCGCGAAGCGCGAGGGCCTGCTCGACGGCGAGGACGAGGACGAGTAGCGGTCAGGACACGGCCATGGCGACGAGCCGGTCGCGGTAGTCCGACAGCGCCTCGAGGTCCTGGTCGAGCGCCTGCCGCACCGACGGCAGCAGCTCGACCGACTCGGCGAGGGGCATCGTCCCGCTGAGCACCGAGTGCTCGAGGGCGCGCGCGGCTTCGCCACCGTGCGTGGCCCCGAGGTTGAGGGCCGCTCCGGCCAGCCGGTGCGTGACGGCGCAGAACCGGTCGGCGTCCCCGTCCGCGACGGCGTGGACCATCGCCTCCAGGTCGCGGGGCGCGCTCGAGAGCAGGTTGCCGATGGCCCGCGCGACGAACGACTCCTCGCCGGCACCACCGTCGAGCTCGCGCAGCTCCTCGAGGCGCGCCACGTCCAGGCGGGAGAGACCGGTCGCCTCGCCGCTGCGTCGGCGCCACAGCTCGAGCGCCGCCGCGAGCCGGTCGACGTCGACCGGCTTCGTGAGGAAGTCGTCCATGCCGGCCTCGAGACAGCGCTCGCGCACGCCCTCGACCGCGGCCGCGGTCATGGCGATGATCGGCACGCGGGTCGTCCCGGCCTCGGCCTCGCGGATCGCCCGGGTGGCGGCGTACCCGTCGAGGACCGGCATCTGCACGTCCATGAGGATCGCGGCGAAGCCGCCCTGGGCGGCGGCCTCGACCCCGGCCTGCCCGTCGTCGGCCGTCACCGTCGCGTAGCCGAGCGCCGCGAGGAGACCCGCCGCCACGAGCTGGTTGACCGGGTTGTCCTCGACGACGAGCACCGTGCCGTACGGCGCCGGGCCGGCGTCGCCGTCGTGGTGCGCGACCGGCACGGGGAGCGGTGCGAGCCTGCGCTCGGTCGCCGGCCGGAGCAGGGCGGTGAAGGCGAACACGCTGCCGCCGCCCGGGTTCGGCTGGTAGCCGATCTCGCCCTCCATCGCCGCCACGAGCTCGCTGCTGATCGCCAGGCCCAGGCCCGACCCGCCGTAGACCCGCGTGGTCGACGAGTCGGCCTGCGTGAAGGGGTCGAACAGGCCGGCCAGCCGATCGGGCCGCACGCCGGGTCCGGTGTCCCGGACCTCCACGCGCAGCTGGACCTGGTCGCGCTCGGCCTGCGAGGTGACGACGATCCGCACCGAGCCCCGGTCGGTGAACTTGACGGCGTTGGAGACCAGGTTGGCGACGACCTGCGACAGGCGCGTCGGGTCGCCGGTCAGGGTCGCCGGGACGTCGTCCGCGCACTCGACGACGAGGTCGACGCCCTTCTCGCGGGCGGTCTCGGCCTGCACCGCGACCACCTCGTCGACCAGGGCGCGGACCTCGAACGGCACCGACTCGAGGTCGAGGCGCCCCGCCTCGATCTTGGAGAAGTCGAGGATGTCGTTGATCAGGCCCAGGAGGGCCCGCCCGGCGACCTGCAGCCCGGTCGCGAGCCGGGCCTGCTCGCCGTCCAGGTCGGTGCGCAGCAGCAGCTCGCTCAGCCCGATCACGCCGTTGAGCGGGGTCCGGATCTCGTGGCTCATGGTGGCCAGGAACTCGGACTTCAGGCGGGAGGACGCCATCGCCTCGTCGCGCGCCTGCGCCAGCTGGGCCTGCGAGCGCTCCCGCTCGGCGACCCGCGCCAGCTGCTGGGCGACCTGGCGGACCATCGTCTCGATCAGGTCGAACCGCCACAGCGGTGGCGCCGACGTGATCACGATGACGGCGTAGACCTCCTCGCCGAGCAGGACGGGGAAGGCCAGCGTCAGCTTGCGCTCGTCCCAGACCAGGTCGCGGGCTACGAAGCACCGCTCGGCCAGGGCCTGCTCGACCGCCAACAGCTCGAGGTCGTCCTCGGGTGGGGACTCCGGCAGCCGGAACACCACCAGGTCCTGCCCGTCCGGACCGGTGGGGATGAACGCCCGGGCCCGTTCCCAGTCGTCGTGCAGCAGGACCATGTCGCGCGAGTGGCGCAGCACGTCGGTCATGGTGGTGGCCTCGTTGGCGGCACTGGCCACGGCCTGGAGCAGGTGGTTCTGGCTGACCTCGTCCGCCAGCGCCTCCTCGTGCTCCCGCAGGGACGCGATGAGCGCCCGGCGCTCGTCGTACGGCGTGTGCCGGTGGAGGAGTGCGTAGGGACGGCCCTGGGCGTCGAGGAGCGGCGTCTCGCGACAGAGGGTCCACGCCGTGGTGCCGTCCTGGCGGACCCACTGCACCTCGACCTCCGCCTCGTTGGTGCGACCCCGGCGGACCTGCTCGAGGTGGGCGGCGAACTGCTCGCGACCCACCTCGTCGAGGGTGTCGACGACCGCGAGGGAGTCCAGGTCGTCGACGGCCACGCCGTGGAGGCGCGCGATCTCGGGGTTGGCGTACAGGGTGCGGCCGTCCAGGTCGATGACCCAGATGCCGTCCGGAGAGGTCTCCACGATGGTGCGGTAGAGATCCGCGCTGTCGATGTCCATGCTCCTCTCCGACGGTAGTCGCCATTCCTGCGCCACGAGGGGCGATTCGCCGACGAGCAGCCCTGAGGGTGAGCCGATCCCCGAGGCACTAGTTTCGGGCCTGTGGCCGCAGAGACCAGGCAGCAGCTGATCGACGCGGCCACGCGCGCCTTCGCCGAGAGCGGCGTGCACACGCGCCTCCCTCGTGGAGATCACCCGGCGGGCGGGCCAGCGGAACCGTGGCGCGGTGCACTACCACTTCGGCGGCCGGGACGGCCTGCTGGTCGCGGTCCTCGAGGAGCAGGCGCCGTTCCTCGCCCAGCGCGAGGGCGAGCTGCTCGCGGCGGCCGTCGCGGGGCCACCGGACGACATCGCCGCGGTCATCGAGGCGATCGTCCGGCCGGCCGCGGAGCTGGCCGAGCGGGGCTGGCGCGGGCGCGCGTACCTGTCCGTCGTCGGTGAGCTGGTCGAGCAGGACCAGGACGCCCTGAGCGAGGAGGTCGCGGCGGCGCTGCGCAGGACGGGTGGGTACGAGGTCTTCGCGGTGCTCGCGGAACGGCTGCCGGCGATGGACTACCCGCTGCTGGCCGAGCGGTTCGCCCTCACGGCGGCGTTCATCGTCGGCTCGGCGGCACGGCGCGCGCGGGCGGGGGAGCGGACGAGCCGCCCGCAGCTGTCGACCGAACGCTTCGTGGCCAACCTGGTGAGCATGGCGGCGGCCATGTTGTCGGCTCCGACCATTGACGGATAAAGAGCCCTCTTAGTAGCGTCCGCGAACTGTGAGGGCAGTGCGGGTCGGCAGGTTCGGTGAGCCCGAGGACGTGGTGGAGGTCGGCGAGACCGACGTGCCCACGCCCGGGCCGGGTGAGGCTCTGGTGCGGGTGGCCGCGGGCTCGCTCAACTTCGGTGACGTGGCCCGGTGCCGCGGAGGCGTCGCGGCGGTGACGCCAGAACCGCCGTTCACGCTCGGCATGGACATGGCCGGGGTCGTCGAGGCCGCCGGCGAGGGTCTCGAGGACTGGGTCGGGCGCCGGGTCGTCGGCATCGCCCAGCAGTCGCTCGGGGGCCTGGCCGAGCTCGCCGTGGCGGGCACCGTCTTCGAGGCGCCCGAGGGTCTGGACGACGAGGAGGCCGCCGCGTTCACGCTGCCGTTCCACGTCTCGCACCTGGCCCTCCACGAGCGCGCCGGGCTCCAGTCCGGGGAGACGGTGCTGGTCCGCGGCGGTGCGAGTGCCGTGGGCACGGCGGCGATCCAGCTCGCCAAGGCCGCCGGGGCGCGGGTGATCGCGGTCGCCGGCGGACCGGAGAAGGGCCAGGTGTGCCGTGACCTCGGCGCCGACCTGGTGCTGGACCACACGGCCGACGACGTCTTCACCGCGGTCATGGACGACACCGGGGACAAGGGCGCCGACGTCATCTTCGACCCGATCGGCGGCGACGAGACCGAGGCCACCTGGACGTGCGCCGCCCGAGGGGGTCGCTACCTGGCGGTGGGCTTCAACGACGACCCGCAGTCGGGGCTCACCGGCCGGCCGCTGCGCAAGGCGTCGATGCTCAACCTCACCGTGATGGGCGTGCTCCTCGCCTACTTCGACACCCCGCGCGCCTTCCGGCAGTTCGGGATCAACGCCTTCGGACCGGAGACCGGTCGCGACGTGCACGCGCACCTGTCCGAGCTGGTGGCCGCCGGGAGCATCCGTCCACGCATCGGTCGCCGGATCGGCATGGACGAGGTCGGGGCGGCGCTGGCCGACCACGCCGCCCGCCGTACGTCGGGACGCACCGTCGTCAGGATCGGCGGGTGAACGCCGACCAGCTGGTCGCCGAGGCGCGCGAGCAGACCGGCCTCGACGACCTCGGCCCCGACAGCGACGTCGTGCTGGCCGGCCTGGCGGCGTACCTCGCCGCGTGCGACGAGGAGGCCGAGCTCAGCGAGCTCGGCGGGATGGCCGTGCACGGTGCGGTCGTGGGCGCGCTGACCAACCGGCTCCGCGTCGTGGAGCACCACCGGCAGGACCCGGCGCTGAGCGACAGCGAGGTCGCGGCGCCGGTCGTGGTCGTCGGGCTGTTCAGGGCCGGCACGACCCTGCTGTCCAACCTCTTCGACCGCGACCCCGCGAACCGGGTGATGCTGCGCTGGGAGTCCGGGGACTCCGTCCCGCCGCCCGCGCCGTCGGAGCTGCGCGCGGGGCCGCGCGTGGACGCCGGCCAGGTCGGCGTCGACATGCTCGAGGCGATCAACCCCGGCATCAAGGCGATCCACCACGAGGACGCCACCTCGCCGACCGAGTGCATCGCGGTGCTCGGGCAGGCGTTCCAGAGCATCTCGTGGGAGGCGCTCGCGAACGTCCCCTCGTACGCCGAGTGGTGGCGCGCCTCGGACATGACGGCCGGCTACCGGTACCACCGATCGGTGCTCCAGGTGCTCCAGAGCAACGGCTGCCAGGGCCGCTGGATGCTCAAGAGCCCGGGCCACGCCCTCGCGCTCGACGCCCTCACGGCCGTCTACCCGGACGCCAGGCTGGTGGTGCTGCACCGCGATCCCGTCGTGCTCACGGCGTCGGTGTGCAGCCTGATCGGCACCATGTCCTCGGCGTTCTCCGACGCCGACCACCGCGACTACCTGCGCACGCACTGGACGCAGACCCTCGAGGACTGCATCACCGCCATCGACGCCCACGCCGACCGGCTGCACCACGTGCAGTACGCCGAGCTCGTCACCGACCCCCTGGGCACCGTGGAACGCCTCTACGCCGACCTCGGGCTCGAGCCGGGCCCGGGCGCGTTCGACGCGATGGAGGCCGAGCTGGCGGCGCGTCCGCAGGGAGTCTTCGGCAGGCACTCGTACGACCTGTCGACCTACGGCCTGGACGAGGCGGCGCTGCGCGAGCGGTTCGGGGACTACATCGACCGCTACCACGTGCCGCACGAGGCCCGTGATGTCGGGCAGGCCGAGGTCGAGCACGACCACGTCGGGCTCGTCCTCACGCACGGCCTGCAGCGCGGTGCGCCCGTCGGCGGCGGGAAGGACCTGGTGCCCCTCCGCAGCGAGGGCGATCGTGAGCGTGGTCCGGAGCACGGCGTCGTCCTCGACCAGGGCACCTACGCGGCGGCCGTCTCGATGACCAGCGTGAGACCACCACCGGGGAGTCCTCGACGAGCACCTGTGCTCCCTGGGCCTCGGCGAGGCCGCGCGCGACGGCGAGGCCGAGACCCACGCCGTCCCTGCCGGGACTGTCGCCGAGGCGTTGGAACGGCTCGAACATCTGGTGCTGCCGGTCGGCCGGCACCCCGGGGCCGTGGTCGGTGACCAGGAGGCGCACGCGGCGCCCGGAGACCTGACCGGAGATGTCGACCGGGCCCTCGGTGTGCTGCAGCGCGTTGGAGACCACGTTCTCCAGGACCCGCCGGAGCAGGCCCGCGTCGGCGTGCGCCACCGGCAGGGGCGCGAGGACCGAGGCACGGTCACTCCCCGGCAGCCGAGGAGGACCTCGGCGACCACGTCGTCGAGGGGGACGTGGGTCAGGACGGGCGTGCACGGCGCCCGTCTGCAGCCGACTCATGTCCAGCAGGTCCACGACGATGGTCGACAGCCGGTCGGTGCTCTCCTCGACGGCTCGCAGCAGCGCCCCACGATCCTCCGCCGAGAGCCGGTGGTGGGAGCGACGCAGGGTCTCGACACCGGCGCGGATGCTCGCGAGGGGAGTGCGGAGGTCGTGGGACACGGCGGCGAGCAACGCGGTACGCGTCCGGTTCCCCGCCTCCAGCTCACGAGCCGCCTCGTCTGGCGGTCCAGCTCCTCGCGTTCCTGCAGCACGCCCAGGTGGATGGCGAACGCACGCAGGACGCGCTCGTCCGCCGGCCCGAGGGTGGCGCCGTGCAGGACCACCTCCGGACCCGGCGCGAGCTCGGCCGAGGAGGCGTGGAAGGTCTCGCGTGCCAGCTCGAGGAGGTGGGGCACGTCGTCGGTCCCGCGGAGGATGCGCTCGTTCAGCAGACCCAGCGTGAATGCCTCGGCTCCCGCCCTCGCAGCGAGCTCCCGACGCCGCGCGGCCGCGTCCACGACGGCTGAGACGCGACCGAGACCAGGACGAAGGTCGCCAGGGTCACGACGCTGAGCCGGCTGGTCACGTCGAGCGTGTGGAGGGGTGCCGTGAAGTAGTAGTTCAGGGCGAGGAAGCCCATCGCCGACGCTGCGAGGGCGGGCCAGCGGCCGCCGAGCAGCGCGCAGGCGACGACCACCGCGAGGTACAGCATCGACTGGAACGTCGGGGTCGGTCCGTCGCGGTACGGCACCAGCAACGCGGTGAGAGCGGTGACGCCTCCGACCGCGAACACCCAGCCCGCGGCCCGGCGGCGGGGTCCCAGGGCCGGGCCCTCCTCCATGGTCACCCCTTGATCATCCGACGTGGACGTGCGGACGTCGCGCCCGGTCCGGCTCGGCCCGGCGCAGCACCTCGCGCGTGACCGGTGCGACCTCGCCCTGGCCGAACAGCAGGAAGCGCAGCAGCTGCTTGACCGGGTTGCCCTCGGTCCACTCGAAGTAGATGTGCGGGATCACCCCGGACACGTCGCGCACGTGCAGCAGGAGGGCAGCAAGCGCGTTCGGCACCGACGAGGACGTCACCGTCACGACGCGGTACCGCCCGTGCAGCACCTCGCCGCGCACCTCGAGCGGCGCCTCGAAGTCACTGGCGTCGGCCACCGTCACCTCGACGAAGATGACGTCCGGGTCCTGCGCGAGGTCGTGGTCGCGGCGGATCTGGTCGATCTTGGCGGCGTAGTCCTCCCCGCGGGGGCGGGATCCGCTCTCGTGCGCGACGAGCCTGATGGTGCGTCGGGCACAGTCGCGCACGAAGACCTGGGCGGTGGCGTCCAGGTGGGCGCCGGTGACGCGCAGCTCGAACGCACGACGCAACCGTGACGCGAACGAGACGCCGAGGATCGCGGCGATGAAGCAGACTGCGATCTGGAGGCCGTCGGGTCGCTCGATCACGTTGGCGACGGTCGTGTAGACGAAGACCGTCGTGATGTGGGCGAACGCCCACGGTCCACGCGCGCTGCCCGGCTCGCCGGGCGGCCAGGGTGACCGCGACCCCGGCGCTGGTGAACAGCACGAGGACGCCGGTCGCGTACGCCCCGCCCTGTGCGTCGACGTCGGCGTCGAAGATCCACGTGATCAGGAACGCCGTCATGGTGAGCACGACGACGAGGGGACGAACGGCGCCCGCCCACTCGGGTGCCATGCCGTACCGCGGCAGGTAGCGGGGGATCAGGTTCAGCAGGCCCGCCATCGCCGAGGCACCGCGAACCAGAGGATCGCGATCGTCGCCGCGTCGTACACGCTGCCGAACGCGTTCCCCAGCAGCCCGTGGGCGATGAAGGCGAGGGCCCGGCCGTTGGCCGCGCCGCCGTCCTCGAACTCCTCCGCGGGGATCAGCAGCGTGGTGATGAACGAGGAGGCGACGAGGAAGAAGCTCATCGTGAGCGCGGCGGTCGTCAGGAGGCGCTTGGTTCCCCTGATCCGGCCGGCCAGGTCCCCGCGGACGTGCGGCATGACCGCGACGCCCGTCTCGAAGCCCGACATGCCCAGGGCGAGCTTGGGGAAGACCAGCAGCGCGATGCCCACCATCACGAGGGGGCTGCCGTGCTGCTCGGTCAGCGCGCTCGACCAGTCTTCGACGAGCGAGGGGTGCTGAGGATCTCCAAAGTTCCCGCCGCCACGACGACGAGGTTGAGGGCGAGGTAGGTCGCGACGAGGAGGACCGCCAGTCCGATGGCCTCGGAGAAGCCGCGCAGGAACACCCCGCCGAGGGCCGCGAGCAGCACGAGGGTGATCACGAGCTGGTGGCCGTCGAGGAACGAGTTGAGGTTCGGGTTCTCGATGAGGTGGGCGCTGGCGTCCGCCGCCGAGAGCGTCATGGTGATGATGAAGTCGGTCGCGGCGAAACCGAGGAGTGCCAGGACGAAGAGCTTCCCCCTCCAGAAGCCCATCAGGCGCTCGAGCATCGAGATCGAGCCCTCACCGTGGGGGCTCTCCTCCGCCACCCGACGGTAGACCGGGAGCGCGCCGAGCAGGGTGAGGAGCACGAGCACCACGGTCGCGACGGGGCTGAGCAGCCCGGCGGCCAGCGCCGCGATGCCGGGCTGGTAGCCCAGGGTCGAGAAGTAGTCGACGCCGGTGAGGCACATGACCCGCCACCAGCTGTGGCCGCGGGCGGGCGGCTGCTGGGCCGGGGCCGGAACGGGGCCGGATGCGTCGCGGAGAGGAAGGGTTGTCGTCACCGACCCAGCGTCGGACCGCGCTGGGCGCTGCTTGCGAGTCTTGACGCGATCCTGACGCGACGTGAGGCGCCTCACCGCCGTGAGCCGCCACCTATCGTGAGGTCGTGCGACCCCGTCCTCTCCTCGGCGCCCTGACCCTGTCGTCGGCCTGCTCCTGGCCGGCTGTGGCGACGACGAGCCCGCCGACGAGCCGGCCGGCACGAGCGCGACGGCGCACAACGACGCGGACGTGGCGTTCGCCGGCGAGATGATCCAGCACCACGCCCAGGCGCTCGCGATGGTCGACCTGACCGTCGGGCGGGAGCTCGACCCGGAGGTCCAGGCCTCGCCGAGTCCATCCGCGCCGCCCAGGGACCCGAGATCGAGACGATGACGGACTGGCTCACCGAGTGGGACGAGCCCATCCCGGCCACCGTCCGCGACCACCTCAACGCCGAGGGCCACGGCGACCACGGCGACGACACGGGCATGGACATGCCCGGGATGATGAGTGCCGACGAGATGGCCGCCCTCGAAGCCGCGTCGGACGCGGAGTTCGGGGACCTGTTCCTGGCGATGATGATCGAGCACCACGAGGGCGCCATCGAGATGGCGCAGGCCGAGCAGGAGGACGGGCGCTACGAGCCCGCCGTCACGCTCGCCGAGCAGATCGAGAGCGGCCAGGCCGCCGAGGTCGACGACATGCGAGCACTCCTCGGCTGACCCGGGAATACATCCGTACGTCCGTGCGGTTGTCCGGACATGAGCACGCATGCACACCCGGTCGACGCCGACGGCGTCGCCGTCGTCCGACGCGCCGGCCTCACGCAGGACGACGCCGAGCACCTCAGCCGCCTTCTGGCCCTCCTGGCCGACCCCGTCCGGGTCCGGATGCTGTTCAGCCTCGTCGCCGTCGACGAGCTCTGCGTCGGGGACATCGCGCTCGCGCTCTCCATCTCGGTCGACCAGTCGTCCTACGGGCTCAAGCTCCTCAAGGGCGCCGGTCTGGTCTCGTCGCGGCGCGACGGCCGCGTCATCTACTACCGCCTCGCGGACGGCTTCCCGCACCAGCTGCTCGAGCACTGCCTCGGGGAGCTCCTCACCATCGCCACGAAGGAAGGTCGGTCATGACCGCCACCCACCACCACGACCACGGGCACGCGCACCGGCCACGGCGAGGGCGGCTCGAGCACCCACCGGATGGCGCTCAGCGCCACCCTCCACTGCCTCACCGGCTGCGCCATCGGCGAGATCGCCGGTCTGATGATCGGCACGGCCCTGGGCCTGGCCGCGGTCCCGACGATCGCCCTGGCGGTCGGACTGGCGTTCCTGTTCGGCTACTCGCTCTCGACGCTTCCCCTGCTCAGGACCGGGCTGGGTGTCGGAGCGGCGCTGAGCGTCGTCCTCGCCGCCGACACCCTGTCGATCCTGACCATGGAGGTCGTCGACAACGCCGTCATGGCCGTCATCCCGGGCGCCATGGACGCGGGGCTCACCAACGTCGTCTTCTGGATCGGCATGATGGTCGCCCTGTCGGTGGCGTTCCTCGCCGCCTACCCCGTCAACCGGTACCTGCTCCAGCGCGGCAAGGGCCACGCCCTCACCCACGAGTACCACGGAGCGGCGCCCGCGAGCACGGGCCTGCGCAGCCGGATCCCGGAGCTCGCGTCGAGCACCCTCGCCGCGGTCATCATCAGCTTCATGCTCGGCGGCCTGGTCGTCTCCGTCGCCGCCGAGCTCGAGGACGAGCCGAGCGTCGAGCCCACCAGCGAGGGCCACTGAGCCACGACGGTTGCTGAGCTCAGAGCGTCTCGAGGAGAGTGTCGAGCCTGTCGTACCCCTCGGCGAGTCCGGCCGAGATGAACGCGTCGCGGAACTCGAAGCTGTCGACGAGTGACGTCGCGGTGAGGCGGGTGCGGCCGTCTCCGAGGTCCTCGAAACGGTGCTTCTCGAGGATGACGAGGTCGGGGGCGCCGTCGGGGGTGAACGTCTGGACGATCAGCTGGTGGGGGAGCACGTCGTGGAACGAGCCGTGGACGCTGCCCTCCATCTCCGCGCCCGACATGGTGATCCGGTAGGACCCCCCGGTCCGGCAGTCGAAGTGGTCGAAGGTGACGGAGTAGCCCTCGCCCCAGTTCCACCGGACGAACAGCTCCGGGTCGACGTGGGCACGGAACACCTTCTCCGGCGGGGCGTCGAACTCCCGGATGATCGTCACCGTCGGCACCTTCTCGTCCACGATGATCTCGGCCTCGCTCACTGGGCTTCTCCTTCTGTCTCGTCGGGCAGGTCGGCGAGGAGGACGTCGAGGCGCTGGTAGCGCGCCTCGGCCTCCCGCCGGTACCGCTCGATCCACTTGGTCATGAGGTCGAACACCTCCGCTTCGAGGTGGACCGGGCGACGCTGGGCCTCCTTCGTGCGGCTGACCAGGCCGGCGTCCTCGAGCACCTTCAGGTGCTTGGAGACGGCCTGGACCGACACGTCGTACGGCGCAGCCAGCTCGGTGACCGTGGCGTCCGCCTCCGCGAGACGGGCGACCATGTCGCGCCGGGTGGGATCGGCGAGCGCCGAGAACACCCGGGACAACGGGTCCGCTGCTGCTGCCGCCATCCGGTCCTCCTCCTGCTTGTTCAACCGATTGGTTGAACAAACGTACGACGGATGGAGCCGGTCGTCAACCACGTGGTTGAACAAGGTCGTGAGGGTCGTCGTCCGGACCCTCGTACCGTTCTCACGTGGAGCGGTTGCTGGTCGTCGCGGGGGTGACCCTGGCGGTGTGGGCGATCAGCTGCCTGCTGATGGTCGTCCTCGCGTCGCGGCTGCCGAACGGGCTGCTGCGCCAGGTCGCCGAGTTCCTGCCGTCGTGCGTGACCGCGGCCCGGACCCTCCGCAGCGACCCGGACGTCCCTCGACGCGCCAAGGTCGCGCTCCTGGTCGCCGTCCTGTGGGTGGTGTCGCCCATCGACCTCCTGCCCGAGTTCCTCCCCGTCATCGGCCCGCTGGACGACGTGGTCGCGGTGGTGCTGCTGATCAGGTACGCCGCGCGCAGCATCCCGCGCGACACGCTCATGTCGGCCTGGCCCACCGACCCGCGCCTGCTCGACCGTCTCCTGGGCCGCGGCGGACCACCCGCCTAGCCTGGACGGGTGAGAGTCGAGGAGATGCAGGCCCACTGCCTCGCCAAGCCCGGCGCGTGGCCGGACAACCCGTGGGACCACGACCACCCGGTGATCAAGGTCGGCGAGGGGGAGCGCGGCAAGATCTTCGCGTTCCTCGGCGCGGACACGGTCGGGGTGAAGTCCGCCACGACGCGTGAGGTCGCCGACGAGTGGCTGCAGCGCTACCCCGACGACGCCGAGGTGATGCGGTACATCGGCCGGTCGGGCTGGAACACCCTCGCCCTCGGCGGCGCCATCCCGGCCGACGAGCTGCTCGACGCGGTCGACGAGTCGTACCGGCTCGTGGTGGAGGGCCTGCCGAAGAAGCTCCGACCGGACGGCTGGGACGTCTAGGGCGCCTCGCGGCGGGCCCGCGCCGTCAGCCCGACGAGACGAGCGATCACCAGCGCGACGTAGAGGACGCCTGCCAGCTGCTCGACCATGACGACGGAGCGCGCGTGGTCCAAGACCGGGATCACGTCCGACAGGCCGACGCTCGTCAGCGTGGTGAACGACAGGTAGAGCAGCTCGAACCAGGGCAGGTCGCCGCCGCCGTCGTAGTTCACGAACGAGCCGGGGTCGAGGACCTGCACCGCGGCGTAGATGTACGCGAACGCCCAGGCGACCACGGTGAACGCCGCACCGGTCGCGAAGAGCTCGTCGCGGGTGACCCGGTCGTCGTGGAACAGGTAGCGGATCATCGCGTAGGAGACGTACAGGTAGAACGGCACGTGGAAGATGGCCGAGGTCAGCACGATCCAGTCGACCTCGGGCTCGACCGCCTCGAGAATGGCGAAGACCATGGCAGGGCCACCGAGCAGCACCCCGACCCGGCTGAGCGCCGGGGTGCGCCGGACGGCCATCACGGCGGTGAAGACCAGGGCCATCTGGGCGACGCCGAGGATCGCCCGGCCGGGGGTAGAGCCGTCGAGGAAGGGGTAGAGCAGGACGACGAAGAGCTGGCCGACCAGGAGGATCCCCGACGGGTGGGCCCAGACGGCCGTGAGCGTCTTCCTCACTGCTCGCGCTGCTTCTTCTCGAGCTCCTTGGCCTGCCGCTTCTCCAGCCGGCGCACCTCCGAGGCGACGATCTCGGTCCGGTTGGTCGCGGTCTTGAGCAGGTTGAGGAACGACACCACGGTGACGATGAAGGGCCACGGGAAGTCGGCACCGAAGTCCGGCGTGATCCCGGCGTAGGACAGGTAGATGATCCAGCAGATGATCGTCGGCCCGATGAACCCGAACACCGCGTTGCGGCGCTCGTCCAGCCAGTGCTGCTCGGCGCGCCGCTGGAGGTCCGCCGACGTCGCGGCGACGAGGGGGACCCGGCCCGACGAGGTCCGGGCCGGCAGGTTGGGCACCAGGTCGACCACGATCGGCGGCAGGTCGCCCAGGGTGCGGGCCGAGAGGACCGACGCACTGCGCTCGTCGTACTCGCTCCGGTCGAGCCGCCCGGTGGCGAACGCCTCGGCGAGCACGCCGTGGATCACCTCGCGGTCGGCGTCCGACGCCCGCAGGGGAGCGGCCGCCGGGTCACGCGGGTCGTGCGCGAACGCGCCCCAGACATCGCCTTCCACGAAAGTGATCCTAGGCAGGAGACTCGGGCGTAGCGTTTCGGGCCGACCGTAGTTCTCACCCATGAGGGTGGTCGCCGCGCCCGGTGGCGGCTCCCGCGCGGCAGTTGGATGAAAACGAGAACGCGTTCTAGTCTGTGACGGCCGTCGCAGCACAGGGGAGGTGACCGATGGCGTTCACGGCTGCATCGGCCATCCGTGGCCCCGGCGAGATCGCCGCGATGGTCGTCCAGGTGACCAAGGTGATCTTCACCCGACCGTTCCAGTTCCGCGAGTTCGTGGAGCAGGCCTGGTTCATCACGAGCGTCACGCTGATGCCGACGATCCTCGTCTCGATCCCCTTCGGGGCGGTCATCTCGCTCCAGGTCGGCAACCTCACCGGCCAGCTCGGTGCCCAGTCCTTCGCCGGCGCGACGGCGGTGCTCGCGGTCGTCCGCGAGGCGGCCCCGATCGCGGCCGCCCTGATCATCGCCGGCGCCGCCGGCTCGGCCATCTGCTCCGACATGGGCGCCCGCAAGATCCGCGAGGAGATCGACGCCATGGAGGTCCTCGGCGTCGACCCGCTCGAACGGCTCGTCGCGCCGCGCGTCGTCGCGACCATGTACGTCTCCGTGATGATCAACGGCATCGTCATCGGCGCCGGCATCGGCGGCGGCTACTTCTTCACCGTCATCGTCCAGGGCGGCTCGGCCGGCGCGTTCCTCTCGTCGTTCACCGCGCTCGCGACCCTCCCGGACCTCTACATCGCGATGATCAAGGCGCTGGTCTTCGGCTGGCTGGCCGCGATCGTCGGCGCGTACAAGGGCCTGAACGCCGGCGGCGGGCCCAGCGGCGTGGGCCGCGCGGTCAACGAGGCGGTCATCGTCGCGTTCATGCTCCTGTTCTTCCTCAACGCGATCATCACCGCGATCTACTTCCAAGTCGTCCCACCACCGGGGCTCTGATGGCGAGCCTCCAGTCAGTCGCGAAGGCGGTCACCGGCCCGCCCCGCCGGTCCCTCGAGCAGTACGGCGACCAGCTGCTCTTCTACGTCAAGGCCATCGGCTGGGTGCCGCGGGCGATCAAGCGCTACCCGCGCGAGATCACCAACACCCTCGCCGAGGTGACGTTCGGCGCGGGCGGCCTCACCCTGATCGCCGGCACGGTCGGCGTGATCGCGTTCCTCGCCTTCTTCGCGGGCACCGAGGTCGGCATCCAGGGCTACGCGTCCCTCAGCCAGCTCGGCGTCGCCAAGTTCAGCGCGTTCATCTCCGCCTACTTCAACACCCGCGAGGTCGCACCACTCGTCTCCGCGATCGCGCTCGCGGCGACCGTCGGCTGCGGGTACACCGCCCGGCTCGGCGCGATGCGGATCTCCGAGGAGATCGACGCCCTCGAGGTGATGGGCATCCCGTCGCTGCCGTTCCTGGTGACCACCCGGATGATCGCGGCCTTCATCGCGGTCATCCCGCTGTACGTCGTGGCCCTGTGCGCGTCGTACCTCTCACCGCGGCTGATCGTCACCCTGATCTACGGCCAGTCGCCGGGCACCTACGACCACTACTTCATCCAGTTCCTGCCACCGGTCGACATGCTGTGGTCGTTCGGCAAGCTGCTGTTCCTCGCCGCCGCGGTGATCCTCATCCACTGCTACTACGGGTACACCGCCTCCGGCGGGCCAGCGGGCGTGGGCCAGGCCGTCGGCCGCGCGATCCGCACCAGCATCGTGACGATCGTGGTCGCGGACTTCTTCCTCAGCTTCGCGATCTGGGGCTCCACGACCACCGTCCGGATCACCGGCTAGGGGCGGGGGACTCGGGGCAGTGCTGGTCAACATCCACCACGACAGCAAGCGGGAGCACACCCGCCTGCTGGTGGCCGGCGTCGCCTTCCTGAGCGTCATCGCGCTCCTGGTCGGCACCTCGATCGCGATCTACCAGAAGACGTTCGAGCGCAACACCACGATCACCATCGAGGCCGACCGCGCGGGCCTCCAGCTCGCGAAGTTCGGCGACGTCCGCGTGAACGGGGCGCTGGTCGGCCAGGTCCGCGGCATCGAGCAGGACGGCAAGGACGCCCGGATCACCGTGGCGCTGCGCCCCGAGGCCGCCGACGACATCCCCGAGAACGTCACCGTCGAGATCCTGCCGACCACGCTGTTCGGCCAGAAGTTCATCTCGTTCGTGATGCCCGCCGACCCGGCGGCCGCCTCGCTCGAGGACGGCGACACCATCCCCAAGGACCGGGTCGACACCAACGTCGAGCTGAGCCAGATCCTGGCGGACCTGTTCCCGTTGCTGCGCGCCGTCCGGCCGGCCGACCTGAACAAGACCCTCAACGCGCTGGCCACCGCGCTCGACGGTCGCGGCGAGCAGGTCGGCGAGACCCTCGACGACCTCGAGCTCTACCTCGGCGAGATCGACGACCACCTGCCCACGCTGCGCGAGGACCTGGTCCGGCTGGCCGACGTCGCCGACACGTACAACCTCGCGGCGCCCGACCTGCTGAAGGTGCTGCGCAACCTCACCGTCACCAGCAAGACCGTCGTCGAGCGCCGCGCGGACCTCGACACCTTCTTCTCCGACATCTCGGGGCTGGCCACGACCTCGACCCGGATCCTCGAGGACAACGGGCAGGCCATCATCGAGGTCGGTGCGGTCACCGAACCCCTGCTCAAGCTCCTGGCGGTCTACTCGCCCGAGTTCCCCTGCCTGATCAAGGGCGCCGCCCGTTACGACCCGATCCTGTCGCGCACCTTCGAGGGCAACGAGATCAAGCAGTTCATCGAGTTCGGCACGAACCAGTACCACGCCTACACCGAGTCCGAGATGGCCGAGTACGGCGAGGTCGGGCACGGCCCCTGGTGCCAGGGCCTGCCGAACCCGCCGATCCCCGCCGGTCCGATCGACCTCGACGAGGGCGTCGAGCCCTACCCGGTCAGCCCGCTCCCCGGCGGGCGCCAGGCGGCCGCCTCCGGGCTCGGCAGCGGCTACGCCGGCAGCCCCGCCGACCAGGCCGTCATCAACGCGCTCCTGGCCAGCGAGACCGGCCGGGCCGCCGACTCGTACGGCGCCCTGGGCTCGCTGGTCTACGGCCCGGTCGTCCGCGGGGGTGAGGGCTCGTGACCGAGGTCGACGAGAAGCCCGGCTTCGTCAGCGCCGCGACCCTGCGTCGCCGTCGGCAGGCCCAGACGATGGGCGCCGGCATCAAGCTCGGCATCTTCACGGTCGTCTCCATCCTCGTGACGGGCCTGCTCGCCGCGATCATGGGCAACATCGGGTTCGGCTCCGGCACGGAGTACCAAGCGGTCTTCAGCACCGCCTCGATGCTCGAGAAGGGCGATGACGTCCGGGTCGCGGGGGTCAGCGTCGGCGAGGTCAAGAAGGTCGAGCACTACGAGCGGAACCACGCCCTGATCACCTTCCGGGTGAAGTCCGACGTCCCGCTCACCACCTCGTCACGGGCCGAGGTGCGGTTCCTCAACCTCGTGGGCGACCGGTACCTCGCCCTCGAGGCCGGGGCCGACGCCGACGCCACGCGGTTGAGGAGCGGCGGCAGGATCCCGATCGACCAGACCAGCCCGGCGCTCGACCTGACCACGCTCTTCAACGGCTTCAAGCCGCTGTTCCAGGCGCTGACCCCGGCCCAGGTCAACGAGCTGAGCATGAACCTGGTCCAGGTGCTCCAGGGCGAGGGCGGCACGATCCAGGGACTGCTGCAGAAGACGGCCTCGCTGACCACCACGCTGGCCGACCGCGACCAGCTCATCGGAGAGGTCGTCGACAACCTCAGCTCCACGCTGGCCACCGTCGACTCGCGGTCCGAGCAGGTCACCCAGCTCGTCACCGAGCTGGAGGGCTGGATGACCGACCTGGCCGGCGACCGCCAGCTGATCGGGTCGTCCCTGGACAACATCTCCGACCTGACCGTCGAGGTCGCCGGCCTGCTGCAGGGCGTCCGGCCGGCCCTGAAGTCGGACGTGGCCCAGCTGCGGCGCCTGGCCAGGCTGCTGAACAAGAAGAAGAACCGCGACGTCATCAAGGAGCTCGTCGACCGGCTGCCCGAGTCGATGACCGACCAGACCCGCACCGGCACCTACGGCTCTTGGTACAACTACTACGTCTGCGGCTTCTCGGGTGAGATCAAGCTGCCCGCAGGGCTCGGCGACCTGCCCGTCATCAAGGAGCTGCAGAAGCAGCTCAACTCCCTGGACTTCCGCTCGACGGCCCCCCGTTGCGCAGACACGGGGCGGCCATGAGGCGCTACACGGACGCCCAGATCATGCGCCTCGGCGCGATCACGATCGTGATCATGCTCGTGGTCATGGCCGCGGCCTTCAACCTCTCGAAGTTCCCGGGCTTCGGCGGGACGTCGTACACCGCGATCTTCGCCGACGCGAGCGGCATCCACCGCGGCAACCTGGTCCAGGTCGGCGGCATCCGGGTCGGCCGGGTGCAGGACGTGACGCTCGAGGACTCCACGGTCGTCGTCACGTTCGAGGTCGACCACGGCGTGGAGTTCGGCACGGACAGCGAGGCCTCGATCGAGGTGCTCAACCTGCTCGGCGAGAAGTACCTCGAGCTGACGCCCGCCGGCGAGGGCCAGCTCGACGAGGACACCGCCATCCCGCTCGAGAGGACCGAGTCGGCGTACGACATCGTCGGCGTCTTCGGTGACCTCACCGAGACCACCGAGGAGATCGACCGGGGCCAGCTCGTCGACGCGCTCGACGTCGTGTCCACGACGATGACCCAGGCCGCCCCGGAGATCGAGGCGAGCTTCGACGGCATCGCCCGGCTCTCGGAGACGGTGGCCTCGCGGGACAGCCAGATCCGTGCCCTGTTCGCCAGCTCCAAGGAGGTCACCCAGCTGCTCAGCGACCGCAGCGAGGACCTCGTCTCCCTCATGCAGAACGGCGACCTGGTGTTCCAGGAGGTCACCAAGCGCAAGGAGGCCGTGCACCGGCTGCTGGTGAACGCCCGCATCCTGGCCGACGAGCTGCGCGGCGTCGCCGAGGACAACCAGCAGCAGCTCGGCCCGGCCCTGGCCGAGGTGGACGACCTCCTCGACCTGCTGATCAGCAAGGAGAAGGAGCTCAAGGCGACGCTGGCCGCACTCGGTCCCTACGTGACGATCCTCGGCAACATCATCGGCACCGGCCCGTGGTTCGACGCGTACGCCTCGAACCTCGCCGCGATCCCGACCGGTGAGTTCCTGCCGACGACGGCGAAGCAGGCTGCCCCATGAGCCGGCGTGACACCGAAGGTCGCCGTCGCGGTGGTCGCGGCGCTGCTCGTCGTCGGCAGCCTGCTGCTGCTGGACAAGGACGACCCCAAGCGAACCGTCACCGCGCACTTCCCGCGCGCGGTCAGCGTCTACGAGGGCACCGACGTGCGCATCCTCGGCGTGAACGTCGGCCGCGTCACCGCGGTGATCCCCGAGGGCAACTCCGTGCGCGTCGAGATGGAGTACGACGCGCAGTACGACGTCCCGGCCGACGCCAAGGCCGCCATCGTCACGCCCACCCTGGTCGCCGACCGGTTCGTCCAGCTCACGCCGGCCTTCCAGCCCGGCGACGCGGTGATGGCCGACGGCGCCGACATCGCGCTGCCCGACACCGGCGTCCCGGTCGAGCTGGACCGGATCTACGCGAGCCTCGAGGACCTGACCGTCGCGCTCGGCCCCAACGGCGTGAACAAGGACGGCACCCTCGACAACACGCTGGCCGCGGCGCGCGAGGCGTTCGAGGGCAACGGCGCGCTGGGCAACCAGATGATCCGGAACCTGTCCGAGGCCGCCCAGACGTTCGGGGAGGGGAGCGGCGACCTGTTCGACACCGTCAGCTCGCTGGCCCGCTTCACCCAGGTCCTGGCCGCCAACGACCAGGTCGTCCGCGCGTTCATGAAGGACCTGGCCCGGGTCTCCACCGCGCTGGCCGACGAGCGCGAGGAGCTCAGCGCCGCGCTCGCCTCGGTCGCCGACGCCGTCGGGACCGTCGAGTCCTTCGTCAAGGACAACCGCAAGGCGCTCGTCACCGACGTCGAGAAGCTCACCCGGGTCGTCAAGAACATCAACTCGGAGAAGGACAGCATCGACGACGCGCTGACCGTCGCCCCCGTGGCGATGGGCAACCTGATCCTGGCCTTCGACGCGCAGTCCTCGTCCGTGGGCTCCCGGATCGGCATCCAGCAGAACATCTGGGACCTCGACGGGTTCCTCTGCGCCATCGTCCAGCAGTCCGGCCTTCCCAAGGTCAGCGCCGACCTGGCGTGCACGCTGTTCGAGCAGATCGTCGAGTCGGGCGTCCCGAGCAGGACCGCGGTGCGCCAGGCGGTGCGCCAGGCCGAGGCGGCGGCCGACGACCCGGCGTCCCGGCGCGACCCCCGGGCGGAGACGGTCCAGGAGACGTACGCCGTCGACGACAGCGCCACGCTCGACGACCTCTTCGGAGGTGCCTCATGAGGCGGCTGAGCACGTTCCGCGCTGCGGTCGCGAGCCTGGCCGCCGGCACCCTGCTGCTGTCCGGCTGCGAGTTCGACGGTGCCTACGACCTCCCCCTGCCCGGCTCGCCCGTCGACGAGGACAACAGCTACCAGGTCACCGCCGAGTTCGCGGACATCCTCAACGTCGTCCCGCGCTCGCCGGTCATGGTCGACGACGTGGTCGTCGGCGAGGTGACCGACGTCGAGCGGGTCGGCTGGCACGCCAAGGTGACCCTGCGGGTGCGCGACGACGTGGAGCTGCCGGACAACGCGATCGCCGACATCCGCCAGGTCAGCCTGCTCGGCGAGAAGTACGTCGCCCTGGAGGCTCCCGAGTCGGGGGCGTCCGCCGACCAGCTCGGCGAGGGCGACAACATCGGCCTGGCGTCCACGGGCCGCAACCCCGAGGTCGAGGAGGTGCTGGGCGCCCTCTCGTTCCTGCTCAGCGGTGGCGGGGTGGCCCAGCTCGGGACCATCGTCGAGGAGCTCAACAACGTCATGAGCGGCCGCGAGGACCGGCTGCGCACCCTGCTCGGGTCGCTGGAGGACGTCGTCGGCACGCTCGACGCCCAGAAGGCCGACATCATCCGGGCGCTCGAGGCGATGAACAACCTCACCGCGACCCTCAACGCCGAGCGCGACACCGTCACCGCGGCCCTCGACGCCACGGGCCCGGCCATCAAGGTGCTCGCGGACCAGGAGGCCGAGCTCGTCGACATGCTGGGCTCGCTCGACCGGCTGGGCGTCGTCGGCACCCGCGTGATCCGGGCGAGCAAGGAGGACCTGATCAAGACGCTGGAGCACCTCGAGCCGGTGGTCTCCCAGCTCACGGCGGCCGGTGACGAGCTGGCGCCCGGGCTCAACCTGCTCGTCAGCTTCCCGTTCCCCGACGAGGCGTCTGACGTCGTCAAGGGCGACTACGCCAACACCTCGATCCGGGCGGAGATCAGCCTCGACAACTTCCTCACCGGCGGCGGGGGAGAGATCCCGCCGATCATCCCGCCGATCGAGGTGCCCGACCCGGGCGAGGTGCTCGGTGCCGTGGCGAAGTGCCTCCAGAGCGGCAACATCGCGAGCAAGGCGTGCACGAAGGTGCTCGCCGACGTCGACCTGCTCACCAAGCTCAAGAAGCAGTGCGCGAAGGACAAGTTCAAGACCAACCCGGTCTGCACGGTCCTCAACACGTTGCCCGACGTCCCGCTCGACGAGCTGCCGGACGTGCTGGACGACGTGCTCGGCGGCATCCTCGGCCGCTCGCTGACCTCCTCGCTGAGCGACGGCACCCCGACGGAGTCACCGTCCATGGCCGCGCTGTTCGGAGGTGGCGCATGACGAAGGGCATCAAGACCAGGCTGGTCGCGTTCGCGATCCTGTCGGCGGTGGGCATCGTCTACATCACCGCCTCCTACCTCGGCTTCATCGACCGGGTCCTCGGCCGCGGCATCACCGTGCACGCGACGCTGCCGACCTCCGGCGGCCTCTTCGAGGGCAGCGAGGTGAGCTATCGCGGCGTGAAGATCGGCAAGGTCGAGGCGATGAACACCAGCCGCGACGGCGTCGAGCTGGTCCTCGCGCTCGAGGAGGGCACCGAGCTGCCCAAGGACGCACCGATGTACGTCCACAACCTGTCGGCGGTGGGCGAGCAGTACCTCGACTTCGAGCCGGCGGACGACGAGGGCCCGTACCTCGAGGACGGCGACGAGATCGCGGGCACCGCGGACGCGCTCCCGACCGACGAGGCCGACCTGCTCGTCGAGCTCAACGCGTTCGTGAAGTCCGTCGACCAGGAGAACCTCCAGGTCACGGTGTCCGAGCTGGGCCAGATGTTCGAGGACACCGGCGGTCCGCTCCAGGACCTGCTCGACGAGGGCGGCCGGTTCGTGGACGAGGCGGCGGCCCACACCGACGAGACCATCGCGCTCCTCGACGACGGTGGCATCGTCCTGCAGACCCAGCAGGAGAACTCCGAGAACATCGCCTCGTTCTCGCGCGACCTGCGGCTGCTCACCCAGGCGCTCGCGGACAGCGACCAGGACCTGCGCCAGGTGCTCCAGGGCACCCCCGGGACCGCCCGGGAGGTCACGGCACTGCTCGAGGACCTCGAGCCGACGCTGCCGGTCCTGCTCGGCAACGCGATCAGCATCAACCAGGTCGCGGTCAGCCACCTCAACGGCCTCGAGCAGCTGCTCGTGTCGTACCCCCGCGTCATCGGCGCCGGCCCGAGCGGCAGCACCGCCGACGGCTACGGCCACGTCAACCTGCAGTTCGACCAGGCGCCGGTCTGCACGTCCGGCTACGTGAGCCCGAAGGACTGGCGGCAGACCAACGACCTCACCGACGGCCCGATCTTCCCGGCGAGGTGCAACAGCCCGAAGCCCTACAACCTGCGCGGCTCCAAGTACTCGCCCGGGACCCCGCTCAACTCCAGCCCGGGCCGCGCGGCCGTGGGCACCTACGACCCCACGACCGGCCTCCTGACCGGCGCCGTCGACGCCGACGGCGACCCGGTCCGGTACGTCGACCCGGGCAACCTCTCGATCTTCGGCGGGGACTCCTGGAAGTGGCTGCTGGTCGGTCCGGTTTCATAGCGGTGATGGCATCTCGCAACCGGCTCCTCTACGTGGCCGCACTCCTCCTGGCGTGCGTCTGCGTCGTCCTGGCCGTGCTCATGGTCGGGGAGCGCGGCGACCGTGCCGACGCCAAGGAGTCCCAGGAGCGGTACGGCGACGTGCTGGCCTCGGCGCGCACCGAGACCGAGGCGTTCATCAACATCGACTACCGGACCGCCCAGGAGAGCATCGACGCGGTGGCGGCCGGTGCGACGGGTGAGTTCAAGAAGCAGTACACCGACTCGGTCGACAGCGTCATCGAGGTGCTGGAGCAGAACGAGTCGGTCATGGACGGCACGGTCGTCTGGGCCGGCGTGGTCAGCCTCGACGCGGACAGCAGCCGGGTCATCGCCGCGACGTCCGGCACCGTCGCCAACAAGGCGACCCAGGGCGAGGCGGTCGCCCGGAACTTCCGGATCCAGCTCGACCTCGAGCTCGTCGACGGCGAGTGGCTGACCAGCAACCTGGAGTTCGTCGGATGAGCGCGCCGGACCGCCCGGGCTGGTACGCCGACCCGCTGAAGCCGACCACGCAGGAGCGCCGGTGGGACGGCGCCGAGTGGACCGACGACACGCGCGAGGCCTCGGTGCCCGTGTCCGACCAGCCGCCGCCGCCGGCTCCCGAGCTGGTCGAGGAGTACCTGGACCTGCCGGGCCGGTCGGGCGAGATGCCGCCCGCGGACGAGCCGGAGCAGCCGTCCAGCCGGGTCACCGTCGTCCTGGTGCTCGCGGTCGTGCTGCTCGTGGCCCTCGCCGGTGTCCAGGTCGCCTACCTGTGGGGGCCGCTGGAGGACGACCCGACGGTCTCCTCGTCGCGCCCGGTGCTGCTGAGCACCGCGGCGGAGCGCAGCGCCGCCGACACCGCAGCCCAGGCCGCCGCCGCGTTCACCGCGCGCTCGTACGAGACCTACGACGAGCAGGTGGACGCCGCCGCGGCGATGATGACCACCGGCTTCGCGGAGGAGTTCCGCCGGACGACGGACGACGCCAAGGCGAAGTTCGTCGAGGCCGAGGCGGAGGTGACCGCGGACGTGGTGGCCCAGGCGGTGATGACCGCGTCGGACGAGCAGGTCGAGGTGCTGATCTTCCTCAACCAGTTCACGGCCAAGAAGGACGACCGAGTCGGTGTTGACGCCGTTCCGCCTGAAGGTCACGCTGATCGACGCCGAGCAGGGTTGGCTCGTGTCAGACGTCGACGCGAACTAGAACCTGTTTCAGTTAGGATGCGAGCCGTGAGCCGGGTGGAGTGCGACATCCTCATCATCGGCGCCGGGCCGACCGGCCTGTTCGCCGCGTACTACGCCGGCTTCCGCGGGCATCGGGTCGCCGTCGTCGACTCGCTACCGGAGCTCGGCGGCCAGATCACCGCGATGTACCCCGAGAAGGCGATCCTCGACGTGGCGGGCTTCCCGTCGGTCAAGGGCCGCAGCCTCGTCGAGGGCCTGGTGGAACAGGCCGCCACGGCCAAGCCGGAGTACCTCCTCGACCGGACCGCCCTCACCCTCGAGCACGACGACGACGGCGTGACCGTCGGCCTCGACGACGGCACCGAGGTGCGCGCCGGAGCCGTGCTGATCACCGCCGGCATCGGCAAGTTCAGCCCCCGGCCGCTGCCGGCCGGTGAGGGCTGGGTCGGCCGCGGCATGGAGTTCTTCGTGCCCAGCTTCGAGCCGTACGCCGGCAAGGACGTCGACCATCGTCGGCGGCGGCGACAGCGCCTTCGACTGGGCCCTGCACCTCCAGGGCATCGCCCGCAGCATCGCGCTCGTGCACCGCCGCGACGCCTTCCGCGCCCACGAGCGCACCGTCCAGGACGTGATGGCGTCCGACACCGAGATCATCACCAAGGCGCAGGTCACCGAGCTCCGGGGCGAGGGCGTGCTCCGAGGAGATCGTCATCGACGTCGACGGCGAGACCGTCGTCCGCCCCTGCCAGGCGCTGGTCGCCGCGCTCGGCTTCGTGGCCGACCTCGGCCCCATGCAGCAGTGGGGCCTCGACGTGGAGAAGCGGCACATCGTCGTCGACTCCTCGATGCGCACCAACTACGCGCGGGTCTTCGCGGCCGGCGACATCACCGAGTACCCCGGCAAGGTCCGGCTCATCGCCGTCGGCTTCGGCGAGGCCGCCACCGCCGTCAACAACGCCACCGTCGCGATCGACCCGAGCGCGAAGGTGTTCCCCGGCCACTCCAGTGAAGGAAGCTGACAGAGATGAAGATCAAGGTGGACTTCGACCTCTGCGAGTCCAACGCCCTCTGCGAAGCGATGGCGCCCGAGGTGTTCTACCTCGACGACGACGACTTCCTGCAGTTCCACACCGACCAGACCACGGACGAGAACATCGACAACGTGAAGCGCGCCGTGGCGGCCTGCCCGCGCGCCGCCATCTCCCTGATCGAGGACTAGCTGCATGCCTTCAGAGAACCTGTCCCTCGACGGCAGAGTCGCCGTCGTCACCGGGGCCGGGGCCGGTCTCGGGCGCGCGGAGGCGCTCGCCCTGGCCGGCGCCGGCGCGCGCATCGTGCTCAACGACCTGCCGGGCGCCGCGGACGACGCCGCGGAGGAGATCCGCGCCACCGGCGTCGAGGTCGCGATCGTCGAGGGCGACGTGGGGGAGCGGTCCACCGCCGACGCCATGGTCGCCGCGGCGGTCGACGGGTTCGGCTCGCTCGACATCGTGGTCAACAACGCCGGCATGACCCGCGACCGGATGCTGTTCAACCTCTCCGACGAGGAGTGGGACGACGTCATCCGCGTCCACCTGCGCGGGCACTTCCTCCTGTCGCGCAACGCGGCGTCGTACTGGCGGACGAGGTCGAAGGAGACCGACGCCCCCGTCTACGCCCGCGTGGTCAACACGGCCTCCGAGGCGTTCCTCGCGGGATCGCCCGGCCAGGCCAACTACGCGGCCGCCAAGGCCGGCATCACCGCGCTGACGCTCTCCACCGCCCGCGGCCTCGCCAAGGTCGGGGTCCGCGCCAACGCGATCTGCCCGCGCGCCCGCACCGCGATGACCGCGCAGGTCTTCGGTGAGGACACCTCGGGGGAGGCGGTCGACCCCTACTCCGCCGAGCACGTCGCGCCGCTCGTCGCCTACCTCGCCTCCCCGGCGGCCGAGAACATCACCGGCCAGGTCTTCGTCGTCTACGGCGGGATGGTCGCGCTGGTCGCGGCCCCGGTCGTCGAGCAGCGGTTCGACGCCTCCGGCTCCGTGTGGAGCCTCGACGACCTCGACAAGCAGGTCGGCGGCTTCTTCGACGGCCGCGACCCGTCCCGTGGCTTCGCCGCGGACTCGATCATGGCGCTGGAGGTCTGACCGTGGTGGACCGTCTGCTCGGCAAGGTCGCCGTCGTCACCGGCGGCGCGATGGGTCAGGGCGCCGGCATCAGCCGCGCGTACGTGGCGGAGGGCGCCAAGGTCGTCATCGCCGACGTGGCGAAGGACGAGGGCCAGGCCCTCGCGGACGAGCTGGGTGAGAACGCCCACTTCGCCGCCCACGACGTCAGCGACCAGGCGTCCTGGACGTCGCTGATCGCCGACACCAACGAGCGCTTCGGGCTGGTGACGATCCTGGCGAACAACGCCGGCATCCTGCGCTTCGGCAGCGTCGAGACCATGCCTCAGGACGAGGTCGAGCTGCTGTTCCGGGTCAACCAGCTCGGCTGCTGGCTGGGGATGCAGGCCGTCGTGCCGAACATGCGGGAGGCCGGCGGGGGAGCGATCATCAACGCCTCCTCGACCGAGGGCCTCGGCGGGATGGCCAACACGGTCGCGTACGGCGCCACCAAGTTCGCGATCCGCGGCATGACCAAGGGCGCCTCGCACGAGCTCGGGAAGTACAACATCCGGGTCAACTCGGTGCACCCCGGCATGATCGACACCCCGATGACTCGCGTGCACGGCGGCGACGTCGCCATGGAGTACGGCGCCTCGAAGATCCCGCTGAGGCGCGTCGGACACCCGGCGGACGTCGCGCCGCTCTACGTCTTCCTCGGCAGCGAGGAGTCGTCGTACATCAACGGCGCCGAGATCGCCATCGACGGCGGCGTCACCGCGACCCACGCCTTCGGAGGCTGAGCGATGGCCAACCAGCGCGCCCAGATCGTCATGTCGCACGACGAGCAGGTCGAGTTCCTGCACCGGTCGCGGTCCTCGACCGTGGCCTCCGTGGGCGCCAACGGCCAGATCCACCTCGTCGCGATGTGGTACGCCGTCATGGACCAGCACGTCTGGATCGAGACCAAGGCCAAGTCGCAGAAGGTCGTCAACCTGCGCCGCGACCCCCGGATGAGCTTCCTGGTCGAGGCCGGCGACACCTACGACCAGCTGCGTGGCCTCGCCATGGAGGGCACCGGCGTCGTCGTCGAGGACAAGGACGTCGTCTGGGACGTCTGCGTCAACATGTTCGAGCGCTACAACGCGCCGTACACCGAGGAGCTCAAGCCGTTCGTCGAGCTGATGGCGCACAACCGGGTCGCCGTCCGCCTCGACGTCGACCGGGTCCGCTCCTGGGACCACCGCAAGCTCGGGATGGACCCCATCGACCTCGGTGGGACGACCGCGGAGTTCCTCTGAGCCACCGTGACGTCGCTGAGGCGGCCACCCGCTGGGTGCTCGCCCAGGTGCGGTACGACGACCTCGGGCCCTGGGTCCCGCTGGCGCTGACCGACCCGCCGCAGGCGGCTGCTGCCGAGGACCGGGACGGCATGCACAGCGGCATCGGCGGACTCGGTCACCTGCTCGGGGAGGTACGCCGGCACCGGCCCTGGACCGACGAGGAGTCCGCCCTGGCGGCCGCCATCGGCGTCCGGCTCCGCGCGCGGACCGCCGCGCTCGAGGACGTCACCTGGTTCGACGGGCTGGTGAGCGACATCGGGGCGCTGGCGGCACTCGGGGAGCCGGGCATCGAGGGCTGCGTCGCCAGGCTGGCCGAGGTGACGGAGCGGGGCTGGCCGGAGATCAACGACGCGACCCTCGGCAAGGCCGGGGTGCTGGTCGGGGCGCTGGACGCCCTGCGAGCGGGCGTCGAGGAGGCCCGGCCGCTGGCGGAGCGCGCGGTCGACGTCGTCCTGGCCGAGGTGGAGGAGACCGACGCGGGTCTCAACTGGCTCTTCAAGCCGCGGCACCTGGTCGACGAGGTGGTCCAGATGCCCAACTACTCGCACGGCCTGGCCGGGATCGCCGCCGCGCTCGCGCGGGCCGGTCTCGACCTGGGCCGACCCGACCTCGTCGACGCGGCCAGGCGGGGCGCCGAGCACCTGGTGACGCTGGCCGACCCCGAGTCGCTGGCCGACGGGGGCCTGGCGGTGGCCCGGCGCATCCCGCACAAGAGCGGGCACGACGAGTACACGTGGAACTGGTGCCACGGCCCCGCCGGCACGCTGGCCCTGTTCGAGGTCCTCGGGGCCGCCGGCGTCGCCGAGGTGGCAGGAGAGCCGCCCGCGGCCTGGGTCCGGCGCTGCGTGCACGCCCTGCGGACCTCCGGCATCCCCGAACGCCGGTGGCCGGGCTTCTGGGACAACGACGGGCTGTGCTGCGGCACGGCGGGGGTCGGCATGGCCGTGCTGCCCCACGACCCCGACTTCGCGACGACCCTGGCCGACGCCTGCGCCGAGCGCGCCCACGTGGACCGCGACGCGGCGTACTGGCGCTTCGTGGAGCACCGCAACGACGACCCGCTGCTCCCACCGGGCGTCGGCTGGATGCAGGGCGCCGCGGGCATCGCGGCGTTCCTGTTCCGGGCGTCCGTCGAGTCGCCACTTTCTGACCGTCGAGTCGCCACCTTCTGACCGTCGAGTCGGTCGTTCCCATCCAGCGCGCGCAGGTCGACGGACTCGACGGACTCGACCGCAGAAAGTGCCGACTCGCCGTTCAGGAACTGGCGACTCGCGGGTCAGGAAGTGGCGACTCGACGTCAGTCGCGCAGGAGCAGGTGGACCGCGCGCTCCATGTGGGCGGCGGTCTCGGCGGCCGTGGCGCGGCCGGTGACCCAGGCGACGAGGGCGGAGAGCCAGACGTCGCCGATGACCCGGGCGATGGCCACGTCGTCGTCGGTGAGCGTCTCGCGCTCGGGGTGCATGGCCTTGGTCAGCATCGAGGTGAGCTGCATGCCCACCGAGTGGATCTCGGTCGCGACCGAGGAGTCGGCGAACATGAACGCCCTGGTCAGCGCCTCGGTGAGGTGCGGGTCGCCCTGGAGGCCACGCGTGGTGCTCGCGCAGGACGCTGATGACGCGCTCGGAGGCGGTGTCGCCCTCGAGGGGGCGGCCGGACAGGCGGCTCTCGGCCCGCTCGAACTCGCGGCCCAGGGCCGAGACGAGCAGGTGGATCTTCGACGGGAAGTAGCGGTAGAGCGTCCCGAGCGCGACGTCGGCCTGCTCGGCGACCGCGCGCATCTGGACGGCGTCGAAGCCGCCCTGCGCCGCGAGGGTGATGGTCGCGTCCAGGATCCGCTTGCGCCGGTCCCGCTGGGCGGCCGAGCCCAGGTCGTCGACCGAGAGCGAGTTGCTCGTTGTGATCGTGCTCACCCTGCCTCCCCGGGAACGTGTACAGCGTGACTAGCGTTGGGCTGTGCGCAAGGTTAGCAACGGCTGAGCCATAATAGGAACACGTTCCAGTTTTGTCGGCATGGCGCGAGAGATCATCCGGCAGTGCGCGGATGCAACCAAGGGAGGCCGTGTCGATGCGGATCGCGATGCTGTCGTATCGCTCGAAACCACACTGTGGCGGGCAGGGCATCTACCTGCGCCACCTCAGCCGTGAGCTCGTGGCGCTCGGCCACACCGTCGAGGTGTTCAGCGGCCAGCCGTACCCGGAGCTGGACGAGGGCGTCGCCCTCACCAAGGTGCCCAGCCTCGACCTCTACCGCGAGCCGGACCCGTTCCGGGTGCCGCGGGTCAAGGAGTTCCGGGACCGCATCGACGTCGAGGAGTTCGCCACGATGTGCGTGGCCGGCTTCCCCGAGCCCAAGACGTTCAGCTCGCGCATCGCCCGCCTCCTGAAGGACCGGGTGGACGACTTCGACATCGCCCACGACAACCAGGTCCTCGGCTACGGGATGCTCGAGATCGAGGAGATGGGGCTGCCGCTCCTCACCACGATCCACCACCCGATCACGTTCGACCGCCGCATCGACATCGCCGCGACGAAGAACCCGTGGAAGAAGCTCACGACCAGCCGCTGGTACGGCTTCCTGCGGATGCAGAAGAAGGTCGCCCAGCAGGCCCGCTTCATCCTCACGCCGTCCGAGGCGTCCAAGCGCGACATCGCCAAGGACTTCGGCGTCGACCCGGCCCGCATGCAGGTCCTCCTGCTGGGCGTCGACGACGCGTTCCAGCCGCCGACCGCAGCCGCGGGTCCCCGGTCGCATCCTGGCGATGGCCAGCGCCGACGCCCCGATGAAGGGCATCGCGACGCTGCTCGAGGCGTTCGCCAAGCTGCGCACGGAGCGCGACCTCGAGCTGATCCTGGTCACCGCGCCCAAGGCCGGTGGCAAGACCGAGAAGCTCATCGACAAGCTGTCGATCAAGGAGCACGTCAAGTTCGTCAGCGGCATCAGCGACGCCGAGCTCGTCGAGCTGATGGGCTCCGCAGAGATCGCGTGCGTGCCGTCGCTCTACGAGGGCTTCTCGCTGCCGACCGCCGAGCTGATGGCCTGCGCGACACCGCTCATCGTGAGCCGCGCCGGCGCGATCCCCGAGGTCGTCGGCGAGGACGGGTACGCCGCCGAGCTGGTCACCCCGGGCGACGTCGGCGAGCTCGCCGACGCGATCGGCAGCCTGCTCGACGACCCGGAGCGCCGGGCCCGCCTGGGCGCCAACGGCCGCAAGCGCGTGGACGAGCTGTTCAGCTGGCGGGCGGTCGCGGCGACGGTCGCGCAGGCGTACGAGAAGGTGATCGCCGACTTCGAGGCCGATCCCACGACGAAGGACAAGCACAGTGCTGACCGTTGACTTCGCGCGGCTGGGGCTCCAGCCCGGGGACCGCGTCCTCGACATGGGCTGCGGCGGCGGCCGCCACGCGTTCGAGATGTACCGCCGTGGCGCGGACGTCGTCGCGTTCGACATGGACGCCGACGAGCTGGCGGGCGTGAGCGACCTGTTCCACGCGATGAGGCAGGCGGGCGAGGTCCCCGACGGCGCCGAGGCGGACACCAAGCAGGGCGACGCCCTGCAGCTGCCGTTCGCGGACGGCGAGTTCGACCGGATCGTCGCCGCCGAGGTGCTCGAGCACATCCACCGCGACGTCGACGCGATCACCGAGCTCGTCCGGGTGCTGCGCCCGGGCGGCACGCTGGCGATCTCGGTGCCGCGCTGGCTGCCCGAGGTCATCAACTGGAAGCTCTCCGACGAGTACCACAACGCCGAGGGCGGCCACATCCGGATCTACACCGACCACGAGCTCGTCGACAAGGTCACCAAGGCCGGCAGGCTCAACGACGGCGAGCCCGGCGACGCGATGGTCTACGAGGGCAAGGACTACGCCCACGGCCTGCACGCGCCGTACTGGTGGATCAAGTGCGCGGTCGGCGTCAACAACGACGACCACCCGCTCGCCAAGGCGTACCACAAGCTCCTGGTCTGGGAGATCATGAAGCAGCCCAAGGCGCTCCAGCTCGCCGGCAAGGTGCTCGACCCGGTGATCGGCAAGAGCCTGGTCCTGTACTTCCGCAAGCCGGAGACCGCGTGACGTCCCAGCTGCCGTACGTCGACGGGGTCCTGTCCGCGGCGGACGTCGCCGCGACCGCGGCCTCGATCGTCCGCATGCAGGAGCCGAGCGGCGCGATCCCGTGGACCGTCGGCGAGCACGCGGACATCTGGAACCACGTCGAGGGCGCGATGGCGCTGCTGGTCGGCGGCGAGGTCGAGGCGGCCGAGCGGGCCCTCCTGTGGGTGCCGACGATGCAGCGCGCCGACGGCTCCTTCCCGATGAAGATCGTCGGCGGCGCGGTCGAGGACGACCGCGGCGACGTCAACATGACGGCGTACGTCGCCGTCGGCCTGTGGCACCACTGGCTGATGGAGCGCGACATCGCCTTCGTGAACCGCTACTGGCCCACCGTCCGCTCGGCGCTGGACTGGGTCGTCGCGCAGCAGGTCGGGTGGGGCGGCATCAACTACACGCCGACCGAGGACTACTGCCTGCTCACCGGCAACTCGAGCATCTACCAGTCGTTGCGTGCCGGTGTGGCACTCGCCGACCTCCTCGACGACCCGCAGCCGGAGTGGGAGCTGACCGGCGGGCGCCTGGGCCACGCGCTGCGCGAGCACCGCGACCTGTACGAGGACAAGTCGACGTACTCGATGGACTGGTACTACCCGGTCCTCGGCGGGGCGGTCCGCGGGCAGGACGGCCTCGACCTGATCCAGACCCGCTGGGACGACTTCGTCGTCCCCGGCCTCGGCATCCACTGCGTCGACACCAACCCGTGGGTGACCGGTGCGGAGACGTGCGAGCTCGCGATGGCGCTGGACGCACTGGGCGACCACCGCCGCGCGCTGACCCTCCTCACGGACATGCAGCACCTGCGCGAGAGCGACGGCAGCTACTGGACCGGCTGGGTGTACGAGGACGGCAGGCCCCACGAGGGCGAGCCGCGCAACGTGCACTGGCCCGTCGAGCACACGACGTACACCGCTGCCGCCGTGATCCTGGCCGTCGACGCGCTCGGCGAGGTCGCCGGGCACAGCACCGCCGGCTCCGGGATCATGCGCGGCACCTCGCTGGCGCCGCACTTCTCCGAGCTCGCGCTCGAGTGTGGCTGTCACGCGTCCCAGGCAGAAGACGCCGCGCGCTCCGCGCACTCATGACACGCACCTCGCCGCGTTGCCGTCGCTCGGTAGACAACCCCGGTATGCCTTCGCTCCGGCGCCTTGCGATGCACGCGTCCTGAGCACGCGGAGCATCACGTCGACCTCTGCCTGGGGCGCGATCAGCCGACAGCCTCTCCGGCCGTTCCTGAGGTCCGCGCCAGCACCCGCATCGAGCCCAGCGCCTCCACCTCGGTGAAGGCGCCGCTCTCGAGCGCGCGCAGGAAGACGTGGTACGGCGGCTGGCCGCCGTCCGCGGGGTCCGGGAACACGTCGTGGATCACCAGCAGCCCGCCGTCCGCCACCCAGGGCGCCCAGCCTGAGTAGTCGTTCTGCGCATGCTCCTCGGCGTGCCCGCCGTCGATGAACAGGAGCGACAGGGGAGTCCGCCAGTGCGCGCTGACGGTGGTGCTCCTGCCGACCACCGCGACCACCTGGTCCTCCAGACCGGCCCGGGCGATGGTCCTCCGGAAGACCGGGAGCGTGTCCATCAGGCCGAACTCGTCGTCCACGAGCGTGGCGTCGTGGTGCTCCCAGCCGGCCTGGTTCTCCTCCGAACCGCGGTGGTGGTCGACCGTGAAGACGGTGCCGCCGACCTCGCGGGCGGCGGCGCCGAGGTAGATCGCGGACTTGCCGCAGTAGGTACCGACCTCCAGCGCCGGGCCGTGCGGGAGCCGCTCCAGCGCCCGGCGGTGCAGGAGCATCCCCTCGTCCTCGGGCATGAAGCCCTTCGCGGCGAGGGCATGGCTCAGCCAGTCGTCGGTCACGCCTCGACTCTAGTAGAGTTAGAACACGTTCTAGTTCCGGTTTCTCGAGGGGTCCCATGACGATCGGCATCACCGACGAGCACGTCGAGCTGGCCAGGAGCCTGCGCCAGTGGGCCGCCGGCTCCGGCGGCCGTCGAAGCCGTGCGCGCCGCCGAGTCGGACGCCGACGCGACGTTCGCCGACGTCTGGAAGCAGGCGGTCGAGATGGGCGTGGCCACGATCGGGCTCCCCGAGGCCGCGGGCGGCGGCGGTGGCTCGGTGCTGGACGCCGCGGTCGCGCTGGAGGCCTGCGCCCACGAGCTCGTCCCCGGACCTCTGCTCGGTGTCGCCGTGGCCTCGTCGCTGCTCGGTGAGACGCCGGGCATCGCCGAGGCGCTCGGCGACGGGGCCGTGGTCGGCCTCGCCCTCGACCCGTCGCTGAGGACCGTGTGGGACCTGCCGAACGCGACGCACTTCCTGGTCCCGAACGCCGACGACGACTGGTTCGTCGTGCCCGCCGAGGGCCTGACGACGTCGCCGGCGATCGGCCTCGACCTGTCCCGCCGGTTCGGGTCGGTCGAGCTGGACCTGTCCGCCCCCGGCGTCGTCCCGGTCGACTGGCTGGAGGGCGAGCTCGTCCGCCGCGCCGTCGTCACGTTCGCCGCCGCCGAGGCCGCCGGTGTCGCCCGCTGGGCCCTGCGCACCGCCGTCGACTACGCGAACGTCCGCGAGCAGTTCGGCCAGAAGATCGGCGCCTTCCAGGCCATCAAGCACCTGTGTGCCGAGATGCTCGAGACCGCCGAGGCCGTCACCGCAGCGGCGTGGGACGTCGCGTCGATCGCCTTCGCGTACGACGACGGGGGCGACGACCAGTGGGCGTTCGCCGCGGACGTCGCCCTGGTGACCTGCTTCGACGGCGCGGTCGACAACGCCAAGGCCTGCATCCAGGTCCTCGGCGGGATCGGCTTCACCCACGAGCACGACGCGCACCTGTACCTGCGCCGCGCGATGAGCCTGCGCGCGCTGGTCGAGGCGTCCGACGCGGCCGCGGAGCGGCTGACCGACCGTGCCGTCGCCGGCGTACGCCGCCAGGTGCACGTCGACCTGGAGGGTCGTGACGAGGCGATCCGCCCGGACGTGCACGTCGAGGCGCAGCGGCTCGCCGCCCTGCCGGCCGACGAGCTGCGACCGGCCCTGGTCGACAACGGCTACCTGACGCCGCACTGGCCGGCGCCGCACGGCCTGGGCGCGGACGCCGTGACCCAGATCGTCATCGACGACGAGCTCGCCCGCGCCGGTGTGAAGCGCCCGGACATCGTGATCGCGGGCTGGGCGGTCCCGACGATCCTCGAGGCGGGGACCGACGAGCAGAAGGACCGGTTCGTGCGGGCGTCACTGCTCGGTGAGCTCGTCTGGTGCCAGCTGTTCTCGGAACCGGGCGCCGGGTCCGACCTGGCGTCACTGCGCACCAAGGCCGAGAAGGTCGACGGCGGCTGGCGCCTGTCCGGGCAGAAGGTCTGGAACTCGGTCGCCGAGCGCGCCGACTGGGGCATCTGCCTGGCCCGCACGGACCAGGACGCCCCCAAGCACCGGGGCATCTCCTACTTCCTGGTCGACATGCGGTCGCCCGGCATCGACGTGCGCCCGCTGCGGGAGATCACGGGGGAGGCGCTCTTCAACGAGGTGTTCCTCGACGACGTGTTCGTGCCCGACGAAATGCTGGTCGGCGACGTGAACGACGGCTGGAGGCTGGCCCGCACGACGCTCGCCAACGAGCGGGTCGCGATGGCCAACAACCGGCTCTCGAAGAGCACCGAGCGGGCGGTGACGCTCGTCGCCGACGGCGCCACGGCCCTGGAGAACATGCGGGTCGGTCGGGCGGTGGCGCTGTCCACGGTCTGCTCGCTGCTCGCGGTGCGGACGACCCTGCGCTCGCTCGCGGGTCAGGGCCCCGGCGCCGAGTCCAGCGTGGCCAAGCTCCTGGGTGTCCGGAACCGGCAGGACGGCGCCGAGCTCGTCGTGGAGCTCCAGGGCGACAAGCTCGTCGCGTTCGACGAGGAGTTCAAGGCCGACGTCTGGGAGATGCTCAACACCCGCTGCCTGTCGATCGCCGGCGGCACCACGCAGATCCTGCGCAACGTCGCGGGCGAGCGGATCCTGGGGCTACCGCGCGGCTGACGAGGCTCGGGCCCGCCGGGCGCGCCGTCGCTGCAGGGCGTTGAGGCGGGCCCGGTCGAGTCGCTCGTCGGCCTCGAAGCCGAGCATGCGGGTGGTCAGTCTGGGGTTCGCACTGAATGGGGACATGCCTCGAGCGTGGCGCTAAGGATGTCCCGTCGACATGGGTCAGATGCCCTATGGACGTCCCGACCTCGCCTCAGATCTAGCGGGACGTCGAGGTCTCGCGCCGGTACTGGTTCCAGTGCCAGTGCAGGTACCGGTCGATGGCCCGGACGATGTGTGCCGAGCGGATCGACGGGAACACGTCGAAGGCGTGCTGCGCGGCGGGGAGCTCGGCGTAGACCACCGTGCGCTTGGACTCCGCGCGGAGCCGCTCGACGAACAGCCGGGCCTGCTCGACGCCGACGAGGCTGTCGTGGGTGCCGTGCAGGACGAAGAAGTCCGGAGCGTCGGGCGTGATCCGCAGGATCGGGCTGGCGGCGCGGAAGGCGTCCGGGTCGTCGGCCCACCTCTTCTTGAACACCCTCGGGCCGAGGAACCGGTCGCGCATCAGCCGGACGCCCTTGAGCCCGGTCGCGTCGGCCATGTCGTAGATGCCGTAGTGGGGGACCGCGACCTGGACGGAGGTGTCGGCGTCCTCGAAGCCCGGCTGCCACGCCTCGTCGTTCGGCGTCAGCGCGGCCAGCGCGGTGAGGTGGCCACCGGCGGAGCCGCCGGTGATCGCGATGTAGTCGGGGTCGCCGCCGTACGCCGCGATGTTCTCGCGGATCCAGGCGATGCCCCGCTTCACGTCGACGACCTGCGCGGGGAACGGGTCACGCGGCGCGAGCCGGTAGTTGATCGCGACGCACACCCAGCCCTTGGCGGCGAGGTGCTGCATCAGGGGGATGCCCTGCTGGTCCTTCTTGCCGATGGTCCAGCCGCCCCCGTGCACCTGGAGGAGCACCGGGGCGCCGCCCTCCGGTCGCTCGGCGGGGGTGTAGACGTCCAGGAAGTTCCGGGCTCCGGCGTCCCCGTAGGCGATGTCCTTCTCGACGTGGATCGCGGGGTTCGGTGCGCGGAAGGTGCGGAACGGGTTGACCAGCGATCGCCACGGCGTCGCGAGGTCGGCGGGGGTCGGCGCGGTGTCCAGCTGCTCGACGTAGTCCACGCCGAGGCCCTCGACCAGTGCGTCCTCGACCTGCTCGCGGACCTTGCGGCTCTGCCAGACGAGGTAGCCGAGGCCGGCGGCGCTGGCGGCGGCGAGTCCGAGCCCGACCGGGTCGCGGCGCCGGCCGATGCTGTGCGCGGCCGCGTCCGCGGCGGTCAGCGCGAGCACCTGGGGCGCGAGCTCGCCGGTGAGCCAGCCGGAGAAGAAGGCCGGGATCCCGACGCCGAAGCCGGGCACGGGGCGGATCGCATTAGCGGTCAGGGCCGCGGTGACGACCTGGCGGCGACGGAACGACATGCCTCCAGATTAGTTGCGCGCGGCAACGAAACGGGAGGAGGAGGGCGTGAGACACGGGTCACCGTGGCGTGGGAGGGTGACGCTCGTTGTCTGCTCGGGGAGGTCACCACCATGGAACGTCTGTCAGGGCTCGACGCGAGCTTCCTGTACCTCGAGACGCCCGCGCAGCTCATGCACGTCTGCGGCGTCATCGTGCTCGACCCGTCGACGATGCCGGGTGGCTACTCGTTCGACGCGCTCCAGGCGGGCATCGACGAGAACGTCCGCGACGTCCCCGAGTTCACCCGCAAGCTGCGCCGCGTCCCTCTCGACCTCGACCACCCGGTCTGGGTCCAGGACAAGCACTTCGACATCGAGACCCACGTCATCCGCCTGGCCCTGCCGTCCCCGGGCGGCTACAAGGAGCTCATGCAGGTCTGCGGACGGCTGGCCGGTCGCCCGCTCGACCGCTCGCGCCCGCTGTGGGAGATGTGGGTCATCGAGGGGTACGTCGACCCCGATCCCGATGCTGGGGGCCGCGAGCTCATCGCGGTCTTCTCGAAGATGCACCACGCCACCGTGGACGGTGTCTCCGGCGCCAACCTGATCTCGCACCTGACCTCCATCGAGCCGGACGCTCCGCCGCTCGCCCTGACCGAGATCAAGCCGTTCGGCCACGAGGCCGGCCGGGCCGAGCTCCTCGGACGAGGGCTCGTCACGTCCGTCACCCGGCCGCTGACCATCCCCAAGGCGCTGGTGCCCTCGGTGAAGGGCATCGCCCAGACCGTCGGCAGGGCCCGTTCGGGCACCGCGATGGCGGCCCCGCTGACGGCCCCGCGCACGTCGTTCAACGGCACCATCACCGGCCACCGCACCATCGGCATGGTCGACATGAGCCTGGAGGACGTCAAGACGGTCAAGGGCGCCACCGGTGCGACCGTGAACGACGTCGTGCTCGCCGTCGCGGGAGGGGCGCTCCGCTCGTACCTGCTCGACCGTGACGAGCTGCCCGAGAGCTCTCTCCTCGCGACCGTCCCGATGTCGGTGCGCGAGACCTCCAAGCGCGAGACCGGGGCCAACAAGGTGTCTGCGCTCTTCACCCGCCTCGGCACCGACATCGAGGACCCGCTCGAGCGGCTCGAGGAGCTGGCACAGAGCAACCGGCACGCCAAGGACCACGCGCAGGCGATCAGCGCGGACTCGCTCCAGGACTGGGCGGAGTTCGCCGCGCCGCGCACCTTCGGCCTGGCCGTCCGCGCGTACGCCGGCCTGCGGCTCGCCGAGAAGCACCCGGTGGTGCACAACCTGGTCATCTCGAACGTGCCCGGGCCGCCGATCCCGCTCTACTTCATGGGCGCCGAGATCCGGGCGCTGGTGCCGCTGGGCCCGGTCTTCCACGGTGCCGGCGTGAACGTCACCGTGATGTCGAACAACGGCAAGATCCACGTCGGCGTCATCGCCTGCCGTGAGTCCATGCCCGACGTCGACGACCTCGCACAGCGCTTCCCTGCCGAGCTGGCCAGGCTGAAGGCAGCGGTCGCGACGCTGGAGAAGAAGCCCACGAACATCCGCAGGAAGAAGACCGCGGCGAGGCCTTAGCGGCCGGGTCTCAAGGGAGCAGCAGGGCCGCGGCACAGGTCGGCAAGGATCCAGCGTGCTGCTACCCACGTTCCGGTAGGGGCGGTGACGCGCTAGCCCGTGGACGTCTGCCGGAAGTCGCGGCGACGCGCGTTGACCGTCGCCGCAGCCTCGACGAACGCGGGCACGAAGAGCTCGGACTCCAGCACGCAGGCCCCGTGGCCGGCGTCGATGTCGTGCATCGTCGCGCCGGGGATGGCCCGGGCCAGGGCGCGCTGGCGGCCGGACGGGATGACGTGGTCGTTGTTGAGGACGACGACGGCGGTCGGGACGTCGATGCGGCCGAGCCAGGGCCGGGAGTGGTGCCGGCCGAGGGCGGAGAGTGCCTGGCCGACCGCCCAGGGGGAGGTGCTCTGGAACTCGCGGAGCGCCCACTCCTGGATGTCGCTCGGCTCGAAGTCGACCGCGTCGGCGGCGGCGCGCGCCGCCCGCACCGCCGTGCGCGAGCGGGACACCCCTCGGGTCGCCAGCATCGCCGTGCCCATGCCGGTGAAGAACAGCCGCTCGTAGACGCTCATCTGGAAGCGGTCGGTGGTGGCCGCCAGCACGAGGCCGTCGACGCGCTCCGGGTGCTGGCGCCAGACGCGCTGCGCGACGATCGACCCCATCGAGTAGCCGCCGACCATCGCTGTCTCGATCCCGAGCACGTCGAGCAGCGCCACGACGTCGTCGGCGCAGTCGACGAGGGAGAACTCCTCGCTCTGGATGCCCTGGCCGTGCCAGCGCAGGTCGAGCGTCACCACCCGGTAGCGGCGGGACAGCGGCTCGATCGCCGGGAACCAGGTGAGCAGCCCGGTGCAGCCGAGGGCGTGCAGCAGCACGATCGTCGGGGACTGCGGGTCGGGTCCGGGCGTGTCGGTGACGTAGGTCGTGCCGCGGCCCGGGAGCTCGACCGGCTCGCCCGCAGGGATCCGGGCCCACGGGAGGTAGACCTGGTTGCGGAGCAGTGAGAGCGGGTTCACGCAGTCGTCGTCCTTCCGAGGTCGTGGTAGAACACGTTACAGTTTTACTCGGCGAGACGGACGCAGCGGGTAGGAGAAGCACGTGGGTGTGGACGGTTTCACGGCGCTCGACGCCGAGCAGTCCGAGGCGGTCGAGGCCGTCAGGTCCGTCCTCGTGGAGACCCTCGAGCGCGCGACCAAGGGCCTGTCGGAGGGCGAGACCGTCCCGTGGTCGACGCTGGCCGACGCCGGGCTGCTCGCCCTGGTCGTCCCCGAGGCGCACGGCGGCGAGGGTCTCGGACTCGACGCGGTCGCGGTCCTGCTCCGCGAGACCGCCGTCCGCGCCGTCCAGCTGCCCGTCCTGGAGACCCTCGCGTGCGGCGTCCTGACGCTCGCCGCGCACGGCTCGGAGGCCCAGCAGGCCGCGCTCCTGCCGGGCGTCGCCACGGGCGAGGTCGTGCTGACCCCTGCGCTCAAGGAGGTCGGGCGCCCGCTCGCGGCCACCCCGGAGACGTCGTACTCGTTCGGCCGGGTGACCGGCCGCAAGGTCGACGTCTCGTACGCCGACGGTGCCGCGCGCCTCCTCGTCTCCGCCACGGACGGTGACCGCCCGGTCGTCGTGCTGGTCGACCCGAGCGACCCCGGTGTGACCCTGATCGAGTCGGCCTCGTCCGCGATGCTGCCGCGGCACACGGTCGTCCTCGACGGTGCCGCCGGCGAGGTGCTCGACGGCGACGCGTACGGCACGCTCACCGACCGGTACGTCACCGGCCTCTGCCTCAGCGCGGCCGGTGTCGTCGCCGGCGCCCGCGACCTGACGGCGGAGTACATCAAGGGGCGCACCCAGTTCGGACGCGCGCTCGCCCAGTTCCAGGCGGTCGCGATGCAGATCGCCGACGTCTACATCACCTCGCGCACCCTCGACCTGGGCTCGGCGAACGCCCTGTGGCGGGTCTCCGAGGGCCTGGACGCCGCGGACGACCTCGCGGTGGCGGCGTACTGGACGTGCCTCGAGGGTCCGCCCGCGCTGCGCACCTGCCACCACCTGCACGGCGGCATGGGCGTCGACGTGACGTACCCGCTGGTCCGCTACTCCTCGTGGATGACCGACATCGTGCACGCGCTCGACGTCGCGCCCGAGGCGGTCGCGGTGGAGGACCCGACGACCAAGAACCTCGAGCTGACCGCGGCGCAGCGCGCGCTGAAGGCCGAGCTCCGCACCTACTTCGGCGGGCTCGCCGACCACAACGAGCACCGCGAGATGGGCCTCGACCGGCACGGCGAGGTCTACCAGCGCGTGGTGCGGCAGATGGGTGCCGACGGCTGGATGGGCGTCGGCTGGCCCAAGGAGTACGGCGGCCACGGGCTCGGCGAGATCGAGCAGACGATCTTCGCCAACGAGGCGCAGTACTCCGACGTCCACCTGCCCGCGGTGACGCTGCAGACCGTCGGCCCGACGCTGATCCGGTTCGGCACGGACAAGCAGAAGGAGATGTTCCTGCCCCGGATCCTGGCCGGCGACGTGCACTTCGCGATCGGCTACTCCGAGCCGGACGCCGGGACCGACCTCGCCTCGCTGCGCACGACGGCCAAGCGGGACGGCGACCACTACGTCGTCAACGGCCAGAAGATGTGGACCACCGGCGGTCACCAGGCCGACTACGTCTGGCTGGCCGTGCGGACCGACACGGACGCCCCGAAGCACAAGGGCATCTCGATCCTCATCGTCGACACCACGGACCCCGGCTACTCGTTCACGCCGATCATCACTGCGGACAACAGCCACCACGTCAACGCGACGTACTACAACGACGTGCGGGTGCCGGTCGACATGCTGGTCGGCCAGGAGAACGAGGGCTGGAAGCTCATCACCACCCAGCTCAACCACGAGCGCGTCATGCTCGGCCCGGCCGGCCGGATCGAGGGCCTGCGCGACCGGGTCGTCGACTGGGCGACCAAGGCGGGCGTCGTCGACCAGCCCGACGTGCGCCGGGTGCTCGGCCAGGCGACGGCGGCGTTCCGCGTCAACGAGCTGCTGAACTGGGAGGTCGCCCGGGCGGCCGCGACCGGCGAGGTCTCGGTCGGCGACGCGTCGTCGTCCAAGGTGTTCGCCGCCGACCAGGTGCAGCACCTGCTCGACGAGCTGACCCGGGTCGTGCACCGCTACGGCGACCCGTCCGACGCCGAGACCGCGCAGCTGCTGCACTACTTCGACGGGCAGAAGAAGCGGAACCTCGTGCTGACCTTCGGTGGCGGGGTGAACGAGGTGCAGCGCGAGCTGATCGCGATGTTCGGCATGGCGCTGCCGCGGGTGCCCCGGTGAGCGACGAGCTCGACGAGCGCGAACAGCGCGTCCGCGCGGAGGCCGACCGGATCATCGCGCTGGGCGAGTGCTCGGAGATGGTGGCGCCGTACGACGTGCACCCGTCGACCATCGGCACCTGGCTCGACGCGATGGACTACCAGAACCCGCGGTTCCGCGACGGCGACGAGGCACCGCCCTCGATGTACCAGGTCTGGACGATGCCCGGCCTCGGCCGCAAGCGCGCGCCCGAGGACCCGCTCAGCCAGATGACGGACCTCCTGACCGACGAGGGCTACACGGCGGTGCTCGGCACCAACTGCGAGCAGACCTACGAGCGCTACCTGCGGGTGGGGGAGCGCCCCCGCGTGACGAACGCGCTCGAGTCCGTCGCCGGGCCGAAGAGCACCGCGATGGGGGTCGGCTACTTCGTGACCTCCAAGAACGTCTGGTACGTCGACCACCCGGACGGCACGTCGGAGAAGGTCGCGGAGATGCTCTTCCGGCTCCTCAAGTTCATCCCCAAGGAGCGCTAGATGTCCGTCACCCGCCCGATGATGAACCGCGACTCACAGTTCTTCTGGGACGGCACCGCCGTCGGTGAGCTGCGGATCCAGGTCTGCAACGCGTGCGGCGCGAAGCGGTTCCCGCCCGGCCCGGCCTGCCCCGACTGCGGAGCGCTCGACCGTGGCTTCGAGGCCGTCGCCGGCCGCGGCACGGTGTTCTCGTACGTCGTGCACCGCTACCCGCCGGTCCCCGGCAAGGAGCTGCCGATCGTGATCGCGCTGATCGACCTCGACGAGGGCGTCCGGATGGTCGGTGAGGTCGTCGACGTGGCGGACGACGAGATCGAGATCGGGATGCCGCTGCAGGTGGACTACCGCACGGTCGACGACGAGCTGACCCTGCCGATCTGGCGGCGCTTCATCGAGAGGGAGGCCGTCTGATGCGCACGCTCGCCGTCGGGGACCGGATCCCCGAGTGGAGCCTCCCGATGACGCCCACGACGATCGTCTCGACGGCGATCGCGACTCGCGACTGGCAGGACGTGCACCACGACCGCGACGTCGCCCAGGCCGCCGGGTCGAAGGACATCTTCATGAACATCCTGACCAGCAACGCGCTGTGCGAGAAGTTCGTCGCGGACTGGGCGGGGCACGACGTCGAGCTCAAGGGCATCGCGATCCGGCTCGGTGCACCCGCCCACCCGTACGACACGATGACGTTCAGCGGGACGGTCGAGTCGATCGAGGACGGCATCGCCACGATCTCGGTCGTCGGCAGGGTCTCCCTCGGTGACCACGTGACCGGCACCGTGAAGGTGGTCGCCGCGTGAGCCGCTCCCTGTCCGGTGCCGCCGCGATCGTCGGCATCGGCGCCACCGAGTTCTCCAAGGAGTCCGGCCGCTCCGAGCTCCAGCTCTCCGTCGAGGCGGTCCAGCACGCGCTCGCCGACTGCGGGCTCACCGTCGCGGACGTCGACGGCCTGACGACGTTCACCATGGACACCTCGTCCGAGATCGCGGTCGCCCGCGAGCTCGGGATGAAGGAGATGCGGTTCTTCTCGCGCATCAACTACGGGGGCGGCGCCGCCTGCGCGACCGTCCAGCAGGCCGCGATGGCCGTCGCCACCGGCGTCGCGGACGTGGTGGTCGCCTACCGCGGCTTCAACGAGCGCTCGGAGTCGCGCTTCGGCCAGTTCTCGGTGGCCGCGGCGACGCAGGTCAACACGAACGGCCTCGACAACGCCTGGTCGTACCCGATGGGTCTCGGCACGCCCGCCGCCACCGTCGCCATGCAGGCCACGCGCTACATGCACGAGTACGGCGCCACCTCGGCCGACTTCGGCATCGTCAGCGTGACGGACCGCAAGCACGCCGCCACGAACCCGAACGCGTTCTTCTACGGCAAGCCGATCACCATCGAGGACCACCAGGCCTCGCGGATGATCGTCGACCCGCTGCACCTGCTCGACTGCTGCCAGGAGTCCGACGGAGCGGTCGCGCTCGTCATCACCTCGGCCGAGCGGGCCCGCGACCTCAAGCAGCCGGCGGCCGTGATCACCGCGGCGGCCCAGGGGAGCGGTGCCGACCAGTACGTCATGACGTCGTACTACCGCGACGACATCGGCATCCCCGAGATGGGCGTGGTCGGTCGCGAGCTCTGGCGCCAGTCCGGACTTCGCCCCGACGACATGCCGATGGCGATCCTCTACGACCACTTCACGCCGTACGTGCTCATGCAGCTCGAGGAGCTCGGCTTCTGCGGCCGCGGCGAGGCGAAGGACTTCATCGCGAACGGCGCGATCGAGGTCGGTGGCCGGCTGCCGCTCAACACGCACGGCGGCCAGCTGGGCGAGGCGTACATCCACGGCATGAACGGCATCGCCGAGGGGGTCCGCCAGCTGCGGGGGACCTCGGTCAACCCGGTCGAGGACGTCGACCACGTGCTCGTCACCGCCGGCACCGGCGTGCCGACGAGTGGCGTGATCCTGTCCCAGGCCTGACCCGGACCGGGCCGCGGTCATACTGCGGCCATGGACCTCGGTCGCATCATCCAGGCCTTCGAGCAGGGCGGCACGCCGGTCGTGCGCACCGACTTCTCCGACGACGAGTCCTGGGAGCTCGTGGTCTACGAGCTCACGAAGCCGGACGACGACGGTGCCGAGGCCCACGTGACCCCGGTCGAGGACCGCTCGCTCGCGGGCGTGACGGGGGAGATGCTCGGGAGTGCGTTCGACGGGCAGGGCATGTCGTACGGCTACGTCGCCCTCGCTGACTCGCGCTCGATGGCCGAGGCCGAGTCGGGCGGTGAGGTGACGGTCGACTACGTCGACCTCTCCGTCGCCGACGAGGACGACGTCGAGCTGGTCGAGTCCTTCCCGGGCCGGACCTTCCGCTGCTCCGCCCTCCAGTTCCCCTCCGTCGAGGTGAACCTGTCGCTCGCCAACAGGGACTTCAGCGAGTTCGCCGACAACGTGGGTGCGGACGGGGTGTTCCGAGGGTTCGCCTAGTCAGGCCATCGGCAGCGGCCTGCTGAGGGTCGTGCTGGTGGCTCCGTAGGTGTACCCGAGGTGCTCGTTGAGGCGCAGCATCGACTCGTTGCCCGCCTGGGTCCACGTGTAGAGCTCGCTGACGCCGTGCGTGGCCGCCCAGTGCAGCGTCCGGCGCTTCAGGTGCGCGGCGACGCCCTTGCCCCGCCAGTCGCGACGGACGGCGGTCAGCGCGTTCTCGCCCCGCTCCGGCTGGTCGGTGTCGCGGAACACGCCGGCGCAGCCGATGACCTCGCCCTCGTGGACGGCCAGGAACATGGGCTCGCCCGCCCACTCGTCTGCCCACTGCTCGGCGCTGACCACGAGGGGCTGGAACAACGCGAAGTCGGCCAGCACCTCCTGGCCGAACCGGTCGTAGGACGCTGCCCACAGGTCAGGCTGGTCCTCGAGCACCACGATGTCGATGCCGTGGGCGAGTGGCTCGGGTGGCCGCTCGTCGCCGACCGTCCTCAGCTGCTCGACCTGCCGGTCGACCTCCACGAACCCGAACTCGTGCGCGAACGCGAGTGAACCGTCGTCCTCGACACCGGTCCGCATCTCGGGCACGTCGAGCGCCGTGCAGTGCGCCGCCAGCTCCGTCAGCAGGGCGGTACCGACACCGCGCCGGCGATGGTCGGGGACGACCCGGGGCATGACGAAACCGCCGCCGGCGCTCTGCGACCGGTCCGCCGTCCCGGACCCGACGGCGACGCCGTCCTCGGTCGCGAGCAGGAGGAGCCGGGTCTCGGAGTCCTGCGTCCGCAGCTCCGCGACGGTGTCGCACCGTTCCCCCGGCATGACGGCGATCCGGACCGACCGCCAGGCCTCGTAGTCCTCGTCGCTGACACACCGCTGGATCTCCACGACGGCCACGCTACGAACCGTGTCAACGCCGTTTTCACGGTCTTCGGTGGAACCGGACTCTGCCGTTGGGCAGGCGTTCGTGGGTGTAGGTGGGGTCGTGGACGCGGCGGTGGGCGGTGGGGCAGAGCATCCAGCCGTCGCGGTTGGTCTCACCTCCCTTCGACCAGGGGGTGGGGTGGTGGATCTGGCACATCGCGGGTGGGGCGTCGCAGCCTTCTTCGAGGCAGCCGCCCTGCTCGATGGTGAGCGACGATGCGTTGGGCCCTGGTGTGGAAGCGGCGGGATCTGCCGAGGTCGAGGACCTCGGAGCTGCCGCCGAGGACGGCGGGGATGATCCCGGCTTCGCAGGCGATCCGGCGGGCGAGGGAGGGTGAGATGGTCTCGCCGGTGTCGAGCCGTGCGGACTTCAGGCCGCCGACGAGGGTGTCGTAGGGGATCAGGACCACGACGGTGGCGTTGAGCCCGCCGGCCTGCGGGAGCTTGGTGGTGGGGTAGCGCTGGACGTACTCGGCGAAGGCCCGGCCGAGTCGTTCCGGTGTCGGGCGTCGTTCTCCGAGGGGTCCGGTGGCGGCGCGGTGCTTGGGGGCGGCGAGCGCGGACAGGGCCTTCGTGAGGCAGGCCCCGGTGAACGCGTCGAGGGTGAACCGGCCGTGGACCCTGCCGTGGCCGTCCTCCCACATGGAGAACCGGGCGGCGGCGGTGGCGTCGCGCTCCTCCCTGTCCAGCTGCTTCGCGAGGTGCTGGTCGGCGAGGTCGGGGGCGACGACCTCGAGCAGCGTGCGGCCGAGGTTCTTCAGCGCCTTGGCGTCGAAGTCCCTCGCGAGCCCGAGCAGGTGTTCCTCGGCCTCGATCTTCAGCTCGGGGTCGAGGTCCTCGGGCAGGGCGGCCAGGCTGCGGAGGATCGCGTGGGCCTGCTCGTTGTTGACCAGCCCGTCGTCCATGGCGGTCTCGACCAACGGGTGCATCGCGAGGGCATCGGAGAGGAACCGTTGCCGGTAGGCCTCGCGGCGGGTCAGCCGGTGCCGCCGGGCCAGCCAGCTCGCGACGTTCCGGGCACCGTTGTCCGCGGGCAGGTCGATGGACTCCGCATGCCTCAGCAGCTTCGACTTCGTCGCCGCGGTCTGCGCCTCCAGGGCCTCGATCTCAGCGAGCGTCTCCGTGGTCTGCTCACCCGTCATCGACCACACCGGCACGCCGGCGACCTCACTCAGCGCAGCCCGCGCCGAGCCCACCGCGGTGGTGACCGGGTGCGAGTGATGGGCGAGCGCTGTCATGGCTCCAGCACACCGAGACCCACCGACAAACGCGTGAAACCCTGTGGAGGACCGGTCGAGGAGCTCACCTGTGCACTGTTCGTGGCCTGCTACGCGCTGAGCTTCTCCCCGAAGAACGCCAGGACGGCGTCGACCGCCACCTGCGAGCGGTGCTCGGTGACGGTCGAGTGCAGCTTGCCGTCGAGCTCGACCCTGATGAACGCGTCGCCGATCTCCTCCGTCAGGCGGTCGAAACGCTGCCGGGGTGCCATCTGGTCGCCCTGGTAGCGCAGCCCGAGCACCTCGCACCCCGCCGCGGCCCGCGCTCTCACCCGCGCCAGGTCGGCGTCCGACAGGTTGAGGTCGCTCTTGCGTGACGACGAGACTGAGAACGGCGTCGAGGGCTGGGCGAGCACGGGTGCTGCCACCGCGTCGTCCACCATCATCGCCAGCGCGAACCCGCCGGTGAAGCACATGCCGAGCGCACCCACGCCGGGTCCGCCGAGCTCGGCGTGCAGGTCCCGGGCCAGCGACCGCAGCCAGCCGGCGATGGGCGAGGTCTGGCGCAGGGCCAGCTTGGTGAACTCCTTCGACACGCACACCCGGCCCAGTGCCGAGGCGATCGTCAGCAGGTTCTTCGGCCGCTCGGGCTCGCCGAACAGGTGTGGCATGACCACCGTGTAGCCCGCCGCCACCAGCTCCTCCCCGAAGCCGATGACCGGCGGGGTGAGCCCGGGGATCTCGTGGATCACGATGACGCCGGGCCCGGCGCCCTTGCGGTACGTCGGGTGCCGCACCCCGCTCGCGCGTGTGGTCTCCGGGCGTCCAGCTGTCGAGGAGGGCCATGGCCGCAGTATGGGTACTTTCGACCATGTGGGGGAGAGCGTCCGGCTGGTGATGCCGCACCAGCTCTTCGTCGAGCACCTCGACGCGCCCGCCGGCACCACCTTCGTGCTCGTCGAGCACGACCTGTTCTTCCGTCAGTACCGGTTCCACGCCCAGAAGCTCGTGCTGCACCGGGCGAGCATGCGGCGTTTCGCCGCGCGCCTCCGCGACGCGGGGTACGACGTGGTGACGGTCGAGACGGACGGCCGGACCACCTCGCGAGCCGCGCTCGGGCGGGTCCTCGAGCAGCGGAAGCCGGGTGCGGTCACGGCCTACGACGTCGTGGACGACTGGCTCGAGCGTGAGCTGGCCGACGTGGTCACCGAGTGGCTCGACACCCCGAACTTCCTGACCACGCGGAGCCAGCTCCGCGACCACTTCGGCGACGGTCGCGGCCGGCGTTCGCGCATGCAGCACTTCTACTCGTGGCAGCGGCAGCGGCTCGACGTCCTCGTCGACGACGGCGAGCCGGTCGGTGGCAGGTGGTCGTTCGACGAGGACAACCGCAAGAAGCTGCCCCGGGGCCACCCGGTCCCCGGGGTGACCCGGCCCGGTCAGCACGAGGAGGTCAGGGAGGCCGTCGCCTGGGTCAAGCGCGCCTTCCCGGACGCGCCTGGCGACCCGGACGCGTTCGCCTGGCCGACGGCCCACGAGGAGGCCGAGGCGATGCTGGAGGAGTTCCTCGCCGAGCGGTTCGCCGAGTTCGGTCCGTACGAGGACGCGCTCTCGGCCGAGCACCCCTTCGTCTTCCACTCCGTGATGACGCCCGGCCTCAACATCGGCCTGCTGTCGCCGCACCACGTGCTCGAGCGAGCCCTGGCCGTCGCGGACGACGGCGACGTCCCGCTCGCCAGCCTCGAGGGTTTCGTCCGCCAGCTGATCGGGTGGCGCGAGTACATGCGGGCGACGTACCAGCTCTGGGGACGGCAGATGCGCACCGGCAACCGGCTCGAGCACTCGCGCTCGCTCGACCAGGGCTGGTGGACCGCCCGGACCGGCCTGGCACCCGTGGACCTGGTGATCGAGCGCGTCCTCGAGCGCGGCTGGGCCCACCACATCGAGCGGCTCATGGTGCTCGGCAACGCGATGTCCCTGCTGCGGATCGACCCCGACGAGGCGTACGAGTGGTTCATGGAGATGTTCGTGGACGCCTACGACTGGGTGATGGTGCCGAACGTCTACGCGATGAGCCAGTTCGCGGCGGGCGAGGCGATCACCACCAAGCCCTACGTGTCGGGCTCGAACTACCTGCGCAGGATGTCGGACCTGCCGCCGGGGGAGTGGACCGACGACTGGGACGCCCTCTTCTGGACCTTCGTGCGCGACCACCGCGACGTGTTCGGACGCAACCCGCGCTCGCGGATGATGAGCACGATGTACGACGGGTTCGCGCCGGCGGTCAAGCGGGCCCACACCCAGCGCGCCGCCGCCTGGCTGGGCTGACGGTGCACCGGGCGGGCCCAGCGGTCTAGTCCGGACGTTCCGGTGGAGTGGCCCGCGTCACGGGTTTCGGCCACGGCCGATGTAACACAGAGTGACAACTGGGGAGAGCGGTCCACGATCGGGCCACAGAAAGTCGTCCCCATGCCCCTGGGGGTACGACGAAAGGGCCTCTGACCTGCGGAAACGACGAAAAGTTACCCACAGGTAGGACGTCGTCGACGAGTCGTCGGAACCGTTTGCGGCGACCTACATTTCTGATGTCGAACCGCCGGTCACGGGGCCGGTGGTCACCACCAGGGGGTCCAGAGAAATGAGCGCCTTTCCCACCAAGGGTCGCTTCACCAGCACCGAGCTCGTCCGTCGCAGCGCGACCACCGCGCCGCGGATCAGCATCGTGGTTCCCGCCAAGAACGAGGCGCTGAACCTGTCCGTGGTCCTCCCGCAGCTGCCCGAGGTCCACGAGGTCATCCTCGTCGACGGCGGCTCGGTCGACGGCACCGTCGCCGCGGCCCGCCGGGCGCTGCCCGGCATCGTCACGGTCCTCCAGGCCCGCAGGGGCAAGGGCAACGCCCTGGCCGCCGGCTTCGCCCGCGTCACCGGCGACATCGTCGTCATGTTCGACGCGGACGGCTCGGCCGACCCGCTCGAGATCGAGCGCTTCGTGACCGCGCTGACCGACGGCGCCGACTTCGCCAAGGGCTCGCGGTTCACCGCGGGCGGCGGCTCCGCCGACATCACCCCGGTCCGCAAGCTCGGCAACCTGTTCCTGAACACGCTGTTCAACCTGGGCTTCTCGAGTCGCTACACCGATCTCTGCTACGGCTACAACGCGTTCTGGGCGGACCTGATCCCGCTGCTCGACCTCCCGGACCACACGCGACCGGCCCCGGCCAACGGCACGATGCTGTGGGGCGACGGCTTCGAGATCGAGACCGTGATCAACTGCCGCTTCGCCGCCGCCGGCGTCGACATCGTCGAGGTGCCCTCGGTCGAGAAGCTCCGGATGTTCGGCGAGTCCAACCTGAACGCCGTCTCCGACGGGCTGCGGGTCCTCAGGACGCTCATCTCCGAGCGGAGGCGCGCGTGGTCCGTGCGTCGTGCTGCGCGTCGGCTGCCCCCGAGGGCGCCGGTGGCCATCGCGGTCTCCGAGGACACCCGGACCCTGGTCGCCTGAGCGGCTGAGGGGCCATGCTGGCCCCGTGCGCGTCCTCTTCTCGTCGACGAACGGCGTCGGCCACGTCTTCCCGATGCTGCCGCTCGCCCGTGCCTTCGTGGCCGCCGGGCACGACGTCCTGTGGGCGACCGGGGAAGAGGCCCTTCCGAAGGTCACAGGCGTCCCGTCCGCGGCGTGCGGCCCGAGCGGGGCGGACCTCGCACGGCTCAGGGGCAGCGTGCTGGGCCCGGCGGCGGAGGTCCCGCCGCCGGAGCGCGCCAAGTTCGTCTTCCCGCGCATGTTCGGTGAGGCGTTCGCGCCGCCCATGGCCGCGGACCTGCTCCCGCTCGCGCGCGACTGGCGGCCCGACCTGCTGGTCCACGAGCACGGCGAGCTGGCCTCCCCGCTGGTCGGAGCCGTCCTCGGGGTCCCCAGCCTCACGCATGCCTTCGGCGGCGCGATCCCAGCGCCGTTCCTCGCCGAGGCGGGGGAGCGACTGACGTCGATGTGGGCGGCGCACGGGCTCGAGGTGCCGCCGTACGCCGGCTGCTTCGAGTCGCTCTACCTCGACATCTGCCCCACGTCGGTCCAGGCCGTGCCGATGGGGCACATCGAGGACGTCCAGCCGTTGCGACCGGCGGTCGCCACGAGCGCGGAGGCCGCGGACCCGCCGCTCGTCTACGTGACGATGGGGACCGTCCAGAACCGCGCTGTGGACCTGGGACCGCTCGTCTCCGCGATCGCGGCCCTGCCCGTCGACGTCCTGGTCGCTGTCGGTGAGGACGGCGACACCGACCTGGGTGACCAGCCCGCGAACGTCCGCGTCGAGCACTGGGTCGACCAGGCCCAGGTGGTCGCGACGTGCGCGGTCGTCGTCTCGCACGCCGGCTCGGGCACCTTCCTCGGTGCCCTGGCCGAGGGTGTGCCGCAGCTGTGCCTGCCGCAGGCGGCCGACCAGTTCCGCAACGCCGAGGGCGGTGTCGCCGCCGGGGCGGCCGTGGCGCTTGCCCCGGGGGAGATCTCGCCGGAGGCCGTGGGCGCCGCCGTCGACAGGCTGCTCGGCGACGACGGCCTCCGCGCGGGCGCGGCCCGCGTGGCGGCGGAGATCGCGGCCATGCCGTCGCCCGACGACGTGGTCGGCGTCCTCGCCGCGAGGTTCTAGACGGTCGTCAGGACGACGTCGCCGAGCACCGGCGCGTCCACCCGCTCGCCGTCGGCGACCGTCGCCGAGGCGACGATGCGGTCGCCGTCGCGCCAGCCCCGCACCCGGAGCGTCTCGCCCGGGAAGACCACGCCGGCGAACTTCACCGCGAACCCGCCGACCCGGCCTGCGTCACCGTCCAGGAGGGCCTCGGTCAGCTCGCGCAGCACGATGCCGTAGGAGCACAGCCCGTGCAGGATCGGTGCCGGGAAGCCGGCCGCCTTGGCGAACTCCGGGTCGGAGTGGAGCGGGTTGCGGTCGCCGCACAGGCGGTAGATCAGAGCCTGTTGCGGGGTGATCGGGTACGTGACGTCGGCGTCCGGCTCGCGGTCCGGCAGCTCGACCGGCTCGGACGTGCCGCGGTCGCCGCCGAAGCCGCCCTCGCCGCGGACGAAGATCGACGAGCGGGTCGACCACAGGTCCGTGCCGTCGTCCGAGGTCACCGTGGCCTCCTGCCAGATCACCGCGGCCTTGCCCTTGTCCCAGACGTCGGTGAGCGTCGTCCGCTGCGTCGCGGAGCCGGAGGTCGGGATCGGGGCGTGCACCGTGACCGACTGCGATCCGTGGACCACCTGCGCCAGGTTGATCCGGACGCCCGGCATCTCGACCGAGGGCGCCTCGGTCTCGTGGAACGTGGGAGCCACCACGCCGAACGACGGGAGCACCTGCGAGTCGCCGTGCTCGGTGGTCCATCGCAGGACGCGGGGGTCGAGGTTGTCGCCGGACCGCGAGCCCGCGCCGATGCCCAGGTGGTAGAGCAGGACGTCGCTCGACGACCACGAGAACTCGCGCGACCCGAGGTCGGCGCCGATCGCGACGGACGGGTCGATCGGCATCAGGCGGTCTCCTGCTCCTGCGCGGCTGCGCCGTGCGCGATGTCCTCCGCGGCCAGGTAGCCGAACGCGAGGGCGGGCCCGATCGTCGCACCCGGGCCGGCGTAGGTGTGGCCCATGACCGCGGACGAGACGTTGCCCGCGGCGTACAGGCCGGGGATCACCGAGCCGTCGGGGCGGAGCACGCGGGCGCGCTCGTCGGTGACGAGCCCGCCCTTGGTGCCCAGGTCGCCGGGGACGATCTTCACCGCATAGAACGGGCCTTGGTCGATCGTGTGCAGCGAGGGGTTCGGCTTCACGGTGGGGTCTGAGTAGTACTTGTCGTACGCCGACTCGCCGCGGTGGAAGTCCTCGTCGGTGCCGGAGGCCGCGAAGCCGTTGAACCGCTCGACGGTCGCCCTCAGCGCCTCGGCGGGCACGCCGATCTCCGCGGCCAGGCCCTCGATCGAGGACGCCTTCCTGATCACGCCCTCCTTGAACCAGCGGCCGGGGAAGGGCTGGCGCGGCATCAGGCCGGCGAAGACGTAGCGGTTGCGGTACCGCTGGTCGATGACCATCCACGACGGCACGTGCCCGACGCCGGTGGCCTCCCCGTCGTACATCGCGTGCACCGCCTCGACGTACGGCAGCGCCTCGTTCATGTACCGCTCGCCGGCCTGGTTGACGATGATCGAGCCGGGCAGGTTGCGCTCGGCCAGGCAGAACCACGGGCCGTTGGGCAGCGGGATCGTCGGGCCCCACCACGAGTCGTCGAGCAGGTCGGTCCCGGCGCCGGCCGCGATGCCGGCCAGGATGCCGCCGCCGGTGTTGAACTGCGAGCCCGTCGTCCAGTCGACCGAGGTCGGGTGCGGCTGGTACTTCTCGCGCATCTCGAGGTTGCGCTCGAACCCGCCGCTGCCCAGGACCACGCCGCGGCGGGCGCGGACGGTGCTCGTCCGGCCGTCGTGCGTGACCTCGACGCCGACGACACGCCCGTTCTCCAGCGTCAGGCCGGTGAGCTCGGCCTCGTAGACGACGGGGACCTTCGCGTCCATCAGGCCCTTGCGCAGGCCGATCGCGATGGCGTTGCCCATGGCGAACATCCGGCGGCGCAGCAGCAGGGTCCAGAAGCGCTTGGTGACGACCTTGACCATGGTCAGCGGGCCGCGGAGGGTGCGCAGGCCCAGGCTGAGCTTCCGGAAGTCGGCCTGCGTGACGATCAGGTTGGCCGGCGCCTTGGTGTACTGCGGGTGCAGCCGCTCGAGCTCGTCGCCGAGGAAGCGGGCGTCCATCGGGACCGGCTCGCAGGTGCGCCCCGCGGGACGGCCGCCCGGCGCCTCCGGGTGGTAGTCGGCGTAGTCCGGGACCCAGACGAAGCGCAGGGGAGTGTGGGCCTTCACGAACTCCATGACCTCGGGGCCGCGGTCGAGATAGGTGTCGCGCCGGGACTTGGGGACGTCGTCGCCGACGATCGAGTCGAGGTAGAGCTTGGACTGGGCCATGTCGTCCGCGGAGACCTGGCCGGCCTTCCTCAGGGCGTAGTTGCCGGGGATCCAGACACCACCGCCGGAGCGGGCCGTGGAGCCGCCGAAGTGAGCGCTCTTCTCGAGCAGGACGGTGTCCAGGCCCTGCTTGGCGGACGCCAGTGCGGCCGACATCCCCGCCGCTCCGGCACCCACGACGACGACGTCGACCGCCTCGGGAAGAGGGGCGGACGGAGGGCTGCTCATGGCGCGAAACTGTAACAGGTTCTAGTATTGCCGGGTGACGTCAGAGGAGCAGATCACCGCCGCCGTCGAGCGACTGGCGGAGGCCCTCGAGACGCGGGTTCCGTGTGCCGCCGTGCGCGACCTGATCGGCACCGACGACCTGCCGGCGGCGTACGCCGTGCAGCAGGGCCTGGTGCAGAAGCGGCTCGCCCTCGGGGCGACGGTCGTCGGCCGCAAGATCGGCGCGACGTCCGAGGCGGTCCAGAACCAGCTGGGCGTCGACCAGCCCGACTTCGGCTACCTGCTCGACGAGATGGACGTCTCGGACCAGCACCCGATCTCCATGCACCGGCTCGTCCAGCCGCGCGTCGAGGCGGAGGTCGCCTTCCTGATGGCCGCGGACGTCGACCCGGCGACCGAGGACGAGATCACGCTCGACCTGGTGCGCGGCGCAGTCTCGCTCGCGCTCCCGGCGCTCGAGATCGTCGACTCCCGGATCGAGGGCTGGGACATCACGTTCACCGACACGGTCGCCGACAACGCGTCCAGCGGGCTCTACGTCATCGGCAAGCAAGGGCTCCCGCTCGACGAGCTGGAGCCCAAGGACGTCGAGATGTCGCTGACCATCAACGGCGAGGTGCGGTCGAGCGGCAACGGTGCCGCGTGCCTCGGCGACCCGCTGGAGGCGCTGCGCTGGCTCGCCGTCCAGTGCTACCGCTTCGGCGACCCGCTGCGCGCCGGTCACGTCGTGCTCTCCGGTGCGCTGGGGCCGTTCGTGCCGTTCGCGCCCGGTGACAAGGTGGAGGCGTCGATCAGCGGCTTCGAGACACTCGTCGCCGAGTTCAAGGAGTAGGGATGAAGCGCACCGCCGCCATCGTCGGCCCGGGCAACATCGGGACCGACCTCATGTACAAGCTGCTCCGCTCGGACGTGATCGAGCCGCGCTGGATGATCGGCGTCGACCCCGCGTCGGAGGGCCTCAAGCTCGCCGCGGACGAGGGGCTCGTCTCGACCCACGAGGGCGTCGACTGGCTGCTCAAGCAGGACGAGCTGCCCGACCTGATCTTCGAGGCGACCTCGGCCTACGTGCACCGCGAGTACGCGCCGCGCTACGAGGAGGCCGGCATCCGGGCGGTCGACCTGACGCCCGCCTCCGTCGGCCCCGCGGTCATCCCGCCCGTCAACGGCACCGAGCACCTCGGCGCGATGAACGTCAACATGATCACCTGCGGCGGCCAGGCCACGATCCCGATGGTCGCCGCCGTCTCGCGCGCGGTCGTGGACGCCGGGAGTGTCGTACGCCGAGATCGTCGCGTCGGTGTCGTCGGTGTCCGCCGGCCCGGGCACCCGCGCCAACATCGACGAGTTCACCCGGACCACCGCGTCCGGCGTGGAGACGATCGGCGGCGCCGCCCGGGGCAAGGCGATCATCATCCTCAACCCGGCCGAGCCGCCGATGATCATGCGCGACACGATCTTCTGCGCCGTCGCGCCGGACGCCGACACCGACGCGATCATCCAGTCGGTGTTCGCGATGGAGAAGGCGGTCCAGGAGTACGTCCCGGGCTACCGGCTGCTCCAGGAGCCGCAGATCGACGAGCCGTCGGCCGCCACCCAGGGCCAGACCAAGGTCTCGATCTTCGTCGAGGTGGAGGGCGCCGGCGACTACCTGCCGCCGTACTCCGGCAACCTCGACATCATGACCGCCGCCGCCGCGCAGGTCGGCGAGAACATCGCGAGGGCCATGGCATGAGCAGCGACATCAACACGGACCTGCAGCGCACCTGGTCCGACGAGCCTGGGGCGACTCGACCTGCGGCTGACCGACACCTGCCTGCGGGACGGGTCGCACCACAAGCGGCACCAGTTCACCGCGCAGGAGGTGCACGACATCGTCGAGGCGCTGGACGACTCCGGCGTCCCGGTCATCGAGGTGACCCACGGCGACGGTCTCGGCGGCTCGTCGTTCAACTACGGCTTCTCCAGGACGCCGGAGCAGGAGCTCATCAAGGTCGCGGCCGAGACCGCGAAGCGCGCCAGGATCGCGTTCCTGATGCTCCCCGGCGTCGGCACCAAGGACGACATCCGGGCGGCGCAGGACAACGGCGGCCAGATCTGCCGGATCGCCACGCACTGCACCGAGGCGGACACCTCGATCCAGCACTTCGGCCTGGCCCGCGAGCTCGGCCTGGAGACCGTCGGCTTCCTGATGATGAGCCACACCCAGCCGCCCGAGGTGCTCGCCCGGCAGGCGCGGATCATGGTCGACGCCGGCTACCAGTGCGTCTACGTCGTCGACTCGGCCGGTGCGCTCGTCATGGAGCAGACCGCGGACCGGGTCGCCGCCGTCGTCGCCGAGATCGGCGACGAGGCGACGTCGGCTTCCACGGCCACGAGAACCTCGGCCTCGGCGTCTCCAACACCGTCATCGCCGCCCGTGCGGGCGCGACCCAGATCGACGGATCGGTCCGGCGCTTCGGCGCCGGAGCCGGCAACACCCCGCTCGAGGCGTTCGTCGGGGTCTGCGACAAGCTCGGCTGGAAGACCGGCATCGACTTCCTCACGATCGTCGACGCGTCCGAGGACGTCATCAGGCCGGCGATGCCGGAGGAGTGCCAGCTCGACCGGATGACGCTGATGATGGGGTACGCCGGCGTCTACTCGTCGTTCCTCAAGCACGCCGGCAACGCGGCCGACCGCTACGGCGTCTCCGGCGCGAAGATCCTGCTCGAGGCCGGTCGTCGCAAGCTGATCGGCGGCCAGGAGGACCAGCTGATCGACATCGCGCTGATGCTCAAGGCCGAGGCCGAGAAGGAAGCGGCCAACTCCTAGCTGCCGAGGCCTCCTGCCATCAGCAGGTGTCGCAGTCGCGTTCGGAAGCAGACCAGTTCGTCGTAGCCGAGAGTGACCGTTTGACCCGCGGTTCGCGCGAGCGCGCCGGCCATCGTGAGTCTCCGGGCGCCGAGCTCGTCGAGAACACGGCCTCCATGGATCAAGGAGTTGCGCACCACCGCGACCTCCACGGCACCCGGCAATCCGTCCTCGACGTCGCCCCAGTTCTTGGAGTTCTGCTCCAGGAGTCGGGCGCCCCACTGCTCGATGCCGCCGGCCTTGCGCTGGTCGACGCCGATCGTGCGGCAAGCAGCGTCCTCAGCTATGGCGTAGTAGTGGATCAGTGCTGAGACGTAGAGGGTCGTTTCGTCATGGACGGCTGCCAGGTGGCGGCTGAGCGGGACGTCATATCGGCGGCTGCCCGTGGTTGTCGTGATCGTCACTGACTCCCGATCGGCGATCTCGAGTGACTGCCAGAGGTTGCGCTCCCGGGCGAAGGCAACTCGAGCGCTCTCGAGGAAGCGCGTCACGTTGCCCCATTCGCTCCACTGCAGCGTCACGCGCTCAAGTGTCAGCCCAACTCGTACCGCTGTGGGGGCAAACGGGGTCGACAGCACGCGATCTGACGGCGTGTGGGAGACGTTTGCCCCCACAGCCGTAGGCGCTACGACTCGGTGGCGTCGAGGTCCGGTGCCCACGCAGAGCCGTTGATGTGCGAGCCGCCGTCGACGAACAGGGTGTTCCCGGTCAGGTACAGCTGCCCTCGCTGGCGAGGAAGACCGCGACCGGGGCGATGTCGTCGTAGGGGTCGCCCATGCGCAGCATCGGGTTGGCCTGGTCGGCGAGCGCCTCGAGCTCGGGGTACTCGCCGATCGCGCGGAAGAACGCCTGGCTCTTGGCAGCCGGAGCGATCGCGTTGACCGTGATGCC
>CAWFGL010000019.1:0-49830 GCA_963815335.1 uncultured Actinomycetota bacterium
AACCGCCAGGTCCTGCTCCGCCGACGCCCGAACGGCCTGGTCGTCCCCGAGGACACCGAGCTGGTCGGCACCGCCGCGCCGGAGCCCGCCGACGGCGAGGCGCTGGTCCGCGTCACCTATCTCGGGATCGACGCCGCGGCCCGCACCTGGCTCGACGACGCGCCCGGCTACCTGCCGCCGGTGCAGATCGGCGAGGTCGTCCGCGCCGCGGGCATCGGCGAGGTCGTCGAGACCCGCTGCGACGCCTACGAGGTCGGCGACGTCGTGACCATGCTGGCCGGGTTCCAGGAGTACACGATCGTCCGCGACGACGTGTTCTGCACACCGGTCACCGGCTTCGGCGACCAGGGCGTCGACCACCCGGCGGTGCTGTCGGTCTACGGCGCGACGGGCGTCACCGCGTACTTCGGCCTGCTCGAGATCGGCCAGCCCAAAGCCGGGCGAGACCGTCGTGGGTCTCGGGCGCGGCCGGGGTGGCGTCGGCTCCGTCGCCGGCCAGATCGCCACGCCTCGTGGTGGCCGGCGCGGCGCCTCGGGATCGCGGGCTGACCGACGAGAAGGCCGTTGGCGGTCGTCGAGGACCTCGGCTTCGACGCGTGCATCAACTATCGCACCGAGGATGTCGACGCACGGCTGGCGCGAGCTGTGCCCCGACGGCATCGACGTGTTCTTCGACAACGTCGGCTGGCGAGATCCTCGACGCGGTGCTCGCCCACCGAGATCACGATCGGCGTGCGGATCGCGCTGTGCGGCGTGATCTCGAGCTACCTCGTGGGCAAGCACCCCGGTCCGTCGAACTACGTGAACCTGCTGTCCCGGACGGGCGACCATGCAGGGCTTCAACGCGCTCGACGAGTGGCCCCGCTTCGACGAGGCGTACGCCGCGATCCAGCGCTGGGACGCGGAGGGCCTGCTCGTGGCGCCGACGGTCCTCGACGGGCTCGAGTCCTGCGTGGACGCGCTCAACGGCATGTTCACCGGCGCCAACATCGGGAAGATGATGGTGCGGATCGCGGACCCGTCCTAGGCGGGCGGGTCGCCGGTCAGGGTGCCGGGGGCAAGGCAGTCGACCAGGCGGTCGCCTTGGTGGACGACGCGTTGGTGGTCGCGACGGCGCCGGCGCGCGGACCGGCCGGCACGACCTGGCCGGAGTCGGCGAGCAGGCTGCAGACCCGGCCGGCGTCCGCGCCGCACACCACCTGACGACCCGTCGTGGCGCCGTCGGCCGTCCAGAGGGTCGTGGTGCTGGACTTGTCCGCCCAGTACGACACCACCCACGAGCCCGCCGGTGCCGTGACCCCCGGGGCCTGCCGTGCGGCGTGGTTGACCGTGTCGGCGGCGCTCGCGAACGGCAGCGACGCGGTCTGGTCGACACCGGAGTAGGCCGCGACCGAGACCGTGTACTTGGCGCTGCCGCTCATCGGCACCGTCAGCTGCGTCCCGGCGTCGCCCGGTTGCGCGACCTTCGTCCACAGGACCGTGCGCAGGTCGTCGGCGACGACGTGTCGAGCTCGGTCCAGCCGGCCACACCCGTCGGGGCGCCCACCGTTCGGGTAGCGTTGTTGATGCTCAGGGCCAGGACCAGCCGGTCGCCGACCACGCCGCGGCCGGGACGGTGACCTTCGGGGTCGCGTTGTTGGCCTGGACGGAGGCCGAGCCGACGTGGGCGACCTGGCTCTGGACGGGCGGCTCCTCCGCGACGACCGGGACGGTCACCGACCGGAGTCGCCGTCGTCGTCGGTGACGGTCAGCTCGACGTCGTACGAGCCCGCGGTGGCGTAGCCGTGCGTGGGTGCGGCCTCGGTGGAGGTGCACCGTCGCCGAAGTCCCAGGCGTACGACGCGATCGACCCGTCCCCGTCCGTGGAGGCGGAGGCGTCGAACGCGCAGTCGAGCAGCGTGCAGTCCGCCGAGAACGCGGCGGTCGGCGGCTGGTTGCGGCGGGCCGCTGGCCGGCTTCAGCACGAACGACCACATGGTGGCCTTGTCCGACGGGGCGTTCGTCGTGGCCTCGATATCGCCGTAGATCCCGGCCGGCAGCCCGATGTCGGAGTCGGCCAGGGCGCTGCAGATGCGACCGCCGTCGGCAGCGCACGCGGTGCGCCGGGTCGTGACGTCGGTGGACGGAGTCCACGCGGCGGTGGTCGCCGACTTGTCGGCCCAGTAGGACGCGACCCAGTCACCCTCGGCGACCGTCACCATGGGGGTCCGGCGCGAGCTCGAGGGGGTCACGTCGGTCGCCCGCACGTAGGTGACTCCCGACGACGGGTCGGTGCCGCGGTAGGCAGCCACCGTGAGCGTGAATTTCGCCTTGGCGCTGAGCGGCACGGTCACCGAGGCCCCGGCCTCGCCCGGTTGCACGAGCTTGGTCCACGCGACGGTGCCCATCGTGTCGGCGAGGACGCCGTCGATCTGCGTCCAGCCGGTCACCCCGGTGGGCGGCGACACGGTGCGGCTCGGCTCGTTGTAGCTGAGCACCATCAGCAACCTGTCGCCGACCTGGGCCGCCGCGGGACGGCCACCGTCGGAGCGATGTTGTTGCCCGCCGACGCCGCAGAGGCGACATACGCGATGGGGCTCTCGATCGGCGGCGCCTCCTCGACCGTGACGGTCTGGTTCTCGCGGTCGGTGGCGGCCTGGTTGTCGGTGACCGTGAGCCGGACGGCGTAGGCGCCCGGGGTCGCGTAGGTGTGCGAGGGGCTGGCCTGCGTCGAGGTCTGGCCGTCGCCGAAGTCCCACACGTACCGGGTGAGGCTGCCGTCGGCGTCCGCGGAGGCCGACGAGTCGAACGAGCAGGTCAGGCCGTGGCAGGAGGGGGTGTACGCGCCGGTCGGCAGGAGGTTGGCGGCCTTGGTCAGCTTGAGGTAGTCGATCTGGCCGGAGAAGTAGTCGCACGTGACGTCGACCTGGTCGCAGTCGATCTTGCCGCCGACCGTCATCGGCATCGCGTTGTCGATCGTGCCGGTGGGGCCGTTCTTGCGGTTGCGGAACTCGCCGTCGACGTACATGGTCACGCCGGTCGAGGTGAGCACGCACGTGAGGTTGTGCCACTGCTCGTCGTTCAGCGGTGTCATGGCGCCGGTCGCGACCTGGCCGCCGGAACCCTTGAAGAGGCAGGACGGGATGCCGCCGGGGGACTGGATCTTCCATTGGCCGCCGGTGGTCTGGGCCTGGCCCTTCTGCGCGATGTTCCCGAAGTGCTCCCCGCTGCGGTACCGCAGCTCGATCGTCAGCGGCCCGGAGCCGGCTCGAGGTTGACGTTGTCGGGCACCTGGATGACCCGCTCGGGCGAGGCCGGGTACGCCTCCGGGTCCCGGTGCTCCCAGGTGTAGCCGACCGCACCTGCTGCCTCGATGCCGGAGACGACGCCCGCCGGGTCGACGACGGCGTCCAGCCCGTGGGGACCGCTGTCGTGCATGACCGTGGTCCCGAACGGCTCGTTCATCTCGTAGAAGGCGGTCACCCCCGGGGCCAGCGGAGCACCGGCGGCCGCGGCCGGGGCCATCGAGACCGGGACCGAGATGCCGGCCACCAGGAGGGCGACGGCGCCCGAGCCGATGAGCGCGCGCGAGACCCGCATGCAGTTCCTCCCAGTGCCGCCCGGGCCTCGGCCCGGGCGGACGAACGTCGCGGCACCACCCCTCCGGTGGGGCCACGGTTCATCCTGGGTCCGGCGTCAGGTCACGCCGGCGCGGAGCCGCCCTATCCCGAAAAGTCGGTAGGCCGGCCGCGCGTCACTCGCAGTTGACGCAGGTGCCGCTGGCGGGGATCGACATGTAGCAGACCGGGCACATGTTCACCGGCCGGGCGGCGATCTCGGCCTTGCGGAGCCGCGAACGGCTGGCCTCGAGCCGCGGCGTGAGCGCGGCGAGCCCGCCGTCCTCGGGGAGGTCGGGCGCGTCGAAGAACCGGTAGCACTCGAGCCGGGCGGCGGCGGCGTGGCGGTCGCCGTCCTCCGGTCGCTCGCCGGTCGTCGCGAGGACCGCCTCGGCGTAGCCGTCGCCGACGCTCCCCGACGCGTTGACGCAGAGGGACGCCAGGTTGGGCTCGTCCCGCTTCGCGCAGTCCTGCGCCACCCGGAGCAGCACGTTGCCGATCCAGTGGTGCGAGCGCTGCTCGCTGTGGATGCCGGACCGGGCCTGGGCGTCGTCCGCGAGCTCCTTCTGCGTGACGACCGCGCGATAGGTGCGTGCCGTGTCGAGCAGGAGCTCCCGGGCGGCCTCGGCCCAGGCAGCGCGGGACTCCTCGGCGGAGGGAGCCTCGGCAGCGGGGGCCTCGGTGATGTCGGTGAGCTCGGTGTCGACCATCTTTCGAGCGTACGGGGCGGAGGTGCGCGGGGCACCATCGACGGAAGTAGTCAAGCAACTTGACCAAACGGGTGAAGGCCTCTACTTTTTGGTCAAGCACCTTGACTACTAGGAGGATGACCATGGCGGTCCTCGCCATCACCGACGCGCCCAGCCACGACCTCGGGGGGAGCAGGTTCACCTCGCTGGCCACCCCCCGGCGAGGCACCGCCGAGACAGCGGTCTGGCAGGTCGAGATCGACCCCGGGACGCCGGCCGCGCCGCACTCGCTGACCCGCGAGGAGGTCTTCGTCGTCCTCGACGGCCGGGCCGACGTGCGGATCGGCGCCGACCGCGGCCAGGCCGGTCCGGGCGACGCCATCGTGGTGGCACCCGGCGTCGAGCTCGAGCTCAGCAACGCCGGCGACGGGACGCTCCGGCTGCTCTGCTGCTTCCCCGTCGGCGGTCAGGCGGTCCTGGGCGGCGACACGTTCACACCGCCCTGGGCCGAGTAGGTGTGGCGGCCCGTACGGTGACGGTCGTGGACGACGCGATCCCGCTGGCCCGGCTGCTCGCCATGTCGTTCCGGCTGATGATCGACGACCTGCACGACCGGCTGCGGCAGCGCGGGTGGACCGACGTCCGTCCCGCCTACGGGTTCGTGCTCCTGGCGCTGCGCGAGCAGCCCATCAGCGCGAAGGACGTGGCCGCCCTGATGGGCACGACCAAGCAGGCGGCCTCGCAGCTCGTCGACGCGATGGAGTCGGGGGGCTTCGTGAACCGGGTCCTCAGCGCCCGCGACGGCCGGGTCCGCGACCTGGTCCTGGCCGACAGGGGTCGGGAGCTGCTCACCGCGGTCGAGGCGATCTACGCCGAGATCGAGGGTGAGTGGGCCGCCCGGGCCGGAGCCGACGACCTCGCGACCACCCGCCGCGCCCTGCTGGGCGTCGTCCGCTCGGAGCCCGACAGCGCGCTCCCCGCGGTGCGCCCCATCTGGTAGCCGCGCGCCGCTAGTAGATCCGAGGGAGGTCGGACGCCTGCCCGGTGAAGGCCGGCGTCCGCTTGTCGTGGAACGCGGCGACGCCCTCCTTGCCGTCGCCGATCGAGGTGTAGAACATCGCGAGCGAGTCGGACAGGTGGGCCTCGAGCGGGTCGGCGACGGCGCTGTTGCGGTAGAGCAGCCGCTTCGCCAGGGCCAGGGCGACGGGGGAGCGGTCGACCACGAACGAGCGGGCCAGCTCCTGGGCGGCGGGCAGCAGGTCGTCGGGCTCGTGCAGGGAGCGGACCAGGCGTCCGGCCAGCGCGGCTTCGGCGTCGAGGACGTCGGCGGAGTAGACCCACTCGAGCGCCTGCTGGATGCCGACGATGCGCGGCAGGAACCACGAGGAGGCGGCCTCGGGCACGATCCCGAGGCGGCCGAACACGAAGCCGATGCGGGCCCTGGTCGAGGCCAGCCGGATGTCCATGGCCAGCGTCATGGTGGCGCCGATGCCGACCGCGGGGCCGTTGATCGCGGCGATCACGGGCTTGGGCAGGGCATGGACGGCGAGCGTCACCCGCCCGCCGGTGTCGCGCACCCCGTCGTGGTACGGCGCCTCGGTCAGGTGGGCGCGCAGGTCCTCGGGCGTCGGGGTGAGCGACTCGTCGAGCCCGAAGACGTTGCCGTCGGCCGAGAGGTCCATGCCGGCGCAGAACGCCCGGCCGGCGCCCGTGACGACGACCGCGCGGATCGCGTCGTCCATGGCGTCGGTGAGGAAGAACGTCTCCAGCTCGCGCGCCATCGTGACGTTGAACGCGTTGAGCTGGTCGGGCCGGGTGAGCATCAGGGTGGCGACGCCCGCGTCGTCGACCTCGCAGCGCAGGGTCTCGTAGGCCCCGGTCACGTGGCGGTCACTTGGCGATGCCCGTGCCGGTGCACAGCTGCGTGGTGATCGCGTCGGTGTCGTCGTCGATCATCGCCTGGAACATCACGCGCGCTCGTTCCTCGTCCAGCTGGGCAGACCCACCGGTGACGGGGATCGTGCAGGTCTTGTCGACGCTCGTGAGCGCGAGCGCCCACATCCCGGCCCGCATCGGTCCCATGTCCTCGCCGAAGGCGAAGAAGTCGGGCACGGAGTGGTTGAGCTCCCACCAGCGCACCGGGTTGACCACGGTCCACGGTGAGAGGACCTTGTCGCCGACGGCGGCCACGACCTCGCGCTGGTGCTTGATCCGGTCGAGGTCGCCGAGCTGCTGGGCGTGCCGCGAGCGCGCGTACGCGAGCGCGGTCTTCCCGTCGACGTCCTGGCAGCCCTTCTTGATGTTGAGGCCGGCGTCCTTGTCGACCATCTTCCGCTCCGGACAGATCTCGATGCCGCCGACGGCGTCCACGACCCCGACCACACCGCCCATGCCGATCTCGACGTAGTGGTCGATCCGGACCCCGCTCAGCTCCTCGATGGTCCGCACGAGCAGGGGAGCGCCGCCGAACGCGTAGGCGGCGTTGATCTTCGTGGTGCCGTGGTCGGGGATCGGGACCTCGGCGTCGCGCGGGATCGACACGAGCGTGTTCGGCCCGGAGCCCGTGTGCAGCAGCATGATCGAGTCCGTCCGGCCACCCCCGGCGTTGCCGGTGTTCAGCTCCTTGCGCTCCTCCTTGGACAGGCCCGCACGGGAGTCGCTGCCGACGAGGAGGTACGTCGTGCCGGGCTGGTCGCCCGGTCGGTCGCCGCCCGGGTCGAAGTCGACCTTCTCGACGCTGTTCCACGACACGACCGGGACCACGACGATGAAGACGAGCCACGCCAGCAGCAGCAGGAACACGTAGCGGACCCGGAAGCGGCGCCGGCGCCGCGGCGATCCGCCGGTCGGCGGGGCGACCGGGGGAGCCGGTCGCGGGGGAGTCGGACGGGTCGACTGCGCGGCGGGCTGGGAGGGACGGGGCTGGGCGGGCATCATCCGGGTGGCGTCCTCGGGTGGCTCGTTGCTCGTGGGTCGCCGGATCGGCCTCGTGGCGTCGTCCGGCGGCGGTCCGGCGTTCCCGTCCTTCTTGCCGCCGTACAACCACCCGTACTCGGGACCCTCGTCTGGCACGGAGCGAACCTACCCGTCCGGACCAGCCTGCCGGCTTCGGAGTGTCGCAGCCCACTGTGACGGGTGTGACTGGTGATACTGGCGGTCACAGGCTCCACCCCCAGCTCCAGGAGAACAGGTGTCTTCCCCCACCGCTCCCAGCAGTGCCGCCGACCGCGCCGCCCGCGTGCGGTTCCGGCGCGCGCTCGCGCTCATGGTGATGACCCTGCTCGTGCCGGGCTCGGCCCAGCTCGCGGCCGGCAACCGGAAGGTCGGCCTGGCCGCGCTCCGCACCTGGCTGGCCGCGCTCGTCGCCGGCGTGCTGCTCCTGCTCGTCTCGCTGGTGCACCGCCAGTTCCTGTTCGACCTGGCCTTCGACACCACGCTGCTCCAGCTGTTCCGGCTGGTGCTGATCGCCGGTGCCATCGGCTGGGCGTTCCTGCTCGTCGACGCGTGGCGGATCGGCCAGCCGCTGACCCTGTCGATGCGGCACCGCCGCGCCGTGATCGGCGTGAACGGCGCGTTCTGCCTGTTCGTGGCCAGCGCGCTGCTGTTCGGCTCGCACCTCGTCGGTGTGCAGCGCGACTTCGTCCAGGCGATGTTCGGCGACGGCCAGGCCAGCGACAGCCACCACGGCCGCTACAACGTCCTGCTCCTCGGTGGCGACTCGGGCGCCGACCGCTGGGGCATGCGCCCGGACTCCCTCACGGTCGCCAGCATCGACGAGGAGACCGGCAAGACGGTCCTGGTCTCGCTGCCGCGCAACCTCCAGGGGTTCTCGTTCGCCCCGGGGTCGGTGATGGAGGAGCAGTTCCCCGACGGCTACGACTGCGGCGAGGAGACCTGCATGATCAACTCGGTCAGCACCTGGGCCGGGGACAACACCGAGCTCTTCCCGGAGTCCGACCACCCCGGCGTGGACGCCACGATCATGGCCGTCGAAGGCGTCACCGGGCTCGAGATCAACTACTTCGCGATGGTCAACCTCAAGGGCTTCCGCTCGCTGGTCGACGCCGTGGGTGGCGTGACCGTCAACGTGCGCGAGCCGATCCCGGTCGGCCTCGGCAGCGACGTCAACTACGTGCAGCCCGGCAAGCGCAAGCTCACCGGCTTCGAGGTCCAGTGGTTCTCGCGGGCGCGTCAGGGGTCGGACGACTACTCGCGGATGGCCCGGCAGAAGTGCGTGATGACCGCGATGCTCGACCAGATCAACCCGCAGACGATGCTCACGAAGTTCTCCAGCATCGCGAAGGCGAGCTCGGAGATGGTCTCCACCAACGTCCCGGCCGGCGAGGTCGGCGAGTTCGTCGACCTGGCCCTCAAGGCGAAGTCGCAGAAGATCGCCACGGTGTCGATCGCGCCCCCGCTCGTGCCGGACACGGCGCACCCGGACATCGACGCGATCCAGGCCGCGATCGCCGACGCGATCGACAGGTCCGAGGGCGATCTCGAGAAGTCGGACCAGCCGGTGAAGAAGAAGCGCAAGAGGCAGGACGCCCCGGCCGTCACCGGCGGCTCGGTCGGCTCCCTGAAGAGCGGCTACGTCGCCAACGACACCGAGGACGTCGCCGCGGCCTGCTGATGCCAGGGGGTGCTCGCGCCTAGGCTGGGGCCGATGTCCCAGCCGACCGTCCTCGCCGTCGACGGCAACTCCCTGCTGCACCGGGCGTTCCACGCCTCGGCGCGCACCGGGTTCCGCCTCGACGGCCGGCCCGCGTGGGCGGTCCGAGGGTTGCTGTCCCAGCTGGTCGCCGCGGTGGACCGGGTCTGCGCCGACGCGGTCGTGGTCGGGTTCGACGACCGCGGCAACAGCATGCGCAAGAAGCAGTGGCCCACGTACAAGGCACAGCGGACGCCGAAGCCCGAGACGCTCGAGCAGCAGCTCGACCTCGCGGTCCAGGTGCTGCGCCACCTCGGCGTCGTGGTGGTCGTCCCGCCCGGGCTGGAGGCCGACGACGTGCTCGCCAGCGTGGCAGCGCAGGCCCCGGCGCTCGGCGCACGGACGGTCGTCGCGACGTCCGACCGCGACAGCTTCTCGCTGATCGACGAGCACACCCGGATGCTGCGGATACTCAACGGCGGCGTCGACGCCTCGCCGCTCCTCGATCCCGCGCGCCTGGCGATGGTCACGGGGGTGCGGCCCGAGCAGTACCCCGACCTCGCCGCCCTGCGCGGCGACGCCTCCGACAACCTGCCCGGCGTCACCGGCTTCGGCGCCAAGACGGCGGTCAAGCTGCTCACCGCCCTCGACACGGCGGAGGCGGCGTTCGCCGACGCGCTGTCCGGGGGAGACCGCTGCCGGGCGGCAGTGGGCTCGGCGCGGGCCAGGACGCTCAGCACCCCAGAGGCGCGCGAGCGCTACGACCTCAACCGCGAGGTCATGACGATGGTGCGCACCGCCGAGCTCGGCCTCGACCTGGCCGCCGGCCCCGGCCGGCTGCCCCTCGACGAGGCGACGGTGCGCCAGGTGTTCGGCCGGTTCGAGCTGCACGTCGTCGCCGCCGTCCGCGCGCTGACGCTCCAGGAGCCGACCCGGATGGTCGAGCCCACGTTCGTCGACCCGCGCTGGGCCGCCCCGGCGCCGCAGCGGTACGCGCCGCTCCCGGCGCTGGTTCCGGACGCCCCGGCGTACGTCCAGGAGACACTTTTCTAGAACATTGTTGCATTCACTGGAACGTCGTTCTATGTTGAGGGGATGCGAGACCGACGACGGGTCAATGAACCGGCCGACACCCAGGCGGCCGCCTCGTGACGAGCGCGCCGACGCGACGCCAACAGCAGGCCGCCGAGACCCGGGCGCTGGTCCTGGAGGCAGCGACCGCCCTCTTCGCCGAGCGCGGCTGGGCGGCGACGGGGATGCGCGAGATCGCCACCCGGGCCGGCGTCGCCGTCCAGACGGTGTACGGCGGCTTCGCGTCCAAGGGCGACGTCCTGCTCGCGGCCCTCGACGTGGGCGTGGCCGGGGACACCCGCGACCTCCCGATGGCGGAGCGGTCCGAGTTCGCGGCGCTGGCGGTGGGCGGCCTCGGTGACCGCAGCGCCGCGGCCGCACGGATGCTCGCCGGCGTCCACCAGCGCACGTGGGGGCTGCGGCGGGCCCTCAACGAAGGTGCCGGCGGCGACCCCCTGCTCGAGGCCAAGCGGCAGGACCTGCAGTCCAGGCGGCGCGACGACGTGCGGCAGGGCGCGGAGCTCATGGTCGACGGCGAGGTCGACGCGGACGTGCTGGACGCCCTGTGGGTGGTCACCGACGTGGACGCCTTCGACCTCGTCACCCGGGTCGGCGGGCGGTCGCTCGAGGACTACGAGAGGTGGCTCGCTGCCACGATCCACCGACTGCTGGACCGGCCGTGAGCCAGGTCCAGAAGCACTCGCACGTCGAGGTGGTCGTCGACGCCACCCCCGAGCGGGTGTGGGACGTGGTCTCCGACCCGACCCGGGTGGGCGAGTGGAGCCACGAGTGCGTGGGGGTGGAGTGGCTGGGCGGTGCCCGCCGGGCCGAGCCGGGCGTGCGGTTCCGCGGCCGCAGCCGCGTGGGCCGGGTGCGGTGGACCCGGACCTGCGAGATCCTCGAGGTCGAGCCTCGGCGCGTGCTCGTCTGGCGGACGATCCCCACCTTGCTCGTCCCGGACAGCACCCGGTGGCGGATCAGCCTCGCGCCCGCCGATGGCGGCACGCGCATCACGCAGTCGTTCGACGTCCTGAAGGCGCCGTGGTTCCACGACCGGCTCTTCGCGCGCGTGCTTCCGTCCCACCAGGACCGCGACGCGCGCCTGGTCGAGGACCTGCAGCGGATCGGGGTCGTGGCCCGGTCCTAGGGTTTGTCCTGTGACCGACTCGCGAGGACGACATGTCGTCGCCGTGGTCGTCACCTACAACCGGCTGACGCTGCTGCAGCGGCTGGTGGCCCGTCTCGGCGAGGTGCCCGAGCTCGACGAGGTCCTGGTCGTCGACAACGCCTCGACGGACGGGACCGGCGCCTGGCTCGAGGGCAGCACGGTGACGAGCCGGACGCTGCCCACCAACTCCGGTGGGGCCGGGGGCTTCCACGACGGTCTCGGGTGGGCGGTCGAGCGCGGCGCCGACCTGGTCTGGCTGATGGACGACGACGGGATGCCCGACCTCGACTGCCTGAGCCGGCTGCTCGACCACGGCGACCTCGACTTCTGGGGACCGGTCGTCGTCGACGAGGCCGACGCCGACCGGCTCGTCTTCCCGATCCGGCTGCCGGGCGGCACCCGCACGGTGCGGCGGCTGGACGACGTGCGCGCGGAGGCGACCGACGGGCTGATCCGCGACATCGTCATCCCCTTCAACGGCGTGGTCGTGACCCGTGACCTGGTCGAGCGGATCGGGCTGCCGCGCGCGGAGTTCTTCATCTGGGGCGACGACGTCGAGTACCTCTGGCGGGCCAAGGAGGCCGGTGCCCGCACCGCGACCGTGGTGGACGCGGCGGTCCGGCACCCGAGCGTCGGTGACCTCGGCACGCCGATGCTGTTCGGGAGGCTGACCTACAACCACAGCCCGAGCGACCTCAAGCACTACTGCATGGCGCGCAACAACCTGCTCAACCTCCGGCAGTACTACGGCTGGGCCCGGGCCCTGGCCTTCGTCGGCAAGACCGTGTGGTTCTACACCTTCACGAAGCCGCGGCCGGGCCGGCTCCGGTTGAGCGCACGCGCCACCGCCGACGCGCTGCGCGGCCGCTGGGGCGGGGAGAGGCGGTTCCTGTGACCGAGACCCGGGAGACCGTCGCGGTCGTCGTGGTGACCTACAACCGGGCCGGGCTGCTGCTGCGCATGCTCGGCGGGCTCGCCGCGTCCGAGCACCGCCCGGACGCGGTGATCGTCGTGGACAACGCGAGCACCGACCACACGCAGACCGTGCTCGACGGCGCCAGGGACGCGCACCCGGGACTCCCGCTGCAGGTGGTCCTCTCGGAGGAGAACCTCGGCGGGGCGGGCGGGTTCCACCTCGGCATCGAGACGGCGTTCGAGCAGGGCTACGACCGCATCTGGCTGATGGACGACGACGTCGTCCCGGCCCCCGACTGTCTCGGCGTACTCATGGCCGTCGACGAGGACTGCCTGATGTCGGTGCGCGAGGACCGCTCCGGCCGGCTGGTCGAGAAGGCCGCCGTCACCTTCGACCTCCGCAACCCGCTCCGGATCAAGCCGAAGACGGCGATGGTCGAGACGACCTACGGCGAGCGCTCGGCGATGCCGGAGAAGGTCGAGATCCAGAACGTCGCGTTCGAGGGCTTCATGGTCCGGCGCCGGGTGGTCGAGGCGATCGGCCTGCCCGACCCGGGCTTCTTCATCTTCTACGACGACGTCGACTACGCCATCCGCGCCCGCCGGGCCGGGTTCACGATCTGGGCCGTCCGTGACGCCGTCCTCGTCCGCCAGCTCGACTTCGACCAGCAGGTCGACCTCGTGGGGTGGAAGGGCTACTACATGTACCGGAACCTCTTCACCATCCACCGCCGCTACGGCGAGAACCGGCTCGTGCGCGCCAAGCCCTGGCTCATCGCGGCCGGCGTGGTGGCCCTGTCGCCGCTGCGTGGCGGCCAGGACGAGGTCCGCAACGTGAGCCGCGCCCTGAAGGACTCGCGCCGGCGGTGACACCCGAGCCGATCACCCGCGACGCACCGCCGCTGCGCGGGCGGGTCATGTCGACCCAGCGGTGGCGCGACCTGACGTTCCTCCACTGGGCCCTCGACCCCTCGGAGGTCGAGCGCCTCATGCCGCCGGGAGTCCGCCCGGACGTCCACGACGGACGGACCTACGTCGGCCTGGTGCCGTTCCGGATGGTCGGCGTCAGCATCGGGCGCGCTCCCGGAGTGCCGTACTTCGGCACCTTCCTCGAGACCAACGTCCGCCTCTACTCGGTCGACCGGACCGGGCGCCGCGGTGTGGTGTTCCTCAGCCTCGACACGGACCGGGCGGCAGCCGTGCCCGCCATCCGGGCGGTCGTCGGTGCGCCCTACCGCTGGGCGCGGATGCGGTTCGCGCGGACCGGCGACACCGTGACGTACGACGCGAGCCTGCGTCCCCGGCACCGGTTCTCGAGCCACGTGTCCGTGCGGGTGGGGGAGGTGCGGGAGCCGACGCCCCTCGACGACTTCCTCACCGCGCGGTGGGGCGCGCACGTGCGGCGTCGCCGGCACACGACGTTCGTCCCCAACCAGCACGAGCCGTGGCCGCTCCGCGACGCCGAGGTCGTCGAGCTCGACGACGGGCTGCTGGCGTCGGTGGGTCTGCCCGGGGTCACCGACCGGCCGCCGGACCACGTCGCGTTCAGCGACGGGGTCTACGCAGAGTTCTCGCGACCGGTCAGAGTGGGGCTGTGACCCACCGAGGACAGGCACTCCCCACGGCACTGGCGCATGCCCAGCGCTGGCTCGACTCGCTCGAGGACCGGGCCGTCCCGCCCCAGGCGCAGGTCGAGGAGCTCGTCGAGCGACTCGGCACCGACCTGCCCGCGGGGCCGCAGGACGCGGTCGCCGTCGTGGACCACCTCGCGACCGCGCTCGAGCCGGGGCTGACGGCGATGCCGTCGGGGCGCTTCTACGGGATGGTGATCGGCGGCTCGCACCCGGCGGCGCTGGCCGCCGACTGGCTCACCACGGCCTGGGACCAGAACGCCGGGCTGGCGCGGCTCACCCCCGCCGCCACCGCGACCGAGGTGGTCGCGAGCGCCTGGCTGCTCGACCTGCTGGGCCTGCCCGCCGGGAGCGCGGTCGGGTTCGTCACCGGCGGCACGATGGCGAACTTCACCTGCCTGGCCGCTGGACGGGACGCGGTGCTGCGCCGGGCCGGGTGGGACGTCGGGACGAGCGGACTCGTCGGGTCGCCGGGCGTCCGCGTGCTCGTCGGCGCCGAGCGGCACGACACGGTCGACCTCGCGCTGCGCTACCTCGGCCTCGGCGCGCCGGAGGTGGTCGCTGCCGACGACCAGGGCCGGCTGCTGACCGCCGACCTCGAGCGGGCCCTGGCCGAGCGGGACGGGCCCACGCTGGTCTGCCTCCAGGCGGGGAACGTCCACTCCGGTGCCTACGACCCGTTCACCGAGGCGATCGAGGTCGCCCACCGGCACGGTGCCTGGGTGCACGTCGACGGCGCCTTCGGGCTCTTCGCCGCCGCCGCTCCGTCGTACCGGCACCTGACCGAGGGCGTGGCGGGCGCGGACTCCTGGGCGACGGACGCCCACAAGACGCTCAACGTGCCGTACGACTGCGGCCTCGCGATCGTCCGTGACCCGGCCGCGGTGCGGGCCGCGATGGGCATGCACGGCGACTACCTGATCCACGACGAGGCCGGCGACCCCTTCGAGAAGGTGCCCGAGCTCTCGCGGCGGGCCCGGTCGATCCCCGTGTGGGCGGTGCTCGCCGCGCTCGGCCGGTCCGGCGTCGAGGACCTCGTCGAGGGGATGGCGGGCCACGCGGCGGAGTTCGCGCGGGGCGCCCTGGCGATCGAGGGCGTCGAGGTGCTCAACGACGTCGTCTTCACCCAGGTCTGCATGAGCTTCGGCAGCGACGAGCGGACCCGCGAGGTGACCGCCCGGCTCCTGGCCGACGGCGAGGCCTGGATGAGCGGCTCGGTGTGGCGGGGGAGGGCGGTGCTGCGGATCTCGGTCAGCAACTGGTCGACGACCGAGGGTGACGTTCGTCGCAGCCTCCGCGCGCTCGAGGGTGCCGCCAGCGCGCCGAATCGGGCGGACGCACCCGCGTCCGTAGACTGATCTGTCGTGTCGTCGGAGAACTCGCTGCCTGATCTCGTCGTCGTCGGCTCCGGGTTCTTCGGGCTGACGATCGCCGAACGCTGCGCCGTCGACCTCGGGCTGAAGGTCCTCGTGCTCGACCGCCGCCACCACCTGGGCGGGAACGCCTACAGCGAGCGCGACCCCGAGACCAACGTCGAGGTGCACAAGTACGGCGCGCACCTGTTCCACACCTCGAACGAGAAGGTCTGGGAGTACGTCAACCGGTTCACGTCGTTCACCGACTACAAGCACCGGGTCTTCGGCAAGTACCAGGGCCAGGTCTACTCGCTGCCGATGAACCTCGGGCTCATCAACCAGTTCTTCGGCAAGAGCCACACCCCGGCCGAGGCGCGCGAGCTGATCGCCAGCCAGGCCGCCGAGTTCGAGACCGAGAGCGTCACGAACCTCGAGGAGAAGGCGATCAGCCTGATCGGCCGCCCGCTCTACGAGGCCTTCATCAAGGGCTACACCGCCAAGCAGTGGCAGACCGACCCGACCGAGCTGAGCGCGGACATCATCACGCGGCTCCCGGTCCGGTACACGTTCGAGAACGGCTGGTTCAGCGACACCCACGAGGGCCTGCCGACCGACGGCTACACCGCGTGGCTCACGAAGATGGCCGACCACCCCAACATCACGGTGCAGCTCGAGACCGACTTCTTCGACGTCGCCGACGAGTACAAGGGCAAGGTCCCGATCGTCTACACCGGCCCGGTCGACGAGTACTTCGGCAGCTCCGAGGGGCGCCTCTCGTGGCGCACCGTCGACCTCGAGGCGTCGGTCGAGGACGTCGACGACTTCCAGGGCACCGGCGTCGTGAACTACAACGACCAGGAGGTGCCGTTCACCCGGATCATCGAGTTCAAGCACTTCCACCCCGAGCGGGAGAAGACCTACCTGCCCGGCAAGACCGTGATCGTCCACGAGTACTCGCGGTTCGCGGAGGAGGGCGACGAGCCCTACTACCCGGTCAACACCGCCGAGGACCGCGAGAAGCTGCTCAAGTACCGCGAGCTGGCCAAGGCCGAGCCGATGGTCCTGTTCGGCGGGCGGCTCGGCACCTACAAGTACCTCGACATGCACATGGCGATCGGCTCGGCGCTCTCCATGTTCGAGAACAAGCTGCGACCGCACTTCGCCGAGGGTGCGCCGCTCACGTCCGGAGGCGTTGACGAGTGACCACCAGGCTCCTGCAGCGGCAGATCTTCCCGCTCGACCGCGACTTCGACGTCCTCCCGCTCTACGTGGACGCGGAGGAGCCCCGGCTCGACGCCGACAAGCACGAGATCGGCGGCAACCGCGCCGCGAAGGACCTCAACAACGCCGCGATCCGCCAGTCCACGGCGACCGGCAAGGTCATCCACCCCGACCAGATCGAGTCGCGCACCGCGCTGCGCGTGAAGTCCGGTGAGCGGCTCTCCTTCGGCACCTACTTCAACGGGTTCCCGTCGAGCTACTGGCGCCGCTACACGATCATCACCGACGTCACCCTCACCGTCGAGATCGAGGGTGCGGGCGCCACCGTCATCGTCTACAAGTCGATGGCCAACGGCCGCTCCCAGCGCGTCGAGTCGGCGACCACCGACGGGATCGACCGGGGCACCTTCACCTTCGACCTGTCGCTCAAGCCGTTCATGGACGGCGGCTGGTACTGGTACGACGTCGTCGCCGGCGACGACGACGTGGTCGTCCGCTCGGCCGAGTGGACCGCCGACGTCCCCGAGGACCGTGCCCAGCACGGCACCGTCGACATCGCGATCACCACCATGAACCGGCCCGACTTCTGCGCCAAGCTGCTGGGCCAGATCGGGGAGACCGAGGAGCTCGCGCCGTACCTCGACGCCGTGTTCGTCATGGAGCAGGGCAACGACAAGGTGGTCGACTCCCCGGAGTTCGCCAAGGCCGAGTCGTCCCTCGGCGGCAAGCTCCGGGTGCTCGAGCAGGGCAACCTCGGCGGCTCGGGCGGCTACGCCCGCGGCCAGCTCGAGTGCGTGCGCAAGGGCACCGCGACGTACGCCCTGATGATGGACGACGACGTCGTCTGCGAGCCCGAGGGCATCATCCGCGCGGTCACCTTCGGCGACCTCGCCCGGCGCCCGACGATCGTCGGCGGCCACATGTTCAGCCTCTACTCGCGCTCGCGCCTGCACAGCTTCGGCGAGATCGTGCAGCCGTGGCGGTTCTGGTGGATGACGCCGCTCGACGGCTACAGCGACTGGGACCTCGCCGCCCGCAACCTGCGCTCCTCCCGGTGGCTGCACCGCCGGGTCGACGTCGACTTCAACGGCTGGTTCAGCTGCCTGATCCCGCGTCAGGTGCTCGACGAGATCGGCCTGTCGCTGCCGATCTTCATCAAGTGGGACGACCTCGAGTTCGGCCTCCGCGCCAAGGCGGCGGGCTTCCCGACGGTGACGTTCCCGGGTGCCGCGGTGTGGCACGTCCCGTGGAGCGACAAGAACGACGCCGTCGACTGGCAGGCCTACTTCCACCACCGCAACCGGATCATCTCGGCGCTGCTGCACTCGCCGTACGAGCGCGGCGGGCGGATGGTGCGCGAGAGCCTCAACCACCAGATCAAGCACCTGGTCTCCATGCAGTACTCCACCGTCGAGATGCGCCACCAGGCGATGCTCGACGTGCTCGCGGGCCCGCAGGGCCTGCACGAGCTGCTGCCCACCCGCCTCGGCGAGGTCCGCGCGCTGATGAAGGAGTTCAGCGACTCGCGGCTCGAGCCCGACCGCGACGCGTTCCCGGCCGTCCGCCGCACCAAGCCGCCGCGCAAGGGCAAGGACGGCACCGAGATCCCGGGACGCGTCTCGCAGCTCATCACCGCCGGCCTGGCGCCGCTGCGCCAGTTCAGGTCCCCGCGTCCCCTCGCCCAGGAGTTCCCCGAGGCGGAGATCGCCGCGATGGACGCCAAGTGGTACCGCCTCGCGCGGTTCGACTCGGCGATCGTCTCGATGAACGACGGCACGTCGGCCGCCCTCTACAAGCGCGACCCGGAGTACTTCCGGGACGGCGTGAAGAAGACCGTCGAGATCCACGAGCGCTACCGACGTGAGTGGCCGCGCCTGGCCGCGGAGTACCGCGCCGCGCTCAAGGACATCACCTCGCCCGAGGCGTGGGAGAAGACACTGGAGCCGTGGATGAAGGGGACCACCGGCGCCGATGACTGACACCGTCGAGCACGTGACCGAGGGCGGGGGGGCTCCGCACCGGGTCGTCGACGCGCCCCTGGAGCCGCCGTCGTCCGACCAGGGACTGGTCGGCGTCTTCAAGCGCCGGTACCTGCTGCGGCTGCTCGTGCGCCGTGAGGTCAGCGCGCGCTACCAGGGGTCGTTCCTCGGGCTGATGTGGAGCTACCTGAACCCGCTCTCGCAGTTCCTCATCTACTGGCTGATCATCGGCACGATCTTCCAGCTGCACGACGCGATCGAGAACTTCGCGATCCACATCTTCTCGGCGCTGATCATCGTCCACTACTTCAACGAGACGCTGAACGCCGGAACGCGCTCGATCGTGCGCAACAAGGCGCTGGTGCGGAAGCTCGCGATGCCGCGCGAGATGTTCCCGGTCGCCTCGATGCTGGTCTCGCTCTACCACGTCGTGCCGCAGCTGGTGATCCTGGTCATCGCCTGCCTGTTCTACGGCTGGACGCCGACGCTCTACGGCGTCGCCGCGTTCGTGATCGCGCTCGTGCTGATCATGCTGATGGGCACCGCGGCGGCGCTGGTCTGCAGCGCGGCCAACGTGTTCTTCCGGGACATCGGGAGCGCCGTCAACATCCTGACCAACCTGGTCCGGTTCGGCGTGCCGATGATCTACTCCTACGAGCTGGTCGGCCAGCGGTTCGGGCGGTTCGCCGACTACTACGTCTACAACCCGATCGCCGACGCGGTGATGCTGTTCCAGCAGGCGTTCTGGGCAGGAACGACCAAGGACCCGCAGGACACGCTGGACAACAAGCTGCCGCCCGACCTCCTCCAGCTCGGGCTGATCGCCATCGGCATCTCCGTGGTGCTGCTGATCGTGGCGCAGCTGCTCTTCAGCCGCCTCGAGGACCGGATCCCGGACCGGCTGACATGACCGACCGCCAGTACTCCTCCGACACCTCGATCGTGGCGGAGCACGTCACCAAGTCCTTCACGCTGCGCTACCACCGCACGTTCAAGCAGGTCACGGTCGCGGCCATGCGCGGCCGCGACATCAGCGACACCTTCCAGGCCGTCGACGACGTGTCGTTCGAGGTGAAGCAGGGTGAGTCGGTGGGCCTGATGGGCCTCAACGGCTCCGGCAAGAGCACCCTGCTCAAGATGATCAACGGGATCATGAAGCCCGACCAGGGCACCGTCCTGACCCGCGGCCGGATCGCCGGCCTGATCGCCACGGGAGCGGGGTTCCACCCGCAGCTCACGGGTCGCGAGAACGTCTACCTGAACGCCGCGGTGATGGGCATGTCCGAGCAGGAGACCGCCCGCAAGTTCGACGAGATCGTGGAGTTCGCCGAGATCGGCAAGCGCCTCGACACGCCCGTGGGCAACTACTCCTCCGGCCAGTTCGCCCGGCTCGGGTTCTCCGTCGCCATCCACGTGGACTCCGACATCTTCCTGGCCGACGAGGTGCTCGCCGTCGGTGACAAGCCGTTCCGCGAGAAGTGCCTGCAGCGGATGGAGGAGGTCCGCAAGAGCGGTCGCACGCTCTTCTACGTCTCCCACTCCGCCGGCTCGGTGCGCCGCATGTGCGACCGCGTCCTGGTGCTCGAGGACGGCAAGCTCGGGTTCGACGGTGACGTCGACGAGGGCATCACGTACGTCAAGTACGACGACGGCCCCACCGAGCACCCCACCGACGAAGAGATCGGGAACGACATCTGAGCGCGCCGACGTTCCACGACTACGTCCACCTGTGGTTCGGGCGGGCGCCCCAGCTCGACCCCGCGGACGTGGTGGGGCCGCTGTTCGCGCAGAACGAGCTGGTCGTCGACCCCTGGGCCGACGGCGAGGTCCAGGTCCTCGTCTGCGAGAACCAGGGCGCGTGGCTCTGGGGCCGGACCTCCGACGGGCGGTTCGTGGAGCGGGACAACACCACGCGCGGCAAGCCGTGGCTGCCCGTCGAGGAGGACGAGGAGCAGTTCTGGCTGCACCACGCGGCCTTCGAGGCGCTCATGACGATGCCGGCGGCCCGCTGTGCCCAGCTCGCCGACGCCACCAGCCTGACCCGCGTCGAGGCGTTCACCCAGCCGCTGCCCGCGGGCACCTGGCGGTGGTTCGGCGCCCAGCGGGTGCTGACGCACCAGGCCACGATCGTCACCGTGGGACTGCACGAGGACTCGACGGTCGAGGTGATGGCCGGCGGCCCGTCCGAGCGGGAGCTCGCCTGGATCGACGGCCTCGGGATCGAGTGGAACGTCTTCGACTCCCGCGCGGGCTGAGGATCGGCTCACTGGTCGTCGGAGGCGACCCCGCCGCACGAGGGATGCGGGGGGCCGCCTCGAGGCGCCCGATGAACGGGTGTCAGCCGGCGCAGATGACGTAGGCGGTCTGGGTGCCGGACTGGCTGAACGACGCCGTCCAGGAGGTCGGCGAGCCGCTCGTGAACGGCACGCCGGCACTGTTCGACGGGTAGGAGCCGTCGAGCGTGCGGTTGCTGGAGGAGAGCCCGCCGCCGCCGATGGCGAAGCTGCCGGCGGGGCAGTTCGCGGTCACCTTGGCGCCGACGGCCGTGACGCTCACCACGGTCGCACCGGCGATGTTCCCGCCCGCCGGCCCGACGGCACCCTGGGCCCCGGCAGGACCCTGGGGGCCGGTCTCGCCCTGCGGACCCGTCTCGCCCTGGGGACCGGTCTCGCCCTGCGGTCCCTGAGGACCGGTGGCGCCGTCGAGACCGTTGGCGCCGTCGAGACCGTTGGCGCCGTCGAGACCGTTGGCGCCGTCGAGACCGTTGGCACCGTCGAGACCGTTGGCACCGTTGGCGCCGTCGAGGCCGTTGGCGCCGTCGAGACCGTTGGCACCCGTGGCGCCGTCGAGGCCGTTGGCGCCGTCCAGGCCGTGGGCGCCGGCAATACCGGGGGCGCCGTCGAGGCCGTTGGCGCCGTCGAGGCCGTTGGCACCCGTGGCGCCGTCGAGGCCGTTGGCACCGTCGGGACCGTTGGCACCGTCGAGACCGTTGGCGCCGTCGAGACCGTTGGCGCCGTTGGCACCGTTGGCACCCGTTGCGCCGTCGAGGCCGTTGGCGCCGTTGGCACCGTTGGCGCCGTCCAGACCCTTCGCGCCGTCCACGCCGTTCGCGCCGTTCGCGCCGTCCACACCGTTGGTACCCGCGAGGCCGGCTGCGCCGGACACGCCTGCGGGGCCTCGAAGGCCGCCTCGGGCGGAGGCGGACAGGTCGGCGGTGCGGATCGTGCCGTTCCTGATGACGCGGCTGGTGACGGCGCCCTTCTTGAGGTCCTGCTTGGTGATGGTGTGGTTCGCGATCTGGCCGGACGTGATCTGGCTGCCGGCCACGGCACCCCCCACGCCCGCGGCGAACACGAGAGCCGACGTGGCGGCGATGGCGAGGAGACCGGGCTTGCTCGTCGAGATGTTCACAACAACTGCCTTCCGGGCTACGCCATGGATGCTGCCGAGCAGCGACGTGCCGATGGGGGACTGGATGCGTCAACGGTGGAGGCGACGGCTGAGCCCCATGGGTGAAGTGGCCCAGATGTGGGCCCGCTGTGGCCGAGATGAGGGCACGACGTAGGCGAGACCCTGGGGTTCCGAGCGTCAGCCGGCCAGCACGACCAGCTGCCGCGTCGCCCGCGTCATCGCGACGTAGCGGTCGACGGCACCCTCGATCCCGGTCCCGAACGAGTCGGGGTCCACGAGGACGACGAGGTCGAACTCGAGCCCCTTGGCCAGCTCGGGCGTCAGTGACCGGACCCGGGCGGACGAGGGGTACGACGGCGAGCCGATCACGCTCGCCACGCCCTCGGGGTGAGCGGCGAGCCACGACGTGACCACCGACGACAGGTCCGCCACCGAGCCGTGCTCGACGGGCACCCCGCTCTCCCGGACGGACGTCGGCACGTTCGCGTCGGGCAGGACGGCGCGGATCACCGGCTCGGCCTGGGCCATCACCTCGGCCGGTGTCCGGTAGTTGATCGTCAGGGAGGCGAGCGACACCGCGTCGAGCCCGATCCGCGCCAGCCGCGACTCCCACGACTCCGCGAAGCCGTGCCGCGCCTGGGCGCGGTCCCCGACGACGGTGAAGCTGCGCAGCGGACACCGCAGCAGCAGCATCTGCCACTCGGCGTCGGTGAGCTCCTGGGCCTCGTCGACGACGACGTGGGCGAACGGGCCCGGCGAGCACGTCCGGGTCGACCACGGGCTCGGCCGGTGACTCGAGGGCGTTGCGCAGGTCCTCACCGCGCAGCATCGACATGATCATCAGGTCCGAGTCGTCGGTGGCGATCGCGTGCGAGACGACGTCGTCCATCTCGGCTCGCTCGGCGGCGAGCTCGGCCTCCTGCCGCTGCCGACGCTTCGAGACCTCGGCGTCGCCGAGCCGCTGGCGGGCGGCGTCGAGCAGCGGCAGGTCCGGCATCGTCCACGGCGATCCCTCGGGCCGGCGCAGCAGCCGGACGTCGTCCTCCGAGAGCCAGGGCGCGCAGCGCCGCAGGTACGCCGGGACCGCCCAGAGGTCGGCGACGAGGTCGGTGTACTCCAGCATCGGCCAGGCGCGGGTGAACGTCTCGCGGAGGACGCCGTGCTGCGCGAGCGAGCGGCGCACCTGCTCCTCGGGCACGTCCTCGGAGGTCTCGTGCTTGTCCACCAGGATGGTGAGCAGGTGGTCCCAGACCTCGTCCCGCGCCTCGTTGTGCGGCGTGCCGGGGGAGGGGGAGTCGAACGCCTCGGCCCACTCCGCGGCGCTGAGCCAGACCTCGGACCACGGCGTCTCGACCTCCATGCCCTCGGTGGGTGCCTCCTCGTACAGCCGGACGGCGGGCTCGATCGCGCCGACCATCGCGACCGACGACTTCAGCGCCGCGACGGCTGGGTCCCCCTCGGGCACCGCCGCGCCGCCCTCCGGCACCAGGTCGCGCAGCGTGCAGGTCCGCACGCCCTCCTCGCCGAGGCTGGGCAGCACGTCGCCGACGTACGACAGGTAGGGCCGGGACGGCCCGACGAAGAGGACGCCGCCGCGGCGGTGGTCGAGCCGCGGGTCCGCGTAGAGCAGGTACGCCGTCCGGTGCAGCGCGACGACCGTCTTGCCGGTGCCCGGTCCGCCGTCGACGACGAGTGCGCCGCGCGACCCGGCCCTGATGATGGCGTCCTGGTCGGCCTGGATCGTGCCGAGGACGTCCCGCATCCGTGCCGAGCGGGTCGACCCGAGGGTGGCGATGAACGCCGACTGGTCGTCGAGCGCGGCGTGCCCCTCGAGACCGTCGGGCGTGAACACCTCGTCCCAGTAGTCGGTGACCTGCCCGAGAGTCCACCGGTACCGGCGGCGGCTGAGCAGCCCCATCGGCTCGGCGTGGGTCGCGCCGAAGAACGGCTCGGCGGCGGGGGAGCGCCAGTCGACGAGCAGCCGGCGGCCGGTCCGGTCGGTGAGCCCGAGCCGCCCGACGTGGACCGCGCCCTCGTCGGTGACCATCCGGCCCAGGCACAGGTCGAGGTCGAAGCGGCGCAGCGTCCGCAGCCGGGCGGTCAGCCGGTGGATCTCCTGGTCGCGGTTGAGCGCCTCCTCGCCGGAGCCACCGGGTGCGAGCCGGGCCGCCTCGAGGCGCTCGGTCAGGTCGGCGACCGTCTCCGCGAGGCTGGCGGTGATCGCGGTGAAGTGCTCCTCGTCGGTGGCGATGAGGGCCGGGTCGTTCTTGGCGGACAGGTTCCTGGGGAGGTCGAAGGCACGCACGACGGGCGATTCTGAGGCCGGACGGGGGTCTTGCGGCAAGCCCCCTGCTGCGTTATACGTTGAGAGTGGCGAGAGGGAGACCTCTCGCCTTTCGCATGCCCCGAGGGCGCCGGTCGCCAGGGCCCGATGGCGAGGACTTGTCTAGTCCAACGGCGTGGCGACTGGAAATTACAGGTTTGTAGTTACTCACGAAACCTAGCGGAGCCCCTGTGACTGGTGTGACAGTTGCGTCTCGTGTGACCTTCCCCCACACAGTTTCGGAGCTTTTCCATGCGTCCCTCGCGTCGTCTGTACATCGCCCTCTGCCAGCGGTTGCTGGCCGTCGGCGTCGTCGTCGTGGCGCTCGTCCCGGCCAGCGGTGTGATCTCCCTCGACGTCGTCGGCGTCGCACCCACCGCGCCGGTCGTGCCGCGTCAGCCGCTCGCCCCGAGCGTCCCTGCGCCGGCCGCCGAGGGCCGCCCGATGGACCACGCCGACTCCCTCCCGGCCTACACCGAGGAGACCACGCACGAGTCCGAGGTCCCGATCGCGCCGGTCGACCCGGTCGTCACCGAGGTCGCGCTCACCCCGAAGACGGCGGCGACGCCGGACGGGCCCGAGGAGCAGGACGAGGGCCGACGACGAGCCGACGAGGCCGACGGGGACACCCCGGCCACGCCGGAGAAGACGAAGGCGCCGGCCTCGACCACCGAGGTCGTCAGCGAGCCGCAGGCCGTGACGGGCGTCGGCACGGTCGGCGTCACCTGGGACAACACCGTCCAGGTCGCCGACGACGCCATCACCGTCCAGGTCCGCACCGAGCAGGACGGTGTCTGGTCGGACTGGAGCGACCTCACCTACCACGAGGAGCACGGCCCCGACCCGGACAGCGAGGAGGCCCAGCAGGCCCGCCCCGGCACCGACGGCACCGTCGTCGGCGAGGTCGACAACGTCCAGGTCCGCGTCGAGATGACCGACGGCACCCTCCCGGACGACCTCAAGCTCGCGGTCGTCGACCCGGGGGAGGCGGTGGCCACCACCGAGGAGGCGCCGGCGATCGACACCTCCCAGCTGCCGGCGAGCGACGTCACCGCGACCGGCGACCCGATCGAGAGCACCGAGACCGGTGCCGAGGAGCTGGAGAGCTCGGACGGCACCCTCGACCTCCGGGCCGCGACCACCACGGCCGCGCCCGGCCCGCTGACCACGGTCACGCCGAAGCCGATGATCTACTCGCGGGCCCAGTGGGGCGCCGACGAGAAGATGCGCGACGGCTCGCCGTCGTACTTCGAGGTCCACGGCGGCTTCGTCCACCACACCGTCAACGCCAACGACTACAAGCGCAAGGACGTGCCGGCGATCATCCGGTCGATCTACGCGTACCACACGCAGTCGAGGGGCTGGAGCGACATCGGCTACAACTTCCTCGTCGACCGGTTCGGCCGGATCTGGGAGGGCAGGTACGGCGGCGTCGACCGCCCGGTCGTCGGCGCCCACACGCTCAACTACAACTCCTACTCCTTCGCGATGTCCGCGATCGGCAACTTCGAGCTGGTCCAGCCGTCGGCCGCGATGCTCCAGGCCTACGGCGCCCTGATGGCGTGGAAGCTCTCGCTGCACGGCGTCTCCGCGGGCTCGACGATCCAGCGGATCGGCGCCAAGAACTTCCAGGCGATCAACGGCCACCGCGACGCCGCGTCGACGGCGTGCCCGGGCAAGTACCTCTACGCCAAGATCCCCGAGATCCGCCGCCTCGCGGCAGCCGCCGAGCAGTCCTGGGCCGGCCGCGACATCATGCGGAACCTCGTGGGGTCGCCGCAGCCCGACCTGATCGTCCGCCGCGCCGCCGACAAGCGCGGGCTCGTGATCCCGATCGAGCAGAGGACCGACGGGACCTACGCGCTCGGCAAGGCGGTCGACACCGGGCTCAACCTCAAGAGCACGGCACGTGTCCTCGTCGTCGGCGACTGGGACCGTGACGGCTACAACGACATCGCCACGCAGTCCCGCAAGGGGGCGCTGCGCCTGCGTCGCGGCGACGGCGCCGGGCACTTCACCGGCCCCTCGATCCAGCTGGGCACCGGCTACCAGGGCCTCGCGATGCTGGCCGCGGTCGGCGACATGACCGGCGACGGCTACCCCGACCTCATGGGCCAGCCCGCGGCGTCCGGGGGCATGCGCCTCTACCCGGGCAACGGCCTCGCCGGCCTGAAGCCCAGCTACGCGGCGTACGGCCGGGTCACGGGCTCCCAGCTGGTGGGCGTCGGCCGCTGGACCCCCGACGGGGCACCGGACGTGATGATCCGCAACGGCAGCGCGCTGGCCGCGTGGGCCGGCAACGGGCCGGGCGGCCTCACGGGCGCGATGCCCGGCTCGCTGCCCGTCAAGGACTTCGACTGGGTGATCGGCGTCGGCGACGTGTCGGTGGCCGGTCTGGCCGGCTCGCCGGACCTGGTCGTGAAGCAGGCCGGCCGGGGCAAGGTCTGGCTGCTCCAGGGGAGCCCGACCGGCTTCTCGCCGCGCATGGTGATCGCGCGCGGCATGAAGGACTACGACCTGGTCGGCTGACTGATGGAGGTGACCCTCTCGGCCTGCGCGAGGCCGGTGACCCGGTCGGAGTCCGCTCCGACCACCCAGACCACGGAGCCGCGGCGCGCGAGCGGCTCGGTGATGGCGGCGATCTCCGGTGGGGAAGCCGGGCTCGCCGCAACAAGGAGCCGGCCGCCGTCGGTGAGGAGACTCCCGACGGCGGCCGTGCCCCACAGCTCCCGGTGGGGCGTGAGGACACCGCCCTCGACCACGGCGACGTCGTCCGGCCCCGGTGGGTCGTACGGGATGAACGCGTCGGGCTGGGACCAGACCTCGACACCGACGTCGTGCACTCCTGCGGGGAGCGGCGACGCGAAGCGGACGCCCATCGGCAGCAGCGAGCAGGCGAGCACCGGGACCGAGTCCACCACCTGCGCCCAGCGCTCCACGCCGTCCGGGCCGGTCACCACCGCGTCGTACTCGTCCGGGTCGAGGGACACCACGATGCCGGCGGTCCACGCGGCGCCCCAGAACACCGGCGTCAACCAGTGCAGCGGCAGGTCGACGTGCAGCAGGTCGCCCCGTGCGAGGTCGTGCTCCTCGACGAGCAGCGACGCCGTCTTCGCCACCCAGTTGGCGTACGTCACCACGGACAGCTCGACCCGCTCCCCGGTCGTCTCGTCGTACCAGGTGACGAAGGGGCGACCGCCGTCACGCCTCCGCTCGGCCTCCAGCAGTTCCGCGAACGTCGTCACGGCCACAACCGTAGGGTTCGCGTCATGACGGGGCCCATCGACCACTTCTGGGCCGTCGTGCCCGCGGGCGGTGCCGGTACGCGGCTGTGGCCGCTGTCCCGCGCGGCCGCGCCGAAGTTCCTGCTCGACCTCACCGGCTCGGGGCGCACCCTCATCCAGGCCACCCTGGACCGGCTCGGACCGCTGACCGACGACCGGGTCCTGGTCGTCACCGGCGCCGCGCACCGTGCCGCGGTCGCCGCCCAGCTGCCCGGATCTGCCCGACGACGCGATCGTGGCCGAGCCGTCGGCGCGCGACTCCATGGCCGCGATCGGCCTCGCCGCCGCGATGGTCGAGCGGCGCGACCCGGACGCCGTGATGGGGTCCTTCGCCGCCGACCACGTCATCACCGAGTCGGGCGTGTTCCGCGAGACCGTGCGCACGGCCGTCGAGGCGGCCCGCGACGACCGGCTCGTCACCATCGGCATCGACCCCGTCGCGCCGTCGCCGGGGTTCGGCTACATCCACCTCGGCGCCGAGCTGCCCGGCCACCCCGGCTGCTACGCCGTGCGGGCCTTCGTCGAGAAGCCGTCGGTGCCCGTCGCCAGGGAGTACGTCGCGAGCGGGGAGTACCGCTGGAACGCGGGCATGTTCGTGGTGCGGCCCACCGTGCTGCTCGACCTGCTCGCCGACACCGACCCGCAGTTCGCCGCGACCCTGCGCGACATCGCCGCCGATCCGGCTCTGCTCGAGGAGCTGTGGCCGAACCTGCCGAGGATCTCGGTCGACCACGCCGTCGCGGAGCCCGCGGCGGACGCCGGCCGGGTCGCGACGGTGCCGGCGTCGTTCGGCTGGGACGACGTCGGCGACTTCGACTCGCTCGCCGACCTGCTCGGCGCGACCGGTCGCGCCGTCCCGGTCGTCCTGGGTGACGAGGCCGACGTGCGCGCCGTCCACAGCACCGGCCTCGTCGTGCCCGCCAACGGCCGGATCGTCGCCGTCCTCGGCATCGACGACGTGGTCGTCGTCGACACCCCCGACGCCCTGCTCGTCACCACCCGCGACAAGGCGCAGGACGTCAAGCGCATCGTCGAGGCCCTGAAGGAAACAGGCCGAACCGACCTGACCTGACCGATCAGCCCGCGTCGGGCTCCGGCGAGTCCGTGTACGGGTAGTCGTCCATGAAGGTCTTCAGGGCGGCGCCGCTCACGTCGGAGCAGTACTGCCAGACACCTTCCTGCTTGGTGGTGTCGGTCTCGCCGTTGCCGCCGGCGGACCAGTGCGAGAACGCGACGTGCTGGTCCTTGGGGAACTCGCCGCTCTCGGCCTCGTCCTCGGACGTCCACGGTGCGGCGATGAACTTGAACCGGAAGTTGTCGCTGCCCTTGAACTTGTCGGCGATGCCCTCGATCGCGTTCACGGCCTCGTCGTCGTCGGCGATGGACTGGTCGTACCAGAGGATCGTGTAGCCGTGCTCGAGGTTGTGCACCAGCGACTCGAGCTCCGGGCGGTCGTTGGAGGTGTAGAACTTCCGCGTGAACGTGGCGGGGGCGAGGCCCGTTGACGTTCCAGTGCGAGCCGAACGCCGGCGGCGCGTCCTCGTAGGTGACCTGCTGGGTCTCCGAGACGTGGTCGGCGCTGCCGTTGGCCTTCTTCTTCTCGACCTTCTGGCACACCGAGGCGTCGGCACCGATCTTGTCGATCGTGAGCCCGTCGAACTCGCGGAGGTCGAGGTTGCGCTTGATGATCGGGTAGATCGCCAGCCCGAGGATGACCACGGCGATGAGCGCGCAGACGCCGATGATCGCGAAGCCGCGGCGCCGGTCGGCACCCTTCTGCTTCTTGCGGATCTCGTCGATGACCGCCTGGCGGTCGGACTTCACGGACTTCTTGGCCACGGCTCGAATTACCTCAAGGTCGGGTCGGGGGACAGGCGCGCAGAGTCTACGGAGTCGCCGGGGGAAACCTGCCATTGATGGGCGAAGGCGAGTGCGGCGAGGCGGGCGTCGGCCGGTGCGGCGACGGAGCAGCGTCCCGTCGTCGTCGAGGCGGACGTCGGCGCCGGTGACCAGGCGGACGGCGGCGGCCAGCTCCTCGGCGCTCGCCGGCGCGCCGAAGCCGACGCGGTCCGCGTCCTCTCCGAGCAGCGCCCGGACCACGGCCTCGCGGGCCCCGAACCCGAACAGGTCTCCCGCCTCGGGCCGGACCAGCGCGGCTGCGCCCGGACCGTCGTCGCCGCGAGGCAGGACGTGGTCGGCGAGCCCGCGGACCACCGCGAAGGGACGTCCACCGAGCTTGCCCGACGCGAGCTCGGCCATCCCGGCGACCTCGTCGGCGACCGCCGGCGCGGTGACCGCCAGCGGGTTGCCGTGGGCGTCGACCCGGCCCGCGTGGTCGTCGAGCACGGCCAGCCCGGCGGCGCCGATCGCGATGTCGGTCTGGCCCTCGCGCCAGGCCCGGCCGGCGGTGTCGGTCACGACGACGGCGACGTTGCGGCCGGTGCGCTCCGCGAGAGCGGCGCGCAGGCGTCGCGCCGAGTGGTCGGGGTCGACGGGCAGCAGCACGAGCGTGCCGACCTCGACGTTGGAGTTGTCCACGCCGGCGGCGGCCATGGTGAGCCCGTGCCGGGTGCGCACGATCAGGGTCGGCCCGCGCCTCGCCACGACGCGGACCGTCTCGGACTCGACGGCCTCGTCCCGGTCGTGGCCGGCGACGAGGCGGCCCTCGGACTTGCTGACCACCTTGCTGGTGACGACCACGACGTCGCCGTCCTCGAGCTCGACGAGGGGGAGGACCAGGTCGGCCAGGTCGTCGCCGGGACGCGACCTCGGGCACCCCGTCGGGCGCCGTCACCGAGACGGTCACAGGACGAGGGCGACCGCGGCCGCGGCCATCGCGGCGGTCGCGTCGTGGTCGGTCATGAGCAGCGGCGCCGCCGCAGCGGCGAGCCCGGCGCCGTGCAGGCGGTCGAGGTCGCCCGCGTCGGCGCTGTCGACGAGCCAGCCGTCCAGCACGCCGCCGTCCGAGCGTGCGCCGTAGTGCAGGCCCACGCCGGCGGCACTGACCTCGATGCCGATCGAGGCCAGCAGCTCGTTGGCCATCCCGCGGACGTGCGAGCCGCCGATGATGGGGGAGAGCCCGACGACCGGAGCCCGCGTCGCGACCAGCGCCTCGCGCAACCGCGGGACGCCGAGGATGGTGCCGACCGAGACGACCGGGTTGGACGGCGGCAGCACGACGAGGTCCGCGTCCGTGATCGCGTCGACGACACCCGGGCCCCGGCGTCGCCTCGTCGAGCCCGACGACGACCACGGCCTCGGCGGGCACCGAGGCGCGCAGCTTGACCCAGTACTCCTGGAAGTGCACGACCCGGCGGCCGCTGGGGGAGTCCGGGTCCGCGATGGCGACGTGGGTCTCGACCCGGTCGTCGGTCATCGGGAGGAGCGTGACCCCGGGCTGCCAGCGCCGGCACAGCGCCTCGGTCACCTGGGACAGCGGGTAGCCGGCGTCGAGCATCTGGGTGCGGACGAGGTGGGTGGCCACGTCGCGGTCGCCGAGGCCGAACCAGGTCGGCTCCACGCCGTACGCCGCGAGCTCCTCCTTGATGCTCCACGTCTCGTCACGGCGACCCCAGCCGCGGTCGAGGTCGATGCCGTCGCCGAGGGTGTACATCACCGTGTCGAGGTCGGGGCAGACCTTGAGGCCGTGCACCCAGATGTCGTCGGCGGTGTTGGCCACCACGGTGACCTCGGCGTCGTCCGCGAGTCCCGGGACCACACCCGTCCGGATGCCGTGCAGGAGGCCCTGGAGGAACCTCGCACCCCCCATGCCACCGGACAGCACGGTCACCTTGCGCAGGTCGCCGGAGGGTAGAGGCACGGGCAAAGCCTGTCAGGTGGTTCGCCAAGGTCGGCTGCCCATACCAGACCAGGGCTTGACTTCCATGGATGACAGGCATGTAATTCCCATAGTGTTCTTCACTCGGGAGAAGGCACCGCCGTACGCAACACCGTGCACCACCGTGCAACACAGCAAGGGTCGAGTTCAACAAGTTCGAACCCCGTCCACGAGGCGGGGCAGGAGGCGAGTGCTGTGAGAGAACTCTTTCTCCTTGACGGGGATGTCGAGGACGCTGGTTGGCAGGAGCGCGCGCTGTGCGCCCAGACCGACCCCGAGGCGTTCTTCCCCGAGAAGGGTGGATCCACGAGGGAGGCCAAGAAGGTCTGCCTGACCTGCGAGGTGCGGACCGACTGCCTGGAGTCCGCGCTGAGCAACGACGAGCGGTTCGGCATCTGGGGTGGTCTCTCCGAGCGGGAGCGCCGCAAGCTGAAGAAGCGCGCAGTCTGACGCGACCGCGTCCCCAGCACGGCGAGGAAGTCCCCGGTTGAGCGGGGACTTCTCGCATTTCCGGGCGCGTGGACCGGCCCCCTACTGTGGACGACCGTGTCCGACTTCGCCGTGCTCCTCGTCAGTCATGACGGGGCGCGGTGGCTGCCCACGGTCCTGACCGGCCTCGCCGAGCAGCAGGTCCCGATCGCGACCCGCGTCGCCGTCGACACGGGCAGCAAGGACGAGAGCCGAGACCTGCTCGAGGCCGCGTTCGGCGCCGACCACGTGGTGGCCGCACCGTCCTCGACGACGTACCCGGCGGCGGTCCGCCTCGGCCTGGAGCGGCTGGCCGCCCTCGGCGAGGAGCCCGAGTGGGTCTGGCTCCTGCACGACGACTCGAGCCCGCACCCGGAGGCGCTGCTGGCCCTCGAGGCGGGCACCCTCGAGTTCCCCGACGCCGACGTCCTCGGCCCGATGCTGCGCGAGTGGCCGTCGCTGCGCGCGGTGCTCGAGCTGGGCGTCACCATCTCCGGCACCGGACGGCGCGAGACCGGCCTGGAGCGCGGTGAGTACGACCAGGGGCAGTACGCCGAGGTGCGCGAGGTGCTCGCGGTGAACACCGCCGGGATGCTCGTGCGGCGCAGCGTGCTGGAGGAGCTCGGCGGGTTCGACGACGAGCTGCCGATGTTCGGCAACGACGTCGACTTCGGCTGGCGCGCGGCGAGCGCCGGCCACACCACCATCGTCATTCCGCAGGCGGTCGTCTTCCACGCCGAGGCGGCGCACCGCGGAGTACGCCGGACACCGCTGACCGGCCGGCACACGCACTACCAGGAGCGCCGGGCCGCGCTGTTCACGCTGCTCGCCAACGGCCAGGGGTTCCTGCCGCTCCAGCTGCTCCGGCTCACCCTCGGCACGTTCGTGCGGATGGCCGGCTTCCTGCTGGTCCGTTCCCCGGGCGAGGCGCTCGACGACCTCGCAGCCCTCGTCTCGGTGGCCCGTCACCCCGGTCACCTGCGCTCCGCGCGCCGGGCCCGTCGCGCCGCGCGCACGGCCGACCCCGAGGCCGTCCGGGCGTTGCTGCCGCCGTGGTGGCTGCCGTACCGGCACGGGGTCGACTTCGTGCGAGACGTGGGCAGTGCGGTCGGCCAGCAGGCGGCCGACGTCGCCGACCGGCGCCGGGCCGCCAAGGCCGAGCTGGACCCGTCGTCGTTCGCGGCCCGACGGGTCGAGGAGCTCGAGCGCGTCGACGAGGACGAGCTGGTCGAGGACACCGGCGTCGTGGCCCGGTTCTTCACCAACCCGGTGGCCGTGCTGGCCGCTGCCTTCGTGGTCGTCGCCCTGGTGGCCGCCCGCGACGTGCTCGGCGACGTCGCCGGCGGCGGGCTGTCGCACCCCCCGGAGGGCGTCGGCGCCTGGTGGCACCTGCACCTCTCCTCGTGGCACGCGCTGGGCCAGGGCACGGACGTCCCGGCACCGGCGTACGTCCTTCCTCTCGCTCTCCTCGCGACGGTGCTCGGTGGCAGCCCCGGCGCCGCGGTCTCGCTGCTGCTCCTGCTCGCCGTCCCGGCGGCGACCTGGGGCGCCTGGCGGTTCCTGCGGGTGACCGGACGCCTGGTCCGGGTCGCCGGTGCGCCGCGGTGGGTGCTCCTCTGGGGCAGCACGACCTACGCGCTCGTCCCCGTCGTCGCCGGCGCCTGGGGCGACGGCCGTCTCGGACCGGTCGTCGCCGCCGTCCTCCTGCCCTGGCTCGCGCACGCGGCCCTCGGGTTCGCGGACCCGGCGCCCGACCGGCGCTGGCGGGCGGCCTGGCGCAGCGGTCTCCTCCTCGCGGTGGTCACCGCCTTCACGCCGGTCGCCTGGTTGCTGGCCCTGGTGCTGGGCGTCCTCGTCGTCGCCGCCGCGTTCCGGCTGCTGCCGAGCGCGATGGGCGACCGCGCGACGTGGGGTCCGCCGGCCGTCGCCGTCGCGCTCACGCCGCTGCTGCTCGGCCCGTGGTGGCTGCCGGCCCTGCTGAACGGCGCGGGCTCGGCGCTGGTGCTCGACGCCGGACGCGTGCCCGGTCCCGCGGCGGACGGGCTGGACCTGCTCGTCGGGCGGCTCGGCGACCTGGGTGCCCCGTGGTGGCTCGGTGCCGTCCCACCGCTCCTGGCCCTGGTGGCGCTGCTGCCGCGGGCCACCCGGATCCCGGTGGTGATCTGCTGGATGGTCGCCGCGGTGACCGCGGTCGTCGCCCTCGTGCTGTCGTTCGTGGACGTCGACCTGCTCGCCGGGTCGAGCCCGGCCGGGCAGGGCTTCCTCCTCGTCACGCTCCAGGCGTCGTTCGTCGTCGCCGCCTCGCTGGGCGGCCTCGGTCTCGTGGAGGCGGGGATGCCGTCGTGGCGCCGCGCCGTGGCGGTCGGGGTCGCCACCCTCGCGGCCGCGGTCCCCGTCCTCGGCCTCGGCTGGTTCCTCACCTCGTCGGAGCCGGCGCTGGACGAGCCGCTCGACCCGGACGTGCCCGCCTACATGGTGCAGAGCTCCGAGCTCGGTCCCGAGCACGGCGTGCTCGTCGTCCGCGGCAGCGTCGAGGACGGCCTCGGCTACACCGTCCGCCGCGAGGACGGGATCCGGCTGGGCGAGGACGAGGTGCTGGCGCACAGCGAGCCCGACGCCGACCTGGACGACGTGGTGCGCGCCCTGGTCTCGCGACCGAGCCCCGGCGTGGTGGCCGCCCTGGGCGACGCGGGCATCGAGTACGTCGTGCTCCCGGCACCCGCGGACCCGGACGTCTCGGCCGCGATGGACGCCACCGGTGGCCTGGTCGCGGCCAGTGCGGAGAACCGCGACACCCGCGCGTGGCAGGTCGACCGCCCGCTCGCGAACGGAGCCCTCGACGGCCCGCGCTCGTGGCTGCGCGTCGCGCTGCTCGTCCTGCAGGCGCTGGCGATCGTCGTCGTGCTCGTGCTCTGCGCCCCCACCACGAACCGGAGGCGACGATGAGCCGCGTCAGAGCAGACCTGGTGGTCGCCGGGGTGCTGCCCGCGGTGTGCGTCGTCGCACTCCTGGTCACGCAGCCCGACGCGGGCGACCGCGGCACGGGCGACCGGCGCGAGCCGACCCGGAGCGCACTGACCTCGGCCTCGGTCGTCTGCCCGTCACCGGTCGGACGGCAGCCGGGCACCGTCAGCGCCACGACCCTGACCGACGCGAGCGGCGAGCTCGTCGCTGGACTGGGCGACGACGTCGAGCCGGTCGACGTGACGCCGTCGACCCTGTCGTCCGTCCGGGCGACCGACCGTCCGGTCGTGGTCGCCGGTGCCGACGACCTGGCGCCGTCCCTGGTCGCCGGCCGGTCGCTCGCCGACCCGCTCGTCGCCACCGACTGCCGGCCGCCGTCCGCCGAGCAGTGGTTCACCGGGCTCGGCTCGGGCGCGACGCACGGGTCGGTGATCGAGCTCGTCAACCCGAACGCCGGCCGGGCCGTGGCCGACGTGCTGCTCTGGTCGCAGGCCGGCCCGCTGGACGTCCCGGAGCTGCTGGGCGTCTCCGTGCCCGGCGGTGAGTCCGTGCGGATCGACATGGCCGACGTCGTCCCGCGCCGCGGCGAGCTGATGGCCCAGGTGACGACGAGCCGTGGGCGGCTGGCCGTCGACGTCCGGGACTCGGTCGACGAGCTCGGCACCGGCCTCGTCGCCGCGGAATGGCTGGTCCCGCAGCCGGAGCCCACGGCCAGCACCATGCTGCTCGGCACGGCCCGAGGGGCGGGCGACCGGGTCCTCGTGCTCGGCAACCCCGGCGACGACGAGGTGCGCGCGACGGTCAAGATCGTCACGCCGCGCGCGGTCTTCGCGCCGACCGACCTGGAGCCGGTCGTGGTGCCGCCGGGGACGACCAAGCCGGTCACGCTCACGACGCTCCTCGCGGAGGCGGCGGACCAGGGGGCGATCGGCATCCTCGTCGAGTCGACCGGCCCGGTCACCGCCAACCTGCGGCAGACCGCGGGGGACGACCTGTCGGAGGTCGCGCCCGCGGCACCGATCGCGTCGGCGACCGCCGTGGTCGTCCCGGACGGCAAGGCCCGGCTGCTGCTGGCGGGCGCCGCGGCCGTCGGCACCGCCACCGTCGTGGCGCTGGACGCGACGGGCAAGGAGCTGACGACCGAGACGGTCGAGCTCGTGCCCGGCACGGGTGCGTCGCTGGCGCTCCCGGACGGCACGGCGCTCGTCAGGCTCACGCCCGAGCGGACCTCCGTCCGCGCCGCACTGCTCGTCACCGACGACAAGGCCGGCACGGCTGTCGTCCAGCTGCGCGAGCTGCAGCTCGACGGGCTCGTGCCGGACGTCCACCCCGTCCTGCCCTAGGTGCGGGTCAGCCCTCCAGGACGTCGTCCCGCATCACGTTGTCCCCGGCGCCGCCCTCGAGGAGGAGCCCGACGTGGTCCCCGACGGTGGCGGTGTCGAGCACCTGGCGGAACATCTCCACGCCGGTCACCCTCGTGGTGCTGAGGGCCGCGCCGGCGCGCAGGATGCGCACCTCCTGGCCGACGGAGACCGAGCCCAGCTCGATGCGGCCGGTCGCGACCGTGCCCCGGTTCCGGATCCTGAACACGTCCTCGACGACCATCCGGAAGGGGCCGGCTGGCGTGGCCGCCGGCGCCGGGCCGGGCGTGGCGGCCGTCGATCCCGAGCTCGCCTCGGCGAGCAGGACGTCGACGTCCTTGTCCGTGGTCTCGTCACGCTTCCAGGGCCACTTCACGGCTCAGTCCTCACGTCGGCGGTAGCGGGGGTCCACGTCCTCGGCATCGATGCCGAGGAGCTCGGCGACCTGCTCGACCAGCACGGTCAGCACCATCGCCTCGAGGTCGGCGCGGGTCTCGCAGCGGTGCTCGATCGGCCGGCGGAACAGCACGAGCCGGGTCGGGGCGGCGCCGCTGCCCCGGACGAGCGAGGACAGCGGCACGTTGTCGCTGTCCCAGTCGTGCGGGATGACGGGGGTGTCCTCGACGGCGTACTCGACCAGGCCGAGCCGGTCCGACCAGCGCTGGTCGAGGTCCTTGACCAGGTCGAGGACGAGCTCGTCGAACCGCTCGCGGGTGGTCGGCAGCTCCGGCACGCCGGGCTGGCGGGGCAGCACGCCGGGACCGCGCATCCCGCGGCCTCGACGATCCCTGGTTCTCGGCACGCCGCGAGCCTAAGCGGAGCGGCGCTCCGCCGCCGGTACGGTCGCGTCGTGAGCCAAGCGTCGATGACTGCGACCCGCCGCTGCTCGCGCTCCGCGTGCGGCCGCTCGGCGATCGCGACGCTCACCTACGTCTACGCCGACCAGACCGCCGTGCTGGGCCCGCTCGCGACGTACGCCGAGCCGCACGCCTACGACCTCTGCAGCGACCACAGCCAGCGACTCTCGGCCCCGCGCGGCTGGGAGGTGCTCCGGCTCGCGACCGACCTGTCGCCGCGCGGACCCTCCGACGACGACCTGCTGGCCCTCGCCAACGCGGTCCGCGAGGCGGCCCGTCCGACGGCGCCGGTGGCGCCGCCCGCCGAGGAGGCCGGCTCCCGCGAGACGTTCCGCCGCGGGCACCTGCGGATCCTCTCGGCTCCCGAGGACGTCGCCGAGGACCCCGCACCGGCGCACTGACCCGCCCGCCGGCCGTCCCGGCCACGCCCTAGGGTTTCCGCCATGGCTGACCTGGACCCGGCGACCGTCCACGCCGTCTTCAAGGCCTACGACGTCCGCGGCCTGGCGCCCGAGCAGATCGACCCACCGCTCGCCCGCGCCACGGGTCGGGCGCACGCCCAGGTGACCGGCGCCGCCACCGTCGTGGTCGGCCACGACATGCGGCCCACCTCGCCCGCGCTGGCCGCGGCGTTCGCCGAGGGCGCCGCCGAGGCCGGCGCCGACGTCGTCCTGGTCGGCCTCGCGTCGACCGACCAGCTCTACTTCGCCAGCGGTCACCTCGGGCTGCCCGGCGCGATGTTCACCGCCAGCCACAACCCGGCGGCGTACAACGGCATCAAGATGTGCCGCGCGGACGCGGTCCCGCTCGGCATGGAGTCCGGTCTCGCGGAGATCCGTGACCTGGCGCTCGATCCTCGACCGGTGCCCGGACCCGTCGGCCGGGTGACCGAGCGCGACGTGCTGCACGAGTACGCCGCCTTCCTGCTGACGCTCGCCCCGGTCAGGGGCCGCCGGCTCACGGTCGTCGCCGACGCCGGCAACGGGATGGCCGGCCACACCGCGCCCGCGGTGTTCGGCCTCCTGGAGGACGTCGTCGAGCTCGTCCCGATGTACTTCGAGCTCGACGGGACGTTCCCGAACCACGAGGCCAACCCGATCGAGCCCGACAACCTCCGCGACCTCCAGGCCCGGGTGCTGGCCGAGGGCGCCGACGTCGGCCTCGCGTTCGACGGCGACGCGGACCGCTGCTTCCTGGTCGACGAGAAGGGACAGGCCGTCTCGCCGTCCGCGCTGACCGGGCTGATCGCGGAGCGCGAGCTCGCCAAGGAGCCGGGCGCCACGGTGATCCACAACCTGATCACGAGCCGGGCGGTGCCGGAGCTGGTCACCCGGCTCGGCGGGACGCCGGTGCGCACCCGGGTGGGCCACTCGTTCATCAAGGCCACGATGGCCGAGACCGACGCGATCTTCGGCGGCGAGCACAGCGGCCACTTCTACTTCCGCGACTTCTGGCGCGCCGACTCCGGCATGCTCGCCGCCCTGCACGCCCTGTCGGCGCTCGCCGAGACCGACCGGCCCCTGTCGGAGCTGCTGGCGCCGTACGACCCGTACCCGGTCAGCGGCGAGATCAACTCCGAGGTGGCCGACCCGCTGGCCGTGATCGCGGAGGTCGAGGCGGCGTACGCCGGCTCGGACGGTGTCACCGTCGACCGCCTCGACGGGCTGACCGTCTCGCACGCCGACTGGACCTTCAACGTGCGACCCTCGAACACGGAGCCGCTGCTGCGGCTCAACGCCGAGGGCCGCGACCCTGCGACCATGACCCGGATGCGCGACGACGTGCTCGCGCTGATCAGGAGAGACCGATGAACCTGTCCGAGGAGCTGCTCGCCCTCATCGTCTGCCCCGACTGCCACGGCGACCTCGCGGCCGTCGAGAACAGCGCGGGTGGCGAGCTGGTGTGCCAGAAGTGCGGGCTGGCCTACCCGGTCCGCGACGACATCCCCGTCCTGCTCGTCGACGAGGCGCGCCGGCCCGACTGATGGCCACCTGGTTCGACGAGTCCCGGCTCGACGACGAGGGCGCCCTCGCCGCCGGTGACGCGCGGCTGCGCTACCTCGCCGAGTCCGGCGCCCGGGTACGGCGCGAGGCCGGCGACGCCGCCGAGGCGACCGCCGAGGCGGTCGGTCGGGCCCGCGAGCTGGCGCGGCCGCGCGCCGTGATCGCCGCCGGCCCGGACTCACGTCTCCTGCGCGCGGTGCTCGAGCCGTGGTGCCCGGTCCCGTTCGTCGCCTGGCCGAACCCCGCGCTGCCCGGCTGGGCCGGCAGCCTCGACCTGGTCGTGGTGCTCGCTCCCGACGGGTCCGACGTCGGGACCGCGTCCGCCGTCGCCGAGGCGGTGCGCCGCGGCTGCCAGGTGGTGGTGGCCTGTCCGCCGACCTCGATGGTGGCCGACCACGCGGCCGGTCGCTGGAGCACGATCCTGCCGACCACCGCCGGCGACCAGCTGGCGACCGCGGTCGTCATGCTCACCTACCTCGAGGGGGTCTCCCTGGGGCCGGCGGCCGACGCGGACGGCGTCGCGCAGGCGCTGGACGACGTCGCCATCTCGTGCTCGCCGCACCGGGACCTCGCGGTCAACCCGGCCAAGATGCTCGCCATCGCCCTCGCCGACAGCAACCCCCTCGTCTGGGGCGGCTCCGTGCTCGCCGCCCGCGCGGCCCGCCGGGTCGCCGAGAGCATCCGCCGGGCCAGCGGCCGCACCGCGCTGGCCGGCGACGCCGAGCACCTGCTGCCGGTCATCGAGGCCGCCCAGCAGCGCGACGTCTTCGACGACCCCTTCGCCGACACCGTCCCGGACCTCCGGCCGATGCTGCTCGTCCTCGACGACGGCGCCGAGGAGGCGGTGGTCCGCGAGCAGCGCGGCCGGCTCCAGGCGGCGGCGGCCTCCCGCGGGGTCCGTGTCGAGACCGTCTCCACGGAGGCGCCCACCGAGGTCGCGCGCTACGCGTCGCTGCTGCTCAGCGGCACCTACGCGGCGGCGTACCTGGGCCTGGGACTCGTCGAGGAGTGACCCCGGTCTCGGGTTGAGACCCGCCCGCGGTGGGTAGGACTCCCGCGTGGTGAGAGATCCGTGGCTGGACAACGCCAAGATGGCGCTGGTGACGCTCGTGGTCCTCGGCCACGCCTGGACCCTGCTCCCGATGGTCGGTGTCGACGAGGTCCTCTACGACTTCCTCTACGCCTGGCACGTGCCGGCCTTCGTGTTCGTCACCGGCTACCTGTCGAAGTCGTTCGCCTACACCCCGACCCGTCTGTGGCAGCTGGTCCGCACCGTCGTCGTGCCGTACCTGATCTTCGAGGGCCTGCTCGCCGTGTTCCGCGTCTACGTCGGCGGCGAGAACCTCGAGCGGCTCTTCGAGAACCCGCACTGGCCGATGTGGTACCTCGCGGCCCTGTTCTTCTGGCGCCTGCTGACGCCGGTGTTCCGGCCCCTCCCCGGGTCCGTCGCGGTGGCGGTCGCCGTGGCCACCAGCCTGGTCGCCGGGGTGTGGGCGGGCGACACCCTCGACATGGCACGCGTCCTCGGGCTGCTGCCCTTCTTCGTCCTCGGCCTGCACGCCACGCCCGAGCGGGCGGCCCGGGTCTTCGCCGCCGGCCGCCGGCCGGTCGCCGCCGTCGTCCTGGTCGCGATCGGCGTCCTCGCCGTCTGGACCGACCGGCTCGCCAGCACCGAGTGGCTCTACTACCGCTCCCAGTACGGCGAGCTCGACGTGAGCGACGCGCGCGCCGTGGCGACGCGCGCCGGGGTGATCCTGGTCGGCGCGGCTGGGCGCGTGGGCGTTCCTCACGCTGGTGCCGCGGGTCAGCGGCTGGTTCACGCGGATGGGCGTCTACACGCTGGTCGTCTACCTGCTGCACGGCTTCGTCGTCCTGGGTGCGGAGTTCGCCGGCATCAAGCCGTGGACCGCGGCGCACCCCGTCATCGGCTTCGTCGTGGTCAGCCTCGCGGCCGTCGGTCTGTCGCTGCTGCTGGCGTGGCGTCCGCTCGGCCGCAGGCTGAACCACCTCGTCGACCCCTTCGACGTCGCCGAGCGCGAGGTCCGCAAGGCCGTGGACGTCACGCTCGCCCAGGAGGACCTCCCCGCTACTCTTCCCGCCATGGCAGGGACCCCGGAGACCACGAGGTGAGTGCGGGCCTCTTCGGCCTGCTGGACGACGTCGCCGCGCTCGCGCGGCTCGCCGCAGCCTCGGTCGACGACGTGGCGGCCGCCGCCGGTCGGGCCAGCGCCAAGGCCGCCGGCGTGGTGGTCGACGACACGGCCGTGACGCCGCAGTACGTGCAGAGCGCCGCCGCGAACCGCGAGCTGCCGATGATCTGGCGGATCGCCCGCGGGTCGCTGCGCAACAAGCTGGTCTTCATCCTGCCGGCGGCACTGCTGCTCAGCCAGTTCGTCGACTGGGCCCTGACCCCGCTGCTCATGTGCGGCGGCACCTACCTCTGCTACGAGGGCGCCGAGAAGGTCTGGGAGCGGCTGCGTGGCCACGAGGACCACCCCTCGGTGGCCACCGAGCAGGGCGAGCTCGGCAAGGAGGACGAGGACCGGATGGTCGGCGGAGCCATCCGGACCGACTTCATCCTCTCCGCCGAGATCATGGTGATCGCGCTCAACGAGGTCGCCGACGAAGCCTTCCTGGCGCGCGCGGTCATCCTGGCGGCCGTCGCCGTCGGCATCACCGCGCTGGTGTACGGCGTGGTCGCCGCCATCGTGAAGATGGACGACATCGGCCTGGCGCTGAGCCAGCGCAAGTCGGAGTTCTCCCAACGGTTCGGCCTCGGCCTGGTCAAGGCGATGCCCGCCCTGCTCAACGTCATCTCGACCGTCGGCGTCGCCGCGATGCTCTGGGTCGGCGGGCACATCATCCTGGTGGGCCTCGACGACCTCGGCTGGCACTGGCTCTACGACGTCGTCCACCACTGGGAGGAGGACGTCCACGAGGCTCTCGGCGCGATCGGCGGCGTCGCCGGGTGGCTCGTCAACACGATCGCGTCAGCGATCCTCGGGCTCGGCATCGGCGCCGTCGCCGTCGCCGTCATGCACGTCCTGCCGTTCGGCCACGGGGGTGACCACGCGAGGAACGGCGAGGACCACGGCGAGGACCACGGCTCAGCCGAGCTGCCGGGCGACGATGCGGTCCACGAGCCCTGAGGGCAGGTGCCGCACCACGCGGACGACGGCCTGCGCGTCCCGGCCGATCACGTAGCGGTGGTGCGGTCGGCGTGAGGTGAGGGCGTGCTCGATCGCCTTCGCCACGACGACCGGTTCGATCCCGATCTCGTCCTGGTGCGACGCCTCCTCGGCGATCGTCTCGATCAGCTCGCCGTACTGCTCCTGACCGAGCGGGCCGAACATCGCGCGCATCCGCGGGAGCTCGTCGAGGCCCTTGTTCCAGATCGGGGTCGAGATGGAGCCGGGCTCGAGCAGCGACACCGTGATGCCGAACCCCCGCACCTCGCGACGCAGCGAGTCGGACACCGCCTCGAGCGCGTGCTTCGACGCGGCGTAGGCGCCCATGCCGGGCAACCCGATCCGCCCGGCCATCGACCCGGTGAACACGATCCGGCCCCTGGTCCGCCGGAGCCCGGGCAGGAACACCTGGGTCGCCGCCACCTGGCCGATGACGTTGACCTCGAGCTGGCGGCGCCACTCCTCGACCGGGAGGACCTCCACGGGTCCCGGCACCGCGATGCCGGCGTTGTTCACCAATCCGACCAGGTCGGTGCCGATGCTCTCGCGGGCCGCACTGATGGAGTCGCCGTCGGTGACGTCGACGATCACCGGTCGCACCCGGCCCGTGGTGTCGGCGGCGGCCAGCCGCTCGCCGTCCTCGGCCCTGCGGACACCCGCGTGCACGTCGAAGCCGAGGCCGGCCAGGTGGTGCGCGGCGGACTCGCCGATGCCGGTGCTGGCGCCGGTGACGAGGACCGCGCCCTTCCGCGGGGTTGCCATGGCCGGACAGTAGCGAGAAAGGGGGCGTCGAGGATTCCTGCTCCCGCTGGCCCCCGTCCTACTCTTTTCCGGTCAGCGTGGGAGATCCCGACAACGCGCAGAAGCGCGGCGCAGGCATGACTCCAAAGCTACGAGGAGACACACAGATGGACTTCAAGGTCGCTGACCTCAGCCTGGCCGACTTCGGCCGCACCGAGATCTCCCTCGCCGAGCACGAGATGCCCGGCCTGATGGCGATGCGCGAGCGCTACGGCGACTCGAAGCCGCTCGCCGGCGCTCGCGTCGCGGGCTCGCTGCACATGACCATCCAGACCGCGGTCCTCATCGAGACCCTGGTGGCGCTCGGCGCCGAGGTCCGCTGGGCCTCCTGCAACATCTTCTCCACCCAGGACCACGCCGCCGCGGCCGTGGCCGTGGGTCCGACCGGCACGGTCGACGCCCCCGCCGGCGTCCCGGTCTTCGCCTGGAAGGGCGAGACCCTGGAGGAGTACTGGTGGTGCACCCAGCAGATCCTCGACTGGCCCGGTGACTCGTTCGCCAACATGATCCTCGACGACGGTGGCGACGCCACCCTGCTCGTCCACCTCGGCCTCGACATGGAGAAGTCCGGCGTCGCGCCCGACCCGGCCTCCGCCAAGAGCCACGAGCAGAAGGTCATCTTCGAGGTCCTCAACGCCTCCCTGAAGGAGAGCTCGGACCGCTGGACCAAGATCTCGGCCGAGATCAAGGGCGTCACCGAGGAGACCACCACCGGCGTGCTGCGTCTCTACGACATGATGAAGGAGGGCTCGCTGCTCTTCCCCGCCATCAACGTCAACGACTCGGTCACCAAGTCGAAGTTCGACAACAAGTACGGCTGCCGGCACTCGCTCATCGACGGCATCAACCGCGCCACCGACGTCCTCATCGGCGGCAAGGTCGCGGTCGTCTGCGGCTACGGCGACGTCGGCAAGGGCTGCGCGGAGTCGCTGCGCGGCCAGGGCGCCCGCGTCATCGTCACCGAGATCGACCCCATCTGCGCGCTCCAGGCCGCGATGGACGGCTACCAGGTCGACACCCTCGACAACGTCCTCGACGTCGCCGACATCGTGATCACCGCGACCGGCAACAAGGACGTCGTCTCCGTCGACCAGATGTCGCGGATGAAGCACAACGCGATCCTGGGCAACATCGGCCACTTCGACAACGAGATCGACATGGCCGGCCTCGAGGCCGACGGCGTGGCGTCGCGCAAGAACGTCAAGCCGCAGGTCGACGTGTGGACCTTCCCCTCGGGCAACGCGATCATCGTGCTCTCCGAGGGTCGTCTGATGAACCTCGGCAACGCGACCGGCCACCCGTCGTTCGTCATGTCGAACTCGTTCACCAACCAGGTCCTCGCGCAGATCGAGATCTTCACCAAGCCCGAGGAGTACCCGGTCGGCGTCTACGTGCTGCCGAAGCACCTCGACGAGGAGGTCGCGCGGCTCCACCTCGACTCCCTCGGTGTGAAGCTGACCCAGCTCAGCGACGAGCAGGCGGCCTACCTCGGCGTCGACGTCGCGGGCCCGTACAAGTCGGAGCAGTACCGCTACTGAGAGGGGGCACCACCCCTGTGGTGCCACACTTGAACGCATGACAGCGGCACCAGCGAGCGATTTCTCGACCAAGGGACGCGTCCTCGTCGTCGACGACGACGCGTCCCTGGCCGAGATGCTCACCATCGTGCTGCGGCAGGAGGGCTTCGACGCCCGCTCGGTCACCCGTGGTGACCAGGCGATGGAGGCCTTCCGCGACTACCGGCCCGACGTGGTCCTCCTGGACCTGATGCTCCCGGGCAAGGACGGCATCGACGTCTGCAAGGAGATCCGCGCCGAGTCCGGTGTGCCGATCGTGATGCTGACCGCCAAGGGCGACACCGTCGACGTGGTGGTGGGGCTGGAGTCCGGTGCCGACGACTACGTCGTCAAGCCGTTCAAGCCCAAGGAGCTGATCGCGCGGATCCGGGCGCGCGTCCGTCGCCTCGACGCGAACACCCAGGAGAGCCTGACCATCGGCGACATCAGCATCGACGTCGCCGGTCACTCGGTGACCCGCGGTGGCGAGCTGATCAGCCTGACGCCCCTCGAGTTCGACCTGCTGGTCTGCCTCGCCCGCAAGCCCTGGCAGGTGTTCACGCGGGAGGTCCTGCTCGAGCAGGTCTGGGGCTACCGGCACGCCGCCGACACCCGGCTCGTCAACGTCCACGTGCAGCGGCTGCGCTCCAAGGTCGAGCACGACCCCGAGAACCCGGAGATCGTGGTCACCGTGCGGGGCGTGGGCTACAAGGCCGGGAACCAGTAGCGGTTCGCATGTTGAGGGCCCGCGCGCCGCGGCGGCCGCCGACCGCCGTCCGCCGCGCGCTGACGTTCTGGCGCCGGTCGATCCAGGCGCGCGTGGTGGTCAGCACCGTCCTCCTGTCCGCCGTCGTCGTCACCGGCGTCGGCTGGCTGCTCCTCCAGCAGACCCGCGACGGGCTCCTCGACAACCGCGTCGACGAGGTGCTCGCCCAGGTGGCCGACGAGGTCGACGAGGCGAACGACACGCTGTCCGAGGGCCCGGCCACCGACCCCGACCCGACCGCGCAGCGCCGCGGCCTGATCAACCTCATCGTCCAGCGCGGCTCCACCCGCGGCTACGAGGTCGTCGTGGCCGGACCGGCCGACGAGGAGAGCGGCGGGATCGCCGACGGCGGCACGGAGTCCAGCCCGCACCTCGACCTCGACAGCGTCCCCGACCGGCTGCAGCGGCACTTCGCCGGCCCGGGCGCCGGGTCGGCGTGGACCTACACGCGGATCGGCACCCTCGACGACGACCGCGTCCTCGTGAGCAGCGAGCCCGGGATCGTGGTCGGCTCGCAGGTCACGCTGCCGGCCGACGGCCGGTCGTACACCCTCTACTTCCTCTTCCCGCTCGACGAGCAGCAGCGCACGATGGGCCTGGTCACGCGCGCGATGATCACCGCCGGGCTGCTCCTGCTCGTCCTGATCGCGGGCCTGACCTGGCTGGTGACCCGGCAGGTCGTCACCCCGGTCCGGCTGGCCCGCCGGGTCGCCGAGCGGCTCGCCGCCGGCCGGCTGACCGAGCGGCTCCGCGTCACCGGCGAGGACGACCTGGCCCGGCTCGCCACGTCGTTCAACCAGATGGCGACCAACCTCCAGCGCCAGATCCGCCAGCTCGAGGAGCTGAGCCGGGTGCAGCGCCGGTTCGTCTCCGACGTCTCGCACGAGCTGCGCACGCCGCTGACCACGGTCCGGATGGCCGGTGACGTCCTGCACGACGCCCGCAGCGAGTTCGACCCGGCCACGGCCCGGGCCGCCGAGCTGCTCCAGACCGAGCTGGACCGGTTCGAGACCCTGCTGGCCGACCTGCTGGAGATCAGCCGCTTCGACGCCGGCGCGGCCGTCCTCGAGCTGGACGACGTCAACCTGGTCGACGTCGCGCACCGCGTCGTGGAGGCGACCCGCCCCCTCGCCGAGCAGCGCGACGTCCGGATCGTCGTCCGCGCGCCCGGCCACCCGTGCCTGGCCGAGGCCGACGTCCGCCGGGTGGAGCGGATCGTGCGCAACCTGGTCACCAACGCCATCGACCACGCGCGTGCCGAGGACCAGGGCGGGACGCCGGAGGTCGTCGTCCTGGTCGCCGGCGACGAGCAGTCGGCCGCGATCGCGGTCAGGGACTACGGCGTCGGCCTGGCGCCGGGGGAGTCCTCGATGGTCTTCAACCGCTTCTGGCGCGCCGACCCCGCCCGGGCGCGGACGAGCGGCGGCACCGGTCTCGGCCTGTCGATCTCCCAGGAGGACGCGCACCTGCACGGCGGCTGGCTCCAGGCCTGGGGACGGCTCGGCGAGGGCTCGCAGTTCCGGCTGACCCTGCCGCGGCACGCCCGCGAGGTGCTGCGCCAGAGCCCGCTGCCGCTGGTGCCCGACGACGCCCCGGAGCCGGTCGCATGAGGCGCCCGATCGCGGTGGTGCTCGGACTCGTTCTCTCCGTCGGCCTGACCGGCTGCATCGGCCTGCCCGACGACGGGCCGGTCGTCGAGGCGCAGACGTTCGGGAGCGGGGACACGTCCGACGCGATGGCGATCAGCGCGGAGGGGCCGCAGCCCGGCCAGACCCGCAGCGAGGTGGTGAAGGGCTTCCTCGACGCGATGCAGGCCACGCCCATCGACGACACGGTGGCCCGCGAGTTCCTCACGACCGCCTCGCGCGACCAGTGGCAGCCGGACCGCGTGATCGTGTACGACGACATCTCGCTCCCGCAGCCGGGCATCGACAACCTGGTCAACGTGACCCTCGTCGGTGCCGACCTGGTCGACGAGCGCGGTTCCTGGCAGGGCGCCCTGGACGTCGACAAGCCCGACCACGAGCAGCCGTTCACGGTCGTCCCCGAGGGCGACGACTTCCGGATCGCCGGCCCGCCGAACGTGCTGATCGTCCCGCAGGACTGGTACGCGGAGCGGTTCCGCCAGGCGTCCCTCTACTTCTTCGAGCCGACCTCCCAGGTGCTCGTCCCGGACCCGGTGTTCGTGCCGCGTGAGGTCGACCTGGCCTCGATCCTGGTCCAGCGGCTGGCGGCCGGTCCGGTGCCGGAGCTGGCCGAGAACCTGCGCAACCTGCTGCCCGCCGGAGTCGACCCCGAGCTCGAGGTCGAGGTGTCGGACGCCGGCGTCGCGACCGTGAACCTCACCGGCGAGGGCGTGGTGATGCCCCGGCTCGCCGACCGGAGCCTGCTCGTCGCCCAGCTCGCGTGGACGCTGCGCCAGGACTCCTCGGTGGAGCGGCTGCGGATCGAGGTCGACGGGGAGCCCGTCTCGCTGCCGGGCGAGGACACGGTGAGCGTGACCGCGGGCGAGGAGTTCGCGCCGTACGTCACGGGTGCCGACACCCTGCTGTTCGGCCTCGACGACGGGCGGATGGTCTCCGGCGCCCCGTCGAGCCTGGTCCAGGTCGACGGGCCCTTCGGCACGGGCGACCTCGACCTGCGCAGCATCACCCCCGACCTGCTCGCCCAGCGGGCGGCGGGGGTCTCCGCGTCCGGCACCGAGATGTACGTGGGGCCGGTCAGCGCGTCCGACGACGCCGTGACGGCCGTGGTCACGGGCGCCACGGACCTGCTGGCGCCGGCCTGGGACTTCAGCGGGCGACTGTGGATGGTCGACCGCGGGTCCGACGGCGCCGTCGTGAGCTACCTGCGCCGCGGCAGGGCGGAGGAGATCGACATCCCCAACGTGACGGGCGAGGACGTGAAGTCCTTCCTCGTGTCGCGGGACGGCTCCCGGTTCGTGGCGGTGATCCACCGCGAGGGAACGCGCACCGACGAGCTCGTGGTGAGCAGGCTGCGGACGAGCTCGAGGGGCCGCGTGGAGAAGCCCCTCCCGGCGCGCCAGGTCGACGTCGAGGGCGGGCTCGGCCTGCGGATCAAGGACATCGCCTGGCTCTCCCCGACCACGATCGTCGTCCTCCACCCGAGGGGCGACGACCTCTTCCAGATCCGCACGGCGTCGGTCGACGGAGCACCCGGCGGTGTGGACGACCTGTCGCTGACGCTCGACGGCCCGATCCGTGGCCTGGCGGGCACACCCAACCCGCGGCAGAGCACGTACGCGATCTCCGAGGGGCAGCTGGTCGACCTGTCGAGGCCGTCCGACGGCGACATCGAGGTCGCGCCGGGGATCACCAGCCTCGGCTACGTCGGCTAGTCCACAGGCCCGCCACCACCGGCTTGCCCCGGGCGCGAACAACGCCGTGGGCTGGGGCGGTGTCCGACCTGCTCACCGCCGCCGCCGACCTCCTGCTCGGCGGCCGCTGCGTCGGCTGCGGGGTGCCGGGCCGCCCGCTCTGCGCCACGTGCCACGCCGGCCTGCCCCGGGAACCGTTCGCCGCCGCCCCCGACCCGGTGCCTCCTGGACTCGCTCCCGCCTGGGCCTGCGCGGAGTACGACGGCACGGCGCGGGCGCTCGTCCTCGGTCTCAAGGAGCGCCGGCTGCTCGGCCTGGCGAGGCCGTTGTCGGGGATGCTCGCCGCGGCGGCGGGGGAGGCCGTCGACGGGCCCGCCGTCCTCGTGCCGGTGCCCTCGCGCGCCTCCACCGTCCGCGCGCGCGGGCACGACCCCACGGCCACCATGACGATGCGGGCCGCCCGCCTGCTGGCGTCGACCGGACGCGACGTCTCGGCCGCCCGGCTGCTGCGGCTCGGCCGGGGCGTGCTCGACCAGGCCGGCCTCGACGCGGAGGCCCGGTCCGCCAACCTGGACGGCGCCATGAGCTGCCCAGCCCGGGGCTGCGGCGCCTCGCCCGGCGTCGCGGCGACGTGCGGGTGGTGGTCTGCGACGACGTCCTGACCACCGGCTCCACCGCCCGGGAGGCCCAGCGCGCCCTGGAGGCCGTGGGCCTCCAGGTGGCCGGGATCGCGGTCGTCGCGGCCACGCAGCGGCGGCATCCGCGGCGTACCCCAAGAAGGCCCTGAGGATCCTCCGGCCACCCTTCCGGCCCCGGAGGATGGCGAGTACCGTCGAAGCAAGCCGACCGTCCCCCGTCGGAAGGAGCCGCTGACCTGTCCCTTGCACCACCGGCCAGCCCAGGCAGTTCCGACGAGGAGGTTCACGTGGAAGTTGTGGTCACCGGACGGCACATCGAGCTCAGCGAGCGGTATCGGGCTCATGTGGAGGAGAAGCTGGGTCGGCTGGAGAAGCACGACCACCGGATCATCCGGGTGCAGGTCGAGGTGGAACACGAACGGAATCCGCGGCAGCACGACCGCGCCGTCCGCCTCGAGCTCACGGCCCACTCCAAGGGACCGGTGATCAGGGCGGAGGCCTGTGCCGCGGACAAGATGTCCGCGCTCGACATGGCCCTGGACAAGATGGCCGCGCAGATGCGCCGGGCGGCCGACCGCCGCCGGGTGCACCACGGCCGGCACGCCCCGGTCTCCGTCGGCCAGGCGATGGCCGAGCAGAACGGCGCCGCGGTCGAGGAGACCGTCGACGACGGCGTCGTCACCGACCGCCAGGTCGGACCGATCACGGTCACCGGTGACGGACCCCTCGTGGTCCGCGAGAAGACCCATCCGGCCACCC
>CAWFGL010000020.1:0-10236 GCA_963815335.1 uncultured Actinomycetota bacterium
CCGCGTGGTGGTCGGCGAGATGCGACGCCACCGCGAGACCGCGGCGGGCGTCCTCGAGGGAGCCGGCTGGACCGCCGATCCTGTGGTCGACGCCGGCTGGAACGAGTTCGACCACGACCAGGTGCTCAGCGTCCACGACGAGCCGACGACGGTGGAGGGCGAGTCGGAGAAGGCGGCCTTCCAGCGCTGGTTCGAGGAGGCGACGCGTCGCTGGACCTCGGGCGAGCACGAGGAGGCCTACGACGAGTCCTTCGCCGGCTTCACGGCGCGCGTGGACGCGGCGATGGGGCGCCTCGCAGACTCGCTGCCGTCCCGCGGCACCGCAGTCGTGCTCACCAGCGGCGGCTCGATCGCGTGGACCGTCGCCTCGCTGCTGGCCGACGACACCGCGGCCCGCACCGACCTGTGGCTCCGGCTCAACCCCGTCTCGATCAACACCGGCACCTCGACGATCGTGCGCGGGGGGCGTGGCACCACCCTCGTCGCCTTCAACGCCCACGACCACCTGTCCCCCGACCTCCTCACCTACCGCTAGGACCCCTCATGGCCACCATCCTGATCACCGGTGCGAGCAGCGGCCTGGGCGCCGAGATGGCCCGCCAGTTCGCGGCGCTCGGCCACGACCTCGCGCTGTGCGCACGGCGTACGGAACGCCTCGACGAGCTCGCGGCCGAGATCGCACGCACCCACCCCGGGGTCCGCGTCGCGGTCAAGGCGCTCGACGTCAACGACCACGACAGCGTCTTCCGGGTCTTCGAGGAGTTCCGCGAGGAGCTCGGCGGGCTCGACCGGGTGGTCGTCAACGCCGGCCTCGGCAAGGGCCAGCCGCTCGGCACCGGCCGCTTCGACGCCAACAAGCAGACCGCGGAGACCAACTTCATCGGCGCCCTCGCGCAGACCGAGGCCGCGGCCCAGATCTTCCGCGCGCAGAACTCCGGCCACCTCGTGATGGTCTCCAGCTTCTCCGCCCTGCGCGGGATGCCGAGGAACATCACGACGTACGCCGCCACCAAGGCCGCGGTCGCCCACCTCGCCGAGGGCTTCCGCGCCGACGTGCACGGCACCCCGATCAAGGTGACCGTGCTCTACCCCGGCTACATCGTCTCGGAGATGTCGGGCACCTCGGCGAAGACGCCGCTGATGGCGTCGACCGAGAAGGGTGTGCGTGCGATGGTCGAGGCGATCGAGAAGGAGAAGGCCTCGGCCCGGGTGCCGGCGTGGCCGTGGGCGCCGCTGGGGTTCGTCGTCAAGCACGTCCCGGTCGGGGTGCTGCGGCGGATGAGCTGAGGTCCGGGCCGGCTGGCGTCGAGTCCTGAGAGGAGCAGCACCGTGAGAACCGCGCTGACGACAGGGCTGCTGGCTGCCGCCGTGACGCTGAGCAGCGCCTGCGCAACGGACTCGAGCGTCGAGATTCGAGCGTCTGAGCGGCCGGCTCGTGCAAGCACCCTGCCCTGCGCCGAGGTCGACCAGTCGAGCGTGGCGCTCGATGTTCCAGGTCCGGGGCAGCCGAGCCCCGAGGAGGCCGTGGCTCCCTACGCTGGAGCCCTGGAGCTCGTCGCCGAGCGGGTCGGTGGGAGCACCATCGTGGCTGGGCTCAGGCGTGACGGCTCCGTGTTCCGCGTGTTCCGGGTGACGGGACGATCCGATGGATGGTGGCCTGACGGTTACGCGGAGTGCCGCGTCTAGGTCCTGTGCGACTTCAGACCCGCCACCCGGTGTCGACGGCCCATTGCTCGGCCAACGCCATGAGCAACGGCTGCGCAGCACTGTGAAGGCAGTTCGCTGCAGACCGGCCGCGTCTGAGCGTGATCGGGCGGCCCCGTCGGCCGAACTGCCTGCACGGTGCGGGCCCTATGGCCCGCTGGCGAACTCCCCGACGATCGTCTCGCCGTCCGATTCGTAGACCGGGACCGAGCGTGATCGACCTTCGTCCGGCCTCCTGCTGAGCCTGGGCGTCTGCCGGCGAGGTCGGCACGGGCCAGCGCCCGTCGAGGTCCTCGACGTACGCATAGCCCTGCTTGCCGTCAGTGGTGTAGACGGCGATCAGGTCAGGGGACTTGCCGTGGCGCTGGACGCCGAAGGTCTCTCCCTTGGCGTTGACGCCCCAGTCCGAGGTCTCAGTGCGGATGTAGTTGGCGACGACCTTCCACCCCACATCCGCTCCGGCCCGGAACCTGAGCGAGATCTGCCCCGGGTCGAGGTCGATCCACGCGTACCCCGAGCTCCTGGGATCGGCGATGTGGGCCTCGGATGCCGGACGGTCACATGCCATGGACGCACCGTCCGGATACACGATCCGTCCGGCAGTGAGGCAGACGATGGACACGGTGGCTGCGGTGGCGCCGTCGGGGCGTGGCCCTAGCTCCACGGTGCTTGTCCCGGTCCCTGTGACTGCGACGGGCTCGCTCAGGTCGATCGCCCTCGTCGCGCCAGGCAGCGGTCCGACATCCTCGTAGCGGTCGGTCTCGGTCGGCGACGGCGGTTCCGTTGCCATGTCGCGGCCGTCGGACTGCGTCGAGGGCGGCGAGCCGATGAGCAGTGCGGCGGTGACGGCAACGATCGCGGCAGCGACACCACCGGCGACCCCCGCGTGGATGGTGCGGGCACGCCGTCTGGCGCGCCGTTGAACGATCTCGAAGCGGTCCGGGGGGCCATCCAACGGGGGCGGCAGGGTGCGCAGCAGGTCGCTCAGCTCGTCGGTGTTCATCGCGTGCTCGTTCGGTCGGGTTCGATGGCGTCGAGTGCCTGACGCAGCTTGGCGAGGCCCTTGGCGCTCTGGCTCTTGACCGTGCCCGTGGAGCAGCCCATGACCTCTGCGACAGCATCCACCGACAGGTCATCGAAGAAGCGCAGCACCACGACCTGCCGCTGACGCACCGGCAAGGTCGTCAGGGCCTCCAGGAGGATCAGCCGGTCGTCGAACCGAGCCGGGTCGTTCTCGTCCGGTGCGTGGCGGCGCCGAGGGTGCAGGCCGGCGTCGGGCGTGGGGGTCTCCTGGTTCCAGCGTCGGGTCCGCCAACTGGCGTTGAGGCGCACCATGACCTTCCGGACATAGGCGTCAGGTCGACCATCCGCGATGCGAGCCCAGTGGGGCCACGTCCTCGCGAGGGCGGTCTGCAGGAGATCCTCGGCGGCAGCCTCGTCGCCAGTCAGCATCCAGGCCGTCCGGAGCAGCGCAGGCGAGCGCGCCACGACGAACTCACGAAAGCCTGGTGGTTCTGTCCGCACGCGTCCCCTCCTCTCGCCCTGCCCAGTAGAACCGGCGGGACCACCAGTTTGGTTGCCTCGCAGCCCGGACGCACGACATCACCGATCGCCGTGGGCCCTCAGCCAGATCGACTCGGCCGGAGCCGAACACGTCCTGCGGCCTCGGCGACACGGGCGGCGTCATCCACGTCCTCCACCTCGATGCCGATGACCACGCCGAGTCCACGAGGGCCGGACCTGGTCGACCGCTCGCGCGCACTGTCGGGGAACGGAATCCCCTCCAGCGCGTCGACGAGCAGCTGCAGGGGTCCTCGTCGCAGGATCGCCATCACCACGAGACCGTTCGGGTCCGGGACCGTCCCTACCTGCACGAAGCCGAGCTGCTCGTACAACGCCGTGGCTGCGGCCACGTCGTCGACCCGTAGCGCCACGCGCACCGGTGGTTCGTCGCTCACGCACCGACCGTAGCGCGGGCGGTCAGGCGCCGTCGTCGGTCAGGGTCGTGACGGGCAGCCAGTCGGCTCCGAGGAGCTGGGCGAGGTCGGCGAGGCCGGTGGTGTCGCCGCCCACGGTGTCGGAGGCCGCGGCGATCCGCTCCACCATCACCTTGCCGACCTGCTCCTCGACGGTGCCCTCGGCATACGCGATGTGCCACGGCGAGACCTGGTGGTCGCGGTGGGTGCGGCCGGTGACCTGCCGTCCGGCGATGCCCGAGAAGCGGGCCTGGTGGAAGACCCCGACCCGCGGCTCCGTGCTGGCACGGCGGCCGTCGGTGAGCGTCTCGCCGGCGTGCAGGCTGATCGAGGCGACGGTGGTGAAGACGCAGACCTTGGCCTTCCCGGTCTGGAACCGGAGCCGCTCGGCTTCTGGATCGAACCGGTCGCGACCGTAGATCGTGGCGACGTCGATGCCGGAGTCACGCAGCCGGTCGGCGATCGGGTCGGCGGCGGTCGCGACGAACTCGACCGAGCACGCCACCTGGCGCTCGGCCTCGACCTGCTGGGCGATCCACGCGACCGTCGAGTCGACGCGGATGAGCCCGGCCTTCTGCCGGAAGCGCAGGAGCGCGGCCCGACCCTTCGCGACGTTGCGGCCCCGCCGGGCGATGTCCATCTCGCGGCAGAACTCTCCCCACTCGGCCTCGTACGCCGTGCGCTCCGCCGGGGTCAGCGTCACCGGCATGCCGGAGATCGGCACGGGTCCCCACGGCGCGGCGCGGTGCAGCATCGCGGGCGGCCGTTCCTCGTCGAGCCAGCCGCGCACCAGCTTGAGGTCCGCGGCGCGCCGCGCGGGATCGGGGGTCCACGTCGCGCCGTAGCGTCCCCGTTCCACGCCGACGCCGTGGCGGTCGAGCGCGGTGGCGAACAGGTCCCCGGGTTGCGTCGCCGAGGTCCACTCCCGCATCGACTCCCCCAGCACCTGCGCGTATGCCGGGGCGAGGTAGGGCAGCTCGAGCGGGGTGTGTCCGGGCGTCGCGGTGGTGGCGATGACGAACGGCGCCGTGTCGTGCGGCCGCCCGTGCCCGGAGATCCGCGCCCAGAGCTTCCACCGCTTCGTCGTCGTACGTCGCAGGGCGTGGGCCTCGTCCGCGATGATCACGTCCCAGGTGTGGTCCTTGACCTTGTCCAGCCGGTCCCACGTGATCACGACCCACTCGAGACCGCCGTCCCCGAGCGCCGTGATCGTGCGGCACCAGTGGCCGATCGTGATCGCAGCGGGCCGGTCGGCCACGACGAGCACCCGTCGCGCACCGCGCAGGTCGCCCACCGCCGTGGCCCCGAGGACCGCGGAGATCGTCTTGCCCACGCCGGGCTCGTCGGCGAGCAGGAACTGCCGTCCGCCCGCGGCGGCCCGCGCTGCGATCGCGTCGGCTGCCTCGAACTGGATCCTCCGGGGCTCGAGGTCGTCGGTCGGCTCGGGGCTGGGCGTCGGGTCGTCGGGGTTGAGGGTGTTCTCGATGAACCGGCCGAGCGTGTAGGGCCCCGGGGCATAGGGCTCGAGGTGCGCGGGCAGGACGCGCCCGACGTACAGGTGGGTCTTGACCGCAGGGTGCCAGGTGGCGCCCTCGACCTGCGTCGCATAGGGGACGTCGAGCACCCACAGCCGTTCGCCCGGACCGGTGGCCGGCAGCGGCCGCTGGGGTTGGCGTGCGCCGCTGCGGCGCGGGGAGGCGGTGCGTCGACGAGCACCGGATCGTCGAGAGCTGGCCACCCCCGGACGCTACCGGGGTCTCACCCCGCATCAGAGGCGCCTCGCCTCAGGCTCTTGCCAGCCAGTGGACGAACTGGATGGCGATCGAGCCCTCGCCGACCGCGGACGCCACGCGCTTCACGGAGCCGTGGCGTACGTCCCCGGCCGCAAGGACCGAGGGAACACTCGTCTCCATGGGCAGCGGGCTGCGGCCGAGCGCCTCGAAGGCCTCGCCACGGACGTCCGGCCCGGTCATCACGAAGCCCCCCGGATCACGCTCGACCGCCGGCGGGAGCCACTCCGTGTGGGGCCTGGCCCCGATCATCAGGAAGAGGTGGTCGGCCGCGACCACGTGCTCCTGGAGGTCGGTGCGGTCGCGGAGCATCAGGTGCTGGAGCCACCCGTCGCCGCCGCCGTCGACGACCTCGGTGTCGGTGCGGACCTCGATGTTGGGGGTGGCCTCGATCTGCTGGACGAGGTAGTGCGACATCGCGGCATCGAGTCGGCCGGCCCTCACCACCAGGGTGACCCGACGGGCGTAGTGGGCCAGGTGGAGGGCCGCCTGGCCAGCGGAGTTCGCGCCACCCACGACGAAGACCTCGTCGCCGGACACGGTCGGTGCCTCGGACGCCGCAGCGCCGTAGAAGACCCCCGCGCCGCGCAGGGCCTCGAGGGGCTCGATGCCGAGGAGCCGGTAGCTGGCTCCCATCGCGAGGATCACCGCGCGACCGACCGCGACCCCTCCGTTGCTCAACGTCAGCGCGATGCCGTCGTGCTCCGGCGACAGCTGGGTCACCCGTTGCATCATGGCGAACCGAGTGCCGAAGACCCACGCCTGCTGGTAGGCCCGCCGGGCCAGCTCTCCACCGCTGACGCCGCGCGGGAAGCCGAGGTAGTTGCGGATCGACGAGCTCGCCGTGGCCTGCCCGCCGATCCCGCCCGAGTCGATGACGAGGGTGCGCAGCCCCTCCGAGGAGCCGTAGACGGCGGCGGAGAGGCCGGCGGGTCCGCCGCCGACGACCACCAGGTCGTACTGGTCGCGGTCCGGGGCGATCGTGGTCCCCGAGGCGCTGGCGATCTCCGCGTCACTGGGGTCCTCCAGGACGTGTCCGTCGGGCATCACGATGAGCGGCAACCTCCTGGTGCCGGCCGACGCCAGGACGGCTTGCCCCTCTCGGAGCTGGCCAGGTGGAAGCGGTGCGGGATCGCACAGCGTCCGAGCACCTCGCGCAGCTCGGCCGACCGACCGGACCACGTCTGTCCGATCACGTCCACGGTGTGGGGGGCGCGCTGGCGCGCCTCGGCCCACGCCAGCAGGGAGCTGGAGATCGCCTGGTGGAACTCCTCGTCCGGCGGGAGGGAGGGCTCGAGCAGGAAGTGGTCGAGGCGGCCCGTGGAGATCGCCTCGAAGATCGCGTCGCCGATCAGCGGTTCACTGAGACGGCCCCATCCGACGAGCAGGACGCGCTGCGCCTGGGGATGGGTGTGCTGGACCTCCGCCAGCAGGTCCGTCCCTGACGTGTCACCGCCGCAGCTCGCCCGCAAGCACCAGCGCCACCTGCTCGCCGGCCACCGCAGAGTCCTCCAGCGCCGCGAGAGCCTCCGCCGCCGAGGGCAGGCAGCGCACGCGGTAGTCGTGGACGTAGCGGTTCTCCAGCTCACGCTGCACGACCTCGAGCAACCGTGCGTCGTCGGTGACCGCCAGCAGGAGTGGACCACCACCCTGCGGCGGTGGAGAGGGTCGGGCCTCGCCTGCCGACATGCCAGCGATGCTAGAGGAACTCGTGGGGCCCGACCAGAGTCGCAGGCGGGCGCCCTATCCGCGCGGGTCGGCGAGCAGCAGCCGGGTCCACAGGTCCGCCAGCCGTTCGGCGTACGTCGCCGGCGACCAGCCGCGCGCGATCGCGAGGGCGTAGTACTCCGGGGCGTTCGTCGTCCAGAGCAGGTCGGCGACCTCCCGGTCCGTCAGGTCGTCGCGCAGGTCGCCCGTGGCGCGCAGGTCCAGGGCCAGCGTGAGCATGTTCGCCGCGCGCCGCTCGCCGATGCCGTCCCGGACCGCGGCGCAGTCGGGCTCGGTCAGCGCGGCCTGCGCGAGCGAGTCGAAGAGCGGTGCGACCCGCGGCATCACCCGGCCCAGCGCCTCGGCGTACGTCGTGAGCTTGGCGCGGGCGCCGTCGGCGGCGAGGACCGCCCGGACGTAGTCGCGCTGCTCGGCGGCCACCGGTTCGTCCGAGCCGGCCAGCGTCATGTCGATGACGGCCAGCATCAGCTGCGGCTTGCGGCCGACGGCGCGGTAGACCGTGTCGACGTTGACGCCCGCGGCCGAGGCGATGTCGGCGACGCCGGTCGCGGCATAGCCCCGGTCGGTGAAGAGGTCGCGGGCCGCACGCAGCACCGCCGCCCGGGTCGCGGCGGCCTGCTCCGCGCGACGCCCGGACCGGTAGGACCTCTTGACCGGCTCCGCCACGCGTCGTACCTTACATTCATCCGAAGCCTGTTCGGTTGAAATGGGGTCGTGCCATGGGTGAGTCCACCGGCGTCGTCGTCCGCCGTCCCGGGGAGGGTCCCGCCACGTGGGCCATGGGCTCGCTCTTCGAGCACCTGGTCGGCGCCGAGGACACCGAGGGGCTGCTCGGCGTCTCCCTCGTCACGCAGCCGCCGGGCATCGCGACCCCGCTGCACCGGCACACCCACGAGGCCGAGGCGTTCCTCGTCCTCGAGGGCCGGGTCAGCTACCGCGCCGGCGACGAGACCTACGAGCTCGACGACGGCTGCTTCATCTACCTGCCGCGCTCGGTGCCGCACGCCTTCCGGATCCGCGGCACCTCCCCCACCCGGTTCGTCGCCTTCACCGCCCCGGGCGGGCTGATGGGTCTCTACGACGAGGTCGGCATCCCGGCGCGCGAGCGTCGCCTGCCCGGCGAGGACGGCCAGTCCCCCGAGGTCGAGCTGCCCAAGTGGGCCGAGGTCGGCCCGCGCTACGGGCTCGAGGTCCTCGGCGCCGGCATCGCGGAGTGAGCCGGCTCAGCCGGTGGGCGGCTCGGGCTCGCGGGTGATGTGCATGGCGGCCTCCTCGGCCGAGGCACCGGCGCCGTCGATGCCGACGTCGGTGCGCGAGCTCCTGGGAGTCGATGTCCTCCCCGAGCCCCGAGTCGGGCTGCACGAGCCGACCGGCGCGCGCGTCGGCCTCGTCGAGGCCGAGCTGCTCGTCGAGGGCGTTCTCGTCCTCGGAGTCGGTCGCCTCCGGCTCGGCGTAGGGGTCGATGTCGGGCTCCTCCTCGGCGAGCTTCTCGTCGAGGGACTCCCCCCGCAGGCGCTCGGCCTCGGTCGGGTAGTCCTCGTAGCCCTTCGGCGGGCGGTCCGGCGGCGAGTAGCCGCGGTCGAGCACGTCCTCAGGTCGCCGTCGTCGAGGGTGTCCCCCGGCTGCAGCTGGTCCTCGTCGTCGACGGACATGTCGCCGTAGGTCTCGCGGTCCTCACTCATGTGTCCTGCCTACCGGGTCGCCTGCGGCAGGACAAGGGCCGGAGGTCACCGAGGGGTGGGCCTCAGCCGAGCTCGCGCTCCAGCGCGTCGGTGAGCAGCGCGACCAGGGCCTCGGTCTGGATGTTGGCCGAGGACGAGACCTCCTCGTCCGAGCCGTCGAGGGCACGCGCCGCCAGGCCGGCCTTGGAGTCGATCAGCTCCGCGATCCGGGTGTCGATCGTCTGCGCGGCGATGATGCGCCACGCCGTGACCGGGTCGCTCTGCCCGATGCGGTGCACACGGTCGATCGCCTGGGTCTGCTCGGCGTCGGTCCACGACAGCTCGGCGAGCACGACGTTGGACGCGACCTGGAGGTTGACGCCGACGCCGGCCGCCGCGAGCGAGCACACGATGACCTGCACGTCGGGGTCGTTGACGAAGGACGTGATCGCCTTCTCGCGGGCCTTCGGCGACTGGTCGCCGCGGATCGAGGCGTGCTTGAGACCGCGCCGCGTGAACGTCTCCTCGGCGATGTCCATGACGTCGATGTGCCGGGCGAAGAAGACGACCTTGCCGACGTTGCGCGCCAGCTGGGCGGCGTAGTCGGCGGACAGGCCGGCCTTGGCGCGGCCGATGCGGCGGAACATCGAGAAGACGTTCTCCCCGGAGGTGCCGGAGTCCATCTCCTCGCGCTCCCAGGTCGCGACGCGGCGGACGAGCTCGTGGTCGATGCCGTCGACGACGGAGCCCGTACGCCGGGTCTCGAGCGCGGCCTTGTAGCGCTGGACGAGACGGCGGGCGAGCTCCTTCTCCGCCGAGCGGATGGAGCGGGCGTCCTCGTCGTCGAGCTCGACCGGGATGTCGGCGATGCGACGGGCCGGGATGTCGGCGGCCACGTCGACCTTGCGGCGTCGCACGATGCCCATGTCGATCACGGCCTTGCGGGCCGCGGGGTAGAAGGAGTGGTCGGCCGGCGTCAGGTCGGTCGCCTCCAGCGACTCCATCAGGCGGGTCGTCGGCTTGTTGTCGTCGATCCAGCCCAGGAACTGCCAGATCGCGCGGAAGTCCTCGATGTCGTTGATGAGCGGGGTGCCCGTCAGCGCCATCAGGAGCGGGCGGGCGGTGCGCGCGCGCAGCCGCTCGGAGAGCTCGAGCACGTGGCGCGAGCGCTGCGAGGTCTTGTTCTTGATGAAGTGCGCCTCGTCGACGACCATGGCCTTGAAGCCGAACGTCCCGAGCCAGCCGACGTGCCGGTCGAGGATCTCGTAGTTGACGATGATGACGTCGGCGAACGCGTCGACCCGGTCGCCGTCACCGTGGATGACGGTGGCCCGGCGGCGCGGGGTCCAGCGCTCGGTCTCGCGGGCCCAGTTGGTC